>JANNQG010000001.1:0-22301 GCA_031400595.1 Cyclobacteriaceae bacterium
GTCATATATTTTTCAACTGAAGTTGGTTTAACAACATTTTGGTGCATGGGAACATTTTTGAGTACACCTTTCATGAAAGGCGAACCCAACCACTTGAGAAAATTAGAAGTGCTATATCCACCTTGCATACCAACAAAACTGCCCCATGTTTTCCATGCCAAATTAAAATTTATTTCAGGTGTTACTTTTACAACAGTGGCACCAGCTTTTTCTAATCGGGAAATATACTGCTGCAGTTGTTGCTTGATCTCTACATCAACAGGCACTCCGCCAAATTCATCTGTCCATGCAATTTTTAAGGTTTTAATATCAATTGTATCGGTGTTATTGTTCAATGGAACAAGTCTTCTATCATCACTTGTTGTTTGGGCAACAATACTCATTGCCAATTCCAAGTCGCGAATATTCCTTGCCAACGGTCCGGCAACTGCCAATGATTTTAGTCCATTTACTTTTTCTGCTGGATCAGTTTGTATGCCATGAAGAGACACCACGCCAAACGATGGTTTGAAACCATATACGCCACAGTACGCGGCTGGCAGTCTTATCGATCCAGCCAAATCGTTGCCAAAGCTTAATGGAGTCATCCCGGTGGCTAAAGCTGCTGCGCAACCTCCGCTACTTCCTCCGCTGGTTTTAGTATTATCCCATGGATTGTTTGTTTTTCCGAAAATGGGATTGTCAGATTGCATATCCATTGCAAGAACCGACAGGTTAGTTTTTCCGATAATTATTGCACCTTCTGCTTTCAGCAATTTGACAATTTCCGCATCATTATCAGCTACATTATTCTTCAATGGTTTATATCCGGCAGTTGTTGCTAATCCTTTTGTTCGGTAATTGTCCTTTATGGTAATCGGAACCCCATGCAGTTTCCCCCATAGTTCACCTTTTGATAATGCTAGGTCAGCTTGCCGCGCCCTATCAAGGGCTTTTTCTTTATCAATTAAAACGATAGCATTGTAGGTTCTATTCTGATCTTCAATTTGTTTAAGAAAAGCTGATACTACATCAAACGAGCTTAGCTCGCCAGTCCTTATTTTCTCGGCCAAATCTGTTGCCGAAGAAAATGCAATTGAATGTTGTGCCATAATTTTTCCAGATAAGAGTGTTAAGAATAAAATCAATAAGATCCGTGTTTTATTCGTTTTCATATTGTTTGGTTTTTCTATTTGAAGAAGAAGGAATAACTAATTCCAGGAGTTGGATTGATCTGCAAAGGCTCACCCTCTGCGGCCACTCCAATTACACCAATTCGTAAATTGAGTCCTTTCCACACCATCCAACGAAAACCTGCCTCAACACCTAACGCGTTTTTGTCTTCATAGTCGCGGTTAAAACCCCTTAAGTAGGATGCACCAGCATAGAAGGAAGATGGGTTTTCTTTTTTCCCTACTGGTAGAAACCAGGCAGTAGCACCGATCTTTAGGAAGCTTGTAGTTTCTCCAGACGCAAAAGCGGTTGGATAATACCCAGCATGGTAGGATAACTGTTTGTGGCGATACTCAAGGCCCACGGATGGATTCCTGAAGCCATTGATGCTTAGTTCATTTTTTGAAAACCGGCTTTGCGAGTAAGCGCTTGTTGATGCCGCAACTGCCAAGACTATTGCGCAGAATAAAATAGAGATTTTAGTGTTTTTTTTCATATCGTCTTTTGTTTAATGACGATACAAATGTGGGAAGCCCATAAAGGCTTCTACTGGACAAATGTCCAGAAATGCAATTAGCGGATAGAATTCCTGATTCGGCTTAGATGACGGGGTGTTACTCCAAGCATGGATGCGAGGTATTGTAAGGGGATTTGCTGTAGAAGCTCAGGATCTGATGTTAGCATCTTTAAATAGCGCTCCTCAGCGGTAAGAAGAATGAGGTCAATACGACTGGCGTCTATGCCACAAATCGATTGCTCTAAAAGGCCGATATAAAAGGCATTAAAACCGGGCACCTCGCTTACTAACTTCTTAAGACTAGGTTTACTTATCAAATAAATACTACCGTTGGTAAGTGCTCTGAAATTTTCCAGTGCGGGAGTTTCGCTTATAAAACTAAGAAGGGAGGCAAACCACGTATTCTCAATGTTTATGTAATGAGTTCTTTCTTCCCCGTCCTTCAAAATATAATATTGAAAAAGACCGCTATTGATAAAACCAATGTGCTTACTCGTCTTACCATATTCCACTACAAAATCATTCTTTTCAAATGCTTGCAGGGAAAATGAATCTACAATTTTTTTTAGATCAGCACCTTTAAAGCCTATGTTGCCAAAATAGGTTAATAGTTTTTCCATACGTTTTTATAAAGATAGTGAATGATTAGCAGAGGTGTTTAAGGTTTGCTTATGGCATGCCTAGTTGTACTTAGCAGAGTCTTCTCTTTGGGAATGCGCTTTCGGTGTTATAACGTATTGTCTACAAACCAACTTTAATAAATGGTTGGTCAGGCGACCACCAATAACAAGGAGTAATCAGTCACCGCGATGATCCTGCTTTACTTTTTCAAATGAAATTTCCCCACCGGGTGTCACAAACAAGTGCCTATTGAAATCGATGCCCGTTGCTTCCGTTCGCTTTCCTTCCGTGGTGATGATAAATACATCCCGTACGCGGTAGCGAAGTTCATCGCCCTCATAACTTTCTGTAGTGAGATATTCTGCCCGCAAGCCGGTGGCTTTATGAAGCAGCACCACTTCACACATACGGTACACCTCGTCCATTTCTTTATGGGGCGAATGGAGGTATTCCTTTGACGTGTAGCGATGAAAAAGATCTTTATCAAAAGGATCGATGTAATTTCTTTCTATCATCACCTCCCTGAGGCCAATAGCCGACAACAGCAACTCCCTACGTAGATTGGATTCTTCCGCCATAGGGTGCAAGTTAATAACTTCGCTCCGTCCTTGTTTAATAAAATTCTTAGATGGGCAACCAACAAGGGCATACTCCGTTTTGAAAAACCGAATGAAAAGAATTCTTTGTATCTTGAACGTATAACCTTGAGCGATGAAACCACTTCTATACTTTCTTTTACTGGTAAACGCGAGCGCATTCGGGCAGCTTACTTTTACCCAGGCCCAGGATTCCCTTCGGAAATATCACCTGGGCGTTTCTACTTATTTTGCTGATTTCCTGGGGCATGCTTCCTATGGTGCGGGAGTCAATCTGACAAAAGATGGCGGTGCCGTTGGATTTGGTGACGGAGATAATGGCCTGGAGCTGATCAGGCTTACTAAAACCGGGAAAGTACTTTGGCGGAAGGGTATGAAAAAACAGTTCGAAGAAGTGGAAGCACAATGCATTGCACAAGATAGCCTTGGCAATTTTTATGTGTTTATGCTAAACTATAATCCCAACGGGTATCGCGGTGGCAGTGAACGTGTGGTTTGTTTTAATAGTAAAGGTTTACAATTGTGGGATAAAATGCTGGGCAACTATACGCTGCTGAATAATCCGGTGGTTTCGTATGTGCGCACGGTTGATAGCGGACGCATCGAGATGCGGGGTCATGTGGTAACCGAAAAGCCATTGCCCGGTAAAGATCTATCCTATCATTATTGGCAAGGTTGGTATAACAGTAAAGGGATCCTTAAAACAAAGGCGGGCGATATTATTGACTGGAGTAATCCCCAATGGATGAAAAAGTTTAAGCCCGAGTAAATACAAGCCTTCATTTTAAAGATTCCATTCTTAAGAGAGTCACCTGCAAGGGACTTCGTGTTTGGTGTTACAACGTATTCCTTACAAAGCTGCCTCGCCCTTGATAGTGTTGTGGGCAAGCGGCAGAGCGTTGCATCACAAACAAGCACGATGGTTAATCGTTTGTATAGATTAAATCCTCAAATGATCTATCTTTAATAAATACTTCGCATGAACTTCAAACCCTTCTTTAATCATATCTCTCCATTAACTGACCAAACGTGGGTGGCACTTGAACCCCTTTTTCATCGGGAAACGCTGGCTCAACATCAACACTTCATCAATGCCAATGAAACAGCCAGCAAAATTGCCTTCCTTGAATCGGGTATTGTTCGCGCCTATTTTATTAATAAGGAAGGAAAAGAATACAACAAACAATTTTTTGTCGCCCCATCAGTTATTGGAGCCTATACCTCCTTGCTCACTGGCGTCCCCAACCAGATTCCACAACAAGCCATGACAGATTGTGTGATCTGGACGCTAAACTATCACGAACTAACAAGTCGATATGAAATGCATCCTGATCTTGAAAGGTCAGCGAGAAAAATGGCAGAGCATTATTTTTTGGAAAAAGAAAAAAAGGAACTCGAAATTGTTTTATTGAACGCTACCGAGCGCTATGAAATTTTTCAAAAAGAATTTCCGGGGATTGAACAGCACATGGCACAATACCATGTGGCCTCCTATCTCGGCATTACTCCTATCCAATTAAGCCGCATTCGCCATCCACAGGCTAGCAAATAGGCTCTTTTCTCACTTCTTAAACTATGTTAATGCAACCGCACCGGCAAGCTCGTACTCTTGTGCATAATTAAACCGCATAAGACTATGAAAAAAACAAAAACAGCGATGGCCATTTCACTGCCCATCTTATTTATTGCAGGAATAATGTTGTTTGAATCGTGTGCAATCCATCCTCTGGCATGGAAACCCGAGACCAAACCTCCATTTACTGGCAGCCTAACTCTAAATGAAAAATTGAGCTCAATCGAAAAGATTTCCCTCAATGGTTGGTATGGACCGGAGGATATCGTTTTTGATACGGAAGGGAACTTGTATTGTGGTGTGCATAGTAAAGAGTATGATTTTAGTGACGGAAGGATACTAAAGATCGATCAGTCAGGGAAAGTTGAAATTTTTCTCAACACCCATTCGTGGGTTTCAGGGCTTCATTTTGATACCAAAGGAAATCTGATTGCACTCAGTCATAAACTTGGTCTTATAAGTATCGCTCCCGATAAAAAGGTTACTGTATTAGCCAACAAAGATGACAAAGGAAAACCCTTCCTTATTCCTAATGGATTAGATATTGCATCAGATGGAAAGATCTATTTTTCCAATACATCTTCTGAATCTGCCTACAGTGTAAAATATGGAAGAAAACTTATCTTGGAAATACGCCCTACGGGTGGTTTGTATTGTTACAACCCTGCAACACATAAAGTTGAAACACTCATTGACGGAACCTATTTTGGAAATGGAGTGGTACTAAGTCAAGATGAAAGTCACCTCTTAATGACGGAAACTGAAAAATATAGAGTTCTAAGGTATTGGTTAAAAGGAGATAATAAAGGAAAAACGGATGTGTTTATGGATAATCTACCGGGTTTTCCAAATGGTATTTCCATCCGTGACAATGGAAGCTATTGGTTAGGATTCTCTACGAAAAGAAACGATGCGCTAGACAATATTCATCCTAAACCAGGCATGAAAAAGTTTGTCTATGGCCTTCCAAATTTTCTGCAACCTAAACAAGAGTTATTTGGGATCGTGTTGAACATTTCAGAAGACGGAAAAGTAATCAGCACTCTTTTTGACACCACAGGAAAATTTACGCCCGAAACCGGAGCCGTAAAAGAATACAAAGGACACCTCTACATAGGAGGTGATATTATTCCCTATATCGGTAAATACAAGCTCGAAGACTATATGGCGTCCGGCAACTAAAAATCACCTACAAAAATCAATGTCATGACAAAGCAAGGCGACATCATAGTTAATCATCGAACAGGACAACAAATGACATTTCTAAAAACGGGAGCCGAAACGGAAGGCTCCCTTCTTCAGATAGACTGTTACAGCCCGGTAACCTTATTAAGAGAACCAGAACATATTCATCCTCTTCAGGAGAATAGATTCAAAATAATCTCAGGCGAGCTTACTTTTTCAGTGAACGGCCAAGAGAAAACCGTTTCTGCTGGTGACAGCATCTCGGTTCCCAAAAATGTTCCTCACCTCTTTTGGAATTCTGGAAAAATTGAAGCTCGGTATATTCAGGAGTTTACTCCCGCAATGAAAATAGATCAACTGTTTCAAACTTTCTTTGCTCTGTCAAGGGATAGCAAATTAAACGAGAGGGGTATTCCAAATATTTTTCATGCCGCATTGATTATGCTAGCTCATAAAAACGAGATTCGGTTAACCAAACCAAGTTGGACGCTTCAAAAGTTGGCTTTTAAAACGCTTGCACCATTCGCTCTTCTATTTGGTTTTCGGTCTCATTATAGTTAGTAGAACCTTGCGCAAGCCCAGCTCCTGGACGTGATCCATAAACTTGTGAACAAGGCATACTTATCTGAGCAACTGTCCCGTAAACGCTATCACGGAATCCTACGAGGCCCTTTTGCTGTGAAACTAAAGATAGGGGTAGCTAAATTGCTACCCCTTCTTGATTTGAATCAACTCCCCAGTTTTTTCATCAATTTTTTAAGACCCAATACCTGAGCTACTTTATACGTCACGCTCATGGTCACGCACATTGGGCATATCCCAAACCTGAAAAATGTTAAGGCTACTTTTTTATACCAAGGTAAGTTTGCTGGAACTATGGGGCAGGTGACTCCATCTCCTTCGTATTCATTGATTCCCCAGACATTTACTAACTCATTCATGATTACATTAATTTAAAAGGTTACCCAAAAAAGTAATACGTACACATTCCCATTAACACTACCGATAGTAAGCATAGAATGATCTTAGTTTGTTTTTTCATGGTTTCTTAGTTTTAGTTGTTTTATACAACTTAATACCAAGCCTTCTACCAAAATCACCCGCCATAAAATAAAAAAGCGAACCATTCCAATAGTTCGCTTAATGCATTAGCCAATAGCAGACCTAATTCAAATTATCAGTGCCCTTTCTCGCTTGTTCCAGGCATTTAAACTTTTGATTTTGCGCATTGTGTTTGGTCGTATATCCAAATTCTTTTGTAACGGTATCAATATTCTTTTCGTCATAAAAAATGGCTTTCAAGAGTGTGATACACTTATTCGTAATCATTTTAAAGACGCCTAATACCTTGTTGGAGTTAGCATGGTGAATTTCCTGTTCCGCATCTTCATAGTCAGTTAGGTATTTTTCATAAACACCTACTTCGGCTTTAACTATTTTATTTGTATCACGTAAACGCTTTAACCAAAGATTGCTGCTAATGGCAAAGATGAACGTCTTCAACGAAGAGGTCAAATTAAAATCATCTTTGGGTACTTTTTCCAATAACACAATGATGGTTTCTTGAAAAATATCTTTGGCATCCTCTTCAGTGCCACTATTCTTTAAGATAAAGTTCTTTACAGAAGGGTAATAAAATTTATATAGAACTTCGTAGGCCAAGGTATCCTTCGATTTCAGCCCAAAAAATGTTTCCTGGTCGGATTGATTCTCTATTTTCACAATTGAATTTTTTAAGGATAATGTTCGGCCTAAAAGCTGGTCGTGCAACTGTTAATCATCTGATTTTAATAACAATGTTTTCTAATTGCCCTTTGTCAAACAAAACAGGCCCATGTCCGAAGCAAAGAATTTTTGGCTTTAAATCATATATTTTTTTTATGGATTTAATGTTTCTTTTCTTGTCTGTGGTAAATGCATTCGGAGGCTGATCTAAACCAACGAGCGTGGTTATCAAATTCATATTTACAAGCGCATCACCAACTATCATAACTCCATCTCTTTCTCTGAAAAAAGAAATATGTCCTTTTGAATGCCCCGGTGTGTTTATCACCGTGAAACTTCCCACTGCGTCACCCTCTTTAAGCACATGTGATACGGTATGCCCCTTCCCTGCCCAATACTTTTGTTGAAACTGAGCGATCAGACTATTGCGATTCGGGTATTCGTAAGTAACCTTACCTGATTCTGCATTCTCCTTTTCAAGTTCAGATGTCCAAAGAGGAATGTTTAATGTGTTGCATATAAAGTCACTGCTGCCTTGATGGTCGGCATGAGCATGTGTCAATACATGCTTTGTTATTGCAAAGTCTTTGATTGCTTTTAAAATTTTGGTGCCTGAGCTTCTGATGCCTGAATCAATAAGGATATCATCAATTACATAACAATTAATCCCGCTTCTTGGCATTAATGGAATTTGGAATACGTTTTCAGCTACTTCTTTCATTTTGTCTGTTTAATATTTCAAAAGCATGGAGAGAATATTTTAGCCCTGCTATGATGACCACATCATAATCAGAAAGTCAAATCAAGTTAACTGTTACCAAATCTTTTCCACCTTATCCCCATCCAGGAAGATAGACCAAAGACGATTGTACGCGTGCACTTTTCTCGTCTTACTACCTGTTTTGTCAACAGCACCATTTCCGGAATTGCCCCATTCAAACTGGCCGCCATACAGATTTGCGACTTGAGAATAGCCCATCGCTTTTATTTTTTTGGCAATTTTTTCAGACCGCACGCCTATTGAACAATACACTACTATCCTTTTATCCTTCGGAATTCCAGCCAATACAGAGGGGTCGAAATGGTCGTAACCACAATATTGAGCACTGGGAATATGGCTTACATCAAATTCTTTTTGTTCTCTTGCGTCAAGCAATATCCTGTCATTCATCTTTTTCAGCGAATCTACGCTGATGGTTGGCACCGAAAAATGGAGCATTGCCCGCAGTGTCTTATCAAGCTTGGCGCTTTGACTCCGTGGACGTGCATTGGGCGTTTGTGCAGAGCCCTGAATTAAAATCAGAGCCAAAAAGCTCGTAGCCGTTATTTGCTTAATCATCATTATTTTTTTAATGGATACATAATTTGACCCAAAAACGTTTTGGGGAATTCTTCCAGTTTGTCGAAACCTAATTTTTCATCTTTGCCTTCGTGTGGGATATAGTCTGTGCCAAAGAGATAGTCCCATACAGACAACGTTAATCCGAAATTGACACCATACCGATTCGAAACGTGCTGGGCATGGTGCCATAAATGCATTTGTGGATTGTTGAAAATGTATTTTAAAAAACCCAACGGCACGCGGATATTGGAATGATTAAAATGACCCCAACTTATGGTAAATAAATGAACCAGCAGAAAATCTTGAATCCCAAAGCCGATCATACTGAGGGGTATGAATTCAATTGTTCGATAGAAAATATTTTCCATCCAATGAAAACGCAGATGTGCCGCAAAACCCATTTCTTCAACACTATGATGCACTTTATGGAATTGCCACATCCAATCAAAGCGATGTAAAAGGCGGTGAATATTCCATTGAATAAAATCGCGGATCAAAAACAGGGTCAGTAATTGCGCCCACACCGGCAGATTTCCCACATTGATGGCGACCATATTACGCCAACCGAAGACTGTAAAAAGGACATCGTTGAAAGCTGTAGAAACCACATTGGATATAGCAGCGTAGCCAACCAATGAAAACAAAAAGAAATTGAAAAACATATAGAAGCTATCCAACCAAAAGTCTTTGCGAATGGTGCCTTGTTCAGTTCGCCAGGGGAAGGCAATCTCGAGCAACCAAAAAAACAACGAGATGCCAATGAGCCAATAAAAATAATTACCCCATGAAGGATGGAAAATTTCACCTATGAAGTAATTCGCGTAGTTCTCGTAGGATGTAATGAGTAGTTGGACGTACTTTTCCATGCTATTGTAATTAACATCACGACTTTAGCCCGTGAATTTTGAATAATTAATGATAAAACTTTTAGACACTAAAAACCGACTTCACCTCAAAATTGGTGACACAAAGGTGATATCCTTTGAAAAGTCAGGCATTGATCTAGATCAAGAAATGAAGTATTATGCGGCTTTGGACAGCTCTTTTCTAACTCTGCTTAGCGCTTCAGGAGTTACTCCTAGGTAAGAGGCTATCATTTTTTGCGACACTCTTTGAACAATATTGGGGTATGTTTTCAAAAAATGCTGGTACCGCTCCAAAGCAGAAGCACTCATCAACATAATGACCCTTTTTTGTAAAACAAAGATACGGTTCACCACTGTGTTAATATCAACTTGCTTTTTCCTTTCCTCTTTATCGATAACGGTAATAGTGGAGTCCTCTAACGCATCAATAAACAACTCACATGGGTCAGTTACTTCACAAAGGTCTGCGATGGTCCAGCCTTCATTGGCAAAAGCAAAAATGTGTTCCTTCCCCTTCTCGTCAATGGTGTAGCTTCTTAGCAATCCGGTTTCAACGCCAAAAACTTTTGTATTTAGCTCGCCTACCCGTTGAAGTACTTGCCCTTTCATTACTCTCATTGCATTCAAAATTCTTTCTTACAATGTATAATAGCCCGTCTTGGAGAGGCTGAAGTTAATTCGATCTCTAAATTACTCTATTTTGAGTTAATGCTAGCGATTTAGCACCATTCAGTTGATTGTATAAAAATTAACGAAAGCTTCGGATATTGACGTTCAATTCGTTTGTTGGTGAACCAAACGCGGCAGCGCTTGCGCATAAGACTAACAAAGGAGGAGTTTACATCAGTTCTTTTCCATCTTGCTCATATACATAAACCAATTCCATTCCCATGTTATACCACTGTCGGCTGAAAAAGCCTGGCTCCAAATTGGGTTTTCTTTGTCTCTAATGTCCCATCGAAATACAACTATTATTTTCTTACCATTAAAGATGTCTCTTGTAAAAAAGTGACCAACATTGTTTTCAAATGAACCTACCACGGCCGGCTGTAATACGCCTTCGTTTGAGTCAGCCCAATAGATACTCCACAACCTTGTCTTTGGGCTAAAGAGTCTAACAGACATTCCTTCGAAAGGCACACCGTCAAATGTTGCGAGGAAATTATCAATATTGCCAATCCCATTTAGTACTTTATACATTTCTTGTGTCGATTCAAATTCTGTCCATTCGTTGCAGTTATTTAAACGTGTTTTTAATTTCCTGTTATGAAGTTTCCACTTACCTTCAAAAAAGTCGAAGTCGTGCTTTGAAGAAGTTGATGAAGCAGTAATGATCAACTCCCCTGTGCCGTCATAGTTTATCTTAGGTATTTCCAATCTTTCTTGAGTTACCATACTTGTTGGTTGTGCGTGAGCAAAAATAAAAATAATAAAATTGTCAGTGAAAGTCTCATCAGTTTAATTTAAACAAGTTTCACAATACGCGGAGTCCCGAGGCGGAGACTCCGCTGCGAAAGAGTGTTGAATTTCCTCTACATAAGCTTTCTATTACCCCACTTTATGTAATCCAATCACCTATATACGTAGTGATTAAAAGGTTTCACAGACTGGCTTGTAAGATGCAGATGATGCTTTCTAAGGTGCCCACTAGATTGTATCGTCACTGATGCACAAACAAATTAAATGAAAGCAGGCATTCGTTATAAAGCATAAAAAAGAAAATCGTTATGATAGAAAACCAGCCAAACGAAATAACGCTCATCTTTCATTCCAATAAGGATAAAGACAAGAAAATGAGAGCCTTTGTTGAAACCATTTCAACATTCAAAACTAAAACCATCGATTTAAAAAGAGAAACTCTTACTGAAACTCAATTGGCAGAAATTGCCAATAAAATGAAAGTAGAAATAAAAGACCTTATTGATCAATCCTATATGGACACAATTAAAGGAGAGACAAAAGAAGGACTGGACTCGATGAGCCCAAACGACATGTTAACGCTTATTTGTAATAACTTACTCGTACTTGAAACTCCCATTCTGATTATAGGAAAAAATGCTTATCACCATCAATCAGCCTATTCAATCTTGGAGACACGATTCAACATTTCTGGCGTATCGTCCAACTCATCTGCCAATGTTGAAGAAAAAGAATAAAATACGGAAATTAAATTCTTCATGTAGTCTCCGCCTCGGGGCTTCGCGCCTTTCGTTTGCTACTATTTCTTCACCTATCTCTCTATTTGTCTCTAGTCGTTACGTTAACAACGCGTTGACAGTTCTGTTTTACGCGGATTCTCCGAAATGGGAGACTCCGCTGCGAAGGAGTCAAAGCCGAGTCAAGTCCATGGTTGATGTTTTATTTCAGTTAGTCCAAGTTTTTAGCGAAAACTTACACTCTATCTCAGTACGCCACTTTTTATTTTGCGATAAGCAAGTGGAGTTAACTTAAATTCCTTTTTGAAAAGTCGTATGAAAGAACTCTGATCTTCAAACCCACAAGCAGTTCCAACGAAAGAAATGGGCCTCTTTGTTTTTGTAAGAAGCTTGCATACTTCTTTCATGCGAAGACGAATAAAGTATTGAAGTGGTGTTAGTTCGTAGACACTCTTAAACAACCGGTGAAAATGAAAGGGTGATAGACTGGCCGTGTCCGCCAATTGTGCCAAAGTAACTCCGCTTTTTAAATTCTCTCGCATAAATTTAAGAGCAAGTTTTAGCTTGTTTTTCAAATCTTTTTTTGTGATTTCATTTTGGGCTTTAATTCTATTGGTCGGATTGTATTTTTCCAATTGATGCCAAGGTGTTTTCGGCCGGCTGGCTGGATAACCGTATTGCTGTCGAAAGGCTTTCCGCTCTTTTGTAAAATCCCACCAATTCACGCGGTTGTCAAAATGCTTAGTATAATGAACGCAAAGACGCACTTGGTCTTCAACACATGGATCAATCCAGGCACCTAATTGACGCTCAAGTCGGTCGACAAGTTTAGCTGGGTCTTTTCCTTTGAGCTCTTGAATCGAGTAGAAACCCAATGAAATAAGATCCAGGGCAAACCGGATTCCAATAGAAGGGATGGTTTGAAATTCGGAAAGTGCTTTAAGTTCCATCGCCCGTATTTTCGAGATGCCCAAAATAGCTCGTAGATTTTCCGTAGAATGGTGATGGATTTCACTCAGCTTGATCTTGTTCGCCCTCAACTTTCTTTTCTCCGTGGTTAAAATGTCCAGGCGATTCGTTGAGTCATTCATCTTCTGCAAAAGTTAACATGTAATTGTTATTGTCTTTAATTGAAAACTCGGTGGCGCCATAAAATGTTTTTTCCAGTCCGTGCAAAACGGTAACCTTGTCATTTATCTTCTCAAAGAATACACGAATATTTTTCACTTTAATATATAGCAGCAAAGAACCGCCATTGCTTCTGTTAACCACTGGTAAAGTGTTTTCGATACTGGCAAATGTTTGAAACATAAAAGTTACACTTCCGCAAGCCATCATAACAAAGATAGGGTTCTTCTGCTCAGGCACAGCGGTTAAAACAGTGAATCCAAGAATTTGATAGAATTCAACAGTAGCGTGAATGTCATTGACAAAAATGTTTGGTGAAATAGTTTCCATAGCAATTGGTTTGTTAGTTGAGTTGTTTTGAGCTATTGATGTATAGGCAAGCAGTATCAGTGCAATGATCAAGTACTTTTTCATTTTTTTTACCAAAAGTAATGGATGCAAGCAATCGGAAATGTGCAAAACTTGCGAAGTTGAAAAACCTTCCGTGATACTGAAAATATTATGATGTTTGTTGGTGAAGAACACCAACAAAGGCAAGGGCGCGGTGCAACCTCGCCTCGAGTGGCAGGCCGTCCAACTCCGCCACGGCTTCGTTGGGCAAGCCCAAACAAAACCAAAGTCGTCTGACCACTTGTTGCGAGAATTCATAGCGGTCTGACGACTAGGAACAAGTCCGCCTTCGACAAGCCTTCGACAGGCTCAGGCTGACAGGTGGTTAAGAAGCTACCACCCGTTAGCTAAATAAACGCGTTATCCGTACTTTTGAAGCCTAAAACCGCATTCCGATGGCTGCTGCTACTTCCGAGAAAAAAGAGAAATCCGTTTCCATGGCCGGGCATACCGCGCCCGAGCCGTACAAACCCAAAAACAAAGTGCGCATCGTTACTGCTGCCAGTTTGTTTGATGGGCACGATGCGGCCATCAACATCATGCGCAGGATCATTCAGGCCACGGGCGTAGAGGTGATTCACCTCGGCCACGACCGCAGTGTGGAAGAAGTGGTGAACACGGCCATACAAGAAGATGCGCAGGCCATCGCGATGACGAGCTACCAGGGCGGCCACACAGAATACTTTAAATACATGTATGACTTGCTGCAAGAAAAGGGCGCGAGTCACATCAAAATATTTGGCGGTGGCGGTGGCGTGATCTTGCCCGATGAAATCAAAGAGTTGATGGACTACGGCATCACAAAAATTTATTCGCCCGATGATGGACGCGCCATGGGCTTGCAAGGAATGATCAATGATTTGGTGGAGCGGAGCGATTATGCTACCGGCAAGACCATTGACCATGGTCCATTGACCATCGACAATAATGTACGAATTGCTCAATACATCTCGGGCGCTGAAAACTACTTCGATAATCATAAAAAAGCATTTGAAGAAATTAACAAAAAGGCTGCGTTGTCCAAAGCACCAGTACTCGGTATCACTGGCACAGGCGGCTCGGGCAAATCTTCCATGGTGGATGAAATTGTGAGGAGATTTTTGATTGACTTTAAAGACAAAAAGATTGGATTGATTTCGGTAGATCCATCGAAACGCAAAACGGGTGGTGCACTATTGGGCGATCGTATCCGCATGAACGCCATCAACAACTCTCGCGTGTACATGCGCTCGCTGGCTACGCGCCAAAGTAATCTGGCGCTGTCGGCTTATGTGAAGGAGGCAGTGCAAGTGCTGAAAGCCGCAGGTTTTGATATTATTATTTTAGAGACATCGGGTATTGGGCAGAGCGATACGGAAATACTTGATCACAGCGATGTGTCGCTCTATGTGATGACACCAGAGTATGGTGCCGCTACGCAATTGGAAAAAATCGACATGCTCGATTTTGCCGATGTAATAGCCCTGAACAAATTTGATAAGCGTGGTGCCTTGGATGCCCTGCGCGATGTAAAAAAACAATATCAACGCAATCATAATCTCTGGGACAAAAAACCGGAAGACATGCCGGTATACGGCACGATCGCTTCGCAGTTCAACGACCCTGGCACGAACCAACTCTACAAGCATTTAATTGATACGCTCAACGCGAAGACGAATGCAGATTTGATCTCGTCATTTGAGATCACCCGCGAAATGAGTGAGAAGATTTTTGTGATACCTCCGCACCGCACGCGCTACCTCAGCGAGATATCAGAGACGAATCGGAAATACGATCATTGGGTAAACGAGCAATCGGAAGTGGCGCAGAATTTATATGCGATTGACAAAGTGAAGTCGCTGCTCAAGAGCAAAGCAGAATTGGAAAGTGAAGAAAGTAATCTGCGCTTGAGCCTTAGTCCGAAGAACTGGAAACTGATTGAAGAATGGCCGACCAAAGTGCAAAAATACAAAGCGCCATTGTTCAAGTTTAAAGTAAGAGATAAAGAGCTCGCCATTCAAACACACACCGAATCGCTGTCGCACTCGCAAATACCAAAAGTAGTTTTACCTTCTTACCAAGCGTGGGGCGATTTATTGAAATGGATGTTGCAGGAAAATGTGCCAGGAGAATTTCCCTACACGTCCGGGATTTATCCGTTCAAGCGGGAAGGCGAAGACCCTACCCGCATGTTTGCAGGCGAAGGCGGCCCCGAGCGAACCAACAGACGCTTTCATTATGTGAGTAAGTCGATGCCCGCGAAAAGGTTATCGACTGCCTTTGACTCGGTAACACTTTATGGAAATGATCCAGACTACCGGCCGGATATTTATGGAAAGATCGGCAACTCGGGTGTTTCCATTTGCTGCTTAGATGACGCCAAGAAATTATACAGCGGCTTTGATCTGTCTGATCCGAAGACTTCGGTATCGATGACAATCAACGGTCCTGCACCCATGCTACTCGCCTACTTCATGAATGCGGCCATCGACCAGCAGTGCGAAATCTATATAAAGAAAAACGGGTTGGAAGATGAGGTGAGAAAAAAAATCAACGCGATGTACGCCAAAGGAGATGCTCCTGCTTATCAGGGAGAACTGCCGGAAGGAAATAGTGGATTGGGATTAATGCTGCTTGGCACCACCGGAGATCATGTGTTGCCTAAAGACGTTTACGAAAAAATCAAAGCAGACACCCTCACACAAGTACGTGGCACGGTGCAAGCTGATATTTTAAAAGAAGACCAGGCACAGAACACGTGCATCTTCTCAACGGAGTTTGCCTTGCGACTGATGGGCGATGTACAACAGTACTTTATTGACAAGAGCGTTCGGAACTTTTATTCGGTCTCGATCTCCGGCTACCACATTGCCGAGGCAGGTGCGAATCCCATCACACAGTTGGCATTTACACTTTCAAATGGTTTCACGTACGTGGAATATTATTTGAGTCGAGGGATGGACATCAACGAGTTTGCCCCTAACCTATCGTTCTTTTTCTCGAATGGCATCGATCCTGAATATGCCGTGATTGGCAGAGTAGCGCGGAGGATTTGGGCAAAGGCCATGCGCGAAAAATACGGGGCCAATGCACGCAGCCAAATGATGAAGTATCATATTCAAACTTCGGGTCGCTCATTGCATGCGCAAGAAATTGACTTCAACGATATCCGCACCACGTTACAAGCGCTGTATGCGATTTATGACAACTGTAATTCGCTGCACACGAACGCCTACGATGAAGCGATCACCACCCCTACGGAAGGATCGGTTCGCAGAGCGATGGCTATTCAGTTGATTATTAACAAAGAATTGGGCTTAGCTAAAAATGAAAACCCGTTGCAGGGTTCGTTCATCATTGAAGAACTTACTGACTTAGTGGAAGAAGCTGTCCTGTTGGAATTTGACAAAATCACGGAGCGCGGTGGCGTGTTGGGTGCAATGGAGACCATGTACCAGCGCGGAAAAATTCAGAAAAAGAGTTTGTATTACGAGACCTTGAAGCACACAGGTGAATATCCGATTATCGGAGTGAATACTTTCTTGAGCTCGCAAGGCTCTCCAACCATTATTCCGGGTGAAGTCATTCGTGCCACCACCGAAGAGAAAGAATACCAGATCAAAATGTTGCGAAATCTTCATGCATTCCAGGGAAATAAAATTGATATATCCATCAATAAAGTGCAGGAGGCTGCTGTTCAAAACAAAAATATCTTTATTGAATTGATGGAAGCGGCCAAAGTTTGCTCGCTGGGACAGATAACGAGGGCGTTATTTGAAGTGGGTGGGCAGTATCGAAGAAATATGTAAGCAAAAAAAAAGAAAGCTCCGACCGGAGCTTTCTTTTCTTCTATCTATTAGTAATCTTATTTTGTAACTGATGCAGTTACATTCTTGTCACTCACTTCGAATGTAGGAGTGCCCACTAACTGCTTCAGGCTATATACCACGCCCAAGTCACCGTTAATGTTCATGTTTCTGTTGTACACCATTTCTTTGTTGCCGTTAAAGATGCGAACGTTTACACGGTTAGTCCCCTGGTTAGAGATCGCCAACAAATACTTGTTCTCGCCTGCTAGCTTTGAAACGTGAATAGACTTCATAGTTCCGTTAATTACTTTTTCCTCAGTCGATGCAGTAGAATAGGTGATCATTTGCTCAGTAACCTGATTACCTGATTTCAACTCAACTTTGTAGGCGCCTGATTCCATTCCTAAGAAATTCAATGGACGGATAAAACCGTTTGAAGATCTGATGTAATCAGCAAACACGATTTCGCCTTGTTGGTTATATACTTTGAACGCTACGCTGTTCTGACCTGGTTGATGATAAATCACCTTAAAAACACCTGTTGTATTCGTATTCAATACTACAAGTTGCGAGTTGCTTGGATCAATAGCGAATGTAAACACGCTGACCAACACCATCATTACGCTTAATACAATTGACTTCGTTTTCATAATTTGTTTTTTCGTTTTGTTTATGATGCAAATGTACGGGGCTCACCCATGCAAGGTCGAAAGTTGTAAGTAAACTTGATTTTAAATCGAAAAAATCGTTTGCATAAAGTCAACGTCAAAAGCAAAATTAAATACCCACCAGAACGAAGGGGAAAAATGAGAAAATGAAAAAGGAAGGAAGAATTAATTCCGAACTCGATTGCATTGATTTTTAAAAGGAAAGAGAGACTTTGCGCCAGTTTGCATGTCATTGCGGTACTCCACCATGACGCAAACATGGACTACAACAGAAACCCTAGTTTAGATGAAAAACATCTTTCGATTTTTCAGCCTGTAGAAGAAGCTGATGGTGATACGTCAATTGATTGAACAAAAAGCTTTCCTTCCGCTCGTCTTCTGCAGAAACAAATTTCAATTTGCTTTCAAAATCCATACTCAGATCGTTAGCGATATGGTATATCGAAATGTTTTTTGTTGACGGAGTAATGTTCATTTGAGCTGCATACTCTTTATACTTCTCTGTCAACTTTACTGAAGTGGGTGCATGCATGTCTGTTTTCATCATCGCCACATCGCCACCCGGGTACAACTTGTCCCTGAACGTGCGATAGAGTGTATCCATCACAAACAGATCAATGCACTTGACGATGATGTCGGACTCGCCACTGGGATACCGCTTAATGATGCTCTCCAATTTTACCAACGCCCCAAACTTCTCACTGTTGAGTGTATGGTTAAAGTAAATGCCAAAACTTATATCCTTTGTCTCTGCATCATCCAACAGTTGACGGTAGCGAGGCTCAAAAATATGGAGGGGAACCATCTCCCCAGGTAGTGGGAAAATAGTCAGGGGAAACATCGGAATCTTGATCAAATCACTCATTAACAGAATAAAACAGAAAAATCAGCGTAAAGTTGCGATAGTTGTAAAAAAAACCAAGGTTAGAAACTGATTAAGTAGTGCGGCTTAACGTTAAATCTGTTTTGCAATAGGGCATCTCCGGGCAGAAAACCGAGATTTATTATAAATGAGTAGCCCGCCACAATTGCACCCAGTCGCTGGATCATATTGCCGGCTGCGGTAGCCGTGCCCCCTGTAGCTAGCAGGTCATCGTGCAATAAAACCCTTGTTCCATTAGAGACTGCATCTACATGCATTTCAATCGAAGCAGTCCCATATTCAAGGGCATATTCTTCCTTTATTTTTTTATAGGGGAGCTTACCCGCCTTGCGAATGGGAATGAATGGGATGGCCATCTTTTGTGCGATCAGTGAACCAAAAATAAAGCCACGAGCCTCCACTCCCGCTATTGCATCAATCTGGTGGTTCTTGAAATGATTAGCAATGGCATCGACCACGCGTTCGCGCGCAGATGGATTAGCAAGTAGAGGCGTAATGTCTTTAAATAAAATACCCGGCTTTGGAAAGTCGGCCACATCGCGAAGCAAAGGCTTCAGTTCTTCTCCCAATGAAATCATTTATAGCTAATTCTTTTTCCGTTTAAAATAATCTGATCAATCCAATCATAGCCAAGGCGATACGGCAAATAAGCGAATGAAGGAGCTGACTTAGTAATAATCAGGTTTGCCTTCTTCGCTTTCGTGATACTTCCATGCGTACCCAACAATTCCAAACAACTGGATGTGTTAATAGTTACAGCATTAAATGCTTCTTCGGGCGTCATTTTCATTTTTATGCATGCAAGCGAAAACATCAACGGCATACTGCCACTGGGAGAACTCCCGGGATTGTAATCCGATGCAACTGCGATGGGCAACCCCGCATTCAACATTTTGCGAATCGGTGGAAAGGGTAACCCAAGAAAGAAGGCAGCAAAAGGCAAAGCGGTCGGCATCACTTGTGTATTTTTGAGTAGCTCAATCTCCTCGTCACCTATATTTTCCAAATGATCTACACTCAACGCCTTTGTGGCCACACCTACCTGCACGCCACCTGATCTGGAAAGTTGATTGGCATGGATACGGGGTTTCATCCCGAATTTTTTTCCTTGTTCTATAATTGACATTGTTTCTTCGCGACTGAAAAAACCATCTTCACAAAAGACATCAATATAATCGGCCAGTTTTTCATCGGCAACGGCCGGAATCATTTCTTCTAAAATCAATCTTAGGTAATTGGGTTTGGTCATTTCTTTGGGCACTGCGTGCGCGCCCAAAAAAGTGGTCTTTACTGTCAGCCCTGTTTCCACTCCGATTTTCTTTGCGACCCGCAACATCTTGATTTCGTCTTTCACGGTAAGTCCGTAGCCGCTCTTAATCTCCACGGCACATGTCCCTGATTGGATAATTTCAATAGCCCTGGGCATTGAGCGATCAAACAACTCTTGCTCAGAAATAGCCTGCAGTTTTTTCGCTGAGTTGAGTATGCCTCCACCGGACGCTGCAATTTCCTCATAGCTGGCGCCTTTGATCTTCAGCACAAATTCCTCCTCGCGTGTAGCTGCAAACACAAGATGTGTATGGCTGTCAACAAAACTGGGTAACACAAATTTGCCCGAAGCATCTACCCTTTCGGTGGCATCTGCGGGAGCGTCTTCCTGCACACCGTAGTCTGCAATCAGTCCGTCTTTAACTGCCAAATAAGCATTGGAAAGTATAGGCAAATTGCACATCGAAGCACCACACAGAAAAGTGGGTGTTGAATCTCTCACCTGAACCAGACCCTTGATATTTTCGATCAGCAGATCAAAGGCCATTCTACCAAAAATTACTTGCCAAATGATTCGACTTTGTAGTCGAGGTTGGTGCCAAAAACAGGGAAAGCAATTTTAAACATCATGTAAAAACCCTGACCGGCAATAGAAGGCCGTATACCAACTTCACCGCCATAAGACCAGCTCATGGTGCGATTGAATTTGCCATCAATGCCTGCACGAAATCCAAACGAACTGGTTTTGACAGCATTTGTTGAATAGTCTTGTCCTAAATAAGTAACAGGATCTAGTGTTAAACCTGGCGCAAAAATCACATCAAAAAACAACGTCAACAATCCATCGTCAAGGCCTTCTTCATATTTATCAAAACTAACGGCAACATTTCTAAACCAAGCTGCTGATCCTCCGATGTAAATATTGGTGGTCGATAGATTACTGAAAACCGCTACATTCCTAACTGCACCAGTATTGGGGTCTAGGGGAAGCAGTCCTTCTCCGTTGCTATTTACCAAATCAGCGTTGGAGAGCTTTTGTTCTTTCAACGCGCGATTTAAATCAACCGTACTTTTCCAATGTATTCCGCCTAACCTAACCCCATAGATTTTTCTCACCTTACACGGCACTTCCGCCCGAAGAGGCACGTTGGCAGCCCATCGGTTACCACGGAAACTCTTCTTGTAGAGAACCATCTTCGTCTTGCCTGTTTCGTCAAAATCTTTAATGTGATAGGTTCCACCGAGCTCGAAATAGTTAAAAATTTGGGGCTTGTTGCTGAAATCCAAATCACTATTGTCGAGAGCGGCCTGTCGGTTGAAGTCAAAAAAATTGCTGCTATAGGTCTTCCTAAAATGAGCTTTGAAGTCAAGTTTGTCCTTGTAATAATAACTTGCTTCTACCCCAAACCCTGCATTTGCATTGGTGGCGAAAAGCTCGCCATACAGTGGCTGAATCCCAATAAAAAGCTTATTGACAGAATAAGGTTCGTCATAAAGTTCCTCATAAGTGACCGCGGGCTTCTCTTTATTGTCCTGAGCGAACATTGAAAACGGAAGCAACAGCGGCAGGCAAAAAATCAGGAACCTGTTCATAGAGTTATTCATTATACGCCAATTTAACTAAAAAGAAGCTTCCCAAAAAAGGTTGAAAGACTCCTTGGATATCCAATTAACACGAAAGGTAATTAAAAACGGACTTACAACTAATTGATGTGTAAGTATTTCAATCAATTTGAATCAAAAAAAAGCTATTTGATCACCCTCAATTGCCCCTCTTTGAAGTGAACAAAAGGAACCAATCCGTTGTCGCGGCTAGGCTGCAGTAGGTAACCAGACGTAAGTACACCCGGCAACACTCCAGCTACGAACAATCCATCTTGAAAGTAATTGCCATATAGCTGCAGCGCCCTCCCAATGTTCATCATTACTTCATAACCTTTTATGGCATTATCTGGTGGCATCATTCCATGCTTATTGATGTACGATGAACGGAAATTCAAAAAGGCCGGATTGCTAGGCGAGTAATAATTGGGAGCAATAAAGACCACTCCGGTGCCGTCAAATTTTCCGTATTCAACAGCGTTATCTTGAAGCCAAGACTCCTGTCCGATAACTATGATGGAATCACCTCTAGATTCTACGCTGTTGATGATCTTAGTATAGATGACAGGGTCATCAGACGCCACAAAAATAGATCCGATACTGTCCTTTTTCAACGTGAACTCCAATGGATTTTTCCACTCATCGTATTTTGTAGCCCTTGCTAATTTTTCAAATATCCCGGCCGAAGTTTCGCGTCTTATTTCCTCTGCATACACCACCTTCACACCCAAGTCTAGCGCTCGTTTGATATAGTTGAATGCCAGTATTGAATCTTTCGGGCTTTCCCCATAATACACCATCGAGGTTTTCTTTCGCGGTATTGTAGCCACCATTTCTGCG
>JANNQG010000005.1:0-44924 GCA_031400595.1 Cyclobacteriaceae bacterium
CACCGCCTGGGATGAGATCGCGCTGCCGCTCGCCCCGCCGCCGTCGCGTGAAGAGCTCACCCGCCAGGCCGCCGGCAAGAGCGGGCAAGCCGTATCGGCCCAGCGGCTGCTCGCCCGGCTGGACGCCGGCGAAAAGCTCGACACGCAATACACGTGCCCGGTTTCCGTCTGGCAGTTTGGCGACGATGTGACCCTCGTCAGCCTGTCGGGCGAGGTCGTCGTCGATTACGTCAAGATGATCAATTTATCACCAAAGAAAAAATAGCCGAAATGCACGAGCTAAACACTCGCCTGCACTTAAGCCCAACCATCGTTGAGTTTGATGGGAAACACGAATTGGATATGGGTGTTATAGAAAAGATTGCGTTTGGTTAACCCTCCCTCTTCAGTACCGTTGCACTCGCTTGTGCCGTTGGCAGCACTACCATATCAGCAATGACTACATGCGAGGGTCTGGTCACAGCAAATAGAATGACATCTGCAATGTCTGCTGCGTAAAGGGGCGTTAAGCCTTGGTACACCGATTTTGCCCGCTCTATATCCCCCTTAAATCGAACTAGTGAAAATTCGGTTTCTACCATACCGGGATGAATGCCCGTGACTTTTATGCCATAGGGATTGAGATCCATGCGCATTCCTTTGGTGAGCGCATCTACTGCAAATTTGCTCGCACAATAGACATTTCCGTTAGGGTACACTTCTTTGCCGGCAATAGAGCCGATGTTGATGATGTGTCCTGCTTTTCGTTCAATCATGCCCGGTATAACTTGCTTAGACACATACAGTAAGCCCTTTACGTTGATGTCGATCATAGCATCCCAGTCGTCCGCCTCTCCTGTTTGAATGGGAGCAAGCCCATGCGCATTGCCTGCATTGTTCACCAGCACATCGATGTTTTTCCATTCCCCTGGCAGCGAGTCAATGGCCTGGGCTGTCTGACCGCGGTCGCCTACATCAAAGCGAAGGGATATAACCTCTGTGCTGCGAGAAAGTTCGTCCGACAATTTTTTCAATCGGTCGTTTCTTCTACCCGCCAGAATTAGTTTAAAATTATTTACTGCCAATATACGTGCAGTGGCCTCTCCTATTCCTGAGGTGGCTCCGGTGATCAGTGCTATTCTTTTTGAATTCATTCTATTTTTCTAAATGATAAAAAGTGTAGTAAAAAAATGGGTTTAGAATACTATTGAAAGATAAGATACACCCCAATCGTATTGGTGTTTAATCGACTAATTGGATCTTTGTAGATACTTGAATCTTCGCCCAACATGTCAACGAGGCCTCTGGAGAATCGCAGCTCGGGTGAGAACTTGAACAACGGAAAATAAAAATCAAAACCAATACCTGCGTCCACACTTAAATTTCTTTTTAGAATGGGTATCGCACCAGACGAATTTCCTATATCATTTTTGCCAGATGCCTCGATGGCCGGAGTAAATCCACCCACCATGTACATACGCACATTGCCCCTACGCATCGATTTAAATTTTACTAAAATGGGAAACTCCACCATGGTGGTTTCAATCAGCTGAGATTGGGTGGTTCGGTTAGTATAGAAATAAGTAAGCCGATGAGAGTAAAACCCGGCCTTTGGCATCAACCGTAAATCGAAAAATTCATTGAGCCGATAATTGACCAAAAAGCCTAATGAAAATCCCGGGATAAACTGCGGCTGTACGGAATGAATGGTATCGAATTTTTTTGTGACAAACTGTTCAGAATACTTTAGTTCGTAGGAGGTTGTGTGTATCCCTATTGAAAATCCGTAACTAAATTTCCGATCATCATAATTGGGATTGTGCTGCCGCGCCCAACGAAACAACTGGGCTTGCGCGGTTGTCGAGCAACACAGTAGCACCACTGCGAAGGCTACTTGACGCCTGAATAGAGACTGCTGATGCCAAATGTTAACGCCCTGCATGATGTATCTTTATAACCCAACTCAGCTAAAATCGAAATAAAATCTTCTCCATCTGGAAATGCCCGAACTGAATCCGGAAGGTACGTATAAGCTGCTGCATCTTTGGACAATGCCTTCCCCACAGCAGGTGTAATAAACTTGAAATAAAAATGGTACAACGGCTTGAAGTACCAAGCGGTAGGTTTTGAGAATTCAAGAATGACCACCCTACCTCCCGGCTTTAACACCCTCAACATCTCGGCCAATCCTTGTCTCAAATTTTCAAAGTTCCTCACTCCAAAGGCAACGATAATGGCATCGAACTTATTGCTTTCAAAGGGCAGATTTTCGGAATCTCCGGTTCTCAATTCAATAACATGATCCAATTTCTTAGCCACCAGTTTCTTTCGACCCACCTCCAACATACCTTCAGAAATATCTACTCCGATAACTTGGGTGGGATTTAGTTTCATCGCTTGAATGGCAAAATCCCCAGTGCCCGTAGCCACATCCAGAATTAACTTTGGGTTATTTTTTTCTAATAAGCGAATGGCCTTTTTCCGCCAGCCAATATCAATTCCAAAACTCAGAAAATGATTTAAGAAGTCATAGTTGCCACTGATAGTGTCGAACATTTTCGCCACCTGCTGCTTCTTACCAGACGGATCGTTTTTGTAGGGTACAACTTCCAACGTAATAGTGATTTGGATTTATGGAATAAAGCCCGCAAGCTAAGTTATTTCCCTAGCACTTTAAATTCCACCCTACGGTTAAATTGGCGACCTTCATCTTCGTCATCGTTGCTCGCCAAAGGTTTTGTTTCTCCATATCCAACGGTTTTAACCCTTCGCGTGTCAACCCCTTTGAAAGTCAAAAAGCTTTTTACTGCATTTGCCCTTCTCAATGAGAGATCTAAGTTGAATTTGTTGTCGCCTACACTGTCGGTATGCCCACCTATTTCCACTTGAAGGCTTGTATTTTGTTTCATCATCGTCTCCAACTTGTTCAGTTCCGGATAAGCTTCCGTTTTGAAGGTTGCTTTTTCAAAATCAAAATAGATGTTCCGCAATATCGACACTACTCCTACTGACAACTTTCTCATTTCGATTGTCCTGGTGGTGGTCTTTTCTTTTGCACTTGCACCTTCTATCTTTACAGTGAGCGTCTGAAACACATAGCCTTCTTTTTCCACTGAAAGACGGTAGTCCTTTGGAGTCGTTGATACGATCGAAAATTTTGATGAACCTCCACCAAGGTTCTCAACGCCCACCATTACATTGTCTTTCAACCCCTGCATTCTCACCTTAGCATCTAATGGACTTTTTGAATCAGCATCTACCACGTTTACAACATATTGAACCGGAACCACTGCAGGCTTTGGCTCTACTTTTGGTTTCACCTCTTCCACTATCGGTTCCTTTACTGGTTCCACTGTAGGGGTCTCAATAACAGGTTCAGGTTCTTTTGCGACAACTGGTGGCTTCTTCTCCTCTGTCGATGGTTCGATTTTGTAAATGTCTGAGTATCCTAGGCCATCTCCGCGCACGGAAGAATAATACCAACGCTTTCCATCCTTTGTGCCAGAAAAATAGATGTCATCGTCAGGCGAGTTAATTGGATAACCCATGTTCTCTGGTTCGCTCCACTCGTTTTTCTCCTTATCCAGTAAATTGGACTTAAAAATATCAAAACCACCCATCCCTTTTCTTCCCTGCGAGCTGAAGTACAATGTCTTTCCATCGTAATCAATAAATGGTCCGTCCTCATCATACTCAGTGTTAATTGACGGCCCTAGATTTTTAACGCGGGTCCATTCACCGCGAGTGTCTTTATAGCAGACGTAAATATCGGAGGCGCCATAACCACCAGGGCGTTCGCTGGCAAAGTAGAGCAACTCCCCATCTTTCGTAATCGAAACAGATGACTCTCTGTACGTTGAATTGATGATCCCTGGCAGCGCTTCCAGTTCACTCCATGTTCCGTCTTTCCTTCTTTCAGTAAAATAAATATCTCCATTCCCCACATCCTTGTAAACAAAAAGCATATTCCCATCTGGCGAAAAAGCCAGATTGGAGTCATGTGAATTGGTGTTTAAGGAAGGACCTATGTTCTTTGCTTTTTGCCAAGTGGTGCCACTTCTTGTTGTGGTGAAAATATCTTCATAAGGCTTGTTATCCTCCGCCACGTTTTCATAGGTATTCCCGTCCCTTCTGCGCGTGGTGAACACTATTTCGTCTTCTGATGCGTTCAACACGGGCGCGTAATCTTCAAATTCAGAATTGATCTCACGTCCGATGTTCACAATTGAAAAAGGCTTCGGATTAGCGACAAATTCTTTTCCGTTTTTACATTCAGCAATTCTCCTATCCACCTCCTTCATGTCCACCTTATCTTTGCCTTGATAATTTGGCTTTTTGGTCAGCTTATTTTTGTAGCGGTTGTAAAAGTCAATTGCTTTGTCGAACTCCAAACCAAATTGGTAACTGGTAGCAACCCAATACTCGATATCAAACCGATAGTCAGGATCTTGTCGGTAAATTCGCAAAAAATATTTTACAGCTAGGTCTTTACCAATCGTCTTTAGATAGAGGTGACCCGCTTCAAAATTTGCTTTAATAAAAGTGGTGTCGTAATTGGCAGCTGTAACCATCAGATCACGCGCGTCATCTTCGGCCTTTGTCTCAGCAAGAATTAGTTCAGCTTGCTCTAAATACAACTTAGCTTGCTCTTTGTCTTGACCCTGCGCCAAGGCTGAATCTGCCACGAATAGCGATAGAACAAAAGCTGAAAAAAATAGTATCCTTGATAGGCTATACATATCTAAAAAATAGGTTGAGGCCAAAAAAATGCGACCAAGGAGGCAATTTAGTAAAATCCTTGTGAAAATAAAGAGCCTAAACGATTCTATAACCAACGCGATCCTTACATTATTAGTATTTTGCGCTTAAATCAATACTTTAACCCATGATTCTTAAGTCGGCAGAGTTCGTTATTAGCAATACCGACTACCAAAAGTGCCCTGAAACGACAAAACCAGAGTTTGCATTTATCGGGCGCTCCAATGTAGGAAAGTCCTCGCTGATCAACATGCTGGTCGATCAAAAAAAACTGGCTAAAGTCTCGGGCACTCCAGGTAAAACACAGACAATCAATCATTTCATCATTAATGAAGAGTGGTATCTGGTCGATTTGCCGGGTTACGGGTACGCTAAACTCAGCAAAGAAGATCGGTGGAACTTTGGGAGAATGATAGAAAGTTACCTGGAAAATAGACAAAATCTCTTTTGCACATTTATTCTTATTGACTCTCGATTGCCGTTGCAAAATATTGACCTCGATTTTATCAATTGGATGGGTAAGCACGAGCTACCGATTGCTCTGGTGCTCACAAAAACAGATAAACTGAAACAGTCCGAATTGGGCAAGTCAAAATTCAATATCGAATCGGCTCTTTTGAAATCTTGGGAAGAATTGCCCCCGCTTTTCATCACCTCAGCTGAAAAAAAATCAGGCAGAGATAAGCTACTTGGCTTTATTGAAGAAGCCATCGCGAACGCCAATGAAATTGATTAGTTTTGCCACTTAATTTACAAATGCATGGAGCTTAAGGATATCGCGTCTATCAGTGGGAAGAGTGGACTGTTTAAAATCTTAAAGCCGGGAAAAGGTGGGGTCATTCTTGAGTCGATGGATGAAGCAAAGACCAAATTGGTTGTGGGTGCAACACAGCGTCTGTCTGTGTTAAGCGAAATATCCATCTACACTACATCGAAGGAAGGCACTGCGCAACTTCAGGAGGTTCTACAAACCATCAAAAAGAAATTGGGCAGTGAGATTGGGGTAACTCCTGAATCAGATAACGCGAAATTGAAGTCGTTTTTGAAATCAGTCCTTCCCGAATTTGACGAAAATCGTGTCTACGTTTCTGATATCAAAAAACTGGTAAAATGGTATGGCATTTTAACGCAGGTCGCGCCAGAGATATTTGACCAGCCAATTCCAAAAATAGAAGACGAGAAAACAGCCTAGGCTTTAAATCAGATTCCTTCGATCGCTTTTTCTACCATCTTTTTCGACCCCACGTAAAATGGAGTTCGCTGGTGCAGATTCTTTGGCTTGATCTCCATGATTCGCTCTTTGCCATCTGTTGCTTTTCCACCCGCCTGTTCGGCAATGAACGCGAGCGCATTGCATTCGTACATCAATCGAAGTTTTCCATTCACGTCTTTGGCGGTAGCCGGGTAAACGTAGATTCCCCCTTTCAATAGATTTCGATGGAAATCAGCAACCAATGAACCAATATATCTCGCGGTGTAATTGCTGTCTTTGCAAAATTGAATGTACGTTTTGACGCTTTGAGAAAATGAGTTGGCCGAGCCTTCGTTGATCGAATAGATTTTTCCCGTTTCAGGAATGGTCATATCCGGATGAGAAAGTACATATTCGCCAAGCGTAGGCTCATAAGTAAATCCGTTCACTCCGTGGCCAGTGGTATAGACAAGCATAGTAGAGGATCCATACAAAATGTAGCCCGCGGCAACTTGTTCATCCCCTGTTTGCAAGATATCGGCATCACTAATCGGGAGTCCTACCTCACTTTTCCTTCGGTAAATCGAAAAAATCGTACCGATAGATACGTTCACATCAATATTCGATGACCCATCTAATGGGTCTATCGCAATGACGTATTTTCCATCATTGCTTAGATCTA
Source organism: Cyclobacteriaceae bacterium (assembly GCA_031400595.1). Classification (GTDB taxonomy): domain Bacteria; phylum Bacteroidota; class Bacteroidia; order Cytophagales; family Cyclobacteriaceae; genus ELB16-189. Next base: position 6,612 of record JANNQG010000005.1, read on the forward strand.
CAAACGACTCCGTTTCTTCTGAAATCAATGCACACACTTCGCCTCCTTTGGTGAGTGCGCGCGTAAATCGAATATTTGCTAACACATCTAGTTTCTGTTGCTGCTCGCCCGTTGAATTTTGAGAGCCCATCGACCCCATGATATCTATTAACCCTGCCTTGTTAATTTCCCGGTTTACGACTTTTGAAGCTAACGCGATATCGCGAAGCAACTGAGACAATTCACCGCTGGCATATTGAAATTGAAACTGATTATTCTTGATGAATCGATCGAGGGCAGTGCCAATTGGCAAGGCAATTCGGGAGGCTTCCATGGTGAAATATACGATTTACGATTTTAGACTTACGATTTATAGTTTAGTCGGAACATCCCGCTAATTTTAGGCTTACAAATATAGTCTGCAATCGTTTGAAATAAAGTAGAAAGGATGAATATCTTTAAGTTCGGTGGAGCCTCGCTCAAAAATGCGGAGCGAATAAAAAATGTAGCGGAGATTATTGCGTCCCACTCCAAGGATCCATTGCTTGTTGTTGTGTCAGCCGTGGGTAAAACAACCGATGCCCTGGAAAAAATTGCTTCGTTGTCGTCCGATCGCAAAGATTTTAAAAAGGAGCTTGAAGAAATCAAAACTTACCATATCGCAGTCTGCCGCGAACTTTTTCAGGGAGATTATTTTCAGAACGAGCTGGAAAAGAAGTTTTCAACACTCAACAGCATTGCGTTGGCGGAAGGTGAAATAGACTTTGTTTACGACCAGATTGTCTCTTTTGGAGAATTGATCTCCTCTTTGATTTTAGTTGCATATCTAAAATACAAAAAATTCGAAGTATCGTGGATAGATTCGCGAGAGTACATTAAAACAGACAATACTTTTCGAGAAGGAAAAGTTGATTGGGTTTTAACCACGAATAACATTTCTGCATTGGCAACCACCACCGATCGAATCATTGTCACGCAGGGTTTTATTGGCTCTACCGAAAGAAATGAAACGACCACGTTGGGGCGCGAAGGTTCTGATTTCACAGCAGCCATTTACGGAAGTTGTCTCGGTGCCAAGTCGGTCACCATTTGGAAAGATGTGCCCGGTGTGATGAGTGCCGATCCCAGGCGTATACCGACTGCTCTCGTTTTTGACGAATTGCCCTACAAAGAGGCAGCCGAGATGACCTATTTTGGCGCGTCAGTTATTCATCCAAAAACAATCAAGCCATTGGCCAATAGACAGATTCCCCTTATAGTAAAAAGTTTCATCGATCCAACAATTGCGGGGACCAAGATTCATGAATGTCGTGTGGAACATCTTCCGCCCCTCATCGTCTACAAGGAAAATCAATGCCTTATTTCTTGCAAAGTCACCGACTACACATTTGTTGATGAGACACAGATGACGACTATTCTAAAAGCATTGTCGGACCTCAATCTCAAAATCAACGTCATGCAGAACTCAGCGATTTCCTTTTCATTTTGTATTGACTATAGAGAAAGCAAAGTGTTGAAACTCATTGACGTCTTGAGCAAACAATTTGAAGTGTATTACAACGCCAACCTTACCTTAATTACGATAAAAAATTACGATGCCGTTACTTCTTCCACTTATCGAACTATGAAAGGGGTTATTTTGGAGCAATCGTCCAGATCCACTTTGCAAGTGCTCGTGAAACTTTAAGACTATTTGATAAGATTCATCATTAAGTTATCGATTGTCCGGTCGAGAATAGAAAAAACTTCTTGAAAGTCCGCTTCGTTCCCATGGTATGGATCTGGTACATCCCCGGTTTCGATAGGATCAAAATCGCGGATCAGCTTGACTTTCGAGCGTTCCGTTGCTGACTCTGCAAGTCTCAATATTGCTTCCAGATTGAATCTGTCCATCGCAAATATCCGGTCAAATTCTGTCAAGTCTTTTTTGGCAATTTGCCTGCCAATGTGTGCTATTTCCACTCCATTCTTCCGCGCGTTTTTTAGCGTTCTCTGGTCTGGGCTATCCCCAATATGGTAATTCGCAGTGCCGCAAGAATCCGCAAAAAAGGTATCGGAAAGTCCTATTTTCTTAGCTTTCGTTTTGAATATCGCTTCCGCGAGTGGAGATCGGCAAATGTTTCCCAAGCAAACAAAAAGTACTTTCATGAACGATCAATTTTGCGCCAAAATTAATGGCTAACAAAGGTTACTTCGAATATTTTATAACTATTTAATCTCGCATAGTACATATAGTTTATCGCCTTTTCGGTTAAGTCAAGCCCCTTCGAACAAGAAGGGGCTTTTCTTTTTATAGGATTCATTAGATTTGATGCTTCTAATAAAGAACCTATGGATTTCATCAAAGTAACAGAACAGAGAGAGCCCTTCGTAGCACTGGTTGAGTTGAACAGGCCGAAGGAGCTGAATGCATTAAATCATCAGCTCATGACTGAATTATTGGTCGCGTTCCAACAACTGGATAAGAATGATCAGGTGCGCGTGATTGTGCTGACAGGAAATGAAAAAGCGTTTGCAGCAGGAGCAGATATCAAAGAAATGGCAGAGAAAACTGCCATTGAAATGCAACTCATGGATCGATTCGCAACGTGGGATCAAATACGAAAGACAAAGAAGCCCATCATCGCTGCGGTTAGCGGGTTTGCACTAGGTGGTGGATGTGAACTCACCATGATGTGCGATATGATCATTGCTTCTGAAACCGCGAAGTTTGGTCAGCCTGAAATTAAAATTGGAACCATCCCTGGAGCAGGCGGCACACAGCGTTTGACGAAAGCAGTTGGCAAGGCAAAAGCCATGGAGCTTATTCTTTCGGGTCGATTTTTGTCTGCCGATGAAGCTCACTTTTATGGGCTGGTGAACAAAGTTGTTCCGGTGGAAATGTATTTGTATGAAGCCCTGCAACTGGCAAAGGAAATTGCACAGATGTCGCCTATTGCAGTGCAACTTGCCAAAGAAGCCATCAATAGATCCTTTGAAACGCAGTTGGATGAAGGGCTCGCTTTTGAAAGAAAAAATTTCTACTTGACTTTTGCCTCTGAAGACCAGAAGGAAGGCATGAAGGCATTCGTAGAGAAGAGAAAGCCGGAGTACAAGGGCAAGTAAATCAACAAAAAAAGATCGGGTGTTGCCCGATCTTTTTTATTCAGCAAGAAGTAGTGGCTATCTGATGCTTAGTCCGAACCCTACCGTAAGCGCATTATATTTTTGGAAAGTATAATCGCCATGGAAAGAGAAAATGGCCAGCTTTAAGCGCATTCCTGCGGTTAACCGAGGGCCGGATTGACTAACACTAAAATTTACTGGGTCTACCAAGGGCGGTACACCTGTTAATCCAAGATCATAAGATCCCTTCATTGCTAATGAAGCACTTGTAAAGTTATAGCCAAGCCCACCGTAGAAAGTTAAAACAGAGAGTTTTTTAGAAATTAAAGCTTGCACAGTAGTAGCAGTTGTTTCAAAAATCGCTTTTTGATCTGGCTTATTTGAATCCAGGCCAACATCTAATTTAGCATTTGTATAGCCTGCAAAAATAGATAAGTCAAATGGCAATCTCTTTATACCCGGAATATGTTGCTTGATATCATGCATCAACCCAAAACCAAGCATGCTTGCACTGCCATTGTCTCCAATTTTCGTACTTGGATAGAATCGGAATTTTAAATCCGTTCCTTTTGGCAATCCTATTCCCAATTGCACCATAGCAACCGGAATGAATGTACCTACCTCTTTGGCAAAATCAAGGCCCGGAGCTCCTTGTATGGTTTGACCAGGTATTGGCAATATGGGACCATTAGGAGGAGGTAAAGGGCCTTTCAACTGATATGTTGGTGCTGTTGCAGAACCAAAAACGGTAGGAGCATCAATAGATGTAGCCGTTGACGGAGGCACATTTACTTGCAAGTTCGTCATTTGACTGTTCTCAACTTTGTAAGTGAGGTCAGAACTTGGGAAGTAAATAGCTGAGGCAGTAACCGTTAAATCAAAACCAATCAACTTGTGAGGCTTCGCAGTATTATACCATCCTTGTGCAAATCCAGCACCGATGGTATTGAGTGCAGGAGAAATGTAACCTTTCACCAAATAGTTGGCGTCTTGACCACTTCCCTTTATAAGACTTTCCAAATCTTGAGAAAAAGACAACTGAGTGGCACTAAGGATAATAAAAGCAGTTAGGATTCGCTTCATAAGTAAATTAGGTTTAATTCAAAATAAGTCAATTTTTAGGAATTAATTTGTACTTGCAATTCAAATGAGTCGGCTTTTATACACTATTTCTATTTATTTATTGGCCGGAATCTATCGGATTGCCAGTCTTTTTAATCCAAAAGCAAGCCAATTCGTAAGCGGCAGAAAGCAGCTTTTCCTGAAATTAAATCAAGTTTTTTACGATCAAAGCAAACGTTGGGTATGGGTGCACTGCGCTTCTTTGGGCGAATTTGAACAAGGCAGACCGGTGATGGAGTCTCTGAAGAAAAATTTTCCGGATGTGAAAATACTGCTCACCTTTTTCTCTCCGTCTGGCTATGAAAACAAGAAAAACTATTCTGGAGCGGACGCTACCTTCTACCTGCCCTGGGATACGGCTTCAAATGCCAAAAAGTTTGTTGAAATCGTTAACCCGGTTTTAGCCATCTTTATTAAATACGAATTTTGGTATAACTATTCTGAGGCCCTCAAGAAAAAATCTATTCCACTCATTTCGGCATCCTGCATCCTTCGCCCAACTCAAGCTTTCTTCCAATGGTATGGCAGCATTTTTAGAAAAACGCTCCAAAATTTTGATTTTTTCTTTGCCCAAAATAGGGAAACGGTCGATTTGTTGGCGAGGCTAAACCTTCGCTCTGAACTGGCCGGGGATACCCGTTTTGATCGTGTCGCAGAGATTACAAAAGGTAATAGCGATATAGAAATTGCCAAGCAGTTCAAAAGCGATCAAAAACTGCTGGTGGCAGGAAGTTGTTGGGCCGAGGACATGGATGTGTTGTATCCTTTTATTAACCTAAATGGCTACCAACTTAAATTCATTATCGCTCCCCACGAAATCTCAGAAAGCTTTATCACAAAGATCGAAACATCACTCTCCGTTAAATCCGTACGTTATTCGAGGGCTAGTGGAGACCTTTCTGACATTACGGTTTTGATTGTTGACAATATTGGGTTGCTTTCGAAACTTTACCGATATGGCGAGTTTGCCTATGTCGGTGGTGCATTTGGCGATGGGCTTCATAACATACTAGAAGCTGCTTGCTATGGAGTTCCCATCTTTTTCGGAAATAGGAATTACAAAAAGTATGAGGAAGCAAACGACCTGATTATGCGGGGCGGTGCTTTTGAAATTGGTGGATATGCAGAGCTAAAGTCAAAATACGAAATGCTTCATAACCATCCTGAAAACTTTCTGTTGGCCTGCGAAGTCACGCGATCCTACGTTAAAGAGAATTTAGGCGCCACGGAAAAAATAACGGATTATTGCTCGACTATCCTTCGCAAAAAATGAAAGGCTTAGTACTAAAATCTACTGGATCATGGTATGAAGTGCTAGGACAAGATAATGTCCGGATCATGTGCCGTATGCGAGGAAAGATCCGGTTGGATGAAATCAAAGAAACGAATCCAGTTGCTGTTGGCGACTATGTGCAATTTGAAAAAGAAGATGTCAACGGAGCGATCTATGAAATTCTGCCCCGCAAGAATCATCTGCTCCGCCAATCTGTAAAGAAAGCAAGTCACGCTCATGTGCTGGCGGCCAACGTGGATCAGGTCTTGCTGATTGCAACGTTGAAGCAACCCCGCACCTCTTTGGGTTTTATTGATCGCTTCCTTGTTTCTGCTGAAGCATTTCGCATTCCACAAATTATCCTTTTCAACAAGTCCGATCTGTTGAACGGAGAAGAGAAACAAAAACAACAAGAACTACTTACGTTGTATCGTTCACTGAATGTGATCGCCCAATCCATCTCTGCCCACGAAGACGACTTGGGTTTATTGATGACGCTGTTTAAAAACAAAGTGACCCTTGTAGCAGGCCATTCCGGAGTGGGCAAGTCTACTTTGTTAAATCGCCTTGCGCCTAACCTGCAACAAGCAACCAATGAGATTTCGGAGTTTTCGAACAAAGGCACCCACACGACCACTTTTGCAGAAATGTTCTTGCTGGATGAGAAAACTTTTATCATTGATACACCTGGCATAAAAGAATGGGGCTTGGTACAAATGGAACCGCAAGAAATTTCAGACTATTTTCCTGAGATGAGGGAACTTCGAAATGACTGCAAGTTTGGATCAAAATGTTTGCACTTAGCAGAACCCAACTGTGCCGTGTTAAAAGCAGTTGAAACGGGAAGCATCGCGCAGAGCCGGTATGCTAGCTACACTAGCATGGTCTTGGCAGAAGACAATCGAAAATAAGCGATCTCCAAGTTATTCAGCAACACCTAGTCTCCGATTTATTGGTTGATAGTGCAATTGTTGGGGCCTTACCAATATGCAGGGCAGGCCAAACCCTTGTGAATTTTGGGAATCTTAACCCTGTAATTAATCATGATCTCATGTGAACCATTGGAGTATTGTCTTAAAGCTGATGTGGTGAAATCATAGGCATATCCAACATCGTACGAATTTGCTTCCCATTCGCAATTTTTCAGTGAACTATGTCAGCCTATTATTGGGCGAGGATAATCGAAAATAGAGTCGAACAAATTTGACAGCTAGACTGAAATCACCCAATTTGATTGACAACAAAAATTCATAACGTAAGCGTTTTTTCAACGCTTCTACTTCTTCAATTGTCTTATTCATCTTGTTAATTTTTTCACAAACACGAAATGTGGACACCCGTTGAGGATTACCTCTTCTAAATTGTTTTTGCGACATGGATTGGCTAACCAACCTCCTTTTTACAAGTGGTAGTGGAGTGTAACAAAAATGAAAATCGCGAGCAGCACGTACCAGAAAGTCGAAATCCTCAAATGCAAGAGAATCATCATAGCCTCCCAAATGATCAATCACCGATTTTCTGAACAGCATTGTAGGTGGGCAAATGAAATAACGCATAACAAGGTCTTTGTACACATCGCCTTGGGGGATAGACAGGTGCGGATATTGATCAGAATGAAAACCCAAAAAAAGACCGCGTTCATTAATGATCTCAGCATCTGAAAAGTTAACACCATATTTTGGCGCGGCCTTCATCAATGAACGTACGCCCTCCTCAATGCGAGTTGGCAGGAGCACATCGTCTGCTGCAAGATCTACTATAAACTCGCCTGAGGCATAGCTCAATGCCTTATTCAGTGATTTCGTGTAGCCTTCGTTGGTTTCGTTACTGTAGAAGAGAACGGAAGTTTTATCTGTTAGAAACTGCGAGATGGTTTTGACGCTGGTATCCGAACTGCCATCATCGAACACGATCAATTGAATAGAGGGATACGATTGGGTTAATACTGATCGGATTGCTTCCTCGACAAATTTTTCCTGGTTATGGCAAAGACAAAGAACCGTAACAAGAGGATAGTCTATCATCAAATTTGGTATTACTCCCTTGAGCGCTATTAACACGTACGAATCTAAAAAATGAGTGAAGATTGCTCCCCCATTTTTACGCAAGTGCTTTCAATGACATTTCGCGTATTCCTAATAAGGTATCCCGATCTTTTTGTAAATGAAGTGCATCAGCCAAGCGGGGCCTATCATCAAGAACTGCACGTCTTTGAAAAATGACGGCTTCTTGCCCTCTACTTTATGTCCATAAAATTGTCCGATCCACGCAGCAACAAAAATACTTAGGCTTATTAACCAAAGCGGAGCAATATTTAGGAGAACAAGTTGATTGATCAAGAAAAGGCAGGCCAAGGCGAATAAAAACATTCCTATTGTCAACGGGATAGAAAGTGTGATGTAATAGATCAATGCCAAGGCTAAGATAACTGCAGCCCAATTAGCATATATACTTCCTTCCCCAACTACTGATCTTAAAACACCACTGGGTATAGAGGCGATCAATCCCATCAAACTAAAAAAAATCAATGGCACACAAATCCAATGAATCAATTTGTTGGTGGGATTCTGATGACTTTCACCATATTCTGATAGAAGACTATCTATTTTTCGCATAAAACACCTGTTTACAAACCAAAGCTAAAGTAAAATAGAAAATTCTCAAGGTTTTGTTTTCACTTTGCTCCATTCCTTAAATTGCCAATGTACAACAGCGGTCGTCAAATGATTGCCCCTGGCATCATGCACTTTTACCTCGCAGGGAACTACTACCGCGTCTTGCGTTTTTAAGGGAATTGTTATTTTTTCTTCGATCCATTGCTTGGAAATGACAAACTCTGCTGTCGCGTCCATTTTCCCTTGATACAAATAGTTAACCTCTAATCTCTGCAAGATCATTCGATATTTTTTTTGACCCAAGGCATTCAACAACAAGAATCCGGTTGCAAACTCAGAAATAGTGGCCAATCCACACGCATGCAAGCCTTTGATATGATTGAAGTTACTTCTCTTGTAGGGCATCAATGTCTTTAACCGGAAGTCATCTATTTCAACAACTCGAAAACCATGCGGTTTATTAAAGGGTACCATGCGATACAGGCCCCAGTTTAATAGCTTTAGGTAAAATGAAGAATGCTTTGCTTTTTCAAGTATTTTGGCGCTGTCGAACATAAATCGTCTTTAAGGTGAAAAGTTATGAATAAAAATCAATCTGAATCACTGACCGAAAATTTGATGCTATTAAAACTTCAACACTTATTCTTACCTTGACGGCCTAAAGTGACCCGATGACGAAACCTAGCAGGCCAACACTACTTCATGCTTTCATCCCGATCGTTACACTTATTATTCTCTTGGCAATCAATGTCATCGTCTTTGGGTCGGGGGCAACGGACGGCCCTAATCAAATAGCACTAGTTCTTGCAGCGTCTGTTGCAGGAATAATCTCCTGGAGGTTAGGTCACTCGTGGGAAGAAATCGAAATAAGTATCGTCAAAAGTATCAGTTCAGCGATGGGCGCGATGCTGATTCTGTTGGTGATTGGTTCACTCTCAGGTGCATGGCTATTGAGCGGCATCGTACCCGCCATGATTTACTATGGACTTAAGATCATGAACCCTACATTTTTCTTATTTGCGGCTTGTATTGTTTGCTGTATTGTTTCTCTTGCCACGGGCAGCTCCTGGTCAACCATTGCTACAGTGGGTATTGCCCTACTTGGCATTGGAAAAACACTTGGGATCCATGAAGGTGTGATCGCAGGGGCGTTGATCTCAGGTGCCTATTTCGGTGATAAAATGTCACCACTGTCGGATACTACCAACTTGGCTCCGGCAATGGCGGGCACGGATCTGTTTACACATATTCGTTATATGGTGATTACAACGGTGCCCACACTCACCATCACACTAATCATTTTCTTTATTTGGGGTTTTACGCTAAACACAGCCGGAGTCGCTAATACGGATGCCGTATTAACATCTATCGACAATGCTTTCAACATAAACCCTATTTTATTTTTAGTGCCGGCACTCGTGTTGTTCATGATCGTTCGCAAAGTGCCAGCTATTCCAGCTCTACTTGTCGGTTCAATTTTAGGAGGAATTTTTGCTATTATTTTCCAACCGCAGATTATCGCACAGGTTTCGGGCATTACAGGCGATCCAGTTAAGTCCGCTTTTGTGGCCGTTATGAAATCACTGGCGCTTTCGATCAGTATACAAACCGACAATGCCATGATTAACGATTTACTTTCGTCTGGTGGAATGGCCGGTATGTTGAACACGATCTGGTTGATTTTGGGAGCCATGATTTTTGGAGGAGTGATGGAATCGTGTGGCTTGTTAAGACGCATCGTGGAGGAAATAATAAAATGGGTGCATTCAACGGGCTCGCTGGTTGCATCTACGGCAGTGACCAGCATCTTTTTTAACCTTACCGCTGGCGATCAGTATATGGCCATTGCCGTACCAGGAAGAATGTTTGCAGACACCTATCGCAAGCGCGGATACAAACCTGAATTATTAAGCAGAACATTGGAAGATGCAGGCACGGTAACGTCCGTATTAGTTCCTTGGAATACTTGCGGTGCTACCCAATCCAAAGTGCTGGGCATATCTACGTGGGCTTATGCACCGTATTGTTTCTTCTGCATTATCAGTCCGATCATGACGGTGCTGATGGCCTACTTGAATTATAAAATCAGAAGGTTGGATGACGCACCTACCGAATAAAATCACCATCACCAACGAGGAGATCAACGACCTCCCGTTGGGCGCTTTTGAAGGAAAAGTGGCTGTAATCGACAGTCGCGAAAAAATCGAAAAAGCATTTGCGGAAATCCGCAAGAATAAAATCGTAGGTTTTGATACGGAAACTAAGCCCGTTTTTGTGAGCGGCCATTCCAATAAAGTGGCGTTGCTACAAGTAGCCCTTCCCGAAAAAGTCTACCTGATCAGACTCAATAAAACCGGGCTGACGGAACCCATCATTCATTTCCTCGAGAACGAATCCATTTTAAAAGCAGGTGTTGCGCTGCGGGATGACATCAAAGGTCTTCAAAAACTACATCACTATCATCCTGCCGGATTTGTTGAACTCGCTCACCTCAGCAAAGAGGCTGGCCTCGAGGTGGAAAGTGTAAAAAAGTTAACTGCCCTTTTGTTGGGCTTTCGAATTTCAAAAAGTGCCCAGACCAGTAATTGGGAAATCGACACACTCAACGAAAAACAAATTAGCTATGCCGCTACAGATGCGTGGGTATGTTTAGAAATTTTTAAAAAACTCCACAAGAAATAGAACTAACGTCAAAACGAGCAGTCGCTACATCTCGCATTTTTGACAACTCAGCCTAGCCAAAGAACAGCCCAGCAATTGGCGTTCATTCGCGAAAATCATCAATGGACGAAAGTTCAGTTTTTCTCAGCCTTTTGTTAGAGCCCTTCGCTTAATTTTAGAACAAAGATTAAACATTTTGGCAATCATGTAAAGAAGAGCGTAACTCGATCGTTTCTTGTGTAATTTTAAAAGCCCAGCAGATACTTATTTGCAAAGTTACATGAGACTCTTCGCCTTTGTTGTTATTCTACTTCTCACCGCTTTCTCTGCCACAAGTCAGTCTATTTCTGGAAAGGTAATAGATAGCTTAAAAAACGAGGCCATCGCGTTTGCTAACATCTCTCTGTCCGATGGAATCAGAGGAACAACTTCAGACATTGAGGGGAACTTTAGTTTACGTATTCCTGCCGACTATAACGGCATGATTTTAATCTCTCATGTAAGCTACCAGCGCGTTAGTTTAGCGGTTAGCTATTTTAAAAAATCAAAAACAATTTGGCTCAGGCCTAGCGAAACGGTATTAAGTGAGCTGACTTTTTTTGCAGAAGAAAATCCGGCTTTTCGGATTATTCGAAAAGCAGTGGCAAATCGAGAAATGCACGACCCAGATAGACTGCGCTCTTACCAATACATTTCGTACAATAAGTTTTTGGTCACACCAGATGATCCCAGCATTAAAACAGATACGCTTATTAAGAATTTAAACGCTAAAGACCGAAGCAGCCTGTCCGAAAACCAGAAAGACTTCTTATTCATAGACAGCCTGTACAAAACCGCACATGTTTTCCTCAGCGAATCCGTTACAGAAAAAAAAGTACTCAATCCCGACAAGGAGATTGAAAAACTTCTCGCCATCAAAGTTTCCGGCTTTAAAAGCCCACTCTTTACAAACGTAGCTACCGATTATCAAACCTTTTCCTTCTATAAAGACAAGATCACGCTTCTTCAAAAAGACTTTACAAATCCAATCAGTAAGGGCACGCTTAACCGGTACAATTTTTATCTTACCGATACTTCTTACTTCGATCAGGATACCATTTACACAATTCAATTTGAGCCGAAGCCATATAAGTTTTTCAATGGATTGAAAGGGATGATCTCTATTACTTCCGATGGGTTTGCTATAAAAAACGTAATTGCAACTGATGCCGATACGCTCGCTTTGGCAAATATTAGAATCCAACAGAATTATGAAAAAATTGATGGTCATTGGTTCCCTACGCAGCTTAACACAGATTTGCTTTTTAGTCAATTGAATCTATTTGGTAGAGGGTTCAAAATACAGCATCGTACTTTTTTAAATGATATTCAAATCAACCCGGAATTGAAGCGCATTTTGTTTGGTGACATTAAAATTGAATTGTCGGTACCAAAGGAAAAAGAGAACATTTTTCTATTGAATAAATACCGCGTAGGTGCGATAGAGCCAAAGGAGGCCAGAACGTATGAATACTTGGATTCTGCTCTTCGCAAGGCAGTGAAGGTGGAAAAAGTATTGGAAGCGTTGGCGACTCGTGCCATTCCATTTCATTCATTAGACATAGATATTAATAACATTGTTAGAATCAATAAATATGAAGATTTGCGGATAGGTGTGGGGCTTTTTACCAACGACCGAGTCTCTAAGAAATTTCGAATTGGTGGATACTACGGATATGGTTTTGGTGACGCTCGATCTAAGTATGGTGGCGAGGCAAAGGTAACATTCAGTCAAACGAGGGACTTCTTCGTGCGGCTTTCCTATGCCAATGACATTTATGAAACCGGAGCATCCTATTACAATCGAGAAGGCCAATTTCTTCAAAATGAAACCTACCGCAATTGGGTGGCCTCACAATTTGATCGGCTAGAATCGTTTAAGGGTGAATTGGGTTATCGCATTCTCCCTGATATACACGCCTCTGCTTTTTTGTCGAACAATCAAATTACTCCCACCTACCAATATGGTCTTCAACTGGATGGTGAGTTAAAAAACAGTTTTAACATTTCAGAAACAGGTATCGTTGTACGATACGTAAAGGGCGAAACGTACTTTTCGCTCAATGGAAAAAAAGCCTTCATCAGTCAAAAATTCCCAGTGATTACCTTCTCGTATGCTAGAGCTGTCAATTTGTTTGGCGGCCATAATTTTCAATACGCACATTATGACCTAACGCTGAAGCACGAGATCAAACACCGCACAATTGGAAGAACCAAGCTACAAGTCGTGGGCGGATGGGTAGACGGTGTTGCTCCCTACGGCAAATTATACAATGGAAGAGGGGCCTCGGCCACCCAACTTTTCGTAGACGGCTTTTTTCAAACCATGCGGCTCTATGAATTCACCAGCAGCCAATTTGCGTCTGTTTTTATCAATCACAATGTAGGTAACGTCTTGGTCAATAAATCGTATTCAAAACCCGAACTCATTCTTTATCACAATTTTGGGATTGGCCAATTGGCGCAGGCAGAGGTCCATCAGAACATTATTTTACAAGGGATGGAGAAAGGGTATGTTGAGTCCGGAGTGGGACTAAAGAACTTGGTTCGAATTAACTACCTTGATCTGGCTTACCTGGGAATAGGTGGATCCATTTTTTATCGATATGGGCCCTATCAACTTCCAAAGACAATTGACAACCTCACGTTTAGGCTCGATGCAAGTCTGGCATTTTAAGTACGCTGCTGAATGCCGTTTGACTCTCAACTATTAATCATTAATTTCAAGCCCAATTGAAGAAAACTTACAAGCGTGTAACAATTTACTAATAACTCCGACTTATACCCATAAATTCAGACTATGCAACTCATCATTCAAGATCTCAACAAGACCTACTCCAATGGAGTGCAAGCACTAAAAGATATTAATTTAAACATCAACCAAGGTATGTTTGGTTTGCTTGGTCCTAATGGAGCGGGTAAGTCATCTCTCATGCGCACCATAGCCACACTGCAAGAGGCAGATAGTGGTTCTATTCAACTAGGAGATATCAATGTACTCACTCAAAAGGAGGAGGTAAGGAAAACATTAGGCTATTTACCTCAAGAGTTCGGAGTATATCCAAAAGTTGACGCGGTAACGTTGCTAGATCACCTAGCGGTATTAAAAGGTATTGTCGATAAAAAAGAAAGAAAGGCTGTGGTAGAAGCTTTGCTGCATAAAACCAACTTATGGGCTGCGCGAGAAAAAAACTTGGGCGGCTATTCAGGCGGAATGAAACAACGGTTTGGCATTGCACAAGCGTTGCTGGCTAATCCAAAACTAATCATCGTAGATGAACCAACTGCTGGATTGGATCCGGCTGAGCGAAATCGTTTTTTGAATTTGCTTTCTGAGCTAGGCGAAAATACCATTGTCATTCTTTCGACCCACATTGTGGAAGATGTAAAAGAACTTTGTACAGATATGGCCATCATTAACAAAGGGCAAGTATTATACAAAGGCAGTCCGTTGGATGCCATCGCAGAGGTGCAAGGGAAAGTGTGGAGTAAGCGAATTGCAAAAGCAGAACTGGAAGACTATCGAAAAAATTTCAATATGATTTCCGAGCGCTTGATTGCTGGGCGACCGGAGATCACCGTATTGAGTGATACGCAGCCTGATTCAACTTTTGAAAAAATGCAAGCCGACTTAGAAGATGTCTACTTCTCGCATGTGTTCGGTTCCAATGCCACTGAAAAAGTAGTAGCCTAACCCAATATTGCTATGCTAAAAGAAATATTCTTGTTCGAATTGAGCTATCGCAAAAATCGCGCGGCCAACTATATCTATTTTGCCATCATCTTCCTCATTGCCTTTGGGGTAGTAGCGAGCCCTATTGTTAGTGTTAGCGGAGCATCCGGTCAAATCAAAGCCAACTCACCTTTTGCCATTGCGAACATAACCAACGCACTAATTTTTTCATTCATGATGATTACATCGGCCATCATGGGTGTTGCCATCGTGAGGGACTTTGATCACAACATGGAAGCACTGCTGTTTAGCACGCCCATGAAAAAGATTCACTATTTGTTGGGGCGATTCGGAGGATCGTTTTTGGTGCTGCTGCTTATCTTCAGCGGTATTTGGATGGGATTAATGACCGGGTTTGCCGTAGGTAAATACGTGCCCTGGGAAGTAGATTGGAAAACAAAAGAGATACTTCCGTTTAATGCGTGGGCTTATTTCCAACCCTTCTTGTATTATGGTGTAAGTAATTTGTTTATCATGGGTTCACTGTTCTTTATGGCAGGTGCGCTCGGCAGAAAAACAATTGTTATTTATACCCAAGGAATTATTCTTTTAGTGCTGTATAGCATTGCTGCCTCTTTTTTGGCAGACGTTGAGTGGAAAGAAACAGCAGCCTTGCTTGATCCTTTTGGTTCCCAAACGTTTGATTATGTCACTCGCTATTGGACCCCATCGGAGAAGAATACGATGCTTGTCCCTCTTGAAGGAATCATGCTATACAACCGCCTTATATGGGTTGGGTTCGGTGTACTAGCTCTTGTAACCACCTACTACGGTTTTTCCTTTAATGTAGTGCGAAACTCTCTTATCAAAAGAAAGCCATCTACCGTAAAGGAAAAACCAAAGAAAACAGATGTAACAATTCCGGTAACGCATCAAGTGATCAATTGGGCAACCTACTTGAAACAATTCGTTAGGCTATCAGTATTCAATTTTAAGATAGTCATTAAAGAAATTCCATTCTTGGCAATTTTGCTGACGGGGATGTTGTTATTAGTGGTGAATGCTTTCAACATGAACCAATTGTATGGAACGAGTTCTTACCCTACCACGTATTCTATACTTGGGTTGCTAGATGGCTTTACGTTGTTCTTTATCATCATCGCGATTTTCTATTCAGGAGAACTAGTTTGGAAAGAGCGAGCTGTGAATTTTAATTTGATCATCGATGCGATGCCGATGCCAAGTTTTGTAAGCCTTTTATCAAAATTTATGGGGATGGTATTCATTTATCTCATCATGCTTTTTGTCTTGATAATTTGTGGCGTGATCATACAGGCATCGTATGGGTATTTTAAATTTGAGTTGCCTATTTATTTTAGCACTCTTTATACCAGCACCCTAACGCTACTTGTACTTTATACGCTGTTGGCCATTTTTATTCAGGTACTTGTGAATAACAAGTTTTTAGGCTTTGCGCTTTGCATCTTGTTTTTCATTGTACGCGGGGTGATGGGTGAACTTGGCCTGGAGCATAATCTTTGGCGATTTGCCAGTGGAACGCTTGGAACATTTTCAGATATGAACGTATACGGCCACTACGTACCTCCCTTCTCTTGGTTTAAGGTATATTGGTTTGCATTGGCCATGTTTCTTTTTGCTGTTGCCGTTATTTTCTCTGTAAGAGGTTCAGAAGCAGTAATGAAGATGCGTTGGAAAACCGGGAAGCTTCGCCTAAACCGTTCTTTTCTTGTATTTACTTTTTCGGTACTTGCCATATTTATTTTTTCTGGCTTCTACATTTACTACAATACTTCCATCGTCAACAAATTTGTTAAATCAGATGACCAAGAAGACCTGCAAGAAGAATATGAACAAAAGTTGAAGAAGTATGATTTCGTTCTGCAACCGAGAATCGTTGAGACTAAACTAAAAGTTGATATCTATCCATACTCACGTGATTTTGAGGCCGAAGGATCTTATTGGTTAAAGAACAAAACCGATCAACCGATTGCCGACATTCACATCCAGCATAGCATCGACAATCAGTTGATCATAAACTATGTGAAGTTTAATCGGGAGGCGAAAGTGAAAGAAAATTTTGAACAATTCCGCTATTACGTCTATGAACTGGCGAATCCACTCAGTCCTGGTGACAGCATTCAAATGAATTTCAAAGTGACTTTCGATACAAAAGGCTTTGAACAAGGAGGAAGCAACACAAATGTGGTGTTTAACGGAACGTTTTTCAATAACACCGCCTTTTTTCCAACCCTTGGGTATAACAGTGGTTTCGAAATAGGCGATGATGATGAACGTAAAAAACGTAAGCTAAAAGAAAAAGAGCGAATGATGGAGCGCAACGACCCACGGGGATTAGCGCAAAGTTTATTTGGTGATGATGCCGATCATATACGTTATGAAATGGAGATCAGCACCGAAGGAGACCAGATAGCCATTGCTCCCGGTTACTTACAGAAAGAATGGAAGGAAAACGGGCGAAATTACTTCTCTTATAAAATGGACGCGCCAATGTGTGACTTCTATTCTGTTGTTTCTGCACGGTACGCCATCAAGCGCGACAAGTGGAACGATATCAATTTAGAGATCTACTATCATCCGGGTCACGAATACAATTTGGACAAGATGATGGAAGGAATGAAAGATGCATTGGCCTACTATTCCAAAAACTTTGCTCCTTATCAATATCGTCAAGTGCGGATCATGGAGTTCCCGAGATACGCCTCCTTTGCACAGTCATTTGCGAATACAATTCCGTTTTCAGAAGGTATTGGTTTCATTGCAAAAATTGATGACCCTGAGAAAGACATTGATTATGTATATTATGTGACTGCCCATGAGGTAGCTCATCAATGGTGGGGACATCAAGTGATGGAGGCTGGCGTAAAAGGAAATGCGATGCTTTCCGAAAGCATGTCTCAATATTCTGCCCTGATGGTGCTCAAACATAAATTTACTCCGGAGATATTGGAGCGCTATTTAAAGTATGAATTAGATCGCTACTTAGGTGGACGGGCGTTTGAACGCAAGAAAGAACAACCTTTGGAATTTGTAGAGGGGCAAGGGTATATTCACTACCAAAAAGCATCACTCATTTTCTTTGCGTTACAAGACTACATTGGAGAAGACAGCGTTAATGCTGCCTTTCGAAGATATAATGCGACCTGGAGGTTTAAAGATGCCCCCTACCCTACTTCAGCTGATTTACTAAAAGAAATCAAAAAAGTAACTCCGGATAGTTTGCAGAATATCATTCACGATATGTTTGAAACGATTACACTCTTTGAGAATAAAACAACTGAAGCCACCTACGTGGAAAAAGCCAAAGATCAATTTGAAGTGACCTTAAAAGTTTCAGCCGAAAAAATGCGAGCCGATAGCACCGGGTTAGAGTCACCCATAGCGATTAATGACTGGATCGATGTAGGTGTGTATGGGAAAAATAAAGCCGGGAAAGACAGCCTGCTCTATTTGAAGAAGCACAAGATCACGCAGAAGGAAAATACGTTTACGATAACCGTTAAAGATAAGCCACGCAAGGCAGGCATCGATCCGTTGCATAAGTTGATAGATCGACACTCAGATGATAATTCAAAAGGATTGGTGAAGAAATAGTAGGGAAGCGATAAGACCAAGAAGTCGGAAAGCCCGGTAGTCCGAAAGCCCGAATATCGGACTACCGGACTTTCCGACCTTTTCAAATTCCTAACGCTCATTAGGAAACAATTCCTTAACTTTCGCCTTCATTTTAAAAGCACGTTATGCATTCTTCCAAAATTGTAGGTGTGGGACATCATGTTCCGGAGGCAATCATTACTAATCAGTACCTCTCGACCATTATGGACACCACTGATGAATGGATCATTGAGCGAACCGGCATTAAAGAAAGAAGATGGATCGATCCTGCAAAAGATACCGTAGCTAATATGGCTGCAAAAGCCTCAAGGATTGCCTTACAACGCGCTAACCTCATCGAAAAAGACATTGATTTTATTGTTTTCGCAACTATTACCCCTGACTACTTCTTTCCTGGTTCAGGCGTGTTGCTACAACGTGAATTAGGGCTTGATGGAAGCATTGGCGCCATCGATATACGAAATGCCTGCTCGGGCTTTATCTATGCACTTTCTGTTGCAGACCAGTTTATAAAAACGGGTATGTATAAGACTATCCTAGTCGTTGGAGCAGAGATACAATCTACGGCAATAGATGCAACTACCCGAGGCCGAAACACTGCCGTGATTTTTGCTGATGGCGCAGGCGCGGCCGTTCTGCAACGGTCTGATAAGCCCGGAATACTTTCTACTCATTTGCATTCAGATGGCAATTTTGCCGAAGAGTTATACGTGAGAGACCCGGGAAGCAGCCGCCCCAGAGAAGAACGTCAACCGGAGCAAATTCTTGACACCACTCACTATAAAGTAGTCATGAATGGAAGCCTCGTTTTCAAGCATGCGGTAGTTCGCTTCTTGGAAGTTATCCAGGAAGCACTAGCAGCGAATAAAATGAGCAAAGAAGATATCACGCTGCTAATACCTCATCAGGCGAACCTTCGTATCAGCCAATTTATCCAACACAAATTGGAGTTTTCCGATGATCGGGTGTACAACAACATCATGAGGTATGGTAATACGACTGCTGCTTCTATTCCGATCGCGTTGAGCGAGGCGTGGAGTGAGGGAAAGATCAAAGAAAATGACGTACTTTGCCTTGCCGCCTTTGGAAGTGGTTTTACATGGGCCTCCGCATTGATTCGGTGGTAAACTACTCGGCCATTTGAAATTTGCGAAGACTGATTTTGAATGTTGAACCCAAATTTTTGAATGACGCAAGATGAAAACCGATTCGTATAATCCAAGTCCGCTAGAAATAGATATGGCCAATGCGCTTTTTATCGTTCAAAAGGAGATAGAAAAGCATTTACAAAACAACGAGATCGTGCACGTGGAGACCAACATCAAGCGCGATAATCCGATGGTAAAGTTCAACCTATTGGACAAGGACGGAGATCCACATGAGATCGTAGTACGGATTGTACAACTACCCGACAAGTTCTAATTCCCCAGAATAAAATTTGCCAATTGAAGAAGAGCAAAAAAACAAGCCTGAACAATATACAGCGGCAAAGCGAGTCGATTTTTGGACTCAACTTTTAACAAATAGTAAGCAGCGAGCATCACAGCTGAGGTGATCAACCATCCAAAATAGTTCTGAAGTGGTACAGCCCCCTGCTCCCAACTCCAAAAATCATATCGGATGGCAATCGGCTCAATAAGCCAATCCATAAACACGGCCAAAACTGAACCAATGGCAATCTTCGCCCCTGTCGGAATAGATGTACGATCCAAGACGGTAGCTACGCTATAGATAATCAGCATCCAATTAAGTCCAATAACGATAGGTACATTAAGCAGCTTTATGCCGAGGGTGTTTCCATACGAATAACTCCCAAACAAGAAGCCAAAGTTGGAACCCAGGTACTCTACAAAAAATCCAAGTGTAAAGGTGAACCCGAAAAAATAAATCAGGGGTTTTACCTCAGTAGTGTGATGACGCCAAAGTAGAAAGGCTGATAGCACCAAATTGAATGGCGTAAGCAACATGAACAAGCTCTGGTATGGCGACAACAAGCCACAAAATCCCACGAAATGAAATACGATCAGAACGACAAACGAATAGGTGAAGTTGGCATTTTTCATGGACAGCGAATGCATTCGATAAACCTTAAGAACACTCTTCGAAAGTGAAAGTTTTGAAGATTTTTTCATAAACTTACCAAGTTAACATCAAACTATCTTACCTGAATGAACCAGTGTATTAATTGCCAGGCAGAAACGACAGGAAAATTTTGCGCTAATTGCGGTCAGCGGACGAGTGTAAAACGAATTACATTTCGTGAAGGGTGGAACGATTTCTGGGCACGAGTTTATGGATTCGATGGCATGTTTCCCAGAACACTGAAAGACTTGACGATCAAACCTGGAGAGGCCGCAAGGAGTTTCATCGCTGGAAATAGAGCCAAATACTATGCGCCAGTCGGGTATTTTTTTTTCGTAGTTAGCCTCTATTTGCTGACTATGTCAGTATTAAACATCAGTACGCACGAAATCGTCAGCGCCATGGGAGCAAACAACACGAAACCTGGCTCAGGGCAAGATCAGTTCAACAATCAGATGTTTAGCTGGATCAATGACAATCAGCGCCTTGTTGCTTTTCTGATGATCCCATTCTACGTATTGGGCGCGAAAATTTTCTTTCGAAAGGAAAATCTTAATTTTTTAGAACACTCGGTGCTCGTGTTTTATTCACAAGGACATATTCAATGGCTGTCAATCTTGGCACTTTTCACCTTCTCTTGGCTCGGCATTTTTCCCGGTTTTCTTTTCTTCGTTTCTGCTCAAATCCTACATTATTCATTTGCATGCATACAATTGTACCGAGCTTATAGGCCGTGGGCAGCCTTTCTCAGAGGGATACTAGTAAATTTGTTTTTCTGGATTTGCTTTATGATTGTGTTTGTTTTGGGCTTTGCCATTGCGATGGCTTTGGATCCAGACTTATTGGAGCAAATTCGTCCCAAAAACAACTAGGCAAATATAAAATTTCGCTGTGTTTTATGAGCACATAAACTCCGCTATCAAACGATGAAAATGATGAGTGCCCATCTCTCTAGTTACGGAGTAGCGACCGCAATTGTAAAAGCGAGACCGAATACCTTTTTGCACATTCTGAACAATTTCTTCGTCCTCTAACTCTACCTTGTGCAAATCCCCGCCAGCGCCTTGCCGCATTTTGCTCTCATCCCAAACGAAAGTTAGAAAAGAGACCTTCGTTTTTTTGTTTGAAATAGGTTGAATAATATTAACCGACAACCCCCAAGGATAAAAATTAAACATCATGTTGGGAAACACCCAGAAGTAATAGCCTGCCACATTCTTCCCATAGTCTGGTGATCCAGAAGGCAAATCAAAATTAAATCCATCGGGCTTTCCAATGCCTAACTGCAAACTAGAATAGGGGAATAGTTCCACCGAATAGTTGCCATAATCTATCACAGAATTTAAGCCAGCATGCACAAAGGGAATATGAAAACCCTCCAAATAATTTTCGCAATACAAGGCCCAGTGCGCATCAATCAGATAATCCTTTGAGAGTTCAGGATGAAAAACAAATTCGTTCAATGGCATCCAGGAAACCCGGTCGGCCATTTGTTTAAAAAATAAATCGGCACGAGCGTTTTTACTAAGTGATGCAAACAAAAGTTTGCCCCATTTATGAATAGGAAGGTTTACAAGATCGTCAGCTGCGGTTGGGAAATTTTTTACTTCTTTGAACTCCGGCATAGAATTAAACTTTCCATTCAGTTCAAATCTTCGTCCATGGTACTGGCATCGGAGATCATTTACTTTGCATGGTTTGTCAACAATCAAATTGCCGCGGTGTGTACACACATTGGATAAGCAATGTAAGTCGCCACTTTTATCTCGCGAAAGTAAAAGAGGCTCGTTCAAAAATTCCTGAAGCAAGCTTACCGGGGTTACCCAACCATTGTCTTTCACTTGATCGGCATCGCCCACAAAATGCCAGCTTTTCGAAAATATCTTTTCTTTAGACTCTCTGAAAAAGTGTGGATCGAGATAAAAATCAGTAGAGATGGTTTTTGCTTCTGCTATATCGGGATGAATATCGAAGGTTGCCATCTAGAAGACTTTAAATCATTGAAAACTACCTATTTTGATTCTCCAAGTAACAAAAAAGCCATACGATTTGTATGGCTTTTTAAATTCTACTAAAGAAAATTTTTATACATATTGGTTCAGCATAACTGGCATCACCAACATCAAAATATCCTCGTTCTTATCTTTTTCAGAAGGTGTAATCACCCCGGCCTTATTCGGTGCCGACATGTTCAACTTAATCTGATCCGCGGTGGCATTGCTCAGCATTTCAATCAAGAACTTTGCGTTGAAGCCAATCTCGATGTCTTCTCCTTCATGTTCGCAAGATAGGCGCTCGTTTGCCTCATTCGAAAAATCTAAATCCTCGGCAGAAACAACCAACTCGCTACCTGTTATCTTTAGTCGTACTTGATGCGTTGTCTTATTGGCATAAATTGAAATACGTCTTAGAGACCCCAGTAAATCCATGCGACTAATCGTCATTTTAATCGGATTGGAAGCTGGGATGACATTTTCATAGTCAGGGAAACGCTCGTCTATCAATCGGCAGATCATGCGGATATTTCCGAATTTGAAAAACGCGTTCGACAAGTTAAAATCGATACTGACGTCCGTATTTTCCGAGGGGAGTGTTGCCTTCAATAAATTCAACGCTTTACGTGGAATAATGATGGCACTTCCATTGTCTGATTTGATATCGGTTCTGCGGTAGCGCACGAGGCGGTGGCCATCCGTAGCCACAAAAGTGGTGTTCTTTTCGCCCAAATTTACATACACGCCTGTCATGGCGGGGCGAAGTTCATCGCTGCTAGTAGCAAAAATGGTGTTGTTCACTGCTTTAGCTAATACCTCCGAAGAGATGGAAGCAGAAAAATCATTGGATACAGCTGGCACTTTAGGGAAATCGGTGGCATTCTCGCCTGCTAGCTTATAACGCCCGTTATCTGAACTAATTTCGATGCTGTACGATGCAGCGTCTATCGAAAAAGTAACGGGCTGATCTGGTAGATTCTTAAGTGTATCCAACAGTATTCGAGCTGGCACCGCAATGCTTCCCTTCTCTTTTGACTCTACAGTGATCTCTGTGATCATCGATGTCTGCAAATCAGAAGCAGTAACCGTCAGATTGCTCTTGTCAATTTCGAACAAAAAGTTCTCAAGGATTGGAACAACCGGATTGGAGGTGATTACCCCATTGATATTAGAGAGCTGCTTGAGCAGGTAGCTGGAATTTACAATGAACTTCATCAGAATCAGTGGTTTGTGTTTATAAAGGGCTGTAAAGTTAGAAAGAAAAACCAATCCTAAAAATGAGTAATCAAGTATCTTATTGCAGCCAACTCGCTGATAACGAGTTTACTTCAGTACAAAGAAATCTCTACCCCTAGACACAGCCGCGGCAGCCGGTGGGGAGAGCAAAACAGTCTCGGACTGGTTCATTCTACCCAACACCAAACCGTTTCCCTTTTGGGGTGGGTAAATCTTCAATTCAAAACTTCTTTTTGAGATGTCCTGAATAACCAGCTCCACGATCGGAGATCCGTTCAACACACTATCATAGCGGACACTTTCGGTTTTTGATAGTATCTGTTCAGCCCGAAGTTTGAAAAGCGACTCCAGAAAACCACTCAACTTGGTCGTATCTGCTACTGAAACCTCTGCAATACTAAAAAGGTTGTTTACCAGCGTAACCGAAAAATCCTGATTGGTTTGTTGTGGAAAATGGACTTTCAGCTCTTTGAAGTTCTGCCAATTGAAATTAAAAATTCCTTTGTCCCGCCACCCTGATTCGCCCAACTCAAAAATCGAAGCGACATACACGCGGTATCCGGGAATGGTGACGAGATAAATTTCCTCTTCACCAGCTAGCTGATAATAGGTCTCCGTTTTTTCTGTGTTGCCGCATACCAAGAACTCTTTGTTGGGGGTCTCCCCTTCAAGAAGTAAAACACGAACACCTTCTTGTGACATTTTTTTCGACACCGAATCTCGTTGGGCACCGGTTAGTTTCCGTTTGGGTTGCGTTTGAAGCACCGTAGCAAAAAGTACAGTGACTAGTTGGCGATCAGCATCATGATTGGCATTCACTTTCCATTTAACCCCGTCAAACTTCAACTCTACTGCTCCGGCCCGCGAAGTCAACACTACCCGATCTATTCGATCTTGATCAACTACTTCAAAAATGGTTTTATCGATGCCCGAAGTATCACGATTGCTAAAGTAAAACATGGCACTTGCCAGCACTGATAAGCCAATCAACGAAATCAATAGTTTAACATTTCTAGGCATCCCGCTACTCATTTAAATTGCCCAAATCTCCTCTGGCGCACATAGGTCAACACCAGCCCGATCAAAATCAAAATGATCAATGGCAACACAATATTTATTACCTGCCAGTAAAGCCGGTTGTTGCGAATCTTTTCCTTATCCAGCGGCCTGATTTTAACATCTTTATTCCTCGCTTTGATTAACCCATTCTCATCCGTCAGGTATGCCATCATATTCAGCAAGATATCCTGATTGGCAAATGTGTACTTTGAAAAAGGGTCATACCCGAGAGCCATTGGTTTGTTTTCACGCGGATTGATATCATTTCGTGCGATATCACCATCAGCGATGACAATTATCTTGGTAGAAACACTTTGCTCTACAAATCCGGCAGCATCTATTCCGGGTGGAGCAAACCGATTTTTGTACAACGAAGTAAAGCTTCCTTCGAGCAGATAAGCAATAGGCGTCTTGCCACCCTGAAAGTTCTCTTCCTTTATTTGTCTTCGTAAATCATTCACCCCAACCTTAACAGGAGCATTTAATTTTCTAGAATACGGAGACGAATACATCAAAGGAAATTTTCTAACCCCGGTTGCTTTTACCGTGTCAATACTACTTACAAATTTAGTTTGAGTGGCATCGAGATTACGGGTAATCGGATGTTCGGCATATTGATTAATCAACGGAAAAAAAGGCCAATCCAACTGCATCATTTGTGAACGATTGCCTGCGTTCCCCACAATGATTGGGTACTTTCCTGAAACGCGATCTTGGACCAGGTCTGCATTGATTCGAATGCCATATTTAAATAACTGATCATCCAGATTCAATTCATAGGGAAAAGCAAAGTAATTTTCGCTGGAGGCGCTATCCATACTTGCATCCAATCGATCAAGCATAAACAAAATTTTGCCCCCACGCATCAGGTACTGATCAAGCTTGTATTTGTCAGTCTCAGAAAACTCAGAACGAGGTTTTGCGATAATCAATGCTTGATAATCCGGAACAGTGCTTTTTCTTGACAATTCCAGCTGAAAAACGTCATATTGCTCTGAGAGGGCACTATTGAAACTGGCTATTTGCAGACTATCTAGTTCTCCATGTCCTTTCACTAATGCTATTTTCTTACGATTTGAGTTAACCAATTTATAGACAGCATTCGCCAATTCAAATTCAACATTTTCAATCGACTGGTTCAACGTCTCTTGAGCCCCTTGCGTGCGGCTACCCTTCAACAGCATCACGCCCGTTTCAAATCCGCCAGTTGACACAAGCGCGCCTGGAAAAACAAATTTCTCTATCCGCTGCCCGTCTTTCTCGTCAATCACATTCATTGCACTGACTCCTTTCGCAGCGAGGTCGCTCATAAACTCATTTCGTGCCTTCTCGCCTACCGCCTGATTCGGATCTGTGAAAACAAAGTTGATCTTGTTGTTCGAGTAAATACGAAATTCATCCAACGTTTCTTTGATCGATTTTTGAAAACGCTTAAATCCCGGATTTAAGTCGCCTTCTAAAAAGACCTCCACAAAAACATCATCTTCTAATTTATTTAAGAGTTCCTTCGTTTCGGGCTTTATCGTGTACCTCTTTTCTTCGGTCAGATCAATGCGGGAAAAATAAAATTGCCCTAGCCCATTAATTAGCAAAACGAAAACCATGCTATTTGCCACCAAAAGCAAATCCCCCACCTTTTTACTTTGCTTCCAGTTTACCATAGCCTGCTACCCAAAACAACTTTTGTAAACAGTAACAATAAACCTGCGACACTTAGCGAATAAATAATATCTCTTGTGTCGATTAATCCTTTGCCGAGCGACTCATAGTGGTAAAGAATACCAAATTGCTTCACCAGCAAAGCCTGACTTCCTGCGAAGGATGAAAGTGAATCAAATCCGGTATACGACAGAAAACAGAAAAAAGCTGCCAACAAAAATGCCACAATCTGATTATTTGAAAGAGTAGACGTGAAAATCCCCATGGCACAAAAAATGGCAGCCAAAAATAGCAGCCCAACATACGAACCAACGATGGCAGCCGTATCAATGTTTCCAATAGGATTCCCCAGCTCAACAATAGAAAAATAATAAATCAAGGTGGGCAACAAAGCAACCACAACCAACGCAAAAGCGGCAAAAAACTTACCCAATACAATATCCCAATCAGTCAGTGGCTTCGTCAGCAATAACTCAAGTGTACCCAGCTTTCTTTCTTCCGCAAAACTCTTCATGGTGATTGCTGGAATCAAGAATGTAAAAACATAAGGCGCCATTGAAAACAACGTATCTAAGTCGGCATATCCGTAGTCAAGAACTGAGGTCTCTGGGAAAACCCAAATCAACAACCCCATGGCAGTTAGAAAGATGCCAATCACCAAATAGGCAATAAGCGAATGGAGGAAGCCGTTAAATTCTCTTTTGAATACCTGAATCATTTCTTAGTTGTCGCAATAGTTAATGATCGAAAGATGTCTTCCAACGTGTTTTCCTCCACCTTGAACGAAAGTAACGCCTGATTGCTATCGCCTGATAACCGAAAGATGGCGGCTCGAACTTCATCGCTCGATTGAGTCGTTATCCGACAGAGATGTTTATCCATTTCTACCTTTTCTACTCCAGAAATAGTTTCAATAGCTGACAAAGGCACTGTACCATCCCACTCTACTACTAAAACAACGTGTTCCTTTTTCCCTGAGAGCAAATTCTTTAGAAGATCATCGGCCACAATTTTTCCTTGATGGATAACAATCACCCGGTCACATAATGCCTGCACTTCTTGCATAATGTGTGTGGATAGAATAACAGTCTTTTGTTCGCTTATCTGCTTGATGAGCTTTCTGATTTCTAAGATCTGATTCGGATCCAACCCCGAGGTAGGCTCATCTAAAATCAATACCTGAGGGTTGTGAATTAATGCCTGCGCCAATCCCACTCGCTGCCGGTACCCCTTGGAAAGAGACTCAATCCGTTTGTTCTGTTCCTTAGTCAACCCACACAACTCGATCATCTCCCCCACTCGCTTTACAGTTTCCTTTTTTGTTAGCCCATATACAGACGCCACAAACTGCAAGTATTCGTGCACGTACATTTCTAAATACAAAGGATTGTGTTCAGGCAGGTATCCGATGATCCGCTTAACGGCCATCGGCTGCTCCACTACATTCAGCCCGTTGATGGTAATGCTACCGGACGTGGGTGGTAAGTAGCTGGTTGCCATCTTCATAGTAGTCGATTTACCTGCTCCATTGGGGCCTAAAAAGCCAACAATCTCACCCTGTTGCACAGCAAAAGAAATATTGTCTACAGCCAATTGTTGGCCATATTGCTTGGAAAGATTGGTTACGGTCAGTGACATTTTAAACGCCTGCAAAAATAGTTTAAAAGTTGACTTGTTACCCAGCAATTAGTTGGCCTATTAATTGCAATTGTACGTTCGAGTGAATATGCTGAACTTTGTCAACCAATATAGATCATAAATGAAACGTCTACTCATCGCCTTCATTGCTTTAACTGTTACTCAATATGCCCATTCTCAAAGTGGCTATCGAATTGATTTTAAGATAAAAAACTGGAAAGACACCACCGTTTATCTAGGAAGCTTCTACGGAGAAAGTACCGTTTTACGCGATACAGCGAAGAGCAACGCGGGATCTTTTCATTTTGATGGCAAGACTGCGTTGCCTGAAGGCGCCTACTATCTTGTACTAGGAAAAAACAAGCTGTTTGACTTTGTAGTAGGCAAAAACAAGTTTTTCACTATAGAAACTACCGCCAACCCTACGGATCCTTTAAAAATTGTAGATTATATAAAGACCATTATCATAAAAAATGATGAAGACAATAAGTTGTTTTTCGACAATCTACACTTCATAGGACAGCAGAGTCTAGAAGCTGAACCCTTGATTAAAGTATTGAGAGACAGCACGCTAACTGAAGATCAAAAGAAAGATGCCCGAGCGTCCTTTTCCAAAGTCAATGACCGCGTGATGGCTTATCAGAATCAGTTAATAGAAAAGAATCCAACAAGTTTAACCGCACGACTACTAAAAGTGACTAAGCAAATCGAAGTCCCCAATCCGCCAAAAAAGGCAGATGGGTCAATTGACTCCACCTACCAGTTGAAGTACTATCGACAACACTTTTTCGACAATCTCGATTTGGCGGACGAAGCAATGATCCGACTCCCTCGTCCTTTCTACCAAGAAAAAGTAAAGGAGTATTTGGAGAAATTATTTGTTCCAACGCCAGATAGTGTGATGAAGGCAATACATGGGATTGTAGAGAAGGCCAAGAAAAACCAGGAGACCTATAAGTATATGGTTTATAATCTGATGGTCCAGTACCAAGCTCCGGAGATTATGGGTTTGGATGAGGTTTTCGTCCGATTGAATGACAGTTATTTTGCTTCTGGCGAAATGAATTATTGGGCTGCAGCCTCGATAAAGAAAAGTATGAAAGACTATGCTGATAAAATTCGCACCAGTATGATCGGGCGAACAGGAGCTAACCTCATCATGCAAGATCAAAACCTACAGCCACGTTCGATGTACGACATCAAAAACAAGTACACCATTCTGTTCATTTTTGATCCGGATTGCGGCCATTGCCGAGAAGAGACACCAAGATTGGTAGAATTTTACAATAAAAGTAAGGCGCAGTACAACTTTGAAGTGTATGCGGTATCCTCGGACACCAGTATTGTAAAGATGAAAAATTTCATGAAAGAATTTAAAACCCCGTGGATTACAGTAAATGGTCCACGAACATACTTAAAGGAGCATTATTCGAAGCTATATCATTCCGAAACAACGCCCACCATCTATATCCTAGACGACAAGAAAAAAATTATTGCCAAGAAACTGCCCGTCAAACAATTGGACGAATTTCTGTCTAAGCGCGAGAAATTTGAAAAGTTGAAGAAAAGTCAACCGGCCAAGGGGTCCTGATTTGATCTTCGAGACGCAAATCCGCTCTTTCATTACAATATTTTACATCTTTCACTGCGCTCAGTGCAACTATTTATCCATTTGAGAGTATCTACTACAATAAATACTTCCCTATGGCACTAATGGATGCCCTTTTCGGCAAAAAAAAGAAAGAATTCAAAGCTTCTTGTCAAATTACCAAGGAGCCTCTCGAAAAAGGATACGGCTACTTACTCACTACCGCTCAGGTAGTTAGTTCAAAACGCTACTGGGATTTGATCATGACGGAGCCCGAAACCATGTCGTATACTATTTCGCACTTTAAAAATCAGCCGAGTGGAACTCAAATGCGAAACATGATCTTTGAAAAATATGCAACCATTGCAAAACCCTGGATCGTGTCTGATTCAATTATAAACTATTTTGAAGTAGATAAACCAACGGCAAAAGATCTGGCAAAAAAATGGTGGGAAAGCGAGGGAACATTTACGCCTACCACAACTGGACCTGCTGCTCAGCATTTGGAAGAAGCTATATTTTCTAGTGTGAAAGACTATGCGGTACTAGAAGCGGGACGCGGAAAAGTGAAGTTGGCAAGTTAGTTTTTCCGCTCAATAGTGAACTTAACTAATTCTGTTAGAGAATTACGATAAGCTGTATCGGGTAATTCTTTCAACAAATCCAAGGCCTCGGCATAGTACCTGTTCATCGCATTTTTTGCATACTCGATTCCTCCTGATTTCTTCACAAATTCGATCACCTCTTTCACTTTTTTCGGCTTCTCACTTTCATTTTTTACAATCGAGATAATTTTCCGCTTTTCGAGCCAACCCGCTTTCGATAAGGCATGGATGAGAGGAAGCGTCATCTTTTTTTCTTTGATGTCGATCCCTAAAGGTTTACCTATTTCGTCTTCACCGTAGTCAAAAAGGTCGTCTTTTATTTGAAAGGCCATACCCACTTTTTCACCAAACAGCTGCATTCGCGTTACCACTTCTTCAGAAGCGGCCACGGAGCTAGCCCCAACGGCACAACAAGAGGCAATCAAAGAGGCGGTTTTTTGCCGTATGATGTCGTAATAGATTGATTCATCAATATCGAGTTGACGCGCTTTTTCCATTTGGAGCAACTCACCTTCACTCATTTGTTGAACAGCCGTATTCACAATGCTGAGCAAATGATAATCTTTGTTGTCCAGTGACAAAGCCATTCCTCGGGAAAGTAAAAAATCGCCAACGAGCACTGCAATTTTATTTTTCCAAAGCGCATTGACGGAAAAAAAACCACGTCTGTAATTTGAATCATCAACCACATCGTCATGCACAAGTGTAGCAGTGTGAAGCAATTCTATCAGCGAAGCCCCACGAAAAGTTGATTCATTAATCACTCCGCAAGAACCGGCACTTAGAAACACAAAAAGCGGCCGCATTTGCTTCCCCTTTCGCTTGACAATATAGGTCATGATTTTGTCCAGCAACAAAACCTTCGTTTTCATAGAAGCTCGAAACTTATGTTCGAATTCTTCCATTTCAACGGCAACCGGTGCCTTAATGTGGTCGAGGTGCAAAGACATTCGCACAATATTACAGAAAAGTAGATAGTAGACGATAATGGTTTTTAAAATGCCCTCAATAAAAAAAATCTAAGGTGGGTGGTAAGCAATAGACAATTCACTATTTTAGAGGCAATGTTGTATATCAATAAGTATTGGGAACAGGTCATATTCATCGTGTCGGTGATCATTGTGACATTTATTGTTTCCCGAATTTTACGGTTTCTGGTGGGTCGATTTTTTAGAGCTGCGGCTCGTAAGTTGAAAGTGGACCCTACCCGCTACAACTTTTTCAAAAATGCTGTTGACTTTATCCTCTTCTTCGTTGCGTTAGTAGTAATTTTCAGGTCCATCCCTGCGCTGCATACGGTAGGCACAACATTGCTAACAGGTGCGGGGGTTCTGGCTGCTATTGTTGGCTTCGCCTCGCAAGCTGCATTCTCTAACATCATAAGCGGATTTTTCCTGGTGATCTTTAAGCCTTTCAGCGTAGGTGACCGAGTTAGAATTGGGCAACTCTACACTGGCGATGTGGAAGATATTAATTTAAGGCACACCACCATCAAAGACTTCGAAAACAGAAGGGTGATCATTCCCAATAGTGTGATTAGCAATGAAACCATTATTAACTCAACAATAACTGACGAAAAAACCTGCATGTTTGTGGAGGTTGCCATTTCCCTTTCTTCGAACATTGATCTAGCGATCAAGATTATTCAGGAAGAAGCCGGGCGACACCGTTATTATATTGACAACCGAACGGATACTGAAAAGGCACGTGGCGAACAATCGGTAATGGTGCGGGTTATGACCTTCCTGGACTCTGGCATACATTTAAGAGCCTCGGTTTGGGCCAAAGATCCTACTGATGGGTTTGACTTAAAGTGCGATCTAAATAAGTCTATCAAAGAGCGCTTTGACGCGGCCGGCATTACCATGGCCAACCTGCATCACCTGCTGGTGATGAAAAATTTATAACGCATGGCCAGAAAAAAGAAACTCACGCCCCATTCGAATGATCCTCGCCCGAGTGATAGTAAGGTCATTTTAGAACTTATTCAGTACGATGAGAAGGAGTACAGCAAGTACGAAGATATTCCCATACTAGAGCTCATTGGCCACATTAAGTTGAATCAGGTCAATTGGATCAACCTCGATGGGCTTCAAGAAAAATCAATCGTGCAAAAACTGGCCGATCATTTTTGCCTACATAGTTTATTGGTTGAGGACATTACCAGCGACCACCAGCCAAAAGTTGAGGAATATGATGATTTTCTATTCTTCACATTAAAGATGCTATATCGGATAGAAGCCGGAAAAATTGATTACGAACAAATCAGTTTTGTGCTGGGGAAAGACTACTTATTGTCCTTTCAGGAAAAAGAAGGGGATTTATTTGGAAACTTGAGAGATCGAATTCGATTGGATCAGGGTAGAGTACGAAAAAAGAAAGCAGACTATTTGTTGTATCGTGTCATTGATATCATCGTTGACAACTACTACACCGTATTGGACGCAATTGGGCAGCAAATAGAAACGATCGAAGATGAGATTTATAAAAACTCATCTGAAACGCAGTTTAAAAATATACAGCAGCTAAAGAAAGAGTTGATTTTTTTGCGAAAAGCATTATACCCTCTACGCGATGCAATGAGCAAAATCCTAAAAGAGGAAAGTGGATTTATTGAACCGGTAAATCTGCGCTACTATGCTGACGTGTATGACCATGTCGTTCACCTTATTGACTCGTTGGATACCTACAAAGATCTTACTTCGGGTTTGATGGATATCTACATCAACACACTCAACACTCGAATGAACGAAGTGATGAAGGTATTGACAGTCATTTCCACCATTTTTATGCCGTTGACATTTATTGTTGGTGTGTATGGAATGAATTTTAATACCGACAAATCGATCTGGAATATGCCCGAACTAGAGTCACCGTACGGGTATCCCCTTGTGATGGGGTTCATGCTTTTAATAGTTATTGCTATGATTCGCTATTTTAAATTCAAAAAATGGTTTTAATTTACACTACCTAAACCCTATCCCTATGTTGATCCCTATTTTACTTCTTCTCCTTGGATTTGGAATATTGATAAAAGGAGCAGATTTTCTAGTAAACGGTGCTTCATCCGCTGCCAAGAAGTACGGCATATCAAATTTAGCCATTGGCCTTACAGTAGTAGCCTTTGGTACCTCAATGCCCGAACTGATTGTGAGTTTGCTCTCTGCACTAGATGGAAAGAACGATGCTTCATTTGGCAATGTCATTGGGAGCAACAATTTCAACTTGCTGTTTATCTTAGGTATCGCTGGATTGATTTACCCGTTGGTTGTGCAGCGCAACACGGTGAAATATGAAGTACCACTTTCGTTGTTGGCGGCAGGGGTTCTATTTCTCCTTGTCAATGATTCTCTATGGGGTGGAGAAGGCGCTAGCTTAAGCAGAATAGATAGCGTTATCCTTTTGGCATTTTTTGCTGGTTTTATTTTCTACATCTATAAAACCATGAGTCACACAACTGATCTGGAAGAGGGCGAACCTATAAAAATTTATAGTATGCCTTTGGCCATAGGAATGGTAATTCTTGGTCTAGCCATGCTTATTGGTGGTGGGCAATTGGTAGTAACCAATGCACTAGAAATTGCCCGTGCCTATGGGCTATCAGAAAAACTAATCGGTTTAACGATTCTTGCCGCTGGTACGTCTTTGCCTGAGTTGGCAACCTCTTGTGTAGCCGCTTATCGTAAAAATACAGATATCGCGATTGGCAACGTGGTGGGGTCAAACATCTTCAATATCTTTTTTATTCTTGGCATAACCGGTGTTATCAACCCTATGCCCTACAATGCAGCGATGAATTTTGATCTATACGTACTGATGGGATCCACCGTGTTGCTGATGATTTTTATGTTCACGCTGAACACAAGAAAACTAGATCGTTGGGAAGCTGCGCTATTATTGGGAGGTTACATCGTGTACACAGTCTATTTGATTGGAATGGATAACGGAATGGTGTAAAGTTGTTAGATCGTATTAAACAAAAAAAAGAGGCTCCCTACAAGGCGCCTCTTTTTTTAAAATAGTAGAACCTCCGTCACTAAATCTTCTTTTCCAAGGCAGCAATCTTTGCTTGTGCTTCCTGCTTGCCTAAAGAGAGTGCTTTTTTGTACAGCTCAATAGCCTCTTTATAAGTATCTTTCTTCTTGCGCGGTGCAAGCTTAGTCCGATTGGCCGCTTCTTCGATGGCCTGACCTCTGGCAAAATAGGAATCCGCTTCACTCATCTTGCTCTGTACCATCAATTCCTGAATGCGAGCCTCAATGAGAGCTAACTCCTGCTGCTTCGCAACAATTTGAGACTCTTTGTCTGTAAGCTCGGCTTCCTGCAATCCCACAGTAGTAATTAGGTTTTGATTTTCGTTTTTCAACAGGTCTACTTGCTCATTCAAAGCAACAATTTCTTTATTGCGTTCTTCCAAATCAGCTTTTAGCTTCTTGATAGTTGCTGAAAATGCATTGGCGTTTCCTTTGGATTTCTTCAACGATTTTTCCAGATCCGAAATTTTGTTCTGAGTATCCTTTACGTAGTTATTAATGTCCTTCATTCTGCTTTTGTAATTGTCGTAGGTAGTACCCTCTACCATGTTGACACGGAGCAATTGACGATTCGCATCAATAGAGTCCATTAGTACACCTACTTCCTGAAGGGTAGTGGCAAACTGTTGGCTAGTCTGAAGTTCTGTCCTGAGGGAATCAACTTGTGATTGGAGCTTCTCTGAGTTTCCTCCACAGCTCGCCATGATAATACCGATTGTGGCCACGAATAATAATCTTTTTAGCATACAGTTGTTAGTTTAGAACACAAAATTACACCCTTGTTGTAGTGTTTCATGCAAGAACAAAATATTTTTTCAAATAGCCTTAAATCCATCGACAACGCGTAAATTGCGGTCGCAAAAGGCAAAGTTTATCCGTTAAATGCCCAAATTAATTACCACGCGAACGCGTATTGAAGACCTGGGCAAACCTCGAGTAATAGTAATAGGAGGTGGATTTGGGGGTCTGGAAGTGATCAAAAAGCTTCGGGGAGCAAAACTTCAGACGGTCTTATTCGACAAAAACAACCACCATACATTTCAACCGCTTCTTTATCAGGTGGCCACATCCGGGCTTGAAACCAATTCAATTGTGGCTCCCTTTCGCAAATTGTTCGGCAACTATCAGGACTTTTATTTTAGGCTGGCAGAGGTAAAGAACATTAGACCGGAAGAAAACTACATCGAGACCTCTATTGGAGGTGTTAAGTACGATTTTCTTGTAATAGCCTCGGGTGCAGTTACCAACTTTTATGGCATGGACGAAGTGCAAAAAAATGCTATTTCGATGAAAACCATCGTAGATGCCACTAAACTGCGCAATAAAATTATTCGGCAGATGGAATACGCGCTACTTACTGAAGATCGCGAAGTAATGAATTCGTTGATGGACTTTGTGATAGTGGGTGGAGGACCAACAGGAGTTGAGCTTTGTGGCGCCTTGAGCGAATTGAAGAAAAATGTTTTCCCAAAGGATTATAAAGAACTTGACATGCGCCAGATGGATGTGCATTTAGTGGAAGCATCTCCCCGACTGCTGAACGGAATGTCTGAACAAGCAGGCACCAAGGCACTCGATTTTCTTACGGAGATGGGAGTGAAAGTGCATTTAGGAGCAGCTGTTAAATCATATGACGGAGTAGAAGTCCTTTTAAATACGGGCGAAAAACTGATCTCGAGATCGTTGATCTGGGCAGCAGGAGTGAAAGGTAATCCAATCGCTGGTTTGAACAGCGAGTTGATTACACGAGGAAACAGATTGTTAGTGGATGAGTTCAATCGAGTGAAGGGCTATGAAAATATTTTTGCCGTTGGTGATGTAGCGCTCATGGAGGGCGACAAATATTTCCCGAAGGGGCATCCACAAATGGCACCGCCAGCGCAGCAACAAGGCAGATTGGTCGCAAAAAACATTAGAAGCTTACTAAAAAAGAAACCCCTAAAGCCGTTTCACTATTTCGACAAAGGATCGATGGCAACCGTGGGCAGACATAAAGCAGTTGTCGATATGAAAGGCATCCGCTTCCAAGGTATTTTTGCCTGGTATGTGTGGATGTTTGTTCACCTCATGTCGATTGTAGGATGGAAAAACAGAGTATTTACTTTTTTTAGTTGGATGTGGAATTACTTTTCTTTTGATCGGAGTAACCGGTTGATCATTGGCAGAGGGGAAGAAAAGTTTAACTCCGAAGAAGCAAAAGCAGCATAAACACTTCGTCAGCAACAGAACGACAAATACGATGGATTCTCAATCACGAAAACATACCCTTTCAGCAGCCGGAGTTTTGGTAGCTATGGGGATTATCTACGGTGATATTGGCACCTCTCCTATTTACACATTGCGTTTTATTGTTGGCGACCGTGCGGTTTCTGAAGAGCTCATCTTCGGGGGGCTTTCATTGGTCTTTTGGACGCTTACTATTATCACTTCCATCAAATATGTTTACCTGGCTCTTAGCGCAGACAACAAAGGAGAGGGTGGAATCTTTGCTCTCTATGCGTTAGTTAGAAAATACCGGGCAGGTTGGGTAATCTTTCCGGCCATTATTGGTTGTTGCACCTTGATCGCAGATGGGTTTATGACACCCGCGATGAGCGTTACCTCTGCTGTTGAGGGAATAAAAACGCTGATGCCTTCGATCACAGACCAAACTATTATCACTATTGTAATTATCATTCTGGTTGCTCTTTTTGTTTTCCAGCAATTTGGCAGCAGTGTTGTCGGGAAAACATTTGGCCCAGTCATGTTGGTTTGGTTTGTTTTTATTGGGGCTATCGGGGCTTATCACATGTCGTTCAACTTCGGTGTACTAAAAGCAATCAACCCAAGCTATGGTATCAATCTACTCATAAAATACCCGGGAGGTTTCTGGATTCTGGGAGCGATTTTTTTATGCACTACCGGAGCCGAGGCGATGTACTCCGATCTTGGCCACTGTGGAAAATCAAACATTCGATTAGGCTGGGGATTCGTTAAAGTATGTTTGTTACTCAGTTATTTTGGCCAGGGTGCTTGGCTACTTTCTTCATTTGAGGGGAAAGAGTTAGGTGAAACAATTCCTTTCTTTTCGATGATGCCTGATTGGTTGTTGATCTTTGGGGTGATCATCGCTACGATGGCGACTGTTATCGCTAGCCAGGCCTTGATATCTGGCACGTTTACATTGGTAAACGAAGCCATGAAACTTAAACTTTGGCCCGCTACGCGCGTCCGTTATCCAAGCCAGATGAAAGGTCAGATTTATATTCCTGCCATCAACTGGATACTGATGTTCGGTTGCATTTTAGTGGTCTTGTATTTTAAGGCTTCTGACAAAATGCAATCGGCCTACGGGTTGGCCATTACGTTTGATATGCTAATGACCACTTCGCTCTTGGTATACTATTTTTCAACCGCAAAAAAATCAACAATCCGTTCGACCGTGTTGGCTATTGTCTTCTTTACCGCAGAAGGCGCATTCTTAGTTTCTAATTTGAGTAAGTTCTCACACGGTGGCTGGTTCTCGTTCTCGATCGCATTGGTTTTCTTTTTGATGATGTTTATCTTGCTACGAGCTCGGGAACTGAGAGACCGCCATACTGAGTTTGTTGACTTGAAGCACTACGTTGCCATGATCCAAGATCTTCAGGCAGATGCATCAATTCCGAGAGAAGCCACCAACCTAGTCTATATGGCGGTAGCCGATAGCAAGCGATACATAGACTCAAATATTATCTACTCTATTTTTAAGAAGCGTCCCAAAAAAGCAGATGTGTATTGGTTTGTGCATGTGGATACAGTGGACAGTCCATATTCATCAAAGTATTCTGTGGACACCATTATACCCAAAAAATGTTTCTTCGTTAGAATCAAACTCGGTTTCAAAGCCGATCATCGGGTGAATTTATTATTCGCTAAAATTCTTCACGATATGGCCGAAAATGCAGAAATCGATTTAGTGAGCCATTACGATTCGTTGCGAAAACATAGTATGCCAGCCGACTTCAAATTTGTGATGTTGCACTCGCTTGCATCGGTAGACAGCGAAATATCCTCGTTTGATAATGTGATCATTCAGGGCTATCGCTTCATTAAAAAGCACAGTCTTTCTACAGAGGAAATGTATGGGCTGGAATTGGCCAACGTGGAAGTGGAATCCGTACCCATTATGGTCGGGCCGGCTGCAAAGGTGCGGATCAAGCGCGAAAAAGAAGAGTTGGAAAGGGAAAAAGAGTTGAAGTATCACGGTCATATAAACTGACCGATTACGGACGTATTCGTTCGTATTTGATCTCAATACTTTCTATAAAAGGTCATT
>JANNQG010000020.1:0-207511 GCA_031400595.1 Cyclobacteriaceae bacterium
AAAGGAGATTATCCACCAATCATCGTCCGCCCAGAAGAAGTACTTGAAATTTGGTATGCTGTGGCCTACATCAGCCGCCAGCTCCGCGCTCCAGGAGAGCTTTACAACCGCTTAATCGATGTTGAGTCCAGATTAACCCTACTGGAAAGTTCAGGCCAAAAGCCAAGCCTAAAATCGAAGTGAAATGTAACACGATGGAACGTTTCGTTTTTTCTGCCAATTCCAGAAACCGCTAACGTGTTCAAAATTCGCACTTTTTATACTATACTTTAATGACGTATGGTTTTTACCCCCTTAGTAGAGACACATTAATTGAAGGTTATTTAAAATATTATAAGGGCATCTTACGACTCCGTTGTAAGATGCTTCTTGCTTTATGGTTAGACGACTTATGACAATTTTCATTTTTATCTTCATCTTCCTGACCATCGACTACTACTTCTTTCAAGGAGTACTGGTTGCTAGTAAGGGTTGGAGTCCACTGTGGAAGTCTTTGATCCGATATGGTTTTTGGATTCCAACTATTTTGACTATTGCTGCATTGTTTTGGTGGACCTTCGATGATCCTTACAGATATAGTTCTAATTTCAGAAACTGGATTATAACGGGTATCGTTGCCACTTACTTCTCAAAGATCGTAGGCATACTGTTTTTGTTTATCGATGATCTTCAAAGAGGGATTCGCTGGGTATTTTCTTTTTTTCAAAAGAGCCCATCCCCAAATAGTGCTGGAGAAGTTATTTCAAGATCAGAGTTTTTATCTAAGACTGCATTGATTGCTGCCTCTGTTCCATTGGGTGCTTTTGCTTACGGAATTATTTCGGGTGCGCACGATTATAGAATTCGCAAGGTGGCGATCAAACTTCCTAATTTACCGAGAGCGTTTGATGGAATAAAGATTGCACAGCTATCGGATATCCACTCTGGCAGTTTTTGGAATAAGACTGCTGTAAAAGGAGGAGTTGAGATGGTGCTCAATGAAAAGCCTGACGTAATATTTTTTACTGGAGACTTGGTAAACAATGATTCGAATGAGGTCAAGGAATACATGGATGTTTTCAATAAGCTACGTGCTCCAATGGGTGTATTTTCAATTACCGGCAACCATGATTACGGAGATTACAAGAGTTGGGCCGGCAAGGAAGCAAAGCAGCAGAACTTCAAAAACTTAATTACCGCCCACAAAGAATTAGGCTTTGACCTATTACTCAACGAAAAGCGTTTTTTGGAACTAGGCGGTGAAAAGCTCGCTATTTTGGGTGTGGAAAATTGGGGAACTCGGTTTTCAAAACACGGCATATTGGATAACGCTTATTTCGGAACAAAGGAGGCTTCCGTTAAATTATTACTGTCACATGATCCCACGCATTGGGACGCACAAGTGCGGCCAACGTATAAAGACATTGATGTAATGTTTGCCGGACATACTCATGGCGCTCAGTTTGGAGTAAACATTGGAAATTTCACGTGGACACCTGTGCAGCACGTATACAAACAATGGGGTGGTCTCTATCAGGAAGAGAATCAATATCTCTATGTCAATAGAGGCTTCGGTTACTTAGGATACCCTGGTAGAGTAGGGATGCCTCCAGAAATTACCATTTTTGAATTGAAGAGGGGAGTTTGATCGTTCTTTGATCAACCAAGATATCTCCAAGGTTTCTATATTTGTCTAAATTAAAACGACAGATATGAGTTTGAATTGGCAAGGTGTTTTCCCCGCACTCACCACTAAGTTTACGGCTGATGACAAGTTAGATCTGCCACTCTTTGAGAAAAATCTACTAGCACAACTACATGCCGGTGTCGATGGCATTATCCTCGGAGGCACACTGGGCGAATCAAGTGTATTAAGTAATGACGAGAAATTTGATTTGCTTCGATTTGCAGTCGACAAAGTTGCCGGTAGAGTACCTGTGATCATGAACATTGCCGAAGGAAGTACACGGGAAGCCGTTAAACTTGCATACGAATCTGAAAAATGTGGAGCCAAAGGGCTTATGATGCTACCTCCGATGCGTTATAAATCGGATCATCGTGAGACCGTTCAGTATTTTAAAGATGTTGCCAATTCAACGAGTTTGTCCATCATGATTTACAATAACCCGGTCGATTACAAGATTGAAGTGACGTTAGATATGTTTGCTGAACTGGTCGAAAATAAAAACATTCAAGCTGTCAAAGAGTCAACGCGTGATGTATCCAATGTCACACGAATGATCAATCGATTCGGTGCTCGATTTAAAATTTTATGCGGTGTGGATACCATCGCTATGGAAGAGCTTATGTTGGGCGCCCATGGTTGGGTAGCAGGGCTTGTTTGCGCGTTCCCAAAAGAAACAGTCGCGGTTTACAGATTAACAAAGGCAAATAAGATCGCAGAGGCGTTAGAAATCTATCGCTGGTTTCTGCCGTTGCTTGAATTAGACATTCATCCAAAATTAGTTCAATACATAAAATTGGCAGAACAAGAAACTGGCATTGGTTCAGAAAATGTTCGCAAACCTCGGCTCACCTTAGTTGGGGAAGAAAGAGAAAGGATACTAAAAATTATCCGAGAGGGAATCAGTAACAGACCCAAGTGATAAATCCCAATCTTGAACTTTGAATTTTAATTCGAATATGGACGCAACACTAGACCAAGTCGATGCGGCTTTGCAAGAAGCACAAATTGCATTTCTTTCCTACAAAAACATCAACGGAAAGAAGAAGGCAGAATTTCTCCGCGCCATTGCAGACGAAATGGAAGCGTTGGGAGCGGGGTTAGTGAGCACTGCCATGCGCGAAACAAATTTGCCTGAAGCTCGCATTATTGGTGAACGTGGTAGAACCACCGGACAGTGTCGCATGTTTGCGGATCTGGTTGAGCAAGGTTCGTGGGTCGAAGCCAGAGTAGACACCGCTTTGCCTGATCGTACTCCATTGCCCAAGCCTGACATTCGGAAGATGTTGGTACCGATCGGGCCGGTAGTAGTTTTTGGAGCAGCTAATTTTCCGTTGGCGTATTCAACGGCCGGAGGTGACACGTCCTCTGCCTTGGCAGCAGGTTGTCCGGTTATCGTGAAGGCCCATCCAGCACATTTAGAGACATCTAAACTTGTTGCGAGTGGCATCAATAAAGCAATTGATAAAACAGGGATGCCTAAAGGTGTATTTCAAAACCTGCATGGAAGTGGTTTTGAAGTAGGGCAGGCATTGGTGAAACATCCTCTTACCAAGGCAGTAGGTTTTACGGGTTCGTTAGCGGGGGGCAAAGCACTTTTTGATTTAGCCTGTCAACGAGCACAACCCATTCCTGTTTTCGCAGAAATGAGTAGCATCAATCCCGTGATCTTATTACCCGACACGTTGGTTCAACAGGCTGATAAAACGGCTGCTGCTTTGGCCGGTTCCATTACGCAAGGGGTTGGGCAGTTTTGCACCAATCCTGGTTTAATTGTAGCCATAGAAAATGACGGACTAAATCGATTTATCAAATCTTTGTCAGAGGGAATCAATAATGCATTGCCTGGCATTATGCTTCATCAAGGAATTGCAGATAATTATAATAAGCGCTTGGCTCATACTTTGGAACAGAAAGGAGTTACGGTTGAAGGTCAATCCAGTTCTAATGTTACCGAAAATCAAGGCAAGCCTCTTTTAGCTTCGGTGCTTGCTTCCACTTTTTTGAAAAATCCTTTGTTGGCGGAAGAAGTGTTCGGGCCCTTTTCATTGATTGTAAAATGCAGGGACATCAATGAGCTTCACGCTGTTGTAAATCACCTGAATGGCCAATTAACTTCAAGTATTTTTGGTGATGAGGTCGAGATAGCTAAGTATTCTAGTTTGGTCAATATGTTGATTGAGAAGGCGGGTAGATTAATTATTAATGGAGTTCCTACAGGAGTGGAGGTTTGCCCTTCCATGAATCACGGTGGCCCCTTTCCGGCTACAACGGATTCCCGGTTTACGGCTGTCGGAATTGATGCCATCAAACGCTTTGCAAGACCTGTTGCCTTTCAAGGTTTTCCGAATTCACTATTGCCGGAAGAATTGCAAGATGGAAATCCGTTGGGTATCTGGAGATTGTTTAATAATGCGTGGACGAAATAGTTGTTGGTTGTTCGTTAGTCGTTGCTTGCAAGCACGATTAACCAACAACGATCAACGAACAACGATAAGATGAATATTTTCAAATGTATTGATGCCCATACCTGTGGTAACCCCGTTCGATTGGTGGCAGAAGGAGGACCAAGGTTGGAGGGAAAAAACATGAGCGAAAAGCGTCAGCACTTTTTAAAAGAGTATGACTGGATACGTAAGGGCCTGATGTTTGAGCCACGTGGTCATGACATGATGAGCGGCAGTATTTTATATCCACCATCCGATTCCAAAAATGACGTTGGTGTTTTATTTATTGAAACGAGTGGCTGTTTGCCCATGTGTGGACATGGTACCATTGGAACTGTTACCATCGCTATTGAAGAAGGCTTGGTCATTCCTAAAACTTCGGGCGTTCTAAATCTGGAAGTGCCCGCGGGGTTGGTTCGCATTGAATACCAGCAAGAAGGAAAAAAAGTGAAGTCAGTAAAGATCAGAAACGTGAAAGCTTATTTAGCGGCTGAAAACATACAAGCTACTTGCCCTGATTTAGGAGAGCTAAATCTGGATGTGGGGTATGGCGGAAATTTTTATGCTATTGTTGATGTGCAACCAAACTTTAAAGGTATAGAACATCATACATCCGATCAGTTAGTAAGTTGGAGCAGAGAGTTAAGGAAGGATATTAATAAGAAACACACCTTTGTTCATCCGGACGATTCGACAATCAATGGATGCAGCCATATCTTATGGACCGGGAAAGTTATTGATCCTACTTCGACCGCTCGCAATGCCGTTTTCTATGGCGACAAAGCCATCGACCGCTCGCCTTGCGGGACAGGCACTTCTGCTCGCCTTGCTCAATGGTATGCAAAAGGAAAGCTGAAACGAGGGGATGAATTTATTCACGAAAGCATCATTGGTTCGAAGTTTATAGGCCGTATTGAAGAAGAAACTGAATTGCATGGTAAGCCTGCTATTATTCCAAGTGTAGAAGGATGGGCCAAAATTTATGGGCACAATACAATTTCTATTGATCCAAGTGATGATCCGTATGCGTATGGATTTCAGGTAATATGATTCCGATGTTATGAAAAAGAAAGAATGCCCTTCGTGCGCTATGAATATTGAGGCTGGAAGCCGGGAGTGTCCAATTTGCGGTTATGGATTTATGGAAGCAACGCCCTGGATAAAATATATAGCCATCTTTCTTCTTATTGTTTTCTTGTTGAGTTATTTTATTTTTTAGCATTGCGGGTTCAAAAGCAAAATGATTAGATGAGAGTTGGTATAATCGGAGGTGGCATCATTGGACTTAGTTCGGCCTACTATTTATCCAAGGCTGGTCATCAAGTCACGATCATTGAGCAATCCGAAATGAAAGATGGTTGCTCATTTGGAAATGCGGGAATGATCGTACCCAGCCATCTTATCCCATTGGCTGCGCCAGGTATGATCTCAAAAGGCATTCGATGGATGTTCAATTCAAAAAGTCCATTTTATGTCAAGCCACGGTTAAGTGGTGATCTTATCAAATGGGGCTATCATTTTTACAAAAGTGCTACCAAAGAACATGTTGAAAAGTCCGCACCTGCGTTGAAAGAAATAAGTTTATTGAGCAAGTCGATGTTTAAGGAATTA
Organism: Cyclobacteriaceae bacterium; assembly: GCA_031400595.1. GTDB lineage: Bacteria > Bacteroidota > Bacteroidia > Cytophagales > Cyclobacteriaceae > ELB16-189. The sequence goes on from JANNQG010000020.1 coordinate 5,722, forward strand.
TCAACAGAACTTCCATTTGACTTTGGGTATCACGAACGTGGGCTTTTGATGTTGTACCAAACGAAAGAAACGGAGCACGAGGAAATGGAAACAGCCGCACTTGCCAATGCACATGGTATTGAAGCACATATTATTTCCTCCCAAGATGTTCAAAAACTGGAGCCGGATGTACTAGTAAAGGTGAGGGGAGGGGTTTACTTTCCCGGAGATGCTCATGTTACTCCCCAGCTTTTCGTGAATCAGTTGAAAACATACTTAAAAGAAAAAGGCGTTGTTATTAAAGACAAAACCGAAGTGATTGACTTTGTGATCGAGTCTGGTAAAATAGATTCAGTAAAAACGGCCAATGAAGAGCTCACCTTTGATGAAGTTGTTTTGGCCACCGGAAGTTGGTCAGCGTTGGTAGCGGCTAAATTGAATTGGTCACTACCGATGCAAGCAGGTAAAGGATATAGCTTCACGCTAGAGAATGTTCAAAAAAATACTCGGATTCCTTCTATTTTCTTAGAGGCACGAGTGGCGGTTACTCCCATGGGAGATACCCTTCGGTTTGGAGGCACCATGGAAATAACGGGAATCGATCATAGTATAAGTATGAATCGAGTAAAGGGTATAGTCGATTCAATTCCTAAGTATTATCCTGAGATGAAAGTGGAGATGCCCAAGATGGAAGAGGTATGGCATGGCTTGCGTCCATGTTCACCGGACGGGCTTCCGTATATCGGGCGATCAAATAAAATTAACAACTTAGTAATAGCCACGGGCCATTCGATGATGGGGTTTAGCCTTGGTCCAGGCACAGGTATGTTAGTAACAGAATTAGTTGGACACGAATCGACCACGATGTCAGTAGATAGATTCGATCCCCATCGATTCGACTAGATGTATCCCATCAGTTTGTAAGTGATCATTCCTGTCCATTCGCGGGTAAGAATATGCCAATTCGATAGGGTTCCAACAGACGGAATGAACAAAACATCTGGCGTATACTTTCTATTGTGCGAGAAGAAATCTGTACTAAACACATCTATATTCCGGCCCAGTTTTGCAAAGCAGGCTTTTGATCTTCGAATATGAAACGCGGAAGTTACCAGGATGCAGTCTTCTGGTTTCACCTTGTTCCCAAGCATTTTCGTTACAGCCAAGGCAGACTCCCGGGTATTTCTAGATGTATTTTCGATGACAATATCTTCTTTAGGCACACCCATAAGAATTAATACCTCTGCCATTTCATCCGCCTCTTGTTTCTTCACTTCATACAGTTTACCACTTCCACCTGATACAAGTACTTTTTGAATAAAGCCAAGCTTGTACAGTTGTAAGGTGTGGGTCACTCGATCGGCACCCCGACCAAAATACATTCGATCGGCTGGCTCCATTTCTGATTTTCCCACACCGGTAAGTACGATGGCGTAAGAATACTTTTTTTTAAGATCCGCAAATGGCGTTGGAGGCACTTCCCAAAGTAGCATGACCTCATTCCCAATAAAATCATTGCAAAATAAAAAAAGCAAAATGACTGCTGCCTTGCGGAGTCTTCTTCTCCATAATTTCCTTTTCAAAAAGCCAGCCACTAAAAAACAGACGCAGATGATTACGATCGGCATCGTAAGATAGCTGAGTGTTTTGGATACGAAGAAGAACATAACTTACTACATTCTCTTTGGTATAGGATTAGAAATATTACTTAAGGCATCAATCACCTTTCGGAGAATTTCCCAATAGAGCGCAATGGCTAGTACCATAGTCATTGACCAAATAACCCCCAGATTGAAATAAAGGGTATCAATATTTTGATTTAAAAAATGTTTAGCAGGCATATAGAACTGAGCGTCAAAGTCAACCATATGACTTGGATCCGGATCTTTATAAATGGGATAAATCTTTTGAATAAGCTTTCCATCTTTTTCAATAATACGATTTGTTTCCATTGTGTTTCGAACCAGTTCAGTGATCGCTTCGTTTTGGTAGGTTCTTTTTCGTGTTTCGAATTCTTTCTCTTTCACGGTTGTATTGGTAAGTTGACTGATCAACCTCTCTTTTTCCTGGTCTGCTTTGTTATACCTGTTGATATAGAATTTTTTCAAAGCCTCTAAGAAATAAACTGTTTTCTTGTATACTAATGTGTCAAATTTTCCCGGGGCAAGACTTTGCAACTGTTCAAACGGAGCATTGATCACTCGTTGTTCTGTCTCAATCGCGCGATTTACCACTTGTAGTTGCCGGGTTACTTCCTTTTGGATTGACTGATCTGGATTAATATGTTGCTGATTAATGAAATCAATGCGGGTTTCTAATTCTGGTATTAGGTATATTTTTTTGTAATCGGCCTCTGCCATCAGTTTATCGTAGAGATAGAACTGTTTTTCATATTCATTGTCTTTATACTGGCTGACCATCGCGGCTTCAAAAGCCCATCGGGATGCCATTAGGTCACCAACCAGTGGTACTGTTGAGGTGTTACCAATAGTTGGGTTGAGTTTATCAAACTTTACAACTACTCCACTTAAAATCAGTTGAGGTATTAACAAAATCGGAATCAGTATGTAGATTGTGACTGCAGAATTGAAAGCAGACGATATATTAAGACCCAATAAATTAGCAAAGCAGGATACCGTGAAAAGAATACTCCAGTGGATGAGGAACATCCCCTCGATGCCGAGGATATAATTTGCCACCGCGACAAACAAGAATGTCTGGATCGCTGAAATCATAAACAGGATCATGATTTTCGAAATGATATAGCTGCTTCTGCTGAGGTGAAGAAATTTTTCACGCTTGAGAATTTTTCGATCTCTGATGATCTCTTCTGCGCTTACAGTCAGTCCCATAAATAGAGCGACAATGACACTCATAAACAGGTGTGCTGGCATATTGAGGTTTTTACTAAATGCATATCCTTCCTTGAACGGATCATCCACATTATAATAGCGTACAATAAAAGCAAGGATGAACGCCAGGAGGGGCGCTTCCAATAAATTAATAAACAAGTACTGTTTGTTACTTAGTTTTGAAAGCAAGTCGCGTGTGGAGAAAAGCTTTGTTTGTTTTAACCACTTGGGTATACGCAACGTGGAGTGAGGTGTATCTGATGATGGTGTTACTGGTGATACCTTTGTTTTTTTAAGAAAGGACTCATTCCACTGTTCCGGTGTAAACTTTCTATCGTTGGTAAAATCCCCAAACTCATTGATCACTTTCGTTTCAATGATATTAAAAATTTGTTCCGGATTTACATTTCCACATGAATGACATTCTCCTTCATCACTATTGATCAGGTTGATGTTCTTTTTGAAGTAGGTAACCGAATCAACTGGATTCCCATAGTATATCTGGTAGCCGCCTGTATCTAGGATTACCAGTTTATCGAACATTTTGAATATATCAGAAGACGGCTGATGAATAACAGCAAACACCAATTTTCCTTTTAGGGACAGTTCTTTTAAAAGATCAATGATGTTTTCAGAATCCCTTGAAGAGAGCCCTGATGTTGGTTCGTCCACAAACAAAACAGCAGGTTGGCGGAGCAGTTCTAGTCCGATATTGAGTCTTTTTCGTTGGCCTCCACTAATTGTTTTTTGCAGCGGTGAGCCGACTTTCAGGTCCTTGGTCTGGGTAAGCCCCAAATCATCCAATGTTTTAATGACAAGCAAGTCAATTTCTTCTTCATTCAGGTGACTGAAACAAAGTTTTGCGGCAAAATAGAGGTTCTGATAAACTGTTAGGTCCTCGATCAGTAGATCATCCTGAGGCACAAATCCAATTACGCCTTCGATCTGTTCTGGATTTTTGTGAATATCTATTCCATTTATCAGTACTCTGCCCTTAGAAGGTTTTTCTGTACCGTTTAAAACGTGAAGTAGGGTCGACTTACCCGCACCGCTGGCGCCCATCAACGCAACTAGATTACCAGATTCTTCTGAAATTACTACATCTCGCAGTCCGAGTTTGCCGTTTTTAAATTCGTATGATATTTTCTCTGCCTCAAAACTAGTTCGAGTACCTGCAGATTGTTTTTTAAATACGTTTACAATTTCACCATAATACACCGGATCAGTGGTTCCCCAACGAAGTGTACTCCCTGTCCCAAGCACATTTATCAGCCCCGGTTTCTGAGGAACCCCATTGAGGTATACATCAGAATTGCCCAGATAGCGAAAAAATAAAATGTCGGTGGCCCGAATATAAAGGATGGCAATGAAGCCATCCAACTCTGGCCGTGAGATTACTTTTGTGTTGCTCTTTCCAATGCTGTTTGAACACACCACAAGCACATTCTCATTATCGTAGTCATCCGGTTTCTTTGCTTCTAGAAACTGTTTGATTAAGTCGACATCTCCTGAGCTGATATTGAATGCCTTGCCAATGGTTTTTGAAATTTTTTCCTCGGCAGTCGAAATAATACCATCGGCCATGATCAGGCTGATTAACTCCAGCATGATTACTATTTTCTGTTTCTGTGCCATTTCTTCATTGATGGAGGCACAGATTTTTAGAATGCTATCTTCCTGGTTCCTCCCCGTCAATTTTTCTGATGTTTCTCTGGCGAACTCATCAAAAATCTGCAAGTGATTTTCCATTGATTTGCGACCCACATGGTCGGCCAAAAAGGCTTGAATGTAGTCCCGTTCTTGTGTTGTAACGGAGTCTTCTTTTGCGACCATCGCAAACAATTTCATGATAGCTTTTAGGACGGGCTCACTCATATAATAGGGTTAACAGGTTTATAAAAGTACGAAAGTTGAGATGCTATTAGAAACAAAAAAGGGATCGGTTTTCACCAATCCCTTTTTGCAATTATTGAATAAGATTAGTCGGTAATGTCTTTTCTCATCTTTTCGACAATCTTAGTGATTTCGATCAAATGCTTGTCGGTGAGCACCATAGCTGAACGATTATTTTTGATTTGTTCTTCGATGTTAAGGGCACGGTAACTGGCCTGTAAAGCAGCCAGATCGGCCTGAATCGTAGTAACCGGGGCAGATTGCTCAACGGTGCTCAACATTTTTACTAGCTCATCAACAGATTTTTCTTGCTCAAGAATTATTCTAATGAGAGGCGTAAGTATCAAGTTTCGTTGGTCATCCTTCAAAAGATCTTTTGGGTAAGTCTTGATCAAACCAGTCGAAATGGAAAGTCCTTCGATAAAACTTCCGGTAACCATCATCGCAGCTAATTTGTTACGGCTATCGTCCTTCAAATATTTGTCTGTTTTCTGAACCGCATTGTTCAATAAAGAGGCCAATGAATCTTTGTTTGATATGTTTGCTTCGAACTGTTTTAAAACCTCAGTATCAAAAGAGCCAATCACTCCTAAGTTGTCAGCTAGCTTTTTTGCGGCACTCAGGTAGTCAATAGCTTCTTGCGTTTTATCATACGAGCTCAAGTAGCCAATATCTGCGACATAGGCACCCAAATTCAAAGCCGCCTTGTCAGTTCTAGTCATGTATTGATCTACTTTTTTGCGGTCATTCAAAAGGCTCTGGTTAAACTCAGCCCCTGTCGCTTGCAATAAATAGGGTATCTCAGAAGGAGAGGGGATATTGTATACGACATCTTTGATTTGGTCTTTCAACGACTCCTCGGCTTGCTTGAACTCATCAGAATTTTGTTCTTCTTGTTTATTAGAAGATCCGCAAGAGGCTAATAAAGAAGCAGTTGCGATAAATAGTAAATAGAGGCTTAAACGGGTTAATTTCATGGGTATTAGGTTTAACATTCAATTTTAGCACATTTTTCGTAACCAATAAACTCGTTTGGCTTTTATTTTATCAGTTTCACAAATACTTGTTATCAAAAATCCGGATCAAGTCCAAATTTATCCCTCAGCTCTAAAAGCAGCGGATTCTTTTGAGCCATAGCCTCGAACTTTTCCTTGTTGGTGTAGATCATTTTGTTGGCAGCCATCGCAACCATATGGCTTTTCAGTTGTAGGCTATTGTTGCTGAGGCTTTCCCGTAGGTAAGAAACTAAGTCTGTCTTCATGGATTGAAGCAATGGCTCTTCAACCGGGTTGTTAAGATGAATAATAAGAGTATTGCCCTCCCTTAGATAACCCCTGCTAAGGAGGTGATAGATGGCCGCCTGGTCTTTTCGCGATTCTGCAAGTTTACTCCACACCTCCGCCAATTCATCATCCGTAAACGGCTTGTCGGGAGAAGATGACTTCGGTTTTTCATCGGCAACTACTTCTTTATTCACAGCAGGCCTAAACAGATTACCTAAATTAAGCGTGGTTTTTGGCTTCGCTTCTTTTGGCTCGTGGTAAGTTGGTGCTTTCTCTTTAACAGGTTCCTGAATCTTGGATTCTCCTTTTGTTTCCTTGGTTGGAGTAGTGTTTTGTTGTTCGAGACGTGTCGGGCTGGCAACTAGTTCGGGAACAGGCTCAGAGCTTAATTCAATTTTTTTTTTACCGCCTCAGTGCTTGGGGCGGTTACTTGGGTAAAGACGGCATTTACATGAGCCATTTTCATCAAAGCGAGTTCGACCGTAAGCCTCTGATTTTTGCTTCCTTTATATTGAATGTCAGATTGGTTAGCAATATTAAGCCACGAAAGGAGTAACGACTGAGAGCAGGCTTGGGCTTGTTGCAGATACCTTTTCTTGATGCTCTCTGGAACTTCCATTAAGTTGATAGTGCGTGCATCCTGAGAAACCATCAGGTTTCGGATGTGTTCACTTAGTCCCACAATAAAGTTATGTCCGTCAAAACCCTTTCGCAAGATTTCATCTAACTCTAGAAGAGGCTGTGAGGGGTTTTCCGCCAACAAACCATCTACCACTCGGAAATAGTAGTCATAGTCAAGGATATGAAGATTGTTGATTACATCTTTGAAGGTTACCTCCTTGCCAGAAGAAAAAGTGACCATTAAATCAAAAATGGACAAGCCGTCTCGAAGTGCGCCATCGGCCTTTTGTGCTATGAGATGCAATGCTTCCTCTTCAACTTTTATTTTTTCCTGATCGGCTACTTTCTTTAGCTGCTTTGCAATGTCTGAAATTTGGATTCGGTTGAAATCAAAGATCTGACAACGCGATAGGATAGTGGGAATTACCTTATGCTTCTCAGTAGTGGCTAAGATAAATATGGCGTAGGATGGTGGCTCTTCCAACGTCTTCAAAAAGGCATTGAAAGCAGAGTTAGAAAGCATGTGCACCTCGTCTATGATGTACACCTTGAATTTTCCGAATTGAGGTGGATAGCGTACTTGGTCAATTAGGTTTCTAATATCCTCGACTGAATTGTTTGAGGCTGCATCTAGTTCGAATATATTTAGCGAGTTGACCTCAGCTTTTTCTTCGAAGCCGTTGATCATTCTGGCTACAATACGTGCACAAGTTGTTTTTCCTACACCTCGAGGTCCGCAAAAAAGCAAGGCCTGCGCCAGCTTGTTGTTGTCAATAGCATTTTTAAGTGTTGTAGTAATGTGCTCTTGCCCAACCACTTCGGCAAAGCCGAGCGGGCGATATTTACGGGCGGAGACAACAAAACTTTCCATGGCTGCAAGATAGTCCAATTTCACAATTTGAAAATGCAATAATTGAAAATTAGGTTCTTCGCGGGTACGTTAGTTGATTTCTAAGTTTTCTCCAGCATAATCGCCAGAAAAGTTTTCACGGCATCGATGTAATTACCCACTCGGATGTTTTCGTTCTCCGCGTGTTGATTGTTGTCGGCATTTACTGTAGGCACAGCCACGGCTGGGATACCCAGTGTTGTGACAAATGGTGAAATTGGAATCGAACCCCCAGCTGTACGAATTTTAATGGGCTCTTTTCCAAATGCTGTGAACATCGCTCTGCTTAGCCATTTGCCACACTCAGAATTAAAAGGTGTTTGAAAAGCCAGGTAAGAGATCTTTGCTTGAAAATTTGCAATTCGGGGATAGGTTAATCTCTCCTCCTCAGTAGGGTCACGATCAGTAACGTAGTATCCCTTTGACTCCACATGTTTTCTTATCAATTCGATGAGTCGTTTTGGGTCGCTGCTCGGTACTAGCCGGATATCAATATCCGCAATGGCTTTGGCGGGAATTAACGTTCTAGCCTGGTCACCTACGTACAGTGCGTCAAGACCTCTTATGTTGAGTGTGGGATACTGCAATGACTCTTGAAAATTAGCTCCAATCTTGTCAGGTGCGGCAATGCCCAGAAACTTCCTAATTTCATTTTCATCGTCAGGCACTCGTGCCAATATCTCTTTTTCGTTATCTGTTAGCACGACCCCGTCATAAAAGCCGGGAATGACAACGCGACCGTCTTCGTCTTTCATCGAGCCGAGTAGCTGTGCAAGTCGAAGCGCTGGATTGGGAGTATAGTTGCCATAGTTGCCGCTATGCATAGGTGTACGCGGTCCATATACCGTCAGGGTAATCTCGCAGATACCTCTGGCGCCAAATGACAGCGTTGGTTCATTGCTCACGTGCCTGGGTCCGTCAAAGATGATCAGTCTGTCTGCCGCCAATTCACGTTGATACTCTTTTACAGCTAATGGGAGATGAGGTGAACCAAGTTCCTCCTCAAAATCCATTATTACCTTCAGGTTGTAGTTGGGTTCTAATTTTAATTCCTTCAAAGCGTCCAATGAGGCAATGAACGCCATGGCAGGCCCTTTGGCATCTGATGCAGAGCGAACAAAAATCCTCCAGTCGCGGTTTATCGCTCCCGACTTTAGTTTTTCAAATGGAAGGGTGTTCCACTTTCCCGTTGCATCTTTTTCTTTTAGTGTTGGATTCCAGGGGCTATCCTGATCCCATTTAGTTGCGTCTACCGGCTGGCCATCGATTTGCAAATAAACCAACACAGTTATGGGAGTCTTCCCACCTACCTGTTTTGCTGTTGTCTTGCGCTCTGCTAAAAGTAGAGGAACAGTTGCTGTTTTTAATCGTTGAGTAGTAAATCCACGCTTTGCAAAGGCAGCCTCACACCACAGAACATTTTTTTCAATATCTGCTGGGAAATGAGCATCGTTGGGCAAATGATGTAGTTCATAAAATTCATCAAATGAGTTGATCGCAAATTTTTCCGCGACCGCATCTAAATTCAAGTTCTTAGGTCGCTGCCCGAAGACCTGGCTGCAGAAATGAATAGCGACAAGAGCAAGCAGAATACATTTTTTCATTTCGATGTGGGGTATTTGGGTTAACTACTTGGTTAAATACTGTGGGGGCAATGGGAAACCCATACTCTCAGCACACCAAAATATCGTCACGATGTAGTACCGATCTTTGTCTCTAAATAATTGAATGCTATTGATGCCACGATTTGTTACCGGGCCATCTTTTTTTTCTTTAGTCTCGTATGTACTAAAGGCATGAGTCACCGTACCATAACTTTCTGACTTGCGACTTAGCTCACGCTCGAAAAAGCCCGTTGGAATGCGCGACTGAAACAGCTGAACATATTCTTCAGCTGTCAAGGGCTTAATAGTTAGATCGCCCGTATCACTTTTACGCGTAGGAATAAGTCGACCCTCAGGTTTAAATAAAAATCGAAACCGATCCCAATCGCGTGGTTTATTTGCCTCGCCTGAAATTACTTCATACAACGCTTTGATGATGGCGTCTTCGGTTTTTACATCCTGCGTATAGTCATTCGTTTGACCGTTGACCACCGCTGAAATGGCCAACAAAAAACTGAACAATAATAGATATTTCATGATCATAAGATTTACCCAAGTGCTTTAACACCCGGCAGAACTTTGCCTTCGAAATACTCTAACAGAGCGCCACCACCCGTTGATACGTAACTTACTTTATCTTCAAAGCCAAATTTGGCAACAGCCGCGGCTGAGTCACCTCCACCAATCAGAGAGAATGCACCCTTCTCCGTTGCTCTTACCACCGCTTCTGCGATGATCTTTGTTCCTTTTTCAAACTTCTCCATCTCAAATACGCCCATCGGACCATTCCATAAAATGGTTTTCGATTCTTCAATCACACGCGCAAAGACAACCTGAGCCTGCGGCCCGATATCCAAGCCCATCCACCCTGGTTCAATCGAATTGTTGTTGGAAATCTTAGTGTTTGCATTTGCGTCAAACTTGTCAGCCACAATGGAGTCGATCGGTAAATGAAGTTCCACACCCTTTGCCTTTGCTTTTTGGATCAACTCTTTGGCGAGATCAAGTTTATCTTCCTCCACCAATGAGTTTCCAACGCTTCCGCCCAATGCTTTGAAAAAAGTATAAGCCATTCCTCCGCCAATAATCAGGTGATTGACTTTGTCCAGCAGTTTCTCTATAATCAAAATTTTGTCAGAAATTTTTGCCCCTCCCATGATTGCTGTAAATGGCTTTACGGCATTTCCCAACACCTTTTCGGCATTATCCAATTCTGCGGCCATCACATAACCAGCACATTTCTCATCGAAGAATTGAGCCACAATAGTTGTTGAGGCATGTGCACGGTGGGCGGTGCCAAACGCATCATTGACATATACATCTCCATGTTTTGACAATTTCTCCGCGAAAGCCAGGTCACCCTTTTCTTCTTGTTTATAAAAGCGCAGATTTTCCAACAGGAGAACTTCGCCCGGTTTTAGTGACGCTGAAAGTTGATTCGCTTGTTCGCCAATGCAATCATTTCCAAACTTGACAGAAGTACCCAACAGTTTTTCTACGGTTGCAATGGTATGCTTCAAGGAATATTTTTCCTCAGGACCTTCTTTTGGTCTTCCTAAGTGCGACATTAAAACACAGCTGCCACCACCAGCCAGAATCTTTTTTAGGGTGGGGATGGTGGCCCGAATGCGATTGTCGTCAGTAACGTTAAAACTTTTATCTAACGGCACGTTAAAGTCTACTCGAATGAGCGCACGTTTGCTTTTGAAATTGATGTCGTTGAGAGTTTTCATCTTGGATAAATGTTGAATGTTAAAATTTTCAATACTGAATATTAAATCTTGAACTTTGAATCTTCAGTTAACTGTCAGTCTCCGAAACTAATGCCTAAGCCTTTTGCTGCTTTGACTATGTATCCGTCTTTTTCTACGAAGTTATACTTCTCTGTTGCTTCTTCGAGTGTCACCGATGAGATAGCGTTATTTTTTAGCGTAACCATTCTGCCAAAGTTACCCTCGAGTAAAAGCTCTACCGCTTTTACACCAAAAAGTGTAGCAAGCACCCTATCAAAAGCGGTGGGGCTGCCGCCTCGCTGCACGTGACCCAGCACTGTCTCTCTAATTTCCGCTTCGCACCCAGCATCTTTCAGTTGTTTGGAAAGTTGATAAGCTACACCACCCAAACGAACGTGCTCTGATCCCTTGGATCCTTGTGAGGACACAATGGTGCCATCTTTTGCTTTGGCACCTTCAGAAATTACGATGTTAACAAAGCCCTGACCATTTATGTAACGTGATTGAATCTTCTTCACGATTTTTTGGATGTCATAGGGGATTTCTGGAATAAGACAAATTTCCGCGCCTCCCGCGATCGCGGTATGAAGAGCAATCCATCCCGCATCGCGACCCATTACTTCCATGATCATAACCCGATCGTGACTTTCGGCAGTCGTTACTAATTTATCGAAGCTATCGGTGGCAATTTGCACGGCCGTTTGAAAACCGAAAGTCATATCGGTAGCAGACAAATCATTGTCGATAGTTTTCGGGACGCCTATGATGTTCAAGCCTTTTTTGTAAAGCGCCTGTGATATTTTTTGAGAGCCATCTCCCCCGATATTGATGACGGCATCAAAACCTAACTCTTTAATTCTCTTTACCAATTCTTCTGATCGGTCAATGAATTTAATAGTGCCATCTGGTTGCGTAACAGGAAAATGAATAGGATTACCCTTGTTAGTAGTTTTAAGAATGGTGCCACCCCGTACGTGAATTCCTGCTGTTTTACTTCGACTGAGTTTGATCAATTCGGTCGGCTCACTAAACACGCCATTAAATGCTTCGATGCTGCCATATACTTCCCAATTTTTTTCTTTGCGAGCTCTTTTGGCAATTCCTCGTATGACAGCGTTAAGTCCGGGGCAATCACCACCACCTGTTAGTACTAATAGTTTTTTAGTCTTTTCCATGCTTTCGTTTTAGGGCTGGTAAGGTAGCGAAAAAGAAAAATTCCAAGCACTTATTTAACGACCAATTTCAGCGGAAGCTCTCCGCAATCGATCGTTAATGGCTCGCCCTAATCCTACCTCAGGCACTTCCTCGGCTAATATTATCTCAACGTTAAGTTGATCAAGTTCGCGCAGGTAAGAAAATAAGTTTTGTGCAGCTACAATGAGATCGCCAGTAGGAGAGAGTACTTTTTGATGATTTGGTTTGGGTCCATTTTGCAATTCGTTAAATGCTAAAACGCCAACATGGTTCGAACCATAGATCTTTACCAATTTCTTCAAATCACCCAATACCAATTTCTTTTTAGGTGAGTAGTGGCTTTGCAATTGACCGGGTGCTTTCGGGTTGGAGCTGGAGTGAAGGTGTACGTCTGTTTTTCCGACAACTGATTCTATTTCTTCGATGCTTAGCCCACCCATTCTATAAATTTTTGGCAGGTTGTTTTCAAACCCAACAATGGTAGACTCAATTCCAACTTTACACTCTCCACCATCCAAAATGTATTGAATTTTTTCCCCTAGTTGGTCATTGACGTGCGATGCCTTTGTTGGGCTTATATAGCCAAATGGGTTGGCGCTGGGTGCAGCCAATGGAAAAGATAGTTCTCTTAATAGTCGATTGGTCAATGTATGAGCGGGACAACGAATTCCCACTGTATCGATACCCGAAGTGACGAGGTCAGGGATGTTTTTTTTTCTTGGTAACACCAATGTAAGTGGCCCCGGCCAAAAAGCCTGTGCTAGTTTGGTTGCGAGTGCAGGTATGTTTTCCACATACGCACCTATCGAACTAATATCAGCAACATGGATAATCAATGGATCAAAAAAAGGCCTATCCTTTACCTCGAAAATTTTGGCAACGGAGGCTACGTTTAATGCATTGCCGGCAAGCCCGTAAACCGTCTCGGTGGGTATGCCCACAAGTTCGCCATTTTCCAGAAGTGTTTTGGCTTTAAGAATGTCGGTACCAATTTCGGCCATTCCACAAAGCTAAGACGTTCAGTTTAATTTTTCGCTCATTCGAAGCACAGAACGTTCTGTCGTATAATTCCTGAGTTGATCAATTCGAATCCACTTTACATCGTGCGATTCTTCGCTTACGACAACCCGCTCTTTTTCATCAGCCCGAAGTAAAAATCGAATGTCGTAATGCCGATGTTCCGGGAAATCTTCGCGGGCAGGAATCGTGTGAATGTCGAGGTCAAAAATAGATTCTTCCAATTTAAAATTCATGAGCCCTGTTTCTTCTTCTGCCTCGCGCTGAGCCACCGCTACTACATTTTCATCCCCATCGGCATGGCCTCCAGGTTGCACCCACTTGTTAAGCTTGGCATGATGGACCAACAACGTTTTGGTTGCATCGCTATTGACGACCCAGGCCGACCCCGTAATGTGGCCGGGTAGATGCGTGCGTTGAAAGGCGTTGGCGGCCTTTAATAATTCTAAGAATTGACTTTTAAAATGTTGTTCTTCTTGAAAAGGACTCGAATAATTTTCAAGCAGTTGAATGAGTGCTTTTCTATCCATAGGTGCACCACTTGCTTTTTTTGGAATTCATCATTGAATAACAATGGTCACTTTGTTGAACTTGCCCTCTTCCAGTTTACCGATTTTTTCGCCACCACCTGTGTTGTCTTTATCACCTTTCTTTACAAGCACAAAGTAAACGGATGCTTTTATTTTCTTAAAGCGGTAGTTGCCCTTGGTATCGGTACTCCCTTCGGCCACCGGGTTGGTTTCTTTGTTATAGTTTTCTTCCGTTTCAAAAAGTTTGATACTGGCACCTTCTACTGTGTTGCCCAACTCATCTCTTACAGTAACTGTTAGTGAAGTGTTAATCAACTGCACGGGTCGTGGTCCAAATGAACTAGTCAGAAGTGTGATCGCAATGAAAAAAACGAGAAGTTTCATAGGTGTATATTTTATCGAAGTAAGACAATTCCACCACGTTGTTCTTTTATCCCCTCTTCAGGCCGGAACGAACTTTGGTACTTAATTACATAGGAGTAGGTGCCGCCAGGTGCCGGTAATCCGGGGTTATTTCCATATCCACCATTCCAACGGAAGTCTTTCTTAGTATCGGAGAAAACCAGCTCTCCCCAACGATTAAAGATTGCCACTTCAAAATTGTCAGTAATGAAAAAGCTGTAGACAAAGAATTCTTTGTTCAACGAGTTGATCGCGTTACCAGGACGGAATGCATTGGGGCCAACAATTTTTGGAATGCACTCATTTAACACTTCTGTGTTATCCGAATTTGAGCAGCCAAAAGAATTCGTTAAATCTACCTGGTAAATGCCTTCGCTGGTAGCGGTCAAAACTCGATTGGTAAAATTAATAATGATGTCATTTTTCAACCAATTATAAGTCGTGAACGTACCTGGATTTAAATCAACTTGGGACGTCTTTGGATCTTTGTTGTCTGGGTCATTGCAAATAATCACTCGATCAGGTAATTCGCCTTGAGGAATAGGTGCTTTGATCACTTGAATAGATGCAGTAGCATTGCAGGTTGCTTTACTGATGGTCACTCTATAAGTACCTTCTCGCGTGTCACTAAGCGTGGGTGTAGATTGACCCGAGATGGTTGCGCCATTGAAGGCCCAAGCGTAAGAAATGCCAGTGGCTGTAGTTGTAGAAGTCAGCGTAAACGCCTTATTGTCCTGACACGCCTGTGTTCCGGTAACGGCCGCATCGACAGGACCACTCACCTGCACTGGTTTCGCAGCAGAGCGAACGAAGCAGCCGCTAACGGCATCCACCACTTCCACCGCATAGCTCGCTCCATCTTCACTTTGACCTAATGTGATTAACCGTCCACCCAATGTAGGTTGAAAAACGCCAGCCTTGAACCAGCGATATGTAAAGTTTCCATTTGGAGTAGCTGTTAAAACGATTTGATTGGAGCAGCCATCACTTTGTGTGAAATCTGGTGAGGGGAGGCCGTTGAAAACAATAGCTGTTGACTGGGTGAGAATACATCCGCCTCCAATGTCAGCCGCTACTTGATAAGTTCCTGTTCCATTGGTCGGAAGATTTAGCGTTGCTCCATTTACGGTAGCCCCGGAAGGCAATGTCCAGGTAAACGAAACACCACCTGCCACCGAGGCAACCAATGTTGCTGGACTAATACACAGATTAGGAGTGATCGTCAAGACGGGAGTAACAGGATTCACAATTTGGTTGAAAGTGAAAGTACAACCGGTGCCGTTGTTGTCTCTCACCTGAATGGAATAGGTTCCTGGTATCAATGAAGCCGTGTTTGCTGCTTGTGGCCCAATCACAGCCCCGGTTGTAATGTTTGTGAAGGTGTATCTTGGAGTTGGAACAACAGCACCTGCTGTGGTAACGGTAACCAAAGACGGATTACAGTTTGAGGTAGTGGCTGTTGCAGTAAAGGTTGCATCAACCAAGTTGATTGCTGTTGAAATCGTACATCCCGAAATTTGATCTTGCACAATCCCCGAAATCGTTCCTGCGCTTACACCCGGTAGTGGGCCGTTGGTAGAAGGTGCCGATTGATCAAATCCTTGCTGACTGAATGCCGGACCACTTAAAAAATAGGAGTAAGGGCCACCTGGCGGTATCGTACTCGTTAGGTTTAATGTAACAGTACCAGTTGCCGTATTGCAGCTTGTAGGGTTGGTGCCACTTAGCGTGAAAGTGGGAGAAACTTTGACAGTGTATGTCTTAAAATCTGTTGCAGTGCATAATGTGACAGGGTCTGTGACCGTTACTCCATAAGTTAATACTGCTGGAAGCGAAGTATCAACTACCTGGGTGGCAAATGTATTTCCATTCGGTGCTCCGTTCAAGGTCCACACGAAGTTTGCTCCAGAATTAAACGCGTTTAAATTGGGTGTGGTGTTGTCCTCGCATACAGTTAGGTCAGGACCTAGATCTAAAACGGGGCGATTATTCACAACAATTCCATTGGCTGCTGAAGTACAACCGTTAACATCTGTGATCGTCACCGAAACTATCGCTGGATTATTGATGACGATCGTTTTTGTGGTAGCACCACTATTCCACAAGTAAGAAGTAATTGAGATCAGATTTCCGGAATTCGCATCCAATGTTATAGGCCCATTGCATAAAGCACTCGCGGGTGCTAAAGTTGGGCGTGCTGGTGGTGGATTGATTCTAACTTGTTGAACGATTGTTGTATCGAGGCCGCATCGGTTGGTTAGTCGCATCGAAACGGTGTACGTGCCAGCGGCAGCATATAGGTGGTTAGGCGTAGCAACTGTACTTCCGGCACCATCGCCAAAAGCCCATTGAAAAACATCAATCGCATCTGTGGGCGTACCGTTAAATCTCGTGGTATCGCCCAAACAAATACCAGTGAAGCTAAAACCGGGACCTCCAAACCCGTTGCCTTGTTGTTGGATAAAATTGGGTAGACCTAATCGGCTATTGGTGCCAGCGGCAAGAGTGAAGCCAGTAAAGTTGATCGATGATGGAGCTGCAATTTTATTCTCGTTAGCATTGATAGTGCCTAAAATTGTGTTACTCGCTGCGTCATTGAACGCCATATAGATTTGCCCGTCCGGTGCAATTTGCAAAGCACCCATCTCGATCGGCCGTTGTATTGGACTGGGTGGCACCAAAACTGGAATTTGGATATTGAGGGAATCAAGATAGTATTCATATAACGCAGATGGAGCTGGAGATCCTTTGATGGTAGCAAAAAGTTTTCGTCCACCAGGAGAGAACTCTACACCGTATACCTGTCCAACAGGTTGATTCATATCTAATTTTCGATAGTTGCCAATGACACCCGTAGTATCATTTAATTGAAAAAACTCAATCACGTTACTTGTGCCAGGCGTTGACAGGGGCACAGCTAGATTGTTACGTGCTCCGAGCTTCATATATCCCTGACCATTTTCTTTTGATTTAAAAGAATGTGGCGATCCGATATCCGAGTAAACTGCTGCTCCAATACCTTGATTGGAAATAGGATAGGATCGGAATGTACTATTTCCGTATTCGTGGGAAATTAGCCAACGTCCGTTTGCTGTAATACGCTCTGTACTTTTTGAAAACAAGCGGATGTTCTTTTGAGTGATCAAGCCATTTCCGCCATTTTGCTTTAAGTCAAAAATCGAGTAGCGCAATTCATTCAATGATGTGCCGGTAATTTCCTGTGTCGTAAAAATATAGTAGAGCGTTTCGTCTCCTGGGATAGGCACAATTAAAGAAGATTGTGATGAGGTTGGATCCCCCCCGATCCCGGTATCAATTAACGTATTGGTTTTATCATAGACGTTGGACCCATCCGTGTAGAAGATGGTCTTTCCGTTACGATCACATACAATAGCACATCCGGCAGGAGCGTCCATGGCACTGTTGTTTAAGGCTTTTGGCGGAGGCACATTGAAATCTATTCCTGCCCTATTTCCGAAATACCAGATGTTACTTCGCTGATCATTTAATCCATACTCTTTTACGTTCACTCCCGCATAAGTCGAACAGCCTGTAGCATCTGTCGCTACGACATAGTAATAGCCTGCGGAATCAGGTGTAAGTATTTGACCAGTATCTCCATTTGACCAGTTAAAAGACGTGGCAGATCCTTGGGTTACGTTAACTCTTACCGAGAACTGAGTAGGAGTAGAACTTCCTCGGGGTGCTGGAAATTCGCTTCGACAAGCAGTAGTATCCTGCACTAATTGTATTTGCAGAGAAAAAGCGTTGATGGTTACCGGTTGAGTAACGGTTCTGCGTTGTCCTTGATAAAAAGCCGTCAATTGTACGTTGAAGGTTTGCGCCTGATCGTAGGTATGCACGGGACTCCAAGCACCAGAGTTGCTCAAATCTCCAAAATTCCATCTCAGGCTGTCTGCATTCGGTGTTACGTTTGGAAAAAAAGAAACCGGATTATTTTGACAGTTACCAGCCGTGGTAAAACTTATGGTCAAGTTTACATTTGCTTGAGGCAGAAACGAAGGAAATTGGGTGCTACTGAAATTGGTCGTACCAAAAGGTTGAGGGGTTTTGATCACCTGTGATGCAATCGTGTCGGTTTTTGAAAATTTCTCTATTAAAAAGGGCCCACCACTTACTGCTTGGTAGAGATGATAGATCGCACTGTCAGGGGCGAGCTGAAGTCCATAACTACGAAACACTGGAGCCGGCAAAACGGATGTAAGTGTTACACTAGGATTGAGGAAGTCGTACTGCAATACATCAGCCGCAATACCGGCTTCACCGATTCGGGATACGTATAAGTACTGGCCACCTTTGATATCCCATTGAATATCGTACATCGATTCAACAGAAGCGGTTGGAACACCGGTATTCAGGATATATCTATTGAATGCGATGGCGCCTGTGCCAGGATTGAAATCCAGTATCAAGGCATCGTCTCTTTGGCTTTGAACCGCGACTGCTAATTTTCTCAACTTGTGATTGTAGGAAAAATTAGACACCGAAACAGGAATGGGCGTAGGCCCAAGTGGTAAAGTAGACGTAGTTACAAAAGTGCCAGAGGCATAACTTGCAGCATTAAGCAAGGTTGCTGAAAAAACAGCAGAGCCATTTTGATGAGTAATCAGCCAATAATCGGTTCCGTTGGTGTGAGGCACGACTATCATTCCCTCTGAACGATTGGTCAATCCACCAATCGAAGCATTTTTGTTTAAGACTTCTACGTTTCCCTGCGCGGGAGCGGGAAAGACTGCGTTGCCAAAAAGCGCCATATCTACTACACTTCGTGTGATCGAGCCACCCGTTACGAAATTCGCATTGTTTGTAAATAGAAAATATTTATTCGGTTGACCCGGTACCGGGCTGATGACAACGGGCTGGTTAGCCGCATTGTTTCCCAACAACCCACTACCATTGGACATGAGTAAGTGGCATCCATCGTAAACCCTCAACCCGTCTGAATAAAATAGCAAGTTGGAGGTAGCGGGATCTGTCGCTACGGCACTTCCACCAGTGCCAAATGGAGTGGCTTGATTAGTGACTTGCTGGGGCAGGTTCGTCCCTCGATTAAATCGTATACCATCCGAAGTACTTCCGAAATACCAATTGTGCTGGGCTAGATTTTGCCCAGCAACATGAAACGTAATTGAAGACAGAATAATTAGTAGACTTGCTCTGAATGCCATTCTCTTGTTTTGTTTACCCTCCCTTTGCTTTCTTCTCCTAAACTTATTCATACGGACAGATTAACCCAAATTTAAAACGCTCAAACCACACTAAAGTATACAATTTGAATGAAAATATCGTTAAGAAGATGCAAAGGTATTTACCACATAACTTTTTTTAATGTCAGCCATCGGCTTAAATTTGCTTAATTGAAAAAGAATAAACTGAGATTGTTCATGGTATTGAAAAAAGTAAGTGTCTGTGTTTCTTTGATACTGTCCATCTCTCTCTCGGTAACTGGGCAGGATCCGCAATTCTCTCAGTTTTATGCTGCACCGTTGTACCTCAATCCAGCCTTTGCCGGAGCGACTAACCAAAATAGAGTTGGTGTAAATTATCGAAATCAATGGCCCGCTATTGATGCAAACTTTAATACGTTCTCCGCTTTTGCAGACTTTTATATTGAAAGTAAGAATAGTGGAGTAGGTATTTTGATCAACAACGATACTGAAGGTGTTTTGGGTTTGCGTTCTATTAGTGTCGCCCTTCAGTATGCGTACGATTTAAGAATTGTAAATGGGTTGTCGTTTAGACCAGGGTTTCAGGTAGGTGTTTACAATCGTTCGATCAATTTCAGCAAACTTACTTTTGGAGATCAGCTAGATCCGTCAACGGGTACACTTAGGGCGGGCGCATCGGCCGAAAATTTAGGTGGTGGTCAATCAATTTTCTTCCCCGATATTTCTATGGGGGGGCTATTTTATTCAAAAAACGGATGGTTAGGTTTTGCGGGTCATCATTTGACGGAGCCCAGCCAATCATTGGTTGGTTCATCGGATAATTTGGCCATGAAACTATCAGGGCATGCCGGTTGGAAATTTTTTTTAAAACCGGGAGAGATGGGAACAGGTTTTTACTCAAAGCCAAGAGAAAGAAGTATTACTCCTACTGTTCAATACCGTCACCAAGGTAAGTTTGATCAGATGGATCTGGGACTCTATTACACTTTTGAACCTATCATTATCGGAACCTGGTACAGGGGTGTTCCCTTTAAAAGTTTAAATGGGATCATCAACAACGAGTCCATTGTTCTGCTGGTAGGATTTACCAAGAAAGGACCCAAAGATGTTTTGAATATCGGCTACAGCTACGACTACACCATCTCGAAGTTAGGCCCCGGCAGCGGAGGCGCCCATGAGTTTAGTATCGTCTATTCTTGGAATTCGCGAGATCCACGTAAGCCTGCGAAAGACAAGTTGATTATGCCTTGCCCAGTGCCGTGGTTTTGACGTTTTCTCGTTAACGACTTCTAAAGTCATTTACTCTTCCACGCTTCCGCCAATTTTACACACATCATCCATACCGAGATGCATCAGTGCGTCTCCGGCATTCACCACGGGATTATTATTTAGTCCCACAACATAACCGGTGGAGGGAGATTTAATTTGCTCTTTGAATTCACCAAATGGGTCGGTAAGGTTACCAATGATCTGCGACTTGTGCACCAAGTCGCCACAGCGAATGGTAGGCTGAAACAAACCTGCCGTGCGCGCACGTGCCCACGAAGAGCTCCAGATGATTTTGTTCTGTTCTTTTGGCAGTGGTGCCCAATCGATCATCTTCAGATGTTTCATTAATCGAAGGGTTCCATCGACACCCTGTTCAATGGCATGCTGATCCATGCGCAGCGATTCACCACCTTCATACACAATGATGTGTTTACCCTTTTTTGAAGCAGTTTGTCGTAGTGAATGGGGACGGAAAGGTGAATCGATGGTGAATGGCGCGTGAAAGGCATTAGCCAACTCAACATTTTGTTCCTCTTGCATCATGCACCGAACTTGAGGATAATTGGTGCGCATAGCGCCTCCGGTGTGGAAATCAATTCCTACGTCAATGTTAGGAATGATATCGTGGGTGAGGTGATAAGCGACCCTAGAAGCAAGTGATCCTGTTTTACTCCCCGGGAAAGAACGGTTCACATCTTTGCCGTCAGGCACTTCTCGTGAGTAGTTCAAAAAGCCGTACACATTGATAATGGGCATGCAAACTGTCGTGCCGCGTAGTACTCTATGGTGCCCTGCATCAATAATTCTGCGAACGATCTCCATTCCATTGATCTCGTCACCATGCATCCCAGCCGTTAGCGCCAGAACAGGACCGGGCTCAATGGCACGATACACATAAATAGGGGTGTCGATTTGAGTTCGTGACGGGAGGCGAGCAATGTTGATGTTTATCTCCTTGAATTCACCGGGGCGAATTTCATGTTCTGCGATCGTTAAACTTTTGGGCATTATAGAAGGACTTATGGCTTGTTGGTTTGGTATTGGTGTTAGGACTTGGGTATTGGGTGTTAGGACTTGGTTATTGGGTGGTGGGTGGTGATTTTAAAGTATTGATAAAGCGATTGAGCATTTTACCCAATGTTTCAATGTCGGCCAGTAGCTTGTCACAAAGTGCCTCTTCCATCAGGTTTCTGCTTTTTACTTTTGTCAACCAAGTTTTAGTTTCGAATAATGAACCTCTGGCGTAATAGCAAAAATTTTTGAATTCCTTGGTATGGAAGCGACCCAATCCCTCTGATAGATTGGCTGAAATAGAATCCGTAGCTCTGACTAACTGTTTGCCTATCGTATCTTTATCAAAGTAATTCCACTTTAACACAGTTTTCCAAATCTCTTCAGATAACTCAAGCGATAGATTATAAATTTTAAATTCCTCAAGTGAATTAATCATAAAGCAGAATTCTAATGATTGGTGCCACCCAACACCTAAGCCCTAATTCCTAATACCTAGTTAGGCGTTGATCTTATCTTTTTGTATTTTCTTTTTTCCCGCGTGCTTTTCTAAGTATTGAATAATCTTGCTCCCGATGTCCACCTTGGTAGCTCCTTCGATGCCTTCCAATCCTGGTGAAGAATTTACTTCGATAATCAGTGGCCCACGACTGGACGGGAGCATGTCTACACCGGCTACCCCTAGTCCCATTTTTTTTGCAGCTGTGATGGCCGCGTGTCTTTCGTAGCGGTTAAGTTTTACAACAGTGGCATGTCCGCCTCGGTGTAGGTTTGACCGAAACTCTCCATCGCGTGCTTGCCTCCTCATTGCACCCACCACTTCACCATTTACCACAAAAGCTCGGATGTCAGCACCTTTTGCCTCTTTGATAAATTCTTGAACGATAATGCGTGCCTTTACTCCATGGAAGGCCTCAATAACTGATTGAGCTGCTTTCTTATTTTCAGCCAGCACCACGCCAAGACCTTGTGTGCCTTCTAATAGTTTGATAACGACTGGAGCGCCACCCACCGCTTCGATCACGCCCTCGGTATCTTTTGAATAATCCATAAAAATTGTCTTTGGAAGCCCCAACCCAGCGCGAGAAAGTATCTGCATGCTGCGCAGTTTATCGCGAGAACGAATCAATGCTTGTGACTCAACAGCCGTAAAGACTTTCATCATTTCAAACTGACGAACAACGGCAGCTCCATAAAATGTAACAGATGCACCAATGCGTGGAATGATCGCATCGAAGTAATCTAATTTTCGGCCGTTGTACCACACCATAGGGTTCTTCTTCTCAATAAGTAGTACACATTTCATGTGGTCAATGATCTCTACTCTATGACCACGCTTTTCGCCCGCTTCTTTGATGCGTTTGGTGGAGTAGAGCTTCGCGTCTCTCGATAAAATGGCGATGTTCATGCCCTTGGTATTTTAGTGTGATAATACAAATCCTTCCTAGTGACGTCAATCAAAAAGCGATTTCTCAAAATTTTTCTTCCGAGTAAAACCGGGAATCGCAATTTTTCTCGGTCGCTGAGCGAAAATTCTGCCCGTATTTTTCTGTTAAAAAGTTTAATAGTGGTTCTAATGATATAGCGAAGTTCTGCTTCCCCGAATGAATTCTTGACTTCACGTTGAGTAAATTTATTCATCTTGAATTTCATTCCAGTAAATTCGGGATGCTCCTCGTCCAATAAAACAAACTCGAGTTGCCCATTAACAATTTGCGCGCTTGAGCAATGAAGGCTACTAGTATAAGCTCCCGTATCAATTTTCGCATAAATATTCTCAAGACCAAGTTCGGGCAGGTCTACACGATCAGAACGTCCAAGTATTTGCATAACGAAATAAATCAACACAAACTACTTGATTTTAATGCAATAAAAAAGCCCCATAGCTTGGGGCTTTTAATTCATGAAGTATTCTGCAGTTATCCTTTAGATATTTTGAATGATACAGAAGTGTTTTCCCACTCCAACACTACATTTCCGTCTTTTATATTGATAGTGAATTTTTCCACAAACGATGCTGTTTTTGATGGTTTAACCTTTACGCGGAGTACATCTGCTTTGTCCGTATAGTCATAATGCCCCCATTTGATGTCTTTATTTATAATTATGGTCCACTCATTTTCTCCGGGGATGGTATACAATCCGTATTTTCCTTTCGCTACTGCCTGTCCTTCCACTTTTGCGTTTGCGCTAAAATCAATGGACGTGGTGGCGTTCGCACCCGTGCGCCAAACTTCCCCGAATGGAACTAACGTCCCCATTACTTTACGTCCTTTGGCAGAGGGTTGATGATAATCGATAGTTACTGAGACACCATCAATGGTGCCCGTTGCTTTAGCAGGTGGACTTGGCATAGCCTTGTCTTGTGCGGTTGCACCAATGGATAAAATGGTGAGCACCATTAGGAAGAGAATAGGTTGTTTTTTCATTTTATTATTTTTTTGGTTTGAATTTGTATTAGTAATAGCTAAAAATGCCCCTCAAGGAATTAATTTGAAAGGGCATTTTTAAAATTTATAATAAATATAACCTGTAAACTACGTGTAACAACGCATCACTAGTCGAAATAGTTTTTGTGGACGGCAGATTTTTTAAGGTTCGCTTTGTTATTTTATTGTTATCGGCTTGGGTTAGGGTCCAAATAGGTACAGTAGTTTTTAGAGTTTGCCTCAAATTCAATTGAACTTTTTGTAGGAATTTGTGTGTTACAGAGTCTTAACAAACTTATACCTATATGAACTATGTCATTACCGGCTCTATTGGGCACATCAGCAAGCCTGTTATCAAAAAGTTGAGAGAAGCAGGGCATACCGTTACCGTTATAACTAGCAATCAAGACAGGGTAAAAGAGATCTTAGGCTTGGGTGCAAAGGCAATAGTAGGTTCTGTGGAAGACTCCGTTTTTGTTTCTCAGACGTTTGCAAATGCGGATGCGGTCTATTTGATGATTCCTCCAAAATGGACGTTGTCTGGTGGTTGGCTGGACTACCAGAAGATCGTAGCTGACAATTACATTAATGCTATCAAGTCAAATCGAACTAAGCATGTTATATTGTTAAGTAGCGTTGGAGCACATTTGCGTAAAGGTGTAGGTCCGGTTGACGGCTTGGGGTATGCTGAGGAAAAACTACGCGAGTTGAAAGACGTCAACGTAAAGATTTTGCGCCCTTCGTATTTCTTCTATAATCTGTTTGGTATGGCGGGTATGGTAAAACAGATGAATATCATGGGATCCAATTTTGGAGGGAGCCAGGAAAAACTAGTACTGGTCCATACCGATGACATCTCGGATGTAGTGAGCGAAGAACTCCTGAATTTGAAGTTTTCGGGATACTCCATTCGATACATTGCAAGCGATGAGAGGCATCCGAAAGAAATTGCCGATATACTTAGCGCAGCAGTGGGCAAGCCCGGCACTCCTTGGGTTGAGTTTACGGATGAACAAGCATTAGGGGGAATGTTGCAAAACAATTTGCCACAGACAATCGCTGAGGGTTATGTCGAACTGGGTAGGTCATTGCGTTCTGGAAAAATGCAAGAAGACTACTGGAGAAATAAACCAGCTAAGTTGGGCAACGTAAAGCTGGAAGACTTTGCGAAAGAGTTTGTAGCCATGTATAATTCATAGCACGAAGAAAAGAAAGGGAGTCTTTTGCTCCCCTTCTTTTTACATGTTTGCTTTTATAATTTTAGTCAGATCCTCAGTTGGCACTACACCTGATTGCCTCCATTTAATTTCGCCATCCTTAAAGAGAATTAACGTTGGGACGCCCTGTACCTGATGCGTGGCGGCAATGGAAAGATTCTTGTCCACGTCTATTTTGATAATCCTAACCTGATCACCCAGCATGTTTTTCACCTGATCCAAAATAGGTTTCATCATCTTGCATGGCCCGCACCACTCTGCTGAAAAATCAATCAACGTAGGAATTTGCCCATTAATTAATTCTGAAAAACTTGACTTTGCCATACAGTGGAATGGAATACTAAACTACTAGAATTTTTGCTTGCATTGTTACTTTCGATTTTATCGAATTCGAGATCAGGCAGGCTGCTTCGGCTTTTGTCAATACTCTTTCTGCACGCTCTCGGTCCTTTTCATGGGATATGGTGATAGTAGGTTCTAGAATCACCTCGGTCATCAAGAACTTTCCATCCACCTGATCTAGTTTCCCTTTTGAATTGCATTGAAAGGAGGTAAACTCCAGTTTTGAATTTTCAGCAATCGACAAAAAGGTAGTCATCAAGCAACTACTGACTGCAGCGGTGAATAAATGTTCGGGTGACCAAATACCAGGAATACCCTTCGGAAATTCAGGTGGGGTGGCCACTTCAATGCAGCCATTCATTTGACCAGAAGAGTTTGATAGCTCCGGTGAGCACATAACCCCTTTTCGATCATTGCTCCATTGAACTTGAACGTTATAAAAATGGGGTTCCATCTTTTTTAAATTTTGGATTGAAGTGAAGTCCAGCCACCCCCATTATGGACTTCGGCATAGCCATTGGATTCCAGTATTCGCTTTGCCATTCCACTTCTTCCGCCAGATGCGCAACAAGTAATGATAACTTTGTTCTTGTTGGAAAGCTTGTTGAGATTACTGGCAAGTTGGTCGACTGCAATATTGATAGAACCTTTGATGTGGCCTTGCGCATATTCGCCTTTGCTGCGAACATCCAAGATGATGGCTCCTTCATTCTTAAGTTTTTTAAAATCGATACTAGATCCAAGACCTACAAGATTTAAGACAGATTGTAACATAGATAATACGGTTTGAGTAGTTAAATAATTTATTAAAATTGATCGTTTGAGTTCGCTTTCTGGGTTTTATAAAACAGACTGAAGAATAATCCGCCCAGCACGCCTCCGTATAACGATGCATGGACGGGATTGGAAGTGATCGGACAAGTTCCACTTATACAACCTACTTCTTTCCAGTACAAAAAGCCGGCCATCATTCCAACTAGAGCGCCACCTAAGATGAGCGCATATGGCTTACCCTTTAGCATTCATTTTCTTGCGAAGGGTACTTAATCCAAACGGAAGATAAAGTGGACAGAAGCTTACCAAACTAGTCAATGCAAAAACTGTAGCCAACACCAATAAGATGATGGCAGTCGCCCCAGAAATAACTTGCATGAAATAAAGAACTACAACCAGTGCCGCAAGCATCAACCGGATGACTCTATCGGCAGAACCCATATTTTTTTTCATAAGAGATAGTTTAATTATGAATCAAAACTACCGCTTGCCCTGCTTCTAGTTAGTGACGAATGTCACATAAGGGTAACTTTATTTCTAGATAATTCGATCAGACCGTCATTTTCCATCTGTTTGGCCACCCGGGAAACCACTTCGCGTGCCGTTCCCAGTTCTTCGGCCAATTGTTGATGGGTAACTTTAATTTCCTTTGAATGGATAAGTTCTGCTTTCTGTCTTAATAAATGAAGTAGTCGCACATCCAGTTTTTGAAATGCGATGGCATTGACAACGGAAAGTAACTCCTCAAAGCGTTTGTGATAAAGTTTAAAAATGAAGTCTGACCATTCAGGAAATTTTTTTATCCACTCGCTAGCTTTGTCAACCGGAATCAAAAGGATCTCAGCATCTTCTTCTACAATTGCTTTTATCTTGCTTGTTTCATCATGAATTCCACCCAGGAAAGACATGATACAACTCTCGCCTGCGGTAATGTAATACAATAAAATTTCATGCCCATTGGCATCTGTTCTTACTACCTTCAGGCTTCCGCTTACTACTAACGGAATAGATTTGATATAACTGTCTTCCTGAAGGATGACGGTATCTGCTTTGAATTTCTGTAATTCGGTAAAGGATGCTACCTCATCTTTTAGCAATGTATGAAAAAGAGAACTGGGGTGCATGTAAGCGGGTTTAGGTCAATAAGAAAAGAAAGATCAGTGGGAAGATAATTCCAATCAGTGCCAGTTTCCAGCCTCGGGAGCGAAAGCTGTTGCTACCTTCTTGAATGAACATGCCCGTGAAGGCGATGGTAATCATCGCGATTCCAAAAATGTCAGAGTAATAGATCCACCATTTGCTGGTATCTAGGTGCAGTTTTGTCATTTGTCCCAGAACAGGAGTAGTGCGATAACTTTCTATTTTACCATTTCCTGTGGAAAGGTCAATCGTTACATCATGGTTAACATAAGATATTTTTAGTTTTTCTCCATCGACAGAAAACCTACGTAACTCATCTTCGATGCCTTGTTCGGACGTAAACATTTTGATGAAGTTGTCATTGACTGAATCTTTATTCACTTCGGCTACAGAAATATCTTTTGATTCATAGGTATACCGTTTTGGATTCCACGATTGGCGATGATTCAAAAAAATTCCTGAAAGGGAAAAAGATATAATCAAACCAACGTAGAAGTAGGCAATGTCGCGGTGGGTATTACGAGCAGTTAGTTTCATAAGAATAGTTTAAGGCTGAAAAAAGTAGAGTGCGTTTTATTTATTATTTTCCAAATGGATTTAGAGCGCTTAGTGCTCGCTTTCCTCCACCCATTTTGTTCATCATCTTCATCATTTTTCGCATGTCTTCAAACTGCTTAAGTAATTGGTTCACCTGTTGAATGGATGTGCCACTGCCTTTGGCAATACGATTCTTTCTGCTTGGATTTAGTTTTTCAGGATTCTCACGTTCTTCTATCGTCATGGAGCGGATGATGGCTTCTACCGGTTTGAAAGAGTCATCGTTGATGTCTACATCTTTCATCGCTTTGCCCATGCCAGGTATCATACCCAGCATGTCTTTCATATTGCCCATCTTTTTGATTTGTTCCAACTGCTTCAAAAAATCATTGAAGTCAAATTGGTTCTTGCGCATTTTGGCGTTCAGCAATCGTGCTTCTTCTTCCGTAAAAGATTGTTGCGCTTTTTCTACCAAACTCACTACATCACCCATTCCTAAAATACGCCCGGCCATCCGATCGGGATAGAAACGATCTAAGGCTTCCATCTTTTCACCCGAACCCACAAACTTAATCGGCTTTTCAACCACGCGTCTGATGGACAAAGCAGCCCCACCGCGTGTATCACCATCCAATTTTGTTAACACTACGCCATCAAAATTCAATCGGCCATTAAAAGCTTTTGCAGTGTTGACAGCATCTTGCCCTGTCATGGCATCCACTACAAAAAGTGTCTCAGATGGCTTAAGTGTCTCCTTCAATTTGGCAATCTCATTCATCATTTCTTCATCTACAGCCAGACGTCCGGCTGTATCGACAATGACTACCCGAAAATTGTTTTTCTTGGCGTGCTCAATGGACGCTTTTGCGATTTTAACCGCGTCTTTGTTTTCTGGCTCAGCGTATACCTCCACACCAATTTGTTGGCCTAGCACTTTGAGTTGTTCAATAGCTGCTGGGCGATAGATATCGCATGCTGTTAACAATACTTCGCGCCCCTGGCGCTTCAAGTAACTAGCAAGTTTGCCCGAGAATGTGGTTTTACCAGAACCTTGTAAACCAGCAATCAAAATGACAGCCGGGTTCCCTTCAATTTTAATATCCTCGCTGGCTCCGCCCATTAGGAGCGTGAGTTCATCGTTGGTAATCTTGGTCAATAATTGACCGGGCGAAACGGCTGTCAATACATTTTGACCGAGTGCCTTTTGCTTTATTTCATCGGTAACTTCTTTAGCTACTTTGTAATTTACGTCTGCATCAATTAATGCCTTCCGGATGTCTTTAATCGTGCTGGCCACGTTGATTTCCGTGATTCGCCCTTGGCCCTTAAGGGTTTGAAATGCTTTTTCGAGTTTGAGACTTAAGCTATCGAACATGTTTTTGTTGGAAAATTAGGGTGCAAAGGTAATGGCTATTCGAAATTTTACCTAAATGCTAGATAATCAAATATTTCCCCTGATCTGAACTCACTTTTATTGGAAGGCAACTCCAAAAAACCATCCACTTCTTTCAAGTTTACAAAATCACCCGAGCCTCCGCCTGCAATTGGTTCGGCCAACAACCTACCTTCCACATTGGATAGCTTCACTTGAAGAAAATAAGTCAGATCAGCTTTAAAGGAGAAATCTTTACATAAGATGGCTTTGGAAACTGGAGATTTAGCGCCCATGCTTTGCAAAAACCATGGCTTCACATACCGGTGGAAGCATAAGAAAGTGGAGACAGGATTTCCGGGTAATGCAAATACAAACTTGTTTCCAAACGAGCCAATCCACATAGGCTTGCCGGGTTTCTGACTTACTTGATGGAAAAGTTTGTGAACGCCCAACGATTCTAAAACAGTAGGAACAAAGTCAAATTTACCTTTTGAAACACCACCAGATAGAAGAAGTACGTCAAAATCAAGAAGGGCTTGTTTAATCTCTGTCTTTAGTTGATCGAGGTCATCGGCCAAGTGGAGCAGTTGTGAAGCTATGCCCATTTCGGCAAGTGCAGCCTGCAACGCATAGCTATTCGATTTCCGTATTTGATAAGGTAATGGAATTTGATCGATATCCACTAGCTCATTGCCTGTTGAAATTATGACAAATTTGGGTGCACTAAATACTGACACCGAAGTTTTTCCAATCGATGCCAGCAGCGCTATTTCTGCTGGAGAGATCAGAGTGCCTAGCTCTAGAATAAGTTGATCTTTCTTCACATCGCTACCCTGAATGTGTATATTCTGCCCTTTGACCACCTGTTTGGTATTGATGGTTGCATGCTCGTTTCTGATTTCTACCTGCTCGTATGGGATGATCGTATCAGTTCCCTCTGGCAACATAGCGCCTGTCATAATTTCAATGCATCCGGAATTGCTAGTCAGTTTTTTTCGAAGCGCTCCGGCAGCTTGAATGAATTCAATTTTAAAATTCGCCTGCCCTTGTTGGTAGGAATCAAAAGCCAGCGCAATGCCATCCATGGTGGCGCGATCAAAAGGAGGGAAGTCGCGATCGGCTAAGATTGGCTCTGCTAAAATTTTGCCCAGACACTCATTCAGGCTGGCCTTGCTTGTTTTCGGTTGAAAAAGATTGGAAAGAATTATGGAAGTAGCTTCCTGTACACTGACCATGTTTTAGTAATTTTAGGCTAGATGAAGAATAAATTTACACATATCCACGCATCCGGCAATCCTCAAATGGTGGATGTTTCTGGTAAGAAAATAACTCTTCGTGTGGCCAAGGCACAAGCGGTTGTTTTTTTGGGTAGGGAAATCATGTCGCTGTTGCAAGATGACGAACTGATTACGAAAAAAGGGCCGGTGTTTCAAACAGCCATTATTGCTGGCGTAATGGGAGCCAAGAGGACAGCCGAACTTATTCCATTTTGTCATCCGCTTGGACTGGAAGATGTTCAAATCATCATTACTCCTGAGAAGGAGACAGTGATCATTAATGCAACTACTAGGGTGACGGGCAAGACAGGGGTGGAGATGGAAGCACTGACTGCTGCTTCAATTGCTGCACTAACGGTGTACGATATGTGCAAAGCTTTATCTCAGGACATTGTAATCGAAGAAGTGAAGTTGATGGAGAAGGCAGGTGGCAAGAAGAATTTCAAAAGGAAGTGATCGTAATTGTTGAATTTATACATCTTGCGTTGTGCCTTCATCCATCGGGCCACAATTCCATAATCAGCATAGAAAGAGCCTCTTAGAATTCATTCCATCACTCTTTACTGGAATTTTGGACACTGTTTTTTCTGGCACCTACTCAAAATTTATTACTCGCTCATTTCTCGTTAATTGCCAAATTTGATTGGATTCTGGAGGCTAGATTTATATAAAAATAGCATTAGCATGAAAGCAGTGAAGAATTTTTTGCTTCCCATTCACATCAACTCCATCGAATTGCAACTGGCCACTACCTTGTTAGGCGCGCTCATGATTGCATTGTCTGTTGGGACGGTGGTGGTGATGTTTGTAAGTCGATTTTAATTTCAAGGATGGGCTGACACCCATTCCTCTCCACCTTCGAAGATTTCTTTCTTCCAGATGGGTACTGTCTGCTTTAGCGAGTCGATGATGAACTGACAAGCCTCGAAGGATTCCTGTCGATGTGCCGTGGAAACAGCCACGACAACAGCCACATCGCCAATGGTTAACGTGCCAACCCGATGGCTGACCGCCCAGCCCTCAAGTTTCCATTTATCTTTTGCAAGTTTAATGATCTTTTTGATTTCAAGAACGGCCATCGGCTCGTATGCTTCGTACTCAAGTCTGATCACTTTCCGTTGTCCTGTTTTTGATCGGACAGTGCCAATAAAAACATTAACTGCACCTGCGTCAGTACTTTCTGCAGATTTAATAATGTATTGAATATCAATAGGATTATTCGTGATTTCTATCATTTCTAGTTGATCGTTAGCCTCCACTTACGGGTGGGATAAGCGCCACACTATCAGACTCCTTTAAGACAAGGTTATTTTCCGCGTAGGCTTCGTTGACCGCAATAAACAATGAATTTAACTTTTCAACGTCAGGGAATTTACGAGCCAATGCTTTGCGAAGGTCTTCAACGAGTTCCCCATCAAACTCAAAGGCTACTTCACGCCCGCCTAAGATGTCCTTACAGATTCCAAAAGCTTTCACTTTGATATTCATAAAGCAAATATAGCGACTACTTTTTTCTGGCCGATCCTCCTTATCTTCGCGAGGCAATGACTGCTACAACCTTATACGACAATCACGGGCGCCCGATTAACTATGTCCGCCTGGCGGTGACAGACAGATGCAATTTGCGTTGCTTTTATTGTATGCCCGAAGAGGGGATCAAGTATTTGCCTAAAAAAGATCTGTTAACTTTTGAAGAGATCGAGCGGCTAGTAACGTTGTTGGCTTCGATGGGTATTTCAAAAATCCGGTTGACCGGTGGAGAGCCTTTCGTTCGGACAGATCTCATGCAGCTCATTCGGAAGATTTCAATTGTGGAAGGAATAAAAGACATCCACCTGACCACCAATGGCATTCTAACGCGGCCTCATATTTCGGAATTGAAGTCACTAGGCATTGCTTCAATTAATCTCAGCTTGGACACCCTGAATAAAGAACGTTTTAAACTGATAACCCGAAGGGATGAATTTGAAAATACATGGGAGACTCTGCAGCTTTTGTTAAAGAACGAAATCCCCGTGAAAATCAATACGGTGGTGATGGAAGATAAAAATATCGTAGATATTGTGTCAATGATTGAGCTTACAAAAGAATATCCGATTTCAGTCCGTTTTATTGAAGAGATGCCTTTTAATGGAGAAGGGAATCATTACACCAAATTAAAATGGACTCACAAAGAGATATTAGACCACATCAAGCTTTTCTATCCTACCATTCAAAAGGTAAAAGACGCTGAAAACTCTACGGCTTATCATTACCAAATACCAGGCTATGCTGGAAACATCGGAATCATTGCAGCGTTTACGCGTTCTTTTTGTGGAACCTGCAATAGAATCCGTATTACAGCTCAGGGAGTTTTGAAAACCTGTTTGTATGATGCGGGCGTGTTGAACATTAAAGAATTGATTCGGTCGGGAGAGTCGGACGAGGGTATTCGGATGGAATTGTTGAAGGCTTTTAGAAATAGACCCAAAGACGGATTTGAAGCGGAAGAAAAGCGGATCGGTTCTCCGGCTATCGAGTCGATGTCAACGATTGGGGGCTAGTTGACTCGGAATGGATACGACCTACTTTCTCCTCCTGTTTTCATTCTTCGTTATTGCCATCATCTATTCATCTGTGGGCTTTGGTGGGGGCAGCAGTTACCTCGCCTTGCTGGCTCAGCCCTTTTTTCAACTACTTCCAGATACCATCCGCCCTACTGCGTTGCTATGCAATATTGTGGTGGTGACAGGCGGAACGATTATTTTTTACAAGCAAAATAAAATAGACTGGAAAGAGATTTGGCCTTTCTTAGTGGCAAGTGTTCCCTTGGCTTTATTGGGTGGATTGTGGAAACTCAATCAACACTCTTTTTTTCTTTTACTGGCAATTACGCTGATCATTGCAACGGTTTTGCTTTGGATACAGCCAGAAACGATGAAAGGCGAAAATCGATTCCTTCAGCGAATTGAATCTAAGATTGCGCTAGGCGGGTTGATTGGTTTTTTATCTGGATTGGTAAGTATTGGCGGAGGTATTTTTCTTTCTCCGATTTTACATTTAACGAATTGGGCCGAGGCCAAACGAATATCAGCATTGGCGAGCGTGTTTATTTTAGTCAATTCGATCAGCGGATTGCTGGGGCAGTTTTTGGGTAGAGGTATTAACTTGGAGTGGAGTTTTATCTTACCGTTATTAGTGGTAGTTTTAGTAGGTGGGCAGCTGGGTTCACGCTTGGGCGCGATTCGTCTTAACCCATTGTACATTAAAAGAATTACAGCAGTATTGATCTTAGTGGCTGCGTTAAATATTTTGAAAGACCATTTATAAAAGGAGTATTGAATGAGGAATTCAGAAGACAGAATTTAGAATCGGGTAAGCCATCGACTTTCGACCATTGACCAGGATACACTATGAAAACCAAACTGATCATTTTACTCGCTGCGTTAGCAACAACAGGTTACTCCCAAACTCGTGTTTTTCCTGCCGTGAAACTCTACGGTGGCATTTTCGAAATTCCCTATGCCGTAGAGAAGCCCGATCCAACCATGAAGTACAATATTGTGGTGGAGGTGGAGCGTGAAAGTGAAAAACCAGACTCCATAAGTTGGGCTTTGAATAACGTAGCGCGCCTGGTGAACTTGCACGTAATGGGTGGTGTGCCAAAGGAAAATCTGGACGTTGTTATTGTTCTTCACGGTGGGGCAACTTATATAACCATGAATAATGATCAGTATCAGAAGAAATACAAAAAGGACAACCCAAACCTGGGTTTGTTTCAGGAGTTGTCGAAAGCTGGAGTAAAGATATTTGTCTGCGGCCAGTCTTTAATCAATAGAAAAGTAGACCGAACAAAAATGGTTCCTGAGGTAAAGATTGCTACTTCCATGCTCACGACATTAACAACGTATCAGTTGAAGGGATATGCGCTTCTTAAGTTTAATTAACTTTACGAGGTATGATCATAGACCACTACCCACCTTTCCTTTTTCTTTCTAAAAAGTAAAGTAAAAACTCCACTTGGGTTGTCGGCTTTTCGCTGGAGAAAGTACCGACCTGTTATCAGGCACGCATCGGCTGCCGTAAACTGAAGGCGGATAATCTCAAATCGAAGAATACCCATAGCATCTTTGGTGGGATAACTCTTTTTGTAACGCGCCAATGTGCTATCCCAACCATGCGTAATTTTTGCACCAATGAATAGGAGCGAATCAGATTTCCAATAACCCTGCATGAAGCCGTCAATATTGAAGCTATTCCAATCGGCAACCTGCTGGGCCAACACTGCACGAATGGCATTTCCTTCTGCGAGCTGATCAAACTTTTTCTGTGCGTACGAAACAGTTGCAACCCATACTAGCAAATAGACCAACGTTGCTTTCATTTTTTTAACTTTTTATTGGTTTAGTTGGTATTTTAAACTTTGCATCTTCGCGCCTTTGCGTGAATTTTATTCCAATAACCAATTCAAATTTGCACATTTGCGCTTCAATAACTACCATTTTTCATGCGAAAGATTAAAGGTTCAGACATCCTTCCCCACGCTATTGCTATCGTGATCTTTTTAGTAGTCACTGTATTCTTTTTTAGCCCAATTTTCTTTGAAAGTAAATCGCTCATTCAATCTGATATTCAACAATTTCAGGGGGGCAGTAAGACACTCAGTGACTACCGCATAGCTACGGGGGAAGAGGGATTGTGGGCTTCTAATATGTTTAGCGGCATGCCCGCCTATCTGGTAAGTTTAAAGTGGAGCGATGGCCCAGTGGTCTGGACCAAAAAAATCATGGGCCTCTTTCTTCCGCACCCTGTCAATAACATTTTCATAGCCTTTCTTTGCTACTATATTTTATTGCTGGTCTTTCGTGTGCGACCTTACCTGGCCATCGCGGGAGCGTTAGCATTCGGGCTTTCATCCTATTTGATCATTGGCCTTTCAGCAGGGCATAACGCACGTATTGGGGCTATCGCTTTTATGCCTTTGGTATTAGCAGGTATTCATTTAGCCTTTTCGGGAAAAAAGATGTTGGGTTTTGGTGTGACTGCAATGGCCTTGGCGTTGCACCTTCGGGAAAACCATTTGCAGATTACCTATTATTTAGTGTTGATGGTTGTGGTCTATGGATTTGTTCAATTGATCTATGCCTTCCGCGCGAAGCAAATAGCCGACTTCTTTGAAACGATAGGACTACTTTTACCTGCCGTAATTATTGCCGTAGGTACTTTCTTTGGGCAATTTTGGTCGATCACAGAATATACCCGTTATTCAATAAGAGGCCCATCAGAATTGGTAAAGCCTAATACGAAAGCCCAACCGAATGGCTTGAGCAAGGACTATGCATTTGCTTATAAATACGGTGTATTAGAGTCGTTCGTATTAATGATACCTGATTTTTATGGAGGCTCTAGTGCTAAATCTTTGGTGCAAGACGAAAATAGCGCCACCTATAAAGCGCTTGTGAATTCGGGAGACAATGAGACGGCCAATAAACTAGCCAACTATGCAACCGCTTATTGGGGTCCGCAAGATTTCACGGGAGGGTCTTACTATGCCGGTGCGATTGTAATTTTTCTTTTTGTGGTAGGCATTTTGTTTGCCGATAAGAGGTTTGTTTGGTGGCTGGTGCCGCTAAGCGCATTGAGTCTAATGCTAAGTTGGGGAGACAGTTTTTCATCCTTCAACTATTTTATGTTTGATTATTTTCCGGGATATAATAAATTCCGATCGGTCAATTTTGCCTTGGTAATTCTGTTGTTGTGTATGCCTTTGCTAGGCATGATGGGTGTGGAGCGACTGCTAACCAACGGAGTTGACAGAAAAGCTAAGAAAAAGTTGCTGATAGCTTTGGGCGCGACTGGTGGATTGTGTTTAGCATTGATACTCTTTGCTGGATTTGGAAGCTTTCTTAAATATGACGAAGGGCAGTTGCCCGTTTGGTTTACCAAAGCAATGACTGCCGATCGTAGAAGTCTCTTAAGAGCTGACGCCTTTAGGTCATTCGCTTTTATTGTTTCCATTTTTATCATGCTCTATTTTAATGTTGGGAAAAAGATTTCTGAGCTTGGTTTCTACGCTTTTTTGATTTTTATGATTGCTCTTGATATCGCTATTGTAGACAGACGTTATTTTTCAAAAGATAATTTCCAACGCAAGCGCGATAACTCTTACCATGCCAACTCAGCAGCGGATGACGAAATCTTAAAAGACCAAAGCTACTATCGGGTGTATAACCTACAGAACCCAATGGCTGAAGCACGGACTTCCTACAATCACCATTCGCTAGGTGGCTATCACGGGGCTAAGCTGCGCAGGTACCAGGATTTATATGATTCTTGTTTGTTGAAGGAGACACAACAATTGTATCGAGATGCTCAATCGGGTAGCCTGGATTTTAAAAAGTATAGTGTTTTAAACATGCTGAACACCAAATATGTAAAGTACGGGGATGAAGCAGGCAGCGTTATCCCAAACCCGGAAGCAAACGGAGCAGCTTGGTTTGCGAGGGAGGTGGTAGGTGTAAATTCGCCAACAGAAGAGCTAAAGCAAACAGGCGAGGTAAATACACGAACTAGTGCTGTTGTGGACAATTCAAAATTCAAAGTTCAAAATTTCGGCTTCGACAGTTTGTCTTTCATAGAGTTAAAAGAGTTTGAGCCGGCTTACCTAAAGTATGAATCGCAATCATCGACAAATGGATTGGCTGTATTCTCCGAAATTTATTATCCCAAAGGATGGCATGCTTTTATTGATGGCAGAGAAGTTTCAATACTTCGGGCGAATTATGTTTTGCGAGCGTTGGAAATTCCACAAGGAAAACACACAATTGAATTCAAGTTTGAACCTCAGCCCTATAGAGTCGGCAACAAAGTAACGCTTGCCTCTAGTTGGGTAGCGCTACTTGTTTTGTTGAGTTGCGTTGGTTTATCACTTAAACAGGAGGAGGGTCATTAATTTTTTCCGACTAGGCTAACAGCCGAATAACGCGGCCCATGGTGTCGTCAGCATTTCTTTCATACTCGATGCAAGACAACGTTGATTGTATCAAGTCTTGAACATTATCGCGATGGTAACCAAAGTTTAGCGCCAACTGACTGCAGAGCTTCATTTCCTCGTGATGTATTTCGTTGTCTATGCTCATCATATGGATGAGATCATAAAACCGATGAAACCGGCCTCTGCCGTCTTTAGGTATCTCCAATTTGATATCTTCGGAATTCTTACGGATTTCGGATATCTGTTTTTCAGTGAATCCATTTCTTTTAGCAATGGATTTCAATAGTTCTTTTTCTACTTGAACAAAATGCCCGTCTGCCTCTGCTACCTTAATCAGATTTTTAATGTGGCTTTTTGCGGAGGCATCCCTACGTTTGAACAGTCCCAGTAGCTCAAAAAGATTCATACAATTTTCGGTTAAATGTATATCGTTGAAGAAAGATCATGCCAGAGGGATATTGATGATGGACTGGCTTTTTTTGCTTAAAACTGGGCAAAACGGAAATTTTTTGTCCCAAATTGGTGAAGCAAAATCCCGTTTTAGACCTGAGAAAGAGGATGTTATTGATCTATCTAGAGCAACAATTTACTCGTCCTTTAATACGTGTACAGGATTTAAAAGAGCTGCTTTAATGGAATGATAACTGGTGATGGCCAGTGCTGTAAGCAATGTTCCAACGCCTGCCCCCAGGTAGATGTAAGGGGAAGGGGCAATGCGGTACTCAAAACTTTGGAGCCACTGCGTCATCAACCAATAAGATAGAGGAGCGCCAATCGCGAATGCGATTACAATCAAAAGGGTATAGCTTTTTGAAATTAGTAGAAGTATATCACCAGCAGATGCTCCGGAGACTTTACGAATACCTATTTCTTTGGTCTTTTGCTCAAGGGCAAACACAATCATTCCCAATAAGCCCAATGAAGCGATAAAGATGCATAAGATGGCCATGGCCGTTAATGTTTTAGCAAAGTTACGTTCGCCTTTAAACGTATTAGCGAAAGCTTGATCGACAAAGGTGTAATCAAATGGAAAGTCGCCTGCCTTTTTTTTGTATAACGTCTCTAGTTGTGCCAATGTATTTTTCCATCCATCGGAAGTCCTTCCCTCAACGCGAGCAACTAGGTATTGCTTTGTTCCACCACCGAATAGTTGATCGTTCTTCAAATGAAAGATAGCCATTGGTTCAATGGGATTACCCAGCGTCCAATAGTTATAATCCTTAACTACACCAATCACTTCAAAGAACAAGTCTGAGCCGGGTAATTGGATCTTTTTGCCAACCACCGATTCATCTAACGACCATCCGATTTGTGCAACCGCAGTTTCGTTTAAGATTACACGACTTTCATCGCCCGGAGTTTCTTTGCTGAAATTACGGCCGAATAGCAGTTGTGCTTTTAATGTTGGGATGTAGTTCTCATCAGCCGAAGTAAAGTTCAAAGGAAATGTTCGGTCGCTCATGCCTTCGGCCGTAAACTTATCTCCACCCCATACATTTGGAGGTACCGAAGTGCTCATCGAAGCACTCACTATCCCCGGAATATTTTCTGTGGCAGAAACCATATCTGGTGCGTCTTGTATTCGCTCACCATGACTAATCACAATTAGGTTTTCACGATCGAAACCTAAATCTTTCTCAGCCACAAATGATAGTTGTTGAAATACCACTGCTGTGCAACTGATGAGCGCGATTGATATCGTAAATTGAAATACCACCAAGGCATTTCGAAAAGTCTTGCCCTCGGAGCCGGTATTCAGTTTGCCTTTCATCGCTTGAATAGGATGGAAGGCACTCAAAAACAACGCGGGGTAACTCCCGCAAATCAAACTCATAGCGATCAGCAATGAACCTAGTGCAATCGATAACTTCGGATTGTTTAATAAGCTAAAGTGAAGTTCGCGACCAACCAGTAAATTGAATGCAGGCAGTAGTACTTCTATCAAAGCTAATGATATTGCAAATGCCGCGGCACAGAAGATAAAGGCTTCCATGAAGTAACCCATGCTCAACGACAGCCGCCCTACGCCCAGAATTTTACGCACACTTACTTCTTTCATTCGTTTGGTAAATTGCGCGGTTGACAGATTCATAAAATTTACACAAGAAAGCAAAATGATAAAGATGGCAGCTCCAACCAATGAATACATAATCACTATATTTCCATCATTGGGAAGGCGGTTGTAAATTATCTTCGAAGGCAAATGTATTCCCGTGAGGGGCTGCAAAAACAATTCCCACTTTTTACCCGACTTCACATAGTCAGCATACGACATATTCATTATGCGCTGCAGGGTGGCTTCTGCATGCTTGGGGGGAATAGCCTTCAGTTTTTCTCTAACGTGGTCGATAGAGGCCGAGGGATCAAGTAAGACATATGTTTCTAGCTGAGTCCATACCCAGCTCCAATACAACTTTTTGACTACTGGGTAGCTTGTCATGGAAACCAGCATCTCAAATTGTAGATAGGTATTGCTTGGCAAATCCTTCACTACTCCTGTCACTTCAAAGGCCTGCTGTTGTTTGCCAGCCCCCACACGTACCATTTTGCCAACCGCATTTTCATTGCCGAAGTATTTCAGTGCTGTTTTCTCGGTCATCACCAACGTATTTGCCTGACGCAATGCGGAGGCTGCGTCCCCTTTTACTAGAGGGAAATTGAAAAGCAGAAAGAAATTTGAATCAGCAGCGAGTATATTTGATTGATCAAATGTGATTACTTCGTTTTTGGAATTAGTATAAGAGACGAGCTGATCACCCGGAGTATGAATGCTCGAAATAATTTCTACTTCGGGTATCTCTTCCTTCACGGCATAAGCAACTCCAGGGCCGGTAGAAGCGAATTCATGATCATTATTTTCACCCCAGATGAATGTTTGGTTGATACGATAAATATCTTGTGCACGATGATGGAATTGATCGTAGCTAAACTCATGGCTTGCGTACAGATAGATCATCAAGGCACTTACAATTCCGGATGTTAGCCCAAGTATATTGATGAATGCAAAGAGTCTTTGTCTTTTTAGATTTCTAATGAACTGGATCGCGTAGTGCTTCAGCATGGTTTCTAATTTCGTTCGTATTTGCAAAGAATAGACCAACCACATAATGGCCTAAAATCACCTTTCATTGCGGATTATTGCCAGACGTACTGTCCATAATCGTTTTAGGGTGTCCGATTTTGGGTTTCAAAAGCGAGATCGCTATACTTGTAGGATGCCGGATGTTGCAAAAAGAGTAGTCGCTATTTTTAAGCAGAAATTTTCGAAAGAGCCGTTGGTCATTCGCGCGCCCGGTAGAATCAACCTCATTGGTGAACACACCGACTACAATGAAGGCTATGTGCTACCAGCAGCCATTGACCGCGCAATTTATTTTGCGATGGCCCCCAGCGGCACGGATCGGTGTAATATCTATTCGGCCGACATGGAAGAAGGAGTTTCATTCTCTATTCTTGATTTAAACCCGGGGGAAACCTGGGTCAATTACTTGATGGGCGTAATGGATGGCTTCGAGCGAAAAGGATTGCCGATTCATGGTGTCGATTGCGTGTTTGGCGGAGATATTCCGGTGGGTGGAGGTTTGTCGTCATCGGCTGCTTTATGCAACGGGTTTGGTTTCGGACTTAATCAACTTTATAAGTGCGGACTGGATCGGTTAGCATTGGCGAAAATTTCTCAATATGCCGAACATGAATTTGCGAGCCTCTTGTGTGGGTTAATGGATCAATATACCAGTTTGTTTGGTGAAAGAAATGCTGCGCTTTTATTGGATTGCCGATCGCAGAAACATGAAGTGATTCCTGTTCATCTTACTGATCATTCCCTTCTTCTCGTGGATACAAAAGTCAAGCATTCATTGGCTTCTTCTGCCTACAATGATAGGCGCGAAGCTTGTGAGGAAGGGGTGAAAATCATACGTCAAAAAAATAATGGAGTTTCGTCACTTCGTGATGTGAGCCGAAAACTATTGCATGAACATCGGGGTGGCATGAGTTCGGACATCTTTATAAAATGCCTTTATGTAGTAGACGAAATACAACGCACTCTCCAGGCAGCCGAGTTTTTAAAGATAGGCCAGTTGGTAGAATTTGGCAAGTTAATGTACGATACTCACTGGGGATTAAGTCAAGCCTATGAAGTAAGTTGTGTGGAGTTGGATTACCTCGTTGCCTTGGCCGAAGAGCAGAAAATCACTGGTGCGCGAATGATGGGTGGTGGATTTGGGGGGTGCACGATCAATCTTGTCCAAAATGGTAAGGCGAAATCGTTTAAGGAAAAAGTGATTTGTCAATATGCCGCGAATTTTAATATTCAACCTGAATTTTATTTGGTTAACTTGGTGGACGGTGTTAGCTTGATGGACGATAAAAGCGAACGCCCACAACCTTAGAACGTGAACCTCGAACCTTAACTTTAGATAAATGCAAAAGCTACAACTCATCGACTACGTTGTGTTTCTGGTCTACTTTGTAATCGTTTCATCCTACGGGTATTGGATTTATTCTAGAAAAAAACGATCTGAGATAGACTCTAAAGACTTTTTCCTGGCAGAGGGTTCACTCACCTGGTGGGCCATTGGTGCTTCTTTAATAGCGTCAAATATATCAGCAGAGCAATTTGTTGGTATGTCAGGCTCTGGCTTTGCCATGGGCCTAGCGATTGCATCGTACGAATGGATGGCAGCAGTTACGTTGATTGTTGTGGCGGCTTTCTTTTTGCCGATCTATTTAAAAAATAAAATATACACCATGCCGCAGTTTTTATCACAACGGTATAGTCCCTTGGTGGCGACTATCATGGCGGTGTTTTGGCTATTGATGTACATCTTCGTAAATCTTACTTCGATATTGTACTTAGGAGCATTGGCGGTGGACACCATTACTGGGATCGGATTCACTACCTGCGTAGTTGGGCTTTCTATTTTTGCGGTTTTTATTACCCTTGGTGGGATGAAAGTGATTGGATACACCGATGTAATACAAGTGATCGTTTTGGTGTTAGGTGGATTGGCAACTACCTATCTGGCGCTCGAGTTAGTGGCACAAAAAATTAGTGGAGGCGATGTGTGGACCGCTTTGGGCTATGTGCAAGAGAATGCGGCCGACCATTTTCAAATGATCTTACAAAAAGGAGATATGATGATGCCCGATGGAAAGGGCGGAACAGAAGATGCCTACCAAAAATTACCCGGTATTGCTGTTTTAGTAGGTGGCCTTTGGATCGCAAACATTGGGTATTGGGGATGCAATCAGTACATCACACAACGTGCTTTGGGTGCTGATTTGCCTACCGCACGTAAAGGATTGCTCTTTGCTGCCTTCTTAAAACTGCTAATGCCAGTGATCGTAGTACTGCCGGGAATTGCCGCGTATGTACTTTACAAAAATGGTTTCTTCCAAACAGAGATGTTGGAGTCTGTTACTATTGATGGAATTACGAAAGAAGTAGTCAAGTCAGATAAAGCATACCCCGTGCTTCTGAATTTATTACCGACTGGATTAAAAGGTTTATCGTTCGCTGCGCTGACGGCCGCGATTGTTGCCTCGTTGGCGGGTAAGGCAAATAGTATCTCAACTATTTTCACATTAGATATCTACCAGAAATTTTTCAAGAAAGGTGCCTCAGAAAGAAACTTAGTGAACGTAGGCAAAGGCGCAATTTTGGTCGCCATGCTCATCGCGATTTTTATGGCGCCTCAGTTAAGCCGTTTCGATCAGGCTTTCCAATTTATTCAAGAGTTTAGTGGATTGATATCACCTGGAGTTGTTGCCATCTTTTTGATGGGTATGTTTTGGAAAAGGGCAAATGGAATGGCTGCATTACTAGCTGCAATCGCCACCTTGCCTCTGGGTATCGCATTCAATGAGTATTTTCCAGAAATGCCTTTCCTCAATAGAATGAGCTTTGTGTTCTTAACCTTGATCGCCATTATCGTTATCGTCAGTTTAATCTCACCCTATAAACCTAAGAAGGATGGAATTGAAGTAACGGCTGACATGTTTAAGATTGAAAAGTCTTTCGCCATTGGCGCAATTATTCTCATGGGAATTATTTCAGCTCTTTATATTGCTTTTTGGTAACATAATTTGTTGAAAGGTATGAGTTCACCAACTACGGTGATTACAAAAGAACAAAAGAAGAAGCTGTGGTCTGTGATCACAGCTTCTTCTGTTGGTACCCTGATCGAATGGTATGACTTCTTTATTTTCGGAAGCCTCGCCACCATTTTATCCGAACAATTTTTCCCCAAGACAAACCCGACAGCTGCCTTTCTTTCTACGCTCGCCACTTTTGCCGCAGGGTTTGTCGTGCGCCCGTTTGGGGCGTTGGTTTTTGGCAGACTGGGTGATAAGGTAGGGAGGAAATACACGTTTCTTGTTACGCTGGTGCTCATGGGAGGTTCTACTTTTGCTATCGGCTTAGTTCCTAATTATGAAACCATTGGCATATTTGCGCCACTTATTGTTTTATTGCTTCGTTTGTTACAAGGCTTGGCCCTGGGTGGAGAATATGGCGGTGCTGCAACGTATGTTGCCGAACATGCCCCAGCTAGTAGGAGGGGATTTTATACTAGTTTTATTCAAATTACCGCTACACTTGGTTTGTTTGTTTCGCTGGGTGTGATCTTGCTAGTCCGGCAGTCAGTAGGAGTAGAGGCATTTTCTAGTTGGGGCTGGCGGATTCCATTTATACTCTCTTCATTGTTAGTGGGCGTTTCCATTTTCATCCGCTTGCGCATGAGCGAAT
Source organism: Cyclobacteriaceae bacterium (assembly GCA_031400595.1). GTDB lineage: Bacteria > Bacteroidota > Bacteroidia > Cytophagales > Cyclobacteriaceae > ELB16-189. The sequence continues at coordinate 50,000 of JANNQG010000020.1, forward strand.
CACCGTTGTTTGCGAAAATAAAAGCGGAGGGGAAGATATCTGTAAATCCAATCAAAGAAAGTTTTGGTAAGAAAGAAAATCTTCAACTTGTATTGATTGCTCTTTTTGGAGCCACCGCAGGGCAGGGGGTGGTGTGGTATACGGGGCAATTCTATGCGCTTTCGTTTTTACAAAAAACCTGTCAGTTAGAGTACGTACAATCAAACTACATCATGGCTATTGCATTGTTATTGGGCACACCCCTCTTCATCTTTTTTGGAGCTTGGTCAGATAGGGTAGGGAGAAAATTTATTATGCTCACAGGTATGTTGTTGGCCGTGTTTCTGTACCGACCTATCTACCAACAAATGTATGCGTTGACGAATATCAATCTTAAGACGGAGATAAAAGAAAAGGAAAGCATCGAGAGATCAATGACAGTTCAAGAAGGAGATACGATTCGTACCCTGAAAAAGATTCACATCTATAACGACCACACAGCACTGTCAGAAATAGCTAAAGAAAAGAATTCTTCCAATGCGGAAACAAAAAAGGAAGTTTCGTTGAATGGCACCAACTACTGGCTGATGGTAGGATTGATCTTCATCCAAATTGTTCTGGTGACGATGGTGTATGGACCGATAGCCGCTTTCTTGGTAGAGTTATTTCCTACGCGAATACGATATACTTCTATGTCATTGCCGTATCACATCGGCAATGGAATTTTTGGTGGACTGACTCCGTTTATTGCAACCGCTCTTTACGAGCTAAGCAAATCAAAAAGCAATCCTGCCGGTGATCCATTTGCCGGATTGTGGTATCCGATCATCGTAGCGGCCGTTTGCTTTGTTATTGGATTGATCTTTTTGAGTAATAAAAAGAAAGCGGAGGTAGACTAGTTTAGGAAGATAATTGGTTATCGGTTTTATTCCAGTCATCGTTATCAAAAATAATTTAGGTTGATTACTTGAAAAATGCAACAATGAAAGTCGAACTTAAAACAGCGACATTAGAAATCGAATTTAATGCAGGTAAGTCCCTCTTCCAGCAATACGCCAACTCCCTCAGTTTTAATTTATGTTTCCAGGGCTTTGAAAACGAACTTAATAAACTCTACATTCAATACAACAAACCCACTGGTGCGCTACTACTTGCTTACGTAGATGATGCTGCCATTGGTTGCGTGGGCGTTAGATATTTCGAGAATGACGTGGCTGAACTGAAGCGAATGTTTGTGTTGCCCGAATACCGAAAACTGAAAATTGGGCAGCGACTTCTGGATGAAGCAATCAATGCTGCAAGCGAATTGGGCTACAAAAAAATAAGGTTGGATACATTGGAGAATATGCAAGCGGCTCTAAAATTGTATCACCAAAATGATTTTTTCGAAATAGTCCCTTATCGTCATAACCCAATACCGGGAGCTATTTACATGGAACGGTTAATATAGCAATGACAGATGATTACTTTTCTAAGAAAGCATCCATTGCAATGGTTGGTCTGCCCGTGTCATCAAAAGCACCTAGCCCGTAGCCATTCCATTTTTTATAGCACTGCGGCTCCCAATAAAAGACACCCAAGCCTTTTCCATTTGGTATCTCTTTCGTTTTAGTAATGATGTCTGTCAAAAATGCTTTTGATTTTTCGGGCTGATCATTCGGCATGCCTACCTCCACAACTATCACAGGTGTGTTGTAACGAGAAATCATGTCATTCATATTGGCTAGGCATTTTACATTTGTTGTAGCCCATGCATCTATGCCGCCCTCAGCCCAGGTAGGATACAACGACATTCCAATGATATCCCACTTTGCTCCGTTGGCTTTTAGGCCATCAAACATCCACCTGAAAAGAACATTATCATATCCGTTGGATAAGTGTACAATAACTGGAGTATTTGGGTTTACCGCCTTTACAGCATTATACCCAGACGATACTAAACTTGCGAAGTTTGCCATGGACTTGGAGGCTCGGCCAACTTCCCAAAGCATGCCATCATTTGTTTCATTGCCCACCTGCACCCAGTCGGGGTTAATTCCATTTAACTTGAGCGTGTCCATTACTGATTTTGTATAATTAAATAAGGCCGTCTGCATTTCGATAAGATTCATTTTTGCCCAGGCAGCCGGAATGGCTTGTTTACCTGGATCCGCCCAATCATCGCTATAGTGAAAATCAATCATTAACTTCATCCCGAGATTCTTTGCTCGTTTTGATTTTACTACAAGATCTTTAGTATTGTTCCATCCCTTGACAGGATTTACCCATGCCCGCAACCTGATTGAGTTAATGCCTTTTTCCTTCAGCAGTTGCATACACTCCTTCTCTGTTCCGCTGTTATCATAGAATTTAACACCTGCGGCCTCCATCTCTGTGATCCAACCCACGTCTGCGCCTTTGGCGAATACGACTGCCTCTGGTTCTGGCGTTGCGTCAGGAGCATTTGAATTATTTTTGCAGCCAACGGCTGTGGCAAGAGCAAAAACTAGAATGATAAACTGGATAATTGATTTCATAACCCGACAAGTGTTTTAATTTTAAAAGTAATTCACATCTATCAATAAATGTTAAAGTCGTGCGGCTGCCTTTTGAGCAATCGTTTCGCCAATAGCCAGCGATGAAGTGGCTGCCGGTGATGGCGCGTTGCATACATGAATCACGTTTGCATCTTCAACAATCAAAAAATCGTCCACAAGCCCTCCATCCCTTTCACAAGCTTGTGCTCGAACACCTGCACCCCCTTCGGTTAAATGTGATTCCTGGATTTCAGGAATTAATTTTTGAAGGGCTTTTGTGAAGGCAGATTTTGAGAATGAACGATACATTTCACCCAGTCCCGTTTTCCAATATTTGGCCGCCACTTTCTGGAATCCTGGCCATGCCAACGTTTCAGCTAACTCAGCCAAGTTGATTTGCGATTTTTTGTAGCCCTCCCGTTTAAATGCAAGTACGGCATTAGGTCCGGCTTCTACACCTCCCTTTGCCATGCGTGTAAAGTGTACACCCAAGAAGGGAAAGTTGGGATCAGGCACCGGGTAAATTAGGTTCTTTACGAGATACTCCTTTTCCTTTCTCAGCTTGTAATATTCACCACGAAATGGAATTATTTTTACGTTTAAGTTCTTGACGGTCATTGAAGCTACTTTGTCTGAGTAGAGTCCAGCACAATTGACAACCAGCCTAGCTTCATAGTCAGTTTTGTCAGTTACAACAATTGTTTTATTTACTTCTTTTTTCAGAGACACTACTCTCTCACCCAAATGAATGTCAACGCCCTCTTTTCTTAGTGCCTTACCGTATGCCTCAGCCACCAGTTTGTAGTCGACAATTCCCGTTTGTGGAACAAAAATTCCTTCAATGCCCGCAACGTGTGGCTCGTATTCTTTCAATTCTTCTTTTGCTAGCTTCTTTAAATGGGTGAGGCCGTTTTGTTCGCCTCGTGTGAGTAGAGTTTGCAGCAGAGGTAGTTCGTGCTCATCTGTGGCAACAATCAATTTGCCACACAACTCAAACGGCACATCGTGCTCTCGACAGAAATCAATCAGCAATTGGTATCCGCGAATGCAGTTGATTGCTTTGAGACTGCCCGGTTTGTAATAAATGCCGGAATGTATGACTCCGCTGTTGTTGCCAGTTTGATGCTTTGCCAGCTCATTCTCTTTTTCTAAAACCAAAAGACGGACAGCAGAATTTGCTTTTTTGATTTGAAGGGCGGTAGCAAGACCAACTATCCCACCTCCAACAATAATTACATCGAATTTCACGAGAAATTTATTTCCCCAAAAATAGAACTAAATCAACAGGACGAAAAATCTGAGAGGGACGCAGGAAAATAAATTACTTCAGGTATTGATGGCTCTAATTCTTACATTAAGTGAATCTTCAACAATTACCAAATGATTGGCAGGAATCATTGTCCAGTCTTTATCATCCGTCAATTTCTCGGAAACAACCAATACAGCATTGTCGTTGTCTTTGGGCGCTTCCATTCTGGTGTTGCCGTCTTCTACAACATACCGGCCACCTTCAGAATGATACATCGTTAAGGGCTCTTCGGAAGAATCGCTAACGTATCGAGTTGCCACAATGAAAGAACCATTTGTGAAGGCCATATTCAAATAAGCAGGCTCACTCACACCGTACTTGGTGATCAACTGTTTCACGGTCTTAAACGTTTGTTCGAACGAATCTGCAACCGCTTCTGGAGTAACTACCTTATGGTTCTTGAATAGATTACTGAGTAGAAGGGCGAAAATATGTTCTGAGTCGGTTTGGCCTTTGATCCAATTATAAAGTTCATCGGTGAGAGGTTCGCGGATGTGTCTTTTGATTTTTCCGAACTCCTCTACTCCTCCGTTATGTGCCATCAAGAAATTCTTGTATTGAAAGGGATGGCAATTAGATTCGGATACATCGCCTACACTGGCTGCTCGCACATGCGCTAGCATACAACCCGTCATTGTTTTGGGTGCCAAGTTGCGTAGGTTTCGGTTGCTCCAAGCCGGGTTCACTGATACAAAATTGATGGGTTCAAAATTAAGTCCAGGCACATACCAGCCAACCCCAAAACCGTCACCATTGAGGGGCTCTTCAATTTCACGCGCATTGATGCTTTGGTTGATGAGTGAGTTCTTTGGCTTGTACAACAGATCATCAATGATGATCGGGGTTCCTTTATAGGCCATTAGTCTGCACATAGTAAATACATTTCTGAAAAGATAATAAAAAAAGCCGATGGTCTTGACCACCGGCTTTTTAAGCTTATAAAGAACTCGCTACTTTTTGGCTTTTTTTTCAAAAACCATGGACACTGAATTCATGCAATAACGCAACCCGGTGGGCGCGGGCCCATCATTAAAGACATGCCCTAAGTGACCTCCACATCTGGCGCATTCTACTTCGTCTCGAACCATTCCATAGCTGGAGTCCGTTCCGACAGCTACCACACCCTCTTTAATGGGTTGATAGAAGCTAGGCCACCCTGTTCCTGACTCAAACTTGGTTTCAGAATTGAACAACTCTAGATGACAAGCGGCACAGTAATAGGTACCCGTTTCATGATTATCCCAATCCTTTCCGGTAAAAGGTCGTTCTGTACCAGCTTCTCGAAGCACGTGATACTGTTCGGGTGAAAGTATCTTTTTCCATTCTTCATTACTCTTTTTCAAAGGCGTTATCTTTGTTTTTTCTTGTACAGACTTGGTTTGACATCCGCCTGTCAGGGCAATGCAAAACATAAGGAATAGCGACAAAATGTTTGTTCTCATTTTAATGTTTTTTGGTAGTTTTAGCGTTCGTTCGGGTAACCCTCTAGCGAAGGGTGATCCTCTGGATGCAATTTAAACTCTCCTTTTTGAAAAAGGTTTTTCGATTCATAGGCTTTGTCAGTAAATGGACAAAACCCGTTAAAACCTTTTGATGTGGGAAAAGTGTCTATTTTGAACTATTTTTAACTGTTATGCTGCCTACTTTTGACCCCAATAAACTATTGAAAAACGTAGCTATGAGGAATGCGCTTGCTGCTTTACTTTTCGTCTCTTTGGGAACGTCAAACTTGGCTGCTCAGAACTATCAGACCTATACGCTCTACATGCACGGATTTGCAAAGTTTGTATTGTGGCCAGAGGATGATAAAAAGGCGGATTTTGAAATAGTGGTGTTAGGAGAGTCTCCGGTTACTGCTGAATTGCAGAAGATGGCCGAAAAGAAAAAGGTGGGTGATAGAGCTATCAAAGTGAGCAAAATAAATTCAATAAGTGAGTTTCGCAAAGGGCATATGCTTTTTATACCATCTACGTTATCGAGTCAACTTGGAGAGGTTCTTTCGAAGGTAGGCGACAAGTCAACGTTGGTAATCACTGAACAGCCTGGCTTGGGTGTCAAAGGCAGTGATGTTAACTTTATCATGAAAGATGGTAAATTAGCATTTGAATTAAATCAGACTGCATTAGCAAAGCATAAGCTAAAGGCTTCTACGGAACTAACCAGATTGGCTATTCTTATTTGATAATTATATTTATGGAAAACTCTACCGGAAAAAGATTTAACATTCGGTTATCTATCGGAAACAAAATATTTGGCGGTTTTTTGGTGCTCATTGCTCTCTTTGCCATCAACGCCAGTATCATTTTTCTTACGGGTAATAAAATCGACAATAGCGTGATGTCCTCTTCTCAAACGATCAACCCATCGAAGGATGCGATCAATGAGTTAATTACACTGGTTCATCGCTCTCGGATGTTGGCTACGAACTGGGTGTTTCTGCAAACCAATGATGACGACAAGGCTGCACTCCGTCAGATTATTAGCCTTGAGTATCCGGCCAACAAAGAAAGAATTGTCAAGTTGATGAAAAACTGGGATTCCGACAGTACTTCGGCCAAATTCAAGAAAGACAGTTCGCAACGTGTAATGATGACCCATGCGTTTCATAAATTTGATTCGCTGTTGAGCGGAACCAATGAAAACATTATTAACACACTTACTGGATTTGACGCCTATGAAGACCCAACCACTAAGCTCTTGGCTGGTGATTATGTCGATCAAGTAATAATCCCACAAGCAAACAATATTATTGCCATCCTGTCAAAGATTAAGGAAAAACAAGAGGTGCTAACAGAAGAATCTGCCACAGCATTGAGTAAATCATCTAACAATCTCAGAACGATCACGCTTGCTCTTGGCCTTGCAATCATTGTAATTGGTCTATTGAGTGCTACACTGCTCGTGAGAAATATTACGGGTCCCATTAACTATATCAAGAATGTAGTTGTGAAGTTGGGTCGGGGAGAGTTGGTCGAAGATAAAAAGAGAAACTTCAGTAGGGATGAAATTGGAGAGATGGCAATTGCCACCGATAATTTGGTTTCTGGGTTAAAGGCCACAACCGTTTTTGCGGAAAATATTGGTAGTGGTAAATATGATTCTGAATTTACACCACTGAGTGAACATGATGTGCTCGGCAATGCGCTTTTGAATATGAGAGCGAACCTGTCAAAGGTGGCCGATGAGGACAAGAAAAGAAATTGGGCGACTGAAGGCATAGCGAAATTTGGAGAGATTCTGCGGAGCAACAATAGCGATGTGCAAAAGCTTTGTGACGAAATCATCGGAAGTATGGTAAAGTACATGAAGGCCAATCAGGGTGCGCTTTATTTGATTGATGATACCGATGACTCCGAAGAAAAAACAATGTCAATGATTTCATGCTATGCATGGGATAAAAAGAAATTCATCAATCAAAAGATACATAAAGGAGAAGGACTAGCAGGTCAAGCCTGGCAGGAAATGGATACCATTTACATCACTGATGTGCCGCAAAACTACATTAAGATTACCTCTGGATTGGGGGATGCGAATCCAACCTCTATTCTTATTATGCCTTTGAAAGTAAACGATCAGATCTATGGGGTGATTGAACTGGCTTCATTCTCAACATTGGCTGAGCATGAAATTGAGTTTGTGAAGAAGGTAGCCGAGAGTATTGCCTCTACTGTATCTACTGTGAAAATTAACGAACGCACACAAAAGTTATTGACCGAGTCTCAGCAGATGACAGAAGAGATGCGAGCGCAAGAGGAGGAGATGAGGCAAAACATGGAGGAATTACAAGCGACTCAAGAAGGAATGAAAAGGCAAGAAAATGAACTCATTGACTCGATGAACGCACGCCTAAGATCGGTGGAACAAGAAGCGCGCGATAGAGAAGCAGATTATGTCCGCCAAATTGAACAGCTGAAAAAGAAAGCAAATTCGTAGAATTTAGAAAAGACCTGAAAACCAAAAAGCCCCGTCCGTCTGATGGGGCTTTTTGTTACCTAAACCTAAACCTATGAGAGAATTACTCTACATGGTTCTATTAACGGACTTTGATATAACTGGTTGCCGAGAAAGTTCAATTTTTTTTAACGATCCTAAAAACAAGCTTTTTATTTCAGTTTTGAATGAAATTGCTTTTTAAACTTTTCCACTTTTGGGCGCACCACATATTGGCAGTAGCTCTGGTTGGGGTTCAAATCAAAGTAATTTTGATGGTAGTTTTCAGCAGGATAATAATCCGGCAAGGGGCTTATCTCCGTCACGATCGGATTCTTGAATACTTTTGACGCTTCTAACTGGCTTTTGTAGTTTTCGGCAGCTTTTCGTTGCTCATCGGTATGATAAAAAATGACAGACCTGTATTGCGTTCCCTCATCTGCTCCCTGTCTGTTGAGCGTAGTAGGGTCGTGGGTGTTCCAAAAAACTTCTAGTAGTTCTTCAAAAGATACCTTTGAAGGGTCAAAGGTAATTTGAGTGACCTCGGCATAACCGGTTGTGCCTGTACAAATCTCTCGATAGGTGGGATTCTTTATTTTTCCGCCTGCATAGCCGGAAACTACTTTGCTGACCCCTTTTACATTTTGAAAGACGGCCTCGGTACACCAGAAACACCCGGCACCAAAAGTGGCCAACTTTAATTGGTTATCGCTCATTTTTATTTTTTGATCTAGATTTGAAAAACCAGTCGCGAGGAATAACCTAATTTTCAACTGAAAGGTTCTAACATTTTGAATTAATACCTTCTGTAGAAGTTAGCCAGTTGTTGGGAGAGATTGGTTTTCAGGTTAGAGATGGCCTGATTATACAAACTCTGGTCATCCGGAGATGCCTCTGCTCGCTTGGTAAGAGTCACCTGGTCAGCGTTCATCGCCCGATTATCGCCCTTGAATGTTGCCCATGTGTATTGCCATTGTGAGTTGCCCTCCACCGAATTGTTCAATAGGAACCCATTACTTTTTGCATCCGTCACGGAGAGGGTCGCGTTGCTATAAGCTCTCTTCGTTTTAGTATAGTAAGTGATCGTGCCGGCTACCTTTTCCATCACATCCTGCACTTTGCCATCCGCTCCTTTTTTTTCCCCGACCTTTACTTCTCTCTCAAGATTTTCGTTCCTAGAAGAAAACTGTGGGCGCGCATCCTGTCGGTAATCATTGAAGACAATTTTTAAGTATTGTTGTGGGGGCACTGTGTCTTGTTGCTCAATGGGGCGAAAGGACAAAAACTGGCGTTGCAATGAGTTGATAATAGGCTGGAGACTACCGTAGTTAATGCGAGAGGCATTTATTTCTTGGTAGGCAACTCTCAACGTGGCGTTAAATTCGGCTTGCGTCATCAATTCAACTACTTCCCGATAGCCGGGCTCGTAGCCACTCGCTTCTTTAAAACTGAAATAGGCTGATTTAGCATCATCGCGCGTATTCTTTAGCATGTATTGAATGCCATCGTTATAGCTTTCTTCTGCTGCCTTTGTTTTTACCTCCGCCAATTCTTTGAATTTTGTTACCGGGTTGGTAATGATTTTCATTGCTCCCAAAGAGGTTTTGATTTGGGTGTTAAGGTTATTTATTTGATTATAGCCTTCCACTGCATTCCGCCATTTCCGGGGATCATCTGCAGCAATTCCATTCTGGATGCGCGTCTGTATAAAATCAATGGCCAAAGGGTAACTCTGCTGCAAAACAACTTTTGCTTTTTTATGGTCGGGTTTAGCCCGGAGTCTGTTCACCGACTCGAGAACTGCCTCGTAATAATTTCCATTTTTGAGTGCGGCTTTTCCGGATGCACAAGACTCCAATAGAGCAATAACCACTACGAAAAGAAGCAATGTTCTCGATTTCATCTTTTATTATTTTTTTTTTACAAGTTGACCAGCCACACTGATTAAATGCCAAACAGATCTATTAAAACATCATCGATCAGGTTTCTCCAGTTACCCCAGCTGTGCCCTTCATTCACTTCCCGATAATGGTAGATGCAACTATTAGCTTCCAGTACTTCTTTCATTTTTCGACTTTCTTTGCTAGTATCATTTATTAAGCCAGAAGTCATCGAAATTTTGATAGAAGGAGCGGCCTGATTTGTACAAAGTTGATAGATCTGTGGCTTAGTCCAAAACGCGGGTGACTGGATTCCGACCAGCCCAAATACACCAGGCTTAGTAAACGCAAAATAAGTTGCCGCGAGTCCGCCCATCGAAGTTCCCATGATGCCTCGTTCGCTTGCCAGTTTAGAGACCGGGAAATTCCTTTCTATTTCCGGCATCAACTCATTGGTAAAGAAATCGAGGTATTGTGAATTCATTGCCAGCTCTTGCATCCTTCTGTTGTTAGAACGATTGATTGGCTCTCGATGATCTATGAATACCGCTGCAATAGGTTTGATTTTTTTTTCCGCGATCAAGTTGTCGAGTACCGTTGTCATGTTTCCTAGCTGTGGATGTAAATACTCGTAACCATCGGTTACATAGATCACGGGAAGTTTGCCTAATTTTTGAAACCCAGCTGGCAAGTAAATACTATACGTCACCTGATAGTTCAGGATTTTGCTGTTGATCAGAATATCACTTTTGACCGTGCCGTGTTCAACTTGTTTCACTTGTTGTTCAACTGATTCTTTCCAATCAGGCATTCGCAATTCTGAATTGGCGCTACCTCCGCCTACACCACTCCATTGTTGGTGTGAATTGGATGGGTCAAGAATCCAATTGTTGCCGTCTACTAGAATCTTATAGTCTAGTCGTGCGTTTTTTGGAAACTTTGCCTTCAGGATCCAAATTGAAGTGCCATTTACGTTTATTCCTGTGCTGATGAATGTTTTGTCATAACCCCAGCCGTTAAAGTCGCCCATCCAGGCAACACTGGTTGCTTTGCCGTAGAAAATAAAGGCGACAGAGTCCTCAACAATAAATGGAATGACGTTTTTCTTTTTGAAAACTTCAAACTGTACGCTGTCTTTGAGCAACTGAACGGTATTGGTAAAAACAGAATAATCTTGAGCGCTCACCAAGAGGCGAGAGACAATCAAAAATCCTACGACCACTAAAGCTCGCATGCTGTCAATTAAACGACTACTTCTTCAGACGACCTCACCCGCAGTGACAGCAAGGAAGCAATGATCATGCAGACGCCCCCGAAAACTAAAATGTAAATAGACTGGCCACCGAAAACAGTTTTCAGCAAAAAGCCGAGTACAGTGCTCGCAATGATTTGAGGGATTACGATGAAGAAATTGAATACTCCCATGTAATAGCCCATTTTTTCTGGAGGCAAAGACCCGGAAAGCATCGCGTAAGGAATTGAAAGTATGCTAGCCCAGGCAATTCCAATTCCTACCATTGAGAACAAAAGCATATCAGGGTTTGAAATAAAAATAATCGATATCAGCCCAATCCCCCCGCACATTAATGCTATAAAATGGGTCACCCTTCGGCTGGTATGCTTGGCAATAATGGGGAGAAGTAATGCCGCCACTGCCGCTATTCCATTGTAGATACCAAAAAGAAGGCTCACCCAATCTGCGCCATCATTGTAGGCGGTAGAAGTGGGTTCATTGGTGTTGTAGATATAGCTCGTAACAGCAGGAGTTGTATAGATCCACATGGAGAACAATGCGAACCACGAAAAGAATTGTACATATGACAGCTGCACCATCGTCTTGGGCATGGTATTGAAGTCTTTCACAATGTGTACAAGGCCTAAGTATGACCGTCCCTGACGAATGTAAAGCACGGCTAGGAGATGCACGATTCCAAAAATGCTTAGACCTCCGCCAAGTACGTAAAGTTCTTTTTCCAATTCTAGATAATTGACAATCCATGTCATGATCATACCAAGGATCAGGAGGAATGCACCCACTTTCTGCAGCTTCGTTTTGGTTCCTTCCTCATCTTCAATTTTTCTCTTTTCGCGATTTTTTAGGTTTGCATGGTGCGGCTCGGGTGGGTATTCTTTGGTGGAAAAAACAGTCCACATTACAGCCGAAAAAAGCATGAAGGCGCCCGTATAAAAGGCATAACGAACAGAGGGTGGTATCTCACCTGGATTTTCAGCAGTATTTGAAATACCAAACCAATTCGTGAAAATATAAGGCAGAAAGGAGGCTACAATCGCTCCTACACCAATAAAAAAACTCTGCATAGCAAAACCGCTGGTTCGTTGAGAAGGAGGAAGCATGTCACCTACGAATGCGCGGAATGGCTCCATACTAATGTTGATCGAAGCATCCATGATCCACAACACGCCTACTGCCATCCACAATACATGTGCATTGGGCATCAGGCAAAGCGCCAAAGACGCCAGCACCGCTCCCACTGCAAAGAACGGCCTCCGTCTTCCCCAAGTTGGATGCCAGGTGCGATCGCTATAGAAACCAATTATAGGCTGCACTATTAAGCCTGTAATGGGTGCGGCTGCCCAAAATAAGGCAAGACTACTGGGTTCTGCCCCGAGCGTTTCGAAAATTCTACTTGTATTTGCGTTTTGTAGTGCAAATCCAAATTGGATTCCTAAAAATCCAAAGCTCATGTTCCAGATCTGCCAAAAGCTGAGTTGAGGTTTCGGTTTGCCAAGAGAAGGTGAAGTCATGGTAGGTTAATTTGAAGTAGACGAAGTTAGTATTTCAAACGAATACGGGTTTAAGGTAAGCGTTGCCTTCTTATTTTCAAATTCTATTTTTCCCGTAAAATTTGTTTTCGCTGAGGCGGGTACTTCGCCAATGTCTATTTTTTGTACCTCTGCCGACTTATTAAACACCACCCAAACCTGATCTTGAAAATAACTTCTCCGATACGACATGATTTTCTCGGAGGTGATTAACCAATCGAAATCGCCAAACAGTAGAGCCATTGAGTTTCTGCGTAAGTGAACCAGCTTTTCCGTTGTGGCACGATTTCGTTCTTCTCTGTTTGACAGATTATCGAAACGCATCATCCGCCTGTTGTCTGGGTCGTTGCCACCCGGGTCACCAATTTCATCGCCATAATAGATGACAGGGATACCCGGAACGGTCATCATGAAAGCAGTGAGTGATTGATGCTTTGCGTAGGCAACAGTATCCTTGATTTCTATTTTTCTTTTCCACCCCGCTTTCTTAGCGTCTTCATCAAAGCGAACTGAGCCGTCAGCATAAGAAATAAACCGGGCCCTGTCCTGATTGCCGGTGATGTTTCCCATCAGATTATGATCGCCAAACCAAGACATACTTTCTGTCAAGGAATTGCTTAGCCGGGTGAAGGGCACTTCGTCTCTCGCGAATGTGTTTACTGCATCATCGTACACATTGAAGTCAAACTGCGCGTCCAGCATGCCGGTATTTACGTAACTGTTGACGAGTTCACGGCTACCATACGTTTCTCCTATTTGATAAATGGGACGCTTCACTTTTGATTTTACTTTCTTGGTTAACTCACGCCAGAATAACAAGTCAATATGTTTGGACGCGTCATGGCGAAACCCGTCCAGCTCATATTTCTCGAGCCAAAACAGAGCCGTATCGGTCATGGGGTCGACAACCTCTCGCTTGCGCAAATCGAGCGTGGGCATAAAGACATCAAACCAAGTGGTTAACCGCTGGTCGTCCCACCGTTCGGTATTGATAGTGCCATCGGGTAAGTAAAGAGGAGTGAACCATTCCGGTTTGAGCTTTACAAGTGGGTGTTCCTGATGCACATGATGCGCGACATAATCAAGAATCACATTCATATTCTGGGCATGTGCCTCATTCAAAAGCTCTTCGAGCTCGGCTGTGCTTCCAAAACGATAGTCGATTTGTTGAAGTGACACCGGCCAATACCCATGATAGCCTGAAAAAGTAGTTGGTGGGTCAATGTACTTTCCATATGCACCTTTTGGGTTTTGCGAAATGGGCGAGAGCCAAATGGTATTGATGCCTAGTTTTTTGAAGTAGCCATCTTTGAGTTTTTGAGTTACACCGGCAATATCACCACCGTAATAATTTGCTTTTGGCAATATGTTGGGATCTTTGACAGGTTCGTCATTTTCTTTTTTGCCATTGTTGAAGCGATCAATCATCATGAAGTAAAGTATTTGCGCCTCCTTGTCTTGCCGAGTAAGAGCCGCTGCATCTAAAACCACTTCTCCATTTTGCAATGGAATCAGCACATCATTGGAAATGCCATTTTCGTTAGCCGCCCACACACGAATGTGAGTTCTCACTTCCTTGGTTGCCTGGTCGGGGATGGGTATGATCAACTGATCTTTTTTCTGAACAACGGGCAGCGAAAAGTTTTTCCAATAGGCCGTCACTTCTGTAGCCGGATTCGAGAGCTGCAAGGTGATCGATTGCCCACTCGTTTTATAGGTAGTTAGGTAAGGTAGCTTTTTGGTATCTGGACGTTCGATTTTTAACAGGGAATTCCATCCCCCGGCTCCATTGTCGATTGAATCTTTGTTGGAGGGGTCACGGATTTCTTTACCATCAACCACAAAAAGATATTGATAATTGCCCGGGTTCAGTAAAAGTGAAAGTGAAAACACGCCACCCTCATTTTTAAATTCAGAAGCAGCAGCATTCCACGCATTGAACTCGCCTTTCGTTTTTACCTCTTTTGCTTTACCGGCAAACGTAAATGTGACTAGCTTCTTATTTATTTTTTGAAGAGGGATTGCGTACGACACCCCGCTACTCCACAATTGCAATGACGCGATCGTGGATTTCATTTCGCCCGTCAATGATAGATTCATGCCATCTCTTTTCAGAGTAAGCCCTGTAGGGACAGAAATCGAATCAATTTTGGTCAAGTCCAGAACATAGTCTTCAAGATTTACATAGGTTGAATCAGGATTAATAAGGAGCGGAGACGCATTGCCCGTGATTAAACCAGTGTCATTGAAGTGAATCGAACTCTTTTTTTGGCAGGAACTTAGGCCAATAAAAATGATGGCCAGGAAAACATAACCAATATTACCAGCTGATAACTTTCTTTTTAGAATCATAGGTAGTTGTGATATAGGGTAAATTAATTTTCGGTCCTTCCGGCTGACTATTCACCGGATCATAATTTCTAATGGATTCAACAAAATGGTATTCCTTCCAACCAACGGATGCTGGCACACCGTTCAGGCGCACTTCATTGAGGGAATGGAATCCATGCAAGTAGACTTTCAAAGTGGAATGCGGAGATGTAAAGGTGCCTTCTTTGTCTTGAATAATTATTTCGTTCTTCTCAGGCGTGTAGGCAATTTTTCGTTTTGAGAAAGCTCCATTTTCGTGTTCAAAGGATATTCCGTCATCTTCATAAAGTGTAAAGTCATTGTAGCTGTCGCCTTTGTAAATGTGGATTTCCAGTGTGTCTCCAAAGTCATTCGTGTTCCTGCCTGCTTTTTCTTTCATCGGAATAATAGATGAACCTTTCACATACACCGGAAGGTGATGGATTGGGCAATCTTCCACGAATTGTTGATTTCCTCCACGCAATTGATCTGTCATTAAATCATACCAGGTGCCTTGTGGCAAATATACTCTCAGTAAATCCTTGTTACTTTCTACCGGTGCGACCAACAATGCCGGGCCAAAAAGATATTGGTTATGAAATTGATGATCGTATATTTTCTCATCGAATGGAAAATAGAACGCAAGGCTTCTGTTGATGGGCATACCAGTTTTGGCAGCGTCAAAAAACAATGAATAGAGGTACGGCATCAGTCGATACCGAAGCTTCATATAGTTGCGCGCAATCTCTTCCACTTTTTCTCCGAATGACCACGGCTCTGAATCTCGTGTGTTGATCATCGTATGTCCGCGGAAGAAAGGGGAGAATGCTCCAATAGAAATCCATCGGGCAAAAAGTTTTTCATCCGTATTTCCTACAAACCCGCCAATATCGTAGCCGGTAAAGGCCATTCCGGAAAGTCCCATACTGTTCACGAGTCGAACGCCCGCCAGCATGTGCGCATCGTATGCCACATTATCGCCTGTCCACACAGCCGCATAGCGCTGAATGCCTGCATACCCCGAACGCGTCAGGTTGAAGGGCCGCTTGTTCATCAATTTTTTTGTTCCTTCATAGGTACTTCGCGCCATCATTAAGCCGAAGAGATTTCTCCCCTCACGCATCGTTGTTTTGCGGCCTTCTAAATCAAATTCAACCAGATCTGGAAGTGTGTTTCCCCAGGTGGCAATTTCATTCATGTCATTCCAAAAGCCTTCTGCGCCTAGAGCGACATATTCTTTGAAATGAGTGGCCCACCAATCGCGTGCAGCGGGATTTGTAAAATCCGGAAAGTGACACCAGCCTGGCCACACTTGCCCGCTGTATAGCCCACCGTCAGGATACTTTAGAAAAATGTCTTCTTTTATCCCCGAGTCGTAGGTCTCATAGCCGGGCTCTATTTTGATGCCCGGGTCGCACATCAACACCACATGAAATCCTAACTTTTTCAATTGATCTATTAGCCCTTTCGGATCAGGAAAGTTCTTTTTGTCCCACGTGAATATTTTGTACGCATCCATATAGTGGATGTCTAACACAATCGTGTCAGCTGGCAGGTCACGCTCGCTAAAGTTTTCAGCTACACGCAGCACTTCGCGATCGGGATAGTAGCTATACCGACATTGTTGATACCCAAGACTCCAAAGCGGAGGAAGGGGAGTGCGACCTGTCAAATAAGTATATGATTTTACTATTTCACCTACTGATTCGCCTGCGATGAAATAGTAGCGCATCTCTCCGCTGTCGGCAGAGAAGCTAGCAAATCGATCATTGGACGCACCGAAGTTAAATACGCTCCGATAGCTGTTGTCGAAGAAAATGCCATAGGTCTTTTGGTGATGAACGCCAATGTAAAAAGGCACTGAGCAATACAGGGGATCGGTCTCCGTTCCATAAGCATAGGCGTCTGTATTCCAGTTGATGTATCCTCTTCCGCGTTTATCGAGTGGGCCGGTTTTTTCGCCCAATCCGAGAAAGCGTTCGCCTTCCTGCAACTTTTTATAACAACTTACTTGATCGTTGATCCACTGAATGCCCAGGCCGGCATCATCTTCGTTGATCAGCACATCTTGCAAGTCGGTCATTTGAACTCTTACCGGTGATTTGCTGATTGTTACTTTGAGCGCGGAGGTTGTAAGCTGGATTTTTTCGGACAAATCAGAAATGGAAAAATCGACCTTGATCGGTGTGCCTACCACGGCATACGAAAAATCTTCTTGCCGCTTGCCTATGTATCCCCAAACCTGGACAATCCGTTCGTCAAAGAATGCAAGGCTTACATTCCCAAAAGAAGTTTCTATGTCTATTCCGTGTTCGTTTTTTTTGTATGAAAGAAGTTGGCCAAGCCCCTTGCTGGCAGATCGATTTGGGCGGTCTTGCATAAATAGCTATTAGAAAGTTCTGGAAATAAAAATAAAGGGTTTCGTTAATCCTAACGAAACCCTCAATCAAAAATCAGAAAACGATTGCGTTATTTCTTCTTTGGCGTTTTCTTCAGCGAAGAGTTCCGGATAATAAGCCTGGTCTTTAGAATTTTGATCTCCTCCACGGCTTCGTATTGGTCCTTCACTTTCAGTTCAATTTGACGGATCAGCAAGCGGGCAGCTTCCTGGCCCATTTCAAAACCCGGTTGGTCGATGGTCGAAAGAGAAGGTTCCATCATTTCGCCAATAAACCAATTGCTGAACCCAATGACGGCAATATCCTCGGGAATTTTCAGTCCCTTTTCTTTAATGGCCATCATCGCGCCCATGGCCATGGGGTCGTTGTTTGCGAAAAGCCCGTCTATTTTAACGGACGACTTTAAGAACTTTTCCATCACCGATTTCCCTTCTTCAAAGGTTCCCTCATTGCAGGCAAGGATGAGCTTTTCGTTGACTTCCATTTTGTTTTCTTTCAAAGCGTCCTTATACCCGCGCAGCCGATCGATACTGATGATCAGGTTGGGCGCTCCTACCAAATGCACAATGTTCTTGCATCCCTGCGAGATTAGATGGTTAGTCGCTTCCTTCGCGCCCGCGTAGTCATCAACAATCACCTTACTCGAAGTAGGGCTGTTGTACATCCGATCATAGAAAACGATGGGAACTCCTTTGGAGATGATCGATTCTACGTGATCAAAATTGGTCGTTTCTCTGGAGAGCGATAGTAACATGCCATCTACGCGGCTGTTGAAAAGTGCCTTCACGTGGGCTACCTCGCGGGTATACGATTCGTTCGATTGAGCCAGGATTACATTATATCCTGCCTGATAAGCTACATCTTCGATTCCGCTGATAACAGTAGAAAAGAAAAAATGCACCACTTCAGGTATGATTACTCCGATCGTATTCGTCTTTTTCTGGCGTAGATTGAGTGCTACTATATTGGGTTGATAGTTCAGTTTTTCGGCCAGTGCATTCACCGCCTTTTTGGTATCTACCGAAATATCAGGGTGATCTTTCAATGCGCGCGAAACGGTGGAGGGGGAGATGTTGAGCTCTCGGGCAATGTCTTTAATGGTTATTTGGTTAAACTTCATGTTGTTTTTTCAGCAATTGATTAGACAAAATTTTCGCAAACGGTTGCGGTCACGTTTCCAGCAAATTTTTAAGGGTTTTTATAGTGGTTGAAAGTACTACTCATAATATATTGTGCCAAAATTTGTTAGCTGACCATTGCAATCTAACAAATTTGATTTCGATTAAATACAAGTTCAATTAATTAACCCTAATTTTTATTCTATGACCAAATTTTACCGAACAGTGAGTAAGTACCTGGCGGTTTTTCTTGTTTTTGCGTCCCTAGGGCTGCAGGCACAGGACCGTACCGTGTCAGGTAAGGTAACCTCTTCAGATGATGGATCACCAATTCCCGGAGCAAACATTCTGGAAATCGGTACCACGAACGGAGCAGTAACAGATGGAGATGGCAAATTCACCTTGAATGTGGGTGCAAATGCCACGTTGTCTTTCTCATTTATTGGGTACAAAACCACGCAAATTGTAGTAGGGACTCAAACGAACATAGATGTAGTTTTGGTTTCTGATGTTACAGCTTTGCAGGAAGTGGTTGTAATTGGTTACGGAGAGGTTCAAAAGAAAGACGCTACCGGTGCAGTATTGGCCATTTCGAACAAAGACTTCAATAAGGGCGTCCTTACTTCTCCACAAGATCTATTGGTCGGAAAATTTGCCGGGGTACAGATTACATCGGCCGGTGGAGCGCCAGGTGCTGGCTCAACCATTCGCGTGAGAGGTGGATCATCTTTACAAGCTAGTAATGATCCACTAATTGTGATTGATGGTTTCCCGGTAGATAATACCAATCCGGGTGGTGTGGCTAATCCACTGGCAGCCATTAACCCTAATGATATTGAAACCTTTACCGTTCTGAAAGACGCTTCCGCTACCGCCATCTACGGTTCACGTGCAACAGGTGGCGTTATAATAATTACGACAAAAAAGGGTGTCTCGGGTAAGCCGCAGTTTGCTTACAACGCTAATGTTTCTGTCGCTCAACCAATCAAATTTGTGGATGTGATGAGCGCGTCTCAGTACCGGTCGCTAGTTAATACGCTATCACAAACTGGCACTTCGGGCATCGATGCCGCTGCCGTTGCGAAACTCGGGACTGCCAGCACCGATTGGCAAAAGGAGATTTTTAGAGATGCCATTTCGCACGATCATAACTTGAGTGCTTCCGGGTCATTGAAGAATATGCCCTATCGCGTTTCGTACGGATATACAGACCAACAAGGTATTTTGAAAACGACCGGTCTGCAACGCCATTCGTTGAACATTAATGCCAGTCCATCGTTTTTAAATGGAGACTTGAAACTGGATATGAGTGTGAAAGGCAGTGTGACTTTCAATAATTTTGGAGAGCAAGGCGCAGTGGGCAATGCAGTTGCCTTTGACCCAACGCAGCCTATCAAAGATGCTGCCGCTCAGCAGTATGGAGGGTATTTTTCTTGGCTGAGCAAAGGCGCAATTAATAGTACTTCCAACCCGGTTGCCCAGTTAGATCAAACAAACAATCAGTCTACCGCCAACCGATTGATTGCAAGTATCAAGGCTGACTACAAACTTCCCTTTTTTCCGGATGTTAAATTGACCGTGAATGCAGGTATAGACAGATCGGTAAGTGATGGGTTCAACAGAGCTCCGTTAACGGCTGCTTTTGCCAACAACAACGGGATTTTGGTGGGAAGAGACGATACCTACGGAGGTAGAAACCAGTCTGAGTTATTAGATATTTATGCCAATTATCTAAAACAATTTGGGCAACATAAAATTGATTTCATCGCAGGTTATGGATGGCAACATTTTTACAGGGAGGCATATAGCGTCAATAAAAATACAGCTCGCACATTGTCGCTTCCTTCGAAATCCGAAAACTACCTAGTTTCATTTTTCGGGCGCTTGAACTATACCTTCAATGGGAAGTACTTGTTGACCGCAACTTTGAGAAATGACGGTTCCTCTCGTTTTGCCGGGGCAAATCGTTGGGGTTTATTCCCTTCTTTGGCATTGGCATGGAAGATGAAAGATGAATCATTTCTTTCTAAAATTGATATGATTTCAGATTTGAAACTGAGGGCGGGTTACGGTCAGACTGGCCAACAAGATATTGGCGCTGATTACTATCCCTACTTAGCCACTTATCAAGTGTCGGATGCGCAAACTCAGTATCAATTGGGATATAATGCTGATGGCACTCCACGCTTTTACAATACACAAAGACCAAACCCATATGATCCAAATATTAGGTGGGAGACTACTACGACTATAAATGTTGGCTTGGACTTCGGTCTTTTTGACGACAAAGTGACTGGTTCAGTGGAAGTGTTCCAACGCGACACGAAGGATTTGTTGAATAATGTTCGTATTCCTAACGGTTCTAATTTTTCCAACTTCCTTACTACAAATGTAGGCTCGATGGAAAACCAGGGTGTGGAGGTTACTTTGAGTACGCGTGCTGTTACTAAAAAGGACTTCACATTGCACGTTGGTGCAAATTTTACAGCTATCAACAACAAGATCACCAAGCTTAACCTAACAAACGATCCTAACTTCATCGGAAATTTCACAGGAGGAGTTGGTGTAGCTACTAATATCCAAAATAACCAGATCGGGTTTCCTGTTCGTTCATTTTTTCCCTATCAGCAAGTATACAATACAGCAGGAAAGCCCATCGAAGGTTTATTTGTTGACCGGTCAGGCGATGGAGGTAACGTGTTGGGAAATGATAGAAATCGCTTCCGTTATAGAAGGCCAGAACCCGATTTCTTAATTGGTATCAACTCAAGAGGAAATTATAAGAAGTTTGATTTCTCTCTTTCTGGACGCTTGAGCATAGGAAACTACGTGTATAACAATGTGGAGTCAGGTCGTGCCTTTTATAATGGCGTGTATGATCTCGGACATTTCCGTAATGTTCCGAATTCTATTAATGACGCTCAATTCACAACACAACAACTCTTGTCTGATTACTACATCCGAAACGGGTCATTTTTCAGAATGGACAATATGAGTGTGGGATACAGCTTTGATAGGGTTTTTGTTGACCGCTTGAAAGCAAGACTTAGTTTGACGGTTCAAAATGCCTTCCTGATCACGAACTATAAAGGTATTGATCCCGAAATCGAGAATGGAATAGATAATAATATCTATCCTCGTCCTCGCACGTTTTTGTTAGGTGTTAATTTTACGTTTTAATTGAAGATGCATATTCTTATGAAAATGAAATATTTTAATCGCTTTTCCTTCGCAGCCTTCATGGTGATGGCTATGATGATGTCATGCGTAAACAACCTGGATGTAAAACCGATTGACCCATTCGTTACGAGTGCAGATAAGGTTTACACAACGAAGGATTCCTATAAGCAAGGACTTGCTAAACTTTACGCGACCTTTGCACTTACCGGTCAGAGAGGCCCGAATGGAAATCAAGACGTGGGTGGTGTGGATGAGGGTTTTAGTTGCTTTGTGCGCTCCCTTTGGTATATGCAAGAGCTAACTACCGATGAGGCGGTTTGGACGTATGGCAATGATGCAAACGGAACCATCTTCAATTTGCATTACAATACTTGGTTGCCATCCGATGGTATTCCTGAAGCATTGTATGCGCGTATTGCCAATGTAGCGGCTCTAAGCAATGAGTTTATTCGCGTGACGACAGGCAAAACAGATGATCCGGATTTCAAGAACTTTCAGGCAGAAGCTCGTTTTTTAAGGGCCCTTGCTTATTTCTATGGAATGGACCTATACGGTCGTTTACCATTCTTGACGGAGAAAGATCAACCTGGTTCGTTTTTCCCTCCAATGATCCTGCGCCCGGCTCTTTTCGACTATATCGAAAAGGAATTAAAAGCCATTAAGGCCGACATGGGTGCTCCTCGGTTCGAGTATGGACGTGCAGATAAAGCAGCTTGTGCCATGTTATTGGCAAAGCTTTACTTAAACGCTGAAGTTTACATTGGGCAGGCAAAATACACAGAAGCAATAACTGAATTGAACGAAGTAATTGCGGCCGGTTACGTTCTTTCGCCACGTTACGCAAACTTGTTCCGTGCGGACAACGATAAAAACAACAGTGAAATAATTTTTGCACAGGCATTTGACGGAGCCAAGAGTCAAGCGTTTGCGATGACGCAAGTAATGATCAATGGCAACGCAGGAAATGGTGGTTGGTCAGGCTTGCGTACTACGTCAGCCTTTGTTAGCAAATTTCCCAATTTGACAGAGGCGCGCGCCATTTTTGCTACAGAAAGCAAAGGGCAAAGTCTTGATATTGATGCGGTGAACGTGAGTACACAAGGATATGGTGTTTATAAATTTAGAAACATCACATCTGCAGGGGTTGACGCACCGAATAATTCAACCGGTTTCCCGGATACAGATTACCCCATGTTCCGTTTAGCAGATGCTTATTTAATGTATGCTGAGGCGGTCGTACGTGGTGGCACTGGAGGCACGCTTGCCAACGCGCTTACTTATGTCAATGCTATTCGGACCAGATCGGGTGACGTTATTGCTGGAAATGCTCCGGGTGTGGTTACTCTCAGCCAAGTACAGGATCTGAATTTCATTTTGGATGAGCGCGGAAGAGAGTTGTATTGGGAAGGACACAGACGGATGGATTTGATTCGCTTTGGCAAATTCACTGGCGGGTCATACCTGTGGCCCTGGAAAGGGGGTATCAGAAATGGTACAGCCATTGACGACAAACGGAAGATTTTCCCTATACCTTCCAGCGATTTGGGAACGAATCCGAACTTGAAACAAAATGATGGGTATTAACAATCAAACAATTAATTATACTATGAAAAACCTAAAGTATATCTTTTTTCTAGTAAGTGCCTTTTTGGTTTTCTCCTGCGATAAAGAGGAGACAAAAGTCACTTTTCTGAAGAGCACGCCTCCTGAGTTGGTGGCTTCCAGCACCGCTGATTTGGTGTTGAATAAAGCACAAGAGAATTTCAGCTCGCTTCAATTTCAATGGACGAATCCAACATTCGAGTTTTCGAATGGCGTCAACACGCAGAACGTAAGCTATGTGCTGCAAATTGACGAAGCCGGAAAAAATTTCGGCAGCGCCAAGCAAGTGGCATTGGGATTTACGAACGGAGTGTCGAAGTCTTTTACAGTAAAAGAATTAAACACCTCGCTATCCGGCCTTGAATTAGCAGATTTTGTTGCACAGAATTTTGAGTTTCGGGTGAAGGCCACGCTATCAAATAATAGCGTTCCTGTTTATTCAAATGTAGTGAAGATAAAAATCACTACTTATTTGGATGTGGTTTACCCCGTTCCTGCAAATCTGTTTATGATTGGTAATGCAACGCCTGGCGATTGGACTAATACGGTACCCAACCTAGATCCTGCCCAAAAATTTACCAAGATAAACGCATACACTTTTGTGCTCAATTCCATTTCCCTAGCTGGGAGCAAGTATTACTTGCTTCTTCCTGTAGCAGGAAGTTGGGCCAATAAATATGCGTTTGATGGTGAAAAAGATAAAAATAATTTGCTGGGAGATAAATTTAAACCGGATGCTGGTGAGGATTTTCTGAGCCCTGCAACCGGCAATTACAAAGTGACCGTGAATTTTAAGACTGGCAAAACCTCCCTTGAAAAATTATAAGTTAATGGTTATGAAAAAAAATAAGATCAGATTAGTTATCGGCATTGCCCTTTTAACATTAGCAGTATCTTGCGTCAAGTTAATTGAGCCAACGCCAAGTTTTGCGCCTAGCACAGTAGCATTTAGTGCATCCGCTTCTGCTACTACGGTGGCAGCGGCCGCAGCCGACTCAACCAAAGCGGCACTTACTATTACCTGGAATGACCCTAAGTTTTCGGTTGGGTTGAAGAATAGCAAGTTCACCGTGATGGTGGGGAAGGCGGGAGCCAATTTTGCGACTTTCTCTACAAAGGAGTTTACTAATGCGCTATCGGGTGATTTGACAGGCAAAGACCTGAACGGAATCGCTTTAAAATTCGGTGGTGTTATCGGGCAGCCAATCGCGCTCGAGATTCAGGTGGTAGCTTCGCAATTGAACAATAATGAACCTAAGAAGTCGACCGTTTTAAATGTTACAGTTACTCCATTCAGTGATCTATCTTTGGCGGCATCTTCTATTACGGTTGTTACAACAGCTCAAAATAAAGACAACGTTGGCCTTACCTTGACCTGGAGTCCTGGATTCAAGGGCTATGAAGGTTCAAGAGTTTATCAATTGCAATACGCAAAAGGAGGAACAGCATTTGCATCTACGGTAAATATTGATTTAACAAACATTAATAAGTCGTTTACCAATTTTGAGCTAAATAACATTTCTGCGTTGGCATACGGAGTGCCTGCAGGTACTTCTGGACCAATTGATTTTAGAGTGAGAGCAACTAACGGGGCTGGGTCTGTTATTTTCTCGAACACGATAACAGTAGGAGTAACTCCGTATGAAACAGTTTATCCTTCTATTTATGGAATGGGTGCTGGCTTAAATGGTTGGGGTCCTTGGCCCGATAAAGCTGCAGAAGCTGTTGGAACAGCCTTTCAAGTTTTTGAAATGACAGCAAAAATTACCAACGGTGAGGCTTTTCGCTTCTTTGCGCAGGCCGACTGGGGTCCTAATTCTTATAATTACCTATTCTTTACTACCGTAGATTCAAAATTCGAAAACGCAAATGACGGTGACAAAAACTTTAGGTTTATCGGTACAACCGGTTGGTACAAAGTCGTAGTCAATCTCAGTACAAAAGTAGTAACAGCAGTCGCCACAACGGAACCAGTTCTGTTCATGATGGGTGCTGGCTTGAATGGCTGGGGACCATGGAATGACAAAGAAGTAAAGATGACCTATAAAAAACCAGGTGTCTTCGAAGCGAATCCAACGTTTCAATTAGAAACATTCCGCTTTTTTGCTCAGGGCGATTGGGGACCAACATCATATAATTATCCTTTTTTCACCACGGTTGATCCAAAATTTGAGAATGCGAATGATGGTGATAAGAATTTTAGATACATAGGTACGCCAGGCGCATATAAAATTCGAGTTGATTTGAACAAAAAGACGGTAGTTAATTTTTAGATATTGATTCTCACCAACAAAATTCAGGGGCTAGTAGCTCCTGAATTTTTTCTTTTAAAAAAATGAAGAAAATATTAATTGGCTTGTTGATTTTCTCAAGTGGGGTCAATGCTCAAATAGTAACCACATCACCAGCTTTCCCAGTAGCTAATCAGCCGGTCACCATCACTATCGATGTTACTGGAACTACTAACGGATTAGAGAATTTTGCATGGGACAACAGCACAAACCCAGTTTATTTATGGACTTGGATTCCCCAAGGTGGCGGAGCGTTTGATGCGCCCACAAACATAAATCCGGCCACTGGTGCTGCCGCCCCTGCAAAAATGAATAGAGTGGCGGGCAATAACAACAAGTATGAAATAACTATCACCCCGACTCTTTTCTTTGGTAAACCCGCTTCGGAAATTCCTAGAATAGGCGTGCTCGCAAAAAATATTGATTTTTCGAGAAAGAGTGGTGTAGATAAATTTATTGATTTTTCGACCGGCTTTAACGCCTCATTTGCATCGCCAACGGAGTCCTCTTTTTTCAAAAATACAGGAGAGCAAATTCCTATTACGGTGAATGCATCAGAAAGTGCAACACTTACCATCAAGGTCAATGGAACAACGGTATCGTCACAGGCAGGTGTTACCACACTCAGTTATACTCATACAGTTATGGAGACCTCCGGAACCACACAAGTTACTTGTGAGGCAGTCGCAGGAGCGCAATCCAAAACAATTGGATTTAGTTACACCATTCGATCATCTACTGCCAATCAAGCTCGCCCAACAGGACTAAAAGATGGTATCAATTATTCGGCAGATCCTACGAAAGCGACATTGTGCCTGTGGGCACCAGGCAAAAGTTCAGTGTATGTGATCGGTGATTTTACCAATTGGGATATTAATGCCTCCTACTTGATGAAAAAAGATGGGGAGCGTTTCTGGTTAGAAGTTACAGGTCTTACTTCTGGAACGGAGTACGCATTTCAATATTTGGTGGACGAAAATCTTCGTTTGGCTGATCCGTATTCCGACAAGATCTTAGACCCCGATGATTCATTCATTCCGGCAGCTGCGTATCCATCGTTAAAATCATTTCCCGCCAAGGCAGTTTCTGATAAATGGTATTTTAATAGATTGGCAGTGCTTCAAACCGGTCAAACGCCTTACACGTGGCAAGTAGCTAATTTTCAGAAGCCGGCAAAGGAAAAGTTGGTTATCTATGAGTTATTGGTACGTGACTTCTTTGGTTCCAATTCGCGGAATTACCAATCTTTGATTGATACACTTTCCTATTTTAAAAGATTGGGTGTGAACGCCATTGAGTTGATGCCCTTTACCGAGTTTAACGGTAATGAAAGTTGGGGATACAATCCCACGTTTATGTTTGCACCAGACAAATATTATGGCACCAAAAACAAATTGAAAGAATTTATTGACAAGTGCCATCAAAACGGAATCGCAGTTATTTTAGATATGGTGATGAACCATCATGATGTGCCCAATCCATATGTGATGATGGATTTCGATTTTACCGCTTTCAAACCGACTGCCAACAATAAATGGTTTAATACTGATGCAAAACATCCGTTCAACGTATTTTTTGACATGAACCATGAGAGTACCTATACTAAAAAGTATCTCGACACAGTAAACCATTATTGGTTAAATGAATATAAGGTTGATGGGTATCGGTATGATTTGTCAAAAGGATTTACCCAAACAAACAACCCTAGCAATGTGGGTGCTTGGGGTGCCTATGATGCTTCACGCATTGCTATTTTGAAACGAATGTCAGATAAGATATGGGCACACACCCCCAACGCCTATGTGATGTTGGAACACTTTGCAGACAACTCTGAAGAAAAGGAATTAGCAGAATACAAAGCGAGTGAAGGAAAGGGTATGATGCTTTGGTCTGGTTTTCATGGTGCTTTCGGTCAAAGTACGAAAGGTGAGTCCTCTAATACAGATATCAGTGGAATATATTTTGGCAATCGAGGTTGGACCGTGCCACACAATATCGGTTACATGGAAAGCCATGACGAAGAACGGCTGATGTATGGCAATCTTCAGTCGGGACGTTCAGGTGGGAGCTACAATATCAAAACTCTTGGCACTGCGCTGGATCGGATAAAAGCAGCAAATTTGATTTTTTATTCTATTCCCGGACCTAAGATGCTTTGGCAGTTTGGAGAGTTGGGCTACGAGTTTAGTATTAATACATGTCAAGATTTGTCGGTCAATTCAAATTGCCGCATTTCCCCAAAGCCTGTAAAGTGGGAGTACCGATTAGACCCTGCCCGAAAGAGTCTCTTAGATGTGACGGCTGAGTTGATAAACTTGCGAAAAACACATACCGTATTTACCAATGGCGATGCAACCGTTGGATCGGGTAGTGGCTTTGTAAAGCAAGTTTCGATTAAGAACAAACCGTTCAATCCTGCTCCAACCACAACTGCGACTATGAATGTAGTAGCAGTGGCCAATTTTGATGTTACCGTACAATCACCACAGGTAACTTTTTCACACACCGGCACATGGTATGATTATTATGGAGGAGGACAAACAATTACAGTCGGAAGTACGACTTTTACAATCGAGTTGCAACCGGGTCAATACAAGTTGTATACGGATGTCAATATCGGAGGCGGGCAAGTAGTTACCGGATTCGAAGAAAATGAAGAATTGGTGATCGAACTCTTCCCAAACCCAACGAACAACATACTCAAAATAGAGTCACACGAACAGATCATTTCTGTCAGCTTGGTTTCTATGAAAGGGAATAAACTCCCATTGACAAAGATTGATGACACAAGTTGGGATGTTGACTCATTCGCAACAGGATTATACATCGCTGAAATTAAAACAGAAGGTGGTATCGTGCGTAAGAGGATCGTTAAGAAGTAATTGATCTCCGGTTAAGGCTTTCAAGACCCAAGTCAGGAAAGCCACTTAATGAAAGCTATTGTGCAGATATGACTTTTGTTAGTTTTGTGCAATCACATTAAAAGTAACTGCCAGATTGTGCGAATCGGTTTACACTTTTTAAAATTACCCAAGGTCTCGTTTAAAGGTTCCATAGCATCGTTTGGAGTTTTTGTTTTCTTTCTCATTCAGGGTTGCGAAAAAAAAAGTACCACTCTATTCAGTCGGCTAGCTGATTCTGGAATTGACTTTGAAAACACTATTGTTGAGACGCCCGAGATCAATATTTTAACGTATGAATATACTTACAATGGTGGGGGAGTAGCTGCGGGAGATTTTAATAACGATGGATTTTGCGATCTTTTTTTTACAGGGAATACCGTTAGTAATCGCCTGTACCTAAACGAAACCGATCTTCGTTTCAGAGACGTTACCGAAAATGCCGGTGTAGCCGGCCGAGGTCTATGGAAGACTGGGGTCACAGTTGTTGACATCAACAATGACGGCTGGCTGGATGTTTATGTGTGTTACTCTGGTCCTGATTTGAAGAATAACCTTTCCAACGAACTCTATATTAATCGAGGTTTATCTAACGGATCGATTCCTGTTTTTGAGGAGCAAGCTGCTGCGTACGGGTTGGATGCGCCCGGTACCTTTTCAACCCAAGCTGCTTTTTTTGATTATGATCGCGATGGTGATCTGGATATGTTTTTAATTAATCACGGGGTTCATTTTTATTCTCCTTTTATCAACACCAATAAACTGCGAAACGAGCGACACCCTAATTTTGGAAACAGGCTATATCGAAATGATCTTGTTGAGGACTCAACGAAACTAAATTCAACCAAACGGTTTTTCACAGAAGTAAGTAAGGAAGCGGGCATACACGGGGGAGGACTTAATTTCAGCTTGGGTGTTTCTATAGGGGACATAAATAGTGATGGGTGGCCAGACATTTATGTGACCAACGACTACGAAGAGCAAGACTATTTCTATCTCAACAATCGAGATGGTACGTTTACCGATGCAACTAAAAAGTCGTTCGGCCATTTGTCCAGAAATGGAATGGGAACCGATTTAGCTGACTTTAACAATGATGGAAAACTTGATTTGATTGAAGTGGATATGTGGCCCGAAGATAACTTCAGGCAGAAGTTATTGCGAGGTCCCGATGATTATCAACGGTATCAATTGATGTTGGACAGCGGATTCCATCATCAACAAATGAGAAATACACTCCAGCTTAATAATGGAGTTGGCCCTGATGGGTTCCCACTATTTTCTGAAATTGGTCAGCTGGCTAATGTGTCTTCCACTGATTGGAGTTGGGCTCCGCTGTGGGTAGACGTAGACAATGACGGATACAAAGATTTGTTTGTTACCAACGGATACCTGCGCGATTTCACCAGTATGGATTTTTTAAAATATAAAGTAGAGGATGAGAAACGGAAAGCACAAAAGGAGGGAAAAGAACTGGAATTGTATAAGCTGATCAGTCAGATGTCTTCCACCAAAACCAGCGATTACTTGTTTCGGAATAATGGAGATCTAACCTTCTCCGAACGTTCAAAAGAGTGGGGTATTTATCAACCCAATTTATCTTTCGGTGCAACCTATGCTGATCTGGATAATGATGGCGATGTGGAACTGATTACGAATAACACAAATGAAAGGGCAACGATTTGGGAAAATCACTCGAGCGATAAATCAACCAACAATTATTTAAAAATTAAACTGAGGGGATCCGAAAATAATTTGAATGCAATCGGTGCACGTGTTGAAGTTCAGACGGGAGACGGGAAACAGGTGCAAGAGTTAATGCTAACCCGTGGGTACCAGTCTGCCGTGGACGCCACATTGTTATTTGGTTTGGGTGATCAAAAAAAGATCGATCAAGTCAGGGTCACCTGGCCAGATGGAAAAATTTCGAAATTGGAAAATCAAGCCGCCAATCAGCTACTGGAAATCGACTATGGTCGTTCAGTTGTTGATCTATCGAAATTGGTAACTATGGCAAAGCCCTATTTTGAAGATGTGACCAAGGAACTTAATATTGACTTTGTTCATCGGGAAAATTCATTTGTTGACTTTGATCGAGAGCCATTGTTGCCTTATCGGTTGTCGATGATTGGTCCTCCGCTTGCAGTTGCTGATGTTAATGGTGATGGATATGATGATTTTTTTGTCGGTGGTGCCGCAGGTCAGTCGGGAGAATTGTACGTCAGCAATAGTAAGGGTCAATTCGACAAGGCGCCACAACGCCCGTGGCAATTGGATGCAGCCAAAGAAGATGTAGGAGCAACTTTTTTTGATGTGGAGGGAGACGGAGATCAAGACTTGTTTGTAGTGAGTGGTGGAAACGAATTTGAAAATGGGACCACCGAGCAGGAAGACAGACTTTATATTAATAAAGGGAACGGACATTTTCAAAAAGCCACTGAGGGCAGTGCGCCTGTTGACCATGTGAGTGGCAGTTGTGTAGTTGCAGGAGATTATGATCGCGATGGCGACCTTGATTTGTTCGTGGGGGGAAGTTCGTTGCCGGGAAGATTTCCTTTGGCATCAGCAGGTGCCATCCTACGAAATGAACAAGATTCATTGACCAGTAAATTTAAGTTAGTAGTTGCCACAAAAGAAGTCAATCCGGATTTGCGCGAACTAGGAGCGGTACGAGACGCGCTTTGGGCAGATATCAACAAAGATGGCTGGCTGGATTTGATCGTGGTGGGCCACTGGATGCCGATTCGCATTTTTTATAATAACACAAAAGGCAAATTGATAGAATCAAAAAATGAAACATTATCGAAATCGGGCGGCCTTTGGAACCGGGTGATCGCGTCTGACATCGATAGTGACGGTGACATTGATTTTGTATTAGGTAATGAGGGGCTCAACCTGCCTTGGAAAGCCTCCGATGTGCATCCCCTCCATCTTGCCGTAGGTGACTTCAATGGCGATGGAAAAATGGATCCCATCATTTCGTGTTTTAATGGAGCTGAAAGTTATCCGATTGCTTCGCGCGATGAATTGCTAAACCAACTCAATCCGTTACGAAAAACATATGGTGACTATGCTTCGTATGGTCGTGCGACATCTGCAGAGATTTTCTCAAGATTGGGTTCAGTTATTACCAACCAACTAAGCATTCAAACGTTGGCTTCGTCAATTTTAGAAAACCTAGGTAGCGATCGCTTTGCACTTGTTCCATTGCCAAAGGCGGCTCAGATTTCCAGTGTAAATGGTATTGTGGTCAATGACTTTACGGGTGATGGTAAAATAGATATCCTCGTTGCAGGTAATAACTACGCTTATCGGAGTCAGTTTGGAAATTCAGATTCCAGTGTTGGTTTGCTACTGAGTAGAAACACCAACGGGCAATTTGAAGAAGTCCCCCTATCAGCAACAGGTCTTTGGTTAAGGGGTGATGTGCGAAATGTTCGTCCACTCAAGAGAACTATTGGTGGGCAGCTGTTCATAACTACCAGAAATAACAGTAGCCTATCTATAAAGAGACGATCGAGTGGAAATACATCCAATCGCGTGAAAAAGTGAATTTGTTTGGCTCAAGGTCTATTTCAGGTCAAAATCCACAACTTTTTCGAAAATCTTTGTTTTTGCAAACGTTTGCGATACCGTTTTCCCTTTTTTCTTTAGGTTGTTTTGTAATAAATCGATAACATTGGGTAGGATTTTTTAACAAATCCTGTGTAGGCAACTTAATTAAAACCTTAAATCAATTAAACTATGACCAAATTGTATCTGTTTGTTCGCAGGTATCTCGCGGTGGTTCTGATGTTCGCAACCCTTGTGGGTTTTGCACAGGAGCGTTCCGTGTCAGGTAAAGTAAAGGCATCTGACGATGGCTCAGGAATTCCGGGTGTAAACATCCTCGAAAAAGGAACCACTAATGGTACTGTAACCGATGCAGATGGTAGCTTTACCATCAATGTAGGTGCCAATGCCACGCTTGTTTTTTCTTTTGTGGGATATGCAACGCAAGAAGTAGCGGTAGGATCTCAAACATCATTAGATGTTTCACTAGCGTCTGATATCACTTCGCTATCTGAGGTGGTTGTAATTGGATACGGAACTGTTAAGATAAATGATGCGACAGGTGCAGTAGCAGCAGTTAAGGCATCCGATTTTAACGGGGGATTAATTTCGTCTCCAGAACAATTGATTCAAGGTAAAACTGCCGGTGTTCAAATTACATCGACTAGTGGCGCACCTGGAGCAGGGATTAACTTAAGAATTAGGGGTACATCTTCTATTCGATCGAATAACAACCCTTTGTTTGTTGTCGATGGTGTTCCATTGGCTGGCGGAGTAACTCCTGCGGCAGCTGATGTAGGCTATGGATCAAATCAGGACTCCAACCCTTTGAACTTTTTGAATCCGAACGATATTGAGAGCATGAGTATCTTGAAAGATGCGTCAGCTACAGCGATTTATGGATCTCGTGGCGCAAATGGAGTAGTTTTAATTACCACCAAGAGCGGAAAGGGTCAAAAAGGTGTTCTTGACTTTTCTACTAGTGTGAGCATTTCCTCGCCTGCAAAGAAGTACGATTTGCTTTCGGCTCCTCAATTTCTTGATGGTGTACAACAATTTGGAGGAGATCGGGTAGCTCAGAATTTTGGAGCTCAAACGGACTGGCAAGATTATATTACGAGAACCTCGGTATCGAACACACAGAACCTCTCGTACTCGAAAGCAATAAAAAAGGGTTCTTTCAGAGCCTCTTTTGGACGTGACGATCAACAGGGCATAATTAAGAATTCTTCACTTGGCAGATTAACCGGAAGGTTAAATGGTACCAAATCATTTTTGGACGATAAACTAAAAGTCGATTTATCATTGACTTACTCAAACGTGAAGCGAGAAGATCCTGCCATTGGAGCCAGCGCTGGTTTCCAGGGTGATCTTTTAGGCGCAGCCTACTCAGCAAACCCAACTTGGCCAACGAATCCTGATTTCAACACCGGGGGACAACGAAGTCCTTCGAATATGTTAGCATATTATAGAAGTACAGGTTCAACAAACCGACTTTTATCCAACTTGTCTGCCAGTTATAAGTTAACGGATGCCTTAACATTTAAAGGTACTTATGGATTGGATTATGCTAAAGGAGAAACGAACACACTAGCTTCGGGCAAGGCAATCAATGGTGGAAATGGTGTCTTAGGATACGGTCAAGGCTTATTAAGTGAAAATCAAACTACCAACAATCTTGTAGAGTTAACGCTGAATTATCACAAGACAGTTGGGAAAGTAGAAATTGACGCGGTAGGCGGGTATTCTTATCAAAGTTTCCGCAGTAATGGTTTCACAGCCGGGGCTAGAGGGTTTACTGATTTTGTAAATTTTGATAACATGCAGACGGAACTAAGAAATTCCTACAATGCTGGTAATGGAGTAGCCGGTGGGGTATATGGCATTGTTAACAACTGGGGTATATCGAATGACCTCAGAGGTGGGTCACAAACTACAGGAGGTTTCGTTAGCGGAATAAATGGGGGTACGTTGCAGCAAAGCTACTTTGCAAGACCAGCAGGTGTTAGCGTGGCTGCCATTTCGGCAAATTATTACGACAATACGGATTTCTTGCAGTCTTATTTCGGACGCGGCAATTTTACCATCTCAGGGAAGTACTTGTTTACAGCAACAGTCAGGGTTGACGGGTCGTCAAGATTTGGTACTGACAGTAAGTATGGTGTTTTCCCTTCTGGTGCATTTGCGTGGAAGATGCATGAAGAGGATTTCATGCCAGACTTGTTCAGCACATTTAAGTTCAGAGCAGGGTACGGAATCGTTGGTAACCAGGATGGATTGGGTTACGGTGAGTTTATTAGAAGAGAAAGATATAATGATGCAGGCGTAGGCGATGCACGTCAAATAGACGTACCAGGAATCTCAGCGCAGGGTTCTGTAAATCCTACATTGAAGTGGGAACAGACCTCTCAGTTTAGTGCTGGTATCGATTTTGGAATTCTCGGAGATAAGTTGAGTGGTAGCTTCGATTACTATGTAAAGAACACAACTGATCTACTACTCAGAATCAACGCAGCTCAGCCGTCTGTTGCTACTCAAATTTTTAGTAACCTTGATGCAACCGTGGAAAATAAAGGATGGGAGCTATCTCTTACATATGCGGCTATTGACAAGCCAAACGGATCCCTTTCGTTTTCAGGAAACGTTTCGAATAATACCAATCTACTTAAAGATTTTGGGGGTGCATTAGATGCAGGCACGATCCGTGGCCAGGGCTTATCCCTAGCCTACGCACAGAGGTTAGCAGGCGGATATCCGTTGTTCTCCTACCATGTTCGTGAATTTAAAGGTTTTGATGCAACTGGCCAACCAATAGGTGATAACCAAACTTTCGTTGGAAAGACTGCATTACCTACTTGGAACATGGGATTTTCTATCAATGCTCGTTATAAGGCATTTGATTTCGCTACGTACTTCACCGGCCAATACGGGCATTATGTTTATAATAATACAGCTAATGCATTCTTCACTGCAGGATCTATCAACAATGCTAGAAACGTGACAAAGAACGTTCTGACAGCAGGAGAAGCAGGTTCAGCAGAAGCGGCTGTATCTACCCGTTTCTTGGAAAGTGGTGACTTTTTAAGAATGCAGAACTTTACTTTGGGATACAACCTTCCAATGAGTGGTGGCAAGTTCATCAAGAAATTAAGATTCTATTTGAATGGCCAGAACCTATTCCTGATAACAAGTTATACTGGTTTGGATCCTGAAGTAAGCAGCAGCCCGGCAGGTGGTGATTTATTAAGTGGGTTACCTACTGCTGGAATTGATTATGCAGCGTATCCTAGGCCTCGTGTGTTTACAATTGGATTAAATGCTTCGTTTTGATGAAAAGTCTAATCAATAAAAAAATGAAAAAGGAAAATAACTACAACAACAAGACTAAGTATCGGCTATTAGTACCGTTCTTAATCACAGTTTTCTTGATGAGTTCATGCTCATTAGATATCACGGAGACAGATTCTTTGAAGACCAAAGGTGCCTCTGCTGTGTTTAATGGGGTTGAAAGTCCCGCAGGATCTTTAACTAACATTTACAATGGAATTTCTGGTCAAACAGAAGATCAGTCAAATCTTTATTCCCTTACCGAGGTATCCACCGATGAATTGTTGGTGCCCACGCGTGGTACTGACTGGGGAGATAATGGGATATGGCGAACAGTGCACGTGCACACTTTTGGCCCTACCCACGCCCAAGTCACCGGTGTTTGGAATGATAAAAATGCCGCAGTTTTAAGATGTACAGAAGTTATCGATCCACTCAGTAAAGCTACGACTGCTCAAATAGCAGAAGCCAAATTTGCTCGTGCCTATAATATGTGGATTGTAATGGATTTTTGGGGCCAAGTTCCTTTCAGAAACCCCAAGGACGGTCCTGATGTTACTCCTTCCGTGTTGACTCGCAAAGCAGCTTACGATCTGGTTGTTAAGGATTTGACCGAAGCCATTGCTGATTTGCCGGCTAGCTCCCCAACCGCTGGTAACAAACAAAGACCTGTCAAGGCTACAGCAAGGTTTTTGCTTGCGAAGGTTAAGTTGAATAACATCATTTACAGTGGAGCCTATGGTTCTACAGATTTGAATGATGTTGTTTCTCTTGTTGATGCAATTGAAGCAGAGGGTTATGCATTGGTAAGTAACTACTTCGATATTTTTGTTGGGCCGACTTTTACAAATACTGACGTAATTTGGAATGTGCAGGCAGGTACCGGTAATAGAATGTGGAACGGACTCCACTACAATCAAGGTAGATTTACTGAGGTTGGAGGAACCGGTACGAACTCAGGCGGTGGTTGGAATGGATTTTCAACGTTGACTGAATTCTACCAGAAATTTGATGGTCCAGCTGGCACAAACGCTCTTGGAAGCGGACAGGAAGAAAGAAGAGGATTTACGCAGACGTTGGCTTCAACCAATGCTTCGAATGAAGGCTTTGGTTTTGGATTCCAATTTGGACAAATGTATGGATGGAAAGATGGAGCTGCTGTTGCGTTAAAAGACAGAACTGGTAAGCCACTTGTTTTTACACAAGCATTCGCAGAGTCGGGATTGATTGGTAACAATGAAACGACAGGTGCTAGACTATTGAAATATTCTCCAGCCAACGGTGCATTTAGAGGAGGCGTGGTAATGGCTCGATTTGCAGATGCTCATTTAATGAGAGCGGAAGCAATTTTGCGTGGAGCTACCGCAGCTGGTAAAACTGCATTGGGCGAGGTCAACAAACTAAGAGCGCTTAGAACCACTACTTCGGCATTGACGTCACTCGACTTGCCCAAAATGTTGGATGAGCGTGGCAGAGAGTTATATACTGAAGGTTGGAGAAGAAATGATATGATCCGTTTTGGTGTGTTCAAGGCTGCGAAGCAGTTTAAACCAGCAGGTGACGGCCATACTGACATATTCCCGATTCCGGCTAGTGCTCTGTTGTCAAATCCTGGTTTGAAACAAAATCCTGGTTATTAATTTTGAATTGATAAGATAAAGAAAGAGGCTTCGGCCTCTTTTTTTTTGCCATCTATTTCTAATTGTTATACAGGTTCCATTTCATTAGTTATCACCTAATCTTATTAAAATAAGTATACTCTTTTCAGTTTTCATTGAAATCAAAAGGAAATAATGGTTGATGGGTATTAAATTTGTAAATCTTGAATAGAAGGAAATGAGGTTAAAGGTCGGTCTTTGGGGTTTGTTGCTTGTGATGATTGGATGTGGTCAAAAGAAGACCGTTGATAATGAGTTAGTTACCGAGAGCTCTCTTTTTGCAAGATTGTCGTCTGCGCAGACAGGCGTTACATTTATTAATGAAGTAGAGGATAAACCGGATTTTAATATTTTCAAATACAGAAATCTGTACAACGGTGGTGGCGTAGCAATTGGTGACATCAATAATGACGGGCTTCCTGATGTTTTTTTTACCGCTAACATGAAAAAGAATCGCCTTTATTTAAACAAAGGCAATTTCAAATTCCAGGATATCACGGATTCTGCCGGTGTGGGAGGTAATAAACCATGGGATACCGGAGTGGTAATGGCTGACGTTAACGGGGATGGTTATTTGGATATCTATGTCAGTAATGCTGGAAACATGGAAGGCAACAACCATGACAACGATTTGTATATCAACAACGGGGATTTAACTTTTACAGAAAAGGCCAATGAGTTCAATTTGGCAAAAAGCGGTTTCTCAACGCACGCATCTTTCTTCGATTACGATAAAGACGGTGACCTGGATGCATACATTTTAAACAACAGTAATGTTCCAGTCAATAGTTTAGGTTATGCTTCAGATAGGAACAAGAAAGCAAGCGATTGGGAAAATGTCCCTAAGAAGCTCAGAGGAGTAGGCCACCTGCTGCTACGCAATGACAATGGGAAGTTTGTAGATGTTACGGAGAAAGCGGGCATCTATGGCAGCTTGATTGCTTTTGGACTCGGAGTGCTTGTTTCGGATATTAATGAAGATACCTACCCCGATATCTATGTGTCAAACGATTTTTATGAACGAGATTATCTCTACATCAATCAGAAGGATGGAACATTTAAAGAAGAAATTAAAAATTGGACTTCGCATTTATGTTTGTCTGCGATGGGTGTGGACATTGCGGATATTAATAACGATGGACTGAAAGATATTTTTATCACCGATATGATGCCAGAGCATATAGAGCGCACAAAAAAGGTAATGGAGTTCGATAACATTGATGTCTTTAAGTTAAAGCAGCAAAGAGATTTTTATCAGCAATACATTCAAAATACACTTCAAGTCAATAATGGGAACAATTCATTTTCTGAGATCGCCTACTTCAGTGGCGTTGCTAAAACAGACTGGAGTTGGGCAGGCTTGCTATTTGATATGGACAATGATGGCTTCAAGGATATTTATGTCACGAATGGAATTATCCATGATTTAACAAACATCGACTATGTCGATTATCTGGCCAATGACGTAATTAGAAATATGATTTTAACCGGACAAAAAGGTGAGATTTTGTCCGTTATCAATAAGATGCCGGTGACCGCTCTTCCTAACTATGCCTACCATAACAATGGAGATTTTACGTTTACCAATCTTGCAGACCATTGGGGCCTAAGTATTCCAAGTTTCTCAAGTGGATGCGCATATGGCGATCTGGATGGAGATGGAGATCAAGACATTGTTGTTAATAACGTAAATCAAGAAGCGTTTGTATTTGAGAATAGGAGTAGCCAGTTGACTAAAAATAATTTTATACAATTTCAGCTAAAAGGAACAGGAGGCAATTCGTTTGCAATAGGGTCGTCAGTCAAATTGTTTGCACAGGAAAAAATAATGGTTCAGGAGTTAATGCCTTCCAGGGGTTTTCAGTCTTCCATGGATTATACGATGACTTTCGGGTTGGGTGTGCTAGAGAAAATTGATTCTATCAGTATTCTGTGGCCGAATAACAAGGTAACGATTCTAAAGGAAGTGAAAGTAAATCAGAAATTAATCTTGGATCAATCAGAGGCAACAGACTTGAAAAGTAAAAAGAAGATTTACACGAAGCCTACTATTTTTAAAGAATTGACGAAGAATATTTTTGAGACTCATCGCGAGGATCTGTTTGATGATTTTGACCATGAAGGATTGCTCACAAAATATGTTTCAAAAGAAGGACCGGCTCTGACCATAGGAGACATTAATGGTGACGGGAATGAAGATGTTTTTATTGGTGGTGGGCCCGGACAACCAGGGAAGGTCTATTTACACGAGGGTGATGGCAAGCTAAGATGGTTCCCAAGTAGTTGTTTTATGGATGACGAGGAGTTAGAGGATACATCGGCTTCTTTTTTTGATGCAGATGGAGATGGTGATTTAGACTTGGCTGTAGGAACCGGGGGAAATGACGTTGAGAAGAAAGGATCTTATCGAGCACGTATTTATATAAATTCGGGCACTGGCAAATTCACCAAGTCAAAAAATGAATTGCCGTCCACAAAGACGAATATATCGGTCATCTCACCTTTTGACTTTGACAATGATGGCGACACGGATTTATTTGTTGGCTCACGAAGCGTACCTGGCGTATTTGGGACTGACCCACAACATTTACTCTTGGTGAACAATGGAGATGGTTCGTTTGTAGACGGTACCGAGCGTAGCGCCTACGATCTGAAAGATGCAGGGATGATAACCGATGCTAAATGGGTAGACGTAGATGGCGACACGAAAGATGATTTAGTGACCGTTTCCGAATGGGGTACACCAATTGTTTTCAAAAATTCAGACAGGAGATTAACTAGGTGGACATGTGATCTTGATTCATTGCACGGCTGGTGGAAGGCCGTTGAAGCATACGACTTTGACAACGATGGTGATCTGGATCTGGTTCTCGGAAATGCTGGGTTGAATATTCCATTTGTGGCCACCAACAAAAAACCCATGAAATTATGGGTTAATGATTTTGATGAGAATGGTACTATAGAACAGATTATGACAATCCACGATGACGGCAAAGATTATCCTGTGCACATGAGAAGGGAGATGACAGCGCAGATGCCGAGTCTTAAAAAACAAAATTTGCTAGCTGCAGACTATGCTAAAAGAACTATTCAAGAACTATTCAAACCAGAGGTAGTAAGCAGTTCTCTTGTGAAGAAAGTATCTGTTTCTGAATCTATAATAGCGGTCAATGAGGGTAATGGCAAATTCTCTGTGCAAAAACTGCCTCAAAGAGTACAATGGTCGTGCGTGTGTGGTATTTCATGTACGGATGTCAACAAAGATGGGATTGTAGATTTAGTAATGGCTGGAAACAATTTTGATTTCAAACCACAGTTCTCGCGTCAGGATGCCAGCTATGGTAATGTCCTTCTCGGCAATGGAAAAATGGAATTTAAATGGCAGGACTATAACACTACCGGTTTTTTTGTCCGTAGCCAAGTGAGGCATTTAAAGTCATTCAGTGATAAGAAGGGAAGGAAGTACATGTTTGCTGCGGTAAATGGTGAGATTCCAAGAGTTTTTGTTTATGATCTTTTGTAAAACTTTGGAAAATGGTATGGGGAGTAAGAGCAAATCAATTGTTATCGTCCTATTGTTAATTCTTTTGGCGGCATGCAACAATCAAAAACGCTTATACGACAAGCTGGAGTCTACAGATTCGGGTATTGATTTTAAAAACAGTTTAAATTCGGGAAGCGATTTTAATATTATTGACTATGCTTATTTTTATAATGGTGGCGGTGTGGCAATAGGTGATATCAATGGAGACGGATTGCCCGATTTATTTCTGTCGGGAAATCAAGTTAAGAATCGACTTTATTTGAATAAGGGTGATTTAAAGTTTGAGGATATAACCGAAAAAGCCGGTGTATCTGGATACAATAGTTGGGACACAGGCAGCGTAATGGGTGATGTAAATGGCGATGGGTTGTTAGATATCTATGTATGCGCTGTTGTTGGATTAAAGGGCCTAAAGGGACACAATGAATTATTTATAAATAAAGGAGACAATACGTTTTCAGAAGAGTCTGCTAAATATGGTTTAGATTTTGAATCGTTTAGCTCAACAGCTGCTTTTTTGGATTATGATTTAGATGGTGATCTAGATATTTTTTTGGTCAATCATGCAGTGCATACGCCTGAATCTTTTGGTCATGCCAATTTGCGAAACGTTCGTACTTACGAAACGGGTGGCAAGCTTCTACGAAATGATGGAGGTAAATTTATTGATGTTAGTGAAAAGGCGAATATCTATGGTGGCATCAACGGTTACGGCTTGGGGATTGGAGTTTCTGATTTTAATCTTGATGGGTTTCCCGATGTTTATGTGAGCAACGATTTTCATGAGGATGATTATCTCTACCTAAATAACGGTGATGGAACTTTTAAAGAACAAGGCAAGCACGCCTTTACCTGTACGAGTAAGTTTTCAATGGGTAATGATATTGCGGATATAGATCATGATGGATATCCCGATGTGATCACTCTCGACATGCTGCCCGAGAAGGAGGAAGTGTTGAAACGGTCGGTGGATGAAGAGAATGTCAGCATCATGAAGATGCGTACAGGACAGTACGGATACAATTACCAGTTCCCACGCAATATGTTACAAATGAACATTGGCAATGGACAATTTGCTGAGGTGGGCCTTATGGGTAATGTTGCAGCCACGGATTGGAGTTGGAGTGCGCTGTTTGCTGATTTTGATCAAGATGGCAATCAAGATTTGTTTGTTTCAAACGGAATACCAAAACGACCCAATGATTTAGACTATCTAAAATATGTTTCTAGCGAACAAGTTGTGAATGTAATCGGTACGACCAAGGTTGTGGATGAGCGTGCGATAGCCATGATGCCATCTGGACTTACAAACAATTATATTTTCAAGGGTTCAGGTGGTTATGTTTTTGAAGATCGATCGGCCAATTGGTTACCCAAGGAGTTGACTGCGTCAACAGCTTCCGCTATGGGAGATTTAGATAATGACGGAGATCTAGACCTCGTAGTAAATAATGTTGACGAAAAGGCTGGTATCTATGTGAATCAAACGAATAACTCAGCTGGTTTCTTAAAAGTTGCCTTGCGCTATTCTAAATCAAACGCATACGGTGTAGGAACGAAAGTATACGCCTATTCCGAAGGTGTTTTGCAGTTCAAGGAGTTGTACACCGTACGGGGTTTTCAGGCGTCCTCAGAACCCATAGTTCATTTTGGATTCGGTAAACACGCTAAAGTTGATTCAATAAAAGTCGT
This sequence comes from Cyclobacteriaceae bacterium, assembly GCA_031400595.1. Classification (GTDB taxonomy): domain Bacteria; phylum Bacteroidota; class Bacteroidia; order Cytophagales; family Cyclobacteriaceae; genus ELB16-189. The sequence continues at coordinate 92,010 of JANNQG010000020.1, forward strand.
TTGGCCTAACGGGAAAATCCAGCAGTTAAAAGACGTTAAGATCAATCAAACCTTGACAATTTATCTGAGTGACAGCATCAATGCTGCAAAAGGTATTGTGAGCCCAAAGCAGAATTTATTTTTCGAGAAAATTGACCCAAAGGAACTTGGCTTATCCTTTGAACACAAGGAAGATCCATATACTGATTTTGACCGAGTAAAGCTTTTGCCCTATCAACAGTCTGATAGGGGCCCAGCGACCGCTTTGGGTGACATCAATAATGACGGTTTGACCGATGTTTATTTTGGCGGCTCTAAACACATAGCTGGACAATTTTATTTACAGTCTAATAGTCATTTTGTCCGATCAGATATTCCATCGATACTCAAAGATTCGATTAAAGAAGATGTAGATGCAGTTATAGAGGATTTTAATCAAGATGGTAGAGCCGATTTGTTCATTGGAACGGGCGGTGCTGATTTTTATTTCAAATCAAAACCACTTTTAGATAGCTATTATGAATCGAATGATACTGGATTTAGTTTAACAGAGATAGAAGAGTATTATGAAAATGCTTCATGTGTCAAACCATTTGATTTCGATAAAGATGGCGATCTGGATCTTTTTGTTGGAAATGAATCAGTATCAAAGGACTTTGGAAAAATACCAAAGTCATACCTGTTAGTTAACGAAAAGGGCAAGTTTGTGCCTAGGCGAAACAAGATATTTGAATCACTGGGGATGATTACAGATGCTGTGTGGGACGATTATGACAAAGATGGCCAGATCGATTTAATTGTTGTTGGAGAGTGGATGGAGCCGATTTTTTTGAAAAATGCAAGTGGTTCTTTTCAACGGGATAATCGTTTAGAGGGAAAGCTAGGTGGCCTTTGGCAAATGATAGTCCCTTTTGATATAGATGGAGACGGGGTCGCGGAGTACATTCTCGGTAATTGGGGACTTAATTCAAAATACAAAGCATCTAAATCAAGGCCGATGAAGATGTACTATGGCGATTTCGATGGCAATGATGAGGAGGAACCAATCATCGCAATACAGAAAAATGATCTTTACTACCCAATAGATGGGTTTGATATGTTGGCGAGCCAATTGCCTAGCCTCCGAAAGAAGTATACGAGCTATCAAGCTTTTGCGGGGCAAACCATGGAACAGATATTTACAAGTGATCAATTGAAAAAGTCAGTTTTATTTGAAGTCTACGAATTGGGTTCTGGGTATTTGAAGGAAAAAAATGGTAAATACACGTTTATTAGATTCCCGAATGAATTGCAGCTATCACCTATTTTAGCACAAGTAAAATTTGATGTTGATCTCGATGGGAAAGATGAGTTACTAGTTGGTGGTAATTATTTTGGTGTACAACCCTTTCACGGTCGATTTGGGTCGTTTGGCGGTGCGATTCTTAAGAGTAATGGCGCAATTTTTAAAGGTACTGCAGTGGGCTTGGATTTGTTCAATTATTCAGTGCGACATTTTAATATCATTTCATTAAAAAACAATCGTTATTTACTTGTAACGATCAATAATGGGAATGCACAACTTTACAAAATTTTAGAAAACCATAAATGAGGAAAGTTTGGGTCATATTTGGATTTGGGGCAGCTGTTGCTTTGATATATTATATTGGATTCCGTCAGTTTGAATATGTTGTCAATTTTAAAGCGTCTACGGTACCTGGAGATATCATTGAGACCGTACGTATTTGGAATAGGTCTCTAGAAAATGCTCAGATTGTTGAGGTTGATTCAGTCTATGGATTAAAACAAGAAATTGCCCATAGGAATAGAATATATGTTTACCATTGGCGATTTACACCAGTTAGCGATTCGGTAACAAGTATTGCAATCCGGATTTCGGAGCCAGGTCGCGGACTACTGAATAAGTTAACGATTCCATTTACCATCCAGCCAATCGAAGAAGACGCTGCTTACTTTGGAAAGGCATTCTTTGAAGTAGTGAAGACTCATTTGGAAATAACGAAGGTCAAGATTATTGGTGAAGCAAATTTAGATTCGTCATTTTGCGTTTGTCGATCCTATCGAACAGATCAATTTGCTAAAGCAAATGCTATGATGAAGGATTATCTTCTTATTTCCTCATTTGTAGACTATCACAATTTTAAATTGAATGGACCACCGATGGTTAGGGTGAACGAGTGGAATCACCAATTGGGAAAATTAAGCTTCGATTTCTGTTTTCCAATACACCGTCCTGACACAATTCCAGTAACTGATTCTGTATCCTTTAAAACCTTTAATAGTAGAATTGCTTTGAAGGCAGAGTATCGCGGCAATTATATTACTTCCGACCGCGCATGGTATCAGTTGTTGGACTATGCTAATAAGAATGGATACAAAGCGATTGCGCAACCTGTTGAAGTTTTTCACGATAATCCGAGCATGGGTTTCAATGAAAAGAATTGGAAGGCAGATATTTATTTGCCGATAGTTAAAAATTAAAAGCGTCAGTACGCGATTTTATAAACGACTCATGAGATTTTTGCTAATCGTCTTTTGCTTGGTTGTTACAATGAGATGTAGCAATAAAGATAAGCGATTTAGGATCGTGCCATCAAGTGAATCTGGCATTACATTTCAAAACAAGCTAACCGAGTCTGTTGATTTCAATATCTTCAATTACATGTACTTTTACAATGGTGCTGGCGTAGCGGTTGGTGACCTAAATGGTGATGAGTTGCCTGACATTTATTTTACATCAAATCAAGAAAGCAATAAGCTGTATCTCAACGCTGGCAAATTCAAATTTAAAGATGTCACAGAAATTGCCGGTGTCGCTGGATCCGATAGTTGGGCGACAGGGGTTACGATGGCAGACGTTAACGGTGATGGGAAGTTAGATATTTATGTAAGCTATGTTGGCGATTACTTGATTTTTAAAGGAAAGAATCAACTTTTCATTAATGAAGGAATTGACAAATGGGGGGTACCTCGTTTTGTAGATAGAGCAAAGGAGTACGGACTGGATTTGGTGGGCTTTTCGACACAGGCTTCTTTTTTTGACTGCGATAACGATGGGGATTTAGATATGTTCATGCTCAACCATTCATTGCATCAGAATGGTACTTACGGGAAAGTGAGCACATTGCGCTTTCAAACCCATCCTACCGCAGGTGACAAACTCTTGAAAAATGAGAATGGAAAGTTTGTAGATGTTACAAGGGAATCAGGAATATACAGCAGTGCATTAGGCTATGGATTGGGCATTGTAGTGAGTGACGTCAATCTAGATGGATGGCCTGATATTTATGTTGGTAATGATTTTCACGAGAATGATTATCTGTATATCAACCAAAAGAACGGAAAATTCAAAGAGTTACTCGAGCAAAGCATGAATCATACCAGCCGATATACCATGGGTGTTGATTTTGCTGACTTTAATAATGACGCTTTCCCTGACTTGATTGCGATGGATATGCTTCCGGACGATTATCAACGATTGAAGTCGTCAGTGGCAGAAGACCCATATGATACTTACTTGTTTAAAAAACAGTTTGGCTACAATGAGCAGTATGCACGCAATGCGCTTCAGTTAAACAATCATGATGGCACCTTTAGTGAAATCGCCCTTTTTGCTGGGGTAGCGGCAACGGACTGGAGTTGGTCGACTTTTTTTGCGGATTTTGATCTCGATGGGGATAAAGATATTTTCGTTTCGAACGGAATTTTTAGGAGATCGAACGACTTGGATTATGTGAACTTTATATCGAATGACACCATACAACGCATGTTGAACAATAAATTGAATGAGAGACAACTTCGCTTTATTACTAAAATGCCGCAAGAGAAAGTAAAGAATTTTCTATTCGACAACAACAACGATTCAACGTTCACCAATAAAGCAGAGGAGTGGGGATTAAATAAACCTTCTTATTCGAATGGTGCTGCCTATGCCGACTTAGACAATGATGGAGATTTGGATCTCGTTATTAACAATATCGATGAAGTTGCCTTTGTTTATGAAAATAAGACTATTGATCCAGATGTTGAAAAATCTTCTCGCGCTAATTTTCTTCAAGTCAAGCTTTTGGGATCAAAAACGAACCTACAAGGAATTGGCACGAAAGTATTTCTTTATTCGAGCGGTAAAGTTCAGATGCAAGAATGCATGCCCACAAGAGGCTTTCAAAGCTCAGTAGACACAAGGCTTACTTTCGGTACAGGAAATTCTTCAGTGATGGACTCGTTGGTAGTGGTTTGGACGGATGGGTCTTTTCAGACTTTAGTCAAAGTCAAGGCCCAACAGCAGATAGTACTTCGTCAGAACAATGCCTCAGGGCATTTTAACTACGCGAAGTTTGCTAGCGGCAATACGTACTTTACAGAAGATAAAACTACATTGAAGCCTGCATATAAGCATGTTGAAAATGATTACGTAGAGTTTGATCGGCAGTCGCTGATGCCATTCATGGTTTCAGCTGAAGGTCCTGCGGCTGCCATAGGTGATGTTAACTCTGATGGATTAGATGATATTTTTTTAGGTGGTGGTAAGTGGCAAATGGGAAAGATTTTTATTCAGTCAAAAAACGGCCGTTTCATTACTATTGCTCAGCCTTTAATTGAAGCCGACAGTACCTATGAAGATGTGGATGCAGTCTTTTTTGATTTTGACAAGGATGGCGATGTCGATTTGTTTGTCGTTAGTGGCGGTAATGAGTTTTCAGGTAAGTCAAAATACATGAGCCCAAGATTGTACCTTAACGATGGAATAGGAATCTTCAACCGATACGGCCAGTTACCAGAGGTCTATTTAAGTGGTTCTTGTGTTGCTGTTAATGATTTCGACAAAGATGGCGATGCAGATATCTTTTTGGGCGCACGTGCTATTCCTGGGAATTATGGAATCGCACCGGATAGTTATATTTTGGTAAATGACGGGCTCGGAAAATTTTCGGATGCAACCGATCAGATCGCACCCGAACTTAGAAAATTTGGATTTGTGAATGGTGCAACCTGGGCGGACCTAAACAACGATGGATATGTTGAACTCTTAGTCGCAGCGGAATGGAGACCTATTTCTGTTTTGGCAAATAGTAAGGGCAGGTTAACTCTGATAAAAGCTGACTCACTCAAGAATCATATTGGATGGTGGAACACAATCGCATCAGGAGATTTTGACAATGACGGTGATTTAGATATCGTTGCCGGCAATCTAGGTTTAAACAGCAAGTTAAAAGTGAATTTTGATAACCCTGTAAGAATGTACGTGAATGATTTTGATAAAAATGGGACGGTTGAACCTATTTTGACACATGTTATCGGTGGTATTGAGTACCCGTTTTATACGCGAGATGAAATGACAAAGCAGCTACCCTCTTTAAAAAAGAAGTATCTCTCTTACGAAAAATTTGCGGAAGCAGAGTTTAAAGAATTTTTTCCGGAAGAAACGATTCGAAATTCAAAAAAATATTCTGCCACTGTGTTTGAGAGCGTGTATGTCGAAAACTTGGGAAATTTTAATTTCAAATTCAAAGCGCTACCAAAACAGATACAATTTTCAACTGCAAATGCGTTCCAGGTTAGGGATTTTAACAATGACCATAACCTTGATATTTTAGTGGGCGGAAATTTATTTCGATCCAATATTCAAATGGGCCGATATGATGCAAACTATGGCGAGTTGGTGTTGGGTGATGGACGGGGTAATTTTAAGAGCATGCCAAGATCAACGTTAGGAATATCATTGCGCGGACAAATCAGTAAAATTTTGCCAGTATCAATTGGAAAAACTAGGTATGAATTGATGGTTGTTAATGATGATTCAGTTAAATTACTTAAAATTAATCAATGATATGAAACTTCTATTTGTTGCTTTTTTTCTTTTCGCGGGTAGCATAACGATATCTGCTCAGAATGAATGGCTCATCGAAGCCAAAGCTATAGACCCAAATAATTACTACGGAGTGACTGTGGCCAATGGCATGGTCGGTTTGGTCTCCTCGCCAGAACCCATGAAAGTGAGAGATGTGGTGCTGAATGGTGTTTACGATTACTATCAGCGTGGACGTGTTTCCAATATTTTGAAGACCTTCAACCACGCCAATATGAATTTGGATGTAGACGGCAGGCGCATAGGAATTAAAGATATCACAAACTACCGCCAAATGCTCGATATGAAAAAGGCAATTTTAGTAACAACCTTTGACGTGGGCGATAAACTATCGGTTAAGCACTCGATGATGGCACTGCGTCACTTGCCCTACACAGCCATGTCGATCGTGGAATTAAAAGCAAAGAAAGATGTGAAGGTCACACCAATGAGCGTTATTGAAGCGCCCAATCACTTAGCAGATGTCCGAAATACATATAGCGAGATAGATCGACCCCATGTGAAGTTGCCATTACTTTCTTCAGTTGGTAAAAGTCCTTCGGGTAAGCATACTGTTGCGGCCAGTAACAGTATCATTTTTTCTGAGCCACATGGGCAAGAGCCTGACCTGATACACGAAGACTGGGATTACAGCATGCATTTGGCGAAATTCAATAAGAGTTTAAAAGCAGGAGAGAGCTACTCGTTTAGTGTTGTTTCGTCAGCAACTTCCACGGCCAACTTTCAAGATCCGTTGAATGAAGCGGAACGACTTACGATTTTTGCACGATTGGAAGGAACCGAACGATTACTCCAACGCCATTTAGCAGAATGGGAAAAATTGTGGAAGAGTGACATTGTTATAGAGGGAGATGTACAAACGCAAAAGGATGTTCGATTTGCATTGTATCATCTCTACTCGTTTGCCAGAGAGGGGTCAGGCTTGAGCCTTTCTCCAATGGGCCTTTCCGGGTTGGGCTACAATGGACACGTATTTTGGGATACAGAATTGTGGATGTATCCACCTATCCTTATGCTACAACCTGACATTGCCAAGTCAATTTTAGAGTATCGGTTCAACCGCTTGGCTGCAGCAAAGCAGAATGCCTTTTCGCATGGCTACAAAGGGGCGATGTTTCCTTGGGAATCATCTGCTGAGGGCACCGAAGATACTCCCGTTTGGGCATTAACGGGTCCGTTTCAGCACCATATTACCGGCTGCGTAGGTTGGGCGTTTTGGAAATACTATCAGGTAACCAAAGATAAAACGTGGTTGAAAGAACGTGGTTATCCTGTGCTAAAAGAGGTAGCTGATTTTTGGGCCAGCCGTGTAGAGAGGAAAGGCCCGGGGAAATTTGAGATCAATAATGTAATTGGTGCAAACGAATGGCAGGAAAATATTGACAACAACGCGTTCACCAATGGCATGGCCATTACTGCACTTCGATATGCAACCCAAGCCGCCAGGGAGATGGGCATTGCTCCGAATCCGGATTGGGAAGTGGTTGCTCAGAATATACCCATCTTGAAATTTCCCGATGGTACAACAAAAGAAAACGCGACCTACGATGGGGTAATCATCAAACAAGGAGATGTAAACTTATTGGCATTTCCCTTGGACTTTATCACAGACAAAGCCCAGATTGAAAAGGACCTGAAGTACTATGAGCCCCGGTACTCACCCGAAGGGCCGGCAATGGGACATTCGGCTTTATCAGCTATCTATTCACGCATTGGGAATCTGGAAAAAGCAACGGAACTGTTTGCAAAATCATACAAACCAAACGAGGTGCCTCCATTTGGGGTTTTATCAGAGACAGCCGGTGGCACTAATCCTTACTTTGCGACCGGAGCAGGCGGATTTTTGCAGGCTGTGATGAACGGATTCGGTGGGTTAACCATTTCTGATGCAGGCATCACTCAAATAAAAACCAGGCTGCCCAAGACCTGGAAATCATTGGAGATAAAAGGGGTAGGGGTGACGAAAGTCAGTTTTTCAGTGAAGTAAATTATTTTTATTTGCAGCGTTAAATTTTAGTATGGATCGAATAAAGACAGCCGTAATTTACTTTTCTGGAATTCTTATTCTTATCATCGGATCATGTACGTCAGGGAGTAACAATGAGTATAGGGAAAAGGCGAAGAACCCGGAGTTTCTGCACCGATCGATGAAGGCAATTACAGACCGTATCGTGCATGACATCTTTTCTCCCCCTGTGGCGAGCAGAATTTATACTTACGTTAGTGTTGCTGCGTATGAAGCCGCTAGCCAGCAAGACTCTAGTTACAGAAGTTTGGCTGGCCAGCTGAACGGATTGGAAGCTGTACCGAAGCCAGACCGTTCACTTGAATACAGTTTTGAATTGGCGGCCACGCAGGCCATGTTAAAAGTCGGCAGAACGTTAATATTTTCTGAGGCAGACCTAGATGTATTCATCGAACAGGTTATGAAAGAATATAGGGCAACTGGTATTCCTGACGATATTTTTGAAAGATCGGTGGCTTATGGTGATCAAGTGGCAGCACATATTCTAACATGGTCGTCAAAAGATAACTATAAGCAGTCACGTAGTTTCCCAAAGTATTCAATAGAAAACAACCCCGCCACCTGGAAGCCAACGCCACCCGCTTATATGGATGCGGTTGAACCCCATTGGAATAAAATAAGGCCTTTTGTGATTGACTCGGCAGCTCAATTTAAGCCGGTTCCTCCAACACCCTTTTCCATTCAAAAGACGAGTCAATTTTATAAAGAGGCTTTTGAAGTTTTTGAAGTGGTGAAGAATATTACCGAGGAGCAACGAAACATTGCAAGCTTCTGGGATTGCAATCCTTTTGCTATGAACGTACGCGGTCACGTTATGTTCGCCACAAAGAAGATTTCTCCCGGAGGCCACTGGATCAATATTACCAGAACCGTATGTGCACAAACAAAAGCCACGATGGCCCAATCGACAGAAGCTTACGTTAGGGTTTCGTTGTCGCTGGTAGATGGTTTCATCAGTTGCTGGGACGAAAAGTATAGGAGTCGCGTAATCCGTCCAGAGACGTATATCAATCAATACATTAGCGAAGACTGGGTACCCGTTTTGCAAACCCCTCCATTTCCTGAATATACAAGCGGCCATAGTGTTATCTCATCATCTGCAGCAGTAGCGTTGACCAAATTGTTTGGCGACAATTATACGTTTACCGATTCAACGGAAGTTGAGTTTGGTATGGGTGCCAGGAAGTTTACATCCTTTTATCAAGCGGCAGAAGAAGCCGGTATTAGCCGAATGTATGGAGGTATTCATTACCGACCAGCTTTTGAGGTGGGAGGGAAGCAGGGCAGAGCTGTCGGTGAGTTGATTGCTCAGCGAGTGGCCACTAGAAAGTAGTGTTTAGCCTGAAGAATGCTTCGATCGGAATTCCTTAGGTCTCATTTTTTTCTTTTTTAGAAAAACTCGATTAAAGTAAGTTAGGCTTTCAAAACCGGTCTCCCACGCCACCGCTGCAATGGGTTTGTCAGTGTCAATTAGCATTTGGCATGCGTGACCTATTCGTACTTCATTCACGTAATCTGAAAACGTTTTTCCGGTCAGTCTTTTGAAAAATTTACAGAAAGCGCTTTCTGAAAGATGAATAAGTTGAGCAATTTGACGTAGCGTAAACTTTTTAGTCGAATTCTTTTGAATGTATTCGCATACCGTATTAATCCGTTTTTCATTTTTCCCACCAATGGCGGGTTCAAACTTAGCTGAGGAAAGGAAGGCTGCTTTTCGTTCCGCCAATTCGCTCAAAACCAACAAGAGGTATGAAATCTTTTCAACGCCTCTCTTTTCAGTTAGCTTACTTATTTTTGTGACTAACCCATCTGCTTGCTTTGTGGAAAAATGCAAACCACGATTCGCATGAGATAGCATTTTTTTGATAGACTGAAATTCCGGCAATTCGAGCAACGACTCAATTAAATTCCCAGAAAACTGTATGACGACAGCTGACGAAAGGCGAGAATCAATCACGTCACTAACCCATGTGTGGGGAAGGTTTGTTCCTATCAGTACCAAGTCACCAGAAGTGAAGTCCTGATAGCTATCGCCAACAAACCGTTTTCCGCTCCCCCTGGCTATCAACGTCAATTCGTATTCCGGATGATAGTGCCATTTGAATTTAAATTGTTTGGTGCTAAATGAATAGGCTAAAAACGATTGATCTTTCTTCTTCGATTGAATATCTTCAAAAGAAGCCTTCATAGTACAAAATAGTTATTAAGACCACTATTATTTGACATTTATGTACAATATAGTGCTATTATTCGATTGTTTTGTTTTGCCTCAATTATTATAGAATGGATAAGTTTGTTAATAATTCATACTAACATGGCCAATACATTTAACCTATTAACCTTTTTATTTATAGGCACCGTTCTACTTACAAGCTGCACTAAACAACGCTCCGAACAACTTCAGGAAAATAACCAAGAGCAGGGTCTCCCTGAAAAACTTCAGCTCTTGCGCCTTTCAGAAATTAAACCAACAGGTTGGCTTGAGCAGCAAATGGTCGGAGATTTGGATGGCTTCACCGGGCATTTGGATAGCATCGTACCCGACTTGATTTTGAAAGATGATATTTATGGAAAGGACAGACTTTCAAAAAACGTGAAAACGAAAGAGGTGGGGGCTATCACAGATGATGGCCAGTGGCAAGTTCAATTTCTTTGGTGGAACTCGGAAACTCAAAGCAATTGGTGGGACGGTTATATACGTAATGCAATTCTAACGGGTGATGCCTATCACCTGGCAAGAGCAGAAAAATACGTAAACAGAATACTACAGAAGCAAGATGAAGATGGTTATTTGGGGATCTATGACCAAGAACTCAGATATAAATTTGATAACGAGAACGGAGAGCTTTGGTCCAAAGCAACGTTGCTTAGAGGACTTTTAGGTTGGTATGAATATACCCAAAACAAGAAGGTGCTAGCGGCAATAGAAAAAGCTGCTGAAAACGTCATGAACAACTATCCAATCAATGCTTCTCATCCATTTTACTCTACCAATCCCGATGCAGGTGGAGTGACGCATGGGTTAATGATTACAGACATATTTGAACGACTTTATCAACTTACTAAAAAAAGTGAGTACAAATCCTATTGTGTTTTTCTTTACAAAGATTTTTCTGCGAATAAACTGAACGAAGATGCACAGATACCTAAATTGATGGATAGTGCGTATCAACTTCGCGGGCATGGCGCGCATACGTATGAGCACCTCCGTGCGTTGTCGGCAGCCTATTACTCATCTGAAGATCCTGAGTTAAAGAATGCATTGGATAAATTCCTTGAGAAAATTGCCGGCACAACAGCTCCCTCGGGTGGGCCGATAGGAGACGAATGGATTGGACAACGAGAAGCGAATGCGACTACCACTGGCTATGAGTTTTGTTCTACCCATGAGTTGATGCATTCCTATATAAGTCTATTAGGAAAGACTGGAGCTATGGAGTACGCAGAAAAAGTGGAGCGCGTATTTTTTAATGCCGCGCAGGGTGCCCGACACCCACAGCACAGCGCGATTGCTTATTTGAAAACAGATAACTCTTTCTCAATGAACGGTAAGCGCAATGATGACACCACTCAGCCAAAGCAAACCCGTTATAAATATTCACCAGCTCATCAGGACGCTGCGGTTTGTTGCGTGCCTAATGCTGGTCGCATAGGCCCCTATTATGTTCAAAGCATGTGGATGAAAGACACTGAGGGCTTGGTTGCCACTTTGTTGGGTCCGTCTGAAGTGAACACTCAAATAAATGGCGAAAATGTATCGATCAAAGAAATAACAGAGTATCCGTACAGTAATTCCTTCCGTTTTGTGGTTGGAAAAAATGGCAAAAAGACACTGACGCTGAAAATCCGTAAGCCTGCCTGGGCGGATGAAATTAAATCTTCTGTGGATTACCAAAAGGAAAGTGATTTTCTTGTCTTCCGGTTCGACAAGGAGTTGTTGGACGTTGAAGTTGCTTTTAAAACAAGCGTCAAAGAGCACTCATTTAAGGAGAAGGAGGTCTATTTCACATATGGACCATTAGTGTACGCATTACCAATTTCCAGTCAAGAAACAATTAGTAAGAATTTCCCGGTATCGGGATTTCATGATTACCAATATAGCCCCATTGGTTTTGCAAGATATCTTTTGCCAGCCGCCTCAAATTTGGCAGCCGATGACTCCAAAATTACAGGTGTTTTTCTGAACGAAAAAACCCAAAAACAAGAGAATCGTGAGTTAGTGCCGATGGGCAAGACAATTCTGCGGCAGGTTACCTTTCAAAGAGAATAGGATGTCAAACAACGAGACCAAAGGCTTGTTTTCAGTTATCGATAAATTGGTATATTGGTGCATATAAGTTGTCATTAATTAACTGTTATCGCCATGAGATTTTCACTTTTTTTTGCCGGTTGGTTTTTATGTTTTTTGTCTCACGCTCAATCGGTAGAAGTATATCCCCCACATTGGTGGGTGGGTATGAAGTTAAATACGGTTCAAGTATTGTTGAGAAGCACAGATCCGACATTTAGCAAGCAGACTTTTACTGTTAATTATCCAGGTGTATCAATAATAAAAAGCCATTTATTTGAGAATGGAAAATACCAGGCTTTGGATGTAGTAGTTTCGTCTGAAGCGAAGCCGGGTGTTGTTACGTTTTCTGGAGTAGACGGAAAAAAGAAAAGCAAAATTATCTGGCAGTTAAATGCTCGTAGACCGGGAAATGGTTCTGCTTTTGCATTGGGTGTCACCTCCAGCGATTTCATTTATCTTATCATGCCCGATCGATTTAGCAATGGCGATCCGAAGAATGATAAAGTTGCCGGCATGCGAGACCAAACACTCAATAGAGATTCTATCTTTCATCGACATGGTGGAGATCTCAGAGGTATTGTTAATCATATTGACTATCTAAAGAATTTGGGCGTTACTGCTTTATGGAATATGCCTGTCTTAGAAAATGATCGCACCGAACGCACTGAGCACGGATATGGCTTCACCAATCAATATAAAATTGAACCTCGTTTGGGCGGGCATGTGGCCTACAAGCAGCTCAGCGACTCACTGCATAAACATGGATTGAAGTTGGTTCAGGATGCGGTGTATAATCATGTAGATATTGATCACATTCTGTTCAAAGAAAAACCGTCCAAAGATTGGTTTCACAACTGGCCGTCTTATACAGGTACAGCTTATAAGGATCAGCCACTGTTCGATCCATATAGTGCAATGGCCGATAGAAAGATCACGACTGATGGTTGGTTCACAAAGCTGATGCCTGATCTTGATCAGGCCAATCCCTATGTGGCCAATTATCTTATTCAAAATGCAATCTGGTCGGTAGAAGAATTTGGAGTGGACGGCTGGCGGGTCGACACGTATTTGTATAACGATTTGAATTTTATGAATCGTTGCAATGCAACCTTGTATTCAGAGTATCCGAAGCTTACCGTTTTTGGCGAGCTGTGGGTACATGGTGTACCCTCACAATCCTATTTTGTGGAAAATAAAGTAGATGCGCCATTCAAAAGCAATTTGCAGGGGGCAACTGATTTTCAAACTCATGACTATGGTATTGTACCCGCTTTAACCCAACCCTTCGGATGGACAGAAGGTGTAAATAAGTTATATACTACCCTTGCCTTTGACTATCTGTACAAAGATGCTTCCCGCAATGTTTTGTTTTTGGATAATCACGATGTAAGTAGATTTTTTTCAGTGGTGGGAGAGGATGTAGCGAAACAAAAAATGGGGATTCAATGGCTGCTGACCTGCAGAGGCATTCCGCAGATGTACTATGGAACTGAGATCATCATGAAAGGCTTTACCAACCCGGATGGATGGGTGCGATTGGATTTTCCTGGTGGATGGACAGGAGATAAGAAAAATGCATTTACAGGAGTAGGCTTGACCGATAATGAAGCCAGTGTGCAAGCCCTGGTTAAAAAATTGGCAATCTACCGAAAGCAGTCAACGGCTTTGAAAACGGGTAAGATGATGCAATATGTTCCTAAAGATGGGCTGTATGTTTATTTCCGCTATGATGACCAACAAACGGTGATGTGTGTGATGAATACAAGTGATAAACCAATGGATGTAGACTTTGCTAACTATGGCGAGCGAACATCCAAGTTCTCTACGGCTATCGATGTATTGGGTAGTAATTCATTTGACCTCTCCGCAAAAACCAAAATCCCCACTAAAACCATGTGGGTGCTGGAATTAAAAAAATAGAATAGTGGTCACAATCGTCCACACTTAACATTGTGCGATTTACAAGCTATGGCGGCTTCAGACTAAGACATATTGGATTTAATAGAACGGCAATGAGACTATATCTGTCAATATAGTGTCTGTCTTTGCCATTAAGGTGAATGTGCAGTAGAGTAATCAAGGTAATTTTGATGAAAACAAAATCAGCCATGCAACCTTCAGTTTCTATTTTAAAGTTCTTAGATGAGCCTTACCCGTTAACGGCCGAGCAGGTATCTTTCTATCAAAAAAATAGATATATCAAGTTGAAACAAGTGCTGAATGAAGAAACACTTGATTTCTTCAACAATGCAATTACTGTTCGGGTAAATCAAATGAAAGCAATTGACACCCCTCTGGAACAACGAAGCACTTATGGGAAAGCATTTTTGCAGCTATTCAATCTTTGGTGCGAAGATGAGGTCGTGAAGAAGTTAATTTTTAGTAAGCGACTAGGGAAAATCGCTTCTGATTTGATGCAGACTGATGGGGTTAGAATTTATCATGATCAGGCGCTTTTTAAAGAGGGTGGTGGCGGAATTACGCCCTGGCATGCCGATCAATATTATTGGCCATTGCAAACTGATAAAACAGTTACCGCCTGGATGCCATTGCAAGCGACACCGCTGGAGCTTGGACCGCTTGAATTTAGTGCAGCAAGCCATCAGATTGTGGAAGGAAGAGAACTTGAGATAGGCGATGAAAGTGAAGCCGTTATTCAGCAAAAACTTCGGGTTACCGATTTCAAACATGTGATTGAAACTTTTGATGCGGGTGAGATAAGTTTTCATTCGGGATGGGTGTTTCATCGAGCAGGTGCCAATGTGACCAATCAAATGCGCAAGGTGATGACCATTATTTTTATGGACAAGGACATGAAGTTGAAGGCACCGGAAAATAAAAATCAAATTAATGACTGGAATACATGGTGCCCTGGGGCAACTGTCGGTGAAGTAATTAACAGCCCGATTAACCCAATAATTTATCAACACTAGCCTTGATGGAGATCAAGTTTGTCTGCCCGTATTGGGGTCAAGAGGGAACATTACCTTCCGACTTTTTCAGGCGTATTCTTCAGGATGGTTATGACGGGGTGGAGATAAACATGCCCGAGTCATTGGACTTTACAAAGGAATTTCAAATTGAATTGGAATACGCGCGTAAAATGGATAAGAACTTTGTCTTCATTGCACAACAAGTTCTTTCTCCAAGACATGAGGGAGTTAAGGAATACGCTGACCGCTTAAAAAAGCGACTTGACCACATTGTTGCCCTTAGACCGGATTTAATTAATAGCCACACAGGAAAAGATTATTTTTCATTTGATAATAATTGTAGGATTATTGAAATGGTTGAAAACATTGCACAACAGTCGGGAATACAAATCTTACATGAGACTCACCGAGGCCGTTTTACCTTCCATGCGGCTTCATTGCTTCCCTACTTAGAACGATTTCCGCAACTTAGACTAACGGCAGACTTTTCACATTGGTGCACTGTCTCCGAAAGTCTTTTGAGTGATCAAAACGAAATAATTGAGAAAGTAATTCCTTTTGTATACCATCTTCACGCGCGTGTAGGCTATGAGCATTCGCCACAAGTGAATGATCCTTTTGCTCCGGAATGGAAATCGACTTTGGAGGCTTTCATGGTTTGGTGGAAAAAAGTAATGAGGGCGCGAAAAATGACTGAAGACGTTTTTACAATTTGTCCGGAATTTGGGCCTGTACCTTATATGCCAACAATGCCGTTCACACAAAAGCCGTTGGGCGACCAATGGAAAATTAATGTAAGAATGAAAAACTACTTACAACATGAATTTGACTCTCGTTACTAGTAACTTACTTGACGGAAACAATAGAACGGAATTTCCTGAATCAATTTCAGAATGAATGAAATAGCAAATGAGTAAATTGGTAAACAGACTTTTGGTGTCGATTGGGTTGGTTGTTTTGTTTTTTGCTTGCCAGACTCAAGCAAATGATGACAAGGATTTTACTCAATTTGTCAATCCATTCATAGGCACGGACGGAACGGGTCATACCTTTCCCGGCCCTTGTTTGCCGTTTGGTATGGTGCAACCGGGACCGGACAATAGAGACCAAGGTTGGGACTACACCAGTGGATATCAATATCAGGATTCAACCATTATTGGATTTTCTCAGACACGTGCCAATGGCACGGGCATCAGTGAGTTTGGGGATGTGTTATTGCAGCCAGTTACCGATTCTAGGACTGAGAAATTTGGTGAGGGATACAACAAACAAACAGAACGCGCAACGCCAGGTTATTATTCTGTTACACTACGTAATCAAGTCAGGGTTGAGTTATCAGCCAGCGAACGTGTTGCTTTTCATCAGTACACCTATCCGTCCAACCAAGCAAAGCTATTGGTAGATTTACAACATGGCCTTCGTTTTCTGACCGATTCGTTAGTCTTAGAGAGTGACGTAAGATTGAACGATCAAAATAGTATTTCGGGTTTTTGCCACACCAAAAATTGGGTGGATCGAAAGTATTTCTTTTTTATCCAGTTCGATCAACCGTTTGTCACGAGTACGAAGTTGGTTAGTAAGCCCAAGGAGAAAGCACCAAGATACGTTTTGGAGTTTGAACTTAAGGACAAAGTGCTTAGAACGAAAGTTGCATTGTCGACTGTAAGTGTAGAGGGTGCGATAGCAAATCTAAAAGCTGAAATTCCTGAGTGGGATTTTGACGGGACTGTAACCCAAGCAAAGCAGAAATGGAATGAATATTTATCTCGTATTGAAATAGAAGCAGATCAAAAACAAAAGGAGATTTTCTATAGCTGTATGTATCGGTTGTTTATTCAGCCGTCCAACATTGCAGATGTAGATGGAATGTACAGGGGGGCAGATGATGTTGTCCGTCAAGCGAAAAATAAAGAATATTATTCTACCCTCTCCTTGTGGGATACCTACCGTGCTGCTCACCCGCTCTATACGCTAATCGCTCCCGAGAAGGTAAACGGCTTTGTGCAATCGATGATTGCTCATTCCAAGGCTGCCGGCTTCTTACCGATCTGGACAGCATGGGGCCAAGACAATTATTGTATGATCGGCAATCATTCCATTCCGGTTATTGTCGATGCATACACGAAAGGTTTTACCGGCTTCGATGCGAATGAGGCATTGATAGAGATGGTTAAAACCACATCCGAAAACCACATCAACAGTAATTGGCCCTTGCTGAATAAGTATGGATATTATCCTTTTGATAGCCTTGACAACGAATCTGTTTCAAGAACACTAGAACATGGGGTAGATGACTATTTTATTGCAACCATGGCCGAACAGTTAGGTAACCGGGATATTGCCACTCAGTATTTTAGGCGCGCTTCTTTTTACAAAAACCTGTATGACAGCACTACCAGGCAAATGCGGGGCAAGAATAGCTCGGGCAAATGGCGAAGCCCATTCAATCCATTGATGGCAACTTCGCCCATGAACAACCCGGGCGATTATACGGAGGCGAATGCATGGCAATATTTTTGGACACCCGCCCAATATGACGCTGAAGGCGTGATGCGTTTGTTGGGTGGAAAAGGAAATTTTACCGCCCAACTGGATAGTTTTTTTACCATTCGTGCACTCAACCCAAATAAACATTTAGGACAAGAGGCAATGATTGGGCAGTATGCCCATGGCAATGAACCAAGTCATCATATTGCCTACCTATATGCCTATTCAGAAAAGCCTCAAAGAGGCAGAGAATTGATCACGAAAATTTGCAATCAGTTTTATAACAACACGCCCACAGGAATGATAGGCAACGATGACTGCGGCCAAATGAGTGCGTGGTACATATTTTCAACGTTAGGTTTTTATCCGGTTAACCCGGGAAATGGCACTTTTGTGTTTGGGGTTCCTCAGGCAAAGAAAATAATTGTAAGACTGGCCAAAGGCAGAGCGTTAATTATCAATTCAACTTCGAGCAAACAGAATGTTTCGGTTTTTGAAGTACAGCTTAATGGTAAGAAGATTTTAGATCATTCTATAGCGTACTCAACTCTTATCAAAGGCGGAAAACTTGAGTTTGACAGTGAAAATTGAAATTCTGTTGCAACGTTGGGAGTTTATGAAAGTTAGAAAAAAGCAGGAATAAAACTTTGAAACAGATTGTATTTTTCGTGAGATTTTTTCAGGCGGTTACTTTGCACTAAATTCAAAATAAGATCATGATTAAGGTAAGTCTTCTTTTTCTTTTCTTTCTTGGTGTGTGTGGCACACAGGCTCAAACTAATTCAGAGCTACAGCCTTTCATTTTCCAAACAAATAGGCTGATTGAAACACTCGACTTTTTGGGCACCCCCATTTCAAGTGAGGATAAACTTAGGATAAGAGAAGCAGTCGTGAGTAATACCGCTGGAGGTGGTAAAGAGATTGAAGCCATTTTGGATTTGTATACTCTATTTGATATTGAAATCAACCCCGAAAGTCGTGTTAAGTCTCAACAGGGGAAAGCCAAACCGGTTCTCCAACAAAACGGCTGGAACACATTTTTAATCAAAGTGGAAAACCAGGCAGGTGTCACCGCAAACTTTAAAGTCGCTAGTGAGCAAGCAAAAAGAAGCTATGATGGTGGTGAGAAAATTTATGGATTCGGGAATCCAGATAGAAGCGTGCCGGTGACAAAAGCGGCCATAGCGGATCGCTGGATGGACATAGATCTCTACACAAAAGTCCCGATGAGCGAAACGTTGAGCGGGTTGACGGTTGAATATTTTATTATTCAGTTGTACAGTCGCGATACCGGAAAACGAGCAGCAAGCTTTAGTTTTAATTGTGGGCAGGCTACCCAAGATATTGGTTTTCGGAATGAAGTAAACATTGTATTTAATTGTTTGCCTTCGTTGCAAGTTATACTAACGGTACTCGATGAAAATCAAAAGCCAACAATGGCTTCATTTGTTATTAAAGACAAGCAGAATCATGTTTACCCGAGTCAGGCAAAGCGGCTAGCGCCAGATTTTTTCTTCCAGTCACAAGTTTATCGAGGCGATCGAGAGACAATCGACTTGCCGATTGGAGATTATGTCATCGAATATGGGAGGGGCCCTGAGTATCTGACAAAAAAAATTGACTTGAAGGTAACGGAAACAAGTCCACAGCTGAAGATAGTTTTAGAACGCTGGATTGACCCATCCAAGTACAAATGGTATTCTGGCGATCACCACATTCATGCCGCTGGTTGTTCCCATTACACTACACCCACAGAAGGAGTTGATCCAGCAGATATGATGCGACATGTTTTGGGCGAAGGCGTGAATGTCGGCAGCGTCCTTACGTGGGGGCCGGGCTATTACCATCAGAAACAATTTTTTGAGGGCAAAGACAATAAGTTATCAACGAACAATAACCTACTTCGTTATGATTTAGAAGTTTCAGGTTTTCCGTCTGGTCACGCAGGTCATCTGGTCTTGCTTCGCTTGCAAGAGCAAGACTACCCTAATACGAAAGTAATTGAAGATTGGCCTACGTGGACTATACCAATTTTAAAGTGGGCAAAAACACAAGGCGCGATCACCGGGTATGCACACTCTGGTTTAGGCTTGGAAGTAAAAGACGATCATTTGCCCAACTATGAAATGCCCCGATTCGATGGAATTGGTGCGAATGAATTTATTGTCGCAGTTACCCAAGACTTAGTCGATTTTATCTCCACGATGGACACACCACCCACCTGGGAGCTAAATATTTGGTATCATACATTGAATTGTGGCTTTCGTACACGAATCAGCGGAGAAACAGATTTCCCTTGTATGAGCGATGAAAAGGTGGCACACGGTCGGAGCTACGTTAAGTTGGACAAGCAGTTGAATTTTTATGATTGGGCGGAGGGCCTGAAGCTAGGAAGGACATACACTTCAGATGGGAAAAGTCATATCCTTGATTTTACGGTGAATGGTCATGAGGTTGGGACAAATAAAAGTGAAGTCAATTTGCTAGACGCTAGTAACATAACCATCTCAGCAAAGGTGGCTGCGTATTTAGAGGAATCGATAAATCCGAACACCCAACCACTGGATATTAAGGGAAACGTATGGGTACAGAAACCTTTTTGGAACGTTGAGCGGGGAAGAATAGGAAAAACAAGAACAGTTCCCATCGAATTGATTGTGAACGGTGAAGTGGTTGCTACCAAGAATATACTAGCCGATGGAAGTATTCAGACCGTCAATTTTGAAACTAAAATTAGTAAAAGTAGTTGGGTAGCAATGCGTATCATGCCTTCATCGCACACGAACCCAATCTTCGTATTGATCAACAAGCAACCTATACGCGCCTCTAGTAAAAGTGCAGAGTGGTGTTTAAAGTCTGTTGATCAGTGTTGGAGTCAGAAGTCAACAAAGATTTCATTGAAAGAGCTAACAGATGCCAAAGCAACGTATGATTTGGCTAAGGGAATCTATTCGCAAATTTTGAGAGAATCAAAGTAGTGACAGAGGTGAAAAACTTGAGTTTATCAAAGAAAATTGATAGTATTATGTCGCTTAGACAATGGCAAAAGAATTAAAACCAACTATGAAACGGATACTTTTAATCGCCTTATTTGAATGTTGTCACCTCGCGTCCTTTTCACAAGTTCCGAAGGTTTGTTCTGGAACTATTAAACACTATGAAAAGTTTGAATCAAAGTATGTAGTTCCCCGAAATGTGGACGTCTGGCTTCCAGAGGGGTATGATTCCAAAAAGAAGTATGCGGTGTTGTATATGCATGATGGGAAAAGCCTTTTTGATTCCACTATCATGTGGAACAAGCAGGAGTGGGGAATAGATGAGGTGTTGGGTAGATTGTTAAAAGAAGGGAAAGTAAATAACTGTATCGTAGTAGGCGCTTGGAATTCAGAAGGCACGCGCCACCCCGAGTATTTTCCGCAAAAGCCATATGAGAGTTTATCTCAAGTAGAAAGAGATACGATTACAGCCCAGCTGCAAAAAATGGGTAGGACCAAGGAAATATTTAAACCAATATCAGATAATTACTTGAAATTTTTAGTGGAGGAGTTGAAGCCTTTTATCGATAAAAACTTTTCAACGAAGACAGACACAAAAAATACTTTCGTGGCTGGCTCGAGTATGGGTGGACTGATATCGATGTACGCCATTTGCGAGTACCCAAATATTTTTGGCGGAGCAGCTTGCTTAAGCACTCATTGGCCGGGTACTTTTAAAGTGGAGGGGAATCCAATTCCTGACTCCTTCTTTAATTACTTCAGTAAAAATTTACCAAACCCTAAATCTCACAAGCTGTACTTCGATTACGGTGATCAAACGTTGGATACACTTTATCCACCCTTGCAAAAGAAGGCCGATGAAGTGATGAAGGCGAAAGGCTATACAGCAAAGAATTGGATTACAAAGTATTTTCCCGGAGAGAACCATTCTGAAAAGGCATGGAGTAAACGGCTAGATGTACCTCTGTTATTTTTACTGAAAAAATAAAATTCATGAAAACAGTAACACACTTTTTATTTTTAATGATTTTGTTGGCCTCGTTAAAATCGAAAGCTCAGTCAACCACGCTATTTAATGAGCCACCAGCCTGGTCGAAGGAAGTTATTTGGTACCAAATTTTTGTTGAGCGATTTAATAATGGAGACAAAGCCAATGACCCAACACCAATCGATATAGACATTGCACCGTTGAATTTGCATGCGCCCAAAGGCTGGTCGGTTACACCCTGGACAAACAATTGGTTTGAGCACGAAAGTTGGGCAAAACTACCCGGCAAGTCTTTTGGCGAGATGCTGCAATACAGAAGGTATGGGGGCGACTTGCAAGGTGTGCTCAACAAGTTAGATTACCTTCAGGACTTGGGCGTTACGGCTCTTTTTATTAATCCTATTAACGATGCGCCTTCACTACATAAGTATGATGCGCGCAATTATCATCATGTAGATGTAAACTTTGGCCCAGATCCGGTTGGTGACAATAAAATCATTGCCAGTGAAAATCCTGCTGATCCAGCCACGTGGAAATGGACAAGTGCCGATAAATTGTTTCTAAAGCTGATCGCTGAAGTTCATAAGCGTAAGATGAAGATTATCCTTGATTATTCCTGGAATCATGTAGGTACCACATTCTGGGCATGGCTGGATGTATTAAAAAACCAAAAGGCTTCCCCTTACAAAGATTGGTTCGATATTAAATCATTCGATAATCCAGCTACTGCTGAGAACGAATTCTCTTATAATGGATGGTTAAATATTCCGTCATTGCCCGAATTAAAGAAAGTGAATGTCACCACCTTCAAGCAGGCGGGGCATCCCTACGAAGGAAACATCAATGATGGGGCAAAGGCACACATTTTTGCAGTGACCAAACGTTGGCTTGCTCCAAACGGAGATGCGTCACAGGGAATTGATGGCTACCGATTGGATGTAGCAGACCAAATTGGCTTAGGCTTTTGGAGAGACTTTAGAAAACAAGTACGGGCCGTCCAGCCGAATGCGTATTTGATTGGAGAGATTTGGTGGGAAGCTTGGCCTGATCGTTTAATGAATCCTGTTCCCTACACAACCGGTGACGTGTTCGATGCGGTGATGTTTTACCAGGCCTATCGACCTGCTAGGTATTTCTTTGCCAAAAACGACAACGCCATTGACGCGAAGACGCTAAAAGATAGTTTAGAGTTTCAATGGAATCGATTAATTAAATCAAATCGATATGCGATGATGAACGTGGCCTCCAGTCATGATGCCCCCAGATTGCTAACCGATTTTTATAATCCAAACAAGTACAAGTTCAGTGCGTCACCAAGTGATAATCCTCTTTATAAAACTGGCAAGCCCGATGACGAAACATACAAAAGACTACGCTTGTATCTGGTACATGCGTATACTTCAATAGGTGCACCACATATCTGGAATGGTGAAGAAATGGGTATGTGGGGGGCGGATGACCCATATCCAAGAAAGCCTTTGATGTGGAAAGAGTTTACTTTTCAGCCGGAATCCAGAAACAACTTCCAACCCGGCCCAACCGAGTATGACCCAATCGCATTCAATCAAGCGCATTTTGATTTTTATAAAAAGCTCATTGCCATTCGAAAAAGTAATCCAGTATTAGTTTCGGGGGAAATTGAATTTATTCAGTCGCAGGGAAAGCATTTAGGTTATCTGAGATTTGATGGCAAAAATGAGATCATGGTATTGTTTAATTTGGAAGAAAAGCCGTTCACTTTTGTATTGAATTCAAATGCAACATATTCAGACGTTCTCACCAAGAGAAAAACGATTTCAGGCAAAGTTGTAGTTGAATCTATGGACGCTATGATTTTGAAAAGGGTGAAATAGGACAATCAATATCGTCAAAGACTGCTTGTTTGTTCCATTTCCTTTCGTCAACTTTAGTCAGTTAACGAAACCTGAATGACTATTCCCAAGCCCCAACTCACCTTTTCGCAGATCATTAATATGAATGTGGGGTTCTTCGGAATCCAGTATAGTTTTGGATTGCAGCAAAGTGCTGTGAATCCCATTTACGATTTTCTAGGGGCAAGCCCTGATGAAATTCCTTTGTTGAACCTGGCCGGACCAGTTACCGGTTTATTGATTCAGCCAATTATTGGTGCCCTGAGTGATAAGACATGGAGCCCAAGATTTGGGAGAAGAAAACCCTATTTTTTTATTGGGGCGATGCTCTGCAGTATTTGCCTTTTCTTTTTCCCTTTTAGCAGCGCGCTATGGATGGCGGCTGGATTACTTTGGATTTTGGATGTCGGCAACAATACTGCCATGGAGCCCTATCGAGCTTTTATTGCAGATAAATTAAATGATGAGCAACGCCCGACTGGTTTTCAAACACAGAGCTTTTTTACGGGTCTTGGCCAAACCCTTGCTAATTTTTCCCTTTTCGTTTTTCCCCTTTTAATTATTGGCAGAACGGGCGCCATCCCCAATTGGGTATTTGCATCGTTCTTTTTAGGAGCAGTTTGTTCAATTGGTACTATTTGGTGGAGCATGCGCACCACACCAGAGATTCCACCTACTAAAGAAGAAATAAACGAGATCAATAAAAAAAATGAAGGTCAGCCACATTTGATTTTTCAGTTTTTTATTTCAATCATCACCTCGGTGTTAGCGTACGCGATGATGATTGTTTTATTTGTCCCGTCTCTATTTTACAAATCGCTGTTCAGGGAAGTCTTGAATGCGGTTAAAAATAATTCCACCACTAGAATTCTCTTTGCTCAAAATATTGAGATTGTTGAAGCAATTCTGGAGATGCCAAAAGTGATGTGGCAGCTGGCAGTGGTCTATCTGTTTCAATGGTATGCGTTGTTTTGCTATTGGCAAAATGCGTCCAAGAGTATTGGTCTTTCTGTTTGGAAAGCTACGCCAACTACGAATCCTGAACTATATGAACAAGCTGTAAGTTGGACCGGTCTGGTCAATGGTTGGTATAGCGTTGTTACCTTTCTTTCCGCCTTTGCATTGGTATACTTTGTAAAAAAGTCATCTGCGAAAATGGTTCATTTTACATGTCTACTTTTGGCAGCAACAGGATTTTTGCTTTTTCCATTTATCGAAAATAAGTTCTTATTGTTTCCCGCGATCACAGGTTTTGGTATTGGCTGGGCAAGTATGATGGGTATTCCTTATTTACTGGTAGTTGGTAATATTCCAAAGGAGCGTTATGGAGTTTACATGGGTATCATCAATATGATGATTGTAGTACCGATGATTTTGCAAACAGTATCCTTTGGATACGTATTAAAGAACTTTTTAGGTAATGATAGTGGTAATGCGATACTCTTTGCGGGTGTTTTATTATTACTTGCTGCACTAGCAACCTTGTTGATAGAGGCAAAATCAACTGATCAGGAAATTCAGTTGTCATCTACGGGTCACTAATTTTTTTAATCTAACATAACCTATTTTCTATGAGTCCTTACGTAGCGGAATTTTTCGGAACTCTTTTGCTCATTCTTCTTGGTGGAGGGGTAAATGCGGCTGTTTCATTAAAAAAATCGAAATCTGAAAATGGAGGATGGCTCATGATTGCCATCGGATGGGGACTGGCCGTGATGCTTGCCATTTATGCGGTCGGCAATATTAGCGGAGCTCATCTTAATCCCGCTGTCACGATTGCTTTGGCAATTAATGGAAGTTTTGCAGCTGACTTGATCCTCGGATACATTCTAGCTCAATTCGCGGGAGCAATAGTTGGTGCTACGCTGGTGTGGCTACACTATCTTCCTCATTGGAAAGAAACGACAGACCCAGGTGCAAAATTGGGTGTATTTTGCAATGCCCCTGCCATTCGAAATGTGTTTACGAATTTGATAAGCGAGATTATTGCAACAATGGTATTGATCATGGCATTGTTGTTCATTGGCGCCAACGAGTTTACAAAGGGACTTAATCCAATAGTGGTCGGGCTTTTGATCATTTCTATCGGTTTAAGCCTGGGGGGAACTACCGGCTTTGCCATTAATCCGGCCCGCGACTTAGGGCCACGGATCGCTCATTTTATTTTGCCGATTCACGGCAAAGGAAAATCAGATTGGGGGTATGCGTGGATACCTGTCCTAGGACCAATCATAGGTGGCGTACTTGGAACATTAATTTATCAAGCACTTTTTGGATAGATAGTGTTTAATAAACTATCTTAAATTCAACGTCTAGTCTCTCAATACTTTTCTATATGTCAAAATTCATCATCGCTCTCGATCAAGGCACTACTAGCTCCCGTGCGGTATTGTTTGATGAAAACGGCTCCATTGTAGGAATGGCCCAGCAAGAGTTTGCACAGATTTTTCCGCAGTCGGGGTGGGTAGAGCATAACGCAGATGAAATTTGGAATACCCAACAGATCGTACTACATAAATTGATTGTCGATAACAGCGTAGATGTCAAGTCAATAGCTGCCATTGGCATTACCAATCAGCGAGAGACCACCGTTATCTGGGATAGAAAGACCGGAGAACCTGTTTACAATGCCATCGTGTGGCAAGACAAACGTACGGCCTCTATCTGTGAAGAGTTAAAGTCAAAGGGTCTTACTGATTATGTGAGAGAAAACACCGGACTTGTCATCGACTCCTATTTCTCAGGTACAAAGATCAAATGGCTTTTAGATAATGTTGATGGAGCGAGACAAAAAGCGGATAGAGGGGAGTTGGCATTTGGTACGATTGACTCTTGGCTGATTTGGAAATTGACAAACGGAAAGAGTCACGTCACCGATTATTCGAATGCGTCTCGCACCATGGTGTACAACATTCGCGATTTAAAATGGGATGAGAAGCTGTTGCAGGAACTAACGATTCCAAAATCACTTTTACCGGAAGTAAAACCTTCTGCAGCAGCTTTTGGAACCTGGAATTTAAATGGAATTGAAATTCCGATTGCCGGAGTAGCAGGAGATCAACAAGCTGCGTTATTCGGGCAAGCGTGTTTTGAACCCGGCATGGCAAAGAATACCTATGGCACGGGCTGTTTCATGTTGATGAATACCGGATCGAAAATCCAACTTTCAAAAAATGGGTTAATTACCACGATCGCCTGGGGACTTGATGGGAAAGTAGAATATGCCTTGGAGGGCAGCGTGTTCATTGCTGGGGCAGCCGTTCAATGGCTCCGTGATAGTTTGCATTTAATAGATCAATCGAAAGATTCGGAGTATTTCGCCATGAAAGCATTAGGTTCAAATGAAGTGTACGTGGTTCCTGCATTCGCAGGATTAGGTGCGCCTTACTGGGATATGTATGCTCGTGGTGCAATCTTCGGACTGACTCGTGACACTGGAAAAGATCACATCATCAAAGCTACCCTGGAATCGATGGCCTATCAAACAAAAGACATACTCAACGCCATGCAGGAAGATGCCGGTTTAAAATTGGCGAGTTTAAAAGTAGATGGAGGTGCTTGTGCGAACAATATTCTCATGCAATTTCAGGCTGACATTTTGGGTGCAGAAGTCGAGCGACCTGAAGTAATAGAATCTACGGCACAAGGTGCAGCCTATCTAGCCGGTATCCAAATCGGTTTGTGGAGGAAAGAAGACATTGTGAAAAACAGAAAAATTCAAAAAAGATTTATTCCGCTGATGGAAGAAGCAATCCGCGCTCAATTATACAAGGGTTGGCAGAAGGCGGTGAAGCGAACGATGGGTTGGAAAAACGAGTAGTTACTTTTTTCTCACTTTTTTAATCGCCTTCTGTACCGGCTTAGTAAGCTTCTTGACGGCTTTCTTTTTTGTTTTAACGGGTTTAGGAGTGGCAGTAGTTTTGCCTCCCAATATTTGTTCTGCGTGATTTTTGGTATCCACCTTTTCAATCACTTCGGAAATGATTCCTTTTTCATCGATGATATATGTGACACGTGCTGTACCCATGTATTTTCTTCCATACATTGATTTTTCTATCCACGTTCCATAGAGGTGGTGGACCGATTTATCGACATCAGCCAGCAGTTGAAACGGAAGTTTTTCTTTGACAATAAATTTTTTGTGAGATTTCTCGTCATCGGAACTGATTCCAAAGACTTCGAAACCTGCCTTTTGAAGTGCTTTGTAGTTGTCGCGAAGATTGCAAGATTCTGCTGTACAGCCCGGAGTCATATCCTTCGGATAGAAGTAGAGCACTACCTTTTTTCCACGCAAGCTGGAGAGTGTTACTGTATTACCATCTTGATCGGTCGTCTTGAAATTGGGTGCGGAGGTACCAACTGTTAAAGCCATCTTAATTAACGTTTTTGTTCAAGTATCTTTTGTCTGTGGGTTCGTTCATTGCCTGCACGATCTGTAACCCTTAATTGAAAGTCGCCTTTCAATAGTTTTTTTGAGTCCAACCTTTCAGACTGAACGATACCCGTCTTATAGTCATATTTCATTAACAACCACTCGCCATTTATGTTTGCTTCGAACTTTGCGATGCCGGATAAGTTATCATAAATTCGGAAGCGGGCAGTCCTTGGATTGCAATAAATTCGTCCAATACTTGGTGGCGTAGAATCTGCCAAGATGGTAAACTGTCCTAGCTCTTTGGTGCTAAACTGGATGCGGCCATTTACCCAATCGCCTCCCACAAATTCAAATCGGTTTCCCTCCATATGGTAAGCAAACGTCTTTTCTGTTTTCGGGTAGGAGAGGGTTGGTTTTAACGTGACGGATATCGTGTTATGTAGGGGAGTAGTAAGTGAAGCGATGGTGAATTTCTCGCGACCTTTTTCGGAAACTTCATGACTGGTATTAAAATACAAGGTATCATAAAGGTTGCCATTTCTAAATTTGATGTCAATGAGGTCACTATAGTAGTCGTAGTCAGTGCCAGAGGGGATTATTCCTTTAAAATTCAGGGGCACAGTACCAGCGCAGGTTTGAATAGAGTCGGGAAGCCCACTGCGCAGGTCAATCAGGTATACGTTTCTAAGCGAGTTAGAATAACTGGGTGAAATAGTATTTTGAGTTCCATTGAAGTGAATGACAGCCATTCTATCTTTTTGGCTAGAACATGGTTTCGAATTTATGACGAGTGTATTCTCTACAATATCAAAGTCAATTGGCTTTTGCATCGACTCAAGGAATCGTGCGTCTTCTGTCAAAGGATCAGATTTTAAGCTGAAGGCTACGTTACTCTTATTCCCGGAGAAATCGCGGAGGGTGATCGCTATCTTTCGCTGACCTTCTGCTACTTGAATTATTCCCTTTGAAATAACTCCGTCATAGAACTTCAGTGCATTGCCATCCCCGACATAGAGTTTGTTAAAGCGGGCACCTTTTATTTTCAGCGTTTTGAAATCCATCAATGTGACGATGTCATAACTGTCTTCAAAACTGAATTTTTTTATCTCCTGCGTGAAGATAAGGGCGCTATCCACTCGCATTTCTATTTGACTTATGCCGCAACGAAACTGCGAGAGATCAATCTTGTCATGTGCCAGAATTTCAACTCCAATTCTTCCGGTGGCTAAAATAGGAAAGGGCAACTTGTAGCTACTACCAGACCTAATAAGGCTGAATTCAAATCGCCCGAAACGATCGTTCACTCGAGCATTTTTATCCATAGTAACCAATGCAACCTTCAATGCAATGGGTGCATACTTATCCTTTACTTCTGTAAATCCAAACGATAGAGGATTGAGAGCTTCATTATTTGGATCCCTTATTTCGAAGTGCAAATGTGGACCGCTTGATCCACCTGTGTTACCGGATAGGCCAATTGTATCGCCTTGTTGAATTGAAAATTGGCTGCCCTCAAAGTTTATATCCAGATCGAAAGACTTTCGCTTATATTGCTCTTCTAACACGTAGCGAGCAATTGGCCCCTTGAACTTGTCTAAATGCCCGTAAAGAGAGGTGTTGCCATCCGGATGTTTAATCATGAGGGCATGCCCATAGCCGAAGGCTCCAACAATTATTCTTGATACATAGCCTTGCTGTGTAGCCAACACGGGCACGCCAATCATACTATTTGTTCGAACATCGATGCCAGCGTGAAAGTGGGTGCTACGCAACTCGCCCATTGTTCCGGCTAAAAAATTTGGTTGACCGGGATTAATTGGGAAAAGATAGTGTTGGAGTTCGGGTGCGTTGCTGAAAATGATTTCATTTGGCAAACTGAATTGCGCATTAGAAACGTGCGCAATTGTCAATAAGAGGATGGCAATTGAAAAACTACTTAACTTCAAACTCCAGTAATTTTTCATCTTCAATGTAAGCGGTTAAGGTATCGCCAATAACAACTGGGCCAACTCCCTTCGGAGTTCCCGTAAAAATCAAATCTCCGGTTCGCAGTGTAAAAAAGGTTGACAGATAAGAGATAATGTAGTCAAACGAAAAAAGCAGCAGACTGGTATTTCCTGTTTGCTTTAGTTCTCCATTCAATTCTAATTTGAAGTTAATCGCTTTTTTATCTGGGAATTGGTCGATGGCGATGAATTTATCTGATATTGGAGCAGAGCCATTGAAGCCTTTGGCGATGTCCCACGGAAGGCCTTTTGCCTTTAGTTTTGACTGAATATCTCTGGCTGTAAAGTCGATGCCTACTCCAATCGCGTCATAGTACTTTGATGCGAATTTCTCTTCTATATTTTTCCCTTCTTTGCAGATGCGTAAAATCAGTTCTACCTCATGGTGAATGTCGTTGGAAAAGGATGGGTAATAGAAAGGAGCGTTACCCCTCAAAATGGCGGTATCGGGCTTGGTGAAAATAACTGGCTCGTCAGGCCTTTCATTGTTTAACTCCTGAATGTGTTCTGCGTAGTTTCGACCAATAGCAAAAATCCTCATGGTAACGATTTAATAATCTGCAAATTTATAAACATTCTAAGGGGAAAACCCCTTTTTAAGCCCAATTTTTCTAATTTTTATGTTTATCGGTTTATCTTTGACCTTCATTAAAACAGCTTTTTTATGATTGTAAGAATCATCTCTTTTTTTATTTGTGCTTCGCTACTATTTCGTTGTGCTAACGTGCCAGTAACCGGTCGCAGTCAATTGAGCTTAGTCTCAAGTTCAGAAATTAATGGAATGGCTGCTACACAGTATCAAGATGTAATTAAGACGGGACCCCTCTCTACTAATCAGGAGCAGGTAGCAATGATCAAAAGGGTAGGGAGTAAGATTCAAAAAGCAGTTGAGCAATATATGGCCGAGAAGGGTGCCTCGGATCAATTGGCCGGTTTTGCTTGGGAGTTTAATTTGATCCAGGATGATAAAACGGTTAATGCGTGGTGCATGCCTGGTGGTAAAGTAGCTTTTTATACTGCCATCTTGCCCATTTGCAAAGACGAAACAGGGGTGGCTGTTGTAATGGGTCATGAAGTAGCACACGCCATAGCAAATCATGGTCGTGAGCGTATGAGTCAAGGGCTCATTCAACAATTTGGATTGTCAACGCTTGGAGCAGCGATGGGGCAAAATCCAACCGCTACGAAGCAGATATTTTTAGAAGCAGTAGGTATGGGCGCTAATTTGGGCGCGCTAAAATTCTCTCGCCAACACGAATCAGAAGCTGATCATATCGGGCTGATATTCATGTCGATGGCCGGTTACGATCCTGCCCAGGCGCCAAAATTTTGGGAACGCATGACCACATTGAGTGGTGGTCAAAAGCCGCCAGAATTTATGTCGACTCACCCATCCGATGAAACAAGGATCAAGGATCTGCAAGGATGGATGCCAGAAGCATTAGGTTATTATAAGCCAAACTAATTTCAGTTTTTGGGGTTAAATACGAGGCATCGCTTTTTGCTTTGCTCTTGAAACCATTTTGTCCGTTTCTTCATGATTGACGCGTATAATTTTATTGCTTCCTGGCAGCTTTTCCCTGAAAAAGGTACTTACGAACTGGGAATGCGTCCGCGGTCTGGAATTTACCGAATCCAGATGGGTGAAAGTTCAAAGCAGTTGCGTATTAGCATGAATTGGGTCTCCATGGAAGATCAGGCATTTGAATCCAGTTATACCATAGAGCCAGATGGTGATGAACAGCCTTTTTTGGATTCACCTATCGGTGATTCTCTGAAATGCAACATTGTTGATTCGATTAACTTTGAAACTCATTTTTTTAAAGCCGGAAAGTTAGTGTTGGTTGTACAACACGAAATTACGCCAAAAGGACTTCTTAAGATTACTCAAAAGCATCATCAGGCCGATGGACTGGTTTTAACGAACATCGAGGTGTATCACAAGCAGATGAGTGTTTTGCCCTATTCGTCATCGGTGTCAGGCGCTGTCATAAAGCCCAATGAGGCGGGGCTTATTCGCCACCATGCGCTTACTGCGATGGAAGAGCAAACCAACATGCAGCTTACGCAGATTCGCCAGCAGATCGAATTGCTGGCTATTCAGGCAAAAGAAATTTATCAACGCAAAGAACTGAGCATGATTATCTATGATGCCAAGTTGAGCTTTAGCCCGGTAATTGGGCAGTTGTATTACCTATATCAAAATAAGGATGACTCATATCTACTTTCGATGATCGGTCCCAAAGAGTGGGGAGCCAAAAACCCTTATAAAAATTTTGTAGCAGCTGTGAAATTATTAGCAGACCACACGTGGAAGGAAGTGTAGTCTTTAAAGCTTTCCTGTCAGAATGCTGAGTTTTATTTTTGTAAGCCAACGTTTGGTATCTAATGCAAAGTCGCCATTCATCATCCAATCGTAATAAGCAGGCTCATCTTTGAAGACTTTCAGTACTGGTTTGCCTTTGTGTTTTCCAAAATTAAACACCGCTTCACCTTGCGCATTCTTTATCATCCGCCCCGCCAAGTCAACCAAATCTGCAGCGGTAAGTTGGCTTAACGTATCTGCGCTATTGGTGATTATGCCTACTTTTTTTCCAAGGTTATCGGTCACCTCTTTGTTTTCATAACGTTCCACTTGTGCCACTAATACATCCATGGTAGCTTGTGTGTCGGCTTCGGCCGAGTGAGCACCATCGAGTGTTTTTCCGCAATAGAATTGAACAGCTGCAGCGAGTGTTCTTTTTTCCATCATATGAAAAATTCGCTGCGCATCAATGATTTTCTTACGGCTATAGTCGAAGTCCAATTCAGCTCTCAAGAATTCCTCCACCAGCATGGGCATATCAAATTTCAAGATATTAAACCCAGCCAGGTCGGCACCCTCAAGAAACTTAATATATTCTTTTGCCACTTCTTTAAAAGTCGGTTTGTCGGCTACATCTTGATTGGAAATACCATGAATAGCGGTGGATTCGGCACTAATGGGTATCGTTGGATTAATTAAATTGCTTTTGCGAATGGTCTCTCCATTGGGCATCAGCTTGATCATCGCGATTTCAATGATTCGGTCTTGCGAAACGTTTATTCCGGTCGTCTCGAGATCAAAAAAACAAAGAGGTATTTTTAAATTTAATTTCATTTTCTGTTGTCTATGAGAATCGTAGATGACTGGTTGCTATCCAACTTATGGGGATATATTTTCTATTCGAGTGTAGAAGCAGTTTTATAAAATTGGCTAGAGGATACTCCGATTTTCCGAACTAGCTCTTTAGCAGCAGCCAATAAAACGAGGTCCTCTGGTGCGCTTAGTTTAATAGGGAATTTTTCATTTGTACTGCTGACTAAATATACCTTACCATCCTTTTTTTCGTGGGAAATCATTTTGTAAGGAATCGTTTGCACATCTACTCTTTGTTTGGTCGCCAGTGATTTGACGGCTGCAACTGTTTCGGGATATATAATTATTCCACTTTTTGATGTCGCGTCAAGTAGCTCTGCCAATGGGCCGAGTTCAGTCTCATCGGGAGAAACGAGTACTACATGATGCTTAAAGGAAAGTGTTTCCTTGGATACAGATGATTCAATAATCGTAATCGGGGCAGCTTCCATCGGAGTTTGTTGACCATCCACGAAATGATTGAATAGGCGATGGTTTGAACTGAGAATGTCCGTGATAAACTTTGCTAATCGAGCCCTTTTATTTCCGGTGACCAAAATTCTTTGTTGGTCGATGTTTTGTAGGTAGAAGGCAGCAGGAGTAAGCTCCATATGAGATTTAAACCCTAAAGTAAAAGAAAATGTAGCGAATCAAAAAATGGAAGGGGAATGAATAAAGTCAAGGAGCCCTGCCTGAGGTCTCAAGTCAGTCCATTTTTTGATGCCAAATTGAAAGGCTGCAATTGTGCAAGGAGAGAAAGTTTCAATTTTCGATTTTGTAAGAACACTGGCAAGCCAGCTGATGGTTGGATTATGACCAACTAGAGCAACGCTTTTTTTGCTGAGGGGAACCTTGCGTAAAATAGCAAAGAGGTCATTATCTGTGGCATGATATATCGATGGCTCTATGATTAATTCAGTGGATAGATCAGACATGTTTATAGTTATTAGTTGTGCGGTTGTCTGGGTGCGGATGGCTGAGCTGCAAAGCACCAAATCAAAGATCACGTTTTTATTTTTTAGATAAATACCAGCCATTTGTGCATCTCGTTTCCCCGTTGGTGTCAATTCTCTTTGCAGATCGGTCTGCCTTGGTCCTTTGTAAGCTGCCTCCGCATGGCGAATGAGGTAAATAGTGCGTGTCATGTTTGCAGAAGTGCGATCTGTCGAGAAAACTAGAGCTCGCTTATTTTGACTTCTTTAGTTTCGTGCAAGATAATGTTAATCAGGAGGATGAGCGTCAAACTTAGTTCCGTTTTTATGAATTTTGAAGTGATCATTTACCGCGCTACGTATTGCTTAAACTTGTGGTTATGAAATTTTACTGATATTTGCGGCTCTTAAAGAATAAAAGGAATGTCGAAGAATCTGGTTATTGTTGAGTCTCCTTCTAAAATAAAAAAGATAGAAAGCTTTTTAGGCAAAGATTATAAAGTGGCCTCAAGTATGGGCCATATTCGGGACTTGCAAAAGGGAAATGGAGCGATTGACGTCAAAAACAATTTTGAACCAACATATGAGGTGTCTGTCGATAAGAAGGACATTATCAAGAACTTAAAGGGATTAGCTAAAGCAGCAGATGTTGTTTACCTGGCGACTGATGAGGACCGAGAAGGAGAAGCGATTTCCTGGCACTTAAAAGAAGTATTAGACCTGAGTGACAAAAAAACAAGGCGCATTGTCTTTACAGAGATAACTAAGAACGCGATCCTGAACGCCATCAAAACGCCACGTGGGATTGATATCAACTTAGTCAATGCTCAGCAAGCGCGCAGAGTGCTGGATCGTTTGGTTGGTTTTGAACTTTCTCCTATTCTGTGGAAAAAAATCAGAACAGGATTATCAGCAGGTCGTGTTCAATCAGTGGCTGTCCGCTTGGTCGTTGAACGAGAACGCGATATTGAAAAGTTTGAGTCCAAGTCTTCGTTTCGTATCAATGCTATTTTTGATTTAGGAAAAGGAAAACAATTGATTGCGGAGCTTTCTGAAAAATTCACTGATGAGAAGAAGGCGCTTGAGTTCTTAGAAACCTGCAAGGGCGCAAAATTCTCCATTGGAGATTTGCAAAAAAAGCCAGCAAAGAAATCACCGGCTCCTCCATTCACCACCTCTACGATGCAACAGGAAGCAGGTAGAAAATTGGGATTTTCGGTAGCCCAGACGATGCTGGTAGCCCAGAAGTTGTATGAGTCGGGAAACATTTCCTATATGAGAACTGACTCGGTTAATTTGTCTAATGAAGCTGTCGAAGGTGCGACCAAGCAGATTAAGAGTGCGTATGGCAAAGAGTTTATTCATTTAAGAAAATATAAAAGCAAATCGGACAACGCGCAGGAGGCTCACGAAGCCATTCGTCCAACTGACTTTGCTTTATTAGATCCAGGGATGGATCGGAACGCGAAAAGGCTGTATGAATTGATTTGGAAAAGAGCAATCGCGTCCCAAATGGCAGATGCTGAATTGGAGCGAACTACAGCTTCCATACAAATTTCTACAAGCGACAAAAAGCTTACCGCGTCTGGTGAAGTAGTCAAATTCGAAGGATTCCTTAAAGTATACATGGAATCAAAGGATGATGATCAGGAAGAAGACGAAGAAAGTAGTAAAGTGTTGCCACCACTAAAGGTAGGGCAATCACTTGATTTAAAGGAGCTAAATGCCACGCAAACGTTCACCCGTCATCCGGCTCGCTACACGGAACCTAGTTTAGTAAAACAGTTGGATGAACTTGGCATCGGGCGCCCTTCTACCTACGCCCCTACGATCTCCACCGTTCAAAAACGAGGATATGTAGTAAAGGAAGCTAGAGATGGAGTTGAAAGGACATACAGAACACTTCAGTTGGCTTCCGGGAAGATTGCCTCTAAAACGGAAACCGAAATAACCGGGGCGGAAAGCAATAAGCTTTTTCCCACCAATATTGCAATGATTGTAAACGACTTTTTGGTCGAACACTTTCCGGATATCACCAATTACTCATTCACTGCTCAGATCGAACAAGAGTTTGATGAGATTGCCAACGGTAACTTGAAGTGGCAAAAAATGATTAAGCAGTTTTATACTCCTTTTCATAAAACAGTTTCAAAGACAGAGCTAGTAGAACGTTCATCCGTTCAGAATAGAAGTAAAGAATTGGGTGTTGATCCAAAGAGCGGCAAGAACGTTTATGTCAAACTTGGAAAATTTGGCGCTTACATTCAAGTGGGAGAGAACCCTGATGATGACGGAGGAGAAAAACCAAAGTTTGCCAGCCTACGTCCTGGACAGTTTATCGAGAATGTAACACTTGCCGATGCATTGGAATTAATCAAGATGCCCCGCAGCCTGGGTGATTTTGAAGAGAAGCCGGTAGTTGCCAACATCGGGCGCTTTGGGCCGTATGTATTGCACGACAAGAAATTTGTATCGATACCAAAAGGAGAAGATCCTTATACCATTTCTCCTGAACGTGCCATCGAGTTGATCGAAGCAAAGAGAGTGACAGATGCCAACCGTACCATAAAGTTATTTGACACAAATCCTGATATTCAAATTCTAAACGGGCGATTTGGTCCTTACATCAAGGCAGGAAAGAAAAACGTAAAAATACCGAAAGGAAAAGAACCTGCTGAATTGACGCTGGAAGAGTGCGTTACACTAGCTGAAAATGCTCCGGAGAAGAAAGGACGTTTCTTTAAAAAGAAAAAGGCTTAGTTTTTTGTCAAGCAACTAACTACGCGTACCAATCGGAAATTTCTTCGAGTGATTTTCGATGTAATTTTGGTACAAAGGTTTCTTCTGTTGGATAACCAACCGGTATCAATAAAAATGGCCTTTCATTTTCTGGTCTACTCAAAATTTTAGAGAGAAAATTCATTGGGCTAGGGGTATGCGTTAGCGCCACTAATCCTGCTTTATGAATGGCGGCTAGTAAAAAGCCGCAAGCTATTCCAACCGATTCGTTTACATAATAGTTGTTTTTCTTTTTGCCATCGCGAGAACTATCGTACGCTTTTTTGAAAACAATAATTAAGTAGGGAGCAATTTCCAAAAATGGTTTCTGCCAATCGGTTTGCAGCGGGCGCAAGTCATCGAGCCATTCATCACTCATTCTCCCTGAATAGCTTTCTTGTTCTTCTTTCTCAGCTTCAATTCTAATCTTGCTTTTAATTTCAGGATTAGAAACTACACAAAAAGTCCATGGCTGCTTGTGGGCACCTGAAGGAGCCGTTGAGGCGGCTAGAAGAATGTTTTCAATGACTTCTTTAGGAATTGCTTTATCAGAAAAATCTCTGACGGTTCTTCGTTCGTTCATCCAACGATAGAACTCCTCGCTCAACGCAATCATTTTTTCAGTAGAGTAAACTTCTCGCTCGTAGGTAATGAAAGGATAGCCATTAATTTTTTTTTCTCTTTCATTCATAACCAAATCGTTTAAGGCAAATGACCGGATATCTTCTGATTAAAAATGTAACCGGTAAGACAATTGGCAGGGACTGTATCTTCCTGCTTTCTCATTTTTGATGGCGCTGTCGAAGCACTTTCACAACGTCTTGAAGTAAGGTGTCTTTTGCTGTTAACAGAACCAAGTAGTGATACATCAGGTCGGCCGCTTCACCTAGGAATAGTTCTTTATTACTATCCTTGGCCTCAATCACCAACTCTACAGCTTCTTCACCCACTTTTTGTGCTACTTTATTGATCCCTGAACTAAGCAGTTGGTTTGTGTATGAATTCTCTTTCGGGCTCTTTTTCCGTTCCTGAATAATGGCCTCAAGAAATTCTATTCCCATTGATTCATTCTTTTCATTGAAGCAGGTATCAGCCCCCGTATGACAGGAAGGCCCCTTGGGAGTTACTTTAAATAATAGCGTGTCTTGGTCACAATCAATGGCAACCTCATGTAAGAAAAGATAATTACCTGATGTTTCGCCTTTGGTCCATAGGCGTTGTTTGGTGCGACTGAAGAAAGTAAGTTTTTTTTCCGCAAGCGTTTTCCGCAAAGCCTCTTCATTCATGTAGCCAAGCATGATCACTTTTAACGTGGTTGAATCTTGAACAACACAGGGAATCAACCCGTTTGTCTTCTTGAAATCTAATTTGGATACATCGATCATAGTGTCAAATGCGCGAGGGCACCCCGTTATTTTTTAAATAGTTTTTTAAATCTGGAATTTTAATTTCACCAAAATGAAAGAGCGTTGCGGCCAGCGCGGCATCGGCTTTTCCAATCACAAACGCCTCTAAAAAATCTTCCTTCCTTCCGGCACCGCCAGATGCGATGACAGGTATCTTCAACAGCTCATTAAGTTTACTGAGCGGATCAAGCGCGAATCCGGCCTTCGTTCCATCATGATCCATGCTGGTAAAAAGTAGTTCGCCTGAGCCACGATCTTGCCCTTCCTTTGCCCAGGAAAACAATTTTTTTTCGGTGGGTTGAGAACCTCCATGAGTATGTACAGTCCATTGATTACCCATCTTCCTGGCGTCAACTGCCAGCACAACAAACTGAGAACCAAAAGCTCTTGCTAATTCATCAATAAGAGAAGGATTTTTCACTGCTGCAGAGTTGATACTCACTTTATCAGCGCCCGCTTCTAAAAGTGGCTCCACATCTGCGATTGAGGTAATTCCACCGCCAACTGTAAAGGGGATATTTACATGTGCTGCAATTTCTTTAACTAATTGAGCCAATGTTTTTCTCTTTTCATTGGTGGCAGAGATATCGAGGAAGACTAGTTCATCGGCACCTTGTTCGGCATAGGTTGCTCCCAGTTCGACCGGATCTCCTGCATCTCTGATATTAATAAAATTAACCCCCTTTACGGTGCGGCCGTTTTTGATATCCAGGCAAGGTATAATTCGTTTGGTTAGCACAGTTTTGGATATCTAAGGTACTCTACTGAATTTCCTTTAGTTCTTCGAGCTTGATTTTCCCCTCATAGATTGCCTTGCCGACAATGGCCCCATACACATTGATGTATTTCAGCTCCTTTAAATCATTAATGGAGCTTACCCCACCGCTGGCAATGATTTTAATATTTGGAAATTGTTTCTTCAGCTTTTTATACAGTCCAAAATTTGGACCGGTAAGCATACCATCTGTAGCGATGTCGGTCACACAAAGATACTCCAGACCATGCACCTCAAATTTGCTGACTAAATCAAATAGCCTAAAATCAGTTGATTCCAGCCAACCGTTTATAGAAACGTGCTCGCCCTTCACATCGGCACTCAATATAAAATTCTCCGCGCCATACTTTTTTAGCCAAGCAATAAATTTCTCCGGTTCCTTTACGGCCAGGCTTCCGATATTAATCTGACTTATTCCAAGATCCAAAAGTGATTGTACTTCCTCTTCTGTTTTAACCCCGCCACCAAAATCAACATTGAGAGCCGTGTCTTCCTGTATGTCTCGGATTACCTTCCAATTGACAACTTCACCTTTTTTAGCACCATCCAAATCTACTAAGTGAAGATATTCCAGATCAGCATCTTCAAATTCTTTCGCGACTTCGACAGGATCTTCTCGGTAGACTTTCATTTTACCATAGTCACCTTGCGACAACCGAACACACTTGCCGTTTATAATATCGATAGCGGGAATAATTCTCATGAAACTTGTTTTGAATGCTAACTACCCGTAGCTTAGGAAATTCGTTAATATTTTTTCTCCCACTTTGGCTGATTTTTCAGGATGAAATTGTACTGCAAAGAAATTATTTTTTCGCATTGCCGAGCTAAAGGGTTGGATATAATTGGTGATGGCTGAAGTGTATTGATTGACTGGCACGAAATAACTGTGCACAAAATAAACAAATTGGTCATCAACATCTGCCGGAAGCCAACCTTTTGTGAGGTTTAGTGAATTCCAGCCCATGTGCGGAACTTTTTCGTTGTGAGTGGGCTGAAAAAGAGTAACCGTTTCATCAAAAATCCCAAGACAGGGTGTATTGTTTTCATCTGAATGCTTACACATCAATTGCATACCGAGACAAATGCCAAGTACGGGTTGTGTAAGGCTGCGAATAACATCATCTAGTCGGGTGTCCATAAGATACTTCATCGTGCTGCTCGCTTCACCCACCCCCGGAAAAATGACTTTATCAGAAGACCTGATCTCCTCGGGATTGTCAGTTATCGAAAAATTAATGGCTAAGCGCTCTAGAGCGAAAGCCACGGATCGGATGTTACCCGCATTGTATTTGATCACAGCGACTTTCATAACGTTCCCTTAGTACTTGGCAGTTCGTTGTTGAACGGATCTTTTCGTACTGACATCTTAATGGCCTTCGCAAAGCTTTTAAAGATGGCTTCAATTTTATGGTGTTCATTGGTTCCTTCTGCTTTGATGTTCAAATTGCATTTAGATGCATCTGAAAAAGATTTAAAGAAATGTAGGAACATTTCGGTCGGCATCTCAC
This sequence comes from Cyclobacteriaceae bacterium, assembly GCA_031400595.1. Classification (GTDB taxonomy): domain Bacteria; phylum Bacteroidota; class Bacteroidia; order Cytophagales; family Cyclobacteriaceae; genus ELB16-189. The sequence goes on from JANNQG010000020.1 coordinate 132,390, forward strand.
CAATTTTCTCACGTTTAAATTCTGCCTCCCATACTAACCATGGCCTTCCACCAAAGTCAATGGCTGCTTGTGCCAAGCAATCATCCATAGGTAAGCAAAAGCCGTAGCGCTCAATACCTCTTTTGTCCCCCAACGCTTTCAAAAAGGTTTCGCCCAAAGCCAAAGCTGTATCTTCTATAGTGTGATGCTCGTCAATATGTAAATCTCCCTTTACTTCAATGTCCAAATCGATCAATCCATGTCTTGAAACTTGCTCAAGCATATGATCATAAAATCCTAGTCCAGTATTGATGGCTGATTTGCCCGTCCCGTCAAGATTGATTGTTACTTTGATGTCTGTCTCTTTCGTTTTGCGATGCACCGAGGCAATACGTTTAGGGAGAACACTTTTGTAGATTTCGCTCCAACTATTGGTTTTCAAAATGCATGTTTGAGCAAGTTCTGATGGTATGTTCAACTCACCTAGTTCTGGTTGCCTTAGTAAGATCCCCTTACAACCCAGATTTTTTGCTAGTTGTATGTCGGTGATTCGATCACCAATTACCAACGAATTAGTTAAATCGTAATCAACAGTAAAATAGCTAGAGAGCATTCCGATACCCGGCTTACGGGTTGACTTTTTTTCATCCGGCATCGATCGATCAATGTGAATGTTTGAGAAATGAATCCCTTCCCCGGCCAATGCTTTAATCAATTTATTTTGCACCGGCCAAAATGTTTCTTCTGGAAAAATGGGGGTTCCCATTCCATCCTGATTGGTCACCATTACTAAGTCATAATCGGTTTCGGTTGCGATCTTGCTAAGCCAGGTAAACATACCTGGAATGAATTCTAACTTCTCCAAGCTGTCAATTTGTGGATCGGTGGGTGACTCATAAATCAACACTCCGTCACGATCGATGAACAAGACTTTTTTCATGTGTTAATAATTTTTTTTGTTTGTCACATGGAATGGCTTAGATTATCATACTGTTGGGTGTAGAGTTTCTCAATTGCCATTTCATAAGTTCGACAATTCTAAAATCAGCATTTTGTTTTCTTCTGGGGTGCCGATGGTTATCCGCAGGCAATCATCGCATAAAAGTACATTGGAACGATCACGCACCACAATTCCTTTGGTAGTAAGTGACTGATATACGCTCTTAGAGTTTGCAATTTTAATCAGTATAAAATTGGCTTGTGAAGGATATACAGTTTGCACGGCTGGAATTTTCACAAGTTCATTTTCAACGAACTCTCTGGCATCAATAATTTCCGCTACCCATTTGTTCTTTTGTTCAATTTCCTCAAGACTCTTTAACACAATTTGCTGAGTGATGCCGTTGATGTTGTAGGGAGGTTTTATTTTATTCAACACGGCTATAATTTCTATGCTGGCAAAACACATGCCCAAGCGCAATCTTGCAAGCCCCCACGCCTTTGATAAGGTTTGAAGAATAACCAAGTTAGGAAAACTGTTTAGAATGGGAACAAAGCCGTCATAGTTAGTGAAATCAATGTAGGCTTCATCAACAATTACAATTCCATGAAATTCTTTCAGGATTATTTGGACCTTATCAAAGTCCAGTAGATTGCCCGAGGGGTTATTGGGACTGCAAAGAAACAGAAGCTTTGTATTGGCGTCCCAAGTGTTTTTGGTTAATTCTAGATCAATGTCAAATTCGGGCGTCAGAGGGATAGTTTTGATGGCCACCGCGTTTACCTCTGCGCTCACCGTGTACATTCCGTAGGTAGGTTGTGGTATCAACACATTGTCCCGACCCGGTTCACAGAAGGCCCGAATTAAAAGATCGATAGGTTCATCACTGCCATTCCCCAGAAAGATTTGTTCCTGATTGATATTTTTAATCGAGGCAATTTTCTGTTTGAGTTTTTTTTGGTGAGGATCAGGATATCGATTGTACTCAGTAGGAAATGGATTTTCGTTCGCATCAAGAAATACGGAAGCGTCACCTTTAAAATCATCTCGTGCTGATGAATAAGGTTTCAACTGCCTTACATTGGCCCTAATCAAACTATCTAGATCAAATTTCATTGTACTCAATTCAAAAGTTTGCCATTCACAAATTATCATTCAATAGTACAGTCTTCTCACCCTAACCGCCTCGGCATGTGCTTTTAATTGCTCGGCCTCTGCCATCTCTTCCACTACCGGACCTAGCGCGTCCAATCCTTCCTTCGTCAGTTTCTGAATAGTGATGTATTTCATAAAACTGTCTAAAGAAACACCGCTGTATGCTTTGGCATACCCATTAGTTGGTAGCGTATGGTTCGTTCCCGAGGCATAGTCACCGACAGATTCGGGGGAGTAGGGTCCGAGAAAAATAGAGCCGGCATTTACAATTTTTTCAGCTATTGAATCGCAATCTGTTGTATTAATAATTAAATGCTCGGGCGCATATTGATTGACATAGCCTACAAGCGCATCCGATGAGTTAAATACAATTGCCAAACTATTCTTAAGCGCTTGTTGCGCTACCTCCACTCGGGGTAATTTGGTGAGCTGCTTCGCGAGTTCATTTTGTGTGGCTTCTACAATAGCCTCATTCAAAGTAACTAATACAACCTGGCTATCGGCACCATGTTCGGCTTGTGATAGCAAGTCAGCAGCAATAAAAGATGGGTTGGCGGATTCATCCGCAATGACTAATACTTCAGAGGGACCTGCGGGCATATCTATAGCGGTGCCCTCCTGGTTAATTAATTGTTTTGCTTTCGTCACAAATTGATTCCCGGGACCAAAAATCTTGTTCACGGCTGGTATCGTTGCAGTTCCATAGGCCATCGCTGCGATAGCTTGTGCTCCACCTACTTTGAATATTTTTTTTACTCCGGTTATGGATGCGGCAAAAAGAATCGCTGAATTGATCTTTCCATCTTTATCAGGAGGTGTACAAAGAATCACATCCTCACATCCTGCCAGTTTTGCCGGGATGGCCAACATCAACACAGTTGAAAAAAGTGGTGCTGATCCTCCTGGAATATATATCCCCACTTTTTGAATGGCGACACCTTTTCTCCAGCAAGTAACACCCGGCTGTGTCTCTACCTTTAGGTCATCTTTCCTTTGCGCTGCGTGAAATTTGGTAATGTTGCTGGCTGCTGATAGAATAGCATTCTTCAAACTTTCTGGCACCTCTCCAATTGCTTTTTTTACTTCTTCATCCGTCACCTGAATTTCGTTGAGGTGGACTTGATCAAACTGTTTGGTTAGTTCTTTCAATGCTTCGTCACCAGATTTCTTTACGCGTGCCAATATATTTTTAACACTGCTGTCTAAATATTCCAATTCCATCTGTGGCCGTTGACACAGTTCTGCCCATTTGTTTCTTGGCGGATTAATCTCTAGTCTCATCTTATTTTATTCAACATCCTAACTCTTGTTTCTAGCCTTCAACTCCCGACTTTTAGTCTTTTAACTTTCAATTTTTCCCTTTCACCTTTCACCTTTCAACTCTTCAATCCTACGCAATCATCTTCTCGATAGGAATCACCAAAATCCCCTCAGCACCAAATGATTTTAGTAAGTCAATTTTTTCCCAAAAATCATTTTCATCCACCACAGAATGTAAACTTGACCAACCTACTCTGCTCAGCGGCATGATGGTCGGACTTTTCATTCCTGGAATAACGCTCGTAATTTTCTCAATGGCTTCATTGGGGCAATTCAATAATATGTACTTATTGTTTTTAGCTGACTGAACAGCCTGCATTCTAAATAGGAGCTTATCGAGGATCTCTCTTTTAGTAGCTTCTAATTCAGGGGTGGCAATCAAGATAGCTTCGCTTTGCATGACAATGTCCACCTCTTTCAAGCCATTGCTTAACAATGTACTACCTGTGCTTACAATGTCGCAAATAGCATCGGCTAGCCCGATGCCAGGGGCAATTTCTACTGAGCCGCTGATCTCGTGAATGCCAGCCTTGATTTTATTTTTAGCTAAATACTGTTGGACAATAACAGGGAAAGACGTTGCGATATTTTTTCCTTCTAAATAGGAGATGCCTGTGAAGATTTCAGATCTCGGAATCGCAATAGATAATCGGCACTTGGCAAAATCCAGGCGTCTGACCAGTTCGTTCTTCTTTTGTTTCTCAATAAAAACATTCTCACCCACGATGCCGGCATCTGCAACTTTGTCTTCGACATATTGTGGAATGTCATCGTCCCGAAGAAAGAGCAGTTCGATAGGAAGATTTCTTACCTGGGTTTTTAGCTGGTCTTTGCCGTTGCTAAATTGAAGTCCACTTTCTTTCAAAAGCTTTAGTGAGTCTTCCTGCAAGCGACCTGACTTTTGAATAGCGATTCGAAGTGTTGTACTCATTTATTTTTGCGTTCTGTAGTTATGCGTTTCTTTGATTGCCTTTAAACAAAAAAAGGCTTACCGATGTTGGTAAGCCTTTTTTAATTTTTTATTGTAAAATCAAAACATAAAGCCAACCAACATGCCCGCAGCAAGATGGTGGTGATGGATGTTTTGAGTGTTGTTCATATGTTATTGTGGAGCAAATAAAGAGATTCCTGTCAATTATTCAAAGATGTTGAGTAAAAAGTTATAGTCATTTCAGTTAGACAGGATGAAACAACTGTTAGGCAAACCTGTTAACGTTATAGTATTTTTGTTTGTTATGACGCGCCTGATCTCATCACTATGCTTGTTTTTTGCTTTCTCTTGTTCAGATAACAAGGAAGCTCGATTGCAACAGTTCTTATTGAAAGGCAATCTGGCTACTAAACAGCGCAGTTTCGATCAGGCTGCCTATTATTTTGGCGAGGCGATACGGGTAGAGCCCTGCTATGCCGATGCTTGGAACAACCTAGGAACAGTCTATTTCGAACAAGGCAGATTTGAATTGGCGATGGAGAAGTACAGCAAAGCGATCGAGTGCCAGCCAGGTTTTCTAAATGCCCTATTGAATCGTGCCAATACTGCCTACGAATTGAAAGAGTATTACAAAGCTATCCAAGACTTAGATAGAGTTGCAGCTATAAAACCGGATACTGCTTTGGTCTATTTTACCAAAGGGTTAGTATTTACAAAAATGCGTAAGTTCGATAACGCGCTTGACGCATTTGCTAAATCAATCCAAATAGACCCAACCAATATGGACTATAAAGTGAATCACGCTATTGTGCATTATTATCGAAAGGACTTTGATTTAGCAAAATTGGAGTTGGTGAAATTGGCTGAAATTAGGAAAGACGAGCCAAGCATTTATAATACGCTTTCACTCATCGAAACGGAAAAAAGCAACTATCAAGAAGCATTGAGAATGGTCAACAAAGCCATCGAGTTAGACCCCAAGCAATCCTATTTTCTCAACAATAGGGGTTTTGTTTTTCTCAGTTTAAAGGAGATGGAAAAAGCAGAAGCCGACATTAATGAGAGTATTTCTGCGGATCCCTCTAATGCCTGGGCGTATCGAAACAAAGGTGTGTTTTATTTGATGAAGGGCGACTATCCATCAGCAGAGCGTTTGTTGAAACAATCGCTAGACATGGATAATTTTGTGGACAAGATCTATTTCTATTTGGGGATGGCTTATCTAAAGGATGGAAAAACAGCCCTCGCCTGTACTGCGTTTAAGAAGTCGGAAGAGCTTGGCGATAAGATGATGACTACCGATTTGGTTAAGGCTTGCAAGTGAGTTGGCACGAGATCATACAGCGATTAGAGATCAGGCTCACACAACCTTTGCCGGGAGATAAGGCGCATGAACCACTACGAGCGACTCCAACGGGGTTAGTCAAACCTAAATTCGAACACAAGGTTCCACCAAGGCCAGGAAGTGTGTTGATTTTGCTTTATCCCGAAGGGGAACGACTTAAATTTCCTCTCACTAAAAGGCAAGAATATGTAGGCGCCCACAGCGCACAGGTGAGTTTCCCAGGCGGTAAATCTGAGCCTGACGAGAGCTATTTGGAAACCGCTTTGAGAGAGGCAGAAGAGGAAATAGGCGTATCTGCCGATCTGGTAAGGGTGCTCGGCAAGCTCAGTCCATTTTTTGTGATTCCTAGTAATTTTTTAGTCACCCCGGTGGTCGCTTTCGCTGAACGGAAACCGCATTTTACTCCACAACTTTCAGAAGTTGACAAAATCATTGAAGGAGATGTAGAGCAGCTATTACGAGATGATGCTGTACTGACGAAAGAAATAGTTGCGGCAAAGATATACCCCATGCTGGCCCCACATTTTGAAATTGAAGGCGAAGTGGTGTGGGGGGCAACTGCTATGATGTTGAATGAATTTAGAACGGTGATGAGCGAAGTTTATCATCCATAGCAAGAAGCTACCGCTAGCGTAAAACCAGTCCGCTTTATGCAAGTTTTGTGTATATTTCTAGCTCATCGTTCAACTACCTTCTATTCCAATCATATGAAAAACGTAATGTTCATTTTTCTCTTGTTTTGCTGTGCAAGCCTAGCAGCACAGGATGCCGCAACCTATCAACGACCACCACAAGCTATAGCTGACTTAGTAGAGGCTCCATCAACCCCGGCAGTTCTTTTCTCGCCTGATAAAGCATGGATGGTTTTTTTAGATAGGTCAGACTATCCTACTATTGAAGAACTCTCGCGTCCCGAGTTGCGTATTGCAGGTCTACGTATCAATCCTGATAACTTTGGACAAAGCCGTAATAATTTTTTCATCGGTGTCAAGATCAAAACGATGAAAGAGACATCGTTGTCGTCCATTGCAAATTTACCTTCTCCCTTGCAGATGAGTAACTTCCAATTTTCTCCCGATAGTAAGAAGGCAGCATTTTTGCAGACTTTTCCTGATCGTCTTGAACTTTGGCTGGTCGACTTCTCCACTTTAAGTGCGCGGAAGATTTCTTCTAAGAAAGTAAACAACACGATTGGAAATCCATTTGCGTGGCTTTCTAGTTCTTCGGCTATCATGTACCTGGCGGCAGCCAATGATGGAAAAGTGATGCCACCTAAATCAAGAGTTCCTGTTGGCCCCGTGGTAGAAGAGAATCTCGGAAGGAAAGCGCCCAACCGCACCTATCAGGATTTGCTGAAAAACCCATACGATGAATCGCTCTTCGACCATTATTGCACCTCTCAGCTGATCCTTGTTAACATAGATGGGGGCGAATCTTTAGTGGGAAAGCCCGGTATCTATTTGAGTCAATCGCCATCGCCCGATGCTCGTTATATCCTTACCAGGGAGATACAGCGCCCTTATTCTTACCTGGTTCCCGCCAGTTTGTTCTCACAATCAGTGGATGTTTTAACGACTGGTGGCATTTTGGTCAAACATGTTGCTTCCATTCCGCTGGCTGATAATGTTCCGCTCGGTTTTAGTTCATCGATAAAAGGGCCACGCAGTCATGGCTGGAGGAATGATGTGTCTTCAACAATTTATTGGGTTGAGGCTCAAGATGGGGGAGACCCAAAAGTAAAAGCAGACGTGCGCGACAAACTTTTTCAATGGTCAGCACCTTTTACGACCACGCCTTCGGAAACGGTGAGTTTGCCACTGCGATATGGCGGCATCGTTTGGGGAAATGAAAAAGTGGCTTGGGTGTATGAAAGCTGGTGGTCGGATCGGAAGCAGCGAGTATATCAAATTGACCCGACTAACGTATCACCAAGGAAAACCGTCTTTGACTTTTCATCGGAAGATGCGTATGCCGATCCGGGCGATGTGGTTACCACGACCAACTCATTTGGCAGACCGGTCATGTTGATCAATAACAATACTGCTTACCTCGATGGTAATGGAGCTTCACCGGAAGGTGATCGGCCATTCTTGGATAAAATTGATTTATCCACAGGAAAAGTAAGCAGACAGTGGCGCAGCGAGGCTCCCTACTATGAAACGGTGGTCGCTATGCTGGATGTTAAGAAAGGAACTTTTGTTACATCGCGCGAATCGCAAACTGAAAACCCTAACTACTATGTGCGAACCATCGGTTCTAAAAGCGTTCAACCACTCACTGCATTTCCACATCCGTATCCGCAGCTGAAGGATGTTAAAAAGCAAGTGTTGAGATATAGACGTGCCGATGGTGTAGAACTTACAGCCGATCTTTATTTGCCTCCTGATTATAAAAAAGAAGATGGGCCGCTTCCTACTTTCTTTTGGGCTTATCCAGAGGAATTTAAATCGAAGAGCAACGCAGGGCAGGTGAAAGGATCGCCTCATACGTTTACTCGATTGAGTTGGGGCAGCCCCATCTATTGGGTGCTACGAGGCTATGCGATCTTAGACAATGCATCGATTCCGATAGTTGGAGAAGGAGAGAGGGAACCCAACGATACCTACATTCAACAATTAGTGTCAAGTGCTAAAGCAGCTATCGATTATGGCGCTTCGCTGGGTGTTGTTGATCCTACCCGTGTGGCAGCCGGAGGTCATAGTTATGGAGCATTTATGACAGGCAATTTGCTGGCCCATTCAGATTTATTCAGAGCGGGCATCGCCCGAAGTGGTGCTTACAATCGCACACTTACACCTTTTGGGTTTCAAGCAGAAGAACGCACCTACTGGCAAGCTCCACAAGTGTATTACGAGATGTCACCTTTCTCCTATGCAGATAAAATCAAAGAACCGATTTTGATGATACATGGCGAAGCGGATAATAACACGGGTACATTCCCCATTCAAAGCGAACGCATGTACAATGCGATCAAAGGACATGGTGGAACAGCTCGTTTTGTATTGCTTCCCTACGAAAGCCATGGCTACCGCGGCAAAGAATCTGTGATGCACATGTTCTGGGAAATGGACACTTGGTTAGAACGTTATGTAAAAGGACCCAAGCAAACACCACCGAACACAAAAGTGGATTTGAAGAATTGATATCCGTTTTTAGTAAATCGTTTTTTTATTCATCTTTACGGAGCATTAACCGCCTCTGAAAAAAGACATCCCTTATTTTTTGCTGCCTGGTATAGTGTAGCAGCCCATTGCCTCTAAAAGGGGCTTTGGTTTCACTTCACCTATTGGTAGATAGGGTCTATTTTTTTATTTTACACTAATTAATTTCAAATGTTAGAAACGACACGACTTAAAATTGTGCCTTTAACGCACGCCCAATTATTACTATATAAAAATGATCCGCCCGCTTTGTATGACAATTTGGGTGTTTTATACCAAGCTCGCCAACATGACCCGGCTACAATCGGTGATGTAGCAGAAGCACTTGAGTTTTGGATCAGTCACACTTTGAAGCACCCAGACCAATATGAATGGTACACAAATTGGGAAATCATTTTAAAAAAGGAACGAGTGGCAATTGGTGGTATTGGGTTTGCTGGTTTCCCAGATGAACAGGGAAAAACGATGGTGGGCTATGGCCTTGATATGCGCTATCACGGAAAAGGATATGCCACTGAAGCATTGACGGCACTGATAGCTTGGGCCATAGGTTGCCCCGCGCTCAAGTCAATTGTGGCTGATGCTCCTGTTTTACACAGCGCCTCTCACCGAGTATTGATTAAGAACAGTTTTATTGAAACGCACCGCGATGAAACCCTGACCCATTGGCGTCTCGATACTAACAAGTAATGGGTGATCTTTAATAAAAAAGCTCTGACTATTTAATCAGAGCTTTTTTATTTTGGTAGCCTTTTTATTTTTTCTTCTTAGCCGCTACTTTCTTTTTTGCAGCTTTCTTCGCAACTTTTTTAATTGCTTTTTTAGCTGATTTCACCACCTTAACAGCTTTCTTAACGGTTTTCTTAGTTGCCTTCTTCACTACTTTCTTGGCGACTACTTTCTTTTTAGGTGCAGCTTTCTTTACCACTTTTTTTACAACAGCCTTTGCTGTTGGCTTTTTCTTGGCTGCTGATTTCTTTTTTGCATCATCAGTGCCCATCTTATTCAAAGCAGAGCCAGATTTAAACCACTCGATTTGACTGGCATTGTAAGTATGATTAACAGTGATCGTTTCTTTTTTACCATCAATGTGATTTAACACTAGGGTCAGTGGCTTTTCCGGAGCGAAAGTCGTTAGCCCAACGATATCAATGCGATCGTCTTCCAAAATCTTATTGTAGTCTTCTTTGTTCGCAAACGTCAGCGCTAACATTCCTTGTTTTTTCAAGTTTGTTTCGTGGATACGAGCAAACGATTTCACAAGAATTGCTCTTACTCCAAGGAAGCGAGGTTCCATAGCCGCATGTTCGCGAGAGGAACCCTCGCCATAGTTTTCGTCACCCACTACAATACTTCCAATTCCCTTTGCTTTGTAAGAACGTTGCACCTTAGGCACTTCATCGTGCTCGCCAGTCAATCCATTTTTTACGCTATTTACTTTTTCATTGAAGAAGTTAGTGGCTCCGATTAGCAGGTTATTCGAGATGTTATCCAAATGTCCTCTGTATTTGAGCCATTTACCTGCCATCGAGATATGATCAGCAGTACATTTTCCTTTCGCTTTGATCAATAAGCGCAAGCCCTTTATGTCTGTTTTTTCCCAAGGTGCAAAGGGTGCCAATAATTGTAAGCGGTCTGAATCGGGGCTAACTTTTACAGTCACGCTACTGCCATCTTTAGCAGGAGCTTGAAAGCCCGGATCTTTTACGTCAAAGCCTTTTGCTGGAAGCTCATCACCAGTCGGTGGATCAAGTTTTACTTTTTCCCCTTTCTCATTCGTTAGATAATCCGTTAAAGGATTGAAATTCAAATCTCCAGCAATAGCCATTGCGGTTACGATCTCCGGGCTTCCCACAAAGGCAAACGTATTTGGGTTGCCATCGGCACGCTTCGCAAAGTTTCTATTGAAGCTATGAACAATGGTATTTTTTTCTGCTTTCTCTGCTCCAACTCTGGCCCACATACCAATGCAGGGTCCACAGGCATTGGCAAAAACAGTAGCACCAATTTTATCGAATACACCCAAGAAACCATCGCGTTCAATAGTAAAACGAACCTGCTCGCTGCCGGGCGTAATCGTAAATTGTGATTTTAGTTTTAATCCTTTGGATGTCACTTGCTTTGCCAAACTTACAGAACGGCTTATGTCTTCGTAAGAAGAGTTCGTGCAGCTGCCTATCAAACCTACTTCTATCTTCGTAGGCCATCCATTTGCTGCGGCAGCTTCTTTCATTTTTGAAATGGGCGTTGCTAAGTCGGGTGTAAAAGGACCGTTCAAATGAGGCTCTAATGTGTTTAGGTCGATCTCGATGACTTGATCAAAATACTTCGAAGGGTTTTGGTATACCTCGGGGTCAGCTGTCAGATGATTTTTGATTTTATCAGCAAGACGGGCAACCTCTGCTCTTCCTGTTGCAACCAAATAACGACTCATCGAAGCATCATATCCAAACGTTGAAGTCGTTGCTCCAATCTCTGCGCCCATGTTACAAATCGTTCCCTTACCGGTACAGCTCATGGAAGTCGCTCCTTCGCCAAAGTATTCTACAATAGCGCCTGTTCCTCCTTTAACGGTTAGAATGCCGGCTACTTTTAAGATAACGTCTTTAGCCGATGTCCAACCATTTAGTTTGCCAGTAAGTTTTACTCCGATTAGTTTAGGAAATTTTAGTTCCCACGCCATCCCTGCCATTAGGTCTACGGCATCAGCACCACCAACACCAATGGCAACCATTCCAAGACCACCGGCATTTACAGTATGTGAATCGGTTCCAATCATCATGCCTCCAGGGAATGCATAGTTTTCTAATACAACCTGGTGGATAATTCCAGCCCCTGGTTTCCAGAAGCCAAGACCGTATTTATTTGAAACAGAAGAAAGGAAATCAAACACCTCTTTGCTTTCGGTAGTTGCAAAACTCAAATCATCGGCTGCGCCTACTTTAGCAGTGATCAAGTGGTCACAATGAACAGTCGAAGGAACAGCTACTTTAGGTCGCCCTGCAGACATAAACTGAAGCAATGCCATTTGAGCGGTTGCATCTTGCATAGCTACGCGGTCAGGAGCAAAGTCAACATATGACTTGCCTCTCCCAAAATTTTCTAGTTTTTGGTCTACATGTAGATGTGAGTACAATATCTTTTCTGACAGCGTGAGAGGTTTGCCAACAACTTTTCTGGCTTTGGCAATACGGCTCGGCATTGCTGCATAGAGAGCCTTGATCATAGCTAAGTCGAATACCATAATTTGTAGATTAAATGTTGTCGCTAATCTACAAAAATAGGTGGGTTTTCATACCCAATAGAAGTGATAATTGGTCTTTTAAGTAAACGGTGGTGGAAATCAGCGTCTTAGACCTAAGGCCTTTGCCTTGGTAGACCACGATTGCCTAAGATCTAGGAGCCGCCATCTTATTTTGCATTAATGTAGTTGAGGAATTCGCGTTTTACGTTTTCGTCCTTGAATTTTCCTGAAAAATAGGCTGTTCCGGTCTTGCTGTTTGTATCGCCAACACCTCTAGAAGCCACGCACATGTGATTGGCATCGACTACTACCCCAACGTCAGTTGTATTCAATACGCGCTCTAACTCCTTCCCAATTTGTACAGTTAGCCTTTCCTGCACTTGTGGGCGTTTCGCAAAATACTGTACGAAACGATTGATTTTCGAAAGACCAATTACTTTGCCCGAGGAAAAATAAGCCACATGGATTTTGCCATAGATGGGTACAAAATGATGTTCACAATGTGAAAAGAATGTAATGTCCTTTTCTACCAGCATCTGGTCATAGTTATACTTATTTTCGAATAACCGGGTCGTTGGTCGATTGTCTGGATTTAGCCCACTAAAGGCTTCTTTCACGTACATCTTTGCGACTCTTCGAGGCGTCCCTTTTAGGCTGTCATCGTTAAGATCAAGCCCCAAAACTGTCATTATTTCGCGAAAATGATCCTCTATCTTATTGATCTTTTCCTCATCGGTTAGATCAAAAGCGTCAGGACGCAAGGGTGTATCGTGCGATCCCACGGGGTGATCCAAATCATCATCAAACGATTTAATGGGCTGGATATTCAACGAAATTTCTTTCTGTCTCATACAGTTTTATTTTAAGCTCGTATCGGTTATCAATTTTTTGTCTCAATATCTTCCAAATCACGACTGCAATGTTTTCAGCTGTAGGGTTCAAGTTCTTGAAGTATACTGTATCTAAGTTAAGGTTTTTATGATCAAAGTGTTGAAGTACATTTTCGTTGATTAAATCACTCAGCAATTTCATGTCAAACACATAACCCGTTTCTGGATCCGCTTCACCAATCAGTGTTACAATGATTTCGTAGTTGTGGCCGTGATAGTTGGGATTATTACACTTACCAAACACAGCATCATTTTTCTCGTTGCTCCAAGCGGGGTTGCACAGTCGGTGAGCAGCGTTAAAATGTTCCTTTCGGGAAATGGCTATTTTCATCAAGTAAAGGTAAAACAAGTGTTTTGAAAAAAGGTTCGTAGGTTTTTAAAGGTTTATTGTATTCTCAAAACAGTTTCGTTTTGCAGACACGATAAATAGCTTTTAATTTGACTGTAGGTGTCAATTTAGTAGTTGGTTTCATGGAGCTAGAAAACATTACCGTTATCATTCTTCTTTTGGCCGTGGTAACGGCACTGGCAGAGGTGACAGATCGGGTAAAAATACCTTACCCGGTTTTACTTGTCTTAGCCGGAATCGGTATCGGTCTGATTCCACAATTGCCGGTGGTAGAATTAAACCCGGATGTCGTCTTCTTAATTTTTTTGCCACCTGCGCTCTATTCTGCTGCCTGGACTACATCATGGACTGATTTTAAGAAAGCAAGACGAGCCATCTCCTTACTTGCTGTTGGTTGTGTATTATTCACCACTACAGCCATTGCTTGCGTTGCGCACTACCTGATACCCGGCTTTGGCTGGCCAGAATCCTTTGTCTTGGGTGCGATTATTTCTCCTCCCGATGCCGTTGCGGCCACTGCCGCAACAAAGGGCTTGGGTGTGCCAAAACGATTGATCACCATTTTGGAGGGAGAAAGTTTAGTGAACGATGCAACAGGGCTTATTGCCATGCGCTACGCGATTGCTGCCACAGCCACAGGCACCTTTATTTTTTGGTTGGCAAGCATCAATTTTTTCTATGTCGCTGGGGTTGGCATTGTTATCGGGCTAATTGTGGGGCAGCTGCTTTTTTGGATACACAAGATCACACCGAATAATCCCACCACAGATACCACGCTCACCTTTATCACGCCCTATATCGCTTACTTGTTTGCTGAGCAAATTCATGTATCTGGTGTGTTGGCGGTGGTTGCCTGCGGGTTGTTTCTTAGCCAACGTTCTTCAAAAATTTTTAGTCACCAGTCACGGATTCAGGCTTACTCAACCTGGGATACGGTGAACTTCATTTTGAATGGTGTTATTTTTATTTTGATCGGCCTTCAGCTTAAGACTGTATTGGCAAATATTCAGGAGCATTCAATCACCACGCTACTGTGGTATGGCTTCCTTGTTAGTGCGGCCACTATTGTAGCACGCATCGTTTGGGTATTTCCAGCCGCCTATCTGCCGAGACTCAGTGGAGGCGTACGCAGGCGCGAACCCGAGTTTAGTGCCCGAAATGTTTCCATTGTAGCCTGGTCTGGTATGCGCGGAGTAGTGTCGCTGGCCGCTGCTATGGCACTGCCATTGATGCTGCAGGGAACCACTCCATTTCCCAATAGAGACTTGATCATTTTCCTGACGTTTGCTGTCATCTTTTCTACATTGGTCTTCCAAGGTATGTCACTACCCCTCCTCGTGAAAAAGCTGGGGGTAAAAGGTGATGTTGGTACCAAAAAGGAAGAAGATGCCATCCGTCACCAAATTGCATCTTCAGTGATAGAGCACATCGAAGAGAATTATTCCCTGGGGTTGGACGATGTTGTATTAGCGCAGATCAAATCAAAATATGAAATTCGTATTCAACGGCTGCACAAAGATGATTCCAATCGCCTGACGGAAGAACAAATAGGCGAGTTACATCGCATTCAACATGAATTAATAAAGCAAGAGCGAGTCGTACTTGATCTGATGTACCAAGGTAATAAAATTGGTGATGAAGCGCAGAGAAAAATTGAATATGAACTTGATCTCGAAGAAGCGCGATTAGAATTAGAAGTAGCTGAAACGTAACATCAGATGGTGATGCGTTCTAATATGGCTAACGCATCTTTCTTGTCTTGATGCAATTGATTTTTTAATCCTTCCAGATCACCAAACTTCGTGTCGGTTCGAATCAGCTGATGAAAAGCCACCGTCAATGTCTCTCCATAAATCTCTTTATTAAAATCAAAGATGTTTACTTCAATAACCTTTTTAGTACCATTAATGGTTGGGCGATTACCGATATAGAGCATTCCTTTCATTAGATGATGTTCGTGTTGCACAGTTACTGCGTAAATACCATCTGCTGGTATTAACTTTAATCGTGAGTCTAAATCAATATTCGCTGTGGGATAACCCAGTACTCTCCCCAGCTTGTCTCCACGAACCACTTGCCCACTAATAGAGTAGGGGCGACCTAAAAGGTGTGTGGCACTTGCGAGATCCGCATCTTCCAGCGCCTTTCTAATTTTGGAGGAACTCACCGCAACATGATCAATGTCTTGTCGCTCTATCTCTTCTACCTCAAACCCGAAGGCAGGACCACTGATTTTCAATTGTTCAAAACTGCCTTCTCTGTTGTTGCCAAAGCGGTGATCATACCCTATGACCAATTTTTTGGTTCCAATCGTATTTACCAATACAGAAGTGATGAACTGCTGCGAAGTAATTTGAGAAAACTCTTTAGTGAAGGGAATTCGTAAGAGATGTTGGATGCCTTGCTCTTTGAGTAGCGCAGCCTTCTCTTCAAAAGTGTTAAGAAGCTTCAGCGATTCATCGGCTGGTTTTAGAATTAATCGCGGATGTGGCCAAAACGTTATTACCACTGTCTCTCCTTTACTTTTTTCGGCAACTTCTTTGAGTCTGCGAATGATTTTTTGGTGGCCGAGATGAACGCCATCAAAGGTTCCACTGGTTACCACACCATTGCTAAGCTTTGAAAAGTCTTCGAGGCTGTAATAAATTTTCATTATTAAACCGGATCAATTTGTTCTAGTGTTTTTGCATTGCTAAGTAAAAAGTCCCCAATCCTTGTCCTGCAAAGCGAGCCAAGATAAGCACCAGTGCCAACAGCATTGCCAAAATCACGTGCTAAGCTACGAATGTATGTCCCTTTGGAACAAACAATTCGAAAGGTAACTATTGGTTTTCGGATCGATGTTATCTCAAATTCAGTGACGGTTACTGTGCGCGGTTTGAGTTCTAACTCGCTTCCCTGACGGGCGAGTTTGTACGCACGTTTGCCATCCACTTTTATCGCGGAGTGTAGCGGTGGTATTTGTTGAATCTCTCCGGTGAATTTTTTAGCGACATCAATCAGTTGCTCATTGGTAATCAGGGAAACATCCATGGGTGGAGAAACTTCCGTCTCCAAGTCGTGCGATGGCGTGGTTTGACCAATTACAAAATGACCAATGTATTCCTTTTCCTTCGCCTGGTATCCATCAATTTGCTTGGTCATTTTACCAGTACAAATGATCAACAATCCTGTGGCTAAAGGATCGAGGGTCCCCGCATGGCCAATTTTTTTTGTTTTTAGTTTATAACGAAGTTTATTCACCACATCGAATGAAGTCCAGTTCAAGGGTTTATTGATCAGTAAGAGTCTTCCTTCTGTGACTTCCATTAGACAATGGATAATGGGATGCCCATTACGTACAGCATCAAGATGATTAACCCAAGGACAATCCGATAGTAGCCAAACATTTTGAATCCATGCTTCGTCAAGAAGTTGATAAATGACTTGATGGCAATCATTCCAACAATAAACGCAACCAGGTTTCCAACTAAGAGCAACAATAATTCTTGCTGACCCAGTGCATTACCTTCTTTATAAAACTTTAAAAGTTTGTAACCTGTAGCGGCAAACATGGTCGGTACGGCCAGAAAAAAAGAAAACTCTGCGGCCATTTTCTTTGTGAGCTGCTGGGTGAGTCCACCTAATATAGTTGCTGCTGAGCGAGATACACCCGGAATCATCGCAATCGCCTGGAACATTCCAATTTTGAAAGCGGTGGGGTAAGACACTGACGATAAACCCTGCTCTTCATTTTTTTGGAATAGCTTGTCAACAAACAAAAAAACGATGCCGCCTAGAATGAGCATCACCGCCACGACCTCTACTCGTTCCAATAGTCGATCGATAAAATCGTTTAGCAACATCCCTATGACCACCGCTGGTAAAAACGCGATAAGCAACTTGAAATAAAAGTCCATCGTTTGAAAAAATCTTTTCCAGTATAGAACGACTACGGATAGAATGGCTCCAAGTTGAATGGCAACTGTAAATGTCTTTACAAATGGGCTTGAACTCACTCCCATTAGAGAAGAGGCGATAATCATATGCCCGGTCGAAGACACAGGTAAATATTCTGTGAGTCCTTCCACGATGGCAAGGATGATAGCCTCAATAATTGACATGAGAGTTATCTTTTCTCTTTAGGCGTGTGCAAAATTGCAGCGATCTCGACAATGAAACCAGAAATCACAATTAAGGGCCCGAGAGTGAGTCCGAGAAACCCAAAGCCATATGGTTCTTTATCCATTGACATAATTGTGAAACCAATAACCAATGTGACAATTCCAATCACCATTAATTGGTAGTTCTTTTTTCCAAAAGCAAGTTTGTTCATCGTGTTAAAATAATTCGTCTAGTGATAATCGTAAATATTTGCCAACCGCCCGGTAGGTACTGATAGTTGCTACCACAATACCGGTGATCATGAGCGACCCTGCCAGCAGATAGAGCCGTTGCGTATTCTGAATGAGGGCTAAGTCCTCGATTTTTGTCGTAGCAAATGAAACAAGGGCATATAACAAGGCGCAAGAAAGTAAGCCTGCCAGTGCACCGTGCCACATCGCTTGAAAAAGAAAAGGGCGTTGAATAAACCATCGTTTGGCACCCACTAATTGCATGCTGCGGATAATAAATCGCTGCGAAAAAAGGGCTAGTCGCACCGTATTGTTAATGAGAAGGACTACAGTCACCAACAAAATGGCGACCAATCCCATCAGTACAAGCCCAATCTTTGCAACATTTTGATTGATTGAATCAATGACGTTTTCCACATAATAGACTTGAAACACGCCAGGGATTTTTTCTATTTCGGCTTTTATTTTTATCAAACTGAATTTGTCATGGTAAGCTGGATCTATTTTAACGAGGTATGCATTTCGAAGTGGATTTTCTCCTAGAAACCGCTTGAAGTCTTCGCCTGTCTCTTTTATGAACTGTTTGGCTGCCGTTTCTTTAGATACAAATTGGATGGATACATCCTTGCCACCCTTCTTGACGAAGTCTTTGACTTTTAGCAGACTTTCGATTTTATCAGTTTGCTCCTTCGAAAGTTGATTTCTTAAATACACCTGAACCTTTACGTTATCCCGCACTACATTTTCAAGTTCGCTAGAGTAGATCACCAGCGTGCCAAACACACCAATAGCAAAAAGGGCTAGAGTTATACTAAACACCACACTTAGGTAGGGGTAGGTGCCTAGCTTCTTCTTTCGATACTTGTGTTTTGAGAGGTCACTCATAAAGCCACAAATATAGCGGATAAAAAGAAACACCCTCGATCGGAGGGTGTTTCAAAACTCAACTACTAAAACTCACTACCTACCTCTATATACTTTTAACTTAGATATCAATTCGGGGTCAGTAATAGGTTGCAAAGGTGCTGCTTTGGTTTGTTTCTCATCGAGCAAATAATACTGCCCTTTATAGAACATAAAAACACTTGTTGCTTCACCGTTTATCTCTAATATCTCATACAAAGACTTATCAAAGGCTCCATACAATAGTAACTTTCCCTCCGAAAACTGGTAGTGAAAAGAGTACTTTTTGTCATCCGGTAACACGTCCACTTTGATATGCGAGTTGCTCACCGGGGTTTTGGCCGTTTGTTGACTGACTAAAGGACGCGAGTCACCCTCTATCATATCTTTGGTTGGATCAACCAAATCCACTTTTGGCTTTGTGGCAGGGATTGCCGTCGTAACCGGATTTTCTGTGGTCTTTAGCGCTGGCTTGGTTTCCGCCTGGGTTTGTTGCTCAACCTTTTTCTCTTCTTTCGGTGTTGTCTCCAAAGGCTCCTCCAGTGGTTCGAAGTCATTCGGGTTTACTTTTTTGATAGAGTCCTCCAATGAAGTGGACATATTGGGCCCATTCGTACCAGAATTTTTAAAATAGTAACTCAACGCAGCTACAAGAAGACCTGCGCCAATGATCCCTGCCGCTATTTTCATAACTGAAAATTGTGCGATCCCTGTAGTTCCGCCTACTGGAACGTTTTGAAGCATTGTTTTTAGTTCTGCAGCACGTGCTTTTTTTACGCTTTCCAAAATTACCTTTTGCAACTGAAGGTCAGCTTTTAAGGACGGATCAGTAGCCGCCTGTTTCTCAAAGGCTATTTTGGCGTCTCCGCTAAGGCGGTTGGTCAGGTAATCATCTATTAATTCAAAATTATTCATGATCTGTTAGTCTAAAAAATCCTGCTCAGAATACTGAGCTTTTACTAGTTCGTCTAATTTTTGTTTGCACTTATATTTTTTGGTCTTAGCGGTATCGGTGTTAGCAAATCCCAATTTTTCCGCTATTTCCTGCATAGACATTTCATCAAAATAATAATACATCAATACCTTTCTACACGTTTCTCCCAACTGGTCCAGACACTTCGCCACTATTTTCTCTCTCTCAGGACTGTCCATATCCATAGTGGTAGGGGTGTCCTTCTGTTCGTTGGAAAGTCGCTTTTTCCTATCCAATTCTTTTCTCCATAGATTCTGACAAATGCTATAAATAAAAGTGCTCATTTTGGATGTCAGGATCAGATTACCCGATCTGGCCTTTTGCCAAAACACCACCAGCGCATCCTGATAAACATCTCTGGCCTCCTCTTCTGTTCCACTATTGGTCACGACCAATTTGGTCATCATCCGGTAATACTTTTTATAGATCAATTCAAGGGCCTTTTCGTCCCCTTTCGTGATCCGTTCGAAGATTTCCTTCTCGTCCAGCTCAGAACTTGATTTAAATACGCGTAGTGCCACTATTGGTAACCTTTAGGTAATCTTGTGGGTGGTAATTTAAGTTAAAGTTCCTTCTTTTTAGGTTGAGTTGCTCAGGGATTTGCTTTTTCCCATGTTTGGGTACGATAAAACGGACCTAAGTAACCCCGAACTTTCAGTTGACCGTCTTCTAACCAAAGTTTGCAGTTGTAAACTTTCCCGACTTCCGGATCTAGAATATCTTCCCCTTCAAACTCATCTCCATATGGGGTAAGTTCTTTGATAATTTCCATTCCCAGAATTTTTTTGTTGAATCGAGGATCGTTCTTTGGACATTTGGTGCAAATGGGATCGGTGACGCCTTTTCGCGGGAATATTTTTATGATTTTTCCGTAAATCTTAGTACCACGCTCATAGATTTCAACAATAGATTTGGCCTCGCCTGTTTTATCGTCAATGGATTTCCAGGTTCCAAGGATGGATGTTTGAGCCGACACGAAATGCGTAAACACCAAGCAAAAAAGGGCTGAGGTAAATATTCTAGCAGGCATAAAATTGATTGATCTGGCCTAAAGGTACCAACTGGATCAACTTCTACAAAAGCAAAAAGCCCTGCCTAGGCAGGGCTTTTAGAAATTTGATATAAAATTTAATGGGCTGCTGGTTGTGTTTTAGCTACCGTAGTCACCGATTCAATAGTCGGTTTCACTTCAGTTTTAGATATTGTCTTGTCTGAAGGCACCAACAACGGAGCGATTACCAACGCCACAATCGACATCAACTTAATCAAGATGTTCAATGATGGACCGGACGTATCTTTGAATGGATCTCCCACTGTATCTCCAGTAACAGCTGCCTTGTGCGGCTCTGATTTCTTGTAGTACATCTGTCCGTTGATCTCCACGCCTTCTTCAAAACTCTTCTTCGCGTTATCCCATGCACCACCCGCATTTGATTGGAAGATCGCCATCAACACACCAGATACAGTCACGCCTGCCAACATCCCGCCAAGGGCTTCTACACCAAAGCCGGGAAGGAAAGCAATAACCACGGGCACGATCACAGCCATCAGGCCAGGAAGAACCATTTCTTTTAACGCAGCCTTGGTAGAGATTTCTACGCACTTACCATACTCGGCAGAACCATCTGCGTCATGGAAAGTCTTTTGATCTTCGGCTGACCAATCTTTCACTTCTTTATCACCATTTCTCTTCATGGCGGCCAATGCTGCCTTAAGAGCAGGGATGTCATTGAACTGTCTTCTAACTTCTTCAATCATCGCCATTGCTGCGCGACCAACCGCGCCCATTGCCATGGCAGAGAATACAAATGGAAGCATACCTCCAATGAATAGACCAGCCATTACGTTTGCTTTCGATACATCAATAGCGTGAATTTGAGCGGTCGTCATGAACGCACCGAATAAAGCCAATGCCGTAAGAGCTGCAGAGGCAATTGCAAAGCCTTTGCCGATAGCGGCAGTGGTGTTACCAACTGCATCCAACTTATCTGTGCGCTGGCGGACTTCTTTCGGCAACTCAGACATTTCTGCAATACCACCTGCATTGTCAGAGATAGGGCCATACGCATCCACGGCTAATTGAATACCCAAATTGGAAAGCATACCTACCGCTGCAATAGCGATACCATATAATCCACCAAAATAAAATGCCCCGATGATAGAAAAAGCTATCACCAACGTAGGAAGCATAGTTGACATCATACCCACGCCTAAGCCAGCAATAATGTTTGTGGCGGCACCAGTAGATGATTGTCTTACGATAGAAAGCACAGGCTTTTTGCCCATAGCTGTATAATATTCAGTGATCAAACCAACTAACACACCGCCTACAAGGCCTATGATGGTCGCCCAGAACACTCCTAACGAAGTCATAATTCTAACGGTAGGATTGCCCGCATCGTCTCTATACAACAAGTCATTGTAAGTCCATTCTGCAGGAAGCATCCAAGTGATGATGAAGTAAGACGCGATGATCATCACGATAGAGGAAGAAAACTCACCCATGTTCAACGCTCTTTGTGGATCGCCACCTTCTTTCACTTTTACGAAGAACGTTCCTACAAACGACATGATGATACCGACTCCCGCCAATACTAATGGCAACAACACAGCAGAAAGTCCATTGAAATTATCACTAAAACCAGGTACCATGAATGCAGCACCCAATACCATTGTACCCACAATAGAGCCTACGTACGATTCAAATAAATCGGCACCCATACCAGCTACGTCACCTACGTTGTCACCAACGTTATCGGCAATGGTTGCAGGGTTCAACGGATGATCTTCAGGAATGCCTGCTTCTACTTTACCCACTAAGTCAGCACCTACGTCAGCAGCCTTTGTATAAATGCCACCGCCCACACGCGCAAACAAAGCTATTGACGAAGCACCAAATGAAAATCCAGTAATGATAGTGATTACCCTTGTTACGTTGTCTTGGCTATCCAAGCCAAACATATTTCCATAAACAATCAAAAGAATACTCAAGCCCAGCACACCAATTCCAACTACACCCATGCCCATTACCGAGCCGCCTACGAAAGCGATCTCCAGTGCTTTGCCTAAACTTGTCCGAGCAGCGTTGGTCGTGCGCACGTTGGCCTTGGTAGCCACACGCATTCCAATGAAACCTGCCAATGCCGAGCTAAAGGCACCTAAGGCAAAAGAAACACCTACTAACCATGAAGAGGTTGTGCCGTTGGCCGTTACAGCCAGAAGAACTGAAACGCAAGCCACAAAAATGATGAGCACTTTATATTCAGCCTTTAAGAAAGCCATCGCTCCCTCGGCAATGTGCCCGGCTATTTTCTTCATTTTATCTGTGCCGGCATCTTGCTTAGCTACCCAGGCACTTTTCCAAACAACATACAATAAGCCCAGAACACCGAAGAAGGGCAACGCATACAACAATTGATTTAGCATACAGGTTTTAAGGTTTAAGATTCACGCCCATCGTTATCAGGGCTTAAAAAAGTTCCGCAAATATAGAAGAACTTAGGCATTGGTCAATAGCCATTTTGGGCTTGGAAATTTGGGCTTTGGGCTTAGGAATGGAGGTTTTATGGAGTTATAGGCAGTTTTCTCAGGGAAACTTTAGCGAGGGTGCGGCTTTAAAACGAGGGTTAAGATAAACAGGCGTCCAAAGCCATTCTTGGCCAGCGCAAGCATTTCACAAATCAACTAAACAGCACCTTCAACCCCGCCCACAATTTCTTCTTCGCTTCATCATTGGCAAGTAACTCATTCAGAGGCAATGAAACAATCACTGAAGTGCCTTGCGCGGACAAGACTTCAAATTTGGGCAAGCCTTCCGCAGGGCTAAAGCAAAGTACTCTTTCGGGTTTTTCTGTCCACACCGACAAATCCAATTGAGGCTGTTGCCTGATGACAACGGAATCTAAACTCAGCTTGACAGCACCTACTATTTTTGACAGCAGCGTCTTTTCCGCTTCTTTCACTTCCGTCCATGCAACTGCTATAACCACCGTCACTCGCGGTTGAATGAGGTATAGCTCCTCTGGGTAAGTGCTTTCAAAAATTTCTTGCATTGGTTCTTAATAATAGTGGTCAGCCTTCGAGAGCCTTAGGCTGACAGTTACATCATTTAATATCAAATAGAGACTTTAGCTCGTGCGCTTCACTTGGTTTCATTCTGCCGGCTAAGATCAATCGAAGTTGCCTTCTTCGCAAAGCTCCTTTATACAATTCCATTTCTTCGTCCGTCTCGGGCTCAACCTCAGGGATTTCCACAGGTTTTCCGTTAGCGTCCACAGCCACAAACGTAAAGTAAGCCGAGTGGCTTGCAATCTTTTTCCCTGCGGGGATGTTCTCAGCATCCACGTCAATTCGTATTTCTAATGATGAGTTAAACGCTCGCGTTGCCCTGGCACGAAGGGTAACTACATCTCCCAAGCGAATAGGTTCCCGAAAGGAGATGTTGTCAACTGATGCGGTTACCACAATACTATTACAGTGCTTTTGACCGGCTATTGCAGAAACGATATCCATCCAGTGCATCAACCTGCCTCCCATTAGATTATTGAGGGTATTGGTATCGTTGGGTAAGACTAACTCGGTCATACTTACGAAGGAATCTTTGGGGTGTTTCTTTTTGCGAGACATGGAAGAATTGATTTTGAAATTTCGTCTCAAAGTTAACTACTAACCGTTAGTTTGTCTTTTTTCTTTCATAAAATCAATAAATATTTTGCATTAACAGAACTCTATTTGCTTCTTGCACAAGTTATTTATGGAAAGCCGCTATTCATCCACCTCGTCACAAGTAATTGCTACTGGCATTACTACGATCACAACCATTATTACGGGGTAGCGCCCTCTATATCCAATCCCCCATTGTATTATTTTTTTTGTTTTTTTTGAAATGAAAGGTTCATTTCAAAAGCTTTAACACATTCCAGTATTAATATTTTTCTCCAATGAAAGTTTTAAAATTCGGTGGCTCTTCAGTTGCCAACCCAGAAAGGATCAAGTCAGTCATTGCTATCTTAATACCCTATCTCCAACAAGAAAAAATTACGCTGGTGTTCTCTGCGTTTGGTGGAGTGACGGATTCACTCATTCAACTTAGCACAATGGCTCTGGCAGGAGATGTTAGATACAAGATCGAATTGGAGCAATTGGAGAAGAGACATTTGGAAGCAGTACGCGAGTTAGTCGATATTCAGAAGCAGAGCAGCGTCATTGCCCAAGTAAAGTTCACCATCAACGAATTGGAAGATATTCTTCATGGTATTTTTTTGGTGAAGGAAAGAACGTTACGGTCATTGGATTATATCATGAGTTTTGGAGAGCGACTTTCCGCCTACATCATTGCCGAGGCGATTAATGGACGGAGTATAAAGGCTGAATTTTTAGATGCCCGCTCTGTGGTTAGAACTGACAGTAATTTTGGCAATGCTAAAATTGATTTTAAAACCACAAATCAGGTGATACAAGACTATTTTAAAAGCCATGGAGATATCCAAGTGGTCACCGGCTTTATTGGATCATCCCCTTCAGGCGAAACGACCACCATTGGAAGAAGTGGATCCGATTACACGGCCGCTATTTTTGCAGCAGCGCTGGACGCGGCCTCGTTGGAAATTTGGACAGATGTAGATGGAATGATGACAGCTGATCCACGGAAAGTGAAAAAGGCATTTACTGTGAGGGAAATGACCTACGAGGAGGCGATGGAACTTTCCCATTTTGGCGCGAAGGTGATCTTTCCAGCAACGATGCAACCAGCCATGGGAAAAAAGATTCCAATCTGGATCAAAAACACCTTCAATCCCGCTTTTCCTGGTTCTGTCATTAGTGCGAATGCAAATGGAAAGTCATTGATCATAAAAGGAGTCTCTTCAATGGGCAACATCAGTTTGTTCAACGTGCAGGGGAGCGGCTTGCAGGGTGTAGTCGGTGTTTCAATGCGGTTATTTGGCACGTTGGCAAAAGAAAAAATCAACGTGATTTTGATAAGTCAGGCATCATCTGAACACTCGATTTGTTTTGCTATTGAAAGTAGCTTTTCCACGCAAGCGAAAGCAGCTATTGAAAAAGAGTTTTATTACGAAATCTTAAATGGTGAGATGGACTCCATTGCCATGGAAAATGAATTGACGATTGTGGCGATAGTCGGTGAAGGTATGAAGCACAACCCGGGCACTAGTGGTCGCATGTTTAGTGCGCTTGGTAAAGCGGGCGTGAACGTCCACGCTATTGCACAAGGCTCTTCTGAATTAAACATTTCGGTAGTGATCCGGCAGGCGGATACTTCCAAAGCGTTGAACGTATTGCACGAAGCATTTTTCCTTTCCGATAGAAAGTTGTTGAATATCTTTCTAGTGGGTACAGGTTTGATTGGAAAGGAATTGGTAAAAATGATGGATCAGCAGTTTGCAAAGTTAGCATCTCAAAACCACTTGGAAATTAACTTGGTTGGGATTGCGAATAGCAAGAGAATGCTTTTCAATCCAGATGGGATAATATTGACGCATGATGTTGATGCAATGATCAAGAGTGGCGAACCGATGTCGTTACTTGCATACTACGAAAAAATGGAATTGCTGAATTTGTCCAATAGTATTTTTGTGGATTGTACTTCCAGTGAAGATGTAGCCAACTATTATGAAAGGATACTTTCTTCAAACATATCAATCGTAACACCTAATAAAAAGGCCAATTCGGGTTCGCTGGAACGTTACAAAAAATTGAAGGCAACCATCGCGAAACGAGGAGTTAAATTTTTATATGAGACGAACGTGGGGGCTGGATTGCCGGTGATCAATACGCTAAACGATTTGTTACTAAGTGGTGACAAAGCGCTTCGAATAGAAGCAGTGTTGAGTGGCACCTTGAATTTCATCTTTAGTTCGTTCGTAGAGGGAAAGCAATTTAGTGGCATTGTGAAAGAGGCAAAAGAGAAAGGATTTACTGAGCCCGATCCACGAGATGATTTGAATGGAATGGATGTAGCTCGCAAGGCACTAATCTTGGCGCGTGAAATTGGTCTTGATCTGGAGATAAAAGATATAGAAGTGGAGAACTTGGTACCGGAACAATGCAGAGGGGAAATGAAAGTGGAGGAATTTTTTGATCGGTTATCTGCTTTCAATTTAGACTTTGATAAATTGAGAGATCAAGCCCAGAACAAGAGCCAGAAGTTGCGCTATATGGCAATTTTAGAAGGAGGGAAGGCAAGTGTATCATTAGCTTCTGTGGGTACATCGCATCCTTTCTATTCTCTATCTGGTAGCGATAATATTATCTTGCTAACTACAGAGCGTTATAAAGAAAGGCCGATGGTAATTCGTGGCCCGGGTGCTGGAGCTGAGGTGACCGCGGCAGGTGTTTTTGCAGACGTGATAAGGATAGGAAATTACTCCAACTGACAAGGGTTTCCAGTTCCTGGTTACTGGTAACTAGGAACTAGTAACTGATTTCAATTTGAAATACTAATTCATAAGTACAAACAACTTATACAATGAAAATAAAAGCCTTCGCTCCCGCCACTGTAGCCAACGTTTGTTGTGGCTTTGATGTGCTGGGGTTTGCAGTTGATTTTCCGGGTGATGAAGTGATGTTGACGTTAAACGATAGCAATGAAGTTAGTTTGTCGAAAATAGTAGGTGATGGAGGCCGACTTCCAATGGAAGCCTCAAAAAATACCGCTGGAGTTGCGGTGCAGTCTTTTCTTAAAAGCATCAACAAGCAGCAAGGCGTTGAGATTGAATTGCATAAAAATCTTCCTCTTGGTAGTGGCATGGGTTCTAGTGCAGCAAGTGGGGTTGCATCGTTAGTTGCAATCAATCATTTGATGGGTAACCCTATGACCCGGGCGCAATTGGTTGTTCACGCAATGGAAGCCGAACGAATCGCTTGCGGATCAGCTCATGCTGACAATGTAGCGCCTTGTTTAATGGGTGGATTTGTGTTAGTGCGTGATTACAATCCACTAGATGTTATTAAAATCCCTGCTACAAAAAATCTATATGTCACGTTGGTTCACCCACACATTGAGTTGAAAACATCTGACTCGCGCAGAGTGTTGAAACCGACTGTCAATTTGAAAGATGCCATTGCCCAAACAGGAAATATTGCTGGGCTAATGATTGGATTGACGAGTGAAGATTACTCACTCATAAGTCGTTCGTTAAAGGACACGATTGCCGAGCCAATACGCTCCGCATTTATTCCTGGCTTTGAACAAGTAAGGAAGGCAGCAGTAAAGGCAGGAGCACTAGGCTGTGGTATTTCTGGTTCCGGGCCTACTATGTTTGCATTGAGTGCAGATCAAGCAATAGCAGAGAAAGTAGGGGAGGTGATGCAACTTGAATTTTTGAAAAGCAATTTGAAAAGTGAAGTGTATGTATCGAAGGTCAATCAGGAGGGGGCAAAAATTCTAAATGTTGAATATTGAATCTTGAATGGATTTGAGTTATGAATTATTACAGTACCAACAACAAGAATCTAAAAGTAAGTTTACGCGAAGCGGTAATCCAAGGGCTTGCGCCCGACAATGGGTTGTACATGCCCGAAAGTATTCCAACTTTGCCAGCTTCATTTTTTGAATCACTGTCGCAGTTATCGTTTCAGGAAATCGGATTTCAAGTTGCTAAGAATTTGATTGGTCAGGACATCCCAACAAATGAGCTCAAGCGAATAGTCGATCATACAATACAGTTTGACGCACCTTTGGTGGAAATTGAGGAAAATGTTTTTTCGCTCGAGTTATTTCATGGACCTACATTGGCATTTAAGGATTTTGGCGCTCGATTTTTGTCGGGTCTTCTTGGCTACTTTGCCAATCAACAAGATAAAGAAATCACCATTTTAGTAGCCACATCGGGAGATACCGGCAGTGCCGTTGCCAATGGATTTTTCAATGTACCTGGAACAAAAGTGATCGTCCTTTATCCGTCTGGCAAGGTGAGCGACATTCAGGAAAAGCAGTTCACTACTCTGGGAGGAAACATTACCGCACTAGAGATCAATGGCACGTTTGACGATTGCCAACGGTTGGTAAAGCTAGCTTTCATGGATGAAGATCTGAAGAAAAAGCTCTTTTTGACGTCAGCTAACTCGATCAATATTGCCCGTTTGATTCCACAATCATTCTACTTTTTTCATGCATTCGCGCAACTCAACGGCAAACAAAATGAGATCGTATTTTCAGTTCCAAGTGGAAATTTTGGGAATCTAACTGCTGGCATATTCGCGAAACGAATGGGATTGCCCATTCATAAATTCGTGGCGGCTACGAATGAGAACGACATTGTTCCTACTTACTTAAAGACGAAGATATTTTCACCCAGACCATCAGTGCAAACTATTAGCAATGCAATGGATGTGGGCAACCCCAGCAACTTTGCAAGGATGCTGGACCTGTATCAGAATGATTTTAGTGGATTGTCAGATGACATAGTAGGCTACCATTATTCAAACGACCAAACGTCCGATGTTATAAATGAGGTCTTTGAAAGAACTGAATACACACTCGATCCTCACGGGGCTGTTGGTTATTTAGGCCTACGCGACTATCAAAGGACAAGTCCAAGGACGTTAGGTGTATTTTTGGAGACTGCGCACCCAGCAAAATTTATTGACGTGGTACAAAACGCTGTTGGCCAGACAATAGAAATGCCCAGCAGACTGAAAGTGTTTTTGACGGAGAATAAAAAATCGATCAAAATGAATAATAGTTTTGATGAATTGAGGGAATTCCTGCTTGGTTAAATTAAATTCTTTCCTTTCCACCCCAGCCTTGTTCACCAAGCAGCGGAACAAACGCGAAATTGTCAAACTCTTCTTTTACTATTTTTCCATTTCGCTTGGTAACCTTCAGCATCATTTGTTTTTCTCTATCGCCTACCGGAATAATCATAATGCCGCCTTCTGCCAGTTGGTCTATCAATGCTGTTGGAATGACCGGTGCGCCAGCCGTTACAACAATCTTATCATAAGGAGCTCTACTTAGGATACCCTTCGATCCATCGCCAAAGAAAAAGTAAGGTTTATAGCCAAGGCTCGGCAGAAACTCTTTGGTATGTTCGTAAAGCTTTTTTTGAAACTCAATCGTGTAAACTTTGGCGCCCAACTCCACCAAAATCGCGGCTTGATAGCCTGAACCAGTGCCGATTTCCAGCACTTTGTCGCCCGGCTTAATACGCAGCTTCTCGGTCTGGAAGGCAACCGTATAGGGCTGGGAAATGGTCTGCCCCTCCCCAATTGGGAAGGCTTTGTCCTCATAGGCGTGGCTGAGTAGGGCATCATCAAAAAACACGTGCCTGGGCACTTTTCCGATTGCCGCCAGAACTGCTTCATCCAAAATCCCTTTTAAACGTAGTTTTTTAACCAGATTGTTGCGCAACCCTCGCTGGCGGTAGTTATCCTCTATCATTCACGAATATTGTCATTCTGACTCAAAAAAGGGCATTTTTACAGTTCAAACAAAGTTTTATAAAATGTTTAGGAAAAATGAAACTCAACTCGCTACTTTGGGGTTCTCTAAAGCACACGAAAAACCTATTTGCCATAGCGTTTAGACTGTGTAAAACCTGACCCCAAACGGTCAGGTTTTTTATTTTCCAAGCAACACAAACGGAGCCCAGAAGAAAGGATTTGAATACGCTGTAGTCTTGGTCATTTTCAGCTTTGCTTGTTGCAATGATCGGTTAAAACGAATCGGTTGGGTGCTGAGAAGGGCTGTGTAAAAATCTATCATAAGCTTTGAAGTGGATTCATCGGCAACGCTCCAAAAAGAAACAACTATATTTTTTGCTCCTGCATATGTCAACGCACGCGACAACCCAATTACACCTTCGCCTTTTGAAATTTTTCCCAAGCCAGTCTGACAAGCAGAAAGTATCGCAAGGTTTGCATTTAGCTCTAAGTTGTAAATCTCCCCAGCGTATAAGTTTCCATCATCTGAATCACTCGTTTGTAGAAATATTTTAGATGACTCAGGGTTTTCTTCGTCAACTATTCCATGTGTCGCAAAATGAAGATAATTGAAGTTTGAAATCTGTTTGGACTTGATAGCCGTCTCAGTGGCTTTCTCAAATTTAAGTAACTTAAAACTTGCGAATAGCCTAGAAATAGTATTCACTTCTTCTTCTGTTCCAGGCAATTGGCTGAGGTTATCTTTTTCAGGAAAAGTTACGGGTGCACATAGGAAGATAGTTGGATTTTCAGTAGCTAATTTTTCTTTGCCCTTTTGAATAAAAAGATTGGAGGCAAATTCGTAGGATATGGCGTATTCCTCTAGCCAGTAAGATACTTGGTTAAAGTTTGTTCCTTTAATTCTGCCGCTTGGCAGTGCTTCAAAAGGGATTGTTCCAATTCGTCCTGTTGGAACAATGACTAACTCTTTTATTTGACGATCGACATTTGGTTTTAGCAAAGCGGCAATCGGAAGTGAAGTTTTTTTGTAGGTTTCGAAATCGCTAAATAGAATGCTATTCATAAAACCTTTAAGCAATCGATTGAAGTCTGGGGGAATCGAGGAATCTTTCACTTTAAATCGTTGCTTCGTGATAGCAAATTGATAAAGCCTATTCGTTTTCTCTGCTAAGAAATAGCTAATTAAACCTGTGTTTTCGTCCAAATAGCGCTGAATATCCTCTACCGAATTTATCGCCTGACTAAATTTTAAATTGAAATAATTCGGAAAATCTTTTTCTAGTTTTTTGACGAAGGAAGTGTACTCGTTATTCAAGACAAATAGTTTTTCTCTGATCTCCTTCTCTTCTTGCTCAGCTGGTTTCTGAGTGAGCTTTTGGACCAAAACGGCAATCGATGATTTGATTTTCAATTCTTGGTCAAGCAGTTCTTGTGGAATGCCAGCAAAAGACTTGGCTTGGGTTTCTGCTATAGATTCCAAGAGAACAGAAGATTTGCTCTTTTCAGCGAAATAGAAAGCTTTTTCAAAATACGGTATAGGGTTGATACTATTCTCGGCTGTGGTGTGAGCTACTCGGACGCCCACCTCGTACACCTCAGCGGCTACTGTACCAAGTGCTAGTTTATCTTGCTCATCGGTACTTTGATGTCGAATGTCGTCAATCAAAGAATCGCATTTATGAATACATCGGAGAGCAGTCTTGAGGTCATTTAATTTGAGCGTTCTGCCAAAATACTTTGATTCAAGCGCTTTTGCTTTGAAGTTGATGGAGTAAACAAGGACCATCGGGTTATAATAATCAGCTCCAATAGGATTACTTTCAAGGTTCGAACTATTGAATAGTGGAGCATTCGCTACAATGCTCTTTTGAAAAGTTGCTATCGCTTTGTCATATTCGTTATTGCTTAGTTGCAAACTGCCAAGACTATTGAGGGCGCTTGCCAAATCAGGGTGTTTCGTCCCATAAGCCTTGGTATAAATGGAAATAGCCTTCTCATAAAATTCTTCCGCAATTTTTTGATTTTTTTGCTTAGCATAGGCAGTTCCAATGTTTCTCAAAACAATGGCAAGATTGGGATGACCATCCGGGTAAATTTGCTCCCATATTTTTTTCGCAGTGTCAAATGAATTGATGGCATCTCCATACAACTCCAATTGATTGTAGGCCATACCGATGTTGGTGTTTGCGATGGCCAATTTGGGGTGATTGTTTTGATGAATGCGCTGATAGGTAACCAATGCTTTTTCATAATAATCCAATGATCGATCAGGGTCGGAGTTAAGATAGATAGTTCCTAGATTATTATAGGAGGCAGCAACTTCTTCACTGCTTTCGCCAAAAAGTTTTTGCCTAAGTTGAAGTGCGATCGTTTCATATTCTTCTGCCTTGTTGTATTTACCTGTTGTCATGTAATAAGAAGCAATATTGGCAAGGCAACGAGCTGCCTCCTTTGTATCGGACTTGCCGATGGATTGGAAAGTGGCAAGCGCAGTTTGCAGGTTTTCATTGGCAAGGTCATAACGGCCTTTATTTAAGTTTAAAAAACCTGTTGTTGATTGAGTAATTGCTCGAAGGTAGGGCGTTGAAATATTTATTGTTAAGAGCAACTGCTCGGCTTCATTTAAATTACCTTGGGTTATTAAAATTTCAGCCTCTGAATTTTCTAGAAAAGACATTGAATCGTTTTTGGCTCTAGTTTTTTCGAATCGTATGAATTGTAGCGCTTCTTTGTAGGCAGCTACTTTGACTAACGAATCTATTTTGACCAGATTTTTTTGGGCCATAGAACCATAAAAGGCGACTGTCAACCAGAAAAGTAAAATGCGTTTCATTAGAATCGATGAACGTATGTAAGGGAACTGACAAACACTCGGGTAAGGCCATCAGGATTTAGCTCTCGTTGCACAATTTTGTGACCCAGCAACAAGCGAAGCCCTGACTGTGTATTGAAATTGTAACCGCCTGTAACGATTCCCGAAAGCGCTAGTCCGGAAGCGTCTTCTGATATTACTCGCATATTAGCCGAATCCGTGAACTCATCTCTGGTGATTCGATAGATCGGTAACAGTCCGACAGAAAAATTGAAACGAGACAATCGAAAGTTCCGCTCCACCCGCAGCATCACATCGATACCGCGCTTTAAATCTTTTGCTCTATCATAACGCCCCACGTAGGGCCGCTCATCCGTGCCATCCCAAGCTGACCATACGAATTCATTGCTGTTTTGATTTAGTGGAATTTGTATGCCAGTAGCAAATAACCAATTGCGGCTTACTAACGAAAGACCGGCGATTGCATCATACGTACCCAAACTGGTTTGGTAGTACATAGGTAATGGCAATCCTTGCGTGTTTTTATTGGATGAATTGGTGGGGATTTTACCGCCAACGGATAGATTCACATCAAATCGATCAGAAGAAAAAAGATTGCGAGTGAGGCAAAGGGAAATGTCTCCCAGAGACGAGGTGTTGGCGAGCCTTCCTTCTACAAACTGAAAAGGCAATTTAACTTGTAAGGTATTTCGTCTGTTCAAACTAAAGTTTAGATCCATCGTGGTTACGTAAACAATCGGAGTGAGGGTTGTGGTGCCTCGGTAGAAACTTAACTCCACCGTGCGAAGTTTAAACTCTAGCTTTTTATTGTATGGTTGATCGGGCTTCATCGCGCCCATGGTACAAAAACCTGCATCGCTGCAGCCTTGAGAGTATCCTGAATGAGTGAATGATATAGTAGCTAAAAACAAACAAAAAATCAATTTCATGCTAACAAAAACATTGCACTAAAATAGTGAATAACTGGTGTTACGCAATACTTTAAAATCAACTCTATATCAAAGGCTTCAGACCGCCTGCCTAGCTTCCCTCCGGCAGACGCCTAATTCGTGCGTAACATCACTGAATAGTTATCAGCAAAGTTTCCTTAATATCAGTTCTTAAAACCTAACGATGTAGGAGAGTTGAACTATAAAGTCTCGGGATAGCCCATCGGGATTTGCATCTCGCTCCTTCAATCGGGTTGATGTTAGTAAGCGAACTCCAGATCTTGAATTGAATTGATAGCCACCTCCAAGCAGCAGGTTACTAGCGAGGCCTTGTGAACCTTCAACCGAGGTTAACTGGCCGCTCTCATTCAGTGTTTTATCCTGCGTTACCCGCCAAAGATTCAAAGTTCCAATGTAGAAATTAAACCGCGAAAGCCTAAAATTCCGCTCAGCCCGAAACATTAAATCGTCACCCCTCTGAAGCCCGGACGATCGATCATAAACTTTTACCACATCATATAATGAATGGCCGACCCATTGTTCAGTAGTGAACTCATTTCTAATTTGGTTGAGCGCACGTTGGTAGCCCAAAGAAAACATCCACTGCCGGTTTATAAACGTAATTCCTCCATTTAAATCGTTTGATCCATAAGTGGTTTGCTGGTAGAGCGGCATAGGCAACCCATCACTAGACCTTTTGTCTGGCTGACTTGTATAAATTTTTGCCCCAAGGCTAAAATGAATTTGATGTTGATCAGTAGCTACAATTCTTCTTGATAGATTAATGAATAGATCGCCCCACCCGGTTGTGGTTGGCATGTTTCCCTCTATGATGGTATAAGCAGGCAGCCGAGCATGAAAGTTGGTCTTTGATCCAATGCTTATGTTTGCGTCCACAAAAGTAGAATGAATTCGGTCGTTGTATTTAGTAAGTCCAAAGTGTTGGGTTATTTCGACAGAATTTAATCTGATGGCTACTTTCTTTGAGAAAGGTTGGTCGGGTTTTAAAGCGCCCATGGTGCAAAACCCAGAGTCGCTGCATCCCTGACCGAGTAATAAACGGTGAGACGTCAACAAAAAGAAAAGAGAAAAAACAGAAATTAGAATATAAGCGCGTTGCATGTAGATAAAACAACCGACCT
The DNA here is from genome assembly GCA_031400595.1 of Cyclobacteriaceae bacterium. Lineage (GTDB taxonomy): Bacteria > Bacteroidota > Bacteroidia > Cytophagales > Cyclobacteriaceae > ELB16-189. Next base: position 167,222 of record JANNQG010000020.1, read on the forward strand.
CAAAAAAGGTTTTAAATACATCTACATTCCTAACGATTGATTCTCAACAGATGCTAACGCGATAATTTTTTCGTAGTCCTTAGCATTTAGATCGTTGAAGAAATAGTGAATAGGATTCACATGAATACCGTTAACAAAAACCTCATAATGCAAATGGGGAGCTGTAGAGAGCCCTGTTTCACCTACATACCCAATCAGGTCTCCTCTTTTGATTTTTTGACTCAGCCGCACAGCAAAGCCATGCATATGTGCAAACCGTGTGCGATAGCCAAAGCCATGATCTATCTCTAGTTGTTTGCCATATCCACTAAAACTAACTTCTAATTTATCTATTACGCCATCGGCAGTTGCATAAATGGGGGTGCCAATCGCGGCCGCGAAATCTACGCCCGTATGCATTTTTCTAACTTTGTAAACCGGGTGAATGCGCATCCCAAAACCAGACGCGAGTGCAATCAATTCTTTGTTGGCAACAGGTTGAATAGCCGGGATTGCTGCAAATAGTTTTTCTTTGTTCTCCGCCAAAGCAATGACATCATCCTGTGACTTTGATTCAATGTAGACCTTACGTTTTAACTTATCTACTCGTTCATGCAATTTGATAAGGAAGTCTTCGTGTACGAGGTCCTTCTTTTTGATATCTTCATACCGATCCACACCCCCCACACCTGCTTCTCTCACATTCTTGTCTATTGGCTCAGCTCCCAAAACAGCTCGGTAGATATTGTCGTCCCGATGCTCTAAACTGGCTAGTTCGTTATCCAGTTTGCTTACTTCTTTATTCAAATTTTGATACAAGTACTCCATCTCTTTTACTTCGTTGGATAGAAGTAATTCACGGGGTGATTCAAAGTAGGTGCTGTATAAAATGACTAAACCAACGGCCATAGCCAGCGTAAGCGAAAGCAACCCAAGCGCATTTAAAAAAATGTCGCCCGAGGTAGTTTTTATGCGCTCATATTTACAGGTTTCAGTGTCGTAGTAATATTTAATTCGTGCCATAGATTTGCTTTTTAATGGGCAATACTCAATTCACGTATCTATTGTTTCGGTCTAAAAACCTTTATTACTATCTCATTGCACTGCAAAAAGGGGCCTTCCAGAAGATCAATACAATATGGAATAGCCGGAAACACCGCATCCAAACACTGACGGATTGCATTCGGTTTTCCAGGCAAATTTACAATTAAAGTTTTGTTTCTAATACCAGCCGTTTGACGGGATAATATGGCGGTCGGTACATATTGCAGACTAGTAGTTCTCATTAATTCGCCAAAACCGGGCATCATCTTATCACAAACCGCTTCGGTTGCCTCTGGTGTGACGTCTCGTTTTGCAGGCCCAGTGCCTCCACAAGTTATAATCAGACAACACTTTTTTTCATCGGCCATTTCGATGAGCATTTTTTCTATTTGCGATTGTTCATCGGGTATTACAGCATATTCTTTTTCCCATGGACTCGTCAAGTATTCATTGAGTGTGGCCACGATTGACTGCCCGGGAATATCTTCGTAGATACCCTTGCTGGCGCGGTCAGAAATGTTGATGATCCCGATTTTAATAATCACTAGTACGTATTAAATAAAATCAATACTGCTCGATTTGTTGGGGCCGTTAGCTTTCAATGCTGATTTTTGAATTTACTCGACCTTTCTTAAACACCTGCCGACCTTTGTTGATTCCTCTGCGGATTTCTTTTTGTACTTCTACTGGCAGGCTAATAGTTTCTTTGCATTCATTGCTGCAGCATCCGTTAAAACGTTCGGCACATTCCGTACATTGAATAAACAACAAATGGCAGCCATCATTTTTGCAATTCGTATGATCATCGCAAGGGTTCCCACACTGATGACATTTGCTAATCACATCTTCTGAAATGCGTTCGCCAAGGCGTTCGTCAAAAACAAAATTTTTACCGATAAATTTATTCTCCAGTCCTTGTTCTTTCACTTGCTTGGCGTATTCAATAATACCCCCATCCAATTGGAAAACATTTTTGAATCCGCGGTGCTTAAACCAGGCACTTGCTTTTTCACAACGAATGCCACCTGTGCAATACATCAATAGATTTTGGTCTCGTCTTTCTTGAAGGAGTTCTTCCACCACTACTAACTCTTCGCGAAAGGTATCAACATCAGGGCGAATAGCATTTCGGAAATGCCCCACTTCACTTTCGTAGTGGTTCCTCATGTCAACGATGATTGTGTCCTTTTTTTCAGCCAGTTCATTAAAGGCGCGCGCACTGACATGTATCCCTCGGTCGGTGACATCAAAGGTTGAATCGTTTAACCCGTCCGCAACGATCTTGTTCCTAACGAGAATTTTCAATTTAAAAAAAGACTTCCCATTATCATCAACTGCTGTATTTAGTCGAACGCCATTTAAAAATGGAATGCTATACAATTGGTTTTTAAAGAAATCAAGATGTTCAGTAGGCACGCTTATTTGCGCATTGATTCCCTCGTTAGCTACATAAATGCGCCCTAACACATGCACGGATTCAAGTAATTGGTAAAGTTCGTCTCTAAATACCTTGGGATCCGACAGTTGATGGTATTTATAAAAAGAAATAGTCGAACGCGGTTCGCGTGCTTCCTTTAATTTGGCCTTTAGTTCCTTTCCGTTGATGCGATTATAGAGTGGCATAACCTAACTTTCAGGTGCAAAGATAAAGATATTGTCGAATTTCTTTGTCAGCGATAGATCGCTAGTCAGCACTTGGTTTTAGTTTGCCTTTGAGCAGCAGATTGTATTCTTCGCACGTTAAATAGCCTAATTTGTGACAGTATTGACAAGTAGAATAGGTATCTCCAAAATAATTTTTCTTCACAACAACTGTTGATCCCTTACAGATCGTGCACGCTACCTTTCCAGTAGGACCACAATCGATGGTAAAATCACTCGACAGTACTTCAGATGCAAGTTTTGCCTCGCGCTCTTTTTCTTTAATCAATTCTCCTTCAGCCTGCGATAGCCAGCCAACGGCTGCTTCTGAAAATTGACCACTGGTACCCTTCAATTGAACGTACTTGGTTAGCCAGTCTACGCTTTGTTTATACTTTCCCAAAAGGAATGAGTTTTTTCCAAAATGATATGTCAAGTCAGTTGGTACGCTTCGAATTTCTTTTAATACGGCCTTGAATTTAATATCTGCTTGCTCGTACTGACCTTCTTCTGAAAGGCGAATGGCTGAATCTAGTTTTGTGGTAAGCTTACGTTGCTTATCCATTTGCTTTTGCATTTCAATTTGCTGAATTTTTTCCTTCTCCGTTTGTGCGTACAGCGTAGATGTAGAAATAGTAGCGAATAGAACGATGAGAAGTCTTATGTTGGTCACTGAGAATATTTAAATAATAAAATTATTTTTTGAGAGTTCTAGCCATTCTAACACGGAGTTGCAAAATATATCTTCCTTCACTTGCTCGCTTAGATTCATCTCTTCAATAAACTTGCCAATTTCTAAATCACCTAATGGGAATGGATAATCCGAGCCTAGCATTACTTTTTTTGATCCTTGGACTTTTAAGACGTACTCTAGCATGAGCGGATCGTGAGTAATACTATCCACCCAAAACTTTGAGATGTAATTCCGTGGATTAAAGTTGTTATCAATGGCCACCAAATCCGGGCGGCAATTAAATCCATGCTCTATTCTGCCAATCGTTGGTAGAAAAGATCCCCCGGCATGGGCAAACATCACTCGAAGTTTTGGCAACTTTTCAAAAATGCCTCCGAATATCATTGAACAAATGGCGCGCGATGTTTCAGCGGGCATACCAACCAACCACGGTAGCCAGTAGCGCTGCATGTTCTTTTCGCCCATCATATTCCAAGGGTGAACCATCACCGCCAAATTCAATCGTTCACAGGCTTCGAAAACAGGGTAGAAGCGTTCCTCATTTAAGTTTTCGTCATTGATGTTAGAGCCAATCTGTAAGCCAACGAGCCCGATCTCTTTAAAGCGTTCAAGTTCTTTTACCGCAAGTTCAGCATCTTGCATGGGCACTGTTCCAAGCCCGATATATTGTTTAGGAAACTTCTCGACAAGCCTGCCAATATGATCATTCAGGAATTCAGAGAGGGCGAGGCAATCCAGTGGTTTTGCCCAATAGGAGAACATAACCGGGATAGTGCAAACCACCTGAACGTGCGTGTTGAATTGTTTGTATTCTTCTATTCGTTCCTCGGCATCCCAACAATTGCTTTTGATCTCGCGGAAAAATTGATTTCCGCGCATCATTTTAGCGAATCCTTTTTTGTGGTGTTGAAGATAAATAAAATCGCCATATCCAAATTTCTCACTCCAATTGGGCATTTTTTTGGGGAGGATGTGGGTATGGCTATCGATTTTGAGCATTCACTGAAAATTAATCTTGCAATATCAGGGTTTTAATGAAGGCTAACAAATTACTTAAGGTTTCGAAGAGATTTTCTGGCCTGAATCACTTTCATGAAAATTGGTGTTCATTTATCCAATTGCCGCATTAACTCGCAAAATATTAGAGGAACAGTACTATGTTTGGAATTATACGCAGAAAGAATTGCCAAGTCGGTTTGCTGACAATGGATATCGGTTGTGGCAGCAACTATCCTTCGAGCTGCGGTTAAGATTGGAGCATGGTTTTTTAACAATCCTATTCGTTATCGCGTAGGGCTGTTATGCTTGGCCAAGCTTTTTTCATCAGTATAATAAATGCGAATGTTAATATTTTTTTATGGTAGGGCTTCAATACTTCGACTAGCTACTACAAACTCCACCCACTTCTGTATTCGTTTCTTACAAATACATTGGCTCCTTCATAGTTGGTAATTTTCATATTCTTGGCGTCCCATAATAATTTTTTCCTGCCGGGATAAGTGTGACCTTTTCCATCAGCATTCACTTTGCGCTGGTTGTAACTGCGAATGGCCAAATTGCCCATTAAAATAGCTTCGGTCAGTGGTCCCGCATAATCAAAGCCAGAACTCAGTTCCATTTGTCCATAGCCTTTTATGCATGCGTCTACCCATTGTGTGTAGTGGCCTTCTTCGTTGCCCACAATTCGAGGAAGCCTCTCCTTGGGGATCGTTATCTCGTTCATGCGTTTAGAAGGCAGTAGGGTAGGGTTCAATCCATAACACCCTGCCATCAATTTACCTTTAGTACCTTCTAATATGATTCCGTTGCTGCCATCGCCCATTTGTTCATTCGGCAATAACTCTTCTGGACGTTCGGGGAGTAGTCCGCCATCTAGCCAAGTAAGTTTGATATCACCATTGCCATCCTTTTTCGGAAATTTAAAGTGAATGATGGATGATGAAGGCGCGCAGTCCACATAATTTGCTTCTTTGAAAATCCCCTCCCAATTGGTGGTGGTACTACATTCCACTTCGGTTGCAAAATCAACTGGCAAAATTCTAAAAAAAGGATCAAGGATATGGCAAGCCATATCGCCTAATGCGCCTGTTCCAAACTGCCACCAGCCTCGCCAATTGAAGGGTACATAAGCTGGATTGAAGTCGATAGATTTTGAAGGACCAAGCCAAAGATCCCAATCGAGTTCTTTGGGTATTTCATGTTTACCGCTTGGCGTTGCAATACCTTGCGGCCATACGGGGCGATTGGTCCACGCAACAGCGCTTTTCACTTTTCCGATCAGCCCAGCATCTACCATTTCTTTCATTTTGCGCACATCGCTATGAGAAGCAAATTGATTACCCATTTGCGTTACTACCTTGTATTTCCTGGCAGCTTCTGCTAATACTCGTGCTTCGTAAATAGTATGCGTCAAAGGCTTTTGAACATATACATGTTTGCTTCGCTGAATAGCAGCCATAGAGGCAACGGCATGTGTATGATCGGGAGTTGATACAACTACTGCATCAATACCTTTTTCTTTATCAAGCATTTCACGGAAATCGCGATAGTATTTTGCGTCAGGGAAATTTTCTTTCGACTTCACCGCCATGCGGTCGTCCACATCACACAACAATGCAATTTTTGCTTTTGGATTTTTAGCAATACTAGTTAGGTCACTTGTACCTTTGCCACCAGCACCAATCCCTGCAATGTAGAGTGTATCACTCGGAGCGACATATCCATTTCCGCCCAAGACATGGCGAGGCAGAATAGTGAAAGCTGTACCAGCTAAGCCTAATGTTTTTAAAAATGCTCTGCGACTTTGTGATGAATTGCTCATGATTTAATATTTACGAATTACGATTTTAGATTTACATTTTTCCTCCAAGCTCCAACACCAAAGCCACAATTACTAATCATCAAACTTTACACTCTCTGCCAATGTTCGCTCATCGTACTTCAGTCCGAACCGGTCCAAAACATCTTGCGGAACACCATCCCACTGATTGGGTTTGTTACCTACATATCCGATGTCGGCAATGCCAATTTTGCTTGTATAAAATCCCGTAGCAGTGAGGTCTCGAAGCAGATTGAAAAACGCGACTCCCTGTGACATTTCCGGTTTCGCTTTATCCGGGAAGGCAATTTCGTCTACCATTTCTATTTGTCGAGCAGGGGTACATTCCGTGAACGCTTTGGTAAATCGTTTCATGCATTGAAGATCTAGCCATTTCAATCCTCCGCGCATTGGCAACTGATGCCTTGGCATATCTTTCACAATAAACTCAATAAACTCAGGAACCCCTGCTTCGGTAGCACTTCCAGAAACCTCATCTTTCGGAATGATGATGTCAACTAGGATGGTGATAGTCGCCATTTCATGCGCATCCAAAAATTTCTCTCCCGATATTTTTTTGAAGTGCTCAATCTCATTCGGTTGGCGATCATGCCCTCCGTTGACTTTTGCTAGATCTGCTTCTTCTTCTTTTTTTTCGGGTGCACACGTTTGTAATAACGCTGCCGCAGATAGCGAACCAACGGCAAGGGTTTTTAGGTATTTTCTTCTGTCCATAATAGTAGTTAGTAGTAAGACTTAAGTAGTACGACAACAAAATCTAACGTCTTGCTACTTATGTCTTTAGTCTATTTAAATATTCTGTTTCTTCATCTCATCAATGATGTATTCGCTCGCTCTCATCGACAACGCAAGTATCGTCCAAGTTGGATTTTTATCTGCTTGGGAAACGAAAGGACCACCGTCTACCACAAACAAATTCTTGCAGTCATGTGCTTGATTGAATTTGTTAAGTGCCGACTTTTTCTTTTCATTACCCATACGCACAGTACCTACTTCATGAATAATGCGCCCGGGCGTTTCTAATCCATAGTTTTGATCGGCACCCTTAACACCCCATGTAATGTCGCCTCCCATTTTATGGATGATCTCTTGAAAGGTGTCCTGCATGTGTTTCGCTTGTTTGATTTCATGATCACTCCACTTGTAGTGAAAGCGAAGGACTGGAATTCCGAATTTGTCGACCACGTTGGGATCGATCTCGCAGTAGTTGTCTTCTCTTGCAATTGCTTCACCCCGACCTGCCATTCCAAAGCTAGCACCATAGTAGTAGCGGTAGTCTTCTTTTAAGGATGCTCCATAGCCACCCGCTGGTTTCATCTGGCCATTTTTGCTTGGGTATTTTCCATTGATACCTTGTATTCCGCCACCGAATCCATAACTGGGCATTCCCATTCCTCCCCAATATTCGATATGATAGCCACGCGGGAAGTTTAATTTTTTATTATCAAGCCACCAAGGAGAATACAAATGCAATCCACCTACGCCATCTTCGTTGTATCGCTTACGATTGAATAATTTGGGTAGCACGCCACCCATTGCTACTCCCGTTGAGTCATGTAGATACTTTCCGACCACGTTGCTTCCGTTAGCTAGACCATTCGGATGAAAAGTGGATTTTGAGTTTAGCAACAGGCGTGCCGATTCTCCTGCACTGGCAGCCAACACCACAATACGTGCGTTAAGTTGGTACTCCTGCATATCATCTTTGCTCACGTAAGAGACACCTGTAGCTTCTCCTTTTTCATTCGTAAGAACTTCACGGGCCATTGCGTTGGCAATCACGTCAACATTCCCTGTATTCAAGGCAGGCTTTACCAGTACGGAGGAAGAAGAAAAATCACCATGTACGGTGCACCCTCTATTGCATTGAGCACAATAAAAACAAACCCCACGATCTTCATTGATTTTCTTAGTAAGTATGGATAGCCGTGATGGAATAACTTTTACACCAAGTGAAGAAGCTGCATCTTTTACAAACAATTCGTGCAAACGCGGTTTAGGTGGTGGAAGAAAAATACCATCCGGTTCATTAAAGATGCCTTCTTTCGTTCCAAAAACACCAATTAGTTTATCCACTTTATCGTAATAGGGAGCAACATCCTCGTAACCGATCGGCCAATCTTCGCCTAGTCCATCGATACTTTTGTGTTTGAAATCATTTGGCCCAAATCGTAAAGAAATCCTTCCCCAATGATTCGTGCGACCGCCTAACATGCGAGAACGGAACCAATCGAACTGTGTTCCATTCTTTTGGGTATATGGTTCACCCTCAATTTCCCAACCGCCATAGGCAGCGTCAAAGTCTCCAAAAGGACGGAAACTCGTACCCGCGCCTCTACGAGGTGATTCATAAGGGAACTTTAGCTGCGTTACATTTTTTGCAGGATCATACATAGGACCGGCTTCTAGCAAGGCTACTTTTATTCCTGCTTTTGCTAAGACATAGGCGGCCATTCCACCGCCAGCACCAGAACCCACAATGCACACATCGTAGATCTTAGTTGATTTTTTAATTTGAAGGTCAGCCATAGTAATTTTCGTTTTTAAATGTAAGTGATCTTTTTAAAAATAACTACTATCAATTTGATAGATGGCAATTCTGTTGGACTATTAAAATGAAGAGCGAATAGTATATTTGTTAGACTTAACTCGTTACTATGAAAAAGCTTTTGCTATTAGTGCTTTTGGGCGCTACCTCGTCAGGGTTTGCTCAAACTTTAATGGAACAGTTTTTAAGTGCACCGACAGAATCAGGCTTTGCATCTTCAAAAGATGGAAAGAATATCGCATGGATAATCAATGACCGTGGCAAACGGAACATTGTTGTTAAAACAGGAACAGACCTTCCCCGTTTTGTTACAGATTATCCAGCTGATGACGGTCAAGAGATTTCACAATTAGCTTTTTCGCCCAATGGATTAAAGATATTGTTTGTGCGAGGAGGCGCTCCCAATAGGGCAGGACAAAATCCAAATCCCGCCAGTCTAAGTGATGGCGCAGATCAGGCAATCTACTTCAAAGACATTGGCACCAAAAGCAACCCTGCTAAAATCGTGTCGGGGAATAGCCCATTGTTTTTTCGTGATGGGTTAAAGTTTTTATTCTCCAAAGGCGGGCAGATTTTTGAGTCACCATTAGAAATTAATGCAGAACCGAAGCCTCTTTTTTTGGCAAGAGGGTATAATAGCCGACCCATTTTTTCTCCTAATGGTAATGAGGTGTTGTTTACAAGCGATCGGGGAGATCATAGTTTCGTGGGCGTTTATAGTTTGATTTCTAAAACGATAAAGTGGGTTGCGCCTGATGTAACTCAAGACCAACTTCCTGTCTGGTCGCCCGATAGCAAAAGCATTGCCTTTATACGAACGCCCGGTATAAAGATTGGCGAACTGGAGAATTTTACAACAGGTACCCCCTTTTCGGTAATGGTTGCGGAGATTGAATCAGGTATTTTGAAAGCGATCTGGAGATCTCCGGGATTGGATGGTGGATTTGCACAAAGTTATTCTGCGAATCCAATTATGTGGACAACTACTAATCGCATATTGTTTCATTCTGAACATACCGGATGGAATCATGTTTTTTCTATTAATCCCGATGGCAGCGATTTAAAAGACATTACGCCAGGAGATGGCGAAGTCGAAAGTTTTGTCGTTGATCAAACAGGACAGAGTATCTATTTCGATGGTAATCGGGAAGACATCAATAGAAGGCATATCTGGAAGTCATCGGTAATGAATTCAAATCCTACTGCTGTAACCGCTGGGGATGGAATTGAGACGTATCCAACTTTTGCCGGCAATGAGTTGTATTGCCTGCGATCTTCTTATAATGCCCCAAAGGTCGTTGCGCGAATTGATGAGTCGAAAAAACTAGCAGTTCCGATTTTCCCCCAAAAGCAAGTTGGATTCAATGCCTCTTTGTTTGTGAAACCAGAGGCAGTAACTTTCAAAGCAGCAGATGGGACGCTTATACATGGGCAACTTTTTATTAATCGAGCTATTGCAACTAAAAGACCGGGCTTGGTCTATATGCATGGAGGACCAAAACGTCAAATGTTGCTTGGCTTCCATTACAGTGATTACTACAGCAATTGCTATGCATTCAATCAACTTTTGGCCAATCAGGGTTATGCCGTTCTATCTGTCAATTTCAGAAATGGCATTGGCTATGGTCGTGATTTTAGAATGACAAAGAACCAAGGACCGCGAGGTGCTACCGAATATCAAGATGTGGTGGCAGCCGCGAAGTATCTTCAGAGTTTGGGTGAGGTTGAGCCAACTAAAATTGGTTTATGGGGAGGCTCGTATGGTGGCTATCTAACTGCAATGGGGCTAGCTCGTAATCCTGAGCTCTTCAAAGCAGGGGTTGATTTGCATGGAGTGCATGATTGGTCGTTTGATGGGCAAGACGCCACGAATAGCTGGGGACTTTTAAAGTCAGAATCAGAACTGGCCAGAAAATCATCTCCGGTTGCCGATCTTTCAAAATGGGTGGCGCCTGTGTTGATGGTGCATGGGGATGATGATCGCAATGTGAATTTTCAACAGACAATCGACTTAGTAGAAAAGTTGAGAGCGAAGAACGTTTCAGTTGAGTTATTAGTGCTGCCAGATGAAGTACACGGTTTTTTGCGCTATGAAAGCTGGTCTAGAATTTTTAAAGCCTCCAAAGATTTCTTCGACAGGAAATTAAAATGAGCAAGAAGAAGTTGGTTGTTCTCACCGGTGCAGGCATCAGCGCAGAGAGCGGTATTGCTACCTTTCGCGATTCGGGAGGATTATGGGAAGGGCATAGAGTGGAAGATGTTGCCACGCCCGAAGGGTGGCAAAGAAACCCAAAGTTGGTTTTAGACTTCTATAACGAACGTAGGAAAAAGGCCATCGAGAGTAAACCAAATCGAGGGCATGAAATATTGGCGGAATTTGAGGAAGATTTTGATGTCACAGTCATTACGCAAAATGTAGACGATCTCCATGAACGCGCAGGATCGACAAATGTAATCCACCTGCATGGAAGGTTATTCGAATCAAGAAGCACACTTGATCCTTCCTTGATTTATCCAATTAAAGGTTGGGAGTTAAAGCTTGGAGATAAATGTGAACGAAGCTCTCAGCTTCGACCAAACATTGTTTGGTTTGGTGAGGCGGTGCCGATGATTGAGGTAGCCTCGGTCATTGCAAGTACTGCGGATATTTTTTTGGTAGTGGGCACATCGATGCTAGTATATCCTGCGGCTGGTTTGATTGACTATGTACCTGACCATGTTAAGAAATTCGTCATAGATCCTAAGAAGCCGGATGTGCTTCATGTTCCTAACCTCGAATTCATCGTTGAGAAGGGTAGTGTTGGCCTTGCGAGACTAAAGATGCTGTTAATCAAAAGCGAAAATCCTTGATGCTAGACGTTATTGTATATCCTCTTTCAACTGCCGCAAGAATTTTCTGAATTTATCGGTATTGAAATTGGTGGTGCCGACCTCCTTGGCCACTATTTTTCCATCTTTTCCAATCACAAAGGTTGTTGGAATGGAAGGCACACTCAGCTGTTCTGTCAACCGGCCAGAAGGCAGGTAGACCGGAAATGTGAAGCCTTTTGTGTTCACATACTTTACCACTTTTTCTTGATCAGTATCTCGGTCAAGCGAAAGCATAACGAAAGAAATACTATCGGAAGCAATAGAACTATATAATTTTTGAATTTCAGCCATTTCTGCACGGCATGGACCACACCAGGTTGCCCACAGATTGATAAAAACTACTTTGCCTTTGTATTGATCAAAGGAAAACCTCTTTCCATTAAGGTCTTTAATCGTGAAGTCATAATTGAAGATTTCTGATCTGGCAATGTCAACCTCGGCATCTAATAGTCCAGTCTTCAAAATGGCCGATTGTGTAGCCGATGAAAGGCTACCAATCAGCCCTGTGTAATTGAGAACGACAAGTATTACTACAAAGGTTAATCCCGTCTTTAGAATTTCTTTTAGGAACTTCATGACTGCTTCTTTGGCTTGGATGTTGACTATTTTTTATCAAATGTCTATAATTTGATAACTTCGACCAATTAAACCGTCCAATGAACAGGAAAGTTTCTTTTTTGGTAGTATTTCTAGTGTATTGTTCGCTCGGGTATTCGCAGAAAGTAAAATACAAAGATTTGGTTTTGTTACTTAATGCAAAACAATTTGAGACTGCTGAACCGCATCTAAAAAAATACCTAAAGGAAAACGATGACAATCCTCATGCCTACTTATTTATGGGGATTATTTTTCAGGAGAAATCCCTGGTTAACGATATATTAAAACACACGCCCATATTACTCGCTAATTCAGACTCAGCTTTGCTTTTTTTTGATAAAGCTTATAATAGCATCACCGAAAGAGAGATCAAAAAGCATGATGAGTACTATGAAGAAATGTTCAGCCGGAGAGATCCGAGAACTGGTGATTTTGGGGTCAAGTTCTCAGATGTTCGTCTTGATTTGGAGACCCGGGTCAAAAACATAAAAGAGCGTAAGGAAAAAGCCAAAGAGCTCAAAAAATACTTTGTCGAATCAGAAAGACTATATCTGGCAAGTGTCGAGCAGTTTAAGGCCATTCAGTCAAAATTCAGTTCCCAAAGCAGTTTTTTTCTGAGATCTGATGAGGCACTTGTTCAACAGTTGACAGATTTGGCGAAGACGTATGACTCTGTACTATCCGTCTTTGGAAATTATCGAACAGCGTTAAAGGCAATTCAGAAGTCAAACTATAATCAACAACTCAATCCTCAGGAAATAACGGATTTTAGAAAAGACGGGACCGCGCCAGTTGATTTTTTCTCTGAGGATCTGCGAATTTGGGACTACAAAAGATGGGGAAAGTCATCTGTTGAAACAATCGAGACTGTGATTATTCCACTTCGTGAGCGTTTGATTGCCTACGACATCTCACTTAATAAATTGGATCTAAAAATAAAAAGAGATTCTGTCTCCATCGTTAGCGATTTAGATCATTTGGAGGATGGGCTACTATATGCCCAACTCTCCAAATACGACCCGACTCCTCTTCCCCTAAGTATTTTTGAAATGAAAAAAGCGGACTTAAGGTATAAGTCCAGTGTGGTCGCCCATAAACCGTTTAAGGATACCATTAATGTTATGCTTAAACTCTCGTTTCTGGATGAAGAACTAAAATATGTAGATCAATTGGATAGCCTTACTAAGAAGTTATTAGAAAGAGATATTGCCAAGGAGGGTGAAAACTATCAACACTTCATCACAAAATCCTATGGAAACCAGACGGTTTTGAATAGCTTGGTCAAAACCACACAAGATTTTGCTAACCGCGAAAAACTAAAAAAGGAGGTCGAGTGGGAGAACACTATGCAAGCCACAAAGTGGGCAATTAGTGGGATAGATTCGATCCCACTGTTTTTTGAACAATCCAGAGATTTAAAGTTTAAGCCATTGCTGATTTTGGACAATAAGTATACCATTGGCCTTCAGTACAACGATTCTACAGCCACAGGATATTTGTATTCTATTACCAACAGCCGGAGGCCAGATGTCAAAGCATCTTTTGAAGTGGATAAAATAAGCTTCACGAAAAGAAATCTGCCTATTTTGAAGTGCATTTCGACCACAGATGCGCTGCAGCAAGTTTTCTTCTCATTGATTTATGCAGAGAGTAAGGTTGAGGAAAGATTTCCTGTGACCGTGACAAAAGTGTATCGGTCAGATGGCCTTGCCTGGAGTGTCAATCTTCAACTTGATTTTATGCCCACAGAATTGATTTACAATGCGGACACTGCTGAGCTATCAATCAAGATTTCAACAATGGGGGAAAACAAGATTATTGTGATTGATAAAAACGGAAAACAAATTCAGTAATTAGTTTCCTGTTAGTTTTCTCCAGTCTTGGTACCGCATCGACATACGAACCTTCATTTTTTCATAATGATCCCAACTATCGACCACATGGTAGATGCTTGGTAACGCCTTCACTAATAGTTCATCGTAATCTGCACGATAAAGACCTCCACCGTAGTAGTAGTAGGTAAACATATTTCCAACTCTACTGAAAAGCTCGAAACCTAAATAACCATCCCAAATTTCACTTAGTATGGTGCAAGAGATTTCTCTTCGTTTGAAACGGAAAATCTGACCGGAAGCTTCTTCCTCAAAATACTCGGAATAGAGATCCATATCAATAATCCAACCGAGGTACATGCCGATGTGAACATAGGCTTGTTCAATCGGTAAGGAATCTGGGAAGTTACCTAGGAAATGCGTCTTAGCATTATCGTAGATCGTTTTTTGAATTTCGGCTTTCTTTTCCATGGCTCAATTTTAGCTAAAATAGTTGATAACAAAAGCTATTTAGTTGGGTTAACATAAGGTTTTAATTCAGTAAGAATCACTTTGTTATTCTTACGATTCACGTCAGCCATACGCTGGGAGGCGTCTATTTCAATACTTTCTATAACTGAGTCTTTCTTATTGATTATCAGCGAGTAAGAAGGGTTTACCCATGGCCAAGGTTCAAGATCGATTCGGCCCTCACTGGCCTTTTGAGTGGGCTTATTTCCCATTAGCTCGTTCATTGAAATATAAAATAACTGTTTGCTGCCGTCTTTAAAGGTAACTGTTAAATCAATCGGCATTGGGAATTCTCCGATCCGATTTAGTTCCACCAGGGTGTTGCCTTCAGTTTCCGCAATCCTTCCAATTCCATAATCAATTCGCTTGGTAGTGTTTATCCAATAGCGCAGGTACCAGTGCAATTGCAACCCAGATGTCTTTTCCATTATTCTTATGAAATCGTTCGGCTCGGGATGCTTCATCTTCCATACATTGTAGTAGCGTTTCATTCCTTTGTAAAAGTTATCCTCACCGATAAGATATTTCAATTGCTCTAAAAAGACAGCTCCCATGCTGTATGCCATGGTGCTATAGGCCCTATGGGTGTTGAAATGGTCTGAGTGTTGATTGGCCGGTTCTTGCAAGCCGCTATTTACCAGACTAAAGTAGCTCGAATAGCTACCTTGGTGTGGTGAGCCTGTTTCGTTTAATATAGATGCCATTGCTTCGCTGCTGGCAAAGTCTGTGAACCCTTCGTCCATCCAAGCATGAAGTGCCTCGTTAGAAGCAAGAGCCATTTGATACCAGCTGTGGGCGACTTCATGAGCCATTGTACCACTTACCCCGGCCAGACTTCCTTCTCCTAAGATAAGAGTGCACATGGGGTATTCCATGCCGCCATCGCCTCCTTGAATGATCGAGTAGGTATCAAACGGATATTTCCCGAAGTTATCATTGAGGTATTGAAATACTTTTACCGCGTACTCTTGCATTTTTTTCCAGGTCTCGGCTGTCTTTTCATTTTTTTGGTAGAATAAATGAAGCTCTGGGCCATTGGGTACTTTTGCTTTGTCATGGGTATAATCAGGGTCTGCGGCCCAAGCAAAGTCAATCACATTTTTCGCTACAAAATGCCAGGTAAAATTTCGTGATAAATCTGGTTTTGCACTTTGTGAATAGCCGTGCCCGATTTGCTCGGGATTTTGAAGTACACCAGTTCCCCCGATGAGGAATTTTGGATCGATTGTAATTTTTACATCAAAGTCACCCCAAGGGCTATGAAATTCCCGTGCCACATATTGATAAGCATGCCAACCTTGGAAGTCATATTCGGCAATCTTTGGGTACCATTGAGTCATCGAGTAGGAGATGCCTTCGCGATTATTTCGACCACTCCTTCGGATTTGGGTAGGCACTTGCGATTCGAACTTCATATCAAACACCGCCTTCCCTTTTGGTAGTATTGGCTTAGCTAAGGTAACTTCCAAGATAGTTCCAGTGACTTTGTAGGTCACGTCTTTACCATCTTGTTTAAGAGCTTGGATAAGCTGGTAGCCAATTTCGCCATCTTTCAGTTTTGAGATGCGATCGGCCACTCTTCGATCAGGATCAGGCAAGCTTCGTGAGCGAACATCCATCATACTGCCAGGCTGAAAAGCATTGAAATAGAGATGATAATAAACTTTAGTAAGCGTATCAGGGGAGTTGTTGTGGTAGGTTAGAAGTTGTGTGCCAAGCACTTTATGGCTTGTAACGTCAAGGTTAATATTCATCACATATTCCACTTTTTGCTGCCAGTAATCTCGTTGGGCATCCACAGTCAAACCAGCCAAAGACAGTGCAAAAAACAATGGCAATCTTTTCATCATAGCTCTTCTAATAAGTTGTTAAAGTATTGAAAAGATCAGTCTAACAAAAGCAAGTTACTTTGAGCGGGGAGTAAAATTGAAAAGCTTGGAGAGGGTAATTGAAACGAAGCTGTTTTCCGGGAGCGTGCTGTCTTCACCCGGTAGCGCAACGGGCCAGTTGCAAGTGTAAGATGTCGTCAGTGACCAGTTTTTCTTGGTTACTCTCAATGGCAGCGTAAGTGCATAGTTCATTAAACCAAATTGATCTTTGTTGATCTGTTGAAATTGAGGCAGTCTTCTCGAAAGCCCAGATGATGGTTGTTGACCCAACTGAATAGTGGTGATGGTAGCGTTGCCGAATAATACCTGGTAGGAGGGAGTAAAGGAAATTCTATCCAGTCCGAGAAAATCGTATTTTCTGAAGCTTAGAACCAGGCCTGGCGTTAGTCGATGAGCAGTTTGCTGTCCAAAATAAAGCGAGTAGTCTAATCGCAAGGTCACTGGTTTAAAGTCGATAAAGTTGGACAATCCCACCATATTTGTGAGAGGATTTTCAACATTGATATCGGTGTTGTTGTAGATCAATCGATCATAAGATGCCAAAAATGAATAGTGCTTTGAAATCATTTTGAGGCAGCCAAGGGACGCAATTGTCAGGTAGAGGTTAGGATTATACTCTTGGCTCCAATAAGAACTCAGATCGAGGAAAAGCCCCGTTTTATGGTAATACGATAATCCGGCCGTACCTCCATATTGGTTAATGCCAATTGTCCTTCCAGCTGAAATGATGTTGCTATTAAACCCCGCCCGAACTACTAGGGAAGAGCCGATTTCGCTCTGCCTTTTTAAAAGGCTGTCAATCATTGTAAAAATGGAAAGGGAATCAGCATAACTAAAAATCGAGTCTAGCTGGCTACGAGAAATCGAGTCAGTTAGTGTTGTTGGGTGGCTAGTTAATGTGTCCTTGTCTTGCCCCTGTACATAAAAAGCAAAAGTCATCCAAAAGAATGGGATGACTAAAATGCGCTTTACATTCTGACTCATCAATTATTTTTTTCCCGAGCCCGTTGCTCGAGCCTATTGCGAATGTTTTCGCGGTTTTCGCGCTTCATCTCCCGCAAGTCTTCCCGATCTTGTATTCGCTGTAGCAGCATTCTTCTAAACTCCTCTTCCGCCTTTGGCAGCGTTAACAATTGCTGGGCTGAAATAACTTTTAACAGGCGCTCTGAGCAGTTCTTTTCCAAATCTAAATTCTGTTGTTTCAGCATCATACCTAGCTTGAGTAACTCTTGGTCGCGATCAGGCTTTGGCTTGGTAACATCTTGTGTCCTCTCTGCCTCTCGGTATTGTTTTCTTAGAGCCATGCGTTGTTCGGTAAACTCGCGATAGACAGGCCAGAATTTTTCCGCTTGTGCAGGAGTCAATTTCAATTTTTCTGAAATCAACGCGATGCGTGCCGCATTTATTTTTTCCAAATTTTTTGGATCCTGCTTATCGGGCTCTTGCCCAGATGCGGCAAAGCTTCCGATAAGTAAAAGTGTATATAATAGTAAGTTTTTCATATCGATGTCGTTAAAAATTGAAATCATATTGTTGCGCCAACTCATCCAATTCATTGGAGGTAAATTCTTCAGGCTGTTGATACAACGAGTTGATAACCGCGTTCGTAAAATTGCCGTTTTCAATTATTTCTTCGGTTGAGATTTCGTCAGCCTCTAAGTAGGCCAATAGTTGTTCGGTAGGTACCGCATCTAAGTTAGCTAAAGCGTCTTCCGTCTTCGGCAAATTAATCCAAACGACCACCGATACAACGCCAACTAACACAACAGGCAGGGCGAATTTTAACGCCAGATTGAATTCGGGTATCCAAGAACTTCTACTTTCAGGTTTTTGGATTCTTGCCTGAATGCGCATTGGCAAGTCTTCAAAGTAGCCCTCTGGCACCGTAAAGACTTGCTTTTTGGGGATGTCATCCAAGCGTTTCATATTTTCTAAATTCATTCAATTATGTTACTAAGATTATGTTTCTGTTACGAAGTTTAATCACTGATCTAAAAATTCTTCTATTTTTTTTACGGCATGGTGGAAACTTGCTTTGAGGGCTCCTACGCTCGTTTTTGTAATCTCTGAAATGGTCTCGTAAGGCAGGTCATCAAAATACTTCATATTGAACACAAGTCTCTGTTTATCAGGTAGTTTTAAAATAGCTTTTTGCAAGACTTTCTGGATTTCGTCCCCGTCCAAATCAGTAGAAGAATCAATTTTTGCAGATAGCTGAAGCCCCACATCCTCAATCGGTATAAAGAACCTTTTCTTCTTTTTATTGAGATGGCTCAAGCATTCATTGGTGGCAATTCGGTAGATCCAGGTAAAAAGCTGTGAATCCTCCCGGAATCCGTCAATGTATTTATGGACTTTGATAAAGACTTCTTGTGTCAAGTCATCAGCATCATCGTGGTCGATGACCATTTTACGGACATGCCAATAGACACGCTGCTGGTACTGACGAACCAGCAAGTTGAAGCCATAGTTGCGCGACTCCGGATTTCGGATTTTTTGTAAGAGTTCCTGATCTTCCAATGACCTGCTTTTTTGGAATTTGAAAGTTAGACAAATAATAATATAGATGGTTTAATCGGTGACAGATCAATTACCAAAACTCGGTTTTAAGTATGCATGATTGTTAAATTGTATATTTGTAGACCAATTCGAATGACACGGTTTTTATTTTCGCTGTTTATTTGTGCAGTGGTCGTTTCGTCCTGCGGCCCCGATCTTAACCCACAGAAGTATTCGATCAAAAGTATTTTGTCTAGTTCGTATGAAGAGTATTCTTTTCAATATACGGGCGGACGAGTTAAACGAATGGTTGGTACGGACTCAATTTCATTGGAGTATGAGTATTACAATGATTCTACCTCTATTAAGCAATTCAACAAGTCAGGAAAATTGATTCAGCGCTTTCAACTTGTATTTTCTGGGGGAAAATTGACAAAATATAAAATTCGATGGCAATTTGGTCAGCTTTGGTATAAGGATTCGATAACGTTTGGCTATAGTGGTAGCAGCCTTTCACAGATAAGTTTCAAGACAAGTGTATTTCAAGCAACTTCCTTGAATGGCAATTTGGCAACTATAAAAAGGGGAACTGGCGTTTTGAGTGTCTCGTATGCAAATGAGTATGACGGAATCACAAACCCATTTGCAGGATTTTACTGGCTCGATCAGTTTTTACTTCCAAGTGGTTTCACCACGACCTTTCAACCACTTTCTGTCGCACGCTATTTTTCAAAAAACAATGTCACTTCTTCAACAAGTGTTATTTTAGGATCGACTCAAATCAGTCGCTTTTCGTATATCTATCTGCATGGTATTTTACCAAAAGCGGTCAACTACGAGCTCGAGACCAACAAAACCAAGGTAAGTGACTTAGTGTTAGTTTTCGACATTCAGTATACACCCAAAGACTCCTCTGGCAGCGCACCGTAGATTACCTTAGTTTCTCAATTAGGTCAACCATATGTTCATATTGTTCTTTGGAGTGTGCAGGGAAGTTAGCAAAACGTAATTGTGATTTCTTTTTTTCCCCATAGCCTTCCCCAGGACTAAAGCCGCGTTCTGATAAATAGGTGCTAACTCGAGCCGCATACCCACCACACTCAGCCACAATCACGGTTTTAGATTGCGCGGAAACATCTTTTACAAAGGCAGACATAAGAGGATGTGCTGTTAAAGCCTGATACAAGATGGCTGCTTTGTAGTCTGTCTCTTGTCTGATTTTTTTAATACCGATCCGCAGAAAATCTTCCACTACACAGCTTAGGAGGTAGATGCCTAGCACATTTGGCGTTTCGCTAGTTTGGTTTTTTAGTGCATTCAAAAGTAGGGTTGGAAGATTGTGGTATGACCCAATTGAGACGCCTCTTGCCAATAACGATTCAGCCTTCTCGATACATCGGGGATTGACAGCCCATACGCCAAGTCCAGCTGGCATGCCAAATCCTTTTTGAACTGAGAAGAAAACAGAGTCTATTTGAGAATAATCTAATGCGGGGTAAGGCATAGTGGAGACAGCGTCAACAACAATTAGTGCCTCATTGTTTTTTTCTCGTACCTGCCGGATGAATTCATTAGTCAGTGATACCCCCGTGCTCGTTTCATTTTGAGTGATGGCAATTAGCTCGGTGCCAAAGTTGGCAATTGAGAGTGAAGAAAAATTCTCCCCGAGTGAGGCTTCAACTTTTTGTGGTTGCTTTCCCAATTGCTTGGCTATCTCAAAATAGCGATTGGAAAAAGCGCCATTAACAAAATGTACAGAGGAATTCTCGACTAGGTTTTGGATTGATTTCTCCCAAACTTCAGTAGCCGAACCCGTAAAGAATATAAAATAATCCGCTGGAATGCTCAGTAATTCTTTCAGACCTTCGGTTGCTTTCTGAAAATAGGATTCAAATGTTTTGCTGCGGTGAGAAATTGAAGTAATTCCCTCTTTGAAAGCATGACGTGCGTGATCGGGAACGGTATAATAAAGCTGTGAGGGCCCAGGAGTTAGATTAATGTTCATGTTCACGTAATTAAGATTGCAAGTTAAAATCAAACTCGCTCACTATCACCATTTATTTTCTTAATTCGAGCCATGCTGCGAACCCGAATCGACAACAAGGTGTCACAATCTATCTTGGTTCGTGAAGCAAATAGAATCGCATTATTTATTGAGAAACGGAGAACATTTGTGTAATTTTGAATCATAATTCCCACTTGGATTTGGGACACGTTTGCTGAACCTAACAATTATACAATACCGGGTGAAGCTTTCGGACAAAATCAGGCCTCATGCTCCGACTTGTCGGAGTCCTCGCCCAAAAAGCAGGTTAACAGTGGAAGATCGCGACCAGAGAGCAGCCCAAAACTTGTCTTTTATGGGGTTCAGAAACCACCACCAAATCCAGTGGGTTTTATTTTTCCATACTTTGCTTAGTACAAGACTCTGAATTTGATCGTATTCTCGATCGCGCGCATCTCCTTAATCATTTCTTTATTGTACTCTTTGTTGATGTCGGTGATTACGTAGCCTATTTGTTCATTGGTTTTCAAATATTGCCCCACAATATTTACCCCATTGTCTGCTAAGATATGATTGATTTTTGCCAGAATACCCGGCACGTTGTTATGTATGTGGATAAGCCGATGTGCATTCTCTAAAATAGGTAACGTAAGATTGGGGAAGTTTACGCTATTGCTGGTACTGCCAGTATTGATGTAGTCCATCATTTTTCCAGGAACAAAGTTACCGATATTCTCCTGTGCTTCAGAGGTACTTCCGCCAATATGCGGGGTAAGGAACGTATTTGGAAGCCCTCTCAATTCAGATACAAACTCTTCGTCATTGCTAATGGGTTCATAGGGGAAAACATCCACGGAGCAGCCTGCAACAGTACCATTTAAAATACTTTCTCTTAACGCCTTTACATCGACTACATGGCCACGACTTAGATTCAAGAAGATTACTCCCTTTTTCATGGCTTTGAATTCAGCCGACCCAATTAGGTTCGCATTGGATTCTTTACCATCAACGTGAAGCGTTATTACGTCAGCCAATGCCAGTAGCTCTTTTAGCGTCTTACACTTGGTTGCGTTTCCTAGCGCCAATTTCTCTTCTTTATCAAAATAGAAAATCTTCATGCCCAGATTTTCAGCAATGACAGACAGCTGTGCTCCAATATTTCCGTAGCCAATGATCCCCAGCTTTTTCCCACGAATTTCAAAACTGCCTTTGGCCGATTTATCCCACTTGCCCTCATGCATCTTTGTTGATTTGTCAATGATGCCACGCATCAATAGAATCATTTCAGCAATAGCTAATTCTACTACCGATCTAGTATTGCTAAACGGTGCATTGAACACAGCCACTCCCTTTTTGGTTGCTGCTTTCAGGTCTATTTGGTTGGTGCCGATGCAGAACGCACCAATCACCATTAATCGGTTTGCGCTCTCCAATACTTTCGCAGTCACCTGCGTTTTCGATCGGATGCCTAAAACCGAAACGTTTTTAATTTTTTCGCACAATTCGTCTTCATCCAACCCGGCTGGGTAGGTCTCTACATTAAAGCCTTCGGCTTTCATCAGTTCAAGCGCGACAGGATGGACGTTCTCCAATAAGAGCACGTTGATACGGTTTTTTGGGTAGGAGATGGTTGTATTCAATTTATTCAAATATAAAAATTCGTCCAGACTAGGGGTGACGTGATCAGCCTTACTGAGAACGCTTTCCCGCTCAATGTTTTCAGTAAAAGCAAAGAATTTATTTGCCAGGCCGGCATGTTTAATCTCATAGTCTGTATAACCATCGCCAATCACATATACATCTCCATTCAATTTAAGTCTTTTCAGCTGCTCGACTTTTCCATTGTTGGCTGATAGTGGATTGTTGAGATCAAATCCAATTACTTTTTCTAACTCATCAAATATAAATTCGTTGGCTAAAATATTTTCTGACTTAATCCCAAATTCTGTGACAACGGGTTCTATGAACTCGCGGAAACCATTGGAGATGATGTAAATATTATCAGCGTAAGTAGTAAAAAATTCTTTGTTGCGTTTGAAGGATTCGGAAACAACCAGCTTCAGTTGTTTGATCAATGGAGCGAGATGCCTTTTTTCAGGCTGCAAAATATCAAGCCGTTTTTCAATAGACTCACGCAAGGAAATTTTCCCCTCCATTCCCAAGTTGGTGATCTCAAAGATCTTCTTCTTTATATTTTCACTATTGGGGTGCTCTTCTACGATGATCTCTGCTAACACGTCAAAAGCCTCCACTTTTGTAAAGGTGCTGTCAAAATCAATTACGAAATACTTATTGATCGTCATTTGATATAATCTATTTCTTGAACAAGTCACCGTTAGCAAAGAAATCAACGGAATATACTATTGATAGTAAGTGTTTTACAGTAAGATTTGCTTGCCAATACATGGTTTAAAAAACAAGTGCGCAATTTAGTGAGATTAGAGCATCAAACGGCAGTATTGTTCAATTTCGCGATATTTTAAATTTCTGTAAATTTGCCGCTACCCAAAAAACAAAGCGGTCAAAAAAGATGAATCTATTGGAGTTTGAAAAGCCTATCGCTGAATTGGAAAGTAAACTGGCAGACATGAAGCAACTCTCGGACGATAGCGATGATAACGTGACCAAAGCCATACAAGCGTTAGATAATAAGATAACTGAATTGAAAAAGGAAACCTTTGAAAACCTTACCGGCTGGCAACGAGTACAGCTATCGCGTCATCCCGATCGTCCTTATACACAAGATTATGTTTACGAAATAACGACTGATTTCATTGAACTGCATGGTGATCGAAATGTTGGTGATGATAAAGCAATGATTGGAGGCCTGGGGACAATTGAAGGTCAGACCTTTATGATCATTGGCCAGCAGAAAGGCAGGAACACGAAGCAACGTCAGATGCGGAACTTTGGGATGGCCAATCCGGAAGGCTATCGAAAGGCTCTTCGTTTGATGAAAATGGCGGAAAAGTTTAATAAGCCAATTGTCACTTTTATTGATACTCCCGGGGCGTTTCCAGGTTTGGAAGCTGAGGAGAGGGGTCAGGGCGAAGCAATTGCCAGGAACCTGAAGGAAATGTTTATGCTTAAAGTACCTGTAATTTGTATTATCATCGGTGAGGGTGCATCTGGTGGCGCGTTGGGTATTGCAATAGGGGATCGAGTTCTAATGCTAGAGAACACTTGGTATTCAGTGATCTCGCCAGAATCTTGCTCGTCTATTTTGTGGCGTAGTTGGGATTATAAAGAACAAGCCGCAGAAGTGCTCAAACTAACTGCAAAGGACATGTTGCAAAATAAATTGATAGACGGTATTGTGAAAGAGCCTTTGGGCGGAGCACATACCGATGTCAAGGCGATGGCAACTGAGATAAAGAGAATCATTGTAGAAAACTTCAAAGAGTTATCGAAGCTTTCCGCGCAAGAACGAGTTAATCAGCGTATCGATAAATTCTGCGCGATGGGCGTAGTGAAAGAGTAGTATCTTTTTATTTTTTGCTGTTCAGGATGAGAAATAGTTTTCTCAAATCACTTTCCTTATTTGGATTGATCCTCTCCTTCTTGACTAATGACTCCAAGTCAATCGATGGGTCATATTGTTGAATGGCATCTAGCGAGGTCTTCTTTTTGATTTGATTTAGTTTGTTCTTGATCGCATAGAAGTACTCGGACTTTTTAATAATTTTAGTGTCTTTGCTTCCTACATTTAAAGCAGGGCTGAAATTCGGTCGAAGAATTTCGATGTACACTTTCTTTAAAAGTTGAACTTCTCCATCTTGTAGAACTTCAAAAAATCCGTCAAAAGGGGTAGCATAGGCAGTATACTCACGAGCATTGCTCATTACCCTTGATTGTTTTGTCAGAGAGTCGATCCAAACAATATTTTTAACCTTTACTCCAGCCAGTACCTTTATTCCACCTTTTAAGCGAAACTCGAATTCGTTGTTTTGGATATCGTATCTTGTCAGGTAGTCATTGATTAGCCTTTCATCTTCAAATAGAAGTAGTGAGGATTGGCTCCAATGTGCGTCTAGGTATACGTCCCCAATTGTTTGACCTTTTTCAGGTGACGTAACAGGAAACATTACGTCACCAGATGTGAGTCGAGTTGATCCAAGTCGATTTAGTAGGTTCTGGGACCTAACGTTACTGTTGATTGTTGTAGGTTGGGAAAATATCTGGGTTTGTAAAAAAAAGATCAACCCTAAAATGATTATCACTTTCATAATTTTACTTTCTCCCAATTTAACACGAATTCCGAAAATAAGTGCATTCAATATAAGCAAGTCGTTGAATTGATTTTTGGTTTTACCTCAAAAAGCGCGAACTTCGATTTTAACATTAGACAATGAGACTATACACTATAGATACCGGTTTTTTTAAGTTAGACGGAGGTGCCATGTTTGGTGTTGTACCCAAGTCAATCTGGAATAAATTGAATCCCTCCGACAGCAACAATATGTGTAATTGGGCGATGCGTTGTCTGCTAATTGAAGACGGCAATCAATTGATTTTGATTGATAACGGTCTGGGCAAAAAGCAAGACGACAAATTTTTCAGTTATTATTTTCTAAACGGAGAAGACAGCTTGACAAAATCGTTGAACAAAGTCGGTTTTGGTGAAGCGGATGTGACAGACATGTTTTTGACACACTTGCATTTTGATCATTGTGGGGGCGGAGTAAAGCGGGTCGGGGAGAAGCTGGCGCCTACTTTTCCAAATGCATGCTATTGGAGTAACGAAGATCATTGGCGATGGGCTACACAACCTAATGCGCGTGAAAAAGCAAGTTTTTTAAAGGAAAATATTCTTCCCATGCAGGAGAGCGGCCAACTGAAATTTGTCGATGAAAAAGGCGCATCTCCTCCTCCGCATATGGATATCTTCTTTGCCTCTGGCCATACAGATCGGATGATGATTCCAAAGATAAAATACAAAGACAAGACAATTTGTTTTATGGCTGATTTACTCCCTTCATCACATCATGTGCCTTTGCCTTATGTGATGGGATATGATACACGGCCACTTTTGACGATGCAGGAGAAAGAAGCGTTTTTGATAGAAGCAGCATCCAATAACTATATTTTATTTTTGGAGCATGACCCAATCCATGAATGTTGCACGGTAAAGCAAACCGAACGTGGTATTCGACTCGATCAAACATTTGCATTAAAAGAAATCTTATGACGCTTGGAGTCGTTTTGTCTGGCGGAGGCGCGAGGGGAGTGGCACACCTTGGAATTCTAAAAGCCTTGGATGAAATGGGTGTTCACTTTTCGATGGTTTCTGGAACTAGTGCAGGCTCCATCGTGGGTGCATTGTATGCCTATGGCTACAAGCCTGATGAGATTTTTTCGATGATCAAAACGTTGAGTGTTTTTAGATCTTTGCGGCCCGCATGGACATGGGCGGGGTTGCTTCGCATGGATGGCCTACGTGACCTGTTGCTTAAACATTTGCCCGAGAATGACTTTGCAAGTCTTAAATTGCCATTGACAATAGCGGCCACTGAAATCAGAAAAGGAAGAATTGAGTATTTCGATAAAGGAGAATTAGTTCCAGCAATTCTCAGCTCATGTAGTATTCCGGCTGTATTCAATCCGATGAGCTTCAATGGAGGCCTGTACGTAGATGGGGGACTGTTTGACAATCTGCCGGTGCGCCCAATCCGAGACAAATGCGATAAGATTGTCGGGCTTCATTGCAATCATATCAGCCAGGATTTTGACCCCAATAGCCTTCGAACCGTTATTGAGCGGAGCTTATTAATGGCTATCAACGCAAATACGCTTATCAGCAAAGGACTATGTGATGTGTTTATTGAGCCTCCGCATCTTTCCCGGTTCGGTAGCTTTGATATAGGCAAGGCACAAGAAATTTTTGACATTAGCTTTCATTTCACAAAGACAAATTTCCTGCCCCACCATTTTGGCGTGGGAATGATCGATATCGAAAACCCGGCCAGTTAAATTAGTATAAGAACGGAAAAATGGCAAAGACAGAAATTTTTAGAGAACAAATTCTCGAGGGGATCCCTGATGAGTTACCCTCACCAAGTGAGTTCGACTCTGGGGTAAGTCATGCGCCAAGGCGAAAAGACATTCTTACTCAAGAAGAAAAGCGTCTGGCGATTAGCAACGCTCTTCGCTACTTTCATCCTCTCCATCACGCAGTTTTAGCGCCTGAATTTTACAATGAGTTGCAAAAATTTGGACGGATTTATATGTATCGCTTTCGTCCAACATACGAAATGAAGGCGAGGGCAATAGACGATTATCCATATCAGTGTATTCAAGGCGCGGCCATTCAGCTAATGATTCAAAACAATTTGGATCCCCGGGTGGCGCAGCATCCCCACGAATTAATTACGTATGGCGGCAACGGTGCTGTTTTTCAAAACTGGGCGCAGTACTTGCTCACCATGAAATATTTGGCCACGATGAATGAGGACCAAACGCTGCACATTTATTCGGGGCATCCGATGGGATTGTTCCCCTCATCGAAAGAAGCTCCGCGAGTAGTTGTTACCAACGGAATGATGATTCCAAATTATTCGAAGCCGGACGATTGGGAAAAATTTAATGCGTTGGGAGTAACACAGTACGGACAGATGACTGCCGGCAGTTATATGTACATCGGTCCCCAAGGAATTGTGCATGGCACGAACATTACAATATTGAACGCGGGTCGCAAAATTTCAAAGAAAGGTGAAGGGTTGGCCGGCAAACTTTTCTTAACCTCAGGCCTTGGCGGAATGAGTGGCGCCCAACCCAAAGCAGGAAACATTGCTGGTTGCATCACGGTGGTAGCTGAAATAAACGAAGCGGCAACACAGAAAAGATTTCAGCAAGGGTGGGTAGACGAAGTGGTTAGCGATCTAAATACGTTGTGTCAGCGGATTCGTACAGCGAAATCAAAAAAGGAAATAGTTTCGATTGCGTTTCAGGGGAACATTGTTGACGTTTGGCAAAAGCTTGCGGACGAAAATATTATTGTCGAGCTTGGCTCTGATCAGACTTCGCTACATAATCCTTGGGCTGGAGGATACTATCCCGCAGGAATGAGTTTTGAGGATTCTAATAGGTTGATGGTTGAAAACCCCGAGCTGTTTAAAGGTAAAGTTCAAGACTCACTTCGAAAGCAAGCACAGGCAATTAACATCCACGCATCTCGTGGTACTTATTTTTTCGATTACGGAAATGCTTTTCTTTTGGAGGCATCCCGAGCAGGGGCGGACGTAATGGCAAGCGATGGGATTGATTTCAAGTATCCGTCTTATGTGCAGGATATTATGGGCCCCATGTGTTTTGACTATGGCTTCGGTCCGTTTCGCTGGGTTTGCGCTTCAGGTAAGCAAGGAGATTTAGACTACACCGATGCGCTAGCCGCAGAAATACTTACTCAAATCGTTGTTTCGGCTCCCGATGAGATTCAATCGCAATTGAAAGATAACATTGATTGGATACGTGCTGCGAAAACAAACAATCTTGTGGTTGGGTCAAAGGCCAGGATTTTGTATGCCGATGCGGAGGGGCGAATCAAGATTGCTGGTGCGTTTAATAAGGCTGTAGCGCAGGGTAAGATTGGGCCGGTGATCTTGGGTCGCGATCACCACGATGTTTCGGGTACTGACAGCCCTTATCGCGAGACGTCCAATATTTATGATGGGTCTCGTTTCACAGCAGACATGGCAATACACAACGTGATTGGTGATTCGTTTCGCGGAGCAACCTGGGTTTCCATTCACAATGGTGGCGGAGTTGGTTGGGGAGAGGTAATCAATGGCGGTTTTGGCATGTTGCTTGATGGTTCTGCGGAAGCTGATCGAAAGTTGAAAAGCATGTTGCATTTTGATGTGAATAATGGGATTGCCCGAAGAGCTTGGGCTCGGAATACAGGGGCCTTAACTAGCATCAAACGCGCACAGTTGCAAAATCCTAATTTGCAAGTGACTTCCACTTATTTGACTGATGAAGCTGTTTTAAGTAAACTGTTTTGATATGCATTGGCTGTTATTACTGATTTTCAAAGGAATGGGTTGGAAAACTCAAGGGAGTGTGCCTCAAAACATCAATAAATATATTGTTGCGGTAGCGCCACATACGAGCAGCTGGGATTTTGTGATAGGTATCTTAGCACGAAGTGTTCTAAATATTCAAAGCGCAAAATTTATTGGGAAGGATTCGCTTTTCAAGCCACCCTTTGGGTGGTTTTTTAGGGCGGTCGGAGGCTATCCCGTTGACCGATCTGGCCATAAAGATATGACCGATCAGATCGCTTATATTTTCGACCAACATGAAAAATTTATTTTGGGTTTGGCCCCTGAAGGCACACGTAAAAAGGTGGACAAACTAAGGACTGGTTTCTACTACATTGCAAAAAAAGCCAATGTGCCAATTGTTCCTGTGGGCTTCGACTTTGCGAAAAAAACTGTGGTGGTAGCGAAACCTTTTTACCCGACTGATGACTTCGAACAAGATATGCAGTACCTCACCAGCTTTTATTCAACAATAAGGGGCAAGAATCCATTGTTGGGAATTGGGTAATAGGTAGTAAATTGCAGAAAAATAGTAAGATATGAGAGTATTGAAAACCACGTTGTTTGTTGTGTTGCTTGTTGTTGCGACAAGTACTTTTGCCCAAGTCAGATTTGATCTTGGCTTGAAGGGTGGATTAAATTTTGCTAATGTGAGCGCGAGTTCTTCCATTGCAAAAAACTATGATGGTAGAACCGGCTATCATTTGGGCGCTTATGCCATGCTGAAAATTACCAAGTTTGCAATTCAGCCCGAAATAATTTTCTCTCGTCAAGGGCAGACTTTCTCTACACCAGCATTAAATAATTTGGATGCTAGCTTCGACTATATCAATATTCCAATTATGATTAAATTCTATTTGGTAGCAGGCTTGAATATACAAGCGGGTCCACAATTTGGTTTTCTCTCCAGTGCGAAAGGAGATTTAGTAAATACTTTTGACAACACTGTTAGTAAAGGACAAGATCTTTCTGGGTTTGTTCAAACGTCTGATATTTCGCTCGGTGTTGGCGCTGGATGGGATTTTCCATTTGGGTTGAATATCACCGCGAGGTACAACATCGGCCTATCGGATATCAATAAATACACAAATAATGCTATCCCCTTGCAAACTTCTTCATTGGGCAATGCACAAGCAAAAAATCAAGTCTTCCAGTTTTCATTAGGCTATCGCCTGATCAAGTTTGGGAAATAACTTTATCAGCATGTAGCGAAAAGCCATTAACCTAGGTTGATGGCTTTTTTGCTCTACAGTATGACTTATTTACAGGCTGTTGAATATCTGTATGAGGCGCTCCCCATTTTTCAACGAGTGGGTGCTTCCGCTTATAAAGCTGATTTGAGCAATACGATACTTCTTTGTCAGGCACTTGGCAATCCTCAGAACAAATTCAAAAGCATACACGTAGCAGGAACCAACGGAAAAGGAAGCAGTTCGCACATGCTGGCGGCTATTTTGCAAACGGCCGGCTACAAAACAGGATTATACACTTCGCCTCACCTCAAAGATTTTACAGAACGAATTAAAATCAATGGTATAGAAATAGACAAACCCTTTGTCACCGATTTTGTCATGCGCATTAAGTCGACAATAGAAGAAATTAAGCCTTCTTTTTTTGAGATCACCGTGGCGATGGCTTTTGAGTACTTTGCTCAGCAGCAAGTTGATGTAGCGGTGATTGAAGTGGGGCTTGGTGGCCGGTTGGATTCAACTAATGTGATTACTCCGATCGTTTCATTAATTACCAATATCAGTTGGGATCACCAAGATTTACTGGGTGACACATTGCCAAAAATTGCTTTTGAAAAGGCAGGAATTATTAAATCTAGTGTGCCAGTAGTAATAAGCGAACGAAATGCCCTAGTTGATGAGGTGTTCAGTCAAAAATCTAAGGAGACAGGCAGTTCGATTCAATTTGCCACGGACGACTGGAAGATAAGTCAGACGGAAGATCGTTTTATCATTTCACATTATGGCAAGACAGACCAATATGTCTTGGATTTAAAAGGCGGCTATCAGCGTAACAACCTGGCGGGTGTATTGGCAACGGTTGAAGTGCTTCGTGAAAAGGGGTTTACCATTGAAGGCAGTCAAATACATTATGCACTGAAAAATGTGACCACTCTTACAGGGCTGAAAGGGAGGTGGCAATCACTAGGAACACACCCCGCCATCATTTGTGACACAGGACACAATGAAGGAGGTGTAAGGGAAGTAGTTAAGCAACTCCATGAGCAAAAGTTTAGAAAATTATTTATCGTCTGGGGTAGCGTGAAAGACAAAGACATCACTACTATTCTGTCATTGTTGCCTAAAGAAGCTTACTACATTTTTTGCGAAGCCAATATTCCAAGGGCAATGAATGCCGGTGAATTGCACCGGCAAGCTGCTCTACAGCGGTTGGAAGGTGAGGTTGTACCTGACGTCAATGAGGCGATCCATCGGGCGAAGGCAATGAGTA
Source organism: Cyclobacteriaceae bacterium (assembly GCA_031400595.1). GTDB lineage: Bacteria > Bacteroidota > Bacteroidia > Cytophagales > Cyclobacteriaceae > ELB16-189. Next base: position 198,669 of record JANNQG010000020.1, read on the forward strand.
GCGAAAATGATTTTATTTTTATTGGTGGGAGCACTTTTGTGGTCGCTGAAATTAACGGGCTATGAAAAGTAAACTAAAGCGATTCGAAATTATTGCCGGACGTCAAAATGTGATTGAACCGGGCAAGGAGCTTTTTAACACTATCAAGGGAAAATGGGGTGAGATTTATTTCAAAAATTGGCACCCTATTACTATTGAATTGGCTTGTGGTCGCGGTGAGTATTCAGTCAATCTGGCGCGGCAATTTCCAGGGAGAAATTATATTGGCGTTGACAAAAAAGGAGACCGTCTTTGGAAGGGTAGCACGTGGGCTCAAGAAGAGAACTTGCAAAACGTTGGTTTTTTGCGAACAGGCATTTTGTTCATCGAAAGCTTTTTTGAGGCGGGAGAAGTCAATGAGATCTGGCTCACGTTTCCTGATCCTCTTCCACGAAAAAGAGATGCAAAAAGGAGATTATCGAGCACTCGGTATCTGGACATGTATAAAAAAATACTTTCGCCAAATGGTTATTTTCGGTTTAAAACGGACAACACCGATCTATTCAACTTTACTTTAGAAGAGCTTAGTTATCGCAATGATCTAGTGGATTTTGAATATACACATGATCTTTATCAATCGGTGCTTCGGCCGGAATGTTTTGATATCAAAACGAAGTACGAAGAGATGTTCACCGCACAAGGTGAAGTGATTAAGTATCTACGTTTCAAATTTGCCCGCTAAAATTGGGAAACATTGAGTTAACATTTTGGTAATTTGGTATTTTAACAACACAGTTCTCGAATTTGTAATTTTGTGTACCAAAACCTACGATGGGAAAAAGAAAGCGCGATGTTGAACTTGTTATCATATCGGATGTCCATCTAGGTACTTACGGGTGTCACTCGGAAGAACTGCTTCGCTATTTAAAATCCATCAAGCCCAAACGCATTATCCTTAACGGAGATATTATCGACATGTGGCAGTTTAGTAAACGCTACTGGCCCAAGTCGCACATGCAGGTGGTCAAGCACATCACTAGCCTGATCGCTAAAGGAACCAAGATTACCTATTTGACGGGCAACCACGATGAGATGCTTCGAAAGTTCGCTGGATTCAGATTAGGATCTTTTCAAATTGGCAATAAAAAAGTGCTATCGTTGAACGGTCAGTCAGCATGGGTTTTCCATGGAGATGTATTTGACGTGACCATGAAGTACTCCAAATGGCTCGCCAAATTAGGCGCCATTGGCTACGATACACTAATTGTTATAAATTCATTTGTAAATTTTGTCTTAAAAGCATTCGGTCGTGGAAAAATATCTCTTTCGAAACGAGTGAAAGACAGTGTGAAACAGGCGGTAAAATTCATCAACGACTTTGAGCAAACCGCTGCAGATATTGCTATCTCAAATGGCTATCAATTTGTAATCTGCGGTCATATTCACCAGCCCGAAATGAAAAAGATTACAACCGAAAAAGGGGAGGTGATGTATTTGAATTCGGGTGACTGGGTGGAGAACCTTACTGCGCTTGAGTACAATCAGGGAACCTGGAAAATATATCGTTACAGTGAAGATTTGCATGCTCAAAAAATAAAGCTTTCTAAACACGCCCGTAATACGTTAGATAATGACGAGATTTTTAAAGACCTTGTCAACGAATTTCTTTCTACCAAAAAATGAAAATTCTTTATGCTATTCAAGGCACCGGCAATGGTCATCTAAGCCGGGCTGTAGATATTATACCCGAGCTTAGAAAATATGGTGAACTCGACTTGTTTGTAAGTGGAGCCCAAGCGGAGATCGTGCTGCCTTATCCGGTGAAGTACAAATCAAAAGGACTTAGCTTTTACTTTGGGAAAAGTGGCGGAATCAATTTTTTAAAAACGTTCCAAAGGAACAGCTCAAAAGATGTCATTAAAGAGATCAAGAGCTTTCCAGTTGAAAACTACGATTTGGTGGTCAACGATTTTGAACCCATTTCTGCCTGGGCCTGCAAGAAAAAGGAAGTTAGGTGTGTGTCATTAAGTCACCAAGCAGCGTTGCTTTCTAAAAAATCACCGCGACCAAAAATCGTTGACCCTTTTGGAGAATGGATGATTCGAAACTACGCGCCTGTCAAAAAATATGTCGGATTTCATTTTGAGGAATACGATAAAAATATTTTCACGCCCGTAATTCGGAGGGCCATCCGCGAAGCGCGAACAAAAGATTTGGGACATTATACCGTCTATCTGCCTGCCTACGATGATAAAAAGTTGGTTCAGCGCCTGCTCAAGATTTCTAAAGTAAAATGGCATATTTTTTCAAAGCATACTAAGAGTGCCTACCATGTAGGGCGTATTTCAGTGTATCCGATTAGTGGTGTTGATTTTGTGGAAAGCGTGGTCTCTAGTTCGGGTGTGGTGTGTGGTGCAGGCTTTGAAACGCCTGCTGAAGTATTGCATCTTCGCAAAAAATTGTTGGTAATCCCAATGAAAACACAATATGAACAGCATTGCAATGCTGCCGCATTGAAAAAGTTAGGGGTGCCTGTATTGAAAAAAGTGAAAAAGAAAACCATCAAGCGCATTGAACAATGGATTGAAGAGAACAATCTATTGGATATTTCCTTTCCTGATATTGCTGGCGTGGCTGTTGAAAAATTGATTGAGAAGTATGGCTCATCGTCATAGGCTCAGTAATTTAATAACGCTGCAATAAGAATTCAATCACATATGAACGGTATCTTTTCCACGAAATGGGACGAGCTTATCGAATTTTGGTGGTGGATGATGATCCTGATATTCTTGAGCTGCTTCGATATAACTTGTCGCGCGAAGGGTTCAAGACAAAGGTGGTAGAGAATAGCCACGAAGCAATTGGTGTAGCTATCAGCTTTCGGCCTGATTTAATCATCCTTGATATAATGATGCCCGCACCTTCTGGGATTGAGTTATGCAAGCAACTTCGCAGCTTACCCCAATTCAAGGACACTTATATCTTTTTTCTCACAGCTCGTTCGGAGCATTATTATCAAGATGCTGCCCTCGATACAGGTGGCGATGATTTTATTGAGAAAATTGTTGGCTTACGCGCCCTGACTAACAAAGTGGCTACGGTTTTGAAGGAAGAATTCATCATTAGAAAAAGTGTACCCTCTGTGATATCAGGTAATTTGGTTATTCATCGTAAAGCTGCCCTGGCTTATTTGAAGGGAATTCCTATCAAATTTTCTAAACCAGAGTTTGAGTTGCTTTTCTTCTTTGCACAGAATCCCAAGAAGATAATAAGTTTGGAAAATTTAGTGAATAATATTTGGGGCTCTGAAGTTTATTCAGCCACAAGTTCTATTGAATCTTACATCGAGAGCATCGCTCAAAAACTTGGAGGAAAGTGGATGACCAGCTTAGGCAGTGGAAAATACAAATTTAGTCCTCACTAGTCTCCAATTGCTCTAGTATTGTTGATAAGTGATCATAATTTTTTAACCCGGGCATTGCTTCAGTTTCTCCTGTAAGTACTAGACCCGCTATTGGCAAGCTGAGTAGATCAGCGAGGCTACTCGATGGGTATTTCTCGAAAGAAATCAAAACCTTATGCTTTAATGCCTTTAGCTTTTCAAGTTCGGTAAGGGAGATATTGCTGGCCAATACAAATTGAATTCGTTGGGAGTGCGTTGACAAATATTCGATGTTTAATAGGTCTCTCTCGTTCATTCGAACGATTAACGGTAGCGAACTTTCTTTGGCTTTTGCAGAGAGTTGATCGGTGTTCACCAAAATAAAGTCGGCATCATATTCGTTTACATCATGCTGCTCTCGGGATTCACTTATGTCTAAGATCATGCTAGGCCCTTGTATCCAGCCCTTGATGGCGGCAAAAAGAGTCGGATTTACATGAGCCACAGGACAGGCCAGCAATTGAACGCCCATTCCTGAACAATACCGTGCCTCGCTTAGGTTGCAAATGTTTTCGACCAGTACGTTTGTTTTGAGAGTCATGCCCAAATATCAAAAAGAAAAAATAACTTTGAGCTTAAACTGCATAAAATTGTGCGTTCACAGTTTGTAACACTTGTTCGGTACGTAATGGTAATGACCTTTTTGGGCCTGATCGCTAACGGCTGTGATTCGGGCAAGATGGTAAAAAGTGTCAATTATTTCCCGCTTCGAGTGGGTCAAACCTGGGTCTATGATGTCGAGGAGACGAGTATCACACGGGCGGCTTGCACAGACAATGGCGCGACAACACTTAACTATCAGTTATTGGTGGAAGTGGTGGATTCAATTGTTGTTGATCAAGGGTTCACTTATCGATTCAAACGTTCTAAAAGAACAAGTGCGACTGATCCATGGCTTGATTTCGAAACCTGGACAGCCCAGTTGATTGGCAATAGAATAGTGGTCAGCGAAGGCAATATTTCTTATGTCAAGTTGCTCACTCCTATGGTAAATGACTTGGTTTGGAATGGAAATCTGTACAACAGTCGCCAGGAGTTAAACGGAAAGAATGAAGACGATTATCGGGGCACTCTTGTCAGTCAGCCCTTTGCTGTTGCTTCTTCGGGATTAAACTTCAGCAACACTGTGTCTATATTGCAAAATGATGAACAAAGTAATATTATCTATCGGGATTCAAGATTGGAAGTATATGCAGATCAGGTTGGTTTAGTTTACAAAGAGAGTTACCTACTGAATTACTTTGCCAATTCCCAGTTGCCTTGCTTTGCTCAAAAGCGAACGCAACAAGGTGTTATTTATAAGCAGAGTTTAAGGGAATTTAGTAAATGAGTCGTGGTGAGATGAGAAAACTCCTGACATGGGTTTTGATTTGTGGGTCGTTGCCGGTTGTTTCTCAATCCAACCGCTATTTTGTTTTTTTTAAAGACAAGAACAATTCTGTTTTTTCGGTAACTGATCCAGTCAAGTTCTTAACCCAAAAAAGTATCGATCGGAGAGCAAAGGGCAGTATTGCAATTGGGCCTGATGACTTGCCTGTTAACGTCAATTACGTTAGTCAGATCAAGTTGTTGGGAGTGAAGACATTTTTCACTTCCAAATGGTGGAATGGTGTATTGATACAGGCAGATCAATCGATTATTCCAACTATTAACGCGCTTCCATTTGTTGCAAAAACAGAATTTGTTGCGCCTGGGACACTTCTGCAAGGTGGACGAATGGCAACAAATAACAAATCAAATCAGCCAGACGCGGTTGCTCAACAAAGCGACTTCCAGCTTCAACAACTAGCCATGGATAAAATGCAGGAGGAGGGATATAGAGGAGAAGGGGTCATCATCGCGCAGTTTGATAGTGGCTGGCAGGGAGTAAACTTGACTGCGCCTTTTCAACCTCTGTTTTTCGAAGGTAGAATAAAAGGCGTTTTTAATTTCGTTAGGAATACCAGCAATGTCTATTCTGACGATGATCACGGAACAAGCGTATTATCTGTAATGGCTGCTTATGTCCCTGGAACTTTTGTGGGTGGAACTTACAAAGCCAACTACTATCTTTTTGAAACAGAAGACGATGCCACGGAGTACAGGATTGAAGAATACAACTGGGCGTTCGCTGCCGAAAAAGCTGATAGTTTGGGCGTAGATGTGATCAACTCTTCGCTTGGCTATAGCACCTTCGATGACCCTTCGATGAACTACACTATTTTTGATTTGACGGGCAAGAAAGCTGTCGTGAGTATCACGGCTCGCAAAGCAGTTGAAAAGGGCATAGTCGTGGTTTGTAGTGCAGGCAATGAAGGGAATAACAATTTTTGGAAATTTGTGAGTACCCCTGCTGATGCAGAAGGTGTTTTGGCTGTCGGCTCGATTACATCGCTCGGTAGCAAAAGCTCCTTTAGTTCTATTGGCCCAACAGCTGACCAAAGACTAAAGCCTGATGTTGTTGCATTGGGCTCCGGCACTGCAGTGATTTCCGCCACTGGTTCTTTGAGTACGGCTAGCGGCACATCTTTGTCAAGTCCACTGGTCGCTTCGTTGGCGGCCGGGTTGATCCAGGCGTTCCCGAACAAATCGGCCAGTGAAATCACGCAAGCTATCATTCAATCGGCTAGCCTTTTCTCCACTCCCAATAATTCATTAGGTCATGGTATTCCCAACTTTGAGATCGCGAAAAGCTATTTGAAGTATGGCGTTTTGGAAGAAGATATTTCTGTGTTTCCTAACCCCGTCTCAAGATCGTTAAATATTCTTTTGAAGGCGCCTTCCAACGGATTGATTACCGTTTCAGTTTACAGTTTGTTGGGTCAGCAGATTTTTCAGCAGTCGACTTCAGTTAGCTGGGAAACGAATCCAATACAATACGACCTATCGCTCCTGGCCAATGGAATTTATTTATTAGAGGTGAAAAGCGACAAAGAAACGCTGGTTAAAAAGATTGCAAAAACAGATTGATAAGTAAGCTGCTATTTTGCACTTCGCTCCACTTCGCGAAGATTCTCCAGTTTTTTGTTGCGTAAAAATCCGTTGATATCTTCAAAGTGTTCTTTGATTCGCTTGTTCCCGAATTCAAAAACTTTGGTGGCCAATCCGTCCAGGAAATCGCGATCGTGTGAAACTAAAATCAACGTACCATCAAATGCTTTTAACGCATCCTTTAAGATCTCTTTTGTTTTAATATCCAAGTGGTTAGTAGGCTCATCCAAGATCAATAGATTTACGGGCTGCAAAAGCAATTTGATCATCGCCAGTCGTGTCTTTTCTCCTCCTGAAAGCATTTTCACTTTTTTGTCGATGGCTTCGCCACTGAACATAAAGGCGCCCAAGATATTTTTTATTTGAGTACGCACATCTCCAAATGCGATTTGATCAATGGTTTGGAAGACTGTCAAATCTTCATCGAGCAATGAAGCTTGGTTCTGCGCAAAATACCCGATCATGCTATTATGTCCCAATTGAAGCTTCCCGTCATACTCGATTTCGCCCATGATTGCTTTGACGAGTGTAGATTTTCCTTCGCCATTTTTTCCAACCAATGCCACCCGCTCTCCGCGCGCAATGGTAATAGACGCATCTTTGAAAACGACATGGTCTCCATATTTTTTCGTAACACCTTCCATGATCACCGGATAATTTCCAGAGCGTGGGGCAGGAGGGAACTTTAGGTTCAAGGCCGATGAATCCACTTCATCTACTTCGATGATTTCGATTTTCTCCAACATCTTGACGCGCGACTGTACCTGAAGTGTTTTAGAATACGTGCCTTTGAATCGATCGATGAATTGTTGAATATCCGCAATCTGTTTTGCCTGATCATCAAATTGCTTTTGCTGTTGCTCGCGTCTCTCTTTGCGCAGTTGCAGGTAATGGGTGTAGTTGGTTTTATAATCGTAAATACGACCCATCGTTACCTCGATCGTGCGATTGGTAAGATTGTCGACAAACATTTTATCGTGACTGATTACAATGACTGCTTTTGCACTGGTCTTCAGAAATTCCTCCAGCCACTGCACCGATTCAATATCCAAATGGTTGGTCGGCTCATCAAGCAAAATCAAATCAGGCTTTTGCAAAAGGATCTTAGCAAGCTCGATTCGCATACGCCAGCCACCACTAAACTCGGTGGTGGGCCTGTTAAAATCACTGCGCAGAAAACCGAGCCCCATCAACGTCTTTTCTACTTCTGCATCGAAATTTATTTCTTCGATAGAATAGTATTTTTCGCTGAGCTCTGATACTTGTTCAATGATTTTTGAATACTCATCCGATTCGTAATCGGTACGCGTTTCCAGTTGACTGTTCAGGTAGTCCATTTGCTTTTTCATGGCGAGGATTTTACCAAACGCTTTAGAAGCTTCCTCGAAGACGGTAGCATTATCTTCGGTCAGCAAATGTTGAGGGAGATAAGCTATAATCGCCTCTTTGGGTGCTGTTACCTTGCCTCGCGTGGCTTTACTCACGCCTGCAATAATCTTTAACAGGGTTGATTTACCAGCGCCATTCTTGCCCATGAGGGCAATGCGGTCATTCTCATTGATGTTGAAGGTGATATCGCTAAAAAGCGCAGAACCGTTAAATTCAACGGTCAGGTTGTCGACAGAAATCATGTATTGAAAATAAGGCGGCAAAGATATTATTATTTCCGCACCGAAGCCACCCTATTCTCGATGAGATTTCTGAATTTTAATTAGAATCGCTTCAAGGTCAACCCACTAGTCAGTCTATTCACTACCCAACACTAAAATGGGGACTTCCTCGTGGTTTACCAGATCTTCAGCCACGCTATGTGATAGAATAAATCCTGTTTTATCATATTTTGTAATCGCGATCATCTCGGCATCTGTCTTTTCCAAAAATTGATGAATTCCCCATTCTTCATCATTCACTTCAATACTACTTTGGGTAGTCGATACATCAGGGTAGGGTAGGGTCAATTCTTTTACCACTTTGTCGATTAACGCCTGATCCCCCGGTCTTTCTATGAAGTTTACAACAAGAATATGCACAGTAGCTTTCCACAACCTGGCAAGGCCGGCTACCATGTCAAATGCGTCTAGCACATTGCCCTGAAGTGTAGTAGCGAAAACGATACCTTTCACCGAAAACGATTTTGTTGGCAAGTTCTTAATAACCAGCACGGGAACGGAGGATTTGCGAACGACCCGTTGGGTATTGCTTCCAATTACCAACTCCCGAATTCCAGTTGCACCATGGGAACCCATTACGACAAAGTCAATGTTCAGAGGTTTGATGTACTGTTCTATTTGTTCATTCCCTTTATCAAAAACCAAGAGGGGAGTAGCCATTACACCTGCTTTGGAGGCCGCAACTACTAACGCATTGAGCTTGTCTTGCGCGTGCCCCTTCTGCACATTGTTGCCTTTCACCTTAGCAATGTTCGGCACATGAAGGGATTCATCGGGACTTG
>JANNQG010000011.1:0-66354 GCA_031400595.1 Cyclobacteriaceae bacterium
TGACTTCAGACTTTTGAAAATTGGAAAAGAACTGGACAAATATCATGATCGCATAATTTATCCTCTGGAGAGAAAGTAACGAATGACAAAACTCAAGGCTTCGAATGAAGTGAGGAGAAAAATAGAAATATAGACATGAAAACAATATTAGGTTCGGGTCAATTAGGCATTGCCGTGATGGAAGTTTTGCTAAAGGCAAATCCCTTGGAGGAGATAACTTTGGTAAATAGAAAAGGAACATTGGATATAAAAATTCCTGACAATGTGAAAGTTGTTGCGGCAGATGTAACCAGTAAGATGGACATGGAAAGTATAGCCAGAAAGTCTGATGTGATTTTTAGCTGCACCGATGTTCCTTATCAATCATGGGCGAAGTTTTATCCTGCCACGGCTTCTGCATTAGCCCACGCTCTGAACAATACCAATGCTAAGCTGGTTTTTGCTGACAATATGTATTCCTACGACAATGTGCTGGGACACATCATGCATGAAGATTTACCTCATCAAGCTCAAACCAGAAAAGGACTAATACGAGCATCCGTCATCAATACTTTATTGAAATCGGGCAATGAATTCAGTAAGAGGGTGGCCTTTGTTAAAGCAGCCGATTTTATCGGCCCAAGAATTTACAAAGGAGTATTTGGTACTGATTTTCTGGATAGAATATATAGCAAGAGAACGGTTCTGCTTTCCGGCAAAATAGAACTGCCTCATACATTTACTTACATCAACGATTTTGCACAAGCAATCGTAAATGTTGGTAGTGCTGCTGATGCTTTTGGACAACTATGGCATGCCCCTAACGCTACTGCTATTAGCATCGATAAATGGATTCACCTTTTTCAACTATGTACCAGTGAAAAAGTAGAAATTAAAGTACTCCCAAAATTTGTCGTTCGCTTGGCTGGAATGTTCAACTCTTTAATAAGAGAATTCTATGAACTAGCTTATCAGTTTGAATATCCTTATTTGGTTGATCATAGCAAATACACGAATCGCTTTGGTGATCACTCAACAAGCCCCTCCGTTATTGTGAAAGAGACAGTTCAATGGTATAAAAAAATGAAATCAATTAAATAGTATGAAATCGCCATTAAGATGCTATACACCCAAAGGCATGATAATCAGCAGGCGATTCCATGTGACCACTAAAAACAATTATTAACACATGAAAACAAATAAAGTAATTGGGGGCTTATTCATCGCGGGAGCAATTGCCCTATTTATTCCTTATAATATTCTAATAGTCATTTTTGAGTATCCAGATATTTTAAGGCAGCCCACAGCTATCATTTTATCCAAATTTCACGAAGGAGGAGACTCATTAATTTGGACTTGGTTCGCCTTTGCAATAACAGGTATTCCGTTATTGCCAGCTTATATTCTGCTAGGACAAAAACTTGAGCATAAAACTTCTCTGGGACGGATGGCAACTACCATCGGTGTCATTGGCCTGATCGTCCAAATGATAGGTTTACTCCGTTGGACGTTTGTAGTGCCCGTTTTGGCAGATTCATTTGTGAATTCGTCTGACGAGGCAACTAGAGCAGCCGCTGTTATGGCCTTCAAAACTATTCATCAGTTTGGCGGAGTAATTTTAGGAGAGCATCTCGGTCAGCTATTTACCATCGCATGGACTGTCATGATTTCAATTTCCCTTCAACGTCTTCAAGTTATTCCAAATTGGGTGTCCTACTTCGCCTATGTGGCGTCTGCCATTTACCTACTCGCACAGGCGGAGTTGTTTGCTACAGTTATGCCCTCATTTCCGGTTTGGGATTTAGCAGGTTTTATTGGTAGCACGCTCTGGCTGATATGGCTTGTGATAATTGGAGTCTTCTTTTTGCGCTCTAAAAGACTTTCCGAACTATAAAAATGAAGCGGATTTTAACAATTTTATTCTTAACACTAATATAAAGAAATACTTTATGCCAATTCAACACTTCATGTACATTCCAATAATATTCTTGCTTGGGTTCGTACTCGGTATTATGTTCAACGAAAGAAGGCGTGGAACAATTGCCATAAATTCAATAGCAGCAACCAGTCAAAAGGAGCAATTGAATTATAAAACGTCCGGCAGTAAATTACTTCAAACGTTTCTTGTCTTCTTATCAATATTTGTAATCACCCACATGTTTGAGATACCTTGGGGTTCAAAGGCAGTAAGCCAACTTCTTGGGGGATTGGAGCTATTTGATAAAAGCCCTGTCTTCTCCAGTTCTGAAGTATATGAACGACTAAGTCAATTCCCAGCGGAAGGGTTAAATGCCTACAAGCGCTTCACCTACACAATTGATATTGTATTTCCTCTTTCATTCCTTGCGTTTTTGATGACATTTGCCCGATTCGTTTCTCAACGAATATCGATTCCAAAATACTTAGTAAATATCTTGATCTGTTTACCTTTTGTTTGGTTTGCCAGTGACCTAATTGAAAACGCAATCATACTTAGCATTCTTTCTAAGTTTCCCTCTAAAAGTGAACTTCTTGCAAGTTCCTTAGGTTTTTTTACGGCAATGAAGTTTGGGTTGCTATTGCTTTCCATATTTACTCCTTCCATACTCTTAATCTTTGCGAGAAAAACTGAGATCAATTAAAATTTGGGCATTTAGCAGCAACTCGAATAAGCTGAAAAGCAGACGTAAGGCTGGCAACAAATGTTTTGGTTGGCTCATTATAGAAGCAAGGGAACAAAACAGAAACAAAGAAGCACTTTGAGATGGGATTAAAACCCACTCCTACGCTCAGTGCGGTTTAAGAGGAGAAAGTAGTCAATGAAAAATGCGCCAACAAACGACTAAGTCTTCCCTTTATTGGTATTTTTCATCATCAAACATATTGAGCTAGTTTAATTGAAGAGCAAACTGTGAAAGACGGAGTAGTAGATGATAAATTGTTTATGAAAAAAAAATTAGACTATATGCTGGTGAAGATTACCAATATGGGCGAGAGAAATAACATTTGACAAGTTGATATGAAAAATATTTCAGAAAGATTGACAATTGAAGGGCATAATGGTAAGCAATTTATTTTCCTGGACTTCAAAGGATTAAAGGAAAGGGATATGATCGCATTAGACAATGCGCATATGAAATTACAATTAGTATATAAGCTTCCCTTTCTTGCGGATTTTCATAATACCTATGTAACACCTGAATTTATGTCTAATGCAAAAGGATTAATTGAATTGCACAAAGGCATAATTGAGAAAGGAGCCTTTCTTGGTATTGATAAAGTTAAATCATGGATTCTAAAAGGGGTGGTACTTGTCTATGGCTGTAATTTAAAAGCATTTGACACCAAAGAGCAAGCTAAATACTTTTTGACAGGGGAAAAATGCAGCAAATTAATTAGCTTTAACTAACGAGCGGGCCAGGATTAGTGATTGATTAACTGGCCGGTGAGACTTCAAGCCGGGCGGCTCTGCTACAAAAGAGTATAACACAAACAACACTAAACAAACTTAGAGTATGATAGCTGGACAAAAATCGTTACCAAATTGGATACTGATCGTATCCGGTTTTTTTGCATTCATGGAACTCATGGTAAGTTTTTTAATTTACTAGTCTCCTCAATCAGTTTTAGAGACGGTTGATCTAAACGCAAAAGGCGTTGACTACTTGTTTCAAGTGTGGGCAACCAGACAATTTGCCCTTGGATTTATCTTTGCTTTTGCGACATTTAGAAAATCAGTTCCCATGCTGACCATTGCCTATATTTTCTTTTTGGTAATGTTTGTTGGCGACTTTCTTATTGGGATTTTGCAACACGAAAATTTACTTATGATGAGCGCTATTGTAATGTGTATTGTTTCTTCGGTAATGCTTTACTTTATAAACAAACCATCAAAATGACCAAGCAACCTGTAAAAAAAACAGCTGCTAAGAAATCAGCTGTAAAGAAATCAAAACTGGCAGAAGTCAAAACAAAGCAAACTTCCGCGAGTGTGGAGGATTTTGTGCGTTCAGTAAAAGATGAGCAAAAACAAAGGGATAGCCTTGTGCTTTTGGAATTGATGAAAAAGGCGAGTGGAGAAGAAGCCAAAATGTGGGGTGGTTCACTCATTGGTTTTGGAAGTAAAATATATAAAAGTCCAACGAGCGGCAGGGAGGTTAATTGGTTCCTGGTCGGCTTTTCTCCGCGCAAGGCAAATCTGTCGGTATATCTGATGATCAACCACAAGGAACATACAGCAGCCATCAAAAAGTTGGGGAAATATAAAACCGCTGGTGGTTGTATCTACATCAATAAACTAGAAGACATTGATCTGAAAGTGCTGAAGGCGTTGATAGAAGCATCATTAAAGTAATTTAAAATCAAATCGGTTTTTGTGACTATGCTCAAAAGGTCTATTAAAGTAGTTGCAACAGTTGTTTTATTGACAACATTTTTGTCTTGGTTTTTCTATGCTCACGAAACACTGCCAAAGCCAATACGAGCAGCCACTGCTTTGATTGAAACACCAGTGGCCATTGCTTCGGGGCTTTCACACTACTTGAATCTTGGAGTAGATGTATATGAAACACCCTGGGCAGTTATTCTAACTAATTTGATATTTTCCCTCGTTGTGATTTTACTCATCAATAGATATTTCATTTATCGAAGAAGAAAAACCAGCTAATAACAGTTCACTAAATTGAAAACAAATACTAAAATAGATGAATTCCTTTCAAATTACGATGATCAGGTCTGGCATAATGCTTTGAAACTTCGTAAGATTTTAATTTTGAATTTGCCGGGCATTATTGAGCAGGTCGACCTTCCCGCAAGAATGATTGCGTATTGCTATGGACAAAAATATTCAGACTTACTTTGTACTATTATACCTTCTAAGAAGGGATTGAAGCTTGGATTTAATTGGGGAACAGAATTGCAAGACCCACATCAATTACTTCAAGGTAAAGGAAAAGTATCAAGGTACGTTGAAATAGAATCAGACGAGCAAATCAATTCTGATGCAATAAAAGAACTAGTTAGAAATGTTTTGATTATTTATAAGACTAAATCATCTACTATAAACATAACTACCATGGAACAAAAAAAACAACTAAAGCATCCTGCGGGTAAAAAAGCGATTAGTATGGAGATGGAAAAGTATGAGCTTCTGAAAAAAGCTGTTTTGAATTGTCTTAAAGACAAGGGAGAGTTAACTCATAAAGAATTGTTTGAAGCGATAGCCAAAAGTTTAAAGAAGAATAAAACAAAATTTGTTGGATCTGTGGAATGGCATATGGAATGGGTTAAGCTAGACTTAGAAGCAAGAAAGGAAATTAAACGAGTGGCCGATACATCGCCTATTAAATTTAAGTTGGCTTAGTAAAAGGGGCCGAATTCAAAGCGCCTTGGAATATGATTGGTTGACTCACTTTCCTTTTGGTACGCATAACTTGTTTGTCGCATATAGTGAGGGCCTAGCGCCACACACAATGAGTGTTCTTAAGCCCTTGTTACTATTGTAGGTACCCACACGCTAGATATACTTTAATATCCACTCCTTTCGCTAATATTACTCCTCAAACAATCTGATCAAAACTTAACAAAATGAAAGCAGTAGTATATACAGAATACGGTCCACCCGAAGTGGCGAAGTTAACCGAAGTTCGGAAGCCTGACCCGAAAGAGAACGAACTCCTGATTAAGTTACATGCTTCTACCGTCAACCGGACTGACTCCGGCTTCCGTAGTGCCGAGTATTTTGTTTCACGATTTTGGAGTGGCCTTCTAAGGCCAAAGTATCAGATACTTGGTTGTGAGTTTGCCGGTGTTGTAGAAGCTATAGGCAAAGGAGTAACGACTTTTAAGAATGGCGATCGTGTTTTTGGTTTTAATGACATATCCTTTGGGGGGCATGCAGAGTATCTAACCATATCTGAATCAGGTGCAGTTGCAACGATGCCAGACAACTTAAACTTTGAGCAAGCAGCGGCAAGTACGGAAGGCTCCCATTATGCATTAGTGGATATCAGAGCAGCGAAGGTTGAACGAGGACACCGTGTTTTAGTCTATGGTGCAACGGGCGCCATTGGCTCAGCAGCAGTGCAGTTGCTCAAGCAGATGGGGGCAGAGGTAACAGCCGTGTGTAACACCAAAAACGTGGAGCTGGTAAAATCACTTGGGGCCGATGAAGTTATTGATTATCAGACACAAGATTTCAAAAGAACTGAAACTACCTTTCATTTTATTTTTGATGCAGTTGGTAAAAGCTCTTTTGGGCAGTGCAAACCGTTGCTTACAGAAAATGGAATTTACATTTCAACGGAACTTGGAAAAAATGCGGAGAACGTTTTGTTGGCTATTACAACACCCATCAGGGGTGGAAAAAAAGTTTTGTTTCCATTGCCAACCATCACAAAAGAAGATGTGCTATTTTTAAAAGGGCTTCTTGAGAAAGGCGAATTTAAGCCTGTCATTGACCGGACCTATACATTAGATCAAATTGTAGAGGCATACAAGTATGTTGAGTCTGGGCAAAAAGTGGGGAATGTGGTATTAAAAATAGTAGAGTAATAGCGAGTCTTTACTTTTAATTGAT
The DNA here is from genome assembly GCA_031400595.1 of Cyclobacteriaceae bacterium. Lineage (GTDB taxonomy): Bacteria > Bacteroidota > Bacteroidia > Cytophagales > Cyclobacteriaceae > ELB16-189. The sequence goes on from JANNQG010000011.1 coordinate 6,536, forward strand.
TGACTGTAGCGCTGCCTCTGCCGCATAGACCACATCTTTGTTACGATTGATTTTTAATATTCGGTTGATTGATCGTTCGGCTGCATTAGCATCCTTTCCAATTTTGCCCAAAATCGTAATGAGCTGGTATTGAAGCCCCCCATCTTGATCTGTCGTTTTGTCCAGTCGCGCAATCAAAGCAGGTACTGCAGCTTTTCCAATTTTTACTAATGATTCTTCGGCTGCCTTGGTATCGTTGCCATAGTTGGGCAGCACATTGATCATATGATTGATAGCCTTAGGGTTTTGCGTTTTTATATTCCCTAATATCTCAATGGCAATGGTTTGAATTTCATTGAGCTTACCTCTATCCTCCAATGTTCGCTTGTCGAACAGAATAATCAAATCATTTTCGATGACCTTAGGTCTATTGTTCATTAAGGTAAGTAGCTTAACTACGCGAAGTTGCTCATCTAAGTTTGTACCACGAAGTAAAGCGCCCGCTTCTTGCATCGATGGAATGACTCCCGCTATAGGCACATTGTACGTGACACAAAAATTGATTCGATCTTCTTTTTGGCTAGGGTAAGGTGTGAGTGTGGCGTAACTAGAAAATTTTGATTGGCATCGACTAACTAATATTTTTAGATCTTCTTCGGGAAATTCTTCGCGGATTTTCTCGTTTCGATCTTCATAGTCCGTTAATTCAAAATGTCGGGCGAATTCGTAGAGATGTTCATGTGCTTTTGGGTATGCGTTATCATTGAAAAATTCGCTTATCCAATTTACCGTTTCTGTTTTCTTTGTGAGATCGGTCTCGTATTGATATAGGTAATCCAGTTCATGAAAAACTTTGGATTTACTTTCTTCATCCAAACGGAATTGTTTTGAGTAGTTTTTGAAAATATACCTGCTCAGTCGGGTATTGTCTCGTAGGCTTTCCATCATTTCGAAGAACACTGCCTCAATAGGAAGGGGTCTCGGTAATCCGATTTTATTCTCTTGAGCTAACCTCAGGAACGTATCGATTCTTTTCAGCGAGGTAGCTTCGTCATTTAATGGTGCTTTGATAAAAAAAATTCGAAGGTAACTGGACAGTGTATAATTACCTACGCGCGACATGGCGTGAAGACCCGCAAGCCATTCAGCTTCATCTATTACTTTATCGGCTGCCAGAAATTGAAATATCTCAAAGGAACGATTGTCGCTAGTCGGGTTGGTGATCGTGTCGAGTGTTTGTAAGATGAAGCGTTGGTAGTTGTTGTCCTGAATTTTGTATTTGGCGAAATTATACATGATTTCGTAATGGAATTTTCCACAGACATTATCAAAGGGTATTTTAATGGCATCATTGACGAGCTTATTTATCTTGTCGGTGGAACTTAAATCACTTAATCGCGCAATGAACTCAACTGATCGCTCTTTGCAGATTTCTTCTTTCGTTTTTTTGGATTCGTTGTTGCCAGTGTTAATGGTGTTGTTTACCGTAACGTTTACGGGGTTGCCATTTGCCGGTAGGGGTTGGGTGTTGTTGATCACTACCAAATTAGTTGAGTTTTTAAAAAGTGTGGCTAGATTTTTGTTCATTTTGATACGGCCGTTGTAGCTCATCAGAATTTCGCCAGAGGCAACATCGATTAACCGCGCGCTTACATCTATGTATGATTTTAGTTTAGTGTACGTGCCAGAGAGTAGTGCATCAATCGGTACGAGCTGGCCAATTTTTAGAGCCGCTGCTGGCTTCATCAAATCAGTGAGGATAAATTCTTGTTCCTTCAATACCGCATCTAGGCGCGTACGCTCGAACAACTTTATTTTGGCAGGATGGCCAGCCAGCGCGCCAATAATGGTCTCAGTCAAATAATCTCCAAACTGAGTGGAAGTTTCCACCGAGAATTTTGTGGCGGCAAAAGGTACTACTGCCAACCGAAACGGCACAGTGCTAACGGGGGTTGCGACTACTTTCTTTGCGAGTTCATCGGTTACGTCTGTGTATTTTCGGGCTTTTTGAGCTAGGCTTAGTGAGGTGCTGATTAGAAGGGCAAGTGTGAAGAGATGTTTCATACTCAAAAATAGGAAAGTTATCTAATGATTAAAGTGGGGACTTGGAAAAGTATTTGTGATTTCGATTTCTAAAAAACATCTTTTGTAAGATCGTCAATTGTTTTGAATTTTGAATAGTTGTTCACGATATTGAAGCATGATTACAATTAGATGTATTATTTTTTTTTCGTTAATGGCGGTTGCTACCTATGGACAGAAACGAAAGATAGTCAGCGGCAGTCTTGATGGAATAGGCACGCAGGATACCTACGAACTTGTCTTCGATTATGAGGGTATGCGTGTCGGTGCTGAAATTGACGAGGTAGAATATTTAAAGACAAAGGAAGCTGACTGGGAGGCAAAAGAAGAGGGCCAGGGTGCGGCTTTTGTTCGTAGGTGGTTTGAGGATCGGAAGACTCTGTACCGACCTGCTTTCATTGTAGGATTTCAGAAATTTTATAAGGCAAAGCTTGGCGATGACAAGGCAAAATATACACTAATTATAAAAACGATGAGAACGGAGCCGGGCTGGTATGCAGGTGTGATGGGTCATCCTGCCGAGCTGGATGGCGAGTGTTGGGTGGTGGAATCTGGAAACCTTAGCAACGTTATTGCCAAGATTGCGTTTGCTGGCTTTGTGGGTAAAGTATCATATGGTGGCGATTTTGAGATGACAACTCGTATTCAATCGGCTTACGAAATACTTGGAAACGGCCTCGGGGATTTTATCAAACGAAAGTCGAGATAGGTGACAATCAGATCGACTGATTTACTTACAACTTCCGCAGGCCCATTCTTCATCCAGGTCAATCACAGTAACGATCGTCAAGTGGTTTTGCTTAGGAGCAACGATAATGCGTATATGTTGCTTTTCTTTTGAGGTATACCCTTCCAAGGCATACTTCGGGCCGCGAGTTGCATCTAGTTCACTTTTGGCGTAGTTGACTTCTACCTTTCTCACAATCTCTTTGACTTCGCGTTGGGTAATATGCCGGCATTCCATTCGGCAGCGGGCGTGCTTGGTGAAAAAGAATTCTGCGTTTTCGTCTCTAAATACATCCAGGTTGCCTATTGCTTTGGACGAGTTAGTTTTTTCTTTGGTAGCTGTCGTAAGCCCCTCATCATTCTTTGCTTCGCGGCATTGTCTTGCAAACAAGGCAATCACGAAGAATATCAGGATTAAGAGGTAAGGAATCAGTTTTTTCATTTTGTCATCTTGCACTATTAACGATTGGTTTTTATATGGTGACTTAAATATCAATAAGTCATTTTAAAAATACTCCGTTATGTGAGTTTATTTTCTCGTCATCGCGAGTATCTGCCGTGGAAAGTGAGATGGCGCGAAGCGATCCCCCCGTTTGAATCCTCGGTTCTGGAGAAGGGATTGCTTCGCCCTGCCCGCACATGCCTCGCTCGGTGCTCGCAATGACGGTGAACTATGTTTTTGAGAGAGCCTTTTCAAAAATCTCCGTCATGTGAGTTTCTTTTCTAGTCATCGCGAGTACCCGCGGTGGAAAGTGAGATGGCGCGAAGCGATCCCCCGTTTGAATCCTCGGTTCTGGAGAAGGGATTGCTTCGCCCAGCCCGCACATGCGCTCGCAATGACGGTTACGCCCAAGAAAAAAACCCATTTTACATAAATTCTATTGGTTGGTTTGGATACCTTGTACCCTTATTCTGAAACAGTCAACGCCATGAACTACCCCCTTCTTTTTCAACCACTCGATTTAGGTTTCACTACGTTGAAGAATCGAATCCTCATGGGTTCGATGCATACCGGGTTAGAGGAAAGTAAAAACGGCTTTCAGCGCCAAGCCGCTTATTTTGCAGAACGGGTAAAAGGTGGAGTGGGACTTATCGTTACCGGTGGTGTGGCACCCAATCGTGCCGGTTGGACAGGTCCATTCGCCAGCAAGCTTTCAACGATATCGGAAGCGAGGCAACACAAGCTCATCACCGATGCGGTGCATGCCGAAGGCGGAAAAATTTGCATGCAGATTTTACATGCCGGGCGGTATGGATATCATCCCTTAGCGGTTGCACCATCTGCTATTAAATCACCCATTTCTCCTTTTAAGCCTTGGAAGCTTACGCAAGGCGGCATTCGAAGAACGATTAATGATTTCGTCAATTGTGCGAAGCTTGCACAAGAGGCTGGATATGATGGCGTAGAGATCATGGGCTCGGAAGGTTATTTGATCAATCAATTTATTGTATCGAAGACGAACAAGCGAACTGATGAGTGGGGTGGTTCGTACGAAAACAGAATCAGGTTTGCGCTCGAGATCGTTCGAAATACACGAGCTGCGGTAGGAAAAAATTTCATTATTATTTATCGACTGTCGATGTTGGATTTGGTCGAAGATGGCTCGACCTGGGAAGAGATTGAGTATTTGGCCAAAGAGATTGAAAAAGCGGGAGCTACCATTATCAACACGGGTATTGGGTGGCACGAAGCACGCGTACCAACCATTGCCACCATGGTGCCCCGCGGGGGATTTAGTTGGGTGACAAAACGGTTAATGGGTAAACTATCTATTCCACTAATTACCACTAACAGAATCAACACACCTGAGGTAGGCGAGAAAATTCTGACAGATAGGCATGCGGATATGATTTCGATGGCGCGACCGTTTTTGGCTGATCCGGAATTTCCGAAGAAAGCTTTGGAAGGAAGGGCAGATGAAATCAATACCTGTATCGCTTGTAATCAGGCTTGTTTAGATCATGTATTTAAACGGAAGACTGCAAGCTGTATGGTGAACCCAAGAGCTTGCAATGAAACTATGTTTTCAATTACACCAGCCCTAGCGAAGAAAAAAATTGCTGTGGTGGGCGCTGGACCTGCCGGCTTATCGTGTGCGGTTACACTCGCACAACGCGGCCACGAAGTACATTTATTTGAAGGACAAGCGTCCATTGGTGGGCAGTTTAACATTGCAAAAGAAATTCCGGGGAAAGAAGAGTTTCATGAAACGCTTAGATACTATAAAAGGCAGATGGAGCTGCACAAGGTTCAAATTCATTTGAATACATTGTTCAATGAATCGCAGGCTAACGACTTTGCAGAAATAGTCGTGGCTACTGGTGTTACCGGGCGCGGCATTAACATAGAAGGGAGTAAGCATCCGAAAGTATTGAGTTACACGGATGTAGTGTTGCACAAAAAGCCGGTGGGCAAGAGAGCCGCTATAATTGGGGCAGGCGGAATCGGTTTTGACGTTGCCGAATTTTTAACGCATTCGGAAACGATGGATGTAAAAACTTTTATGAAGGAGTGGGGGGTTGATATGAATTATCAAACTGGGGGTGCGTTACTGAAAACGGAATCGGTGAAAACTCCACGAGAGATTTTTCTATTACAACGCAAGAAAGGTAAACTCGGTGAACGGTTGGGCAAAACGACCGGTTGGATTCATCGCTCTGCATTAAAGATGAAGAAAGTAAAAATGATGGATGATGTTACTTACCAAAAGATAGACGATGCCGGATTGCACATCTTGGTGCAAGGTGTGCCTCAATTATTAGAAGTGGACAATGTGATCATTTGTGCAGGCCAGGTTTCAAACAATCAACTTTTTAACAAGTTGAAGGAAACGCGCACAAACGTTCACCTGATCGGAGGAGCATTGGAGGCGGGAGAGTTAGATGCAAAACGGGCGATTGAGCAAGGAGTGAAAGTAGGGATTGCGCTCTAAGAGATCGTCAAACAAATGGCAGAAAAAGCAAAACACCAAAAGGGGCCAAATAGAATATGTTTTGTTTCACTCTATGCTTGGTATATATTTGTTTAAAAATGATGATTGATGGTTGCGCAAACAAAAAGTAGTTTTTTTGAGAAAATCTTAGCTCTTTTTTCAAATCTGGGATTTTTACAATCAATAAATTTCTTAAAAGAGAAGATAGGTCAGAAATTCCATCTCAGCTTTTTTAAAAGAAATGATTTGTACACATTTTTTCCAACACACGCTCAATATCCATTACAGTGTAGACCAGGCACAAGTGATATTCATGTTTTAGGACAAATTTTTGTTCAGAGAGAATATTCAAGCCTGGATTATTTGTCTGATGTAGACTTGATAATTGACTGCGGAGCAAATGTTGGCTACTCGGCAGCCTACTTTTTAACTCAATTTCCAGAGTCGACAATTGTTGCAGTAGAGCCAGATCCTTCAAATTACCTGCTTTTGCAAAGCAATCTTAGACCTTATGGTAAACGCGCTTCCCTTATTCAATCTGGTGTATGGTCTCACCAATGTGGGCTCAAAATAGATTATAGAGGTGAGGAATGGGCTACACAGGTAAGAGAATGCAAACCAAATGAAGTTCCTGATTTAACAGCAGTAGATATTGGAACCATACTTAAAGAATCGGGTAAAAAAAGGATATCGATTCTCAAAGTTGATATTGAAGGCTCAGAAGTCGTGGTTTTTTCCAATAATTATGAAACATGGCTCCCCTATGTTGATAATCTTGTTATCGAGATTCATAACAATACCTCGTTTGGGCCAGCTGAAGATATTTTTTTTAAGGCAATCGCTACTACTGCCTTCGATATTTCCAGACATGAAGAATTAATTATTTGTAAGAATAGAAAGTAGGACGCAGTTTCACATCCGTGTTAGAATCGTATTTCTTCTATTTTACATTTTCTTACCATTGGTGAAGATCAATGAACTTGAAGTTAGTCGTGTCCGTGGCAAATAGTGATTGACGATTCGCACAATGGTGATTAAAAAACTCGCAGCACCTTTAATCAACGAGAAGTTATTGCAACAAGCAGAGCATTGTTACATCACTTCGGCCTCTATTTCAGAGGCAGGATTTGATTTTATCCGTAGCCGGATTCCGCCCAAATGTAAAATGGATATGGTGACGGGATTGGATCTGCCAACCTCACCACAAGTACTCAGACGGATTTGGCGAAACTATCAAGGTAGAATTACGCTGAATATTTATACGAAAAATGTATTTCACTCCAATGTGTATATTTTCGATTTGCCGTTTCGTAAAGCAGTAGCCTTTATTGGCTCGGGGGATTTTACGTTGGAGGGCATCAAGGATCGGGAAGAGCTTTTCTATAAGATTACAGATGCAAAACAGATTGAAGAACTGAAGTCGTGGTTCACCGGATACTTCGAGTTCTCTGAGCCATTGACAGAGACTCTTATTCAGGAGTATGAATTGCTTTACCCTTCCTTCAAGCAGCGAGAAATTGCCTCGCGCCAAGAGAAAGAAGAATTTATTTCGCTTACCACTGCTGGATTTAACTGGGATACCATCAAATTCAAAAATCAATTTTTTCAAAAAAGCCATTACCTCACGTTTGGAAATGAAAGGGCGCATTTGGCTACACATGACATTGTTTCTTTGCGAGAAGAAGTGAGAAATAAAATGGTTCAACTGCATAGTTCAATAAAAGAACATGCTCATAGACTGAAGTTGTTTGAGAATTCAGATCCAGACTTTCTTGTAAAAAGTATTGGTCCAATTCACTATACTAACCAAAAGGTAAGGAGCCTTTCGATTAGTTATGGAAGGGGAGAAGCTGAGCTAAAAAAGATCAGTCAAGAGACTAAGTTGGAAGACGTAGTTCAGTTACAACTAAGCATCAAAGCACAATCGATAGAAGTATCTTTGTTTTGCGGAATAGCGAAAGGAAAAGAAGATCGGGAGTATTTGAAAGACAAAATGCTCGATGAAGAGTACAGGAATCAATTCTTTAAATTATTGACAGCGTTAGGTGCCGATTTTTGGATCGAAGTTGTTGGAGAAAAGCGAAAAGTAGAAGCCTTTCAGAATGCAGAGTTACTGTCTGAATTTATAAAGTCTGATGATTGGCGATATTATGCCTTTTTCATCGGCAGGAATTATTCTCCGGGGGATCCAGCAATTAGTACTGAGAATATTGGCAAAACGATTGTGGAAGAGTTAGATCGGGTGGTTTTATTGTATCGGCTATTCTTAAGGGATTAATCAGTCAATGGGCGATCCGGGCGTGTACAATGAGGTATATTTGCATTTATATTTAACGCACCCAGCATCCACCAAAATACTTCATTATGTCAGCCAGATTAAAGCAACTATACAACGAAGTAAAGAACCATCCCGATTTGACGTATAAGTCGATTCCCTTTTATGATAAGACAATACGGGAAATAAAAGTGGAGTTGTTAAAGTTGGCAGCTGTACAAGGAGAACAAATTTCCAGAGACGTAACAGACGCCACTCGCTTGATACATTTAACGAATAGAGATGACTTGAGTGGTATTCAAAATTATCCTGGTGAGATACCTAAATACCTAGGCAGAGTAAAAACGGCTATTCTTTCGAGTCTGGCTTTTGCCAATAAGTAAATCTACTTTTTCTCAGTCACCACCTGCCCATCTTTGAACGATAATTTTCCATCGGTCGCAATGCTGGTTGCGAAGTCATAGGTGAACGTGGTGGGGTTCGCGCCTTTCAGCACGTCTTTTTTGTAGAATACTTGTTGATTGTCTTTGGAGTATTCTTCATACACCACTACAAATGTTTGCGGATCGGCAAACGGGATTTTTTCAGCATCGTAGTACACACCGTTTTTATCTTTGAAATAATCGCGTTGAATGATTTCAAGGCTGGCTCCGTCTATTCCTTCGATTTTTTTTCCATCGCTAACCAGAACGTTGTCAACAAAAATATTTCGCTCATCTACCACACGAATGGAACTGATTTGATCGAAAGCCAATAAAGCAAATCTATTCTTCCAGCCAGAAAAGGCAATTGATTGGCCGATGCGCGCGTAGCTTTCATTGATTGCTTTTGCTTCACCGGCAGGTTTCGTGCCCCTGTGCACAAGAATTGTTGCGCCTGGATTGCCGACTGTAAGTGTGCCGGATGGCTCAATGGAGTAAATAGAGGAGACGTCTGTAGCAATGGAGGTGTTTAGACGAACAAATGTAGCTCTGTCCGCATCAACTTTCTTTCCGTCAAGGAAGATGGAAGAAGTGTCCTGAGCCCAATAGTGATAATATACGTTGTTTAGAGTTGGAAGGGGCTCATAGGTCTTTGGGTCAGCCCCCTCGATTACATATAACGAATCAGGGCTGTCACCGGGAAAGTAGACATGCAAATCATCTTTTGGTATTCTATTGGAATCCATGACAAAGCTGGCGGGATCAGCCAGTGTTTTTTTGCCTTTCCAATAAACGTTCTTGCTATCCTTTCCAGCATACCTTGATAGTACTACAAATGAGGCTGCGTCCGCTTCGGTCTCGCTGTAACCTAACTCAAACGTATTTCCCATAGGAGAGTAGATAATTTTATTTCCCTTGGGGTCATAGTAGTAAGAGTCAGAAACCGGTTCGTTTACAGGTTTCCCCAGGCGATTCTTAAATATGAATACCAGAAAAAAGATCACCACCAGAACTAAACCAAGAATAACAATAAGTACAATCTTCATATAATAGGGCGTAAACTAAGAAAGGATTAAAAATAGTGATTATACATGAAAGCTATCCGATACGCAAGGCACTGACTAGTTATTTCTTGATTGTCAATTCTCCCACGCTTGCTTAATTTTTGTATATTGAGTACCTAAAATAAAAATCCTTACCAATGAAACGAAGAAACTTCCTATTAATTGGCGCTGCCGGAGTGGCAGCCATTTCAATTCCCACTTACACCTATTACTTTGGTGATGTTACTTACGATCCGTTGCTGGCACAGCCCCAATCATTGTCGTTGATATGGGAAACGAAAGAGATACAAGCTATTGGCAAGCAGTATTTAAAACAAACACCGGACGAAAACAGAGTTCGTACACTTGTTAATCTCTTATCGGACGCGAGTGCCTTGGGGAATCACCCCATTGAAGATTTTAAGTCAGGGAAAACGGTTTTGGTAGATGGATGGATTTTGTCGGAGACGGAAGCAAGACAGTGTGCATTGGCGTCCACTATTCAACCTCAAAAAAAATAATATATGCATATAGACGCACGAAACTTACCCAATAATACAATTATTGATGGCGATGTTTGCATTGTGGGAGCGGGGGCTGCGGGGATCAGTATGGCGCTGGATTGGATGAAAACCAATCATAAAGTGATTCTGCTTGAAAGTGGTGGCTTTGAGTATGACGACAAAGTGCAGGACATGTACAAAGGCAAATCTACCGGTCAAAAATATTACCCATTAAAGTCTAGTCGCCTTTCCTATTTTGGAGGAACCACAGGTCATTGGGCAGGCATGTGCGCACCCTTTGACGAAATTGATTTCATGAAGCGAGATTGGGTACCCGATAGTGGTTGGCCGATCACTCGTAAGGATTTAGATCCGTTTTATGCAAGAGCTAATGAGAAGTTAAAGTTGGGACCTTATCGTTATGATTTGGAGTACTGGCAAAAGGAAATGCCAGACATGAATCCCTTTCCATTAGATGAGAATGTGGTATGGCACAAGATGTGGCAATTAAGTCCAACAAGTGGTATGCAGGGCGTTGGATTTAGCAAAGTGTATAAAGACGATATTGTGAAAGCAAAAAACATTCATCTTTATACATACGCCACTGTTGTTGATGTTAGGGCAAACGAAAGTGTGTCTACCATTGAGGGATTAGTGGTTAAAAATTTTGCCGGAAAAACACATACCGTCAAAGCGAAATACTTTTTGTTAGCAGGTGGAGCGATCCAAAATGCGCGTATTCTCCTGGCTTCTAATACACAAGCCAAACAAGGATTAGGTAATGATAATGATGTGGTGGGTCGTTATTTTATGGAGCACCTTGAAATTGAGACTTCAGAATTGTGGCTGTTGAAACCTTTTCCAACTAAACTTTTTAGATGGGATAAAGTCTGGTGTGAATTGGCCATAAAAAAGGAAAGACAAATTGAAGAGAAGATTCTGAACGGCACACTTGGGCCTAATGAACTCACGTGGGCAAAGCATTCAAAACCGCGCATGGAGACCTGGCAGGATGAAGATCCCAGAAAATCTCAAGTCGAAATGTTTAAGAATTGGGATGAAGCTGGCGTGGAAGCTGAAAAAATTAAAGTAGGTAGCATCACACGTGCCTATGAGTTTCAAACTCGAATTGAACAAGCTCCCAATCGTAATTCTCGGATTACTATTGACTCAGAAAAAGATGCGTTGGGTGTTCCACTGGCAAATCTCCATTGGGCCTTAACGGATTTGGACAAAAGAAGCATTCGAAGAATCAACGAAATAGTCGGGTTGGAGATGGGCAAGGCTGGCATGGGTCGCATGAGACTCAAAGAGGAGTTTCGCGATAAGGACGACATGAGTTGGCCCAAAGGAACCAATGGAGGTTGGCATCATATGGGTACCACACGTATGGGTACTGATGTTAAGAAAAGTGTTGTCGATCCTAATTGTCAAGTGCATGGGATCAACAATTTATATGTGGCAGGCTCTGGTTGTTATACTACTTCCGGAGCGCCTAATCCTACGCTCACTATTGTGGCGCTTTCGTTGCGACTTTCTGACCATGTAAAAGAGAAGATGGAAAAAGCATGATGTGAAATCTACTCGGTACGAATCACTTTTGTCTCAAAGAACAATAGTAGAACTTAAGACAGGGGATCACCACGCACAGGTTAAGACCACTACTCTTCATTTATCATAGTGAGAATCATCAAACAAGATTGGATGTCATTAAAACCAATAAATGACCATCGATACAACAATTGATAGTCAAAGAGAATTGATACCTATATTGCCGCCCTTAATAAAAATTAGACCATGAAAGCAATCAATCATCGCATATTAACGATGCTGTTCCTCACACTGGGGCTAGCAGCATATGCACAACAGGAACCGTCCAAAGCCAAATACATTGACCCGGCTAACATGGATTTTACCGTAAAACCCGGGGATGATTTTGAAAATTATGCCGGTGGTATCTGGATCAAAAATAATCCCGTGCCTGCCAAAGAGACGCGGTGGGGTAGCTTCACAATCCTCCGTGATTTTAATGTGAAAGCAGTACGTGAGATATTGATGGAATCGGCAGCTGACAAAAGCGCTAACCCCGGCTCTGTTAAAAGACGCGTACGCGATTTCTATACAGCGGCTATGGACAGTCTCACGATTGAGAAAGCCGGATTCACACCTGTCATTCCAGACTATCAACGAGCGGGTGGGGTTCAAAATGCTGCACAAGTGATTGACGAAGTCATTTACGAGCGTACCAATGGTGTAGCGAATCCGTTGTTCGGTTTTTTTGTGGGGCAAGATCGCAAGCATCCAACCATCATGGTCGCCCAATTTTCACAAGGAGGTACTTCTATGCCAGATCGTGACTACTATTTGAAAGCTGACGCCCGCACTAAAAAAATTCAGGTTGCTCACAATGCATACATTACCACCTTGTTTGTATTAGCCGGAGAAACAGAAGATGCAGCAAAGAAAAAGGCTGAAATCATTTTTGCCCTTGAAAAGAAACTAGCCGCTGCGCAAATGAGTCGCGTAGAAATGCGCGATCCCTATAAAACTTATAATAAGTTTTCGGTTGGAGATTTTACCAAAAAGTCACCGTCATTTGACTGGGCAACAACGCTGACGAAGTTAAAAGCCACCGGACAGGATAGCATCTTGGTTAATTCGCCCAAGTTTTTTTCTGTAGCTGATAGCCTATTAAAAGCAGTTCCAATAGCAGAATGGCAAGCGTATTTGCAGTGGAATGTGCTTCGGTCAGCAGCTCCATATTTAAGCAAACCATTTGTGGATGCGAACTTTGCCTATAATCAGGCATTGAGCGGGCAAAAAATTCAAACGCCCCGTTGGCAGCGTATGTCATCTTTGACGGATGGGACGATTGGTGAATTGCTTGGGCAGCTTTATGTGGAGAAGCACTTTAAGCCGGAAGCAAAATTGCGGATGGATGAGTTGATCAAGAATTTGGTAAAAGCCTATGAGATCAGAATCAAGAAGTTGGAATGGATGAGTGATGTGACCAAACAAAAAGCGTTGGATAAGTTAAAAGCATTTACTCCAAAAATCGGATATCCGGAAAAATGGAGAACGTATGAAGGCTTGGATATTACGAGCAAGACTTTTTACCAAAACTTACGAAATGCAGGCCGATGGAGTTATGAAGATATGGTGAGCCAATTGGGCAAACCAGTTGATAAGAAGAGATTTGGAATGACACCACCAACAGTGAATGCCTATTACAATCCTGTGAACAACGAGATCGTATTCCCTGCGGGGATACTTCAATTTCCTTTCTTTCACATGGATGCAGATGACGCCTTTAACTATGGCGGTATTGGTGCCGTGATTGGGCATGAGATCTCACATGGCTTTGATGATTCCGGAAGTCAATATGATAAAGATGGCACCTTGCGCAATTGGTGGACACCCGAAGACCTTACCAAGTTTAAGGCCCGCGCAAAGCTATTGCAAGAGCAATATGATGCTTACACCGTTTTAGATTCGGTGCACGTGAATGGAAAACTTACGTTGGGAGAAAACATTGGCGACTTAGGTGGATTGAATGCTGCATACGAGGCCTTCAAGATGACCGCGCAAGGAAAATCAAACAAGAAGATTGACGGATTTACTCCCGATCAACGGTTCTTTTTGGCGTGGGCGCAAGTATGGCGTAGCAATACCTTGCCAGACACAAAGGCGCAGCTGATCGTCACCGATTCACATTCACCTTCTGAGTTTAGAACCATTGGTGCTCCTGTAAATATGGACGCCTGGTACGAAGCATTTGGTGTGAAGCCAGGAAATAAATTATATAAAAAGCCGGAGGAACGGATTCGAATCTGGTAAAGGAAATGAAAAAGTCCCCGACACGATCGGGGACTTTCTATTTACAGCCATCATAGAATTCTATTTGGTAGCCCGACTGATTTTTCTTTGCAGCTGCCAGAATTCTTTTCCGTAGCCCACCATTAATTCTTCACCCTTTTGAATGGTACGCTTTGCTTCGATGTAGCATCGATTGCCCTCACTCACATATTCGCAGTTGTTGGTAAGTCCAGAAATTCTGTTCAATCCTTGTGCATCGTTGGCATATCTTCCGAAGGTTTTAGTGGCAGACAATGCATCGATCACTGCATTTCTGGTAATGTACATGAGGTATCCATTGTGTCCATCCAGATGTTTTACTTCTTTCCATTTTCTTTTTTTTCCTTTGTACTCCACAATGCGTGTGCCCTTGCTGATTTCTGTCTTCGTAAAAAGTCCCCGCCCAGCTTGCGGTAGATTTGATCTTTTTATGATAAGAATCTTCTCCAGCAATGCCATGGGCTACTCGGCATAGAACTCTTCGATCGACCCGAAGTACGCGTTGATCCACCCCTCTACAATATCATCGTAGTCTAGATCGGGAATGTTCGTGTGACGTAGTTCCACAGAAGTTCCGGCTTTGTCTTCATGTAGTTTAATGGTGACAATGGAAGATTCAACCTGATCGCCAAAATACCACTGTTGCACGATTTTCTTGTTAGGTTCGAACTCCAGATTTTTTCCGGTTATGCTTCCTTCCCAGAGTGAAAACTCACTACCTGGCTCCGTGCTCATTTCCGCTTCTTCGCCAGACCATAGATGAATGGTATTCGGATTGGTGAGCGCCAGATAAACATCTTCTGGTGGTGCGGGTATGGTAAAATATTTTTTGAAGTCTTTCATTTAATGCTGATCGTGTTGATTGCTACGGGCCGCTATTTGTTATTTGTAAAGTGATACAAGAACACCAATATTCCATTGAAGGCTGGTTTTGGATTGTCTTTGATCTCTAGTGTTACATCGACTTCAAATTTAGTGATTCCGCGGAGGTTAAGAATAGAATGAAGTTTGGCTCTAAGTCTTACTTCGTGATTGACTAACACGGGTTGATTGAATTTAAGTTTTTCAATTCCATAGTTGATCATCATCTTGATATTTCTGAATTCCGCAATCTGATCCCACAGATGAGGAACCAGCGATAAGGTTAAATAGCCGTGGGCGATAGTGCTTTTGAAAGTGGTTTCAACAGCTGCTCGGGCAGGATCGGTGTGGATCCATTGGTGATCGAGGGTGGCATCAGCAAACCGGTTGATTTGGTCCTGCGTGATGGTCGTATATTCAGATACACCCAATTCTTTGCCTAAAAAGGTTTGGAATTCTTCGTGACTACTGATGACGAGTTGACTCATGGATAGTAAGTTATGGGCACTAAAGTATGAAATCGCATTCAGCAATATGTAAATCCATTTGGCAATTATAGCTTAAATCTTGAATTTTGATCGATGCAGTCAGAATTTTGGTCGGTTTACTTTATTGGATTTGGGGTGGTAATGGCTATGCTCACCGTTGTATGGATGGTGAGTGTGAAGTTGACAAATGCCAGTATAGTCGATCCCTTTTGGGGATTGGGATTTGTACTTCTTGCGATTTACTACTACTTCAACGCGGAAGGCGATGCAACCCGAAAAGCGGTCGTTTTACTATTGACGATTGTGTGGGGACTTCGTTTATTCGTGTACCTCATGTGGCGAAATGCGGGCAAGCCAGAAGATTATCGGTATGCTCAATTCCGAAAGCAATATGGTCCGGAACGGTATTGGTGGATTAGCTTTTTTCAGGTGTTTTTGTTACAAGGAGTTTTGTTGTGGCTGATTTCATCGCCACTACTATTCGCTCAGCATGGGTTGGGTCGTCCTTTTGGGATGCTCGATTATTTAGGGATAGCTCTTTGGGTGATCGGCTTCTCATTCGAAGCTGGTGGTGACTATCAACTGTCAAAGTTCAAATCGAATTTGTCCAATAAAGGGAAAGTTTTGAATACAGGTTTTTGGAAGTATACCCGACATCCAAATTATTTTGGCGATGCTTGTTTATGGTGGGGCTTTACGATCTTCGCCATAGCCGCTGGAAGTTACTGGCCCATCTTGAGTTCCGTGCTCATGACAGTTCTTTTGTTGAAGGTATCTGGTGTAGCTTTACTGGAAAAAGCATTGAAAAAAACTAAACCTGAATACGAGGAGTATGTTCGAAGAACGCCATCCTTTTTCCCCTGGTTTCCTAAGAAGTAAAGTATGAATTGGATTCGATCAGCTGTTGAAATAAAAGACCCTTTGGTGAAACCCAAAGTGGATGTAGAGACATTGTCTTCTATTGATCCTTCTTCAATAGAAGATTCATTTGTGTATGTTCATTGTCATTTCAACAATACTTCTGATGATATGTTGATACGAATCTGGTCTACTACCTTTTTAGTCGATCGTGATTCCGCAGCCAGGTCACAACTAGTCCATGCAGAGAATATTTCCTATGCCCCTCAATGGACGATCATTCCCAAAAAAGGAGATTTTACTTTTCTACTCATTTTTGGTGGCCTTCCAAAAAGCTGCTTGGTGTTTGATATGATTGAAGAGATCGCGCAGCCCGGTGGATTTCATATCAAAAATATCAAGCGCAACGAAACAGATGTGTATCACACTGATTTACTTTAAAAACTCAGCATCTAATATCTTGATACTTATGTCTTAAGTCTTCCGTCTAATATCTTACCCCCATCCTCTATGTTATCTCGCAGACATGTGCTCAAATCGTTAGGTCTCTCAGCGCTCTCTTTATCGGCTCTTCAAGCAGGTGCGACTGACCTACAACAGCTTGATTTTGAAGATCCCAAATTTTGGGACAGTGTGCGCGGTCAATTTATGTTGAGCAAAGACAAAGTCTTTTTTAATTGTGGCACCGTAGGCGTAATGCCGCGCGTGGTTTTTGAAAAACTAACCGAACATTCTCGCTATCTGGCTTCTGATGTTACCGATTGGGCCTATAAGGATGATAACAAAGAGCAGTTCATAAGTGGCTACAATAATCTACTACCCATTCGCACTAAAGTGGCAAAACTTTTGAACTGTGAAGTAGGCGAGATTGCAATGACAGACAACGTAACGAATGGTATGAGTTACATCGCGAATGGTATGACACTTCAACCCGGTGATGAAATTTTGACTACCGATCAAGAGCATGGGGGAGGGCAATCTTCTTGGAAAGTAAAAGAAAAGCGTTTCGGTGCAGTATTTAAAACAGTGACAATTGGCAAGCCAATTACTAACTCGGTAGAAGTGTATGATGCCATTGTAAAAGCGTTTACACCGAAGACTAAAGTGTTGATGCTGTCTCACATGATTTCCGGGACAGGCGCTATTCTGCCTGTTAAAGAATTATGCGCTGAAGCGAAAAGACGAGGAATCTTTACGGTATTAGATGGTGCTCAAACCATTGGACATATTAAAATAGATTTGAAAGATATCGACTGCGATGCTTATGTAGGTTGTTTTCATAAATGGATGGGCGCCCCAACAGGAACGGGCTTTATGTTTGTGAAGGCAGAGCATATGAAAGACCTATGGACTACCATCGCCAGTTACCGATGGGATGATCATGCGGATGAAGGCTTTCGGTTTACACAGAGAGGAACGGGCAATTTTTCCATTTTACTAGCCCTTGAAACAGCCCTTGATTTTCATTTTCAGCTCGGGCCAGACAAAGTATATGAGCGTATTAAATTTTTAGGAGACCGCTTGCGCACGGGGCTGAAACAAAATAAGAAAGTCAAAATCTTTTCTCCGAAAGAAGACGCGATGTGTTCTGGTATTACCTTGTATACGATTGAAGGCCTAACAGGTACTCAAATCCAGGATGCGTATTGGGCGAAAGCGAAGATGCGCCCGCGGTCACAAGGCGATGTTTATGGCGTAAGACATTCAACGCATATCTTTAATTCAACAGACGAAATTGATCGAGCCATAAAAATTGTAAACGAATTGTCAGCTTAAGTATACGGTGTAATGAGTGTAAGAAAAAGAGTTTGTGTGATTGGTGCGGGCCCTTCTGGAATAACAGCCGCGAAAAATTTATTGGATGAAGGTATGGATGTAATCGTGTATGATTATGGACAGGACGTGGGAGGGAATTGGGTTTTCAATGCGAAGTCTTCACATTCAAGTGTATTTGAGACAACACACATCATAAGTTCGAAGACGTTGTCTCAGTACGATGATTTTCCGTTCCCCGCAGATTATCCGGATTATCCTTCACACCAACAGTTGGCCTCCTATTTTCAAAATTATGCGAAGCATTTTAAGTTGTATGAGCATATACAGTTTGATACGCTAGTAGAGAAATGTGAACTAGACAACGATAAGAAATGGAAAGTGACGACCACCAAAAAGGGAATAGCGAAGACGGAATCTTTTAATGCGCTTGCTGTTTGCAACGGTCATCATTGGAAGCCCCGTTATCCGAACTATCCGGGAAATTTTTCAGGGAAGATGATGCATTCGCACGATGTGAAGCGTTTTTCGGATTTCACAGATCAGCGAGTACTCGTCATCGGAGGAGGTAACTCGGCCTGTGATGTTGCGGTGGAGTCATGCCGATTCTCAAAGTCAACAGATATCAGTTGGCGGAGAGGTTACTGGATTGTGCCTAAATTTATTTTTGGAAAACCTTCCGACATCGTTGGCGGAATACTTCGCATTATGCCTAAATTCATTTGGCGCAAAGCAACGAGCCTGATGATTAAAATTATTCAGGGCACAAATTCTTCGTATGGACTTCCTGAGCCGGAAGATGATTTTGGATTTCATCACCCAACTGTCAATAGTGAATTGTTTTACTTCTTGCGACATGGTAAAATCAATCCTCGAAAGGACATTGATCATTACGATGGATCCACAGTTTTTTTTAAAGATGGAAGTAAAAACGAGTATGATGTGATTGTCGCTTGCACAGGCTATATTATTTCACACCCGTTTTTTGATAAGAAGTTTATTGATTACTCGGAAGGTGATGTGCCGCTCTACTTGAGAATGTTGCATCCGGAGATTGAGAATGTCTATTTTATCGGCTTGTTTCAACCACTGGGTTGCATCTGGCCGGGAGCAGAGTTGCAAAGTAAACTCATGGCCAAAGAACTGGCGGGAAAATGGACACGTCCAATGAAAGTTGGTGCATTGGCAAACAACGAAGTGAAGCATCCCGACTTCAAACAAATAAAAACACCAAGGCACACCATTACAGTTAACTACCATTCTTTCAGAGGCCGATTGTCGAGGGAGCTGGCGAAGAGCAGTTAAGAGTTACGATTACTCCGCGCCCAATAAATCAGGAGGGGATGAATTACAACTAGTCTGATCCATCCTACCCACGCGGGGACGCAAAGATCTCCTGCACAGCTGTTAACTTCAATAAAGTATACATGCGCAGGTATAAATGCAACGAGCATGGCAATAATTCCATAAGCAGCCCATTTTCTGGAGAGGTTGGGAAGTAAGAGAATGCCCAATAAGATCTCAATCACACCAGTACCCATATTGATGAATGCGTGATATGGAAAATAGGGTGGAATGAGTGGGAGATAAAAGGCAGGGTTAATAAAATGATTAAGGCCGGCTGCAACATAGAAGAGTGCCATGACAAATACATTGAGAGAGTATTTTTTCATCTTACGAATTTGTTTTGAATAATGTAGTCGATGCAATAAGTAGAATGGTCACCACTAACTGACTTGATTGGCTAGTGGCCAGCGAATGGAGTCCCCCAAATTCCAACGGCCAGCTCCGCCCATACTAGTAAAAAACCTAAAATAGCTATTCCACAAATAAGAATTCGATACTTAGTTTGTGTTACTTTTCTAAGCACGACTTCCAGTATACTTCCTGTTAGTATCAATAGAGTACCCATCACTATGAAGTCGAAGAAGGTCCAATTTACTTCTTCCGTCAATTGCATCGCGATGAAAGGGATAAGCAGTAGAATCCCCACTGAAATTAGAATGATGATAAGTCTTTTGTTTTTCATACTTCTTACTTCGATACAAGAATGAATTAAGAATGTGGGCCTATTTATGAAGAATTCGCTGGTTTGCAAAATATGTTGTTTGATTTGGTTCTATTTCGATATATTTTTAAGGTCAAATTCTACCATGTCAGAATTGTTTTCTTTCCTACGACCATCTATTCACGTTCCCGAGAAGATGAAGCAATTGGTGTACATCACCAATATCCTCTCAGTTAGTCTATCCATTCTCACATTTGTTCTTTTTTTGATTCTATTTAAGTTGTTTGGGTGGACACAGACCTCGGGTTATATACTGTCAGTGGTGGTTCTCTTCTCGTCTTTTGTACTCGTAAACAGACGGTTTTATGGTGCAGGAAGGTTGCTTTTTTGTTTAACGCCAGTTTGGATCACGATGTTTGTCAGCCTGTACGGCAAATATGTAGAGATTAACCAATCCTACATCGTTTACTTTGATAGCCGTTATATTCTTTTGGCAACTACTATCCTGCCGGGCATTGTATTTAGGTTGGACGAGCGCGTTAAAATATCGATATGCCTAATTTCAACGTTGCTATGCTTGATATTTTTCGACCCTATCCATAATGCCTTAGGACTGGGCTATTATCAGAGGGGTTTTTCAGCTGTTTCATACTACTATATTAACTATATCACAGTTACCGCCTATTTCGTTCTTTTATTTGGTGTTTTAACTCTCAAGACAATTACAGAACGAGCACAGGAAGAAGCCGACTACCAGATTAAAGAAAGAGATATTGTGAATAAAGTTCTACGTGCCAAAAATGAACAGCTTACACAGTTAAATTTTAATGTGGAAGCCCAGAACGAAGAAATGCTGCAGCAACAGGAAGAACTCTCAGCGGGGCGAGATAAGTTGGAGGAGGCCAACAGTCTGATCAACCAATTCAACACCCAATTACAACAATTGGTGGAAGAAAAAAGCAAAAACCTATATCTCGCAAATGAAGAGCTGGTGAAGCATAATAATGAGCTTCGTCAATTTTCTTACACTGTCTCACATAACCTCCGCGGCCCTGTAGCAAGGCTGCTGGGTTTGTCGAAATTGTTTGATATCGAAAATTCGGAAGAGGGAAAGACTCAAATTGTGAATTACATACAGCAGTCCACGCAAGATTTAGATGTGATTCTGAAGGATCTGAGTATGATCATCGATATCCGAAATGAACTTTACACCATACGAGAGAAAATACTATTTGAAGATGAATGGAAAAAAGTGTGCGGTAGTCTCATTGATGAGATTAAACCGAATTACTCCATTGTGGTTGATTTTTCGAAAGCGACCCATGTTTTCGCCATTCGCCCCATGTTGCATAGTATTTTGTATAATCTATTAAGCAATGCCATTAAGTATCAATCACCAGATCGGGCTTTGCGTATTGTAGTTCAGTCATATATTGGAGATGACGATCAAACCTATTTAGAGGTGAAAGACAATGGGCTGGGATTAGATTTATCTAGGCAGCGCGAGAATGTTTTTAAATTGTATAGACGTTTTCATTCTCATATAGGGGGCAAGGGATTGGGTTTGTTTATAGTCAAAACGCAAGTAGAAATAATGGATGGTAAGATTGAAATCGAAAGCGAGCTCAACAAAGGCACTCTTTTTCGAATAAAATTACCAAAACCAAAAGAGGTAGAGCGTCAGGTGCTTTTGGAAATAGAGGCAGCTCAATTGCACTACGATGGCGAATTGAATGCAACGGTGATCAATTGGAAAAGAAACATTTCAAGTGCAGAGTATCACACCATTTTTGAAACCATCCTGCAAACGCTAAAAAATTACAACACACCTGCTTGGATAGCCGATTTGCGACAGCAGGGAAAAATTAATGATGAAGATCAAATTTGGTTTGTATCAAAGGTACTTCCTGATGCGGTTCGAAATGGGTTGAAGCGCATTGTTACTGTTGGGTTTATCGATCCTACGCGAAAAGCATATTTGGATAGGATGAAAGCAGTTACAGCACAATTGGGATTAGAGTTTTTTGTTTGTCAATCAATGGAAGAGGCACGAGCTATTGCTCAAGAATATTTGATTCGCAGAACTCAATAATTTCCACGCAAAGCCGCCAAGACGCCCCGCCTTAACTTCTTAAACCCAAAGTAAGTTGCCCTTACGATATTTCAAATTCCGCCTTACTTTTACAGGATGTCTTACCCCGTTCTTGACGTACTTCCCAACCTGATTGAAAGCCTCGGTCAGCATCCGATCGTAATACTCCAAGCTCCTCCAGGGGCGGGAAAATCAACCGTTCTCCCCCTTGAACTGTTAAATGTACCATACCTAAAAAACAATAAAATCATTTTGCTTGAACCGCGCAGGCTGGCAGCCAGATCAGTTGCCGCACGCATGGCAAGTCTATTGAACGAAAACGTGGGGCAGACCATCGGCTATCGAATTCGTTTTGAGACAGTGGTGAGCGCTCAGACTCGCATCGAGGTGGTCACAGAAGGAATACTCACCCGTATGATTCAATCTGATAATTCACTTGAGGGTGTGGGTTTGGTAATTTTTGATGAGTTCCATGAACGTAGTTTGCAAGCAGATTTAGCGTTAGCATTGTGTTACCAAAGTCAGCAAGTGCTTAGAGACGATCTAAAATTGTTGATCATGTCGGCCACCCTGGATAGCGAGAAGATTTCTACGTTGCTAGGCAATGCGCCTAGCATTACGAGTATCGGCAAGCAGTTCCCTGTAACAATTAAGTACCAGGCAGCGGACAAGGAAGACTCCATTGCACTAGCAACCACTCGCGCCATTCGCAAGGCATTAAAAGAACAGGCTGGTGATCTGTTGGTCTTCCTGCCGGGCACTGGCGAAATTCGCAAAGCGATGGAAACTTTGTCTAGCGATGAAAGTGCCGTGGTCGTTCAACCACTTTATGGCGATTTGCCTTTGAAGGAACAGCAGCAAGCCATCTTGCCGCATCCGCAAGGGCTACGCAAAGTGGTGTTAGCTACTTCTATTGCAGAAACTTCATTGACCATAGAAGGCATCACAACAGTTATTGATTCAGGCTATTCGCGGGTAGCACGGTTTGATCCGCGAAGTGGTATGACGAAGTTAGAGACGATTCGTGTCACACGAGATGCTGCCGATCAGCGAGCGGGTCGTGCCGGACGACTGGGCCCCGGAGTTTGCTATCGGCTCTGGGCTGAGAATACACACAGCCATTTGCTGCCGATGCGACAGCCGGAAATTTTGGAAGCAGATTTATCGCCACTTCTCTTAGAGTTGAGCAACTGGGGAATAAAAGATACGAACGAGTTGCAATGGATTACGTTGCCGCCATCAGGTTCTGTTAGTCAGGCAAAACAATTGTTGCAAGAGTTGGGCGCCTTGATCGGAGACGTGATTACCCAACGGGGAAGAGCCATGTTGAAGCTTCCTACTCACCCCAGAATTGCGCATATGCTGCTATCGGCAAAAGAGGCGGATGCAAAGGGCAATGCGCTGGCAACTGATGTTGCAGCTCTATTGGAAGAGCGTCACCCACTGTCGAAAGACGCAGGGGCTGACTTAAGTTTACGCGTGGAAGTTTTGCGCAAGTGGCGAAAAGGGGAGCGAGTAAATGCTGATCGAAACGTACTGCAGCGAATTGAACGTTTAGCCTCATCCTGGCGAAAGATTTTTAAATTGGAAATGGACAACGCTATTGTTGCTGATACGGATGTTGGAAAGTTTTTATCAGAGGCCTATCCTGAGCGAATAGCCCAGCAGATTGAAAAGCAAAATGAACGTTACAAATTAGCTAATGGTCGAGTGGTTCGGCTGCCAGATCATGATTCACTTTTGCGCGAAAGCTGGTTGTGTGTGGCGCAATTGGATGCCGGTACTAAAGGCGAAGGAAAAATATTTTTGGCAGCGCCCCTACATCTCGATGATTTGGTCGAACGAGCTCAAGAAAAGGAAGCTGTGCGATGGGACAAAGAAAGAGGAATGCTTGTGGCGGTAGTAGAGAAGCGAATAGGAAATGTGGTGGTCTCCACGCGGCCGCTACAAAAGATATCAGAAGAAATAAGAATACGTGTTTTATGTGATGCACTGCGAGAAGAAGGATTTGGCTTGCTGAATTGGAGCGAGGAGCACACGGAATGGCAGGCGCGTTTGATGTGTATTCGAACATGGCGACCGACTGAAGAGTGGCCTGACGTGAGCGAAGAAAAGCTATTAGCAAGTGCAGAAGAATGGCTCGGCCCTTTTCTTAGCGAGGTATCGAAGCGGATTGATTTTCAACGATTGGATTTGCAACCCATCTTAACGAGCCTACTTCCCTGGGAGCTAAATGCCAAACTCGATAAGTTAGCACCGGCCAAATTGCAAGTTCCGAGCGGTTCAATGATCAAGCTTTCCTATTTTAAAGATGGCCAAACCCCCACAATGGAAGTACGATTACAAGAAATGTTTGGTCTGTTAGAAACTCCAACGATTAATGAAGGTAGGATTAAGATTGTATTGCACTTACTTTCTCCGGGTTACAAACCCGTGCAGGTAACTCAAGATCTGAAAAGCTTTTGGCATACCGTTTATCATGAAGTAAAGAGTGAATTGAAGAGACGCTATCCCCGCCATCATTGGCCCGAAGACCCCTGGACGGCAGAGGCCGTTAGGGGGGCGATTCGAAGGAAATAGCACCTTTTCCATTTATCATAAAAGGAAAGAGGTATTCTGAAGATAATGGTTAATTTACATTTCAAAAATAGTATCCGTGAGATTACTTCTGGTATCTATTGTCATTTTTTTTGCCAAAAACAACTTTGGACAATCGGCTGAGATTGATAGCCTACAGCAGCTTATTGCAAGGGAAGGTGAAACAAAAAAGAAAGTAGAGCTTCTTACTGAATTGTCTTTTAGTCTATTTAGTTATGATATAGAGATGGCTGGAAACACTACACAATCAGCCATTGTGTTAGCTCAAAAAATAAATGATAGAAAGGGAGAGGGATGGGCAAAAGCGTATCGAGGTGTTTACTTTCTGTTTAATGGCAATTTGTCGGAAGCTAAATTTTTTGCAAAGAACTCGTTACAAATTGGACAACGCGTTCAGGATTCAAATCTCCAAGCCTATTCGCTGAATCAATTAGGGAATGTTTTTCGTGACCGGGGCGTTTTTGATTCTGCCTTTTATTTCTATCGCCTGGCAGAGAAGGTTCAAGCCGATCGGTTTTATACATCAGTTGTTCGCATGAACAAGGCCCGGTGCTTTCTGATTCTTAACAAACCGGATTCTGCGCTGGCAGAAGTGAATGAAGTGGTAAGGTTGAGGAACTCGATGAATGTAAACAAGGCAATGCCGGATGTGTGGCTTGTTTTGGCAAATTGCTACCGTCAAAAATCTGAATTACAAGAGGCAGAGAAATATTTTGAGTTGGTTTTAAACTCTTCTTCAAAATCTTCGCTAAACTATTCCGCGTATTTGTCAGGCATGGGCGAGGTTTACTTCACACGTGGTAATTTAAACAAAGCACTGGCTAACTGGACGCAAGTTTTAGCATTGAATCGAAAGCTTAACTACCGCTATGAAGTCGCTTCGCTTTTGCTTCGAATGGGCGAGGGTTTTGTAACACAAGGGTACTATGATCTGGCAAATGAGTATTTGCTACGAGGGCTCGATATCAGCGAGAAAGCATCGTATCAATACCTAAGAGGTTCTACACTTCATCAATTGACCTGGGTGAACTTTAGAATAAAAAATTATCAGTTAGCGCTGCAAAATAGTATGCTGGCAGAGAGTATCTTTTTTAAAGTAAACACACAACTTGCTTTGGCAGCATGTTGGGATTTACGAGGGTTGATCTATCGTCAGCTAAAAAATTATGACTCATCCCTGCTTTACCACGACAAAGGCCTGATTAGTCGAATGGAAATTGGAAATAAAGTCGAAATATCGGCCGGTCTCTTCAATAAAGGAGAGTTCTATTTATTGACCAATCAGTTGGAGCAGGCACGGCCTTTCTATTACAAAAGCTTAGCGATTGATGAATCTTTTGGAGATGATTATGGTCGTAGCCTCAATTACAATCGAATTGGTAATATTTATCTTCAGCAAGGTGCGTTGGATTCTGCGAAAATTTATTTAGATAAATCCGCAGCGCTTGCCGTGCCCACTTCGGCTATGGAAGTGATGAGAGATAATTACCGTGACCTGGCTGCCTATATGGTGAAAGTGGGAAAGCCCCTTGAGGCGATCAATTATTACAAATTGAATGAGCAATTATCTGATAGCCTTTTCAATAAAAGAACGGCAGAAAGTTTGTCATCCTACCGAACACTTTATGATGTGGAAAGAAGCGAAAATGAAATTGAGTTATTAAGTAAGAATATCCAGATTAATGAGGAGCAGGTTCAAAAACAAAGAGCGATTTTATTTGCAGCTTTGATTGTTGTTTTATTTCTTACGGCACTGGCCATCTCTTATTTTAGATTCAACAAAAAATTAAAGAAATTCAATTTTATTCTTGCCGAAAAGAATGAAGAAATCCAGGTTCAATCGGAAGAATTGGTGGAGGCTAACGAGGTGCTTTCAAAGTTAAATCGGGAAATTTCCGAACAAAAGGAAGAAATACAGGCGCAGGCAGAAGAGCTGACAGAAAGTAATCAAACAATTTCGGGTATTAATGAAACATTGGAGCAACGAATAGACGCACGTACCGTAGAGCTCAAGCAAGCCTATAAAGAACTCGATACCTTCTTCTATAGATCATCACATGATTTTAGGAGACCGCTTACCACATTTATGGGCCTGGCGGAAGTAGCCAAAATAACAGTGAAAGACCCAAACGCTTTAGAGTTGTTTGATAAGGTGAATGAAACCGCGCGAAACCTCGATAAGATGTTGATGAAGTTACAATCCATTAGCGATTTAGGTGTGCAGGAGCTTCTGTACAAAGAAGTCTTTGTTAAGGAGCTAATGAAGATCGGACTGGATTCATTCCATCAAGAACTTCATCTAAAAGGTGTTAAGGTTGATATTGATGTCGATCCAACACTTTCGTTTTATTCGTACCCTGCACTTATAAAGATCATTTTTGATAATCTCATTGAGAACTCAATTTCATTTCGCAAAGAGGCAGCAGCTCATCTGCTGTTGCGGGCATTTCCCAGCGGAGATGGTGTAGTGGTAGAATTTGAAGATAACGGACAAGGAATAGAAGAAGAATACCTGGACCGGGTTTTTGAGATGTATTTTAGAGGAAATGAACATTCTAAAGGAAATGGGCTGGGTCTATACATTGTTCAGAAAACAGCCAGC
Source organism: Cyclobacteriaceae bacterium (assembly GCA_031400595.1). GTDB lineage: Bacteria > Bacteroidota > Bacteroidia > Cytophagales > Cyclobacteriaceae > ELB16-189. The sequence goes on from JANNQG010000011.1 coordinate 33,634, forward strand.
AAGTTAAAGGGGCAAGTTTCGATCTCCAGTAAGGTAGGTATTGGAACAAAAGTGACCATCTTTTTCCCGCGACAAGTAGAAGACATAATCAAAACGTAAATTGTAGCATCTCTTTCTACACGGGCCAAAGAGCACAAGTATACCGCTAGTGGTAAGGTCGATGATCCACAGGTGATAACAGGTAGGCCACTTATCATAAAGTGAATAGGTATTCTACAGATTTTGCTTACTTTACCTTTGAAAAGTAGTATCTGTGCGATTCTTTCTGTCATTCTGTATTGTCGGAGTTGTACTCAATTCTTTTGGCCAATCGGCTCAAATTGATAGCCTGCAGCGACTTATTGATAAGAAAGGCGAAACCAAAGACAAAGTAGCGCTATTGAATCAGCTTACATTTAGCCAGTTTGCCTATGATGTGGAGGTAGCGGGCGCAACCAACCAAACGGCAATTGAGCTATCCCGAAAAATCAGTGATAAAACGGGAGAGGGGTGGGCAACCACCTACAAGGCGCTTTACTATTATTTTATTGGCAACCTTAGAGAGGCGGAGGAATTTGCATCTCAAGCTGTACAAATAGGCAAGGCAAATCAAGACAGCAATCTTGAGGCATACTCCCTGAATCAACTAGGTAACATTTATCGCAATAAAGGAGCTTTTGATTCGGCTTTTGACTATTACAATGCTTCCGAGAAAGTGCTGAAATTAAAATCCAATTTGTTTTATCTCTCAATTGTGAAGATGAACAAAGGGCGTTATTATTTAATACTTAGTAAGCCCGATTCTGCACTTTTGGAAGTACAAGAGGCATTCCAACTTCGTCAAACAATGAAGAATACAGCGTTAATGCCCGAGGTGTGGATCATGCTGGGTAATTGCTACCGTGAAAAGTATGAGTTGAAAGAAGCGGAGCGGTATTATAGTATGGCTTTGAAAGTATCACCCAAAGGCTCCGTTAGCTATGCAAGCTATCTCTTGGGGATGGGTGAACTTTATTTTAGACAAGGAGATTTTGAAAGTGCATTGGAAAATTGGAGCCAAGTCCTATCTGTACAACGCAAATTAAGTTATCAGTACGAGTTAGCCTCTTTGTTATTTCGAATGGGTGAAGCGTACGAAGAGCTTGGCTTTTATGAGTTATCATTGGAATTGTTGTCAAAATCTCTGAAGATGGCACAGCGATCTGATTTCCGTTTTTTACTGGGTGACCTCTACTACGAATTGGCCTGGGTATTTTACAGGAACAGAAACTTGGAAACCGCCACCCAAAACATACTGCAAGCAGAACGAATTTTTTTGAAAATAAATCAACAACAACGATTAGCAGGTTGTTTGAACGTTAGAGGTCTGATTCAATTCAAGAAGGAAAATTATGATTCTGCCCTCTATTTTCATCTCCGTAGTTTGAAGGAACGTGAACGATTAGGGGATAAAATTGCTGTTTCTTCAAGTCTCTTTAATCTGGGAGAGCTATTTAATACTCAGAAGGATTATAGAAAAGCTCTAACTTATTTGTGGGCGGGTGTTAGGATCGATGAATCTGTAGGTGACAATTATGGCAGAGGATTGTACTATTATCAAATTGGCAAGTCGTATAATAAACTAGGAGTCAAAGATTCCGCAAAATATTATTTACAGAGAGCTATTCAATTGGCCATTCCAACTTCGGCTTCTGATCTACTGCGATACACTTATTTTGAAATGGCCGACTTTTTAAAAAATTCCGGTAACCCCCAGGAAGCGATTGTTTATTATCAAAAATACATACAGGTAAATGATAGTTTGTATAGCAAACAGAATTTGCAAAGTCTGTCGGCCTACCGCACACTTTACGATGTTGAGTCCAAGGACAAGGAAATAGAGTTGTTAAATCAAAAGAGTTTGGTAGCAAAAGCGCAGGCCCAAAAACAGCGAATACTGTTCTATTCATTAGTGGTAGGTTTTCTGTTGCTGGTCGGTCTAGCTATGTTTTATTACCGGTTTGCTAAACGTTTAAGGAAACTGAACTATTCCCTGGCAGAAAAGAGCGAAGAAATACAAACTCAGGCAGAGGAGCTTACAGAGGCCAATGAGATTCTGTCGAAACTGAATCGGGAAATTTCAGAGCAAAAAGAAGAAATACAGGCGCAGGCGGAAGAGTTGACAGAGAGTAATCAGGCGATATCTGGAATCAATGAAACCTTGGAAGAACGTATTGAGGCGCGGACGTCTGAACTTAAGCAAGCCTATAAAGAACTCGATACCTTCTTCTATCGATCATCTCATGATTTCAGAAGACCACTGACCACATTTATGGGTCTTGCAGAAGTGGCTAAGATCACCGTTAAAGATCAAACTGCTCTGGAGTTGTTTGACAAAGTTAATGAGACGGCACACAACCTTGATAAAATGCTGATGAAATTACAATCCATTAGTGATTTAGGGGTTGAGGAGCTTTTATACAAACAGATTTTTGTAGAGGAAACATTTCATCGTAAAATAGACCCATTTACGCAGGAGTTGCTTCAGAAAAATATTAAAGTTGAAATTACTGCGGCACCTAGTTTATCTTTTTATTCCTATCCGGCTTTATTAAAAATCGTATTGGATAACCTTATCGAAAACGCCATTTTCTTTAAGGCAACCGTTAACTCTTTTATCCGACTACATGCGTTTGGTCACCAGGATGGCGTTATGGTAGAAGTGGAAGATAACGGGCAAGGAATCGAGGAAGAATTTTTAGGGCGTGTTTATGAAATGTATTTCCGGGGCAATGAACATTCGAAGGGAAATGGATTGGGGCTATACATCGTCAAAAAAACGGTTGATAAGTTGAGTGGCGTGATTACAATCAAAAGTAAACTTGGAGTTGGGACAAAAGTTTCTATTTTCTTCCCCCATCAGGCAGAAAAAAAACAACACTAGTAATTGATTTCAAATGTGCTTTTATAAAAGTCATTGGTCTGCACATACTCCAACAACTTCACATAAAAGGGATGTGTTCCCAATGTAGCACTATCGCCAATCATGATTAGTTTCTTCTTGGCTCGGGTCATCGCCACATTGGTTCTGCGGATATCAGCTAAAAAACCCACCTCGCCTTTCGCATTGCTCCGAACAAAACTTATCGCAATCACGTCACGCTCTTGTCCTTGAAAAGCATCTACGGTGTTGATGATAACTAACTTGTGAAGTGGCTCGAGGAGTGAGGAACTTTCTGCCAAATGATGAAGATAGTCGACTTGTGCCCGGTAAGGAGTGATAATTCCCATCGAAATGTTTTGAATCAACCATTCTTCTAATCCTATTTCTTCGACTAATTTTTCTGCTTGCCGAATAAGAAGTGCAGCTTCTTCTTTGTTCAGTCGACTCAATGTTTCCGAATCTTGCTCTTCGGTGAATCCGGCACCGGCCGTATCAATAAATTCAACGGGTGGTTGATTTGGGCGCAGCAATTCAGCACGGACTGACTCATGAGCGATCAGTTCATCTTTATAAAAATAACTTGATGAAAACTTCATGATAGATTCGTGCATTCTATATTGCACTTGAAGCATAGAGGCCTGTGAAGGGTGCTTTAAAATTCCCTTTTCAAAAAGTGTTTCAGTTAATCCAAGTTTGGCGGCCTCGTTTGATTTTACGGTGGGTGGCAACTGCATGTGATCGCCTGCCAGTATTACGCGTTGTGTCCTTAGAAAAGGGATCCAGCAAGCAGGTTCCAGTGCTTGCCCGGCCTCATCAATAAATGCGGTCTTGTATCTTCTTCCTTTTAAAGTAGGGTGCGATGCGCCAACCAACGTAGAGCAAATCACATCGCTTTTTTGGAGTAGGTCGTTGGTGATATAGAATTCCAACGTGTCGGCATCTGACTTTAGTTGCCTGGCTTCGTCACGCAGCATTCTTCGCTCTGCTTTTTCAAAATGTCCAAAGCTGCGTTTGTATTTATTGGCCTTTTGTTTTGTCTGCTCCATTTTTTTACGCAGCAATCGTAACTCGTCAAAGTTCGGATGTGCTGCGATACGCGCATCCATTGTCTTACTAAGCGATTGTTCGGTAACGCGCGCAGGGTGTCCGATACGGATTACGTTCAATCCTTGATCGCTCAGTTTTTCAACCAGCAGATCAATGGCCGCATTACTTGGTGCGCATACAAGAACTTGCCCCTCTTCTTTTACCGTATACTTAATTACCTGAACAAGAGTAGTGGTTTTGCCTGTTCCTGGCGGACCGTGAATGAACGCGATGTCCTTGCTTTCGATTATTTTGTGTGCAGCTGCTAGCTGGCTTTCATTCAGAACAGTTCCCAGTTTCCAGTTGCTGGTTTCTGGTGACTTGTTCACAGGTAACCTGTAACCAGCAACCCCTCCTCCCAACAGCAGCTCTCGAAACTCCTCAAGTCTATCGTCCTCTGCTTCAATTACTTTTTTTAGTGTGTACTCCATCTCACGATAACTCATCTCATCGAACATCACATCTACGCCCAATGAACCGCTATCAATCCATTCTGGTAAATCGTCCCCATTTAGCGTGATTACCATCAGATTATCTCGCACATAATTAATCACACCATTTTGATGTTGCTTTTCGGATTTGCCAGAGGCATTGGAAAAGACGCTCACCATCTTTCCGCTTTGAAAAGCATGGGGCTGGTCTTTTTGGTTAGTGCGCTCTACTTCAACAATGATCCTTTCGCCCGTGCCGATGTACTCCTTTGCCAGTCGAACAGGGTACCAGGTCATTCCTTCCTTCACGCGAGCATGCAACGGGCGCAGTAAAACTTTTTGTCTGTATTGTTCCAGGTCTGCCTGACGTTCCAGCTGTAAAAGCCCAAGTGTTTTACGAAGTTGCTCTTTAGAAGATTCCAAGTTTTGTGGTTCAGGTTCAAAGGTAGGTGTAAATGTGTATAAGCTGTGATACGATCCTCAATTCTCAATTCTAAATTCTAAATTCTCAACATATTCGTCAACATATTCTTTCATTCGCTTTCTCTTATATTGCATGATGAAGCGAGGGTGTGAGAGAGGGATAATTCGGGTAAAAAATTTGTGTTTGGAATTTAGTTTTTCCAGGAATTCGAAATTCTTCCCTTCACCGAGGCAAAAGACAACTTCCCTATTCATTCCCCAACGGAGTTGTTCAGAAAGATTAGTAACAATATAGTCCATTAATTTTTCTGATAGACCTTTGACGTCAAAGTAGTTAAGATTCTTACCTTCCTTTACAAACCCCAAAGGCGAGATAGAACTGAAGTAAAAATTTTGATAGAATCGATCACACCCTCCGAACGTATCAATCATTTCATAAATAAACTCTGAGGAGATCTCCTGTTTCTTAGGGAGTTTGTTTTCGATGCCGCAATATTTCTCTAAGTTAATCGGATCGGTAAAGGGTACACCCGTTAACCCGGATCCAAATCGGCCAGGGTTGATCCCTAAGATCATTGTTCGCGTTTTAGTGTCGTTATAATATTTCTTGTAAAAGCGCTGACTTAGATAAGATGTTATAGGGTCCTTAAATGGATTGAGGATTTCAATATCTTTTGGTAAACGTGCGGAAATGGAAAGGTGCTGATTGAATTGGTTAATCTGATCGGACAATAATAATACTGCAGCCATTCGGGTTCTATGCTTGGATAGTTGGATATTTTTTCTCCAAAAGTAGAAGGGTCACCAGTGGTGTTGAAAGGCTACTTCTTCTTAACTAGTGTTTCAATTTTTTTCTGCAACGCGTTCGATGCAGTAACTAATGGAAGCCTAACGTGACCATTACCAATGTTCATGGTTTTTAGCAAATGCTTCAGACCTACTGGATTTCCCTCTTCGTACATAGGAGCATTTATCTCCAATAACTTGAATTGCTCTAATTGCGCTCGTTTCAATTTGCCATCCTTCATGTACTCTTTGATTTTTTTGAAAGTCACAGGATAGGCGTTGGCCAGCACCGAAATTACACCCTCACCACCAATGGCGTAAACAGAAAGTGTAAGCATATCGTCTCCGGAGATGAGCAGAAAATCAACCGTCTTTTCTTTCGCGATCTTCATGCATTGCTCCATATTGCCAGATGCCTCCTTGATTCCTATGATGTTTCTGTGTTTGGCAAGTCGAAGAGTCGTGTCCGCGGTTAAATTGGAAGCAGTCCGTCCGGGAACATTGTAAAGTATGACGGGAATTGGGCTTGCGTTAGCAACAATGACAAAGTGTTGGTATATTCCTTCTTGAGATGGCTTATTGTAGTAAGGACTCACCGACAAAAGAGCATCAACACCGGTTAAGTCCGTTGATCGAATTTCGTCTACCACGCTTTGCGTATGATTACCGCCTATTCCATAGACTATCGGAAGTTTCTTGATATTGTTGGCGATAACAAATTGTAACACCTCTTTTTTTTCTTCTTTTGAAAGTGTTGCCGATTCTCCTGTAGTGCCCATGACCACATAGTAGTCGACTCCTTTTGAAGTATGACGCAATAGCTTTTTGAGCGCTTGAAAATCAATTCCTCCCTGGTTGTCAAAGGGTGTCACCAACGCAACTCCGGTCCCGTGTAGTTTATTTGACATCATGAAAGCTTATCGTAATTGTTTAGCATATTTATACATTGTTTCTATCAATCCTTTTGGGGTTCCCTCTTGCTTGATCATCATCTCAAAATACGGGCTTTCTTCCTCACAATAGCGACCAATTCTGCAATGTGCTTTTGAGCGCGCCAGTAAATCAAGTACAAGTGGATTTGAATTTACATCAACATAAAACAAAAGGTCGAAACTGGTTTTTGAAAAATTGCTAGCATGTTCAGAATTGATCTTCCCCCAAAATGATAAATCCTCTATCGAAAAGAAGTCAAATAGAACCTCATAGTTTTCTTTTTTATTTGGTAAGAACTCCAGTACTTTTACTTGCTTTCCATCTTGCTCCAAAACGCGAATGAATTCCTTTACATCTTGACGTGTCTGTTTGTCTTCCACTGAAAAAACAATGCCTACTGATTTTGCTTGTTTATAAGGTATGCTGGAACGCAGGCTCTGGTTTTTCCGCAAAGCCGAGCGTGTACGCATTTTTAGGAAATTCATCTTAAACATGTTGCAAATTCAACATTTAAAATTCAACATTCAACAATTTTATTTAGCCCACCAGCATCTTTTCGAAGTCAGCAATAGATATTAATGTTACGCCCAACTTCTGTGCTTTCTCTAGTTTTGCCGGCCCCATATTTTCTCCTGCTAGCAAGTAGTCGAGTTTTGCCGAAACTCCGGAAAGGATTCGTCCTCCATTCGCTAGTACCATCTCTTTGAGCTGATCGCGCTCGTAGTTTTCAAACGTGCCTGAAATCACAAAAGATTTGCCTGCGAGTTTTTGACTGATCAGTTGTGGTTCAACATCAGTCGACTCCATTTGTAAACCAGCTTTTTTCAATCGAGCGATTTCGTTCAGGTGGTGCGGTTGACTAAAGAATTGCACAACACTCTGTGCGATTTTCTCACCCACTTCGGGTGCCTTCAGCAATTCTTCAACGGAAGCAGCGGCAAGTTTATCCATCGACTTAAAATAGTATGCCAATTTCTCAGCGACTGTCTTTCCCACAAAACGAATCCCAATGGCAAACAACACCGATTGGAAAGGTGTGCCCTTAGAAGCTTCCATGCCTGCAAGCATATTTTCGGCTGATTTATCTTTTACCTTTTCGAGCCGCAGCAAGTCTACCTTTTTTAAATCATAGAGGTCCGCAGGTGAATGCACCAGGCCCAGATCAAAAAGTTGCTTGATCGTTTGTTCTCCCAGCGAATCAATATCCATTGCTTTGCGTTGGATAAAATGCTCGATTCGTCCTTTGATCTGCGGAGGACATCCGCTTTCATTGGGACAATAATGATTCGCTTCGCCTTCTTTTCGAATCAGTGAGGTTCTGCATTCCGGACACTCAGAAATGTAGACAACAGATGCCGTTGTATCTTTTCGTTGTGTCAAATCAACCCCTGTGACCTTTGGAATGATCTCGCCACCTTTCTCTACAAATACGGTATCCCCTATTCGCAAATCAAGCCGGGTAATTTCGTTGGCATTGTGCAGAGAGGCACGTTTTACCGTGGTGCCTGCCAGTAGAACAGGCTCTAATTCTGCTACGGGTGTTACTGCACCTGTACGACCAACCTGATAGGTGATTCCATTGAGCTGAGTGCTAATGCTTTCTGCTTTGTATTTAAATGAAATAGCCCACCTTGGAACTTTGGCTGTTGCTCCCAGTCGCTGTTGTTGGTTGAGACTATTTACCTTGATGACCACACCATCTGTTTCAAGTGGCAATTCACCACGCTTTTTTTCCCAAAGCGCTATATAATCCATTACCTCTTGAATGTTCTTGCACTTTTGATAGGTAGGTGATACGTTGAATCCCCACTGCTCAATTTTTTGAATGGCTTCTTCATGTGAGCTGATGTTTAGCTCTTCTCCCAATAAGTAATACAGATAGCAATCAAGTTTACGTTTTGCTACCTCAGCGCTATCCTGCATTTTTAATGTGCCAGAAGCTGTGTTACGCGCGTTGGCATAGGTTTCTTCTCCAATGTCTTCTTGCTCCTGATTTAGTTTTTTAAAGACTTCTTTGGAAAGGAAAACCTCGCCTCTTACTTCAAACTTGGACGGAATTGATTTTAACTTAATTTTTAGTGGCAGGCTTCGAATTGTCTTTGCGTTTGCGATTACATTATCACCACGCACTCCATCGCCCCGCGTGATCGCTTTGATCAGAATACTATTTTCATAAATCAAGCTAATTGAAACCCCATCAAATTTTAACTCACAAAAGTATTCATAGGGTTCGCCATCTAAGCCCTTGGCAACGCGAACGTCAAATTCTTCCAACTCTTCTTTGGAGTAGGTATTCCCCAACGAAAGCATGGGATACTGATGGATTACGTTTTCAAATTCTTTAGTGATCGTGCCTCCCACGCGCTGGGTTGGCGAGTCTGGCTGCTTTAGCTCCGGGAATTGGTTTTCGAGGTCGGCTAATTTTTTTAATAGCTGATCGAACTCAAAATCAGAAATGTCGGATTTATTTTTTTGATAGTATAGGTCGTTGTAGTGATTGATCTGATCAACCAATCCTTCAATTTGCTTTTTTGCTTCGGTGGAAGACATCTGAGGCACTTAATTGTTACGAAGATAAACTCCTTCTATGTGTTTACAAATTGAAAAGCTTGGCTGGCAACCAGGCCAGCAGTTTCCGTTCGTAGCCGATTTTCTCCAAGACTCACTTTTTCAAAACCAGCTTGAAGTGCCGCATTCAATTCTTCATTTGCGAAATCGCCTTCCGGCCCAATCAACACCAAATAGTTCTTGTTCGGTTTAGCGATTGCCTTGAGATGAATGGGGTTAGTAGAGTCCACGTAGCAAATAAATTTTTCATCTGCCGGTTGCGTGAGAATATCCCTAAGCGATTGTAAGGGATGGAGTATCGGCATCCAAGGTTGTTGAGATTGTTTCATTGCGCTAACTGCGATCTTTTCGATGCGATCTAAGTTGAGCACCTTTCGTTCCGAGTTTTTGCAAAGGATAAAACTGATTTCATGAACACCAATTTCTACTGCCTTCTCAACGAACCACTCAATTCGATCAGTATTTTTGGTGGGTGCAATGGCGATATGTATCCTGAAGTTCTTCGCGGGAATTTTTTCGTGGGCGTTGATTTTAAACACACACTTTTTCGAATCAATGGAAACGATCTGAGCTTGATAGAAAACACCTTGGCCATCTGTAATCTGAATATCGTCACCTGGCGACATTCTCAAAACGCGAAAAGCATGGTACGATTCTTCAGCGGTAAGGTGATTGATTCCTTCGGAAACCGCGGGTTGAAAAAATAAATTCACGGCTAAAAATTAAGCCCTATTGGAGTTATGAATAAGCAGCTTGCAGACGATTCATGAGCGAGACATACTCAGTCATTGCCTGATCTTTGGAAAGACCTTTTTTGTTTGCCCAGGCATCAAATTTCGCAATCGCTTTGAAATCAAAACCTCCCGGGCGATCTCCACTAACATCGCCATCCGTTGCTTGCTTGAAGAGCGCGTACAAATCCAAAAGTTCTTCATTGGAAGGTCTCTTGGTTAAATCTTTTGATTTTGAAACTGCTGCGTTAAAGTCGTCTACTAGTGCCATAGTTCTTGTAAATAAAAAAGTCCATAGTCGATTGACAATCGGCCATGGACTATTAGGTGGTTATCTTTTTCCTATCGGTACATAAGTCCTCAAATTCTGGCCAGTATATATTTGGCGAGGACGACCAATCGGTTCTTTGTTTTCACGTAATTCTTTCCACTGGGCTATCCACCCCGGAAGGCGGCCCATCGCAAACATGACAGTGAACATATCCACCGGAATGCCCAGCGCCCGGTAGATGATACCAGAGTAGAAATCTACGTTTGGATACAATTTGCGTTCGATAAAATAAGGATCTCTTAGTGCTACTTCCTCAAGTTTCAATGCGATATCCAGCACAGGGTCATTTACACCCAATTTACCAAGTACTTCATCTGCCGTTTGTTTAATAATCTTCGCACGGGGGTCAAAGTTTTTATACACACGGTGTCCAAAGCCCATAAGACGGAATCCGCTGTTCTTGTCTTTGGCTTTGTTAATCCATTTTTCTACATCTCCGCCATCTTTCTTAATGGCTTCTAGCATTAGGATAACTTCCTGGTTGGCCCCTCCATGCAAAGGTCCCCATAGAGCATTGATACCTGCGGAGATAGAGGAGTAGATACTAGCTTTGGACGAGCCCACGATACGAACCGTTGAGGTTGAGCAGTTTTGCTCGTGGTCGGCATGAAGAATCAATAGTTTGTCGAGTGCGCTTGCCACGATGGGATCCACCTCATAATGTTCAGCCGGCAAGGCGTACAACATTTTTAGAAAGCGAGAGCAGTAGTTGAGTGAATTGTCTGGATAGTTTACCGGGTGGCCCATTGCGTTTTTGTAGGCCCATGCAGCAAATGTTGGCATCTTAGCTAACGACCGCACAATGCTTAGATAAACGCCCTCAGCAGATCTGTTCGGATCCAGTGATTCCGGATAGAAAGCCGTTTGGGCGCAAAACATGGAAGCCAAAACACCCATCGGATGTGAAGAAGAAGGGAATCCATCTAATATCTTTTTGATATCCTCATGCACCATCGTGTGCCGTCTGATGTCATCGGAAAACTTATCTAACTGCTCTTTGTTGGGCAATTCCCCAAAAATCAATAGGTAGGATACTTCCAAAAAGCTCGACATCGATGCCAGTTCTTCTATCGAATAACCACGGTGCCGAAGAATACCTTTATCACCATCCAAAAAGGTAATGGCACTTTTTGTGGCGCCTGTGTTTTTATAACCAAGATCCAGGGTTATGGCACCTGAATCTTCTAGTAAGGTACTGATATCCACTGCTATTTCGTTCTCCGTCCCTTCAACGATGGGGAGCTTATACGACTTTCCATTGATAATCAACTCAGCTGTTTTCGCCATAAGTATATTGTTTATGCTTTGGTTTTAAAGATAAAGGGAAGAGTTAGTAGAAAAAAATAGTCTTTGATATTTAGTTGTTACCCAAGATTAGCGGCATGCCGTCTTTGCCTGAACCCACTACAATCACCTTTGAGTTGGGTGATTTAGAAAGCTCTAGGGTCGCTTCAATGCCCCTCATTTTTAGCAGTTTGTCGGTTAAGCTGTTATTGATAATGTTGTTTGCCCTTGATTCACCTTCTGCAGCAATCCGCTTACGCTCCGCTTCACTCTTTTCTTTATCGAGGCGGTACTGGTAGGCCAGTGACTCCTGCTGTTGTTGCAGTTTGTTTTCGATGGCCGCCTTGATTTGTTCCGGCAAAGTAATGGAACGAATCAGTACAGCCGTGGCTTTCACATTATTGGTGTGTAAAATATTTTCCGTTTCCGTGGTGATAGCTGTTTCAACTTCCGCCCTTTTTGTAGAGTAAATTTCCTCCGCAGTATATCTACCCATTACCTGGCGAACCGTTGACCGAACCTCAGGGATAACCAACACATTCACATAGTCTTTGGTGAATTGCTCATGAATAAAGCCAATTTTATTGGGAACCGGATAGAAGCGAACCGTAATATCAACATGGATCGAAAGACCGTTCTTGTCCAATACGTCCATATTTTCATCGGAGGAGGTTTCGTTTACCTTATAGGTAGCTACCTCGTTCCATGGCATTTTTAGATGGGTTCCGGGTCCTATTACATCTGTTTTGTCAAGACCTTTGCCAAAGGGGTAAAAAATAATAGCCCGCTCTGTGGCGGCTACATTGTAAAAAAGGCTTGAAGAAAGCGCAAGCAGTACGAAAAAGGCAATGATGCCCACAATGATAAAGGGAAGTTTACTGTTATTCATGGTAGTTGGTTGTTAGTTATTTATTTTCAGGTTTGTTTTCTTCTCTTGGCAGTCCTAGTAGTTTTCCGATGATCAGCATACCATAAAGGCCTCCCCAAACTGCTTCCAAAATGCTAATATTTCGAATTAGTCGGCTGGGCTGCAATCCGGAGTCTACGCCTCCTAATATGCTAAAGCTGTAAGTTACACATTCAGCGTAATTTGGAAGGCCTAATTCTATGGCAACACCCAGGCTTCCGGGTTTGGCAACAGAAATCAAGTCGAACAAACTGCCAAAGGATATTCCAATCATCAAGAATATGCAGGCCGCACCCCAAAGCTTGTCGGGTGTCATATGACTTCCCGAAAACAGGTCACGTATCGCAAAGCTAATCACTGTTACTTCAATGGGGAAAAGAACACCGTGGAGCGTAAGCAAATAGGCTTGCCGGTTAGGTATCTGTACGATTTGATAGTAAGGAAACTCAACCAAGATACCTGTCACTATAACCAGTATCAGCGCGACAAAAATGGTGTTTATAACAATGCGATTGTCAGTGAAATTTCGAAGCAAATCCCACTGCAAAAAAGCATAGACTGCTGCAAACAACGAAAAAATCGAAATGATCAGTTTCGATGCCTCACTCTTTGAGTCGGCTAACAACGGCTCTGAGAGTACTAATCCAAATGATACAATCACCACTTGAATCAATACAATTCTGCGGTAGTCCTTGGTTTTCTCTCGTAGTAGATCTTTACGCGAGAGTAGGCTTTTCAAACTGAAAAAAGGCATGGCAGTAGTTTGCTCAAAAGTATATCTTTTTGGTGGTGGATTGGTCATGCGTTTAGTGCAGTGATTCTTTTTGATTTACTAACTAGTCATAAAAAAAGCGATACACTAAGCATCGCTTCTTCTATTTCGAATGAGTCTTTCTAGTTTGAGCCTCCCATTCCCATGTCACCACCATTACTTTCGGGTGCAGGGGTAGGAGTAGGTGGTGGAGTAGGAACTACCGCAACAACTACTGGCTTGGGAGCGGGTGCAGGTGCAGGTTTTGCCTTAGGCGCAGATTTTTTCTTGGTTGCTGGTTTTTTAGCAGCTGCTTTTTTAGGGGCCGCTTTTTTCACGACTTTCTTAGCTACTTTTTTTACAACCTTTTTGCCTGCTTTTTTCGCGGATTTCTTAACGGCTTTTTTTACTACTTTCTTCACCGCTTTTTTAGCTGATTTCTTGGCTGATTTTGCCTTCTTTTTTGCTGCCTTCTTTGCTTTTTTTGCCATAGCACAATGAGTTTAGAGTGGGTTTTATTTTCTGGTTTACGAGGCTACATTCATTAGCCTGTTAAAGTTAAAGAAAGTTTGAGTCGATAAACAAGAAGTTTGAGAACAAAATGAAAATGTTTTTTCAGTCTACATGTGTAGGAATTTTCTCCTGCTCCTTTTTGTGTAGCCGGATTTCCCATAGGAGTGAAACTTGAAGGAAGTCTTTTCCCGTTTCGTCCACCAGTTTATAGTCGAATTGGTGTAGGTAGCCTGCTTGCAATCCAATGTTTTTTGAAAGCTGATAGCCGAACCCAACGTACGTGCGAATCCGCTCAAAGTAAGCAGGCGTATCAGTGAAGAATAGCTCACCGCTTCCCGAAAAATACCAAACCTTGGGCTCAATTTTAAGCCCATTCAATGGGATTATGGCTTGCATTCGATACCTGAATCGGTTTCGATATCCATTTTTTGTAAAGCGCTGTTCTGCCCGGTAGCGGTGCTCAAATTTGATGCGGTGGAGATACTGGCTCATACTCATTTGCTCAAAAAGCCTTACTTCATCACTGGCCTTTGGCGTGAGGAAGTCTCCGCCTTCCTGGTAAGTGTCGTACTTGCCTGCTGCTACAGCGAACGAAAAATTCTTGTCGAGTGCGTAACTCAGCCCACCCTTTAATTCGTGGTAGTGAAAGTTGTTGTAAAACTGAAGCGACCGAATCTGACCTTCTGCGAAAACACCCCACTTATCCGAAACGGACGCTTTGGCGCTTAGGATGTTCCAACTGCCCAACCCACCTTGCGCAAATAGCAAGTTAGAAGCAAGAGTAAGTATGGAAAGTAAAGTGGCTTTTTTCACTGGTCGAAAATAGAGAATTATGCATTACTTCCCGATACAGAAATTGCAAGACAGTGATGGAATCCGCGTTTCAAGTCAAAAACCTCATTTTTCCATATTGGTTGGAGTTGCGAGGTACTGTCAAACTATTTTCCCCGTCTTACATTCATACCAAAGTCGTTGAACAGCATTGTACCATTCTTCATCAGTTTGTGCTTTCCAATCAACCTATTGCTCATCTGTCATAGATGCCCGCCATACTAAAAATGGAAGTGCAATTGAATTATGATCCATGTCTTAATATCCTATTCCGTTTTTAACCCATCCACCGGATTGGATTTTAAAACTTTTCTTATTTGTGTGGAGACCGTTATCACTAAAACCAAAATCAGGATAACCGAAGCCAGGGCAACACTCCAAAAGGTGATAGGCATGTGAATAGGATAGGCCGAGTCCAAGATTGCTTTTATGGCCACATAACTCAATGGCGCGCCTATGAATATTGCCACAACAAACAAAACCAAATACTGATTGGCAATATTGGTGGCAATACTCATCATGCGTGCTCCCAACACTTTCCTAATGCTGAATTCTTTCGTCCGGCCAGACACATTCAGGGTAACTAAACCGTACAAACCAAGGCTTGCCAAAAGAATGGCGACTGTCGCAAACACCCTCCACACATGCCCGTGGATTTCTATCTGAGTATAATACGAACCCCACACGTCTTCCTGATATCCTCCATTGAATGGGTTCTCCGGGAAAAGTTTTGCCCAGTTTTCCAGTAACGCCTTGTGTGTTTCGAGTTCAGTGCCACTTTGCACCTTCATAGACAAAAACCTATAGTCTTCTTTTCCAGCAACCTTAAAAATCGTTGGCTTGATTAATTCTTCAAAACTATAGCTATGAAAATCCCTTACCACGCCAATCACTTCATATTGGATGCTGTCCATAAGAAAAACTTTGCCTATGGCATTTTCCCATGATAGATTCTTAACCAAAAACTCATTCACGACTACAGCTTGTTTATCGCTTCCTTCATGATCATGGAATGATCTTCCCGAAATAACTTGCAATCCCATCGTCTCAAAATATTTTGGACCCACCGATAGTTGATTCACTTCATATTCGCGGTCGGGGAAATGCAACACCGCGGTCGAATTGTTTTTCCCCACATTATGAGTTGACCCAGAAACTGATAAAACATTAGGTTGCCTTAACATGACAGCGGTTAATTGCTCAAACGATTGCTGATCGGGCACAACAGCATAAAGCACATCTCGGTTGCTGTAACCCCAGCTTCGGTGCGCGAGGTAATCGGTATTCTGCGTGAACATGACCGCACTTGTAATGAAGAGGCATGCCAGCACTAGTTGAACGCCAAGAAAAATTTTCGTCAACGGATTTTTTGTACCAAACTTTACTGATCCTTTAAGAATACTAACGGTCTGAAATTTTGAAATATAAACGGACGGATAAATGCCCGAGGCAATACCCGTAAAGAGCAATATGATGGGAAGAAATATCCAAAGATTAGGGTCGCTCAGTTTGAACCCCATGCTAAAATTCCATAACCGCTCAAACCAGGGAATGACAACCATCCATCCCAAGACAACTCCAAGTATCAAGGCGAAACTTGTAATCACAATGTTCTCCGTCAAAAACTGAACGATAATAATTCCCCGTGTGGCTCCGATTGATTTTCTCACTCCCAATTCTTTCAATCTTTTTACGGCCGTGGTAATGGCGATGTTGATGTAATTGAAGCAGGCCAAGACCAACATTAAAATGCTAATGGCCGACAAGTACATAATAGATGCACGGTTGCTACCTGAACCTTCTCTGAAAATATCATCGCGTATGTTGTCCGTTTGTAAGTGCATGGTTTCCAACGGCTCGAACCCAAAAGAAGAAATGGCCCAGTCTTCTTTTTTCACCGCTGTGTTTTGTATTCGCTTGTAGGTATCCATTTTAGGCCCAATAGATTTGATGTCACTAGGGTCTTCAACTTGTATCAACGTGCCACCGACAAAGGAGCTCCAATCATGATAATTATAGGTAGGATCGGAGGTGCGTAGGTTTTCAATGTTGATCAAAAAAGTAAAATCAAAACTTCGTGATACCGGAAAAGCTTCTGCAACCCCGGTGATTTTAAATGCCTTGCTACGATCCTTATCGAATTTCACAAGGATACTTTGTCCAATCGGGTTTTCTGTTCCAAAATATTTCTCCGACATCTTTTCGCTTAGGACAATGCTGTTCACATCGGCCAGCGAAGAGGGTGTGCCCCACTTCAATGGAAACGTGAACATTTCCAAAAATTCAGGATCGGTGTAACGAATCCTTTCATTGAACACATTGTCCACGTACTTCACCACTGCGCTCCGGTCTTCCACGCGGCACATTTTTTTTATTTGAGGAAAATCTTGCTTGAGCAGCTCGCCCAGTGGACGAGGCGTGGTGCCATATTGTTCCAACTTGCCATCACGATTGGCTGAAAAAGTAACGAGGAAAACTTCTTTCTTGTTTTTGTGGAATTGATCCCTGCTCAACGCCCATTGACCAAACCCATAAGCGAACACACAAATGCTAATGGCAGCAGCCAGCCCAAATACATTGATGAATGAGTTCAATGGATTTTTCATCAAACCCCTAATAGAAACTTTAAAGTAGTTTTTAAATATAGGTAGCTGATTAAAGTGTTGAAAAAATTCCAGGTTCTTAATCAAGTTTGGTCTGAGTAGTTTAAGCATTTCCCATGCATACAATCTACGAGCCTTACGCACAGAAAATTGCTCTATATTCTCACGAAAAATTTCCTCCATGTCGCCCTCGATCTCTTCTAAGTATTCGTATTTCAAAATGAACCGTAGGAGATTTAGTGGCCATGCTGGTGGACTAATGTTGTTGGCTTTAATCATATCACTTTCAGCTCGTATGCGAGCTTCGGTATTGCACTCCATAGACCTGCCCGTATATCTTTCATTTCTTCTAATACATTTCTTGCATGGGACGTAGTTGCATATATCCGTTTACGTTTGCCACCGCGCTTCTGAGTTGCTTCTCCGAATCTGGAGGTGAGGAATCCTTTTTCTTCCATCCGCTTGAGCGAGGATTGGATGGATCCAACGCTTAATTTTTGCTTAAGTCGCTCTTCTAATTCTCGCTTTATTTCCACTCCGTAGGCATCTTGCTGGAGGATAGCTACTGTTAGGAGTACCAATTCTTCAAATTCTCCGAGTTTGGTTTTTTTCATCGAAATGTGAGTGGTTTGTATATTAATCGTAATTGTAGTAAAAATGGTTGCATTTTTTATTCGTAGTTGCAGTTTTTATTATTTTAGTTTTAAGAATGAGGTTTTCAGCTCTTTATAAGCAGATTTATTGTAAGACTCTCCAAGTTTAAAGTTGGCGGGGGATTTGGCTCTTGCCTTGGCTTTGGTGTCGCGGTGGGCTTGCGCGGCTATGGGCATGTGCCGTTGCTGGAACCTCAAAGGGTAACTTCACTCTTTTAGGAAGCCTGCGCTTCACCTTTTCTGCGGATGTTTAATCCTAATTTGGTATACACCCGATGCATACGCTTAGGGTTGTCTTTACGCCCTCATTGCGCAATCGCATGAACGCCTTCCGAAACCCCTCCCTTGGATGCTGTTCTGCTTTCTGTTGCAGCAATCTAATCAAGGTAGTGTCATCTTTAATGGATTGATATCTGTAAACAGACCGATTCAGTGCTAGAACACGGCATGCCCTGCTTTTGCTCATGGTGCATTCTAATTCGGATTATTTAACCATTTGTTTTTTCTGGCAGGGCGTTAAAACATTTTTCTATGAAATATTTGGCGGGCCTTGTCTTAAATTTGTGAGTCGCTTAGTGATTTATTTCTTTAACTAGCGGGGATGTAAATATCAAAGGATGCCCCTTTGTTTGGTTCGCTTGTTGCCGTAATAAAACCATTGTGGTTTTCTGTAATTTTTTTTACAATGGCAAGTCCGATTCCTGTGCCTTTTATTTTTTCATTGTCGTGAAGGCGCTTAAATAATTCAAAAATATGGTCTTTATACTCCGGTGCAAAGCCGATGCCGTTGTCGGTAACAGTAATGTGGCAGTATTCTTTTTCGGATAAAAGGTTTTCGTTATTCACTTTGCTACCTTTTATAATTCTGCTCTTTATTATAATGTGCGATGGTAAATCGGGTTTTGCAAATTTTAGCGCATTGCCAATAATGTTATCCATAAGTTGGCGAAACTGAAAGGGAATGATAGGTGCATCACACATTTCTAATACTTCAATGATTGCTTTTTTTTCAGCAATTGTATCAGCGAAGTCATTTATTACTGATTCTATTATTGTGTTGAGGTTGGTGGTTTCCAATTTTCCTACGGCTGAAGTTGTGCGGGAGTATGCAAGTAAATCGGCTATCAGCCCTTGCATCCGGTTGGCTGCAGCCTCCATTCGCGAAACATAATCTTTGCCCTTGACAGATAAGTTTTGCGATTCCTCAGCGACAAGACGGGAAGCGAAGGCTTGAATTTTTCGTAGTGGCTCTTGTAAATCGTGGCTGGAAATATAATTGAATGATTCTAATTCTTTGTTAGCAACGACTAATTCTACTGTTCGTTTTTCTTTTTCCTCATTTTCCAAAGCAAGTTCTTTGTTGATTTGAAATAATTCATTTGTTCTCTGTTCAACCTTTGATGTAAGCACGTTGGATCTTTTTTGGTCCCTTACAATTCTAAAATACGCGGTAATAAGAATTGAAATGGAGCCGATGATTAAAACGAGAGTAAGTAAAGGCGTGACAGATGCCGATTTACTGAACGCTGCTGAACGAGCACTGAGCATCGCATCTTGTTCACCTCTCATTATATCCATCTGCGCGCGAACAGTATCCATTAATGCTTTGCCTTTCAGCCTATCCACTATGGAAACATTTGAACCTTGAAAGAGAGCCAGATTCTGCTTCATCCTTGCTAATCTTTTATTAATTGCCGTTCGCAATGCGATTGCATTTTGTTGTTGTGAAGGATCGTATTTTGTTAGAGAGTCAATAGTATTAAGTGCTGAATTGATATTGTTGTCGGCTTCAAAATAAGAAAGAAGAAAGACAGAATCATTAGTAAATATGTATCCCCTATGGTTTGATTCTTTTTCGCTAAGAGTAGTAAATGCTTCTTCAAGGCTGAGCTTCACTCTGTTGGTATGATTAACCAATTCAGAATTCTCAATAACAGCATTGATTCTGAAGTATGACAAATAAGAAAAAACAAGCAAAATAATGATTGCAATAAGGAAGGGAAGTTTTATCCCGAATTGTTTTGGCTTCTCAATCATGTTCAATATTTCAGGATATTGCCAAGACAAATTTATCTCTTGGAAGCCGCAGATTTTGTTCCCAAAGATCAAGCTCCAATACGGCTTCAATTGTCTTTTTTAAACTTTGATGCGAATTGGGTTTGCAGACATAACAATTTGCTCCAAGGGAGTAAGTTTTCTCTACCATGCTTTCGCTTGCTGTTGTAGAAAATACAACAATGGGAATATCTTTCAGCTTTGGAGTTTCTCTGATTTCTTTTAGACATTCAATACCATTTTTAAGCGGCATGTTGAGGTCAAGAAAAATAACATCTGGTGGTGGATGTGCCGTTAAAGTTTCAAGGTTTTTCATCAACTCTAATCCATTGTTTGAAAGGGTAAGTTGACTCGAGATGTTGATTGCATTGAGAGCATCTTCAAAGAACATGCGGTCATCAGCATCGTCTTCGGCAAGAAAGATATTTTTCATGTTTAGATAGAGTTCTCTTTCAAGGTACGCATTATTCTCCACTATTCTCATGGATCACCTGTGTTTGTCATCTCGGTCGGAGATATCCACTCAATATTTGTGTCTAAATGTCCGCGGAAACGAATCTAGAAAAGCATTGACCAACTTCTCTGCGGGGCTGTCATGGCTTGCCGGCAACGTTTGGGTTACGGAATAAAGATACGAAAACGTTGGATTACGCGTCAACCCCGCTTGACGCAAATACACTGTTATGCACAGGGCTTTACTGTCGTCTCTCCTTTACGTCTCTTAAAATATTCAATGATTTCAGCCTTAGTCATCTTTGATAACTTCTCACTCATTTTATCTCGTTGCTGTCTCATGAATTGAACAGCATCAAATTGTTTTTCAATCGTCTTCATATTTTTCAAATTCTCTTGGTGAACGTATCTCTATTTGTCTATACCCATTCTTTATGTTAATTGAGTTGTACCCACGTATTCGTTGCACATTGACAATGTGTTTGAAATTCCAACTTACTAGAAAGTCAGCGCGATTTATTGTCGCTAAGGCAATGTGTAAACAGTCAGAATAACTTGTCTGTCCAACTACTTTTTCTGTGATGTATTCAGTCGCGAGGTCAACAGCTTCGTCTGTAGTGTCAAGAAACTCAGTCGACTCGATTTTAAGACCTTTTACCAGTTCTTTTACTTTTTCAGGAGCGTTTTCAAGCTCGTCTTGGGTTACTGTAGAAAATAGTAAAGTGAACTCATTCTTTTTAAGTCGGTCAAATAGTGGAACTGTATGTTCGGCAAACTCCTCGTCAAAGTAGCCGCCAAATACGGATGTGTCAATATATATTCTTTGCTTCACGGGTCGAATTTACGAAAAATAGTCCTAAGTTCGTTAACGATAAACCTTGCTCGCTGCTTGAAAAATGAGTTGATTGTCAACGGTTAATTTGCGGGGATAATTTTTCCCAAAGCCTTGTGCATAACGTTTGTGTTTGCGCAGTGGTGGGCTTTCGAAGCCGCGTCCTGTCCCCGATACCAAACGTTGAACGAAGATATAAACTTTGGATCACACGTCACCGCACCATTGAAGAAACATTTTGTTGGCAGTAGTAGAGCCTTCTCCACACTTCATTCAGAGCCATGTCTTTTATCACCCGTAAATATTACGCCTATCTTTATAATTCAGACGTGCAGTGGGGCATTTTTCATTTACAACTTTCTCCACTTATACTGCACGGAGCACACTCTTTGGTTGGCTTTGGATGCGGGTCGAAAGTCAAAGGATTACTTTTCTGTCATTTTCGCCAAAGATCGGCAGGCATTCAATTTTGACTCAAATTCATTAGGAGAAGCAGGCGCTGCGTGAGGTTCACTGGAAAAAAATGCGATCACCATATTAGCAGAACGATTGATATAAATTGTCTGGCCATGTATACCTAACCCACAATATTCACCTTTGGTTTCGTCCAATATCCACCAAAGATTTTTATATGCCACCCAGTGTGTCCCTGCTTTCGCTTTCGTATTGTTTGGATTGAAACGCTCTTTATCGGCTTTAGTGAGTTGAAGTGTTTCGTCAACCCATTTTTGAGGAATGATTTGTTTTCCATCTAAACTCCCACGGTTAAGGATTAGATTCCCAAACAAGGCGGCATCTCGCAATGTTGTGTTCATCCCTGCAGTAGCCACACCCATATAAGCCCGATCAACTGCAAGGTATGCATCATGTTCGGCACCAATTTTCATCCATATATTTTCCCGAATAAAGTCAACATAAGATTTGCCACTAACGTTGGAAATCAGCCATCCCAACACATCAGCGTTAGAAGAATTGTATTCAAAGATTTGGCCGGGTTTTATGTTGTTGTTTATAGTGGCTTTTTTGGCTAAGAAATCATATGTGCCATATACTTCACTTTTCTTTGGGCTTGGATCTTCGCCTGGTGAATAGAAGAAATTCATAGCCATAGCGTAGTACTTCCAAAAGAAGGAGGAAGAGTCTGTATAGTTTTCCTCAAAACCAAGGGCGGTTGACATGTTCAACAGGTCTTGTATTGTGGTACGTTCGTAAGCACTCCCTTTGAGTTCCGGGATGTATCGGGCTGGTGAGGCCGAAAGATCAATCATCTTTTCCTCTACTAAAATTCCAATGGCCGAACTGGTGAGCGATTTGGTAACTGAAAACCAAATATGCTGATAGTCCCGGCTTAGTCCATTCCAGTAATTTTCGTACAAGACTGAGTTATTTCTGATTACAACTACACCGTCTGCGTGGTTGTCTCTAAAGATATTTTCAAAGCTCGATGATTTGCCTTCAATATCTACACAAGCAAAACCAGCAATTGATTTATCGGGGGTTTCATTAAACGTATGGAGTGCTCCCGATCGTGGCAGCATTAAAACATTAAGTGGCGCACCGATGTTTCTAAAAGCCCATTGACTAAACGGGTATGTTCTGTAATTTTCATAAGTTACCTGACTCTCCCGTCTGGGAGGAAATCCGTTCATTATTTTTTGTTGGCTTGGCTGAGCAACTGTCATGGTCAAAGTAAAAAAAGTTAATATTATTATTAATGTTTTCTTCATGGTGTTTATAATTATTATGTTCGATTCAAAAGTATTTCCATAATTTGTTAGATATTTATTGTTCCTTCAAATATGATTACAGCATTACTTACAACTTCAAGTTCGGTGTTGTTAATAATTTTTAATTGCATATGACCCCCACGCTTTGAAGACTGATATGCTTGCATCTCTGTTTTTCCTAAAAGATCACCCCAATATTTTGCCAACACGGAATGCGCTGCGCCTGTAACCGGATCTTCATCAATACCTATCCAGGGGCAAAAACATCGGGAATTAAAATCATATTCATTGTCGCGTGATTTTGTAGTGACCACAACTTCTTTAATTACATCGGAGGTTTGGATGCATTTTTTGAAATCAGGAGTTAATGCTAATAAGGCTTCATTGTTTTCCACTTCCACTAAAAGCATTTGCAATTCTTTCGCAAATCGCGTGGCTATTGGATTTGAAATTGTAAAAGCATCATACAATTCCTGCTTCACATTATATTCAATGGTATCATACAAAGGGAATTTCATTTTTATTTTTTCTCCTTCGCCTAACGCTTCAATCTTTAAACCATGATGCGTATTGAATTCAACCTTTGGTTTTCCCAATACATGCAATAAAACCTTAGCAGATGCCAATGTAGCGTGTCCACAAAAAGCAACCTCCACAGTAGGAGTAAAATACCGGATACTATATTCCGTATTCTTTATCTTCGTTAGAAAATCTGTTTCCGATAAATTGATTTCATTGGCAATAGACTGCATCGTTTGCTCATCGATTGGTTTCTTCAGCAAACAAACTCCAGCTGGATTACCTTTAAAGGGTTTGTCTGTGAAGGCGTCTACTATAAAAGTTCTAATTTTCATTTTGGCTTCGTGTTTTCAAATTATGGCAATGCACGTAAACCAGGCATAACCCACCAATGCTGTTGATTAAAATCTCGCTGGTAAAAAGTAAGTGATCATGGGCAAAAAGGATGATCAACATCATTACATTTCCTGACACTAATGCATACTGAAAGATAGCACCCTGCGTTCTGAATGTTTTCTTAAATAGCAAAGGCGCAGTACTTACCATGGCGATGGTGCATAAAACAGGATGAACCATTTCATTATACTGCACAAAACCTGGCAGAAAAATAAGCAACACGGGAAGTGCCCAGCAATGGATAAAGCACAAGCACGATGCGAGTAAACCCGAAAAGTCGGCTATATGCGTAGCGGCCGATTTGGAGGCGTATCGAAAATGGATGAGGTCTTTAGTAAAACTTTTCATTGTCTTTTTTGTTTGCGCGTCAGGAAGGGTTTACAATTCTTCTTTCTATTAAAGAAGTCGCGAACAGACAACTCTGCCCGTGACTTCTTCTAATCATTTTATTCAGGTGATGAATTGCCTATAGCTTTACTTCGTAGATTAAATTAACGAGAGTTTGTTTCGCTATTTTAAAACGGGAGAAACCGGAAGCTTCCGTAATTTTCTGAATAGCTGTTGGACCCGCTTGTGCTCCAAGCGTATAATCTCCTTCTTCCGATTGGGCGTGTGGCACACACAATGCGGTAGACGCGGCATAAAACATTCTTCCAAGAGGTGTAAAATTTTCCTCTACTTTATCACTTGCATTTGGCTCTACAATTAACAAAGAGCCTGAAGGCGCCAACTTGGTACGAGCATACCGCAGTGCCTTACCAGGATTACCAAGATCATGTAAGCAGTCAAAGAAACAAATCATATCAAAATTGCCTTGCTCGTATCCTTCGGCATCTATCGTTCTAAAAAAAACATTAGTAAGTCCTTTTTCTGCTGCACGTTGTTGAGCAAGTTTATCGATTCGTGATGGTAATCAAATCCATAAAATTCAGAGTTAGGGAATCGCTCTGCCATGAGAACGGTAGATGCTCCATGTCCGCATCCAATATCTGCAACTCGTCCTCCGTTATCTAACTTCTCTTGCATTCCATCCAGTGAAGGAATCCATGTTGTATTTAAATTGGCGAGGTATCCGGTTCGATAAATTACTTCAACACCATGAAAAAGATGATGATGATGTTCGTGCCAACCAATACCACTACCCGACTTAAAAGCATCTGCCAGTTTATCTTTGTCTTTCCATAAACTGTTCACAACGAAATAAGCAGGCCCCAATAATACCGGACTGTCCTTTTCTATTAAAACCATGGCATGCTCTTCTGGCAAATCATACGTTTTAGTTTTCGGATCATAGATAACATATCCGCCTGCTGCCTGGTTGTTCAACCATTCTCGAACGTAGCGCTCATGGGTCTTTGTTCTTTCAGCCAATTGTATTGGTGATAACGGGCCTGCACCTCGCATTGCTTCATACAGGCCAAGCTCCTGGCCGAGAAAATTCATTACCCCTGAATAATTTGCTGAAAGATCGAGGATAACCTGTCCGGCAAACTGCTCAACCTTTTGCAGGTCAAGTGTGTGTTTTTCTTCTGTTAATACTGACATTGTTTTTTCTTTTAGGGTTATTAAGCTTTTATAATCACTGTGATTACGAATGCAAAAGTAGAATAGCCTAAAGCGATGGGAATTGCAGTTTAGTCCAATAAACTGCTCATTTAGCTCAACTGGATTTATTGAGCCAGCGTAGAATTTTGTTGCCTGAACTGTTGGGGTGGCAAGCTATACTGCTTTTTAAAACAACGGATAAAATGCGTGGTGGTATCAAATCCGGAGCGGTCGGCCACTTCGCTGATGCTTTCTTCCGTGGTTAACAAAAGCATGCGGGCATATTTCAATCGCATGTCCACCAGCCATTTTGTGAAAGATGTTCCGAATACTTCTTGAAAATCTCTTTTGAAGCTGGAAAGACTACGGTGTGTTAGTTTTGCAAAATCTTCCTGACTCAAGCGGTACAGATAATTGTCCATCATCACCTGATTAAGATTCGCTTTCTCTTCTTTCGCTAGCGCAAAAAAGTAAGCCGTCAAATCCGGGTTGATGTTTGAAGTGACAATCTGTAAAATCAATTCTTTAAACTTCAGCTTTAATAATGCTTTGGATGTATCCTTATCATTTATAAAATAGCTTATCATTGATTCAAAATAAAGCTTCAGACTCAAATCTACTTCTAATCTTAATAAGGTAGGATGAACTTCCGCATGACTTGGGGTAAGTTCTGATTCTAAAATAACATGACGGATGAAATCATCGGGAATAAAGAATAGCAAAGCGCAGAATTGTTCCTCATAATAATTTTTTACCAGGTGCGCTCCCTTCTTACAAAATATAGCATCTCCCGCCACTACCGGAAATTCTCCATCAGGTGTTATCCATGTCTTTGTGCCGCTTTGAATAAATGCCAGATAATTATGCTGGGACCACAAACCACTACGAACATCTCCCGGCATGCATTGATACTCGACAAAAAGAAGCCCATCGCATTCCAATTTATTAAAATTGGTCTTTAGGTTAAATTCGTAGAGGTTGTTCATCGAAGTGACTTATGTTAAGTCGTGGTATTTTGTTGAAGTATATAATAGTGCTGACCAGTCAATTTGCATCAAAAATACTTAATTAAGAAGGATTCAGCGACAAAATGCTAAGACTCTCAGTGATTTTCTCACCATTTTCTCGTCATTGTCGGTGGGAAGGTTTGGCACTTACATATTTTTGGTTTTGCGGTGGGATTGAACGGCCCCACGTTTTATTTTTTTTCAAAGTCCAAGTGTCGCGAAGCTGTTCATTTGTCCCCGTGAGAAATCTTTTTATAGTAGAGTGTCGCCCGTTAGATGACCAAATTGTCCGGGCCCTATTACTGCCAACGTGAGTATTTGCGTTCGAGCGGGGCTTGCGAAGCCACGTCCTGTCCCCGACACCGAACGGAATAAAGATACAAAAACGTTGGATTATGCGTCAACCCCGCTTGACGCAAATACATTGTTGTAGCGCGTACCCTTTACTCAATCGTCAATGATATCTTTCTTCCCAGTCCTAGTTCAATTAATTTAAACAAGGTCGATAGTTGAATGTCGCTGTGTCCGTTCTCAATTCTCGAAATAAAACTCTTCTTTGTCCCCGTTTTATCTGCCAACTCATCTTGTGTCATGTTAGCAAGTCGTCTCTCTTCTTTAATTATTTCTCCAATTGCAAAGGACTTAGCTTTGATTTCAAACTCTGTCCGTTTTTTAGTCCCAATTTTCCCGTGTCGGCTTTCAATTAGCTCATCAAAAGTCGCTACAGTCTTCTTTCTTTTATTTT
This sequence comes from Cyclobacteriaceae bacterium, assembly GCA_031400595.1. GTDB lineage: Bacteria > Bacteroidota > Bacteroidia > Cytophagales > Cyclobacteriaceae > ELB16-189. The sequence goes on from JANNQG010000011.1 coordinate 60,646, forward strand.
TTGTTTCCATGTCCTTTTGATTTAATTTTTTCGATAAAATATTCAGTCTTAATCTTTAATGCTCTCTCAATCTCTCCGGTTGGCGTCTTCTGTGACTTTTTCTGAAACCCATTAAACAACACGACTAAATTACCTTCGTCAAAACACGAGAAGATTCTGTAAATATTTCCTTGAAATTCAACTCTTACCTCGTAAAGGCCGTCAGTTCCAGTCAGATGTTGAAAGAACTTAATAGGAATTCTGTCAGCTACTGATATTACGTATAAGACGTGTTCAATTTTATCCTTAACCTTTTCGGTCTGGTCGTTAAAGAAGTCAAGGAAATAGTCCCCGTGAAATATGATTTGTCGGATTTTCTCCACTCAGGCAAAGTTAACTTAAAAGGTAACAAAATCAAATTTATTTGTTATGATTTGATCAGCGGTCTGGGGCGTCTAGGGTATGCGCTACAACGTAAATATTTGCGATCGGGCGGGAATTTGAAACTACGTCCTGTCCCCAGCACCAAACGAAATAAAGATAACAAAACTTTGAATTACACGTCACCCCCGCCTGGCGCAAATATATTGTTGGCGGCTGGCATTTACTCTATTATTTTTTTCAGGCCGTCTATAAGTGTCGCCCAATTTCCTTCCGAATGTTTTGCTCGTTCTTCGTCATAGTTAGTTTGTGAAATTATCAATTCAGTCCCGTTGTCTGCTGGCTTAACTTGATAACTAACCCATAAATAATTTTCTGGCTTGTCGTCCATGCCACTCCAACTGCTTAAATAGGAGTGAGATAGTTTCTCGTTATGAACATATTCAAGCACTTTTCCTTTGTCGATGTATGATTGTCCTTCCCACTCACCTTTACAGATTATGTCGTCACCTACTTTCCAAGTGGTTATCATTTCTGTTCCAAATAAGTATAGCTTAACAATTTCTGGATTTGTCAATGCATCCCAAACTTTTTCAATCGAAGCATTGATTGTTGTTTTGTACTGAATTTTAAAATGTGTCTGCATAAAATTACTTTTTGGAAGTTAGCATTGCTTTAACTTTTTGTACTTTTTTATCTTTTACAAATTGTTGATACTCTTTCGTTTCAATACCTAAAATGGCAATTTTTCCATCTTTGTCAGAATGAACACCAAATCCATATCGCTTTGTCAAAGGAGAAGCCCTAAAGCAGGGTTGTCCTTTTGAGAAAAATTGTTGCCTTGCGTCTTTGTATTCTGCCTTGGTTAGGTCATTTCTGTCTGCAAATACTTTAAATAAGATGTCGTCAGAAGTAAATTTGTATGGATTCTTAACAAGTAGCTCAAATTGCATTTCGGCTACTGTTTTACTATTTCCCTTTGCCTTTGGAATTTCACCTTTGTCAGTTGGGCAGTCGTCTGCTACCTCAATAAATGTGTCGATATAGTTTGTCGTATGGATTATCATTTCTTGTCAAATTACTTGTTCTCTTTGTTGTCGCACTATGCTTGCCGCCAACGTGAGTATTTGCGTTCGAGCGGGGCTTTCGAAGCCGCGTCCTGTCCCCGACACCGAACGGAATAAAGATACGAAAACGTTGGATTACGCGTCAACCCCGCTTGACGCAAATACATTGTTAGCGGCTGGCCACTTAGTCGGTTTTGAATTCGGTTAGTTTATTCAGTCTAGGTTGAATTGTCCAGATACCAATTGGCCAAAAGAGTATAAGAAATATGTCCCCGAAGTAATCATTAATGTCAATTTCATCATTTGTCTCAAGTTGCTTAAGCGTTTTGGCGAGGTAAGAAAAAATAACTGCCAATAGTGTGATTGCGTAAATTCCCAAGAAGATCATAAAAAGAATACTATGTCCTTCCACTTCTATTAATTTAGTCGATATCAACAGTTCGGAGAAACCAATCGATACGATTAGTAAAAGTCCAGCTCCTTTGAACATTTTAAACCCAGTCGAATTCAGAGTCTTCAAGCGTCTTGAAAGTCCGAAACCTAATAGCGATATCCAAACGATGTTAACTGTCGCAACAATAGTATTTGAAACGTCACTGGCAATCGGGTTAACACCGTCAATCATTGAATCAATTAAAGCAAGGAGGAAAAATGTCCCAAATATTTGCCAGTGTTTAGCTTTGAATACTATGTCCATAGTTGTTTTTGGCTTGCCGCTAACGTGAGTATTTGCGTTCGAGCGGGGCTTCCGAAGCCGCGTGGTGTCCCCGACACCGAACGCACTAAAGATACGAAAACGTTGGATTACGCGTCAACCCCGCTTGACGCAAATACATTGTTGGCAGCCATTTTCATTTCTCATTACTAAACTTGCCTGTCTTTGTGTCAAATGTCGCAATGAGGCCAAACTCTTTTGTCTTTCCCTCCTTGTCAGTGTGAAATATTTTGAATTTGTCCTTAGTTATTATGATGTCTGTTTGTTCATCTTTTTCTTTTGAGTCGATTGAAAGTCGCCCTGCTTGAATTTCATTATTTATATTATAAGTCTGTGATTTTGAAACCTCAGGGGGCTTCTCAATAAACCATGATTCTATTTCCGCTTCAATTCCTACTATTGGATACTTAACTCCGTCCTGTGTCAAGATATAAGCTTTATGAAGTCCAATGTGTAATGGAAGCAAAGTCGTCTGTCCAATGCCAGCACTTCCACCTTTTTTAAAAAACTCAAAAATATTTATTCCCCAAAATTCATCCCTATTTTCAAACACTATGTCGTTAATGAACTTTATACCCTCAATTGACTTGTCTTCTTGGTGAAAGTAGAATTCTGTAAACCTTTCAGAATTAAGTTTCTTCAGGTCATCCTCATTTGTACCAATAACGAAATTGAATTTTTTAATCTCAAACCGCAGTCCTAATTGAGAAATAGGGAACCATTTAAGTATCTCCTCATGTCCTATGTTTTTTAAGTCATAGAGGTCTATTCCAAATTCCTTTGCCGCATTTATTGAGTCCGCTTGATAACCACTCTGAGATACAAATACTTTTTTATTTATCGTTGGCACTCTGTCGCATTTTGATTTAAATGCTTCAATTTTCTCCACACTTACAGGAGTTTTATAAGCTTTGCATTCTATCGCAACTCTTATTTTAATATCGTTTATTGATGTTTCAATGAAGATATCAAACTCTCTTTTTCGTCCACCAACATTTTCTATTTTGAGATTTGAATGAATGGAAGTATTTGGTTTGTCCTTTAGGGTCTCGTGAATTAACCTCACGACTTTTTCTAATGGCTTTCCGTTATTAGTCCCCTTACTCATTTATTTATCCATTAATTAGGTCTTAGGAGTCACGAAAATGGCTGCCAACGTGAGTATTTGCGTTCGAGCGGGGATTTTGAAACCGCGTCCTGTCCCCGACACCGAACGGAATAAAGATACTAAAACGTTGGATTACGCGTCAACCCCGCTTGACGCAAATACATTGTTGGCAGTAGTGACGCTATGCTGCCACTTTTTTCTTGGTAGTCAACTTTCTTGTCGGTTTGCGAGTTGGGCTTTTCTTTGACTTGAGCATTTTAATAACTTCGCTTATTCTTTTCTCTTCGTCTTTTGTCAATGGCCCAACGCCACCAATAAAGTCAACGTCCAACTCATTTTTTCTTGTCTTCATATTTTAATGTTTTTAAAGTATCTGTTCATTAGTCGTAAGGCCGCTCCGGTCTCGATAATCATTAGTCGTCCACCGGCATGAAATGCTCCTAGTGTCTCGGTGTAGTGGTTTATTAGTTGAGTCTTTGAAACGAAGGATATGTTTCCTTCAAATCCTCTCTGAAATGAGAGTCTGCAAGCAAATGCTACTAAGTTACCTGGTACTCCAGAATAAACTTTCTCTCTTCCTTTATTGAATGGAGAACTTTCAACCAAATGCATGTAAACATGGTCAAACTTAATCTCAAGACTTATTAGTCCTTGAATCACGTTTGTGTTCTCTGAAATTGTCAGCTTGTAAACTTCTCGTTCTGGTTGGTTTAACTCGAATTTCCAGTCGAAAACCCATCCGTTTTTCTTTGTAACCGTCTTAAGGTCAGCCTTTGTCAGGTGGATTATATTGGTCGTAAAGCTGTCGCCAGTTACCCTATTCTCAATGGAATTTGTCAGCTTATCTATTACAAAATCAAGTCCCTTAGTCGTTCGTTTTTTCACGCCACAATTTACAAATTTCTGTCCAATTTTTTAGGGGAGATTTTTGTCGAGCGGCATTACTGCCAACGTTTGTGTTTGCGCAGTGGTGGGCTTTCGAAGCCGTGTCCTGTCCCCGAAACGAAAACGTTGAACGAAGATAACACTTTGAACTTACACGTCACCCCACCATTGCTCTTAGGTTTACATCTAGCTATAAAGCTTACTAAATTACCTGAAAGAAAGAGGCGACCCATCACCATTGCTAGGTTAAAACCTATTTTGCGAATCAGGCCCTCTTTCTTGTTCAGGTAGGCTCACAGCACCATATAGAATATCAGGATGTCGGTCCTGTTAAGAGTAATAGTGTGTGTGCCTTTTTTATAACAATATAAATATAATCGTATGGAAAAGAAAGTCATCATCGGAATTGATGTAAGCAAATCCTGGCTCGATGCGCATGTATTGCTTATGGGAAGTCAAGAAGGACACGCACTTCGCATTCACAACACAGTTGCAGGTTTTACTAAGCTCATTAAATTTGTTAAGAAGCAAACTGAAGTTAATAATGACGATTGGTTGTTTTGCATGGAACACACAGGAGTTTACAGCTATGGACTAAACAGCTTTCTACAAGAAAGGAGTATTGCCCAGACGATGGTAAACGCGCTGGCCATCAAGCGGAGCATGGGTATCATCAGGGGAAAGAATGACAAAGCGGATGCACGGGTAATTGCCCAATATGCAGTGCGATTTCAAGACAGCCTATCGGAGTTTCACTTACCTACAGAAAGCCTTCAAAAGCTCAAAATTCAGCTTTCTCAGCGTGAAAGAATGGTTGACATGAAGCGGCAAGTGGATCTCGCCATGGAGAGTATGGAAGCATTGCCGCAAGATTTTACAAAAGAAGCGCGTATGCAAAACAAGAAATTGATACGCCAATTGCAAGCAAACATAGAGCAAATGGATGTGATCATCAGGGGTACAATAAAATCTGATATTGAGTTAAAAGAACAAGCCACACTGATAGAAAGTGTCCCTGGTGTTGGACCGCAGACCTCAGCACCATATACTGGTAACTACTCAAGGAATGAAGCTGTTCAGTGATAGTCGTAAATATGCTTGCTACTGCGGGGTTGCACCGTTTGAATATACAAGTGGCAGTCGCTATCGAGGGAAAACGAAGGTTCATTATTTAGCAAATCATAAAATGAAGTCCCTGTTGCACATGGCCGCCTTGAATGCCAGTGTTTATGATCCGGAAATTAAAATATACTATGAACGTAAAAAAGCTGAAGGAAAGAACCCTATGAGTATTCTCAATGCGATAAGGTTTAAGCTGATTGACCGAGTTTTTGCCGTTGTAAAAAGGAATGAGCCATATGACAAAAACCATCTAAAAAAAGCTGCCTAGGTAGTAGGTTTTACCATAGAATTCGCAAACATTTTGTTGCCGGTAGTGCCGCCCTTGTCAAAACTTAATTGAAATCTCAAGATGTCCACCGAGTCCTTCAGTTATAATTCTTTGAAGTGTCGAGAAACGAACGTCCTTTAAATCTTTTTCCAGTTTTGAAATGTATGACTTGTTAGTCCCTGAT
>JANNQG010000014.1:0-42490 GCA_031400595.1 Cyclobacteriaceae bacterium
GGCAAGCCACCCAGCCATGTTGAGGTCATCAATGACACCAACAAAGAGCTGATGAACTTCTACCGAGTATGCAAAGAGAAGTTTTTAGACTTGCAGAGCTTGGTCAGGATAACACTCCACAGCAGAAAGGCTCACCAAGATGCCAGCATCATCAATGCAAACCCACATCTGTTTACTGATGTGCAGCGGGCTTGGGCTGTTTGGGTATTAAGTTCGCAGAGCTTTAGCGCCATGCTGGATGGAACTTGGGGCTACGATAAGCAAAAGCGGACCACAACCAAAAAGATCACAAACAAGCGAGAGCAGTTTACTGAAGAGCTGGCCATCCGATTACAAGACGCTCAATTGGAGTGCGCTGATGCCTTATATGTAATTCAAAGCAGAGACACAGTTGATTCCTTCTTCTATTGCGATCCACCCTATTACAACAGCGATTGTGGCCATTACAATGGCTACAGCATAGAGGACTTTGAGCGGCTATTGATTGCGCTTAAATCGATTAAAGGGAAGTTCCTGTTGAGTAGCTACCCGTCTAAAACTTTGACAGACATGGCCAAAGCATGCGGCTGGCATCAATGGAGTTTAGAGACTGGTGTAAGTGTGAATGCTAAGTCTGGATACATGAAGCGGAAGGTAGAAGTGCTTACGGCCAATTATCCGATATAATATAGCCCGGACTGTTAGTTGTCAAGTGCGAGTCAACAAAAAACCTCATTACTGAGTGTCCGGGCTAATGGGGAAATAAGCCACAGTTAAGATCAGGAATGAGGTTGAATTACTTTTGTTGACTCGCGTTGTAAAAGTACGAAAAAACCTGCCGATTGGTTATTTTTGAGTGTGATTAAAAAATGTACCGTTTCGTTTTTTACGCTGTGACGGTTCGATTTTGTGAACTTACTACAGGTGCAGCCACAGGTAAGACCTCCACCATATTCTTTTTAAAGAGCTTCATTTTCAATTTTGCAATTAATAGGTACATAACCGGAACTAAAAACAAGGTTAGAAATGTACCGAAGATCAGACCAAAGATCATTGTCCACGAAAGTGGTCCCCAGAAGGCAACGTTATCGCCACCAAAATAGATGTTTGGATTAAACTCGGTAAACAGTGTAACGAAATCAATATTAAAGCCCACAGCCAATGGAATCAAACCAAGAGTTGCTGCCATAGCGGTCAATATCACGGGCGTCATACGAGTCTTCCCTGCTTCCGCAATCGCCTCACGTAATTCCATCCCCTGCGACATCAATAAATCGGTAAACTCAACCAACAAAATTCCATTGCGAACAACGATTCCTGCTAAGGCCATCACTCCCACACCCGACATCACGATGGAGATTTCCATTTTGAATAGAGAGAATCCAATTAACACACCGATAATGCTAAATAGGATTTCCGCCATGATAATGACAGGTCTACTGGTAGAGTTGAACTGTGTAACCAAAATCATGAAGATCAAACCAAAAGCAATGAAAAATGCAACCACTAAAAAGTTAGACGTTTCAGCTTGATCCTCCTGTTCGCCTGTCATCTTAATAGTCACACCATCGGGGGAATTAAATCCTGAAAGCTTGCTGTTAATATCTGCCACTACATTGTTCGGATTAAAATCACTCAGTACGTTTGAGGAAAGTGTTATTACTCGTTTTTGATTAATCCGCCTAATCCCAGCATAACTATTAGAATAATCTACCTTTGCAACGGCAGACATTGGCACTTGACGTACTTGTCCGCCCATGCTCATGTCACGATAGGTTAACGGCAAATTCATCAAGGTATTGATATCATTACGATATTTTTCATCCACTCTAAGCGTGATTTCATAGTCATCGTTTTCATCGCGGAACTTAGAAACTTCGCGACCGTTGATCGCTGTATTTAAAGCCATTCCAATTTGAGCGGTGGAAATGCCTTCACGATTCGCTTTCTCCCGATCTATTGATACTATAATCTCAGGCTTATCACTTTGAAAATCTGATTTTAACTCTTCAACACCCGGCACTTGAAGTGAATCGAGATAACGCTGTAAACTGTTTGCTGTTGAAACCAATACGCCAAAGTCTTCTGCCGCTATTTCAATATTTACAGGCTTGCCTGTTGGTGGGCCATTGGCCTCTTGGTTTACAGAAATCTCTGCACCCTTCACTCCTTTTACAGCCTCCCGGATTTTATCCAAATAAATCTTAGTTGATTTACTTTCACGCTTTGCAAAATTCACAAACGCCACAGTTACTTTACCTAGATGTGGCTGGGCATTGGTTCCGGCAAACTGATCTTCAGAAGCGCCTACAGCCACATTTGTAATTATCGACTCCACCATGGGATTGTTTCTACCAACCACACTCACCACTTTTTCTTCAACAATGCTAGTTACTGAGTCAGTCACTTTTTGATCCGTTCCAATTGGCAATGTCACATAAGCGAAAATAAAATTTGGATCTCCTGTAGGAAAGAAAACAACAGGCGGCTTGCGGATTCCTGTAAAAACAATTGAAAAAACAAACAAGAAAATCACTCCTACCACTACCCATATTGGGCGATAGCTGATTAAAAGCTTTGCGACTATTCTTTTGTAGCCTTCTTGCACACCAGGCCAAAAGTCTGTTTGGAAATGTGAAATCACCCGAACCAAATAGAAATGATACAGCGCGTAAACACCGAACATAAATACAGTGAAATTCCCCATACCAAACCACCCTACCAAATAACTCATGAGCGCCAGCGAGCCCATTACAATAGCTGTAATTTTAAAGCCGCGCGTAAACTTACTTTTGTTCTCATGGTCATGATTGTGTGCGGTCATAAAATCCGCAGCAAATACTGGGTTTATTATATACGCTACCAAAAGTGAGGCAAGCAATGCAACCATTAATGTAATAGGTAAATACACCATAAACTTTCCGATCACACCTGGCCAAAAAGCCAACGGAACAAAGGGAGCCAATACAACGAGAGTTCCTGATAACACTGGCAAAAAGACTTCCCCTGCAGCAATCTTTGCTGCCTTACGAATCGGTACTTTGCCGTTATCAAAAACACGGTGCGTATTCTCTATTACCACAATTGCATCGTCCACCACAATACCCAATGCAAGAAGAAATGAGAAAAGTGTCATTAGGTTAAAGGTGAAACCCAGTGTGGGGAATACTAAGAAGGCAATAAAACTGGAAATAGGAACAGACATCGCCACGAAGAATGCATTGGTAGCGCCCATGAAGAACATGAGGATAATAACCACCAACACAAAACCAATAATGATCGTATTGATCAAATCATGAAGAGTTGTTCGCGTATTGTCAGACTGATCGGCCGTAATGGTAATATCGGTTCCAGGCGGAAGAATGTTGGCCCTAAAGTTTTCTACTATGGCATTGATCTGATCAGAAGCGACAATCAAATTTTCACCGCTTCGCTTGATGACGTTAAGTGTAATTACGTTTTTCTCGTCCAGCCTCGCATAACTTTCCTGCTCCTTATGAGAATCAATAACTTCTGCAATATCCTTCAAATAAATCTTACCTCCTTTTGTCGATCCTACTACAACATTTGCCAATTGCTCTGCCGACTTGAATTCGCCATTTACGGTAAGTGAACGTTTCATGCCATCTACCGAAAGCTGGCCACCAGGAATAATCACGTTTTCACTAGCAATAGATTGCTGAACATCATCCAAACTGACACCGGCACTAGCGAGTTTAAACATATTAATGTTAACTTGAATTTCGCGCGTCAGCGCACCAACAATATCTACACGCCTGATTTCACGTATCGCCTCTATGGCGTCTTGCATCTGCTCTGCATACTCTTTTAGAGTTGTTAAATCATAATCACCAGAAAGATTGACGTTCATGATTGGTGCTTGTGATATATCGATTTCTATAACTTGCGGATCATCTTTCAAATCAGATGGCAAGTTAGGTTTAGCACGATCGACCGCATCGCTTACTTCTTGTTTAGCTTTGGCTACATCAATATCCGTTTCAAACTCAATAATCACGTTTGAAAAACTCTGTACCGAATTGCTCTTTATCTTTTTTACCCCAGAGATAGACTTAACCTCTTTTTCAATTTCTTTCGAAATCAAGTTTTCAATATCGGAAGGAGACGCACCCGGATAAACGGTCGCTACAAATATTTGTGGGAAAACTACTTCTGGAAAATTCTCTTTGGGCAAACTGACATAGGTGAACATACCTGCCAAGCAGATGATCACTGTAGCCACATAAATACTTACCTTATTATCAATCGCCCAACTGGTGGGGCCAAATTCTTTTTCAATGTCTTTCATAATGGGACGTTAGTAGTTAGTAGTAAGACATAAGACTTAGTTACTATCTTATGTCTTTTGTCTTGCTTCTTATATCTTAATCAATTCACCATCATTCAATCCTTGGTACCCAACTGTTATAATCTTGTCGCCTGATTTCAATGCGCTTACCTGAGCAAGATTTCCATATACGCCAATTACCATAACGACATTCTTTTTGGCAACTAGTTTTCCCTCAACTGTCTCAGCGGTGTAAACGACTTTCTGTCCATTGATATCCTGCACCACATTCACTGGCACCACTATGGCCGCTGCTTCAGAATGGAAAATGAGCTTTAATTCGCCCGACATGTTGGGACGAAAATCGTTATTGCTCGCCAATGCAATTTCAACTGGAAAGGTGCGAGAAAGTTGATTGATGGCTTTCCCAACGAAGGTAACTTGACCACTCACTGACTTGTTCAAGTCGCCAAATGCAATCTGTACTTTATTTCCTTTCTTAACATCCGTCACAAACGCTTCGGAGACATTTGCAATAAATTTTAATCGATCGCTGCTTACCACACGAAAAGCAGGAGCACCAGGGGCGGCATTTTGCCCGATCTTCACATCAACTGCATCAACCGATCCGCTTATAGGAGATTTAATAAGAGCCATATCCAACTGCTCATTCATGGTTGCCAACCTACGCTCCAAACTCTCTTTGTTATTCTTTGCTTGGAGGTATTGTACTTCCGTTCCAATTTTTTGATCCCAAAGATTTTTTTGACGATTGTAAATGGTGGTAGCTAAATCTAACCCTGATTTTACCTCTTCCATTCCACGCAAGGTGAGCGAGTTGTCAATTTGAGCAAGTGTTTGTCCTTTAGAAACAACATCTCCTTCACGTACAAATACTTGCGTGATGATACCCATCGTTTTAGCACTCACCAAGATATTATCTACGGCTTCGATAGCTCCCTGGGTCGTGATGTAGTGATCAAAGGGACGTGGTGTTAACTCAATAACTCCGACTTCTTTTGAGCGCCTTGTTCCGGATGCTGGGGCTTTTGTATCTACTCCTTTTTCCAACTCACTAATCTGCGTGGCTAATGCAGCCTGTTGTGCCTTTAAGTCTTTCAACTGCGTTTCTTTGTCTTTTGAAGATCCGTTGCAAGCACCAACTACAATAGTTATCACGAGTAGGGCTAACAGTTTTGAGTATAATTTTGATTTCATATCGTTGTGTTTGTGGTTTTTAATTTTTTGCGGTAAGTGGTATCAATTTGCCGTAGGCTTTGTCCAAATCTACTTTGGCAATCATGGCATCGAATAACGCTGAATAGTAGTTGGTTTGTGCCTGACGCAAGCTATTTTCAGCATCGACTACTTCCAGATTGGAGCCAACGCCTTGTTCGTATTTTATTTTTGTAACGCGGGCCACATTACTGGCCAAATCCATATTTTCCTTTTGAGCCGTTAATGAGATAAATGCATTTTCAAACCCAATCGAGGCCTGCTTTGTTTCCAGATCAACAGCCAATTTTAGGGTTCGGAATCCGTTGTCAATTTTCTTAAGCGTAAGCTTTTCTTGTTGAATTTTGTATTGCCGTTGTAGACCATTAAAAATCGGCATACTTAAATTCAGTCCGAATTGTGAGAAATCATACCATTTGTCGGGGCCTAAACCATTTTGATCAGCAATTTTGCTATTCGTAGTAAATAGTCCACCAAAGTCGCCCGATTGTGTATTGTATCCCAAATTCCCGAACGCAGAAACAATGGGAAGTGCCCCAGCATACTGGTTTCTTACGCTTAGCTCCTGCAGTCTTCTATTGGCTTCAAGCACTTTGTAGTCAGCGCGGGTTTTATAATCCCATCCGTCAATGTAGCTTGAACTGGTGAGTTCAACCTTCACATCCTGGATGCTTCCAACGAGTTCAAGCGGTTGATCCGTTGGATAGTTCATTTGGAATTTTAACAATTGAATGCCTAGCTCGTTCAAATTGAGGAATTTTTCATTTTCGGATTTTAGATTATTATAGGCAACTTTTATCCGGTCGACATCGATACTTTCTACAAATCCATTTTTATTCAGTGCCGTGGTATTCTTTAATAGGGAATCTAGTCGTGCGATACTATTAGTAAAAAGCCCTGTTCTTTCCTTGTTGATTAGAATCAAATAATAAGCTTTGGTCACCTGTTGTACGATTTGTTCGCGTGTCACATCGTTCGCCTTGAACGATAATGCTTTATAGGCCTTTGATGCTTTCAATCCGACCAAATATGATCCACTAAATAAAAGTTGATTAATCGACACAGAAGCACTACCAGAGTTCTTCAATTGAAAAAAGTTTTGTGCCGCCACCACATCACCTGCCTGAATGCCGGGAACGCTGCTAAGGTCTCCCAAAAAATTACTACCAGAGCTTGGATTGTAAGTAGTAAAAAAGCGTTGAAGCTTTCCATTGTGAACCAATGCTACGCTTCCGTCAATTTGAGGTAAGCCCAATCCAGTTGTCTCTTTCACTTTTGCAGAGGCAATCTCTTGATCAATAATTGCATTTTGTGCACTGACCGAATTGATCAGCGCATATTCAATACATTGTTCCAATGTAAATGAGGTGGGCGGTTGTTGCTGTGCCTGAGCGCCACCAGCCGCAAACACGGCAATGGCAAATAGCATTCGTTTATAAAACTGATTCATTCTTATAGTTGGTTATGGGTGTTGTGGTATCCTCTTTGTATTTCTGGTATAGTTTTCTACCCTTGTCGGTGCAAAGGCCGAAAACGAAGTGATCGAAAAACTGCGACTGCACTTCGACTAGATTGTATTTTTCTTTTGGGAAATGTTGTTCGTCAAAAGCCGCTTCAATAAGAACTAATCGGCTGATGGCTATGACTTCCGGATTGACCTCAGGGCGAAAGTAGCCTTCGTCAATACCCTGCTTAAGATTTCTGACGATGGAGCGCATGATAAAATCATTCTTGTGGTTAAGCCACAGCGCCCAGGACTTCGGGTGAAATTTCTGTAAATCAAAAAGGAGTGATGGGTTCATGTCTTCCATATCGCACCGCAACCGAACTGAAATCTTACTGAGCTCATCAATTGCATTTTCCGATGCAGCCGTGATTTCAAGGTATTCACGTTCCTCGCGCGCCATGTGGGTTTGAGACATTACTGTCACTAGCTCGTCTTTGTCGGCAAAATGCTGGTAAAGCGTTTTTTTAGAAACTGCCAGTTGCCTGGCTATGTCATCCATGGAAACACTTCGGATTCCATATTTCATGAAAAGCGCTTCTGCTCCTGCTAAAATTCTATCTTTTGTGTCTTGTTCTTCCATAATCGGGCGCGAAACTAAGGAAACTCTTGGTATTATAAAAGTTTCCTCGGTTTCCCTCAACGCCATTTACAGCTCAGGGTTGCAGTTTTAACTGCTTTTTTTTTGAGATATTTTTAATTTAAGGCATCAATCGATTGAAACGCCTGCATTGCCAACTGAACTTCCAGACCTTGGTGAGCACCATTTGTCTTTCATTTTTGCTTTGAACCGTTCCCTCTCTTCGGGGGTCATTCCTTGCCATTTTTGCTTCCAGTAACCTCTCCATTGGCCGTTGTGGCGATGGCCGCCTTTGCCAAATCCAGAGAACAAAATTTTGCTTAAAACCAGCAAACCAAGGGTTTGCCAGAAGTTTATTATCGGTCCATGAAATAAATCAGGTACCAACCAATTCCATAAATACATCGTGCCAAGTGTAAAAGCAGAAACCGCCAACACTCCCAACACCACCATTCCTCCAATCCACAATACCTTTTTCATAATTTTCTATTTTAATTTTTTTTTTACTGGACATAAGTAGTAAGACACAAGACTTGGTGCTTCAACGCTTTACAAAAATCTTACATCTTATGTCTCACGTCTCTTGTCTAAAGCCTAACTAACAACGTCATCATAAAACCGTTGCAATCTTTTGCGAAGTGCGAGTATTGCATATCGCTTTCTGGACAGCAGCGTATTGATTGAGACCCCCGTTTCGTCTGCTATCTCACGAAAACTTTTTTCCTCCATTTCATTTTGGATGAAAATTTCTCGTTGATCTGCCGGCAATTCAGCCAGTGCATCGGTAATCTCGTCCCAAATGGCCTCGCGCAAAAGTGTTGACTCAGGTGTATTGTCTAAATCAGGTAGAATATCCTGCAAGGTCAATGGTACGTCATCCTCTTTCCCAGTGATCCATTCAAAATCCGTGCGCTGCGGACGTGAAGCATCTCTACGATAGCGATCAATGATCTTATTACGGGCAACACTATAGAGCCAGGAAGTAACGCGATCAAACGATTCAATGGTCTCGAACCCCGAGACAAACTGAAAAAACACATCCTGAAGGATATCCTCCGCCTCTTCCACCGATGACACTCTACTACGGATGAATCCGAGCAGCTTGTCTTTCTCATTCAGGAATGTGTTTTCTTTTATTTGTTGCATCGCCAAATCCATCTGCCGCGCCAATTTTTACCATAGACGGCAAACCCTTAGGTATTATTTTACAAAGCTGTAAAAAAGAATGCGCAAGTGGTGATCGTCAAAGTGACTACTTTTGGAGCTTGGAAAACGTCCTGCATATTTCCTATGCCAATTCGCAGCTTGCGTACACCAAAACGGGTACTGGCGAGGGCGTTTTAGTTCTTTTCCACGGCTTCGGCCAAGATCACAGCGCTTTTCATAAGTGGGTTGATATGTTGAAGGAATCACATACACTTTACACATTCGATTTGTTCTTTCACGGAGCCAGTCATTGGAATAGCCGAAGCCCGGTGGAAAAAGAAGATTGGAAAGAAATCATGCGTTTGTTTTTGAGACAAGAAAACATTGAAAAATTTGGTGTAGTTGGATTTAGTCTGGGTGGAAAGTTCGCTATGATTACTGTGGAATCTTTTCCATCTCTGGTAAGTGAGCTCATACTGCTGGCGCCTGATGGAATCAAGACCAGTTTCTGGTATAGCCTCGCCACCTACCCTATTGCAGTGAGAGCTTTCTTTAAAAGCATGATACTTCACCCCAATCGCCTTTACAAACTGACAAAGCTACTGAGAAGAATGAAGATAGTAGATCAAGGGTTGTTGCGTTTTGCAGAGTCTCAGATGGATACGGAAGAAAAACGGAGACGCGTTTACTTTGCCTGGGTCTACTTTAGACACTTGAAACCGGATCTAAATCAACTTGTATCAGTGCTGAACCAACATGCCACACCATGTAGGCTTCTCATCGGTAAATACGACAAGGTAATTCAGGCTGACAATATGAAGGCCTTTGTTGGAGAAATCGAGAAAATAAAATTTGAGATCATCGAAGCCGGACACAACGATTTAATTGGAAAATCGATCATTCACCTTTCGATATGAAAAACATTTTTCCGTTTCAAGAAATTGCTAAAAGGCGAAATGATAGCCCACACTTATGTTCACAGGCAGTGGCTTTGTTAAACCTGTGACCGTGGGGTTATTCTGCAGTGCGGTGAAATCCCGATCAAACTCAGAAGGGCGAAACGCTACGACCAAACCAAAAAGCCAATAGTTGGTTGGTGTTCTTCGCGACTTAAGCTGAACGCCTCCCCCTAGTGAAAACCCATTGTACAATTTGTTGTACTGTGATGCCCCAATTACAGCAATTGCGGCATTATATCCATACATCAAATTAACATAAGGAGATACTCTGCTGTCAGGGGCGGTTTTCAGTGTGACTCCTCCATTGACGCCAAAACCGGCTATTGCGTACCCACCAGCTAAAAATACACCCACATACTTGCTAGGCAAAACCGTGAGCCGGGCACCAAAACCACCGTAATCAATACCAAGGCCCGCACCAAAACGGAAGTAGGAATATTCTGACTCTGAAAAGCCCGAGGGTTTACTAATGACCAGCTTATCCTCCTCTGCATATTTGTTTCGGTTGGCAGTCACAACATCCTTAGGAGCAGGACGTAGCTTTATGTCTCTAATATATATCAGTATACCAAAATCGTTTAAAAATCGCGCCACAGAAACTTTTTTTTGATACTCTATTTCTGTTAAAAATGTGACAGAATAAATTTCTGTGAGGTTGAAACTCCCAGCCTCAGTGAACAAAGATCGACTCGAAACATTGATGATGTCTGTACTGACACGCGTACTATCTACCAGTTTAATCAACGTAGTTTGGCCGCGTAGTTCCAAGTTGCCTACGAAAACGAAAACCAGTACCATGGCCAGCCCTGCTAACTTACTATCTCTATCCCCTGAAAAAAAACTCATATTTGAAGCTATAAATGAGCTTAAAAATAGCTAGAATAATCCGTCTAGACACCTAAATTTGCGCTTTCAAAAAGCAAATGATTGTATTCTTTCGCTCACCTTCCAACGTCATTTACTCGGTTGGCCATTCAAGTCCCTTTTCAACGTCCGATTTCGAAAAACTGACCTGGCTTTTTGGTGGCGCAAAACCGCTTACTGATAAATCACTTTCAGGGAAGTTTATAGGACCCAGAAAAGAAATGATCACCCCATGGAGCACAAACGCTGTTGAAATTACCCAAACAATGGGCATTGCTGGCATTGTGCGGATTGAAGAATTCTTCGAGTCCTCTTCAACTGCTCCAACCTATGATCGAATGTTGCAACATTTGTACGAAACACTGGATCAGGATATCTTCACTATCCACCATTCGCCCGAACCGATTTTAGAAATTACCGACATCAAAGAATACAGTGAAGAAGAAGGGCTTGCCTTAAGTGAAGAGGAAATAGAATACCTGAAAGATGTCAGCTTTAAATTAGGTAGAAAATTAACCGACAGCGAAGTATTTGGATTTTCACAAGTCAACTCCGAGCACTGCCGCCATAAAATATTCAATGGCACTTTCATTATTGATGGCGAAGAAAAAAAATCGACACTCTTTCAATTGATCAAGAAAACTTCGAAAGAGAATCCCAACTTCATCGTATCTGCTTATAAAGACAACGTTGCATTTATCAAAGGACCACGGATCGAGCAGTTTGCCCCTACCAAGCAAGATGTACCAGACTTTTTTGCTATTACAGATTTTGACTCCGTCATTTCTTTAAAGGCAGAGACTCATAACTTCCCAACAACGGTAGAACCATTTAACGGAGCAGCAACCGGATCGGGAGGCGAAATTCGCGATCGGCTTGCTGGTGGTAAAGGCTCACTGCCGTTGGCGGGCACAGCCGTTTACATGACTTCTTACTCCCGACTTGAGGATGACAGAAGCTGGGAAAATAATTTATCACCCAGAAATTGGCTGTATCAAACGCCAGCAGAAATTTTGATTAAAGCATCAGATGGCGCG
This sequence comes from Cyclobacteriaceae bacterium, assembly GCA_031400595.1. GTDB lineage: Bacteria > Bacteroidota > Bacteroidia > Cytophagales > Cyclobacteriaceae > ELB16-189. Next base: position 11,594 of record JANNQG010000014.1, read on the forward strand.
AGTGACTTTGGGAATAAGTTTGGGCAACCATTGATCTGCGGAAGTTTGTTGACTTTTGAGCATGTCGAAAGAAATAAAAAATTTGGTTACGACAAAGTAATCATGCAAGCAGGCGGCATTGGATTTGGAAAAGAAAAAGATAGCCAAAAAGAGCACTTGCAAGCGGGCGATCAAATAGTAATGATGGGGGGCGACAACTATCGCATTGGCATGGGAGGTGCAGCAGTGTCATCTGTTACCACCGGGCAGTTCGCCAACGCACTCGAACTAAATGCAATTCAGCGTTCCAATCCGGAAATGCAAAAACGTGTGATGAATGCGATTCGCGCGATGGTAGAGTCTGATAATAATCCGATTGTATCCATTCACGACCACGGAGCTGGTGGGCACTTAAATTGTTTCTCCGAACTACTAGAAGAAACAGGGGGCACTATTGAAGTGGGCAAAATTCCAGTAGGAGATCCAACTCTTTCCTCGAAAGAAATTATCAGCAACGAATCGCAAGAACGAATGGGTGTTGCCATTCACGAAAAAGATGTAGATGCTCTGAAGCGTGTCTCAGATCGTGAACGTGCACCGATGTATGTAGTGGGCCACGCAACTGGCGATCATAAGTTTAAATTTGCCGGGGCAAATAATTCGCTCAACCCCGTTGAGCTGGAGATGAATCACTTGTTTGGTTCTTCCCCTAAAACTATTCTTACTGACAAAACAACAGCGGCTGATTTTTCTGAAATCACTTACGATGCAAGTAAACTGAAATTTTATATTGAACAAGTATTGCAACTAGAGGCTGTTGCATGTAAAGACTGGTTGACCAATAAGGTAGACCGATCCGTATCGGGAAAAGTGGCTACCCAACAAACTTGTGGTCCTATTCAACTTCCGTTGAACAACGTCTCTGTGATGGCATTGGACTTTTTAAGCAATAAAGGCATTGCAACTTCTATTGGACATGCACCTGTTGCTGCACTGGTCGATCCGGCCAAGGGAAGTAAGTTGGCGATTGCCGAAGCGCTTACCAACCTGGTTTGGGCACCCTTAACACACGGACTTAAAGGCGTCTCGCTTAGTGCGAATTGGATGTGGCCAGCTAAAAATGAAGGCGAAAATGGACGACTCTATCAAGCGGTGGATGCTGTGAGTCAGTTTGCTTGTGCATTGGGAATCAATATTCCTACAGGAAAAGATTCACTTTCGATGACTCAAAAGTATCCGAAAGGAGAAGTTGTCTACGCACCCGGAACGGTGATCATCTCTGCTGTGGCTGAGGTTAGCGACATACGGAAAACAATTTCGCCAGCTCTGGAACCAATTGTAGGATCGCAACTTATCTATATTGATTTTTCAAAAGATGATTTCAAATTAGGAGGTAGTAGTTTTGGTCAAGTGGCAAATCAACTTGGTAAAGAAGCCCCAACTATTAAAGATGATGCATATTTCATCAGGGCATTTGAAACCATTCAGGCACTGGTTAGGGAGCATCTTGTTCTTGCAGGACACGATATATCTTCAGGGGGATTGATCACCACATTATTAGAAATGTGTTTTCCTACGTTGAACAGTGGTATTGAATTGAATATTGACTCGTTAGGAAATGATTTGATAAAAGTTCTATTTTCTGAAAACCCAGGTGTTGTTCTTCAAGTTCAGTCAGAGCTTGCAATCCAAATTTTAAAAAATCAAAAGTTAATCTATCATCCGATTGGAACGGTAACGAACAATCAGCTGCTAACGATCTCAACTTCAAAATTCAACGTTCAACATTCAACATTCAAAATTTCTGAATTACGAGATAAATGGTTTCACACCTCCTACCTGCTCGACAAAATCCAACGGCCCAAAGGCCACGCTGAAAAGAGGAATGTCAATTTTAAAAATCAACCTCTGTCTTACCGCTTTCAATCAGGTTTCAATGGAAAGTTTTCTGCCTACGGAGTTGATTCAAAAAGAAGAACACCTTCAGGTATCAAAGCTGCCATCATTAGAGAAAAAGGGGTGAATGGAGATCGTGAGATGGCGTACGCACTTTACCTCGCAGGCTTTGATGTGAAAGACGTTCACATGACGGACCTTGTATCAGGCAGAGAAGATTTAAGTGGAGTGAACATGATTGTGTTTGTGGGTGGCTTCTCTAATTCCGATGTATTAGGTTCAGCGAAAGGTTGGGCTGGTTCATTCTTGTACAATCCGAAAGCAAAAGCAGCGCTGGACAATTTTTATGCGCGCCCTGATACATTGAGTTTGGGTGTATGCAATGGTTGTCAGTTAATGATGGAATTGGGATTAGTCTATCGTGAAATGCCTATGGCCGATCATCCTAAAATGCATCACAACGGTTCCGGTAAATTCGAATCAACCTTCATTACGATTAGTATTCCTAAAAATAATTCAGTCATGCTCTCCAGCTATGAAGGCATGCAGCTTGGTGTTTGGTTGGCGCATGGGGAAGGGATGTTTAAACTAGAAGGTCAAGCCAACTATAAGATTGGAGCAACCTTCACCTATTCCGAGTATCCGGGTAATCCAAATGATAGTGAACACTCAGTTGCTTCTTTGTATTCCAAAGACGGAAGACATCTCGCAATCATGCCGCATATCGAACGCAGTTTATTCCCATGGAATTGGCCGCACTACCCTACAGAAAGAAAACAACAAGACGAAATATCACCATGGTTTGAGGCATTCGTAAATGCGGGGAAGTGGGTAAAAAGCCACGTATAAACGCCTTAACAACTCATAATTAATAAATTAGAAAAATATACCTGAAATCGGTAACCCAAAACTTAAAACTCACGTTACAAGTATTGCTTATATTATTGAAAGTAATGCTACCAATTACTAAAAAAGCCATTTTCATAACCCTAACGGGTCTTTTTTTACTGTTTGGAGCAGGTTTAGAAAAATTCGCTCTTAAGTCTACAGTCCAGTCGCAACAGGCTACTGAAGAATCTATTGAGACCGAGGTAGATCAAGTTATTGAATCAAAACGGCACACATTAAGAAAGGCAAGAAAACCTTCTATTAGCTTTCTTTCGCGCCCTAAGTTTGCCGAATCTACCACATCTTCCGGATTTGCCGGCCAAGCCAAACCCTCTCTTCAAACTACCAGATACCTACTCTATCGGTCACTTTTGATTTAAGAAATAAGAACCTCCTGTTTGCTGCTTCGCATACGCGCAATTGCGAGAAGTTCTCATTTTAATTAAAATCAAAAATCGATATGAAAAATTCAAAAAAACCCGTTCAGGGCAATTCAATTGCTTGGTCTGTAATAGTGCTCTACTTCGTAGGCATGTCTTACCTTTCATTTTCACTGGTATGAAAACCAAATGCAGCATATTAGACTACTGCAAGAAAGTCTTACAGTGTGTCAACTTTGATGTTCGGCTCTTTCGCAAAGAATACAAAAAAGCAATCCGCTGGCTGGCACCTGTAGAGGTTCAAGAATTGAAGCAATGGCTTCGCCAAAATAGATCACAGACATTCTCCACCTAACTATATTTTATGAAAACTCGCATCATAACAAACTGCATTCTACTTGCTTTTCTATTCACTAGCTGTGCTGTAGTGCGGCAAGGCGAAATAGGAGTAAAAAGAAAAATGGGAAGGTTGAGTCCCAATTTCAGCGGCCCGGGGGCAGTTGGATTCAATCCTTTTACTTCTAAAGTTATTAAAATGCCTATTCGAACAATGAACATGGAGATCAATGCCAACCTACCTTCAAAGGAAGGGCTTAATGTCGTGGCTGTCATCTCCATTTTGTACCGGATGCAACCAGCCAAAGCACCTGCAATTATTGAAACAATCGGTGTTGGCAATGAATTAAACGTGATCAGCAGCGTTTTCCGATCTTCTGCAGCAGATGTGTGCTCTCGGTTTTTCGCGAAAGATATGCACTCTGTGCAACGCGCCAATATTGAAAAAGAAGTAACTGAGCAGATGTCAAAAATCCTTTTGCCAAGAGGCTTCGAAATTGAAGCCGTGCTATTAAAAAACATACAGCTGCCACCGGGCTTGGCAAGAGCTGTTGAAGAAAAGTTAGAAGCAGAACAACAAGCCCAGCGAATGGAATTTTTACTTGATCGCGAAAAGCGTGAGGCACAACGGAAAATAATTGAAGCCGAAGGTATTCGTGACTCGCAAAAAATTATTGCCGAAGGACTTACAAAGGCAATCATTGAATGGCAAAGTATTGAAGCGTTTCGCGAATTGGCGAAATCGCCAAATACAAAAATCATCATGACGGATGGAAAAACGCCTCTTTTAATGAATCCAAACATTGATAAATAAAAATCGAAAAGGGGAAAGCACGAGGATAGCTTTCCCTTTTACTTTCGCTCTCCTTAAACCAAGGTAAAATGAAAATAAACCTAAAGATTGCGTTGCTTATATGTGTTGCATTGCAGTTTTTCCTGTATACCTCACACGCGCAACTTAGTATCGCCAACACTCAGTTCAAAACACTGAAAGCCGCTTACGCCCATCGCGATCAGGCGGTATGGTTAGATTTAAGCAATCAAGGATTAGTAGAGCTACCCGATTCGCTGTTTGCGTTAATAAATCTTCAATACTTGGATTTGGGTAAAAATCATATCGAGTCGATCCCCTCAAAAATTGCAGATCTTAAAAACCTGAAGTACCTCGTGCTATCCTACAACGAGATCAAACAATTGCCAGTAGAATTGAAAGGCCTCACGGTATTGCAGAGTCTATATTTAGACCATAACATACACCTTGAAATCGATCAGGCGATCACTGTGTTAGCTGAATTGCCGGCTCTGAAAATGCTCAGTTTGGCAGGCGACAATATTTCAGTTGTGCCACAAAGAATCACAAAAGTAAAACGACTTGAAAGCCTCGATTTCTCTGAGAATCTGATCACTGACTTACCCCAAAATATCCCTGACCTTCGTAAGCTGAAAGTACTTTATATCAACAATGACGCTTATTTCAATCTTGAAAAAAATATTCGATTAATCAGTAAGATGAAAAGGCTTACTGAGCTGCATGTCGAAAATGATGGTCTAACTAGTGTCCCTTCCAACATAAGCGAGCTAAAAAAAGTAGAATACTTGTTTCTTGTTGGCAACAAAATAACTTCTCTGCCACCTGAAATCAATCAAATGAAACATCTTCGGTACCTGGATGTTTCAGACAATCCTCTTCTTCCTCTACTTAACCAAAACAGTCCGCTTGACCCTAAACTGGTTATTAGACTGAACAAACGAAATTAAATTCACAAAACTACTAGCATAGATTTTTTGACAATCAAACAAACCAAGACCAATATGAAATGGATTGTGCTAGAAGAAAACCCGCAACCCGATAACTACATAGCTGTGATGGTTGCTGAAGAAGGGCGGATATTACGGGCCGAAAGCAAGCCATGCACAGTTTTTAAGTCGAGCGAACAAGCTCTCTCACTGCACGCTCTTTGCGCGAACAACACAAGGTGAGAAACATTCGTATTTTTTTTATGGAATCGACTTCTGCCTTTTTTTAATTGAAAAAAGTAGAAAATCAGAATACCTCCCTACCACCTAACCACTCAAAAAGATGAACAAACTTCGTTGCATGCTCGCCACCACTTCTTATCTACTGATTTTAGTGTCGGCAATAACGGCAAACTCGTACGGACAAGAAGGAACCCTGATAGATCTCGACAAAGCAAAAAGTCAATTGCAAAAGGACCGGGAAAAGATTTTCATTGAGGCTCTGCAATTGTCTATTTCACAAGCAGCTGTGTTCCATCCGATCTATGTAAAATTCAATAACGAAAAGCGCGCACTCGATGATGAACTGATTGGCCTTTTTGTGAATTATGGAAATAATTACCAACACCTAAATCTCAAACTCATGACTACGTTCGTCACACAGTCAGAAAAGTACCAGGCAAGGGAATTGAGCGTGCGTAAAAAGTATTATAAGATATTGAGCGAAGCAATTTCTATAGAAATAGGCTCGCAATTTTACGAAGTCGATGACTTTATTTCTACCAGCCTTCGTTTAAATATTCTTACCGGTTTGCCCTTTACGGGAGCCATCACACGTCAAAAAGATAGCCAAAACGTTAACTTAAATTAAATCGATAACCTCATCAATTTCACCTTTTTCATTTTGAATCTTATACTTCCCAATCAATGAACGACTTATCACTACTCTGGATTTTTTTCAACCTATTTGTGCTGGCAATGCTGGCGCTCGACTTGGGTGTTTTTCATAAAAAATCACATGATGTATCTGTGCGGGAAGCACTCACCTGGACGTGCGTCTGGATCACTCTGGCCATGTTTTTCAATTTGTTTGTCTATTACTATTTTGACAAAGACAAAGCCCTGGAATTCTTCACCGGATACCTAATTGAAAAGTCTCTTAGTGTCGATAATATTTTTGTCATTATTCTGATATTCTCATACTTCAAAGTACCCTCTGCCTACCAGCACAAGGTTTTGTTTTGGGGTATCTTGGGCGCGCTTGTCATGCGGGCAATTTTTATTCTTACCGGTGTAGAATTGATTCATCGCTTTCATTGGCTGATCTATATTTTTGGTGGATTTTTAATTTATACAGGAATCCGCATGCTGCTAGCCGGAGATCTAAAGATCGAGCCGGAAAAAAATCCGTTAGTAAAGTTGGCCAGAAAGGTAATGCCGATCACCTCATCTTTTGAAGGAGACAAGTTCTTTGTCAAGCAGCAAGGTAAAACATGGGCGACACCATTATTTTTAGTTGTGATTTTAATTGAAACTACGGATCTGATTTTTGCAGTAGATTCTATCCCCGCGATTCTCGCCATCTCAGATGACTCATTCATCGTTTATACATCTAACGTGTTCGCCATTCTTGGCTTGAGGTCACTCTATTTTGCATTGGCCGGAATCGAGAAGTACTTCAAGTATCTGAAGTATGCACTATCAGCCATTTTAGTATTTGTGGGCGTAAAAATGTGTATTGCCGATCTGTTTAAAATTCCTATAGAGTTTTCGCTTATTGTGATCGGGTTTACTTTGATGATTGCGATGGTGAGTTCACGTATTTTTCCATCCCCTCAAAAATAATGATCAAATGATCATAGGTACAGCTAAATCATTCTAAAGGTTTTCTTCAAGTCAAAATACCAATGTCCAGACATATATATCTTGCAATTATTGCCACCATTTTTTCCATCCACCTAACATTCGCTCAACAAAATCTTTTCAACATTCCATCAGCTGATATCACTCCAAAAGGAAGGTTTTTCTATCAACACCAATTGAATTTTTACCAGTTAAACGAATTGGAATCAAAATCCCATGTGGTTTATGGTATTGGTAAAGGGTGGGACATAGGCGCTAACTTTGTGGATCTTCCGTTGCAGTTTGGACAAAGTCAAGTGGTATCTTTCAACGATAATAGTAAGCGTAAACCGCTATACCCATTGTTGATGTTCACTTTGCAAAAACAAATAGTATTGAAAACCAACCAACTCTTCTTAAATATTGGTGCACAAATAGGCCCTAACCTAAGCAACGAGATAGCTAACAAGAAGATCGCAGCAATGAATTATGCACTATTGCGATGGCAACCATCGAAAAAAGGGTATGTTGTAGTTGGTCCATACCATACTAACGATGTTTTCGTAGGCGGTCCACCACAAAATCAAATAGGAATTATGTTTGGATATGAATATAAACTTTCAGAAAAGTGGGTGCTGATGGGGGACTTTATTTCAGGTGATCACAAAAAATCTCAAACTGTAATTGGAGGCGGATACAATGTTGGTCCCAAGCTTCAAGTATTTCTGGGTGCTCTATTCACTTTTCCAAATAGAAAACTTGACAATGGAGTTGTGCTTGAGATCAATTGGTACGGCTGGAAGTTTATGGATACGCATTGAGTTTCTAATTAACATTATTAAAATAGGCTGAGCCAATAAGCAAGCAGCGTTGTCTTAACTTTTCGGTTTCGTTATTGTTCAATTTCTGCAACCCGTTTAATGCAACAACGTGACTTCTTTCACAAAGAATAATTCAATCATTTGCTACTTTCCACAAATTTCTTTATAGGAACAATACTCACAAGTTTTAACTCTTGTCGTTTGGTCGAATGGCTGTTGAGGATCAAACAATTCAGTCAACAACTGAACGAGGTTACTCTCAAATTCCGGAAGGAGGTATTTAACATCCTGTATTATCTGACCATTTTGACTAAGGCCATATTCAAACTTGTCGTTAAAAATCTCCTTTCTGTTGATGAGGCCCGGTTGCAGTTTAAGGTTTGAATCACTTTTTACCCGATCGTATACCCAAGAATAAAACAGCGCTTGAAAAGCCGCTTTGTTTCGTTTGTCATCATGGCGATCAAACAACGAAACAATCGTCTTAAATGAATTCTCGTCTTTCCCGGTTTTGTAATCGATAATGCGGACAACATTCTCCTTTTTGTCTACGCGATCTATCTTGCCCCCAAGTAATATGGTCAGTTTCGCATCAACCGGAAAAGATGTTTTAAAATCTTCCTGCTCCAACATGTCAACATAGAAAGGCGCATAACCTTCATCCTTCTTTAAGACGTGATCAGCCATTTTTTTCACCATCTCGTTGACCACTAGCTGTTGGCCATCGTATTCAATTTTTCTAGTATGAGTCAATCCAAAGTGATTGCGATAGGCTCTTTCTACTAATAGGTCTAATTTTTCGGGTAAATTGTTAAAATGTTCTGCGCGTACTTCGGATACTCCGTCTTTCGATTTCAAATCCAAATAAAAAAACTGCATTACATCGTGAAATAAATTTCCAAAGATTCGCGCATCAGCTTCCTCTTCCACCTCATCCGCTTCCACTAATCCCAACAAATTTTTAAAATAAAATTTGAGGCGGCATTCTAGATATGTATTTAGTGTAGAAGGTGTCAAAGCCTTTGTCACATATCGCTGCAACTTCTCCATCACGCTTGAGTCTTTCTCAATGGTAATAGACGATGGCTGATTTAGTGAGATAGAGCTGTACAGAATCTTCTTAGTATACGGCCACTTAGCTTCATACATTATCTGATAGAGATATCGACTCATCTCTCCACTTCCAAGCACATCAGGTTCGGTATTGTAGTAAAGGTTAACTTGCTCACTCCGCTGCAATAGTCGGTAAAACAAATAACCATACATGGCATCTTGATGGGTATAGGTGGGTAATCCATACGCTTTCCTAATGGAATGCGGCAGGTAAGAACCTTGCCGTGCAGCAGCTGGCCATAAACCTTCATTCAACGACAATACATGGACATGGTCAAAATCCAAATTACGAGTCTCTAACACACCCATAATCTGAATCCCCTTCAAGGGTTCTCCGCTAAAGGGAATTTTTTCTGATCGGGCAATCTGGCGAAATAACTTTTGAAGCATGCTCAGCTCCATCGGCTCGTCAACTGTAAGTTCTTGCAGCTTGGTCAAAATGCGATGAAAGTAAAATGCAAATTCTTTATCCAGCATTCCATTCGATGGCGCAGTAGCGAAAAGTGCGATCGTCTCCAATACGTAAGGAATAAAATCCGCCTCGCCCACCAATTTAAAAATCGATGCAATTACGTTTCCCTTGGTTTCAAAAAAACGCTCCTCCAAATAAACCTGGTTATGTTTCGTAATGAACTTTTTCAATTCAGAAACTTCTGCTCCCGCTAATGCGTTCATGTAAGGATGATTGAGGACAGCCATTACACCTTTAAAATAAAACTCGTCTTTTCTTTTGGTTCGATGGAGGTCAAACAAAAAATCAATCAGCGAAAAATAGGGCGTACTTATCAACGGAAAGCCCATCGTCACATTGATAGATGAAATCGATGAAGGCAGCGAATACAAAAGGGGCATCAATAAACTTTCATCAGGCAATACAATTACGTGACTTCCTTCTTTGTCAAAAGTTCTATCGTCACTCAACTGTTGTGCTAACAATTTAGGCTGTCCTGCTTTCTGCGGTACACCATAAATATTAATTTGCTTTTCCCTTGACAAATGAGAGGCAGGTCGCTCAGCAAATGTTTTACCCAAAACGGAGTGCTTTCTATACAGTCTGAAAAAAGCACCAGCCTCCCGATGTTCGGACGAAACATAATACTCATCTTCATCCCAGAACACCGGAGCACTCTGATTTTCTACAAACCAACAGATAATCTTCTCCTCTGCCGTGGTAAGCGCATTGAAGCCTGCGAATATAGTTTTCTTCTCTGACGTTGGAGCTGTCTGAGTTATTAGCCGTTCGGCAACCAGTCGGTGAATCATACCTGCATAGGCAGTTCCATTTTTTAGAAGTGATTCCTGGAACTCTTTGTACACGGGATACAGATTTCTCCAAAGTGACAAAAATCGAACCCGTGTTTCTTCCGTGCTAAACTCTACACTCTGCCAAAAATCTTTTAAGAAGACCATTTGCTCTTCCGTCAGATAATCAAAATATTGATCTACTTCTTTCAGGTTGCTTATATCTCGAAACAGAAATTCAGCGTTGACCATGTATTTATCCAATTCGTCAAAATCACGGAGCAGCATTTCTCCCCAATAATAAAATTGGTCTATCCTTTCAGTACTGTTAGTTACCTTTTTAAACGCCTGAAAGAGTTTTACAATTGAAGTCAACTTGTCTATCTCCTGCAGCGGAGAGTAGGATTGAATTAACTCCTCAATAGTGAATATTGTTGGGCACCACTTAGGAGTGGTCAGGTCTTTTGCTAATTCTTGCTTAAAATAAAGCGCAGCCCTTCGATTTGGAAAAACAATCTGAAGACGCTCCCAATCCGCATAATCCCTCTTTACTATGTCTGCTATATCTTGCAAAAAACTCCTCATATCTTTATTTTACCTCAACCCACTTTCTCTCTTCGAAATAAACCAAATAACCAGTTACACTTTTCCAGCCCATCTGCTCTAACAGCATTATATAGTCTTTGACCTGCGCTTCGTCTTTGGCAGAAGGCACACCGGTCTTATAATCTACCACCCAAACTAGATCGCCTCTCATAGCGAATCTGTCCATCCTCCGTTCCGATCCATCTGTTGTAAATAACGAGGCCTCCATCTTGCAGGTAGATTCTACCTCAAAGCATGGTAGAAGAACAGGAAGATCAACAACCCAATTGATTAATTCCTCTAAATCCCATTTTTCACGTTCATTGATGGTCCCATTCAACATCGCTTTTGTGATGACCATAGTCACATCTTGCTTCGTGCGTATTTGAGAAAGAAGGGAATGAACGAAAATTCCATAATTAATCTTTTCACGCTTTTGGGATGGGCTAAAAAACTCCATACCTCTCGTTCTAACTTGCAAGCGATCTCGCCAGGGAGTAACTGCGTAGCTCTTCAGAGAGACTATGCCTTGAGCTCTTACTTGGCTTTTGCCGAAAATGCCTATCTCCCCAATTTCCAATGACTTTTTCTCATCCGACCAACTCGATTTTAAAAATGTATTGCCAACAATACACTTGTACACAAGTTGGCCAACATGAGTTAGTTTTTGTTCTTTTTTTGGATCATTTTTTACTTCTGGAGCAAATGCCATCAGCCCTAATTCTGCCCGGGTAAAAGCAACGTACAATAAATTCAAATTGTCTAAAAAGACTCTTCTCGTTTCTTCCTCATAAGCTTCTTTAAAAACAGTATCTTCCAACTTGCTAACATATTTAATAGGAATAAATCCGGCATCTTTAAATAGTGGATGATCAGACTGACACCATAACAAGACATCTTTATTTTTGTGACCCAATTCCCAATCTAAAAATGGAATAATCACGTACTTAAATTGAAGACCTTTCGCTTTGTGAATGGTGATAATTTGTGCGGCATTTACACCGCCTGCCACTTGAATTGATTTCTTTTCTCGATTCAACTCCCACCAATCTAAAAACGAATTCACATCATTCTTTTCTCTTTGCGAAAATTCCTGAATAATATCTTGGAATGACTGCAAATACACTACCTCATTGGTCACCTTCCCCAAATTGAAAATGTGAATCAGATTCTCCACCATTTCAAACAAAGGCAGAGCCAACAGCTTTTCTCTTTGTTGCAAAAAAGATATGGGGACCCATTTCTCAAGTGATTTCGTCCTAGAATCTGAAAACAATTCGTTTAACGCACTGAATGCCTGGGTTGGCCATAGCTTTTGGTATTCGTAAGCCAGGTGAGCACGGGCGATCTGATGGTCAACATTATTGATGACACGCAACGCGTTAAGCAACACCAAAACACAAGAGGTGCGATCTACCATCAAAGATTCGTTGGAAACTACGTCATACTGATAGTCTTCTTTTGCGTCTGGCGAGGCTCTGTACTCCATGAACCGATTGGCAATCAATTTTCCTTCCCGATTATCACGCACCAAAAAAGCAATATCCTTAATTGCAACCCCTTTATCTTGAAATTCTTGGACAAGCAACGGAAGCCGCCTCAAAGCGGCTTCTTCAAATGACACATCCTCTTCAGATTCTAAGAATTGAATTTTTACATAACCCTTTTCAGGCTCAACAAATGCTTTTTGTTGCACACGCTCATAGGCTTCCTTTGGAAACGAACTTTTCGAGTGAGCAGCAATCAAATAAGAAGCCGTTTCAAAAAGGGCATTATTGAAGGACACGATATTACCATTGCTTCGGTAGTTGGTATCTAGGTCTTTGGTGGTGGTGAGTACTTCGCTGATATCTTCCTTCAGTTGGTTTTGTAAAATGGAAAGATCTCCTCCTCGCCACCGGTAGATCGACTGCTTGATATCACCAACGATCAGACTTGAATAATTCTGGGCAATTCCGTTCTGAACTAAGGGAAGTAAATTTCTCCACTGCAAACCAGACGTATCCTGAAATTCATCCAACAAAAAATGTCTATAGAATGAACCGACCTTCTCATAAATGAACGAAGTGTCTTGTTCTTGCATCAGCTTGTTCAAAAACTGAGGAGCATCAGAAAGCAACATCAAATTTTCGTCACTCAGGTACTTTCGCTGAGTGCGCAATATATCCGAAAGCAAACCAAAGGAATACAAGTTTTTAAGGACTTGATCGATAGACAAATAAGCCTGTATATTTTGATGAATAAAATCAACTAACCTAGAAAGTACAGGCTGCCACTTAGATTGCGCGAGCGTTTGGACCAACGCAAAATTCTTTGACGACTTGTGCGCCCACTTTTCAGAATTACCAATCACATCTGCGACAGTACTGGAGGGGGGAACTACTTCACTTGTGAGCTTTTTGACATACGAATACAATCCAGTCGACTTCCCGGTAAAATCATCGGACGTCAATTGATTGCTATCAAATTCCGTCACCAACCCTTTTGCGGTCTCATTAACTGTTCGCTCGATGAAATGTCTTTTTTCGTTCAAACTTGCCCGAAACGTTTTAAAAAAAGCCTTATCATCTGTCACTCTTAACACGCTGTCTTCAATTCGCTTGAAGTCTTCTTTCTCAATCAGTTTGGAAAAGCTGAGAAGCGTTTTTCGTACATCCCAGTCATTTCCCTCTATCATTTTCTCCATTGAGAAATCAAGTACCCAACTGCGTAGCTCTACATTACCTTTCAGCTGGGCCATCAGCAATGCGATCACTTCTTCTTGAACAAACCCGTTGTCTACTTCCAATCTGAAATTGCCTAACAATCCTGTCTCTCGAGTAAACGAGCGAATGATCCGCTGAAAAAATGCATCAATGGTGCCAATTGAAAATTCAGAATAATGGTGCAAAAGAAAATCAAGAATCCCTTTGCTTTTCCTCTGCAAATCGACTGGCGTTAATAAAATATCCTCCTTCCGCTGCTCTTCAATAATTTCAGTCGCCAAATCTTGACTTTCTCCATTAGAAAAGGCACTTAGGTACTGAAGAATCCGATCCTTCATCTCCTGAGTGCTCTTATTGGTAAACGTCATCGCCAGAATGTAACGAAAGTAATCGGGACGCTTTAGTGCTAACCGGATATACTCGCGCGCCAAAACGCGGGTCTTGCCGGAACCTGCTGACGAACGATAGATATGAAAGGGTTTTTCCAAAGGACGACTTAAAACACCTAGTTACGATTTTTTTGTTGGTTACGAAATGCTGTGTGTCAATCACAAAACAGCAAAACAATTGTTGAACAGGAGGATAATTTTCATACATTCGAGAAGTCTATATATGCGAAAACTATACCTTTTCTGGCCTAAGCTGATTTACTCATTTCCTATACAGCTATTACTAAACAATTTTAGAAGAAACATCGTCCTGATGATTTGCTGGGTGCTGCTTTTTGCCATGATGACTGGAAATTTTGGCAAATACCTTGGCATCCCCTATTTGTTCCTCGACCCAGAATATCTCAATCAAGTAAACTTCATGAGTTTTTTCTGGATGGGCCTTCTTTCCGCGGGGTTTGCGATGGCTTTCCACATTACTTGCTATATCTCCGATGGGCATCGTTTTTCATTTGTCGGCACCTTGCCCAGCCCCTTCCGGAAGTTTGTGATCAACAACAGTATTATTCCCATTGTTTTTTTGGTTGTATATGTGTATCAAGTGATTGTATTTCAAATCCACAATGAGCATTGTTCGACAGGGCAACTCATTTCTAGAATTAGTGGGTTTTTTGCAGGGTATATCTTGATGACATTTCTTTTTTCGCTCTACTTCAGGTTTACCAACAAAGATATCTTCAGGTACATGGTTTGCCGAATTGATGAAAAAATCAAAGACAATGTAAAAGTAACTCGGGCGAGTGCGATGAAAAAACTTGACATCGCCCGCAAAAAGCAAGTTCGCGTAGACCGGTATATTAGTAGTAATCTTACCATCAAGCCGGTTGAAGATATCAGATTTTTTGACCGGTCCACTGTCTTACAGGTATTTGATCAAAATCATTTCAATCTCGTTATCATCGAGCTCTTTGTTTTTTTCATGGTTACGCTACTTGGTATTTTTAAAGATTACCCGGCTTTTCAGTTGCCTGCGGCAGCCAGCTTTATGATCTTCCTAACTATTTTCGTGATGCTCTTCGGTGCATTCTCTTATTGGTTTGGAGGTTGGTCGTCTACCGTTGGCTTGGTCGTTTTTCTTGCGATAAATTTTTTAGTGGGCGAGGACTTCTTTTCAAAAAAGTATCAGGCTTTTGGGATGGATTACAACGTGATGACAGCGCCATACAATTCAACGGTGATTCAGCAGCAGATAGATAGCGCATCTATCGAACAAGATCGAGCAGCTACATTAGTTCAATTAGAAAACTGGAAGAAAAAATTCGATGGACAGGACAAACCGAAGCTCGTCTTATTATGCGCAAGCGGGGGCGGCAAGAGAGCAGCCTTGTGGACGCTCAACGCCTTACAACAAGCAGATAGCTTGACGAAAGGTAAGTTAATGGAAAATGCTGTGCTCATCACAGGAGCATCGGGTGGTTTGATTGGAGCTAGCTATTTCCGCGAACTTGTATTGCGAACCAAACTCGGGGAATCCATTCAACCCTATTCCAGTATCCACCGTCAACGAATATCAACAGACAATTTAAATCCACTTATTTTTAGCCTACTTGCTAATGATCTATTTGTGGGTTTTACAAAGTTCAATTATGCGGAACAATCTTATAAACGAGATCGTGCCTATACTTTTGAAGATCAACTCAATCAGATTACGGAAGGTTTAATGGATCGCCCCATTGTGTCGTATAATCAATACGAAACAGCGGGTATTATTCCGCTACTAATATTGACACCAACCGTCATTAATGACGGGCGAAAGATTTACATAGCTTCACGGCCAGTTGGCTTCATGAATGCAGAGCTTGAAAATTTTATTGGCTACACCACAGAAAAAGTAAGCGGAGTTGATTTTCATCGTTTCTTTAAAGATCAAGGAGCAGAGAATCTTCGTTTCCTGTCTGCGCTACGCATGAGCGCCACTTTTCCATATATCACACCAAATACCACCCTTCCAACCGACCCGCCAATTCAAATGATGGACG
This sequence comes from Cyclobacteriaceae bacterium, assembly GCA_031400595.1. GTDB lineage: Bacteria > Bacteroidota > Bacteroidia > Cytophagales > Cyclobacteriaceae > ELB16-189. Next base: position 27,546 of record JANNQG010000014.1, read on the forward strand.
CGGGCATCTCCGATAACTTTGGTTTGTCCGATGCTGTCAGGTTTGTGTATGCTTTTAGGGAATGGATAGATGAAAATACTTCGGGCGTAATTTTTGTTTCTATTCGCGATTCACCCAAACTTCATACCGTTGCAGAAAAGAAAGGACAAACGATCTTGGATGCTCTTACTCAACCAATTAGTTCGGTTTATAACAATTTTGAAAATTTTCAAGATATAACGAGTGACCTGCTCATCGGTCAGGCTTATTCTTGGTTAAAGACACCTATTGATCGCGTGGACATTCAGTACCAAGCTGAAAGCTATGTAGATCTGCTGCAAGGAATGGATAGTATCCGTCAAAACAATGCGCGAGCTTCACTAAGCTGGAGGCTGACTACCCGCGAAAAAGAAGGTATCGTTTCCAACATCAACTCCGAAAAGAATAAAATGGAATTGAAAAAACTGAAATGGCTATTGGGCAACTGAGCTTGCGTTAGCCACCGAATCGATGGCAATTGTTTGCGCGCACTTAAAATGACCTTTCGGGCAGTCTTTAAATCCATGTAGCCCGCAAGGACGACAATCCAATTTTTCTTTTGTTTCTACAACAGTAGAATAGCTCGACAAAGGACCAAAACCAAATGAAGGAACAGTAGAACAATAGATCACCGTTACGGGCGCATTCATAGCCGAAGCAAGGTGCATGGGCGCTGAGTCATTCACAAAATTCATCTTTGCATCTCTCATCAGAGCGGCCGACTGTAAGAAGCTTAGCTTACCTGCCAAATTGGTGACAGTTGAAATTCCAGACGCTAACCGAATTGATTCACATACAATATGATCCGTGGGCGCACCTAATAGATAAATCGACTGGACTAGTTTATAGTTGTTCTGAATGAGTTCTATCCATTTCTCTGCAGGCCACTGCTTTGTAAACCAAACTGAAGTGGGGGCAATACAGTAGTAAGACGATGTTTGATACATCATTACGGAATCATAGTCACTAGTTGAAGGATAGAGACGAGGCATTGAGGCCTTGCTGTCGGTTAGGTGTTCTATTAACTTTTGGTTACGTCCTATCTCATGGGTTTGGCCAATCTGGTGTTCTATTTTAAAAGTAAAAAAAAACGAGAAGGGATTTTTATCAAATCCGACTTTCGTTTTGCAACCTGAAAAAAGTGCGATAATACCAGTAGTCGCAAAACGTTGAATATTCAACATCACCTCATATTTCGTTTTCCGTATTTTTCGTATCAACCAAAACAGATTTCGATACTTGTTCTGCTTGTCAAAAACAATGACTTCTCGAATGAATGGATGATTGGTCAACAATGATTCATTTCCTTTTCTAAGCAGAAAATCGATAGTTGCATTGGGATAGAATTGGTGAATTTTTTCCACTAGTGCCGTAGCCAAGATCACGTCACCGATAAAAGCCGTTTGAATAACCAAAAATGACTTCGGTCGCTCCACTACTTTTTATATTCTGATTTATAGTAAGTAATGGCTTTAGAGATAATCTCAAGTGCAATGTCCTTACCTTGAAATTCAGGGACAGTAACAACTTTGTTTTCAAGCTTCTTGTAGCTCTCAAAAAACTCTTTCAGCTCCAACTTAAAATGTGCCGCCAACTCACTAATATCTTTCAGGTGTCGTGTGTTGGCATCATTCTCTGCTACCGCTAGAATCTTATCATCGGCCAAGCCCTGATCGATCATTCGCATTACCCCTACTACGCGTGCAGGAACCAAACACAATGGTTGAATGGGTTCACGGCAAAGTATCATGATGTCCAACGGATCCATATCATCGCCCAATGTTTGAGGTATAAATCCATAATTAGCGGGATAGTAAACAGCTGAATAGAGAATTCGATCAAGTTTCAGTAAACCGGTTTCCTTATCGACTTCGTACTTTGTTCTCATTCCGGTGGAAATCTCAATAATCCCATTGACAAATTCGGGAGGGTTTGATCCAATTGGTGCTTCATGCCAGGGGTGCTTAATCATATCAATTTTTGTTGCAAGGTAGAAATAAAAAAATGTTGGCCGACAAATTTTGTCAGCCAACATCTCTGAATTTTAGTAGCGAATGGATTTACTTCTTATCCTCTTTCTTGTCCTCCTTTTTCTTGGCCTGAATGATTTTGTCACCATCCTTCAACCGCTTGGAAACCACCAGAAAAGGGCCGGTAACCACTTCTACGCTATCGGCAAGACCGGAGATAATTTCGATGTTGTCATAGTCGCTGATGCCTGTCTTTACTTCAACCATTTTTGCCACTCCTTTATCATTGACAAACACCACTACTTTATCTTCTTTCTTCTCGGTCTTTGCTTTATTGTCTGACACCTCAGGTTTTTCATCATCATCGTCTTTTGGTGGACCACCTTCTGCTTTCTTGTCTTTTTCAGTGTTTCGGGTAGTCACGGCCGTTAACGGAACTGACAACACATTGTCTTTTTTGGTCGTGATAATCTCCACACTAGCAGTCATTCCTGGGCGGAAGGGGAAACGATTTCCTTGTTTTATTAAATCTTGATAGGAAGAACGAAGGATCAATATCCGAACTTCAAATTCAGTAATTGCATCGGCTGATGTTTTATCACGAGCTGTATTGGCAATATTGGTTACAATACCTTTAAACTGTTTCTCCGTGCTGGCATAAGAGTCTACATCGATTAAAACAGTATCATTTAAATGAACTCGCACGATATCATTTTCATTTACGTTCACGCGAACCTCCATCTTATTAAGGTCAGCAATACGAAGCATCTCCGTTCCTGTCATCTGCGCTGTTCCTACTACCCGCTCTCCTTTTTTAACATTAAGTTTTGATACGATACCTTTCATGGGTGCATACACCGTAGTTCGTCTCACATTCTCAGCGGACTCTCTAACCGTTGCGTTGGAACTATTCACGACAAACTTAGCCGCCTCCAATCCTTGTGTTGCCGACCTCAAATCATTCTGGGCAACCTTATAGTTCTGTTGAGCAAGCTGCCAATCTGATTCGGAAATTACCTTTTCGTTCCACAGTTTTTCTTGCCTTTTATAGTCCTGTTCCGAGCGCATAAAAGTTGCCTCGGACCTTGACAACGAAGCTCTCGAAGATTCCAGATTTGCTTTTTGCTGACTGAGCAATGCCTCCGATCTTTCTAATTGACTGAGCCACACATCGGGCCTAATTTTTACCAACACCTTGCCTGTCGAAACAGAATCACCATCTTGAACATTCAACTCTATAATTTCTCCAGATACCTCTGGTGCCAATTTCACTTCGATCACAGGCTGAACAGTGCCCGAAGCACTCACTTTTTCTGTAATGGATGTCTTCTTTGACTTCGTAAACTCAACTTCCAAATCGCGCGATTTGCCAATCCATCCCTGGGATTTGCCAATCATTAAGAAGATGATGAGGAAAATTACAATTCCAATTCCCCAGTAAAGAAGCTTGTTAGATTTTTTCTTTTGCTTTGCCATTCGTAAAAAGTATTAATAGTCTATTGGTTTACCTTGATAAAAGTCAAGCACTTTCTTTTTGAAGATCAAATCATACTTGGCTCTCACCTGATCTGATTTAGCCTGAAATAAATTATTTTCTGAGACTTGATAATCAACATAGTTAGAGGCTCCGGCATCGTAACGTTGTTTCGTCATTCGAAACGCCTCCTCGCGTGCCTTTACTGCTTTGCCAGAAGAGGCAAATGTTTTAGCTGCTGCCGTAGCATCATTGTTTGCTGTTTCGATGGCTTGACGAAGTCTGTTTTCAACATCTGTTAAGTTGATAAATGCTTGCTCTTTGGTAACCTTATTTCTTAACACGTTTGCCCTAGCATTGAATGCATTAAAAACTGGAATAGTTAACCCAATTGACACAGATTGTGCGATGTTATCGGAAATCTGATTGCTAAAAGGCTTTTCAACTACTTCGCCTCCGATTGTGGCAGGGCGAAAAGATCTAACAACTTGAGTTTGATCGTTTCCTAAATATCCAATAACCGGGCTTGGATCTGATACACCATTCTGAAAGACCTTCGCAGCACTGGAATAGTTCGTAAATGCCGAGGCATTTAAATTCAGCCGTGGGTAAAGATTTCCTCGAGCAGCCTTGAGTGCAAAATTGGCACTTTCTGTTCGGTAGACAGCCGCTTTGATTTCGGGAAGATTTTGTTTCGCAATCTCGTAGATTTGCTCGGTGGTTTGATCTAGTGTTAGATCCTCCACGCTTAAAGCGGGCACTTCTACTTCCAATTGAGTTGACGCGGGCAATTGTAAGGATTGTTTTAGCTGAAGAAGCGATAAATTGTAATTATTCTCCCTTTGAATGAGGTTGAGTTCATTAGTGGCGTCCTGAGCCTCTAAATCGAGAACGTTACCCAATGGAACCGATCCAGCTTGCTCCAATTTCTTGGTTCGTTCCAATTGTTGTTGAGTTGTCTTCAATTGAAACTGCGCATTTTGAAGAAGCTCTTGATTGAAAATAACCGAAGTGTAAAAAGTAATTACAGAAAGAATGACATCGTTCTTTGCTTTTGTCAAGTCATTTTCTGCTGCCGCCTTGTCATTTATGCTTTGCTTAATGGTATTCATTACTCGAAACGCATTGAATAGCAAGAGGCTCGAGTTCGCGTTTGCGTTCGCATTATTGATCTGTTGATCTATGAACTGATTGGTGGTCGGGTCAATGGAACGTCCAAAATTTGCACCACCGGATCCTGACACATTGAGGGAAGGCAACATTGTATACCTTGATTGATCCAAAGTGATGTCGGCATTGCGCAGACCAAGCGCACTTCTTTTTACGGTTAAGTTGTTTTGGAGCGCAATCTCAATACATTCTTTCAAAGTGTAAACCTTTTTGCTGCTTTGGGCAAAAGAGAATGAAAATAGAAAAACAAAAACAAGTGCTGCTGTAAACTTCTTACTCATATCAACGATTGATGTCTGGTATATAAATAACTTCTTTTATCCAACTGAGACTCCGCAAGTACTCAAATGTTACAGGCTTGATGCCTGAATCCATTTCAATTACCTGGCAAGCCAAATCATTTTTTCCTTTTCGCGACACCGACATGGTGGCAATATTGCAGTCATCATGTGCGATCACATCGGCAATAAACGCAATGCTGCCTTTTACATCGGCCGCGAAGATAATAATCGTATGCAAATTGGCTGTGAAGTCAGCTTTAAATCCGTTGACTTCGGCAATGTTTATCATGCCACCACCACGGCTTTCGCCTAACACTTCAACCGTGCGATTATCTTTCGTTAGTTCTAGCCGAATGGTATTGGGGTGCAGGGTCGAAGCATTTCCCACGGACTTAAAATGGTAGGCCAAGCCCTTTTCACTAGCTATTTCTATTGCATCCTTTATTCTTTTGTCATCAGTGGCGAAATCCATCAGGCCGGCTAAAATGGCACGATCACTTCCATGACCTTCGTAGGTACGTGCAAAAGAATTGTAAAACGTGATTTCTGCTTTATCAGGAATACCCCCTAAAACTTTGATAGCAGCCTTGGCAATTCTCACCACACCGGCAGTATGCGAGCTGGATGGGCCAATCATAACCGGGCCAATCATATCAAAAACACTGCTTTTTTCAGGCATACGCGGTTTTAACGAAAGAAATGAGAAAAGGATATTCTTTTGAGGGTATTTTTAGCGCCTTCTCCGGTATTTCTTACGAGCGGCAAAAATAGGCTTTTCTCACATCATTGAGCTAAACCGCAATAGGCGCCTTGATCGAAGGATGCGATTGATAGTTTACAATCTCAAAATCTTCAAACTGATATTCAAAAATAGAATTTGGCTTACGTTTGATTTTTAGTTGGGGTAACGGAAAAGGCTCCCTTGACAATTGGAGTTTAACCTGATCAAGATGATTGGAATACAAATGAACATCTCCACCCGTCCAAACGAAATCACCAGGGATTAAATCACACTGCTGTGCAAACATGTGTATCAGCAACGCGTAGCTGGCAATATTAAACGGTACGCCCAAAAAATAGTCAGCCGAACGTTGGTACAACTGACAGGACAGCTTTCCATCTGCCACGTAAAATTGGAACAGAGCATGGCAAGGTGGCAAAGCCATCTTATCAACATCAGCGGGATTCCAGGCTGTTACGATGTGCCTTCTTGAATCGGGCTTACTTTTGATCTGGTTTATTACTTGCGTTATCTGATCTATTCTCCTACCATCGTGGGCAGGCCAACTGCGCCACTGGCTTCCATAAACAGGGCCGAGCTCGCCATTTTCATCGGCCCAATCATCCCAAATCGATACTCCATTGTCCTTTAGGTACTTGATGTTCGTATCTCCATTCAAAAACCACAAAAGCTCATAAATAATCGAACGCAAATGAAGTTTTTTGGTCGTTACTAGTGGAAAACCCTCAGCAAGGTCAAAACGCAATTGCCTTCCGAACACCGACAGCGTGCCAGTACCTGTTCGGTCCGTCTTGCTGGCTCCATTCTCCAAAATATCCTTCATTAACTCCAGGTAGACGCGCATAAAAAAATTTTAACAAAGAAAAAGAACGTTAGGCCAATCTCAAACAACATGCAAATAAAAAAGCCCCGCTTGACGCAGGGCTTTTGAACATCATTCGAAATGATCCTAGTTACCGTCTTTGTTTACCTTAACAGTTTTAGAAACCCCGTTTTTGGTCACCGTGATCAAGTTATCGCAAGTGCCATCACCATAGTCTACTGAAAAAACCTCTGTATCTACCGTTACCGTTTTCAATCCAATAACAGGAATGTGTACTCTGCGACCACATGCAGCAACGTATTGCAAAGGCTTAGTAATTTGCACTGAATAGTTTTTGCCATTTCTGTTAGTACCTGTTGCAGCAGGAACGCTTGGATCGGTTTGTGAAATGATCCACTTGTCTTGCAATGGACTGATAGCAGACCGTACCCACTGACGTGTTCTCTTTATAGTGCGAGAAGCCGAAGTGCCATCAGGCCAGGTAGATTTATGTGAGCCTTGAATGGTCCAGGTAAGTGGAGACGTTGTAGTGCTGATATTTTTTACCGTTCTGGTACCTTCCATTACCACGCCATTTACGGTATAATTTTCTAGCGTGATGGTGTGAGTAGAGCCCGGAATAAACCATCTACCTCCTGACCAGGTGATAGTTATTTTACCTGTTCTAACATCGCCATCATCATCTTTGCAATCCGCTTTGAAAGTAATGGTGATTTTACCCGCCTCTCTGGTATTGCCTGCGTCTTTGACAACTGTAGCACAATCCAAACGATCGTCACGATCTTCTACCCTGCCCGAAACGGCATCATTGGAATTCAACGCTGAACTCGCAATGTCAGTTACCTCATCAACTTTCGAGTCAATTGCTGTTTCGCTGTTTAGGCTAGAAAATGATGCATCATTTGTTTTGTTACAAGAAGCTAGAGTTAGCAAAATAGCCGTAGCCAATGTCGAGGCTGACTTTAGACTGAATAAATTTCGAATAGTTTTCATAAGTGTAATTGTTGGTTTTGTCATTTAGAGTGACTGGTGTGTATAAGGTTTAATTGCTTATTAAAATTTTAGCAAAAAAAAGCCTCGCTTTTGGCGAGGCTTTCTTATAAAATGAAGGACTGACTAATTACCGTTGGCTCCAACGGTGATGGTCTTCGTTGCACCATTCACAGTCACAGTAATATCGTTATCACACGCACCAGTGCCATAATCTACTGTAAATATCTTACTGTCTGTAGTAAACACTTTTGTTCCCTTTACAGCGATAAACACTTTATTACTGACGGCGCAAGCGCGTGAGTATTCCAAATCCGCGGTTACCTCCATAGTGTAAGTCTTGTCGTTTCTGTTTTTTCCGCTAGCGGCACTACCTTTTAAGATCACCCACTTGTCTGCGTTGGGACTGGTTGCGCGTAACCACTCTCTTGTAAAAGATTGTTCACGAGTGACCGTTTTTCCATCTCCAAAAGTAATCTTACCACCAACAATTCTGACTGTGAATTTTGGATTGGACAACAATGTTGCCTGAGCGTTAGTAAGCGTGTGCGTTCCTTCCACTTTCACTTCGTTCCTAAAATAGTCTTCAAATGTAGTGGTGATGGTTGAGCCTGGAAAGAATCGCTTTCCAGTAAAGGCAACTCTTATTTTTCCTTTGCGAACGACACCTCGCGCATCCGTACAGCCTGCTCCAAAGTCAATTAGGATTGAGCCTGACGGATTGTCTTTCGTGCTATTTGGTGTGCGAGTAATGGTAACAGTAGCGCACTTCAAACGATCGTCAAGGTCTTTCAATGAATTGGAAAGTTCGCCCTCGGTACGTGATCCCGCATACTCAACCTCAGTAATTCCGTTGACTGCAACATTAGATACATCGTTGGCTTCATCAGTAAACGATTCAGATACTTCCTCAGAACTGAGGTTTTGGCTGTCTGTGGCGCTTAAAATCGAATCATCGGTTTTGTTACAAGAGCCCAGTACGAGTACAAAAGCAATCAACATCGTTGAAACGCTTTTTAGCACAAATAGATTTTTCATTGTTTTCATGAGGTTTTACTTTTTGTTTTGTTGCTTAGAGGTTTACAAATTTGAAAGGTTTAACGAGTACAAATAAAATTTAATGGAATGTCTCAATTTGCTCAAAACGACCTTTATTCTTACAAGGTGAGAAGACTTGTATGTATGGGCTTATTAGTGGCGTTGGTAACCTCAAACAGCTTTGCGCAACTTAAGATTGCTAAGTTAAAGTACAGTGGTGGAGGCGACTGGTATGCCAACAAAACAGCATTGCAAAATCTTATCCGGTTCTGCAACAGTGAGTTAGGAACAGCGATTGTCGAAGAAGAAGACGTAATAGAGGTGGGGGGCGCAGGCATCTTCAACTATGCCTACATATATATGACTGGCCATGGCAATGTGGTTTTTTCCACCGAAGAAGCCAATAATCTTAGAAACTACCTGCTTGGAGGCGGATTTTTACATGTAGATGACAATTATGGGATGGATAAATTTGTTCGGCTGGAGCTGAAAAAGGTTTTTCCGGAGCTGGAACTGGTAGAAATTCCATTCAATCATGCCATTTATCATCAAAAATTCAAGTTTCCGAACGGCCTCCCAAAAATTCATGAACACGATGGTAAACCAGCTCAGGGCTTTGGGCTTTTTTACCAGGGAAGGCTAGTCGTTTTCTATTCCTTTGAATGCGACCTAGGTAATGGCTGGGAAGATCAACGCATACACAACGACCCGGAAGAAAAGCGGCTGCAGGCGCTTCGGATGGGCGCAAACCTGATTTCGTATTGTTTTACTTCAAACTAAAACAGGAACCGGGCATTGGGGTCTAAGCTTTGAGCCGGAATCAAATACTCGCTTGGCACTACTTCCCAAGAACCTCTTCCAACTTACTCTCCAATGCAGCACCTCTCAAATTTTTCGCAATGATCTTTCCGGTTTTATCCAAAAGAATTGAAAGGGGAATCGCATTGATGTTGTAATCTTTTGCCGCCTGGCATTCAAAGTATTTTAGGTCAGAGACGTGAGTCCAGGTGAGGCCATCTTCAGCGATCGCCTTGACCCAATCTTCTTTATTGCGATCTAGCGAAACACCATATACCTCAAAGCCCTTGCTCTTGAATCGCTTGTACGCTTTCACCACGTTAGGGTTTTCTCTGCGACATGGGCCACACCATTTTGCCCAAAAGTCAATCAATACATATTTTCCCTGGAGCGAAGAAAGCTTTATAATCTGTCCGTCAGGGTTCGCCAAAGCGATCTCGGGCGCTTGTTGCCCTACCGCAGTTATCTTTATCTTTTCTGTCATCGCGCTCAGCTCTTTTGTAAAACGAGAGGTGGGCCAAGCCTTCTTAAATTTTTCTGTGGCCGTCAAAAACAGATCTACGTTTTTGTCTTTATCAATTAAGTTGGGATCCTGAAGTAAATTGAACAACGCCAGAGACGCTGGTTGTTGCCCTAAAAAGGCTGCCAACGATTTGGCATTTCGTTCAATGATTTTCATCGCACTAGCCTGTAGTTCTGCAACCTTTGCCTCGTTTTTTGCGGCTACCGCTCTTTCAAATTCCGATTGGAGCGCCATCATCTCTGCTCCTCCTTGTGATTCGCCCATCATCCGCTGTACTTTGTTGATCAACTCATGATCAGGTGAGCCCTTAATCTCTACAAACCCTTGTTGATTGTTGCCATCTACGTTGAGTTCTACGTTACTTCTATTCAACATTACATTAACCGCCTGCCTTCCAAAAAAATTTATATTGTAGAAGCCTGGTTCGGTTAAGCGCACTGTTTTGGCGAAAGTATAGTCTTTTTTCAACGTAATGGTATCACGTCTGCCAGATCCATTCGGCATAATCTCCTGAATGGAAATAGGACCTTGCTGGGGAAAACCCACTTTACCGGAAAGCACAATTGTCCACCCCGAATCGACAGCCTCGGCTTTTTTCTCAGGCGAACAGTTCGTTAGAATTAACGCGAATAAGATGTTAAACACTATCATAGTTTTTGTTTTCATTCTGTTATCTAGATACTTTATTTATTGAGCTCTTGAACAATCAAATCTGTTGCCAGTTTTGGGTCTGCCTTGCCTTTGCTCCGTTTCATCACTTCACCCATAAACATAGTGACAATGGCTTTCTTTCCCTTTTTATATTCGTCCACCTTTAGCGGAAATGCTGCAATAACATCTCTAACGATGGGTAGGATGGAATCCATACTACTGTCTTGTACTAAATTTAGTTCCTCGGCAACTTCAAAAGCCGGGCGATCAGCTCTTTCAATTAGAGCCGGAAACAATTTTTGAGCAGCTACCGCAAAACTCAACGTTCCGTCATCAATCAGCTGAATCACTTCGGCAACCTTGCTTGACTTTAACGGAAACGCAGATATTTCCAAATTCGATTCGTTGAGGTACGATTTTATTGGACCCATCAACCAATTGGAAGCCGCTTTGTAGTTCTTCGTGTGGCTACACATCTGTTCAAAATAGAAAGCCAGCTCTTTGGTTTCTGTAATGACATGCGCATCGTAGGGCGGGAGGTGATAGATTGTAATCAACTTTTGATACAACTCCTTTGGAAGAGTCGGCATAGACGACTTAATGAAATCGAGCCATACGTCTGATATCTCCAGCGGGCTGACGTCCGGATCCGGGAAATAGCGATAGTCATTTAGCTCTTCTTTTGTCCGCATGCTATACGTCTTTCCATCAGCAGCATTGAAGGTGCGCGTTTCTGAAATCACCACCTCACCTCGTTCCAGCAAAGCAGTCTGACGCTCTATTTCAAAATCAATCGCATGCTGCACGTTGCGAATTGAGTTCATGTTTTTAACCTCTACCTTTTTACCCAACATGGTTGCGTCCTTCAGCATCATCGACACATTCGCATCGCAACGCAACGACCCCTCTTCCATGTTTCCATCACAAATTTCCAGGTACCGTACCAGCTTTCTGATTTCCGCCAATAACGCGCCCGCATCTTCCGATGATTCAATAACAGGCTCTGTCACAATTTCTATCAAGGCAGTACCGGCTCGGTTAAAGTCGAGCAGCGTATCCGTTTCACCTTCTAAGTGAATTGACTTGCCTGCGTCTTCTTCCAGATGAATTCGATTTAAGACAATGTCTTTTTCAGACCCGCCTTTTGTTGTGATCGTCACGAAACCACCAACACAAATCGGGGTGTGATCTTGGGTAAGCTGGTAGCCTTTTGGCAGATCTGGATAGAAATAATTCTTGCGATCGAAGATTTGAAATCTTGAAATCTGGGAGTGACAAGCCAAACCCATTTTAACAGCATGCTCGACTGCTTTCTTGTTCAACTTGGGCAACGTACCGGGGTGCGCCAATGTAATAACACCCACGTTCGTATTAGGCGCACTGCCGTATTCGGCTAAATCTGAATTGAAGATTTTGCTATTCGTTAATAGTTGAGCATGGACTTCAAGACCGATGACTACTTTGTATTTATTTTCTAGGATTTGATCCATCTGGAATCATTAATCAATTATTGCTTCGTTCCAGACCATGTGCCACCTAAGTCTTTATCGGTTGCGCTACTATCACCACACCCCCTGAATCCATTTGTTTGAGAAAAATTTCCTGAAAAAGAATTTCCTAAAATAGTTGCAGAAAGTTTTACACTAGTTAATCCACTATTATACGAAAGAGTCATCAAGGTTTTATCAAGGCTTCCAGTTAACGAAACTCTTTGGGTAACATTCGGAATTAATGCGACAGTTGAAAATTGTTGCAAATCAATACTTCCAGTTAATGCATTTCCATTTTGATTTAAGCTCAAACTAAATTGACCAGAACAAGTTGAATTACTTGTAAGGTTAAGTATACCCTTCCAATCACCACCGACATTAATTTGGGGTTCTTCTTTACTGCAAGAAGCTATCAATGTCAAAAAGACTGTTAGTTGAAAGACTTTTTTCATATCTGAATCAATTCAACAATTCTTTGGCTTTCACTAAAATACGATCCAACCCGTTGCTATTTTTTCCTCCAGCTGTTGCAAAGAAAGGTTGCCCTCCCCCACCGCCATCGATTTCCTTGGCCAGTTCTTTCACCATATTGCCAGCGTGGTACTTTTTTGTTGCTTCTAACTTTTCGCCAATCATTACGGCAACCTGCGGTTTGCCTTCTATGTCAGCCGCTAGTATCATCAACAGATCGTCAAATTGATTGCGCAATGCATAGGCGATATTTTTTAAGGCATCTGCATTGGGCACACTCACTCGCTCCATTACCAGCGTGCAACCATTGGATTTTACAGCTTTGGTTGCAAGTATGTCTTTCAGTGTATTGGCTTGTTGCTGGTAAATGATTTCCAGCTTTTTTTCAAGGCCATGTTTTTCGTCTACCAGAGTTTGAATAGACGCAACGACATCTTTCGGGTTTTTGAGTTGTGCTTTGATCTGCCCCATCTCATTATAAAAGCCGTTCAGATATTCAAATGCACCCTCAGCCGTAACCGCTTCAATCCTGCGAACACCGGCAGCAACAGAACTCTCGGAAACAATTTTTAGCAATCCGATATTTCCTGTGGCCTTCACATGAGTACCTCCACAAAGCTCGACCGAGAATTTCGGGTCAAACGTGATCACCCTAACAAACTCTCCGTATTTCTCACCAAACAATGCCATCGCGCCCAGCGACTTTGCCTTTTCAATGGGCACATTCCGTTGTTCATTCAACTGAATGTTCTCTCTGATTTTTTCATTGACAATAGTTTCTACTCTCGAAACTTCCTCACTTGTCATCGCTGCAAAATGAGAGAAATCGAAACGCAAGATCTTGTCATTCACCAAAGAACCTTTTTGCTCCACGTGCTTTCCTAATACTTCTCGCAGGGCAGCATGAAGTAAATGCGTGGCCGAGTGATTGGCCATGGAAAGTCTGCGCTGATGAACATTTACATTGGCCTGAACTATTCCCTCTAAATTGATAGGAAGCTTCTCCACCCAGTGAACGATCAGATCATTCTCTTTCTTGGTATCAACGACTGTAATTTTTTCCAACCCTATTTCTAGAGTACCTGTATCACCCACCTGACCTCCACTTTCCGCATAGAAAGGTGTTTTATCTAGTACCAACTGGAATAGCTCTTTATTTTTTTGTTTTACTTTTCGGTAGCGTAAAATTTTTGAAGTGGAAGTCAATTCATCGTAGCCAATAAATTCTGGTTTACCTGCCTGACCGGCAGGCAGGTCGCCTTCAGCAACATAAACCCAATCTCCGGTTTCTTTGGCGGCATCGACTTTGGAGCGAGATTTTTGTTGCTCCAAAGCTGAATTAAACTCTTGCTCCCAATTGTCATTTAAATAGTGGAGCTTTCCTTTCTCCTTTAAAACAAGAAGTGTTAAATCTTTCGGGAATCCGTATGTATCAAATAGTGTAAATACTTTATTCCCGGATAATTTCGGTTCTCCTTCTCCACTTCCTAAACCCAAAGCCTGAGGTCCGAGCTTAGCCCAGTTTTCGGTATCTGCAACCCAAGAATCCATCCGCTTTAAACCATCCTCAATAGTTTTCAATCCATCTTCGAGCGTCCTCAAAAAAGAAATTTCCTCTTCGTGCACCACTTTACTCACATAATCGAGTTGTTGGTGCAACTCCGGAAACACATCCTTAAGTTGCAATGCCAACAAAGGAACTAAGCGATGTATAAAAGGCTCTTTGAAATTCAAATAAGAAAATCCATAACGAACCGCTCTTCTTAAAATTCTTCTGATCACATAACCTGCGCCTGTATTACTCGGCAACTGCCCGTCTGAAATAGCAAAAGACACCGCACGAATATGATCGGCCATTACCCGGATAGCAATATCGGTTTTGATATTGTCTCCATATTTTACATTGGCATTGATCGCTATAAAATCCATCAACGGGCTAAATACATCTGTATCGTAGTTAGATGTTTTTGCCTGAATGGCCATGCACAACCGTTCGAAGCCCATTCCGGTATCTACATGCTTATCGGGCAGTGGCACCAGTGCACCAGAGGCCAATCGATTAAATTGGATAAAGACCAAATTCCAAATCTCTACAACTTGCGGATGATCGCTATTGACTAAATCGCGCCCTGCTTTCTTCATTCTTTCTTCTTCTGAACGCAAGTCAATGTGAATCTCTGAGCATGGGCCACATGGACCGCTCTCGCCCATCTCCCAAAAATTGTCCTTTTTATTACCGTGAAGAATGCGATCCTCTTGTACAAAAGTGCGCCAAAGGTCTTTGGCCTCTTCGTCTACAGGAAGGCTATCACCTTTATCGCCACCAAAAACTGTTACATACAACCTGTCTTTTGGCAGTCCATAGACTTCCGTCAATAGCTCCCATGCCCAACTGATCGCCTCTTTCTTAAAATAATCACCAAAGCTCCAGTTGCCAAGCATTTCGAACATGGTGTGGTGGTAGGTGTCCAGCCCCACGTCTTCCAGATCATTGTGCTTTCCGCTT
>JANNQG010000018.1:0-114271 GCA_031400595.1 Cyclobacteriaceae bacterium
ACATCACACCACACACAACCCACATCGCATCCTCCCAGTCGAATAAAATAAGCGGCAGTACCTTGATAGAATCCCTCTCCCTGAATAGTATAGAAGTCTTCCATTATGGGAAGTTCCAAATTCAACATTTCAGGTTCAAGGTTTACTGGTACCGTCATACTCACATCCAATCGTGAACATTGAATTTTGAATTCATTACGGATTTAGATTTTCGCACGCCTTCAGCGTGTTCATCAGCAAGGAAGCGATGGTCATCGGTCCTACACCACCCGGAACAGGTGTAATAAAAGAAGTTTTTGGAGCTACGTCTTTAAATTCCACATCACCTTTTAAACTATACCCATTTTTATATTGCGCGCCTTCCACTCTGGTTGTACCAACATCAATAACAACAGCCCCATCTTTTACCATGTTGGCTGTAATCAGTCCTGGCTTGCCAACTGCCACTACTAAGATATCTGCTTGCCTTGTCCAGGCGGCCAAATCTTCCGTGTATTTATGACAAATCGTAACCGTTGCTCTACCCTGCTCCACCAACATCATACTCAAAGGTGCACCCACTAGTCTGCTGGCGCCAACAATCACACAATTTTTTCCTTCTGTTTCAATATTATACCTGCGCAGTAACTCCATCACACCAAACGGGGTGGCAGGCATCAACAACGGATTTTTAGAAATGATACTGCCAAAGTTATGATTGGTAAAACCGTCAACATCTTTATCAGATCGTATTTTTTCTGTAATGCGCTCAACGGTAATGTGAGCCGGCAATGGAAGCTGAACAATAAAGCCATCAACATCTTGATCTTTGTTTACTTGATCAATATGTTTCATCAATTTATCTTCTGCGATGGTATCCGCAAAGCGCATCATCGTATAATGAAAGCCCACTTCCTTGCACGCTTTCACTTTATGATCTACATAAGTCTGACTTGCTCCATCATCACCTACCAAAATAATGGCTAGATGAGGAATCTTCTTTCCCTGGCTTTTACGTTCAGCCACCTTCGTAGCGATCTCCAATTTAATATCTGTGGAGATCTTGCGACCATCAATGAGCGTATAAGTTTGTGTATCTGTCATTCGCTATTCAATTTTCAGTACGGCCATAAACGCTTCTTGCGGAATCTCCACGTTACCCACTTGCCTCATTCGCTTCTTCCCTTTCTTTTGTTTCTCTAACAACTTTCTCTTTCTGGAAATATCGCCTCCATAACACTTTGCGATCACATTCTTACGAATAGCACTCACCGTTTCCCGAGCAATGATTTTCTGTCCTATCCCCGCTTGAATGGCAATTTCAAACATTTGTCTTGGGATCAGTTCTTTCAATTTCTCACACAATTTTCTTCCCCAATCATACGATTTAGCACGATGGACGATCGCAGAGAGGGCGTCCACTTTGTCTCCGTTCAACATCACATCTAATTTCACCATATCGCTTTCGCGGAAGCCTATCAACTGGTAATCCAGCGAGGCATAGCCTTTTGATATTGATTTAAGTTTATCAAAGAAATCAAATACAATTTCAGACAAGGGCATTTCAAATGACAATTCTACACGGTCGGCTGTGAGGTATACTTGATTCTTAATAATCCCGCGCTTATCCATACACAATCCAATGATGGCCCCCACGAATTCAGACTTGCTGATAATCTGTGCGGCAATGTATGGTTCTTCAATATAATCCATCGTAGTTGGGTCGGGCATTTCTGCAGGCGCGTTGATCTCAATCATTTTACCATTCGTAAGCATAGCTTTGAATTGAACGGTTGGCACGGTAGTGATCACCGTCATGTTAAACTCGCGCTCCAATCTTTCTTGAATGATTTCCATGTGCAGCATTCCTAAAAATCCACATCGGAAACCAAACCCAAGAGCCGCGGATGTCTCCGGCTCCCAAACTAAAGATGCATCATTCAATTGCAGTTTTTCCATAGAACTGCGCAGTTCTTCAAACTCAATTGTATCTACCGGATAAATCCCTGCAAACACCATTGGCTTCACTTCCTCAAAACCTTGCAACGCCTCACCCGGATTTGATACGAGTGTGATGGTATCTCCTACTTTTACTTCCTTAGCTACCTTAATTCCGGAAATCAAATAGCCCACGTTGCCCGCGCTCATCTCTTGTTGAGGGTGCTTGTCTAATTTCAAAATGCCAATTTCATCTGCTCCATATTCTTTGCCTGCATTCACAAACCGAAGTTGGTCGTTCTTGCGCATGGTGCCGTTGAATACTCTATAATAGACTTCGATGCCGCGGAACGAATTGAAAACCAGGTCAAAAATCATCGCCTGCAATGGAGCCTTCGGGTCACCTTTTGGGGATGGCACTCGCTTGATAACGGCCGCTAATATTTCTTCAATTCCCTTTCCTTCTTTCGCACTCGCTTTCAAAACCGCTTCACGTGCACAGCCAATTAAATCCACAATTTGATCAGTGACTTCTTCAGGCATTGCTGCCGGTAAATCAATTTTATTTAAGATCGGAATGATCTCGAGGTTATGTTCTAAAGCAAGGTATAAGTTTGAAATAGTCTGTGCTTGAATACCTTGAGCGGCATCTACAATCAGCAAAGCTCCTTCACAGGCGGCAATCGATCGGGAAACTTCGTATGAAAAATCTACGTGTCCTGGTGTATCTATCAGGTTGAGCGTATATTCTTGGCCTTCAAACTTATAGTTCATTTGAATGGCGTGCGACTTAATTGTAATCCCCTTCTCTCGCTCCAGATCCATATTATCGAGCACTTGCGCGTGCATTTGTCGATTGGTAAGGGTACCCGTAAACTCCAAAAGTCTGTCCGCAAGAGTGCTTTTGCCATGATCGATGTGCGCGATGATGCAAAAATTGCGGATATTCTTCATTCCCGTCATTTATTAAAGATTTTTAAAGCGCAAAGGTAAGGATAAAATGGTGCTGTAAGTAGATAAGCCACCGTTCACTTTTTAGATTTATTTAATTGGGGCCTGGCCAAGCGAAACGCAAGGCCAACAGGCTATCCACTACAAGTCCGCGCCTCCACAAATGCTGCCCTTGGCGGGCTTTTCGTTTCTATCCTTGGCCCTATCGACTCAGGCCTACCATCGTTGACGTTCAAATTTTAATTTTTAAATTTACTCGTGGCCAAAAAAGTACTCATTCCAGATGAAGCGGTAATCAGCAAAATTTATCTCATCCGCGGACAAAAAGTAATGCTCGACAAAGATTTGGCTGAGCTGTATTTAGTAGAAACCAAGCAACTGAAACGAGCCGTAAGAAGAAATGCGGAACGATTTCCTGCTGATTTTATGTTTGAGCTCAATCCTGCTGAAACTAAGAACTTGAGGAGCCAAATTGACACCTCAAGTTGGGGAGGTACAAGGTATGCCCCACTCGTCTTCACCGAACAAGGAGTGGCGATGCTGTCGAGTGTTCTGAACAGCGAACGTGCCATACTAGTTAATATTCACATCATTCGGGTATTCACTTGCCTCAGAGAAATGCTCTTAACAAACAAAGACGTACTATTGAAACTAGAGCAGCTGGAAAGAAAAGTAGTGCGACAAGATGATGACATCAAATTGATTTTTGATTATCTTAAAGAACTTCTTAATCCGCCCACTACACCAATGAGAAAAATCGGTTTCAAGCATTCAAAAGACGAACGTTGAGCAACTAGAGCAACTATAAATTACTAACCAATGAGATACAGCGAAATTGATCCAAAGCTTTATGTAAATAACAGGAAGGAACTGGTAAAAGCATTAAAGCCTTGCTCATTGGCTCTGTTTAACTCCAACGACACTATGCCTACCAATGCAGATGGTCACCTTCCTTTTCGTCAAAACAATGATTTATTCTATCTCACCGGTGTAGATCAGGAGAATAGTATCCTTGTAATTTGCCCCGATTTTCCGGACAAAAAATACAGAGAAGTTTTATTTGTGCAAGAAACCAATGAACAAATAGCCACCTGGGAAGGTCATAAACTAACCAAAGAAGAAGCTCGCAAATTGACCGGCATTCAAATGGTTCTCTGGCTAACTGAATTTGAAAAACTTTTCCGCCACATGATGACGATGGGTGGCGTTGAGAATGTTTATTTGAATACCAACGAACATTATCGGGCTGATAATAAAGTCGAAACTCGTGATGCACGGTTTATTGATTGGTGCCAAAAACATTATCCATTGCACCGATACGAGCGAGTTGCACCGATCATCAGCAAACAACGAAGTATCAAATCAAAAATAGAAATTGATCTAATGCAAAAGGCATGTGACATCACGGAGGCCGCTTACCGAAGAGTATTACAATTTGTGAAGCCGGGAGTGAAAGAATATGCAATAGAAGCAGAATATGCGCATGAGTTCTTACGAAAAGGGTCAAGAGGTTTTGCGTATACACCGATCATCGCTTCAGGCGTCAGCTCTTGTGTATTGCATTATATTGAAAATGATAAAGTGTGTAAAGACGGAGATATTCTTTTATTGGATGTTGGCGCAGAATACGCGAACTATAACGCAGACTTAACACGAAGCATTCCGGTAAACGGAAAGTACTCGAAGCGGCAAAAAGATGTTTACAATGCAGTACTTCGAGTGCAAAAGGCAGCGATTAAAATGTTGCGACCGGGTGTACTTTATTTTGAATTCCATAAAGAGATTCAACAATTGATCGAAAAAGAGCTTGTCGACTTAAAATTGATCACAAGAACAGACATCAAAAATCAACATCCGGAACGGCCGGCCTTTCAAAAATACTTTATGCATGGCACCTCACACATGCTTGGCCTTGATGTACACGATGTTGGTAACATGTATGCAAAAGTCCAAGTCGGTCAGGTTTGGACAGTGGAGCCTGGCATTTATATCAAAGAAGAAGGGCTAGGCATTCGAATAGAAAATAATATAGTAATTGGCAAGGATAAGAATTTCGACCTGATGAAAAACATTCCCATTGAAACAGAAGAGATTGAAGAACTGATGAACTAGTCAATTCGATGATTCGTTGATTTGAAAATTCGATGATTTGAAAATGAAGGCTCGATGTATAAAAGACTAATTTCGATTATTTTACTAACTGCTTGTGGCACATTGGCACTGGCCCATGAGTTTTGGCTGCTTCCGCGAAAATTCAGGTTGGCAGTAGGCGAAGAATTGAAGTTTAACTTGAGGGTGGGTGAAAACTTTGAGGGTGAGCCGTGGGATCTGAAAAAACATAAAGTAGAAAAGCTCGAGTTACATTCGGGTGGAAAAGTCACCGACATCAAAAAGCTGGTGAATGCCGCAGCGCGTGACAGGGTTGTGATCAAGATGACGGAAGAAGGAACACAACTCATTACCATGCAGAGCAATTTTGCTTTTATTGAGTTAGAGGCAGAGAAATTCAATGCCTACTTAAAAGAAGATGGATTGGAAAACATCTTAGATCTCCGCGAAAAAAATAATGAACTAGCAAAACCAAGCAAAGAATTCTATGGGCGTTTTGTCAAGCTATTGGTACAAACAGGCTATAAAGTAACTGACACTTACAAGAAGAAAATTGGCACACCCATAGAAATCATCCCCAACAAAAATCCTTACGCAATTAAGTCGGGTGATTATCTCTCGTGTTTAATACTAGTAAATGGGAAACCTGCGATCAATCAACTGGTGAAAGTTTGGAATAAAATCGGCAACACAACTTTTTTACAAAATATGTACACCGAAAAAGATGGCAACATAACTTTTCCACTAAACTCCAAAGGCCCTTGGATGGTGAGCACCGTCAAGATGATTCCATCTGAAAAACCTGATGCCGATTACCAAAGTATGTGGAGCAGTTTAGTTTTTGAAATTCAATAATACCAAAATGAGTAGCCAACTAATATCATCTGATCAAGCACCTGAGCCCGTAGGCGCTTACCCACACGCGCGCAAAGTAGGCAACTTACTTTTTTTGTCGGGTGTTGGCCCACGCCAAAAAGGATCTAAAGAAATTCCCGGTGTAATATTAGATTCAACCGGAGCTATTGCTGCCTACGACATCGAGGTTCAATGTCATTCTGTATTTAAAAATGTAAAACTGATACTGGATGCCTCAGGCTCGCGGTGGGAGGATTTGATTGATGTAACCGTCTATCTCACCAATATGAAAAGAGACTTTTCGATTTTTAATAAGATTTACGCAAGCTACTTTCCAGATAAAGCAACACAGCCTTGCCGGACAACTGTAGAAATAAATGCGCTGCCTACGCCTATTGCCGTTGAATTAAAATGTATAGCAGTGCTCAGTTAAGAATTTAAACTACACCGAAAAACTCTCCCCACATCCACATGTGCGAGAGGCGTTTGGATTAATAAATTGAAACCCTTTACCATTCAGCCCATCAGAAAAATCCAGTGTGGTGCCTAACAAATACAACAAGCTCTTTTTGTCTACTAATATTTTTATTCCTTTATCCTCAAAGATTTGATCTGCTGGCTTTATTTCAGCATCAAAGCCTAAATCGTACATTAAGCCTGAGCAACCACCTCCCTGGACTGAAACACGAATATTTTGCTCATGACCTCGCCCCTCTTCTGTGCGAAGATTAAGAATTCTCTCTTTCGCTTTTTCTGTTACACTTATCATAGTCTTTTACGAATTGTTTGTTAAGCCACAGGATTCAACACCACACTAAAAACAGTGATGGTATTGCGATCTCGGCCATAGTACAACTTCTCTAATGCCTCTAAAATATTTCCTGCCCTAAAATAAGAAGTGTGTAATTCACTATCACTCTTCGTCACCCACTGGATTGTATAGGAATTCTCTTTCTCTTTATAATTCTTTACATAATCCCACATCTTCCGCAACGCATCCACCTTGTCTGACCCGGTCTCGCTGTGAAATAGAAAAGATTGATTGTGTCGGGGATTGATCGTGATCAAATCCAATTTTGCTTTGCCCTCCACATTGCTAAACTCAAACACGAGATCACTGGTGCGCAAGCCTAAATAGTCTTTGATCTGCTGTTGCACACGGGCCGATTCCACGTGTATGTCAGTTGTCGCTTCGAGTGTTATTTTTGGCATCTGGTTCTACTACTTCGTTTTATTAGTTTATCCGATAACTTAACTACTTTAGCCAAAAGCTTCGTAGTACATGTAAAACTTTCGGAAACCCGTAAAAGTTTCACAATTTGAGTTCAAAATTAAGAAAACCTGATCAATCCCCTATTATGGAAAAACTAGAACATATTGGCATTGCCGTTAAGAACCTAACAGAGTCAAACGCGCTATTCGCAAAATTGCTTGGGAAACCTCATTACAAAATTGAGGAAGTGGCTTCAGAGGGTGTTAGAACATCGTTTTTTGACGTGGGCGGAATTAAGATAGAGTTGTTGGAAGCGATTCGCGCGGATTCGCCCATTGCCAAATTCATTGAGAAAAGAGGCGAGGGACTTCATCATTTGGCATTTGGTGTTGTGGGGCTGGAAGGCTGTGTTGAGGAAGAGATGGAAAAGGGCTTTCGTCCTCTATCTGAGCCTAAAGATGGTGCAGACAACAAACGGATTGTGTTTTTGCATCCAAAAACAACCAACAATGTATTGGTTGAATTGTGCGAAGATAAATCGTTGTAAGAAAATGGTCGTAACCATTACCTTCACTCTTTAAAATTTCCGCTTCGGGCGCTCTTTTGAGCCATATTGAATCTTGTTGTAATAATCTTGTTTCTTCTTCCCAATGGGCGTTTCGTAATAGGGTTTCTCGACCCGACAAGAAGTAAAAATGATCATCGCCACTATAAAAGGTACAACACACTTTTTCATATCGTTTCTTTCTTTTGAACATAGATACAGGTAACACCGACACCTTCACTTAGTATGAACCCCAAGTCGTACTTTTGCCGGACGAATAAACATATCAACCGACTAACTGAATTTACCCCATGGCGGAGAAGAGAACAGAAATCACAGATTTAGGAGAATTCGGGCTTATTGAACGAGTAAAAAGTAGCTTTTCACTACAAAACAGTACATCAATAATAGGAATCGGTGACGATGCCGCTTTAATTGCCAGCGGGGAAGAGTATCTATTGGTCACCACCGATATGCTGTTAGAAAGCGTGCATTTTGATTTGTCGTATATGCCACTGCAGCATCTGGGCTACAAAGCTGTTGTAGCCAATGTGTCAGATATTGCCGCGATGAATGGTAAGCCTGAACAAATTACGGTGGCACTTGCATTCAGTAACCGTTTTTCTTTGGAAGCTATCGATAGTGTGTATGATGGAATTCGTTCTGCTTGCGAAAATTACAAAATTGATTTAGTGGGTGGCGATACCTCTGCCTCTGCTTCCGGTCTTGTGATTTCGATCACCGCTTTAGGAAGGGTAGGCAAAGGGAAAGAAACACTTAGAAGCACTGCCAAGGTCAACGACATCATTTGTGTAACCGGTGATTTAGGTGCTGCCTATTTGGGGCTGCAGGTACTAGAGCGCGAAAAGCAGGTGTTTCTCACTAACCCTGAGATGCAACCTGACATAGAAAAATATGAATACTTAGTAGGCCGTCAACTGAGACCAGAGGCGAGAATGGACATCGTGCACGAACTGGCAGATAAAAAAGTCGTGCCCACCTCGATGATAGACATCTCCGATGGGCTCGCTTCGGAGTTATTGCACCTCAGTAAAAGTTCTGGAGTTGGTATCAAAATTTTCGAAGATAAAGTGCCGATTGATGCAGGTGCGTTTGAAACAGCCATTGAGTTTAAAATTGACCCAATTACCTGTGCGCTGAATGGTGGCGAAGACTACGAATTGCTTTTTACCATCAGCCCCAGCGACTATGAAAAGCTAAAAAATCATCCTGATATCCACTTCATCGGACATGTGCATAACAATCCACAACAAAATGTAATGGTGACGAAAGATGAAACCATTGTGCCGTTAAAAGCGCAAGGATGGAATCACTTTTCTAAGTTGTAAACTAGTCCTCTGGGTAAGGAATAAAAACAAAACGAGTAAACTCTTTGTCTACCACAAATAGGCAACAAAACTCATCCGGATCTTTGTAAGCACTTACAAAATCATCCACCTTCTCTTTAGCGATGAGTTCGCGCTGTACAAACTCATCCATAAAAGAGGCAAAATAATTCCAATCCAATTGAAGCGAGATCTTGTCGATTAACAACTGCCCTATAGGCACCACCTCTTTTGAAATGGCAAAAATGGGGTAAGAGAACCCGGCTTTTCTGATTTGATACGAGGCTTCCTTTAGGGTATCTGCTGCGTTTACAAAATCAGTGCTAATAGTGCCCAAATATTTTCCGCTTAGCTCAGGATCATTGTTCATTGGTAATTCCATACGATTTCAAAATTAATACTTGCTAAGAAAATATGTTGCATGCTCTTTTAGTAAGGGAAAGAACAATTGAAATTCCTGATCAAACTCTTTATAGAATTGTTGGAGCTCTTCGGTTGCCTCATTCATTTTAGAGTCAAATTTAGATCTCCTCGTCATGCCACTCAGCGCTTGTTGAATCCCCTCTAACTTGCCATAGTTAACCAGCCAATTGCCTCGCATCATGTGAGGTAACATCCATTTCACTTGTTCCGGCAAAATGGCTTCACTTTTCGTAAGATAGCTATAACATGCGGCTGCAAAATCGGAGAGTGGCTGATGGTGATATATATTCCAATTAACCGCCAAAAGGTGGTCATAGAACATATCAATAATTACAGGTGCATAGTGTCTATACTTAGGGCGAAGCCGATCTTTACTCAGTTTTACAATCGAGTGTCGATCTGTAAATTCATCAATTTCACGGTGCAAGGAAATACCCTTCACAATGCCTGGCGAAAAGCGGGATGACAAATCCCGGCCGCGCACAAAATCGCCAATAAAATTACCCAATTGAATTTCCGGGTCATCGGCCGACAAATAAAGATGTGCGAGGAAGTTCATTGCAACTTCGAATGTAATGTAAATTCACTTTATCTATTTTTAATCGCGAATAAATTGTTGACTTTTGACACAAACAACTGATTTATGGCGCTGCTGGAACAACTCAAACTGCTTGTGAATCTTGCTCGAATCGATGGTGATATGGCCGAACGGGAAAAAACCTATATCACTAACATTGGCAAGGCCAATGGTTTTCCCGAATCGTCAGTGTCCACATTGTTCTACCAATCTCACGAAATCATCATACCCGATAATTTAACCGATGACCAGCGTTTTGACTACATCTTCAGTCTTGTGCAGTTAATGAAGATCGATGAACGACTTTATCAGGAAGAAATTAAATTCTGCTCAAAGGTCGCGGCTCGTCTTGGGTATGCGCAAGATGTTCTTTTTGAGTTGATGCTCAAAGTAAAAAGTACTGATACCGATGCTGATAAAATGGCGTTGAAATTACTCACACAACAGTATTTGCGAAAAAAGTAAATTGTTCTTTCACGGTAACAGATAGAAATTAATCTATCCAAGTTTGAATATCATTGGCAACGTGTAGCGCTGTCTGACAGGTTTTCCTTTCTGTTTGCCGGGATTCCACTTTGGTGATTTCGACATAACCCTCAATACTTCTTCATCGCAGCCCCCACCAATTCCTTGAATAATGATGGGATTGGTTATACTCCCTTCTTTTTCAATAATAAACTGCACAAAAACTTTCCCTTGTATGCCATGTCTACGAGCATCGGCAGGGTATCTCATGTTTTCTCCAACAAAACGGTAGAATCCTGGCAGACCACCGATTGGAGTTGCTGTTTCCAAGTCTGTTCCTTCATCTATACCTATATTTTTTCCAACCGGCAACTCAAAAAATTGAGCTACAGGGAAGCCGTTTTGAGTGGCACTTTTCCACTTTGAAAGTCTTCCCGCTGATGCATTTAATAATTCATTTAATTTAGGGACTTCAGGCTCCGTTTTGGTAAATACGATATTACCGTTACTCTCAACTGTGAAATGAATGTGAAGCGATGAGTCTTGTACTACCGAAGTTAGTACTTCCTGACCACTTAAAATTGAAAAAACCTCCGAATAAAATTTACTCCATCCACCAGTATAAAGGGCATCATCAGCAGTTAATTTACTTGAAGGTTGATCGTTCTTTTCGCAGCTAATTAGATTTAATTCAACCAATCTGATAACTTCTTTTTCAATCCTAACTTGAAATTTATCAATTTCGGGAATTGGAACTACACTGGTTTTGTACCCAATTCTAGATACAATAATATTCTCATGAACTAATTGAACTTTCAATCTAAAATAACCGCCTGCATTAGTAACAGCTTCAAGATAGGTTCCAGGAACAATTACACTTGCCAATCCGATTGGCTTCAGTGTTTCACTATCAACTAAGCGCCCGGTTACCTCTCGCTCTTGGGCACCGGCCGATTGATAATTCAGAAAAAAAATGAAAATGAAAGCAATGTTTTTCATTGGGAAAAAATGAACTGCAATTTAACTTTCTTTAATGATTGCAGAAAACTAAAACCCCTCATCTTTCGGCTCCCACAATTCAATCTTGTTTCCATCGGGGTCCATAATCCAACCAAATTTACCATATGGGTAATCTTGTATTTCTCCTACAATCTCAACGCCCTCGTCCTTAAGTACCTTGAGTAACTCAACTAAGTTCTCTACGCGATAGTTGAACATAAATTGTTTTTCACTTGGCTGAAAATATTTCGTGTCGGCAGCAAAGGGACTCCATGCAGTGACGGCAGGCTCTTTGGCGTCTTTGTTATTGGGATCAATCCATTTGAAAGATGCACCATAGTCGTCTACGGGCAGGCCTAAATGTTTTCCATACCAGTCTTTTGTTTTTTTAGGGTCTGTGGTTTTAAAAAACACACCGCCTAAGCCAGTTACACGCTTCATTATGTTTTTGTTATTTTATTGACTAAAAATTGAACTAGCGATGTTGATCAAATAGAACCACATTCCCGTCTGGGTCGGTGACCATAAAGCTTGCAGGTCCAACTGTTTTTTCGTCTGCTTCATTATTAATCTTTAGTCCGTTATTTTTTAGCTGACGCTGAATCTCTCTTACATCATCAAACGTGTCAATATTTTTGGCATTCTCATCCCAGCCTGGATTAAACGTTAAAATGTTGCCTTGAAACATTCCTTGAAACAACCCAATCAACGAATTTCCATTCTTCATAATTAAGTAGTTTTTTTCAAGGGCGCCTCCAAAAACGCTAAAGCCCAGGTTCTCATAAAATTGTTTTGAAGCCTTAATGTCCTTGACACTAAGGCTTACAGAAAATGCTCCTAATTTCATAGTATCTTTTTGTTTGGCTATTATTGGATTGATGTAGAGTCCAAATACAATTGCGGCAATAAGGCCCAGTGCTAGTAGAGTTGTCTTTTTCATTGTTTCTTAATTTATCTTCACTCATTTATTTCCTGTTGTTTGTTCAAACCCAGTTTGGCTCATTTTTTATTTTTAAATGCTTTCTCATAAATACCAATCCATTGCTGGGGCGTCATCTTTGTAACCAGTTCACCGATCAAATCCAAGGGCACATCTTCTGGTTTTTTAAATCGAATGCATGATTTACCCATATCTAGTTTTTTCGTTGAATGGACTCTACATTCATCCTGAAACCACTCTAACAATTTCGGCTGCGCATAAATGCCCATATGATAGATGGCAATAAAATTCCTTTGTGATGCTAGGCCCAAGAAGGGCAATGGAAGTGTAGGATCGCAATGATAACCATCTGGATAGATCTTGTGTGGCACCACATAGCCAATCATCCCATAGTTCATTTCTTCTTGAAATCCTTTGGGCAAATTCTTGAGAATGACTTTTCGAATGGCGCTGATTGCCTGCTTTCTTTCCGGTGGAAGAGAATCGATGTATTCCGGAACTGTTTTAGCTTTGGATTGCATATAAAATCGTTAGTAGTTGGTCGTTGTTAGTTATTCGATGATGGAGGCAGAAATCCCCTCATCCGCAGCAGTCCCGCTGAAAGCAGTGAGATCAAAATCCCAACTGGAGCAATTTCCATCAGCGTCATCGCGAATCGAATAAACGGGTTTTCATATATTGCCTTGTATTCATCTATCTTCGCTTGAGTAGTGCCTTCAGCCCTCAACTTTTCAAAATACTTATCTCCCATCTCTGTAACAAAATCCGTCATGGTATTGTAGATTACCTCCCAGGTGATCGCATAAATAAGCGAGGCTATCAAAGTAATCAAGAGGCCTACTTTCAGCGCGCTTCCAAAAGTGATCGACCCCGCTAAATGATTGTCGCGGTAAGATTTAATACCAAAGAAAATAAGCGAAAGTGCGACAATCATGGTGGAGTAGCCCACCAACTCGCCATTCTCCATAGTCAGGATTCCCTTTTCATATAGGGGCATCGTGATAAAAAACATTGAACCAACAATGGTTCCGGCTATCAATCCATAGACAAGAATTATCCTTTTCATGTGTTACTATTTATTTTCCTAAGGTCACATTGAATGTCCAAGATCAGACCGTTGGGTGTGGTGCATCGTAATAGCCATTTCATATCATCTTTAATTTTCTCTCAAAACAGCAAACTGACAAGGAGAAAAGCATCACCCAAAAGGATGATTTAACTAAAAATAGGAGAAATCACCCAAAAGTTTAGGGTATTAGCCTCAAGTTTTTGGCTTTTTGAACAGCTTGTGTTCTTCGGCTCACCTCCAGTTTTAGAAATAGATTCGATGAATGCGTCTTGATCGTGTTCAATGAAACAAATAATTTATCGGCTATTTCCTTGTTGGACAGACCCTGAGCAATCAACTCCAATACTTCATACTCTCGTTTGGTAATATCTAATCTTTGGAGAGCTTCCGCATCCAGGGCAAAATCAACCCCAACAAAAACGAATTTTTTCCTGGTGAGTCGAAGGCCAATCCAAATGCCCAATCCCGTAAATGACATTACGATGATACTTATGTAAAATTCAATGGAGAGATCGCGAACAAAGAATCGATATTCCAAAAACTTGAGCCCAGAAACGAAGAGAGCTAAAGCTAAGCCGTATAGACTAATTGTTCTTTTCACGGAGTCTAAACTAATTAAAATCCACCAACAATTGGGCCAAGGTAACCTAAAAATACGCTTTTTAACTCAATTTCAAAGATTAAAACTAATTTTATTAGTATTAATAAAACTAATATTTTTAGTATTTATATTTGAGTATTCAAAAAGAGACCTATTATGAAATGGCCATTCAAATGCTTTTCGCGAACGAAAATTTTAGTTAGGCCATTCCATGTGACTTTAATAAAAAAATAATAAACACATGAAAATCATCAAATCGGGACTTATTGGGGCGAGGGTAGTGCGAGCTAGAGAAGCAAATATTCAATTGTTTCAAATCCGTGCGATTTTTAACCAGCATCGTGACGCATTGGTGAACCGGATATTAACGGACCTAGGCACCTACATGGAATTCAAATTTCGCGTGCAACCAAGTCGAAATGAGCTGATAGAAATTGCGCAAAAGATCGATCAACTGAAAAGTAAAGACGTAGATCTGGAATACTATCAGCCACTGCTGAAAGAGTTGAAGCGGAAGGACGAAATCAAGATCAAAAACGACTACTTTTTTTTGGAGATCGATGAGAGCATCCGGATGAACTTAACTACTCAATTGCATTTTGCGGCTTAAACACTAATACCCCTATGAAAACAATAAAATCTGCCCTGCTGGGCACGAAGCAACTCATTGACACCAACCCGGATGTACTTCTACTGCAACTGCGAGAAATACTAAAAGAGCATCGAGAGTTAATCATCACTCGGATGATTAGCGATCTGCCCACCTATATTATTTACAAATTCAATGTAAAACCGACCCGAAAAATGGTTGAGTCAGTAAAAGACCAATTGCTTGATTTGAAAAAAGCTAATGTGGATTTGGACAAATACACTAATGTGGTGCAGATGGTACTCCACCGAGCCGTAACACATTTAACCAACGAGCCCTTTTACGTTGAAATAGACGAATACCTAGCACCCTTTATTCAAGTCAATGAACTGAAATTCGGATAAAAGCTTTTGGAATCAATTGGGTCGTCTCTGTCTGCCTCCCCAACTCTTGCCTGCGTGTGCAGAAGAACTTGGAGAAGAAGAAGGCCTTGAGCCATTTCTACGCTGTTGATTGTGACGAGGGGCTTCTTTGGGCTTATCCGCATCTCCGCTAGTGGCGGTCATGGGAAAGGGATGACCATCAGTTACAGGGATGGGCTTTCCTATTAACTTCTGAATGTCGCGAAGGAATTCTCTTTCTTCAAAATCACAGAACGAAATGGATTTGCCACTTAATCCTGCGCGGCCAGTACGGCCAATCCTGTGCACGTACGTTTCAGGAATATTGGGCAATTCAAAATTGATCACCGTTGAAAGTTCATCTACGTCAATACCGCGTGCCGCAATATCAGTAGCAACCAACACACGGGTTTTCTGCAGCTTAAAATTGCTCAATGCACGCTGACGAGCATTTTGAGATTTATTCCCGTGGATGGCTTCAGCGTGAACACCCGCTTTATTCAAATCCGTTGTTACTTTATCTGCACCGTGCTTGGTACGGGTAAATACCAAAGCGGTAATAATCGATTCATCTTTCAACAGATGCAACAAAAGTGATTTCTTATTTTTCTTGTCGACAAAGTACAACGATTGCTGTATGGTATTGGCCGTTGAAGAGACTGGAGTTACTTCTACACGTACTGGATGTGTAAGAATTGAATTTGCCAACGCTGAAATTTCTTTTGGCATGGTAGCAGAAAAGAACAACGTCTGCCTCTTAGGTGGCAGTTTCGCAATTACCTTTTTTACATCATGTATGAATCCCATGTCTAGCATACGGTCTGCCTCATCCAGCACAAATATTTTGATATGATCCAACTTGACGAAGCGCTGATTCATTAGATCAAGTAACCGGCCAGGTGTAGCTATCAGGATATTGACGCCTGCACGTAATGCATCTGTCTGCGATTTTTGAGAAACGCCTCCAAAGATGACGGTGTGTTTCAATTTCAAATGTCGGCCATAAGCCGCAAAGCTTTCGCCAATCTGAATGGCCAATTCGCGGGTTGGCGTCAAGATCAATGTGCTGATGCCTACGCTGGCCTTATACAATTCATCTTGGTGCAACAGCTGCAAAATTGGAATAGCAAAGGCAGCCGTTTTTCCTGTGCCCGTTTGAGCGCATCCGAGTAAATCCTTGCGCTCTAATAAGATTGGAATGGCCTGTTCTTGAATGGGTGTGGGTGTTGTGTAACCTTCTGTTTTTAAAGCCCGAAGTATTGGCTCAATAAGACTTAATTTTTCAAATGACATACTGATTTTTGATATGAGAGACGACTGTTTACTTAAAGCCTCTTTGACTAACCTGTCCACCGACTGGTGAACGCACCGTTGAAAACGGCTTTTTACGGGAATTGGGAGGATCGAGCGTCAAAGGTAATCATTTAACACCAGACTCCCACATCAAAATTGAGTACTATCGATTGGCCTTGCCTTCAAACCCCGGCCCAACTACCAAACGGCCCGGTTTCTTTCCAGTGTGGTCGCCATCCTTTAGTACCTGTTGCCCGTTCACAAAAACATGTGACACGCCAGTCGCATATTGATGGGGATCTTCAAAGGTTGCATGGTCTTCGATCTTTGGTGGATCAAAAACAACTACATCTGCAAAATAACCTACTCTCAAAAGTCCACGTTGTTTTATCTTCAGGTTGCGTGCCGGAAGTGAAGTCATTTTTCTAATTGCTTCTTCTGTAGTGATCAATTTTTCTTTTCGGGAGTAAGTCGAAAGCAATCTTGCAAAACTTCCGTACGCTCTTGGATGCGTGCCGCTTTCGTTGAAGGGTGCTTCATCTGCGATAGAACCAGCATCCGAACAAATGCTCACATATGGTAGTGGCAGCATTTTCTTGATGTTGTCTTCTGAAATTAAAAAGAAAATACAAGGGATACTTGATTTGTCGGCTACTAACAAATCCAAAATCGTCTCATTGGCGCTCTTGCCGTGAAGGCTTGCCACCTCACTCAATCTTTTTGCCTTATAGAGATTATTCAAAGAGTCAGTTCGAAAACCCATCAGCATTACATCTTTGGGGTCCGAATTACGGCTAGGTATGCCTTGTTCCATTTCGAGCAACAAGCGCCTACGCATAGTAGGATTTCGAAGTCTCTTTCTCATATCACGCAACCCGCCTTCCTGCACCCAAGTAGGCAACCTGGCTGTAATACTCGTTCCACTAGCGTTATAGGTGTACATGTTTGCTGTTATCGTTAACCCTGCCTTCTGTGCGCTATCAATTTTAGCGAGCACCGTATCAATCTTATTCCAATTCCAAGTATTGTTAATCTTTAGATGATAAATCTCTGCCGGCAAGTTTGCTTCCTTTGCAATTCGAAAAACTTCATTCATCGCAGGAAGAATTTTATCGCTTTCACTGCGCATATGAGTGATATACATGCCTTGGTATTCAGCAACAACCTTACTCAATTCGATAAGCTCTTCTGTAGATGCATAGTCAGCGGGCGCATAAATCAATGACGTGCCCAGGCCCATCGCCCCCTCCTTCATCGAAGCACGAACTAGTTCTTTCATTTGGTGTAACTCGTCCCGATTCGGTTTTTTGTTATTTAGCCCAAGCACGATGTTTCTAACAGAAGTGGCACCAACAAAAGAAGCGAAGTTCGGGCTAACGCCCTTCCTTTTTAACACATCAAAGTATTCACCTAATGAACTCCACAACGTGTCTTTGCTGCTAGTCTTCTTTCGCGGACCAGGGCTCCATCCTTCTCCAAAAACCTCAAGCGTCACTCCTTGCTTGATATCGCTCATGGAACGACCATCTTTTAGCAAAGAACCGTCTGCCCAACTTAACATGTTAATAAATCCGGGTGACACAGCAAGTCCGTTTATATCTATCTCTTCTTTCCCGGTGGCACCTGATAAATCTCCAATGGCCGCCAATGTATCGGCCTGAATAGCCACATCCCCTCTATACGGTTTTGCCCCTGATCCATCATAAATGGTTCCGTTTCTAATAATTAAATCAAATTTATGTTTTGGGCTTTGCGCACATGAACTAATGAAAACACCAAGGAGAAATAGAATACCAATGCAGCTTGCCGATTCCTTCAAATAAGAAACGGTGGTCTTGTATTTTTTTGCCTTACAAAAAGTGTCCATGAAAAACTTACTTACAACCAATGCCTTGGACATATTTTTCGATCGCATTAATGGATTTTGCCGTTTTACTTCCCTCAAAACCTTTGATGTCTGAATAGCGGACTGATTTTACATATGCACTCAACAATTCTTTTGAAAGTGGCCAATACGACCAGTGCCATTTCTCCTCCTCATACCCTGTGCGACCTGCTGCTTTCGATGTATAGGGCTGACAAAAACCAAACTTTGCCGCGTGTGTAGTCAGCCATTGATAAATTTTCAATCCTTCTCCCGAATCGAAATACGAATTCTCCAATGAATTTAAGTCCATGTCAGTTCCCCAATGGTGCCGAGAAGTACCAGGCATGGAGCTATACAACAAAATAAGCTTAGCTCTTTTCTCTACATCTGCAACCTCGGTTAGGTTTTGCCCCTCGACCAGTGTACGACCTTCCCATTTATTTTCCCAAATACGTTTCTGCGCTTCAAAATTTCGGGTGGCGGAGATAATGAAAAGTGATATCCCATCCTGCTTGGCTGCGGAAGCCATCTTCACAAGGGCTTCGTATGCCTCTTTGCGCAAATATTTCCCTGGCGCACTTCCCCTGGCGAAATCATCGCCCAGCTTTACAAAGCGTAAATCTTTAGCTTCATCAAATTGACCTAACAGGTAATTCTTATCGACATCCTGCGAAAGCATCAATGAAGGAGCGAACAAAAAAAAGCAGCAAAGTAAAACTTTGAACCTTGAATGTTGAATCTTGAATTGCAGTTCCATTGATTATACTCTTTCTTCAATCTGGTTCATCACCTTCGTTTGAACTTGTATTGACTCATGGTGAACTAAGCGCAGCAAATCTCGCATGAAACCTTCTTCCAAACCCATCGCTTTCCCAAGCGACACGCGCGTTTTGATGATTTCCTCCCAACGGTTCACTTGCAAAATAGTAACGTTGTTGTCTTTCTTGTAATGACCGATCTTCTCTGAAATTTTCATGCGTGATGCCATCTTTTGCATGATTTCGTCATCGAGCTGGTCAATCTGCTCGCGCAACACGCTCAGTGTATCCTTGAACGTTTTGCTTTCACTTGACGCAGTGCGTACAACCAACTCAGACAATATTTTACCCAACACAGCTGGTGTCACTTGTTGCTTCGCATCACTCCATGCAGCATCTGGGTTAATATGACTTTCAATCATCAAGCCGGACATATCCAAATCAAGTGCCTTTTGTGAAACAAAGGCGATCAATTCTCGATTGCCCGAGATGTGACTTGGATCGCAGATCATTTCCAATTCAGGAAATCTCGTTTTCAATTCGATGGCCAAATCCCACATCGGCAAGTTGCGGAATGGACCTTTTTCAAAAGACGAAAAACCACGATGAATGGCTGCCATCTTCTTAATACCCGCCTTATTCAATCGCTCCAGCGCACCTATCCACAACTCAAGATCAGGATTAACTGGATTCTTTACCATCACGGGGATATCAACACCTTTCAAACAATCAGCAATCTCTTGTACCGAAAAAGGATTGACTGTGGTGCGCGCACCCACCCACAATATATCCACCCCGGCTTTCAGCGCTGCTTCAACGTGTGCTGCATTGGCGACTTCCGTGGTTACGGGGAGCCCCGTCTCCTTTTTTGCAGTAATCAGCCAGTTTAAGCCAACATCTCCAGCGCCTTCATACTGACCTGGTCTTGTACGAGGTTTCCAAATGCCCGCACGAAGTGCATGCACCTTTCCCGTTGCCGCAATTTGTTTCGCAGTCTCCACCATCTGCTCTTCCGTCTCAGCACTGCAAGGCCCACTGATAATGATCGGCTTTTTTACCCCCAACCATTCCGCAATTGATTCAAGTTCTAATCCCTTTTTCATGCTAGTCTAAAATTAAAGATTCAAGATTTAAAATTCGTTTTACTTTTCCTACTTCTATTTTTTCTAGTTCTATTTTTTTTGGTGTGGCTTCCTACCTATTGGTCTGGTTTCTCCAGTTTTGTTTTCCGCTGATTTCCGCATTGCCCTATCGCCTAACTTTGAAAATTCCACATAACTTTTTTACTTTAAAATTCTACTTTTTATCCAACACTCTCCTAATCTCATTCGCATTGGTCAACGTTTTAACCAATTCTTTTGTATCCTTCTTCATCAAGTGATAATGGAATTTTTGCAAGTGCATGATGTATTCTAACAACGCTTGGCTTAAATATTCCGAATTCTGCTCGAAGATAGGTGCCCACATAGCCGGAGAACTTTTTGCCAACCTTACGGTGGATGCAAAACCACTACCCGCTAAATCAAAAATATTCTTTTCATCTTTCTCTATGTCTAGTACAGTTTGTCCCAACAAAAAAGAACTAACGTGCGAGAGATGGGAGACATAAGCCACGTGTTTATCATGTTCGTCCGGCTCCATGAATATCGTATTCATTCCTACACTATCAAAAATCATTTTGGCCACAGTCAAAGATGACTCAGAAGATTGTTCTTTTTCGCAAATGATATTTGTCTTTCCCTCGAACAATCCTTGTAAAGCAGCTGTCGGTCCAGAGTTTTCTGTTCCTGAGATGGGGTGCGCAGCGACAAATTGCGTACGTCTGCTGTGTCGGCTAACCGACTTACAGATCATACTCTTCGTAGAGCCAGTATCTATCACCACTGTATTTTTTGCTATGCGATCAAGGATGGAGGGCAAGAGCGTGCCAATGGTGTTGACAGGAATAGCCAATATCACCACATCTGATTCCGCAAATGCTCTGTCTTCTTGAAGAATCTCATCGACCAGCCCTAGTTCCTTCGCTTTTTTCGAGTGTTCTTCATTAAAGTCCACACCAATCAATCTTGTGGCAACTTTTTTACTCCTCAAGTCGATGGCCAAAGATCCTCCAATCAAACCTAATCCAACTATTGCAATTTTCATTTTAGATAGATTGCGGTTGTACGACTTTAGAATCAACAAATTCTTGAATTCGGTTACACGCCTCGTTTAGCTTTTCCTCTGTTGCGCAGAGTGAAATCCGTATATGCCTTCTACCTGTTTCACCAAAAATAAATCCGGGTGTTATGAAGACATGTGTTCCATAGAGTATCTCATCAATCCATTTCTCCACATCATTCACAGCAACTGGGGCCTTTGCCCATACAAACAGTCCAGATTGCTCTGTGGAGTAGCTACATCCCAGCACATCTAATATTTTGTATGCCGCGTTCTTTCTTTTTTGGTACATCCCATTCAAATTGGTGAACCATTCTTTGCCACTTTGCAGTGCCTCCACGGCAGCATGTTGCAATCCTAAAAACATGCCAGAGTCCATATTGCTTTTTACACGGAGTACTGCATCAACATAGTGGGCGTTACCGGCTACCCAACCGATTCGCCAGCCTGCCATGTTATGCGATTTGCTCAAGGAGTTAAGTTCAAGCGCCACCTCATCAGCACCTTCTATACTCAGTATTGACAGAGGATGCTCATTCAAAATGAGTGAATAAGGATTGTCGTTGACGATTAAAAAACTATTTGCTCTTGCCAGATCGACTAGCTCTTTCAACTCTTCCCGAGAAGCTATGATTCCTGTGGGCATATGCGGAAAGTTGACCCACATTACTTTCACGTTAGAAAGATCTTTCTTTCGAAGAGCACCAATATCAATTTGCCAATTTTTTTCCTCCCTCATTTCATAGGTAACTGCCTTCGCACCTACCAACTTTGCGACTGATGCATAGGTCGGATACCCGGGATCAGGGATCAACACCTCATCTCCTTCATTTACGAAAGCCATCATCGTATGAAGAATTCCCTCCTTCGATCCCATCAACGGAAGTATCTCCGATTCTATATTTAAAGAAACGCCATAGGTGCCAACATAAAAATCGGCAATAGCTTTTCGTAGTTGAGGTATTCCCTTGTAGTTCTGATACCCATGGTTAGCCGGATTCTTTGCTGAAACGACTAATGCATCAATTGTGTTAGCAGCTGGCATCTGATCGGGGCTACCAATCCCAAGATTGATTACGCGCCACTCAGGCGTATCGATACTTCTTACTTCTGCCAGTTTTCTGCTGAAGTAGTACTCTTCTACGTTCTTAATTCTATTAGCAAATTCAACCATTTTCAATATTCTAAATTCAGAATTCTACTTTCTACTTGTACTCAATTTTTGCTCTCTTGTATTCACCCAATACGTTTAAGTTCCTTACTTGCCTTAGCATCTCCTGCATAGCGTTATCGTAGTTCCTTCTTTTCGTCCACTCTATATCAATATGAATGGAGTACTCACTCGGCTTACCCACAATAGGTATTGATTGGATCTTTGTAAGATTGATAAGATTATTCTTCAACGTCATTAATGCTTCGGCCAGACTTCCAACCTCATTGGCAACTTCAAAACAAAGGGAAGCTTTGTTACTATCATGTGCCGTCTGTCTCCCCTTAGCAAGAATCAAAAAGCGTGTAAAATTCTTCTTGTTTGTTTCTATTCTCTTTTCCAGAATTTGCAATCCGAATTTTTTTGCCGCGTGTTCGTTGGCAATCGCTGCGGTATTGGTCAGTTTATTTTCCTTTACTTTCCTAGCTGACACGGCCGTATCATCACTCTCTCTGATCTCTACATTCTTTAGCCGAAACAAGAAATCATTACACTGCCTGATGGCCATTGGGTGAGACTCAACGCTTCTAATGTCTGACATCTTAACGCCCGGCAAAGCCAGTAAGTGCATATGGATAGGCAGATAAACTTCCCCGATAATTGAGAAATGATATTCCTGCAGAAGGAAATAATTGGGAAGGATACTGCCTGCTATCGAATTTTCTATCGCCATCACGGCAAAATCGGCCTCTGCCTTTTTCAATGATTCACACAGGGCATGAAACGATAGACATTCAACAGACTCAATCGAATCTCCAAAATAGGTTTGCGCTGCCACCTCGTGAAAACTAGTGGCAATGCCCTGTATGGCTACTTTCAATTTTCTCTTTTTGCTCATTCAATCTTTATAAAAAGAAAAGTCCCGGCTTAGACCGGGACTTTTCTGAGTTTCTTTTGTTTTATGTTTTCAACAAAGCGATTCTCCATCTAGTCCCGGCAGGGCTGGATAAAAATAAAAGCTAAAATAAAATCGCTGCGTGTTCATTTTCTAAATCAGTAGAACGAAGAAATAACAAAAATATGGATTCACCAAAAAGATGCTACTAATTTTACCAAAAAACGAGAAAGCTAACCCCTGTTAGTTAGCGAAAACTCCTTGAGGTATAGTTTCAAATCAGCTATCTTTATCAATTAAGCCTCAGGTCCAAATTATGAAAAACATAAATAGCCTACTTTTCCTGCTTGTAGTCGTGGTGGTCGGTTGTACTCACGCTGCAAAACATGACGAACGAGATCATGAAATGAGTACTTCTGGAGATAACCCCAACCAAGCACTGTATGATCAAGTGATGGACATCCATGATGAAATAATGCCGCGGTCTGAGGACATCTACAAACTAAAAAAAGAACTTCAAGAAAAATTGGCGAGTAGTCCAGAACTGCCGGGTGAAGAGAAACAAGAACTAGAATTGGTCATTGCTCAATTAGACTCGGCTGATCAATCCATGATGGACTGGATGCATGAATTCAGTCCCTTACCGGATTCCGCTGATCAGGAAAAAGCCAGGGCTTACTTGGAATCTGAAATGGAAAGAATTAAGAAGGTAAAAGAACTAATGAACGAGTCGATCGATAAGGCAAAGATGGTAAAGAATTAATCACTCACTTCTGTCAGGATTGCACCGCGAACGATACAATATCCCCGCGTCAAGTAGTTACTTCTTTTTGCGTTTAGATGCACTGTGATGCGGCAACTCTTTTCCTGTTGCTTTCTTCCCTTCCTTCTCACGGTTCTTTTGTTCTAGACGAATATTGTAACGGATCACTTGCCAGTATTCTGCACCATAGCCCACTAAGATTTCAGCGCCTGCCGGGATATCTTTCGAAGCCTCAATGTAGCATCGCTTCTTTTCAGTCACATATTCGGAGTTGTTGCGGACGCCCTCCACTCTGGCTATACCCATTGCATCATTTGCAAAATGGGCTACGGACTTTTTTGTTTGCCACGCATCGATGCAATTCTTACTGTTAAAGAAAAAAACATAGCCGTTGCGGTCGTCTGCCATTTTCTCTACTTCTTTCCATGTAACCAACTTGCCCTTGTATTCAACAATTCGCGTTCCTTTGGCAATTGCAATTTTTGTGAACAACCCACGGCCTGCCCCCGGCAATGTGGACTTTTTAACAATCAACGATTTCTCTAGTAAAGCCATGTCAAGGTTCTATTGGGTACAAAAAAAACATCCTGACTATAAATCAGGATGTTTCCTATAAATTATTTCTAAATCTTATTTGATGATAACATCTACGCCAGAAGGCAATTCCAACTTCATCAGCGCATCGATTGTCTTAGTGCTGCTAGAGTAGATATCTACTACACGCTTATACGTACACAATTGAAATTGCTCACGTGCTTTCTTATTTACGTGAGGAGAGCGAAGTACTGTGAACTTCTCTTTCTCTGTAGGAAGGGGAATAGGTCCGCTTACGACAGCACCTGTTGCTTTTACCGCGCGCACGATTTTCTCAGATGACTTGTCAACCAAGTTGTGATCGTACGATTTCAATTTGATTCTAATTTTTTGGCTCATGATCTAAACGTCTTTTAGATATTTATTTGGCAACAGCGCCTTTTACTTGTTCAATTACTTTTTCAGCTAGTGCTCTAGGTACGGGTGCATAGTGTGCGAATGTTAAGTTAGCGGATGCACGACCTGAAGTGATTGTTCTCAAGTCTGTAACATAACCAAACAACTCTGACAATGGCACGTCAGCCTTAATTACTTGGGCACCACCTCTTGTATCCATTCCTTTCATGATACCTCTCCTCCTGTTCAAATCGCCCGTAACGGAACCTGTGTACTCATCTGGAGAAATTACTTCCACACCCATGATCGGTTCTAATAACTGGGGAGCACATTTGCGAGCGGCCTCCCTAAAACCGATACGAGCAGCCAATTCAAATGACAATGAATCAGAGTCAACATCATGGAAAGAACCATGGTACAAACGAACCTTCATGGAGTCAATTGGGTAACCTGCCAAAGGACCATTTACCATTGATAGCTCAAATCCTTTCTGTATCGATGGAATAAATTCACGAGGAATTACACCACCCACGATGTCATTCTCAAACTCAAGACCTGGCTTATCTTCAGGTCCCAGCTCGCGCGGCCCGATTTCGAATACGATATCGGCAAATTTACCACGACCACCAGTCTGCTTCTTATAAACCTCTTTGTGCTCAATTGATTTCGTGAGTGCTTCTTTGTAGGCAACCTGAGGCGCACCTTGGTTGATCTCAACTTTGAATTCACGCTTCAAGCGGTCGATGATAATCTCCAAGTGTAGCTCACCCATTCCACGAAGGATAACCTGGCCTGTTTCGTGATCAGTATTAACGCGCAATGTTGGATCTTCTTCAACCAACTTAGCGATAGCCATACCCAACTTATCGGCATCCACTTGCTTCTTAGGCTCGATCGCATAACCAATAACTGGTTCAGGGAATACCATTGACTCTAATATCACTTTGCGTTTTTCATCGCACAGCGTATCTCCTGTTTTGATATCTTTAAATCCAACCACCGCACCAATATCTCCTACAGGAAGTCTATCTATTTGGTTTTGTTTGTTGGCGTGCATTTGGAACACGCGTGAAATCCTTTCTTTTGATTCGGTACGAGTGTTGTAAACGTAAGAACCAGATTCCAATACGCCAGAGTACGCGCGTATAAAACACAAGCGACCTACAAATGGATCCGTAGCAATTTTGAAAGCCAATGCAACGAATGGCTCTTTCTCATCTGGCTTGATGATCACTGGCAAATCCGTATCAGGATCTGTTCCAACGATTTCATCCTTATCCAACGGTGAAGGCAACAATTCCATTACATAATCAAGCATGGTTTGCACTCCTTTGTTTTTGAAAGAAGAACCGCACACCATCGGCACAATTTTCATGCTGATAGTTGCTTCACGCAATGCTTTTAGAATTTCCTTTTCTGAGATAGAATTAGGATCAACAAAATACTTCTCAATCAATGTTTCATCCACTTCTGCCACAGCCTCCAACAACTTCTCGCGGTATTCTTTGGCATCTTCAATCATATCCTCAGGGATAGGGATTTCTTTGAAAGTCATTCCCTTGTCATCTTCATTCCAGATGATCCCCTTGTTACCCACTAAGTCAACAACACCTCTAAAGTTATCTTCTGCTCCGATTGGTAGTTGCAATGCAACTGCCTTGCTACCTAGTTTCTCTTTTACTTGCTTACAAACATCTAAGAAGTCAGCACCGGAACGATCCATTTTATTTACGAATCCGATACGAGCCACTTTGTAATTATCAGCCAAGCGCCAGTTCGTTTCCGATTGTGGTTCTACACCATCAACAGAGCTAAACAAGAAAACAAGACCATCCAATACACGCAATGAACGATTTACTTCAACTGTAAAGTCAACGTGACCAGGAGTATCGATAATGTTTACGTGGTAGTCGTTTGCCTTGTATTTCCAATAAACGGTAGTTGCAGCCGAAGTGATAGTAATACCCCGCTCTTGCTCTTGCGCCATCCAGTCCATGGTGGCCGCACCATCATGCACTTCGCCAATCTTGTGGTTTACACCAGCATAGTATAGAATACGTTCAGTAGTCGTAGTTTTTCCAGCATCAATGTGTGCTGCGATACCTATGTTTCTCGTGTACTTTAAATCCCTTGCCATGAAAGATGTTAGAATTAAGAGTTATGATTGAGGATTTAATTAAAATCTGAAATGAGAGAATGCTTTGTTCGCTTCTGCCATGCGGTGCGTGTCGTCTTTTTTCTTGATTGCAGCACCTTCACCTTTGGATGCAGCTAGGATTTCTCCCGCCAGCCTATCCATCATCGTTTTTTCACCGCGAGCCCGCGCATAGTCAATCAACCATTTGATGCTCAAATTGATCTTGCGCTCAGGGCGAATTTCTACGGGCACTTGAAAAGTAGCACCACCAACCCTACGGCTTTTCACTTCTACACCTGGCGTTACATTGCTCATGGCACGCTTCCATACCTCTAGGCCATTCTCACCGGCCGCTTTTTTCTCTACTTGCTCAATGGCATCATAGAAAATATTGTAAGCAATACTTTTCTTGCCATCGTTCATCATATAGTTCACGAACTTGGTGACCAACGTATCGTTGAACTTAGGATCAGGAAGAAGGTATCTTTTCTTTGGTTTTGACTTTCTCATGGCTAACTATTTTGAATGCTTTATTTCTTTTTTGCCGGTGCCCCTTTAGCTGCCGGAGCTGCTGCCCCTGCCTTAGGACGTTTTGCACCATATTTCGAACGGCTTTGCTTGCGTCCGCTAACACCTGCTGTATCAAGGGCTCCACGTACGATATGATATCTCACACCGGGTAGATCCTTCACACGGCCACCGCGCACTAGCACGATAGAGTGTTCTTGAAGGTTATGGCCTTCGCCCATGATGTAAGCGTTTACTTCTTTCTGGTTCGTCAGGCGCACACGGGCAACCTTTCTCATAGCAGAATTAGGCTTTTTTGGGGTGGTTGTGTACACACGAGTACACACGCCCCTACGCTGAGGCGATGAATCAAGGGCTGGAGACTTTGACTTAAAAGTCAATTTTGTCCGTCCTTTTCTCACAAGTTGCTGAATGGTAGGCATTTATGTTTTCTTTTAAAACCTTTAAAAATAAGGACTGCAAAGGTATTTAAATTTGGAAGGATGCAAAATTTTGGAGTAAAGAAATTTTGCGGAACGAGCATTTTTTGGCCATTTTGAAGCCCTAAAAAGGGCTAAAAACCAACTATGCTTCGCCCATTGTACCTCCAAAATTCATTGGGAAAGTAGGAAGGTCATTGGTTTGCTTTATGGGGCCAAATGTTGCTTCGTATTTGCTAATGTTATCCTTCAAGGCAGCCAATAGGCGTTTCGCATGTTCAGGGGTAATCACAATGCGTGATTTGACCTTTGCTTTTGGAACGCCTGGCATTAGCCTAATGAAATCTATCACGAATTCGCTATTGGAGTGAGCGATCATTGCGAGATTTGAATAAATACCTTCCGCAATCTCTTCGGATAGCTCGATATTGATCTGATTCTGGGGAGGGATGTTTTTGTCGTCTGCCATAGTTCAGTTTGAAAATTAGATGATTTGAAAATTTGAAAGTGGATTTGAACCGTACTTCAACAATTAAAAAAAGAGAATTTGGGTACTTCTTAAATGAAAAGTGCGAATGTTTTACCATCCGCACATTTTCAAATTATTTCATCTTCAAATTTTCAAATCAGAAGAATTAGTCTTGCAACTCTTTCACCTTCCGTTCAGGTGCATCGATCATTCGCTGGTAGTCTTCTTCAGATCCAACAATCATGTCATTGAACCTGCGTTGTCCAGTACCTGCCGGGATCAAATGTCCTACAATCACGTTTTCCTTCAAGCCCATCAATTGATCAGCCTTACCACGGATGGCAGCTTCACTCAATACTTTGGTGGTCTCTTGGAAAGAAGCAGCCGACAACCAGCTCTCTGTTTTCAAAGATGCTTGGGTAATACCTTGCAACGTTGGACGAGATACAGCCGACAATGCATCACGAACCTCAACGATTCGCTGATCTTTTCTCTTTAATGAAGAGTTTTCATCGCGGAATTCACGTGGCGAAATGATCTGACCAACTTTGAATCTTGTTGAGTCGCCTGAATCCATCACCACTTTCTTATCCAAGATCAAGTCGTTCTCCTCACGGAATTCAAACTTATCAACATATTCGCCAGGCAAGAAAGTCGTATCTCCTGAATCAATAATCTCTACTTTCTGCATCATTTGACTAACGATACACTCAATGTGTTTATCGTTGATCTTCACACCTTGTAGGCGATATACCTCTTGAATTTCATTTACTAGGTATTCCTGTACTGCAGTCGGGCCTTTTATTGATAAAATATCAGAAGGTGTGATTGCACCATCGGAAAGTGGCTGACCCGCTTTCACAAAGTCATTGTCCTGCACCAAAATGTGCTTGCTCAAAGGAACTAAGTAGCGCTTTTGTACACCATCTTTTGATTCGATGAATATTTCGCGATTACCACGCTTAATACCACCATACGTCACCACGCCATCAATCTCACTCACAACAGCCGGATTGGAAGGGTTACGTGCCTCAAACAATTCAGTTACTCGTGGAAGACCTCCGGTAATGTCGCGAGACTTACCCATTGTACGAGGAATCTTGGCCATCACTTGACCAGCCTTAATTTTCTCACCCGCATCAACTGCTAAGTGAGCTCCTACTGGCATGTTATAACCTTTTGAGTCTGTCTTTCCTTTTACAATGACTGATGGGTTTTTCGTCTTGTCACGTGTATCTGTAATTACTTTTTCACGGTGACCGGTCTGT
Organism: Cyclobacteriaceae bacterium; assembly: GCA_031400595.1. Lineage (GTDB taxonomy): Bacteria > Bacteroidota > Bacteroidia > Cytophagales > Cyclobacteriaceae > ELB16-189. The sequence goes on from JANNQG010000018.1 coordinate 29,637, forward strand.
TCATCTGACTCTTCTTTATAAGTCATACCTTCAATGATGGCTTCGTATTCGATCTCCCCGTCAAACTCAGAAAGGATGACCGCATTGTAAGGATCCCAATAGCACAGCTCTGCACCCTTCTCTACTTTCTGTCCATCCTTTATTTTCAAATACGCACCGTAAGGAACGTTATTGGCAATCAACACACGCTTCTCATCGTCCAGGATGCGAATCTCACCCGTACGACCCATCACTACTTTCACTTTATTCTCGTCCTTATCAGTTGTATCAACTGTACGGATGGCCTCGAATTCAATCGTTCCTGCAAATTTTGCTTTGATGTTCGCATCTACGGCAATGTTAGAAGCGGTACCACCTACGTGGAACGTACGAAGTGTCAACTGTGTACCGGGCTCACCAATTGATTGAGCGGCAATCACACCCACTGCTTCGCCCTCTTGCACCATCTTGCCCGAAGCCAAATTACGGCCATAGCATTTAGCACAACCGCCAAACTTAGTTTCGCAAGTGAGGATAGAGCGAATCTCTACTTCTTCTATACTGGTTTCCTCAATTTGCTTAGCAATCTCGTCTGTGATTTCTTCGTTGCCTGCACAAATTAATTTCTCCGTGAGCGGATCATAGATATCGTGTACTGTCACACGACCCACAATACGTTCAGACAATGGCTCTACTATATCTTCATTGTCTTTCAAGGCTGAAACTTTCAAGCCTCTCAATGTACCACAATCGTCTTCAGTGATAACCAAGTCATTGGCAACGTCTACCAACCTACGCGTTAAATAACCTGCATCAGCCGTTTTCAAAGCTGTGTCGGCCAAACCTTTACGTGCACCGTGAGTAGAAATAAAATACTCCAACACATCCAATCCTTCTTTAAAATTGGACAAGATTGGATTCTCAATGATCGATCCAACTGAACCAGCCAAATTTTTCTGAGGCTTCGCCATCAATCCACGCATACCACCCAACTGACGAATCTGTTCACGTGATCCACGAGCACCAGAGTGCATCATCATATAGATGGAGTTGAATCCTTGCTGATCTTCTTCCAATTGCTTCATCAGCGTATTGGTCAACATCGTGTTGGTTCTGGTCCAGATATCGATTACCTGATTGTAACGCTCGTTGTCAGTGATCAAACCCATCATATAGTTGTTCCAAACAGAATCAACTTCTTTCTGAGCCTCTTCGACTAACTTCTTTTTCTCAGCTGGTACTTTCACATCACCTAGCCCCATTGACAAACCTCCACGGTAAGCCATTTGGAAACCAAGTTCTTTGATATCATCCAAGAATTTAGCTGTCTTTGCCTGACCTGCATATTTAAATACGTCTGCAATAATGGTTTGGAGTTTCTTCTTTGTTAAGAGCTCATCAACGAAACCAACTTCCTCAGGTATCACTTGATTGAAAATAACTCGACCTGTTACAGTCTCAATCATTTTTCTCGTTACTGTACCCGTCTTTTTATCTTTTACATTAGCCTTTACTTTGATAATGGCATGCTTCGAAAGTTTACCCTCGTTGTAAGCAATCACCACCTCTTCGGCAGAATAGAAAGTTTTGCCTTCTCCTTTTTCGCCTTTTCTTCCCTTCGTCAAATAGTATAGACCCAACACCATGTCTTGAGAAGGCACGGTAATAGGTGCACCGTTCGCAGGGTTCAAAATGTTGTGAGACGAAAGCATCAATAAAGAAGCTTCCAAGATCGCTTCCTGACCTAGTGGAATATGAACAGCCATCTGGTCACCGTCAAAGTCAGCATTAAAAGCCGTACAAACTAACGGATGCAACTGGATTGCTTTTCCTTCGATCAACTTTGGCTGAAATGCTTGAATTCCAAGTCTGTGTAGGGTGGGAGCACGATTCAGCAATACAGGATGTCCTTTCAATACGTTCTCCAAAATATCCCAAACGACCGGATCCTTTCTGTCAACAATTTTCTTTGCAGACTTCACCGTTTTCACAATACCTCTTTCGATCAGCTTGCGAATAATAAATGGCTTAAATAATTCAGCTGCCATATCTTTTGGCAAACCGCACTCATGCAATTTCAATTCAGGCCCAACAACAATTACAGAACGACCTGAATAGTCAACACGCTTACCTAATAGATTTTGACGGAAACGTCCTTGCTTACCTTTTAGCATATCGCTCAACGACTTCAACGCACGGTTTCCATCAGAACGAACAGCATTTACTTTCCGCGAATTATCAAACAATGAATCGACAGCTTCTTGAAGCATGCGTTTCTCATTGCGAAGAATTACTTCAGGCGCTTTGATATCTATCAATCTCTTTAGACGATTGTTGCGAATAATCACACGTCTATACAAATCATTCAAATCAGAAGTTGCAAAACGACCACCATCCAATGGCACCAATGGGCGCAACTCTGGTGGTATTACGGGAACCATTTTAATGGTCATCCACTGCGGACGATTCTCAACCCGAGTGTTCGCTTCACGGAAAGCCTCAACCACCTTCAAACGCTTTAACGCCTCGGCTTTACGCTGTTGAGAAGTATCTGTTGCGGCTTGATTACGAAGTTCATATGAAAGTTCATCCAGCTTCACGCGGCTTAATAGCATCTCTAGTGCATCCGCACCCATTTTCGCAATAAACTTCTTTGGATCAGCATCATCCAATAACTGATTCTCACGTGGTAGTTTGTCAACAATATCTAGGTACTCTTCCTCAGTCAAGAAATCAAGGCGGTTAATACTGTCCTCTTCTTTGATACCGGGGGCGATTACGACATATCTTTCATAGTAAATAATCTGATCTAATTTTTTAGTCGGCAAGCCCAACAAATAGCCAATTTTATTTGGCAATGAACGGAAATACCAGATGTGTGCAACGGGTACCACCAATTCGATATGCCCCATACGCTCACGCCTAACCTTCTTCTCAGTAACCTCCACACCGCATCGGTCGCAGATAATGCCCTTGTAACGGATACGCTTATACTTTCCGCAATGACATTCCCAGTCTTTTACGGGACCGAAAATACGCTCACAAAACAAGCCGCCCATCTCTGGCTTATATGTTCTGTAATTGATGGTCTCAGGTTGCGTGATCTCACCATGAGAGCTTTCCAAAATTGACTCCGGAGAAGCTAAACTGATGGTTATTTTTGAGAAATCGTTGTTGATCTTTTTATTTTTTCTGAAAGACATGCTTGTTGAGTTTTCAGTTAACTAATTCTTTTATAAATCCATAGTCAGCAGTCGATAGTCGATGGCTATATTAACCATCGACTAACGACCATCGACTATTTAATCCATCGTAATCTCTAATGCGAGACCACGCAACTCGTGTACTAATACGTTAAACGATTCTGGTATATTCGGCTTCCGCATATTCTCACCTTTTACAATGGCTTCGTATGCTTTAGCGCGACCAATCACGTCATCTGATTTAATTGTCAAGATTTCCTGTAGAATATGAGAAGCACCAAATGCCTCGATCGCCCATACCTCCATCTCACCGAAACGCTGACCACCAAATTGCGCTTTACCGCCCAATGGTTGTTGTGTGATCAATGAGTAAGGTCCGATAGAACGTGCGTGCATCTTGTCATCCACCAAGTGTCCTAACTTGAGCATGTATGCCATACCTACTGTTACAGGCTGATCGAATTTGTCTCCAGTCAATCCATCGTACAAATACGTTCTGCCAAACTCTGGCAACCCAGCTTCTGTCAATTCAGCAGAAACTTGGTCTAGCGAAGCGCCATCGAAAATTGGCGTTGCATATCTGCGACCCAATTTCTTGCCAGCCCAAGCCAACACTGTCTCATAGATCTGACCCAAATTCATACGAGAAGGTACGCCCAGCGGATTCAAACAAATGTCTACCGGTGTTCCATCTTCCAGGAACGGCATGTCTTCTTCTCGCACAATACGTGCAACCACGCCTTTGTTACCGTGACGACCAGCCATTTTATCACCGACTTTAAGCTTACGCTTTTTAGCGATGTAAACTTTGGCTAGCTGTACGATACCTGTCGGTAACTCGTCACCAACTTCCAATGTAAATCGCTCTCTCTTAAACGTACCTGCAATAGAGTTCCTTTTATTAAGATAGTTTTTCACCAATTCAGAAACCGAATCATTGGTCGCATCATCAGTTGTCCAACTATCTAAGCTGATGTCCACAATCAAATTCACTTCCTCTGGCACGCTATAGTTACTTTCGTCACGATAGATATTCTTGTCAGGGAATAGATTGCTTTCAATCACCTTGCTGGTGAACTTCACACCTTTGCTGATGAGTTCGTCTCCAAACTTATGCTTTACCCCTTGGCTGGTTTTGCCGGTCAACAGATGCGTAAGTTTCTTGATCATCTCATTTTTAAGATCCGTCAAGCTTTTGCTATACCGATTCTTCAAAGCGTCCAATTCTTTTTTAGACTTGGTACGAACGTCCTTGTCCTTCTTTGGACGAGAAAAGAGCTTGGTGTCGATCACCACGCCTTTCAATGATGGAGGTGCTTTCATCGAAGCATCCTTCACGTCACCCGCTTTATCTCCAAAGATGGCTCTCAATAATTTTTCTTCTGGCGTTGGATCTGTCTCTCCTTTTGGAGTGATTTTACCAATCAGGATATCACCTTCTTTCACTTCAGCGCCTACTCTGATGATACCATTCTCGTCCAGATGCTTAATCGCCTCTTCGCTCACGTTTGGAATCTCAGAAGTCAATTCCTCCTCGCCACGCTTGGTGTCTCGAACTTCCAACTCAAACTCCTCTACGTGAATCGATGTGTAGATGTCATCACGCACAACCCGCTCAGAAATAACAATGGCATCCTCGAAGTTATACCCTTGCCATGGCATGTAAGCCACGAGCAAGTTTTTACCCAATGCCAATTCTCCGTTCGCTGTTCCGTACCCTTGGCACAATGGTTGGCCTTTTGATACCTTGTCGCCCTTCTTAACCAGCGGTGTTAAATTGATGCACGTATCCTGATTGGTTCTTCTGAACTTTATCAGGTTGTACGTTTTGTACTCATCATCGAAACGAACCATTTGCTGATCTTCTGAAACGTCATACTTGATGACAATTTTCTTAGCATCAACAAACTCAACGGTACCACTTGAATCAGCCAATATCAAGGCTCTTGAGTCCAACGCAATTCTTCCTTCCAAGCCAGTTCCCACGATAGGTGCTTCGGCACGCATCAATGGCACCGCTTGGCGTTGCATGTTCGAACCCATCAAGGCACGGTTTGCATCATCGTGTTCCAAGAAAGGAATCATCGAAGCGGCAATCGACACAATTTGATTAGGGGCAATGTCCATATAGCGAATCTCTTTTGGATCCACTACTGGGAAATCTCCTTCGAAACGAGCTTTTACTTTCTCGTTTTCAAGTTCACCACCTGCTTTTATCTTCACGTTCGCCTGCGCGATGTTATGTGTATCTTCTTCTTCGGCAGTCAAGAAAATGACATCCTTTCCTTTTACTTTACCATTTTCAACTGAACGATAAGGAGTTTCGATAAAGCCCATCTTGTTCACTTTTGCATGAACGCAAAGCGATGATATCAAACCGATATTTGGCCCCTCCGGAGTTTCAATGGTACACAAACGACCATAGTGTGTATAGTGCACATCTCGAACCTCAAAACCTGCACGCTCACGCGACAGGCCTCCTGGCCCGAGTGCCGACATTCTTCTCTTGTGTGTAATCTCAGCTAATGGATTCGTTTGATCCATGAACTGTGAAAGCTGGTTTGTTCCAAAGAACGAATTGATCACTGAAGACAATGTTCTCGCATTGATCAAATCAACCGGCTTGAAATCTTCGTTATCACGAACATTCATTCTTTCTTTGATGGTTCTGGCCATACGCGCCAATCCCACACCAAATTGAGAATACAATTGCTCACCTACTGTTCTTACACGTCTATTGCTCAAGTGGTCAATATCATCCACTACAGCTTTAGAGTTAATTAAACCAATCAAATATTTCACGATGAGGATAATGTCCTCAGTAGTCAATACCCGTTGATCGAAGCTTAAGTCAAGTCCTAGTTTTTTGTTGATCCTATAACGACCCACTTCACCTAAGTCATAACGTTTTTCGCTAAAGAACAAACTTTGAATGATGTCACGAGCTGTTTGTTCGTCAGGCGCTTCTGTATTTCTCAATTGACGATAGATTTGCTCTACCGCTTCTTTTTCTGAATTCGAGTTATCCTTCGCAAGGGTATTGAAGATGATGTAGTAATCGGCCACATTCACATCTACGCGATGAAGAATGACCGACTTCACACCTGATTCAATAATAGTGTCTACATCTTCAGCCGTCAAAATATGATCTCTCTCCAACAACACTTCGTTTCGGTCGATAGAAACAACTTCACCTGTATCCTCATCCACGAAATCTTCAGTCCAGGTTTTCAACACCCGAGCAGCCAATTTCCGATCAACTGATTTTTTCAAATTAGGCTTGTTTGCCTCAACTTCCTCGGACAATCCAAATAGATCAAGGATATCTTTGTCAGTTCCATACCCGATTGCTCGAAGTAAAGTGGTAACTGGAAATTTCTTCTTCCGATCAATGTATGCATACATGACCGCATTTACGTCCGTAGCAAATTCAATCCAAGAACCTTTGAAAGGAATGATCCTGGCTGAATAGAGCTTCGTTCCGTTGGTGTGTTTACTCATGGCGAAAAACACACCTGGTGAACGGTGGAGTTGAGATACAATCACACGCTCCGCACCATTGATAACAAAAGAACCTTTCTCCGTCATGTACGGAATATTGCCTAAGAAAACCTCTTGCTCAATGGTTTGAAAATCTTCATTGTCTTCATCATTACACGTAAGACGAAGTTTGGCCTTCAAAGGCACCGAGAAGGTTAATCCACGATCGATACATTCGTCCACGTCATACTTTGGCGGGTCGATGGTATAATCCACAAACTCCAACACGAAGTTCTCGCGCGAGTCTGCGATAGGGAAGTTCTCAGCGAATACTTTAAACAGACCTTCATTCTGCCTTCTTTCGGCAGCAGTTTCTATCTGTAAAAAGTCTTTAAACGACTGAAGTTGAATATCCAGAAAGTCTGGATACTCCAATACTTTTTCGATTGATGAAAAATCAATCCTATTATTTGATGTCTTCTTTGCCAAGGTGCGTACAGTTTAAAATTTTCCCGGATAAGACTTAAAAAACCAATAAGCTGGGGTACAAGTATAAACAGGCAAACCCCAACCCTATTTGCATAGGAATGGGGCCTGAAATACCTTTCAGACGGTACCGATCGCCCTCAAGAATTATTTCAACTCTACTTCAGCGCCTGCCTCAGTAAGTTGCTTCTTCAAGTTTTCTGCTTCGTCTTTTGGTAAGCCTTCTTTGATAGTCTTTGGAGCTCCATCAACTAAATCTTTCGCTTCTTTCAAGCCAAGACCAGTCAATTCTTTTACCAACTTCACGATTTGTAGTTTGTTTGCACCTGCAGATTTCAATACTACATCGAAGTTAGTTTTCTCAGCAGCAGCAGCGCCAGCAGCACCACCAGCCGCAGGGCCAGCAACAACTGCAGCAGCAGCAGGCTCAATGCCATATGTTTCTTTCAAATAAGAAGCTAATTCATTTACTTCTTTAACGGTAAGTTCTACCAGTTGATCCCCAATTGCTTTTACGTCAGCCATGATTGTAAGTGTTTAAAATTTTGAATTCAATTATTGTTTTCTTTCTTCCAATGCCTTTACTAAACCTGCCACGGTGTTCTTTCCACTCAATAAAGCGGACAACACATTCTTGGCTGGAGATTGCAGCAAGGAAATAATTTCTCCGATTAGCTCGTTCTTAGACTTCAAGTTAACGAGTGTATCCAGATGTTCTTCTCCCACAAATATGGTAGACTCAACAGAAGCACCTTTCAAACCGGGCTTACCTTCCATCTTCGAGCGATATTCTTTTATCACTTTAGCGGGGGCGTTACCAGATTCTTTTGAAAAGATGACACCTGAGAATCCATGAAGCACTTCAAATAATTCTTCGTAGTTACCTTTCTGTCTTTCTAGCGCTTTACGGATCAATGTGTTTTTGTAAACGCGATACTCCACGCCTGCTTTGAAACACAATCTGCGAAATGCATTGATCTGAGCCACCGTTAAGCCAGAAGCATCGGTAATATAGAAGTGGTTGTTCTGAGAAAACTTCTCAGCCAACTGTTCTATGATAATTCCTTTTTCTTCTTTGGTCATTGTCTTAAATATTATAGACCCTTTTTAAATAGAGCTTGAATCAACTTTGATACCCGGACTCATCGTGGAAGACAGGGAGATACTTTGCAGGTATGTTCCCTTCGAAGAAGCGGGTTTCAACTTTACTACAGTATTAATAAGTTCAGCAGCATTGTCTCTGATCTTTTCTGCGCTGAAGGAAGCCTTACCTATACTTGCATGAATGATTCCTTGTTTGTCAATTTTGAAGTCTACTTTACCCGCTTTTACATCCTTCACTGCCTTTCCAACTTCGAGGGTAACTGTTCCTGACTTCGGGTTTGGCATAAGGCCTCGAGGACCCAACACTTTACCTAGCCTTCCTACTTTAGCCATTACTGTGGGCATTGTAATAATCACATCAATATCCGTCCAGCCAGCTTCAATTTTTTGAATATAGTCGTCCAAACCAACGTGTTCTGCACCAGCATCTTTCGCCTCTTGCGCTTTGTCAGGTGAGCATAGTACTAGAACGCGAACTGTCTTTCCTAAACCATGCGGAAGAGAAACAACGCCACGTACCATTTGGTCTGATTTTTTCGGGTCGATACCTAAACGGATATCTACATCAACTGACGGATCAAACTTAGTGAAGGTAAGATCCTTCAATACTTTAGAAGCTTCCGTCAATGTATACACCTTATCGGGGTCATACTTTGCGAGAACTGCCTTTCTGTTTTTTGAAATTCGTGCCATTTTTTATTTTTTAATCGTTGTCAGTTTATCGTTAATAGTCTTGAATGATTTTGATCGCTCTGGCTAGTAACTTTTAACTTTTAACTTATTTATCCCAAGGTGCTGCTCCGCTTACTGTAACTCCCATGCTACGTGCTGTCCCCGCAATCATTTTCATTGCAGAATCAACTTTGAATGCATTTAAATCTGGCATTTTAAGTTCAGCAATCTTCTTGATTTGATCCCAAGAAATGGAACCAACTTTAGAACGATTCGGCTCTTTCGATCCTTTCTGCAATTTGATAGCCTCCATAATCAATACAGCTGCCGGAGGTGTCTTGATTACAAAGTCAAATGACTTGTCGTTGTAGATGGTAATCAATACAGGTAGAACTTGACCTGGCTTATCTTGCGAGCGGGCGTTGAACTGCTTGCAAAAATCCATGATGTTCAGACCTTTGGAACCAAGTGCAGGGCCAATAGGAGGTGCCGGGTTAGCTGCGCCACCTTTTACCTGTAATTTCAAATAACCTAATACTACTTTTGCCATACCGCTGTAATTGTATTCGTTCTATTATTACTCTAATTTTTCAACTTGCATGTAACTAAGTTCTACCGGAGTGTTACGTCCGAATATTTTAACCATTACATTCAATTTCTTCTTGTCTTCAAAAATCTCTTCTACCGTTCCAGTAAACCCGCTAAATGGTCCGTCCATTACCTTCACGCCCTCCCCTTTAATAAAAGGAGTCTCTAATTTTACTTCAAACTGATCAATCTCGTCAACCTTACCTAGAATCCGATTCACCTCGGATTGACGAAGAGCGACAGGTTCTTTGTTTGTCGCACTTGACCCGTTGTTGCCCAGAAAACCGATTACACCAGGAATGTTGTTCACCGTGTGGTAGGCCTCTCCGTTTGATAAGTCTGCAGAAACGAGAACGTAACCCGGAAAGAAGTTTCTCTCTCTCACGCGCTTTTTCCCATTTCTCATTTCATACACCTTCTCAGACGGTATCAGTACTTCCGGAATAAACCCAGTCAACTTTGAGCGCTCTATTTCCGTAAGGAGATAAGATTTTATTTTCTTCTCCTGGCCACTTACGACCCGCAATACATACCACTTTAATTCACCTACTGCTGCTGCCATGTCTTAGAATTCTTTATAAAACCAAGCCAAAGCGTTATTAAAACCCAAATCAAAAAGACCAATCACCAACGCGAAAATCAACGAAGCGACCAATACTAAAATGGCACTACTCTGCAATTCGTTGAACTTTGGCCAAGAGACCTTGTTTTTGATCTCGTCAAATGATTCAATGATATAGTTTTTAAGTTTTTCCATTCTATTTCATTTGCACGGGTGGAGAGACTCGAACTCCCAGCCAACGGTTTTGGAGACCGCTACTCTACCAATTGAGCTACACCCGTTTATTAATTCTGCTCTCCCTGTATTTCGCCCCGTTTGCTTTTGTTCAAAACCTCCCTTTAAACCATCCTTTCCCACCCTAAATTCAAAAGGACTGCAAATGTAGGGGAAAAGGCCACAAAACAAAAACGTTTATGAGAAAAATATGGGAAAGGTATTCTGATTGATTATCAAGTATTTAGCATTTACAGCCTTTGCTGAAGCTGCAATGACATTCTCTATGCAAAAAGGCGCTGAACAAATCAGTTTTTTGGCCTTGCTTTAGAAAAAGACAAAAAAAAGTCGCTACCCGATGAGGAGTAGCGACTTTCTAAATTAAAATCAGGACTTAGTCTAAGATTTCAGTCACCTGACCAGATCCTACAGTGCGGCCACCTTCGCGGATAGCGAAACGAAGACCTTTCTCCATAGCAATCTTGTTGATCAATGCTACTTCGATAGACACGTTATCACCAGGCATTACCATTTCTACACCGGCAGGAAGTGTGCACTCGCCTGTTACGTCTGTAGTACGGAAATAGAACTGAGGACGGTATTTGTTAAAGAACGGAGTATGACGACCACCTTCTTCTTTTGACAATACGTACACCTCTGCTTTGAATTTAGCATGTGGTGTAACAGTGTTGGGCTTGCAAATAACCATTCCACGGCAGATTTGCTCCTTTTCAATACCGCGCAACAACAAACCTACGTTGTCACCGGCTTCACCTCTATCAAGGATTTTGCGGAACATCTCCACACCAGTGATGGTAGAAGTCAAGTTCTCAGCACCCATTCCAAGGATTTGAACTGGATCGCCAGTCTTGATGATACCTCGCTCAATACGGCCAGTGGCAACGGTACCACGACCCGTGATCGAGAACACGTCCTCTACAGGCATCAAGAAATCTTTGTCAATCAAACGGATAGGAATAGGAATGAAATTATCCACAGCGTCCATCAATTCTTCTACTTTGGTTACCCAAGCTGGCTCTCCGTTCAATGCGCCTAATGCAGAACCACGGATAACAGGCATCGTATCGCCAGGGAAGCTGTAGTAAGTCATCAATTCACGAACTTCCATTTCAACTAGGTCAAGCAATTCTGTGTCGTCAACCAAGTCAACTTTGTTCATGAATACTACAAGAGCAGGTACACCTACCTGCCGAGCCAAAAGAATGTGCTCGCGAGTTTGCGGCATAGGGCCATCAGTAGCAGCAACCACTAAGATAGCACCGTCCATTTGCGCAGCACCTGTAACCATGTTTTTCACATAGTCAGCGTGGCCTGGGCAGTCAACGTGTGCATAGTGTCTTTTGAGAGTTGCGTACTCTACGTGTGAGGTGTTGATAGTAATACCTCTTTCTTTTTCTTCAGGAGCATTGTCAATGGACGAGAAATCGCGCATTGAAGCTAAACCTTTAGAAGCAAGAACTTTTGTGATTGCAGCTGTAAGAGTGGTTTTACCGTGATCAACGTGACCAATTGTACCAATGTTTACGTGCGGTTTCGAGCGGTCAAAATTTTCCTTTGCCATATTGAAATCTAATTAAAGTTTAAAAGTGTATAAATTATTAAAATAGTTACTATTCTAAGCTTCTTTTACAAAGCATACACCCCAAACATATTAAGCCTTTCGAATAAGGGTTATTCGTTGAATTACTGACACCTAACTAAATGGTCGCTACCCACTGGTGCCAAGCAATTCTGATTCACTAAAAATGTCAATCTTTCAACTGTTTCAGATCGTCTTCTGAAACATTCATTCTAACTTCGAGCTGTTGAAGGGAATTGAACCCTCGACCTCTTCCTTACCAAGGAAGTGCTCTACCCCTGAGCTACAACAGCTTGTAGCCGTTGTTGGTTGTTAGTCTGTCGTTATTCGAAATGAGAACAACGAATAACGAATAACAAACAACGATCTGAGCGGGAGACGAGATTCGAACTCGCGACCTATAGCTTGGAAGGCTATCGCTCTACCAACTGAGCTACTCCCGCGTGTAAATTCAAAATTCAAGATTTACAATTCAAAAAGTGAGATAGCAATTTTGAACATTGAATTTTGAATCAATCCGTGGGGAGAACAGGATTCGAACCTGTGAAGACATAAGTCAACAGATTTACAGTCTGTCCTCGTTGGCCGCTTGAGTATCTCCCCCAACGATTGTTCAATTTTTCTAAGAACGATTGAAAAGCCTTTAATCTGTTCAATTTGAGCTTTCTACCCCGATTTGGCTTTCACCTAAAAAACGGGAACGCAAAATTATACGGTTTTTTGGTTTAGACAAACCTAAGGGTACAGTATTGGTATTAATTTTTCTGGGTAGAAGGGTTCATCGAGCTAGCCTAGAGCTACAAGCTTCAGCCCACTAATGGTTACATAACCACCATCTCCTTCACTACATCTTTACCAAACTCTTTTTGAAGGATTTCGACAATTTGCCCCTTGTGGAGATTCAAATCATTTTTCATTCCTGGAGAATCCAGCTCCACAAAAAGCACTCTCCCACGTATATATAGCCTTTTGGTACGCTTTGCAACGGGCTTACCTGCCAGCCGTTCCCAGGAATTCAACAAATTGGCTTCATCAAATTTGGCCTTAATATGATAGCGGCTGAGCAATTGCTGAATGGCCTGGCCAATATGCTGGGTATTGCCCTCTTCATTTATTGATTTAGCCATCCCTAAAAGTACCATTTTCAGCTTTAAAAACCTGTACGCTTACTTGGGCTTCTTTTAAAATCTCCTGACTTCGAGCCTGTCTGGCATCTGTTAGAAACAGTTGGCCAAAAGTGCCTTGCGACACCAAGCGCATTAACTGCCGGATGCGTTGATCATCCAGTTTGTCAAAAATATCGTCTAGCAGTACAATTGGCTTGAACTGTTTTGCTTCGGCAATGCACTGAAACTCCGCTAATTTAAGGGCAATCAAAAAAGATTTTTGCTGCCCTTGTGATCCAAACTTCTTCAGTTCATTGCCATTCATTAGGAAGTCAAAATCATCGCGGTGCACGCCATTAGAAGTTCGCTGCAATAAAATATCGCGCTGGAGATGTGATTGAAGCAAGCTTTCAAAGTCGGCCTTTTGCAAGTCAGACTTATATTGAATATTGACTTCTTCGTTTGACTCACTCAAAAATTTATAATGTTTTGTAAGGAAAGGAAGGAAGTCAACAACAAAATTTTGTCGCTTGGCATTGATGTAGTTACCTGCTGGAATGATCTGCTGGTCATAACTGGCCAATAGATCGCGATCTACATTACCAGTTTCTGAAAACATACGAAGCAAGCTATTTCGCTGCTTGAGGTGGTTGGTGTAGGTAATTAAATTTTCTAAATAGATTTTGTCTAGCTGAGAAATAAGAGTGTCGAAAAATTTCCTTCGCATCTCGCTCCCATCCCAAATAAGTTCTATGTCTTGCGGGGCGATAAGCACAACCGGGTATTTGCCGACATGCTCGGAAAATTTAGTATAATCTTGGCCATCCTCGCGGATCACTTTTTTCTGGCCAAGTTGAAAGGAGCATATCACCTCTTTTTTTCGTCCATTCAACTCAAATTCGCCCTTATTGATAAACTGATTTTGTCCCTGCTGAACGTTTTGACTATCCGATGGATTAATCGCACTTTTTGTAAAAGATAAATAGTAAATCGCATCGAGCAGGTTGGTTTTTCCACTTCCGTTTTTGCCCAACAAACAAATAACATCACGCTCAAACTCAAAACGAGCCTCATCGATATTTTTGAAATGAAAAATGTTGAGCTTGCGAAGGAGCACAGAGTAATTTTTGTGCAATTTCTAGCAAACGTTCAAAGGCACAAAGTAATTGGAGCCGATAGATCGAAAAGTTTACTTTAAAATAGCAATCAAGTGTTATTTCGTCATGGGTAAAGCTTGGCGCTGAAGGTTTTCAGTTGAGTAAGGTTGTTTTTGAAACAGCCTGATGTAATGGTGCTAATATCAAGACCGACCCTAATATGGTGCCTGCATTTAACTTAACAAATGCCCGTTTGGCGGTTGTTTGGCTGTGATGTATTTTCGCAACTCAATAATTGTTGAATCTATGGCAACAGCACCTGCGAAGAACAAGGCAAAAGAAAAAGTAGCCTACTCGAAAGAAACCTATCTATTTTGGTTCGAGAGCATGATGCTGATGCGAAGATTTGAGGAAAAGGCTGGGCAACTCTACGGAATGCAAAAAATCCGTGGTTTCTGTCATCTATATATAGGTCAGGAAGCATGCGCAGCCGGTTCTGTTTCAGCCCTACGCAGGGGAGACAAGTACATAACTGCCTACCGCGATCATGCCCACCCACTTGCCTTAGGTACACACCCTAACAAAGTGATGGCTGAGCTCTATGGCAAAGAAACGGGCGCATCAAAGGGAAAGGGTGGCTCTATGCACATTTTCGATAAGGAAAATCACTTTTTTGGTGGACATGGTATCGTTGGTGCCCAAGTACCCATGGGTGCTGGAATAGCTTTTGCGGAAATGTACAATAACACTGGTAATCTATGTATTTGTTACATGGGCGATGGAGCCGTGCGCCAAGGCGCATTTCATGAGGCTCTGAACCAGGCCATGTTGTGGAAAATACCTGTGATTTTTGTCATTGAAAATAATGGATATGCAATGGGCACATCCGTGCAACGCACGTCAAATGTGCATGAGTTGTACACATTGGGCGAGTCCTATGATATTCCTTCAGAACCGGTAGATGCGATGAATGTAGAATCAGTACACGAAGCTGTCGCACGGGCGGCTGAAAGAGCTCGGGCAGGAGAAGGACCAAGTTTGCTCGAATTCCGCACCTATCGTTACAAAGGGCACTCGATGAGTGATCCTCAAAAATACCGCAGTAAGGAAGAGGTGGAAGAATACAAACACCGCGACCCCATCGAGCAGGTGCGTCAAACTATTTTAGAAAAGAAGATTGCTTCTCCCCAAGATTTAGAAGCCATCGAGCAGAAAATTAATGTTCAGGTAGAAGAAAGTGTAAGGTTTGCTGAAGAATCGGCTTACCCAGATCCATCCGAAGCAATGAAGGACATCTACGAACAACAGGATTATCCGTTCATTACTGACTAATCCAGTTTTTGTTTACCCAACAGATTTCTTAGTTTTGCGTCCCGATTTTCCCGATTCGATCGGGACGGGACTATATTTTATACAATCATGGCAAAGAAAGAAGAGAGCAAAGATCTTTTAGAGAACCCAGAAGTCATCCAGGAGAAATTGGAGGGAATAGAGCATTGGGTGGAAAAAAACCCGAAACTTCTTATCGGGGTAGTTGGTGCAATCGTCCTGGCAGTAGGCGGGTTCTTTGGATATCGCTACTGGATCGGTAATCAAGATGCACAAGCGCAAAAGGAGATGTTTCAAGCCGTTCGATACTTTGAGGCTGACAGTTTGAATTTGGCATTGAATGGCGATGGCAACAACTTAGGATTTCTTCAAATTGTAGAGGACTATAGCCTAACGGAAGCCGGAAACCTTGCCAATTTCTATGCTGGCGCGATCTATTTAAAACAAGGAAAATTCCCTCTGGCTATCTTTCATCTGGAAGACTACAAAGCAAGTGACCTATTGGTACAGGCCCGCGCGTTTAGTTTAATTGGCGATGCTTATATGGAGCAAAAAAGCTATGAAGATGCTGCTAAATACTATGAAAAAGCGGCAGCCTATAAGGCAAACAAGGAGTTTACCCCTGTCTATTTGATGAAAGCCGGCCTGGCCTACGAAAAATTAAACAACACGGATAAAGCAAAGGCTACATACCAAAAGATCATCGATAAATATTGGGAGTCGAGCGAATTCCAGAATGCTAAAAAATTCAAGGCAAAGTTGGAGTCCAATTCGTAGTCCCTATCAACATCAATAAAAAGGGGTAGATTTTCTATCCCTTTTTTTATTAGAATCAAACCATGACGCTGGAACAGGAAATAGCTAAACGCAGAACCTTCGGAATCATCAGTCACCCAGATGCTGGTAAAACTACACTAACCGAAAAGCTGCTACTATTTGGTGGTGCCATCCAAAAAGCAGGAGCTGTAAAATCATCGAAGATTAAAGACCACGCACGCAGTGACTGGATGGAGATCGAGAAACAACGTGGCATTTCGGTAGCCACCTCAGTAATGGGATTTGATTACAAGGGGATCAAGATCAATTTGCTAGACACACCTGGTCACCAGGACTTTGCCGAAGACACCTACCGAACGTTGACTGCCGTGGACAGCGTAATTATGGTTATCGATTGTGTAAAAGGTGTAGAGATACAAACTGAAAAGTTGATGGAAGTCTGCCGCATGCGGAACACACCGGTGCTCTGTTTTATCAACAAACTTGATCGAGAAGGGCAAGATCCTTTTGACCTATTGGATGAGATTGAAGCGAAACTCGGCATAAAAGTTCGACCGTTAAGCTGGCCGATCAGCATGGGTAAAACATTTAAAGGTGTGTACAACCTATATGAAAAGAGCCTTCAGTTATTTACTCCAAGCAAAGTCACGATACAGGAAAGTGTAAAGATCTCCGACATCTATAGTGAAGATATCGACCGGTTAGTGGGCGAAAACTACGCTAAGCAATTAAGAACTGATGTTGAGCTCATTGAAGGGGTCTATCCTGAATTTGATGTGCAAACTTACCTCGATGGAGAAGTTGCGCCAGTATTTTTTGGGAGTGCCGTAAATAACTTCGGGGTGAAAGAATTATTGGATGCGTTTATTCAGTTTGCCCCTCCACCTATTGCACGCGAAACTACTTTACGAGAGGTAAAACCAGAAGAAGAAAAATTTTCCGGGTTCATTTTTAAGATTCATGCTAACATGGATCCCAAACACAGGAACCGGATTGCTTTTATTCGGGTGTGCTCAGGCATGTTTGAGCGAGGAAGCAATTATTATCACGTGCGTCAAGACAAGAGTATTCGTTTTTCAAATGCTACTGCATTCATGGCACAGGATAGAGAAACGGTTGAGCAAGCTTGGCCTGGCGACATTGTCGGTCTATATGATACGGGGAATTTAAAAATTGGAGACACGCTGACTGCTGGCGAGAAAATGGTGTACACGGGAATTCCGAGTTTCTCACCCGAAATCTTCAAAGAGGTAATCAACAAAGATGCGATGAAGACGAAGCAATTGGAAAAAGGCCTTTTGCAATTGATGGAAGAAGGGGTAGCACAGTTGTTTACCTATGAATTGGGTAAAAAGAAAGTGGTAGGCGTAGTGGGTGCATTGCAGTTTGAAGTCATTCAATTCAGGTTAAAAAATGAGTACAGTGCCTCTGTCGAGTTTGCCGGACAAAATATTTTCAAGGCTTGTTGGATCAGCAGTAAAAACCCCAAGAAGCTAGCGGAATTCATTGACTCAAAGCAGCGCCATATTGCGCGCGATAAAGACGACAAGATTGTTTTTATGGCAGAGTCTAGAGCCTGGTTGCAAATGGTACAAGACAATTTCCCCGAAATCAGTTTTCATTTTACTTCAGAGTTTAAGGATTGACGTGGTTATAGCCAAGGTGATTACACTTGGCACTAAATTTAGTTTGCTCTTGAAAGACCAGTGGTGAATTTTTCCTTATTTTAAAAAATGCTAACCGTTCTTTACGAAGACAATCATCTACTGGCTATTAATAAGGAGTCTGGAACACTTGTGCAAGGCGATGCCACGGGTGATAAACCACTCGTTGATATTTGTAAAGATTACATTAAAGAAAAGTATCAAAAGCCTGGCGATGTCTTTTTAGGAGTGGTGCATCGATTGGATCGACCAGTAACTGGTGTCGTGATATTCGCTCGAACCTCAAAAGCACTCGAGCGAATGAATGAACTCTTTAGAAACCGAGACACTCAAAAAATATATTGGGCGCTGGTTGCAAAAAAACCCTCCAACCCACACGGAACACTTATCCACTGGCTGATTAAAGACGAGAAAAAAAATAAGACAACCGCCTACAGTAAGGAAAATCCTTCCGGCCAACGGTCGGAGTTGAGTTATCGGCTACTTGCACAAAAAGCAGGCGCTTTTTTACTCGAAGTTAAGCCAATCACCGGGCGACCCCACCAGATCAGAGTGCAGTTGGCTACTCTGGGGTGCCCAATTGTGGGTGATGTCAAGTACGGTTACACAACTCCCAACCCTGATGGTAGCATCTGTCTGCACGCGCGCGAGCTGCATTTCGTTCATCCGGTTAAAAAAGAACCTTTAACGATTGTCGCCAACTTGCCCGAAAATCAATTTTGGAAACCTTTTTTTTGATTCCGTTCTTTACAAAAACGTTTGGGTAATGAGTTGGCTGCAAAAACTCCAGGTACGGTGGAAAGTAAATAGTGTTTACCAAGTCATCATCATACTGGTCGTCTTCGCATGTACTGGTTTCACTGTTTTGTTTATCAAGAAGCCGCTATTCCAATATTGGTTTACCGAGACAGAAATGCCCCTATGGGCTTCCACTCTTTACTATATCTTTATTCTTCCTGTCTACAATATCTTCCTGTTATTGTATGGCTTCTTGTTTGGGCAATTTCAATTCTTCTGGCAATTTGAAAAGAGATTCTTTGGCAGGATTGCTGGCTTTTTTAAATCGCGAAAGTAAACGTAACATAATCGATGAAAAAAAAGGCCCATCTTTCGATAGGCCTTTTTCTATTCAATTTAGTTTATCGGTTTCAGTTGTCCTGAACGCCATCTGCGAGGACAATCACTTTATTTGTCAATACTTCAACAACACCTCCGGTGATATTCAGTCGTTGTGTTGATTCTTTTGACTTATACTCCACGATACCATCTTTCAACAGGCTTATGAGAGGTGCATGATCGTTCAACACTTGAAAAGAACCGTCAGCGCCCGGAAAGGAAGCCGAGCTTACTTCTCCTTCGAAGATTTTTTTATCTGGTGTTACTATTTCTAAGTACATAAAAACAATTTGAAAATTAACCAATTTGAAGATTTGAAGATTAGTTGCCGAATAATTTGAACGCAGAATTCATTTTCAAATTCTCAAATCAACTCATTTTCAAATTACTTAGCATCCGCGATCATCTTCTCCCCTTTGGCAATCGCATCTTCAATGCTACCAACCAGGTTAAAGGCCATCTCAGGCAAGTGATCTAACTCTCCGTCCATAATCATATTAAAGCCTTTGATAGTATCTTTAATATCAACCAGAGCTCCTTTTAATCCAGTAAATGCTTCCGCAACATGGAAAGGTTGAGATAGGAAGCGTTGCACGCGCCTTGCTCTATTAACAGTCTGCTTGTCTTCGTCAGATAATTCATCCATACCCAAGATCGCAATGATATCTTGCAACTCTTTATAACGCTGCAAAGTCAGCTTCACGCGTTGCGCACAATTGTAATGGTCGTCTCCAACTATGTCCGCGCGCAAAATACGAGAGGTTGAATCCAACGGATCTACCGCAGGGTAGATACCCAACTCGGCAATTTTTCGCGACAATACAGTAGTTGCATCCAAGTGGGCAAACGTAGTTGCAGGTGCGGGGTCAGTCAAGTCATCGGCAGGCACGTAAACCGCTTGCACAGATGTAATCGAACCATTTTTGGTTGAGGTAATACGCTCTTGCATTGCACCCATTTCTGACGCTAACGTTGGTTGGTAACCTACAGCCGATGGCATACGACCCAACAACGCAGACACTTCAGATCCTGCTTGCGTAAAGCGGAAAATGTTATCAATGAAGAACAAAATATCTTTACCCTTTCCCTGCCCATCGCCATCGCGGAAATATTCTGCGACCGTTAGTCCAGACAATGCAACGCGGGCACGTGCACCGGGTGGCTCATTCATTTGACCAAACACAAACGTTGCTTTTGAATCTTTCAGTTTGTTCTGATCTACTTTAGATAAATCCCATCCTCCGGCATGAAGAGATTTCATGAATTCAGGGCCATAATCAACGATACCCGCCTCAATCATCTCGCGCAACAAATCATTTCCTTCACGAGTACGCTCACCAACACCAGCAAATACGGACAGCCCTGAATAGGCCTTGGCAATATTATTAATCAATTCCTGAATCAAAACGGTTTTACCGACACCGGCACCACCAAACAAACCAATTTTACCTCCTTTGGCATACGGTTCAATCAAGTCAATTACTTTAATACCTGTATAAAGAATCTCAGACGAAGTAGATAAATTCTCATACGCGGGAGCGGACCTATGTATAGGTAACGATTGCTTCCCGGATGGCTGTGGAATACCATCAATGGCTTCACCAATTACATTGAACAGTCGACCTTTGATATCTTCGCCTATCGGCATTTGAATAGGGGTTCCCGTGTCGATCACTTTCATTCCGCGCACAAGACCTTCGGTTCCTTCCATTGAAATCGTACGCACACGATCTTCGCCCAAGTGCTGCTGACACTCAAGCACCACTAGTGTTCCATCTGCTTTCCGAACTTCCAAAGAATCAAGGATATTGGGGAGTTTTGTGCCGGGTTCATCAAAGGCCACGTCTACTACCGGACCGATTACTTGAGTGATTTTTCCGCTATTCGCCATGTACAGGTTATTTATTTTTTTATTGAACTGATAATGAGGTTCTTGCTAAATGATTGATTCCCTAAATTTAGAAGCGCAAAAGTAGTTTTTTATACTGTTTATACAAACAAATGAGCTGCCGCAATAGTATATTTTTCTATCTGTCGAACAGCCAATAAATAGGAAGGGAGAATTGATAAAAATAAAAAATCCAAGGAGATTCCTTGGATTAGTGTTTTGTGACCCCGCTGGGATTCGAACCCAGGACCCTTACATTAAAAGTGTAATGCTCTACCAGCTGAGCTACGAGATCGATCCACGAATTTGCCCAGTTAAAAGGCTTTTCCGTAATTGAGGTCGCAAAGGTAATCGAATAAGAAAATAATGCAAACCCAGATTTCAATTATTCTATCAGTTTTATTGTTTTCATTTTCAACGTTGGCACAAGGGCCCGAAAAACTGAAAGAGGCTGATTCTCTTTTTAGCGCAAAGCAATACACCCAATCATCAGCTATTTATGATTCTATTCTCTCTAAAAAGAGTTATTCAGCAGCGATGCTATTGAAAATGGCCTTTATTCAGGAAGGCCTCAATCATACCGGATTATGTCTTTACTACCTAAATCTTTACCAAAAGGCCTCCGATGATCTTCAGGCTGCTGCAAAAATGGAAGAGCTAGCAGAAAAACACCGTTTGGAAGGTTATCAACCTTCAGAGTTTTCTAGCGTCTATCATTTTTTTGAAAAGAATAATCTTACCATTACACGAATACTTGGCGCTCTGCTAATCTTTTCGTTTTCGCTGGCTGTTTTTCAAAAACGAAAAAACAAAAGCTTGAAAGTGTTTATTGCAATGGTTATTCTGTTTTCAGTTTGCCTTTTTGCAACCGCTAATTGGACGAGTCCCCCGGAAATGGCCATCGTCCTCTACAACCGAACCTACCTGATGGGCGGCCCTTCGGCAGGGGCATCTGTTGTTGACATCATTGGAGAGGGACATCGAATGACAATTCTGCGGAAAAAAGATATCTGGCTTCGCGTAAAATGGCGAGGTAAAGATGCCTATGTGAAAGAGAATAATCTCCTACCTATTGTTCTCTAGTTCCGAAGCGAGAGGGGGCTTTTATATTCTTTGTTAGAATACTTCACTCGGTAATAATAGACACCAGCAGACTCATTATTTGCGTACCACCGGAATTTTCGATCAGTGCTTTCGAAAACTAAGTCACCCCATCGATTAAAAATTTTCACCGACTCAAAAGTGTTAACACAATTATCTTTTGGCAACGAGACTTTTTCATTGAAGTCCACACCGCTCTCGTCCCATTCGAAGCCTTCGAGTGCGAAAAAATCGTTGTGCTTATCTCCATTGGGTGTGAATACATTGGGCAAATAAAAATCCTTACCACTCCCATCTACATCTTTTATTTTGATGTTGACACGTATGGTATCAGCTTTTGGTGTTATACATTTATCATCTGCCAGTCGAAATTGGAATGTATAGTTGTTTTCAAAAACCTGATTCTGGAAAATACTGCAATCTGGACTCCAGCTAAAAACAGATTGCACAGGAGACTGACCAACGGCATTCTCAAATGTATATCCAGCTGGCTCCACATTTCCTGATGCACTAACCAAGGTAAGTGTGAGATTGTCTTTGGAGGGAAGCAAATCAGCGTCTGTTCCCACTAAATTAAATTCAATGGGTTGACCTAAGCGGTATTCCAAATTGCTGTTGGTTACGCTGGCAAGTGACGGACTAAACGCTAATAGTTTAGGTTTTGCATTGTCTGGCGGAAGCAGTTTAATCTCTACATCAACGGTATCTGCTTTGTAAAAGCGACACTTGTTTGCATTGTCGACCACAATAAACTGAAACAAATAGAGGTCTTTCTTTTTCAGATCAATCTTATCGCACTTAATATTCCAGGAAAATAAAGACGACACCGTGCCTCTTCCCGTCACCTGTGGGAAACTGGCAGACAAATCAGTGATACTGAAACCAACACCCTTCGCACTTAGAATTAGAAGATCATTGTCAATCAAATCCTTTCCGGTAACGTTGAAACTAACTGATTCAAGCACTTTCTTTTGAAGGCTAACTTTGCGTTCATTAGTTGCTGTGGTTAAATCAGTATCGACATTGGGATCTGCGTTACCAGGCAGTTTGATACTCAACTTGTACGTTACAGTGTCGGGGTCACCGAAATTGCAGAGGTCTTTATCATCTACTAATATCCTCACGGTAAAGGCTGTTCGTTTGGTAAAATCATACACATTGCAGCGGGGATCCCACGTGAGTTGGCCATTTACAAGGCCCTTTTGCTGCGTGAAGTTCACAGCCATACCATAACTGCTTAACGAAAATCCATCAGTGAGAACGAAGACCACCAAATCATCCAAGTCATTGTCCTTTGCTTGAAAAGGAAAAGTGAGCAGCGGATCTCCTTCGTTGGTCTGCACAATGGTCAATTCTTGTGTGGTGAAATACGCACGAGCATTGGGCGGTGGTTGAGTACTGACTGTAACCCGAAGTGTATCAGTTAATGGAAGACTACATGCGTCATCATAAGCTACGATGCCCACTTGGTAGGGACCATTTACATAAGGGCATTGCGGAAAAAAAATCTTGAAGGTCTTTATGCTATCTGCCCCATTGGTTAAAGTAGCCGTAGACTCGGGAAACCAAGTATCACCCGCCTTTCTTTTAAAGTTAATGGGTACAACTTTGAGCTTTATCTTCTCAGAAAAAAAATCAGGGGCGGTTCCTTTAAAGACATCTCTGTCTGAAATTTTTACATCGATGTACCGATCTGCATCGGTTGTAGTGTTGGCAAAAGAGACGGACAATGAATTTACATTGGGTGTAGGGAACGTCACTTCTGATGATTTCTTTCCAACGATGACAGGTGGATCCGCCTTGGGGCAATCAATCACAAGCATTTGAAAGTCTCGTCTTACTTCTCCAATCTTCACTCCTTTTCTAAACTCTTCACATTTTACGGCAAATACGAATAACCCTTGTATAGTTGGAGTAACAGTTAAGAATCCTTCCGTACTTACCTTGAGGTCTGGCGCGCCTCTTAAAATTCTGTTGATACCAAAATCGGGTCGCCATTGAATAGGATTGTAGGGGCCAGGGCGAGTTGGCGGGCTTGCCTGACTAGTAAACGTATTTAGCGGTGTTACCAAAGAATACACCAAAGAATCTTTATCATCATCGGTACCTGCAAAATCAGTGTAATATGGCTTGTTGACACAACCGTAGTCGTTTAATGGAGGAAACAACCGTGGCGAATTATTAATGAAGGATTCACCATTTTTTGTTACTGGTGGAAATTCCAAATAAAAAGTTTGCCCAGCAAAAAATGGTGTGCTTGGATTGGCTGTTACGTTTTGGCTATAAATGTTTAGAATGTTATAATTTCGACAGCAGCGTTCCCAAGAAAGATAGTAGCCCTGTGGATGATTGAACACCGTGCTTGATAGCTCAATCTCTGAAGAATAAATTAATTTATCAGTAATAATTTCGCCTTTTGAGCAGGCTGGCTGCGTGTAACTCACTCTTGTTTTTGAAAGGAAGGGTAAGTTGACCGTACGAATAAGTTGATTATTTGATTTTTGATAAATCGCCACTGTCAAGCTTCGATCCACGGTTTCTGGTTGGCTTTGCGAACCATCGGGATTGCGAAAACCATTGATCACGTCAAAATAGTAAATCAAACTGAGTCTATATCGGTTCCCGGAAATATGAATCAACTCAAACTCACCTCCTACAATGTGTGATGCCATTACCGGAATGGCAATCAGCAGCAAAAGAGTTAGTACTAGTTTTTTCATGAGATTCCGATTCGAAATATAACCATTTCAAAGCAGCCTTGAAACCGACCCCTTTCTGTATTTTCGCAGACAATGAAAAAAGGAGACAAACTGGATAATATTACCATCGAAACGATGGCGGCAGAGGGCAAATGCATTGCCAAACACGATGGATTGGTCATTTTTATTCAAGGCGGTGCGCCCGGAGACATTGTTGAAATTGAGTTGACCAAAATAAAAAGCAGCTTTTTGGAGGGTAGGGTAACACAAATTCAAAAACTGTCTTCGCATCGAGCGCAGCCTTTTTGTATTCATTTTGGGCTGTGCGGTGGCTGCTCTTGGCAACACATTAACTATAGCACACAGCTGCAATACAAACAACAACAAGTAATCGACAATCTAGTACGGCTTGGCGGGCTGCAGCTTCCTGCCCTCAGCCCCATTGTGGCCTCCGCAAAAACAGATCACTACCGGAATAAATTAGACTACACATTCACCGCAAACCGTTGGCTTACCAAAGAAGAGCTGGCCAAGGCCATAGAGGAAAGCAGATTTGAAGTGGGCTTGGGCTACCATTTGCCAGGAGCATTTGATAGAGTATTCGATGTAGCCGAATGTCATTTACAACCGGATCCCTCTGATAAGCTTCGGTTGTTGGTAAAAAAGGTCTCAGTTGAAAACAATATTCCCTTTTTCGATCTTCGAAAACAAACCGGATTTTTGAGAACGATCACCATTCGCTCAAGCAATACCGGTGAAGTGATGGTGATTTTGCAGGTAACATCCGATAAAATGGAGTGGACAGAATTGATCTTACAAGCCATCGCGGATCGTTTTCCAGTTGTAACATCGCTCAATTACATCATCAATAATAAGCGCAACGACACATTTGCTGATTTGGATGTGATTTGTTGGAAAGGGAATTCATACATCACCGAGAAGATGCCATCTTCTGATGGATCAAAGGCACTTCAATTCCGCGTGGGACCAAAATCTTTCTATCAAACTAATTCCGATCAGGCATATGAACTTTACAAAGTGGCTGCGCAACTGGCCGACCTAAAAGGAGATGAGTTGGTTTATGATCTATACACTGGCACAGGTACCATTGCCAATTTTGTTGCCAGTCAATCCAAAAAGGTAGTTGGGTTAGAATATGTCGCTGCAGCTATCGAAGACGCGAAGGCAAATTCTAAACTCAACAACATCAACAACACTGAATTTTTTGCAGGAGACATGAAAGATTTGCTGACCGAAGCTTTTCTGTCGCAACACGGCCGCCCCGATGTAGTGATCACCGACCCGCCTCGCGCAGGAATGCATGAAGATGTATGCAAGATGTTGCTCAAAGCCTTGCCCAAACGAATTGTGTATGTGAGTTGCAACCCTGCCACACAAGCCCGTGATCTAAAAATTCTTTCTGAAAAATACATCATCAATGCGGTGCAGCCGGTAGATATGTTCCCACATACGGTGCATGTGGAAAATGTGGTGAGGTTGGATTTGATTTGATCGATTTTTTTCAATCGACCACTACCGTATTGTCTCTTGGCGTTTGCGGATTAATTTCTTAACTAGTGAATTCAATTCTTAGCTATGAAACTTACCATACTCGCAATTTGTGCGCTAACCATCACTTTTTCATTTGCGCAAAAAAAAGAAACCAAGCCTGCGGCTGGTGCACCAGAAAAGAAAGATGAACTTCCTTTATCGGGAATCAAATTCCGAAATATCGGGCCGGCCGTTACTTCGGGTCGCATTGCTGACTTTGCCATCAATCCAAAAAATAGTGCGGAATACTATGTGGCCACTGCTTCGGGTGGAGTGTGGAAAACAGTGAATGGTGGAACTACCTATGAACCGATATTTGATAGCCAAGGCTCCTACTCTATCGGATGCGTAACACTCGATCCTAACAACCACAACGTAGTGTGGGTGGGTTCTGGAGAAAATAACAATCAACGGAGCGTGGCCTATGGCGATGGCGTTTACAAATCTGAAGATGGTGGGGCCTCGTGGAAAAACCAAGGATTGAAAACATCAGAGCATATCGGTAAAATCATTGTCGACCCAAAAAATTCAGAGGTTGTTTATATAGCAGCCATTGGCTCACTATGGAAAGAAGGTGGCGAGCGCGGTGTTTACAAAACCACTGATGGCGGCAAATCCTGGGAGCAAATATTAAAGATAGACGAACATACGGGTGTGAACGATTTAATCATCGATCCCAGAAATCCGGACGTGTTGTATGCATCTGCTTTTCAGCGAAGAAGAAGCGACTATGCCTACGTGAGTGGTGGCCCGGGCTCAGGCATTTATAAAACTACGAATGGTGGAAAGACTTGGGACAAAGCAAATAATGGTCTTCCTTCGGCTGATAAAGGGCGAATTGGTTTGGCCATTTCACCGGCCGACCCTGAATACATTTATGCGATTGTAGAAGCTGCCAAAGAGGCGGGCACATATCGCACAACCAATCGCGGAGCGAGCTGGCAAAAAATGAGCAGTCATCAGACGGGTGGTAATTATTATAATGAAATCATAACCCATCCGCTCGATCGCGAAACGGTATATACCATGGGTTATGCGATTAGCATCAGCACGGATGGTGGGAAAAATTTCAAACCGATTGGAGAAAAATCAAAACATGTCGACAATCACGCCTTTTGGGTGAATCCTTCAAATACTAATCACATGATCAATGGTTGCGATGGCGGTATTTATGAAACGTGGGATGGAGCTAAAACTTGGCAATTCAAATCAAACCTGCCGGTGACACAGTTTTACAAAGTAGAAGTGGACAACACGTTGCCTTTTTACTATGTGTATGGTGGCACGCAAGACAATTTTAGTTTGGGTGGCCCTTCGCGCACACGCAACGAAAACGGCATTTTTAATTCCGATTGGTTTGTGACTAATGGTGGCGATGGTTTTGAAAGTGCGATCGATCCGTACAACACAAACATTGTCTACGCAGAATCGCAACATGGCGGGCTGGTGCGCTTTGACAAAGCGACAGGCGAAAGCACGGGCATTCAACCAAAACCCGGTAAAAGTGAAAATGAATATCGTTGGAACTGGGACGCCCCGTTGCAAACCAGCGCACACAAAAAGGGAAGAATCTACTTCGCTGCTAACAAAGTATTTCGAAGTGATGATTATGGAAATACCTGGCAAACAATCAGCGGAGATGTGACCCGCAATCTCGACCGAAACAAATTGCCATTGATGGGTAAAGTGTGGAGCATCGATGCCACAGGAAAAAATGATGGCACAGCATTGTATGGAACAGTCAGTGCTTTTTCTGAATCGCCCAAAAATGAAAAGCTGTTAATCATCGGTACCGATGATGGCTTGATCCAGGTGACGCAAGATGGTGGACAAACCTGGAAGAAAACCGAGACGTTTGCCGGTGTGCCTGCGATGACGTATGTGTATCACGTGTTTGCTTCGCAACACGATGAAAATGTTTTTTATGCAACGTTAAACAATCACAAGAGCGGTGATTTTAAACCGTACGTTTTTAAGAGCAGCGACAAAGGCGCTACCTGGAATTCCATTACGTCAAATCTTCCCGAACGCGGCTCGACCTATAGCATTGCCGAAGACCATGTTGACCCTAGTCTGTTGTTTGTAGCGACTGAGTTTGGTGTTCACTTTTCCAATGATGGCGGAAAAAGTTGGAGACAACTAAAAGGAGGCTTGCCAACCATTGGTATTCGCGACATGGCAATTCAAAAACGTGAAAACGATTTGGTACTTGCTTCATTTGGTCGTGGCTTCTTTGTGTTGGATGATTACTCACCCTTGCGAAGCCTGAAGCAAACAAACGGCAAAGAGGCTTTTTTATTTCCGGTAAAAGACAGTTGGATGTACGTTGAAAACAGCCCGCTTGGAATTCGTGGAAAAGGATTTCTGGGCGAGTCACTCTACACGGCTGAGAACCCTAAAGTGGGCGCCACATTTACCTATTTCTATAAAGAGGATTTGAAAACCAGAAAAGAAAAACGACAAGAAGAACAAGACAAGCTGAATAAAGACAATAAAGATGTTTTCTATCCGAGTTATGAAAATCTGAAGGAAGAAGAAAAACAGGAAGCGCCTTATTTGTTATTCACCGTACGCAACCAGCAAGGTGATATCGTGCGCAAGCTAAAATCATCGGCAAAGAAAGGTGTCTCGCGCATTGTTTGGGATTTTCGGTATCCTAGTTCAAACCCTATTAACTTAAATGCAAGCGCCAATGATAATCCGTTTCAATCAAATGATGTAGGTCAGTTGGTAGCACCTGGAACCTATACCGTCACACTTTCAAAATATATAGATGGAGTGATTACTGATTTGTCCGGCCCCGAGAAATTTGCCGTGAATGTTTTGCCGGGTTCTACCCTACCCGCCAATGACCGTCCGGCTTTGGTCGCTTGGCAACGCAAAGCAGCTGAGTTGCAACGAAGCGTGCAGGCAGCCTCCGCCCTACTCACCGATGCCAACAATCGCACGAAACACCTGAAAGAAGCGATTATGAGCGTGGCAAAACCCAATCAGGAATTTGTGAAGGACGTGTTATCGCTTGAAGAAAAACTGAGAAGTGTACAAAAGAAAATGAATGGCGACCGTGTGGCCGATCAACTGAATATCGACACTCCACCTTCGATCACCTCCCGACTCTTCAGTGCAATATATGACGGTTACGGTACCACCAGCGAGCCAACAGCCACGATGAAAGAACAGCTGCAAATAGCAGGCGAAGAATTTGATGTTGCACTCGCAGAGCTGAAAAATACGATGGCCAATGAATTGAAAAGCCTCGAACAAAAGCTGGAAGCTGCCGGAGCGCCTTACACGCCTGGCAGAATGCCGGAGCGGAAAAAAGAGTAGCTAACCAGCGGATGGAATAGTTCAAATGAATAGTTTACTGTGACTATCTTGCAACAGTTCTGTCAACCATTGACTATGGACTATTGACTGATCTGTTATGCGTCAACATTTATTAAGTGAAGGAGCCAACGAGCTTAGTTACGAAATTCGGGAGATCGTAAAGAAGGCAGAGCAAATCAAAAACCTGGGCCAGGAAATTCAGTGGGAGAATATTGGCGATCCGATTCAAAAGAATCATTTAATTCCGGATTGGATGAAGCAAATCATCGCTGACCTCTCCATGCAGAATGACACTTACAGTTATTGTCCCTCTAAAGGCATTTTAGAAACACGCCAGTTTCTAGCAGAGCTAACGAATCTTCGCAAAGGAACACAGATTACGCCAGACGATATTTGTTTCTTCAATGGCTTAGGCGATGCCATCGCTAAAGTGTATCAATACATCACACCCACTTCACGTATCATTGGGCCATCACCAGCTTACTCCACACACTCCAGTGCAGAAGCGGCTCACGCCAGTCACGAGCCACTGACTTACACACTCGACCCCAATAGCAAGTGGTATCCTGATTTAGATGATCTCTATAATAAGGTGAAGTACAATCCAAATGTAGTGGGCATCCTCATTATCAATCCAGATAATCCAACGGGTATGGTATATCCGCTGGAAACCCTAAAGCGAATTGTAGCCATTGCCAAAGAGTTCGACCTCTTTTTGATATGTGATGAAATCTATATCAACATTACTTATAATGGAGCAAGAGCGTATGCACTGTCGGAAGTAATCGAAGACGTGCCAGGCATTGCCATGAAGGGAATATCAAAAGAGTTGCCATGGCCTGGCGCACGTTGTGGTTGGATGGAATATTATAACCGTGGCAAAGATGCTGACTTCAACCGACTTTGTCAGGCAATCGACAATGCCAAGATGATAGAAGTCTGCTCTACTAAGTTACCGCAGCTGGCAATTCCTAAAATTTTGGGAGACTTGCGGTTTAAAACATATCGCGAAGAAACGAATCAAAAAATTGGAAAGCGCAGTAAAATCATTTCGGATATTTTTAAGACAGTGCCGCAGCTTACGTTTAACGAAACCTTTGGTGCGTTTTATAACACCATCATCTTTAGAGAAGGCACCCTAAAATCAAATCAAAAAATTAACATTCAAAATTCAAAAATAAAGGCGTTGGTAGAGGAATGGACGGCTCACCAAATGCCAAACGATAAGCGCTTTGTGTATTACCTACTTGGCGCAAAAGGCATTTGCGTTGTACCCATCTCTTCCTTCTGCTCAGAGTTGCAGGGGTTTCGAGTTACGCTACTGGAAGAGAATGAAGACACTTTAGTAAGAACATTTACAGCTATTCGAGATGGAATTGTGGAGTATTTAAGTTCGAATTAAAACCTCTACCTAACATTCGTTATTGGAATTTCTAAAACTTTTTCTTGTGCTTTCATTGATTACCACAACAAAATTTTGCCATCTTGCACAAGCACAAGTAAAACAAATGGAGAATTGTAATTTTTTATTCGTTAAAAAATGGAGTCAGGCTAGCCTGATCCAGAACTCGCTTGTGCTTATTAACGTCACCATTCTCCGGAAACCGGGGCTGTGACGATTTTGTAAAAGAAATTTTCAACCGCCCCGACAAAATCGGGGCGGTTTTATTTTATAGCAACTACAACAAACTAACGATTGTTCTAACATGATAGAGTACTACAACGATCAAACCGTTCTTTTCCTGGATGGAAATTTTGTCAAAGCGAGTGAAGCCCGTATCGACTTATTCGGTCAGACATTGCACTATGGCTATGGCGTTTTCGAAGGCATCCGCTCGTATGAGACCGTAAATGGAATAAAAGTATTTAAGCCGCGTGCTCACTTCGAACGCTTACAGCGCAGTTGCGACTTAATGGGAATTCCCTTTACCTATAGCGTAGAAGAGCTTATTCAACTTACGTATCAGGTACTTGAAAAGAATAATCTTTCAAACGCTTATATCCGTCCACTGGTTTTCTGTGGACCTAACATGGAACTTACTGCACCTTCTGATGTCTCGTTGATGATTACGGCTTGGACATGTGAGCAACATCCTAATTTGAAACAGAAGAGAATTTGTATTTCCTCTTTCCAGCGTCCCAATCCCAAATCTGTCACCGTAGAAGCTAAAGTTTGTGGGTTGTATGTAAATTCGATCCTAGCCACTACCGAAGCAAGAAGACGTGGTTTTGATGATGGTTTGTTATTAGATCTAAGTGGATTTGTGGCTGAAGGCCCGGGTGCTAATTTCTTTTATGAGAAAGATGGAGTGATCTTCACACCGCCTGCAAAAAGTATTCTTCCGGGCATTACTCGTAAGACAGTCATCGATATTTGTAAAGAGTTGGATTTGCCCGTAGAAGAAAAATACTTTAAGCCGGAAGATTTATTTGAAGCCGATAGTGCCTTCTTCTGTAGCACGATGAATGAAATTGTTGCCATTGAATCTGTAGAAGGACAACCTGTAGCCAAGCTTTGGAAAGATTCGATGGGTGCATTGATTCAGGAGACCTATCGCAATATTGTTTTGGATAAGAGTTACTCGTATGTAATTGTGTAATCGTTGTTCGTTTGTAGTTGTTCGTTATTCGATGCGAGCAACCAACAACGAACAACCAACAACGAAATAAATGGAGTTAAACAAATATAGTCGCACAATCACCCAAGACCCAACGCTTCCTGCCTCGCAGGCGATGTTGTATGGGATTGGTTTGACTGAGCAAGATTTGAAAAAAGCACAGGTTGGTATTGTCAGCACTGGCTACGATGGCAACACCTGTAACATGCATTTAAACGCGCTGGCACAGGAAGTTAAGACCGGAGTGTGGGCGCAAGAACTGGTAGGATTGGTGTTTCATACCATTGGAGTGAGTGACGGAATTGCCAACGGCACGGAAGGCATGCGTTATTCGTTGGTTAGCCGAGAAGTAATCGCAGATTCTATTGAGACCGTTTGTGGTGCGCAACACTATGACGGACTAATTGCTGTTGTGGGTTGCGATAAGAATATGCCAGGCTCTGTAATGGCGATGGGTAGATTGAATCGACCCTCCATTATGGTGTACGGTGGCACGATTGCCGGTGGGCACTATAAGGGAAAAGAGCTTAACATCATTTCTTCGTTCGAGGCATTAGGCGAAAAAATGCTGGGCAAACTTTCAGAGGAAGATTACAAAGGTATTATCCAAAATTCCTGCCCCGGTGCAGGAGCATGTGGTGGTATGTATACTGCCAATACAATGGCCTCTGCTATTGAAGCGTTGGGTATGGCCCTGCCATATTCGTCTTCTAATCCCGCTTTAAGCAAAGAGAAATCGGCTGAGTGCATTGAGGCAGGCAAGGCCATCCGACTTCTACTTGAAAAAGATTTGAAGCCACGCGACATCATGACGTTCAGAGCATTTGAAAATGCGATCACCATTGTAATGGCGTTGGGCGGATCAACCAATGCGGTCTTGCATTTAATTGCCATGGCAAAATGTGTTGGCATCAAGATCACGCAAGAAGATTTTCAACGTATTTCTGATAAAACGCCTCTCATCGCTGACTTGAAGCCAAGCGGAAAATATCTGATGGAAGCGCTTCACAAAATCGGGGGCGTACCATCTGTGATGAAATACTTAGTGAAAAAGGGACTGCTTCATGGCGATTGCATCACAGTAACCGGAAAGACAATTGCTGAAAACATAGCCACCGCAATTGAACTTGATTTCGAAAAACAGGACGTGATTGTTCCGCTGGAAAAACCTTTGAAAGCAACCGGTCACATCCAAATTTTGTATGGCAATCTTGCTGAAAGAGGATCTGTTGCAAAAATCACTGGCAAGGAGGGAGAAAGATTCAAGGGAACTGCACGTGTGTTTAATGGTGAGTTTGATGTGGTGGAAGGAGTAAAGTCAGGAAAGATCAGGGAAGGCGATGTAGTAGTCATTCGCAATGTGGGCCCGAAAGGAGCACCGGGCATGCCTGAGATGCTGAAACCAACAAGTCTGATCATGGGTTCTGGATTAGGCAAATCAGTGGCACTGATTACTGATGGAAGATTTTCAGGTGGGTCTCATGGGTTTGTCATAGGACACATCACGCCTGAATCTTTTGATGGAGGGTTGATCGGTTTAGTGGAAGATGGAGATTGGATTGAAATAGATATCAAAAAGCATCAAATCAATTTATTAGTCGATGATAAAACAATTGCGATCAGACGGTCGCATCACAAAGCTCCTGCACTTCGTGTAACGAGCGGTGTGCTTTATAAATATGCGAAACAAGTAAAAACAGCTGCTGATGGATGCGTTACTGACGAAGACTAAGGAGAGAGAAGTAGCGCAACCTATTAAAGAGATCAAAGGCTCTGAGGTTTTGTTACGTTGCTTGCTGGCTGAAGGAGTAGATGTTATGTTCGGTTATCCCGGTGGAGCTATCATGCCGGTGTATGATGCGTTGTATGACTATGCTGATCAGTTAAATCACATTTTAGTTCGTCATGAACAAGGCGCTATTCATGCCGCACAAGGATATGCGCGTGTGTCTGGAAAAGTTGGTGTAGCACTTGCAACTTCTGGCCCAGGTGCAACAAATCTAATTACCGGGTTAGCGGATGCGCTGATTGATTCAACTCCTGTCGTTTGTATTACTGGGCAAGTATTCGCGCACTTATTGGGCACCGATGCTTTTCAGGAAATAGATGTTATAAACACAACGATCCCCGTTACAAAATGGAATGTGCAAGTAACAGAGGCAAAAGATATTGCTCCTGCGATTGCCAAAGCATTTTACATTGCAAAAACAGGAAGACCAGGACCTGTGCTGGTTGACATCACCAAGAACGCTCAGAACGAACTGTTCGTAGAAGAGAAATATGAACGATGTGATTTTATTAGAACGTACAAGCCAAAACCTGCTTTGCAACCAACGCAGGTAGAAGCAGCGGCCTTGTTGATCAATAAAGCTAAGCGACCCTATATTTTGGCCGGACAGGGTGTGTTACTTTCAGGTGCTACGAAGGAACTCATTGCCTTTTCTGAAAAAACAGGAATACCCGTTGCGTCTACGCTGCTCGGACTCGGTGCGTTTCCGCAAGATCATCCAAACTATGTTGGCTACCTGGGCATGCATGGCAACTATGGACCGAACGTAAACACAAATGAATGTGATGTGTTGATCGGTTTGGGAATGCGCTTTGATGATCGCGTTACCGGCAACGTGAGCAAGTACGCTAAACAAGCTAAGATTATTCATATTGATATTGACAAAGCGGAGATCAATAAAATCATAAAGACGGATGCGTTTATTTTAGCTGATGCCAAAGAAGCCTTGTCTGCATTGACTGAAAAATGTGAAGAAAAGAAACACACAGAATGGATTTCCACTTTTCATGCAATGGATAAAATCGAGTATGAGAAGGTCATCAAGAATGAGTTCGCACCGACATGCAATGAATTGATGATGGCAGAAGTGATCAATTGCCTGTCAAAGAAAACAAACGGAGAAGCAATTGTTGTGACCGATGTCGGGCAACATCAAATGGTAACATCACGCTATTATAAATTCAAAAATCCTCGCACTAACGTAACATCAGGTGGAGCTGGCACGATGGGGTTTGCTCTTCCGGCTGCCATGGGAGCAAAACTAGCAATGCCACATAAGCAGGTAGTAGCAGTAATTGGTGACGGTGGCTATCAAATGACCGTACAAGAATTAGGAACGATCATGCAGTATAAAATTCCTGTAAAGATTTTAGTCCTGAATAACAATTTTCTAGGAATGGTGCGCCAGTGGCAACAGTTATTTCATGCGAAAAGATATTCGTTCACAGAAATGGATAACCCGGATTTTATTAAGATCGCTGAAGCTTACAACATCACTGCAAGGAAAGTGAGTAAAAGGGAAGAACTGGAAGCCGCCATACAAGAAATGCTGGATTCGAAGACTTCTTATTTTTTAGAAGCAGTAGTTGGAAAAGAAGATAATGTGTTTCCGATGGTTCCTGCCGGAGCAGGCGTGGGAGATGTGATTTTGGAAATACCAAGAAAATAGTTGATGGTTATTCGTTGTTCGTGTGTTATGCGAGCAACGAATAACAAACAACGAACAACAAATAAAATGAAACAAGATTTTACCTTAGAGGTAGCGGCTGATAATAATTTTTCTGTGTTGAACAGGATCATTAATATCCTCAATCGCAGACGGGTGCGAATCAAGAAATTAATGGCACACGAGAACGACAATGATTTTCGTAAAGGTGGCGTGATTATGCTACTACACACTACTCCCGATATGATAGAGAAGGTTTCTACTCAGCTGGAGAAATTAATTGAAGTAGAGATGGTGCGTTCGCAAGAGGGAAGCCAGGTCTACTTTGAGTTAAGCGAGCGGATTGTAGATGTAGATTGAGGATCATTAAACAACGAAACTAACAACGATTTATAAACAACTAAAAACAAATAAAATGGCAAAGATTAATTTCGGAGGCACTGTAGAGGAAGTAGTGACACGCGAAGAATTCCCAATGGAGAAAGCGCTGGAACTTTTAAAAAATGAGACGATCGCTATCATTGGATATGGTGTCCAAGGCCCTGCACAAGCTTTGAACTTACGCGACAACGGATTCAACGTAATTGTTGGCCAGCGCAAAGGCTCCAAAACATGGGACAAAGCAGTGAGCCATGGCTGGATTCCCGGTGAAACACTATTTGACATCAACGAGGCAGCCAAGCGTGGTACCATCATTCAATTTTTGCTATCCGATGCCGGACAAATTGCTGCGTGGCCTACGCTGAAGCCATTCCTAACGACAGGTAAGACTCTATATTTTTCTCACGGGTTTGGCATTACGTTTAAAGAGCAAACTGGTATTGTTCCGCCAGCCGATGTTGATGTAATTCTTGCAGCACCAAAAGGATCTGGCACTTCAGTACGCAGATTATTTTTACAAGGCAAAGGAATCAACGCGAGCTATGCTGTGTTTCAAGATGCGACCGGAAAAGCAACTGATAAAGCAATTGCATTAGGTATAGGTGTGGGTGCTGGTTATCTATTTGAAACAGATTTCAAAAAAGAAGTTTACTCAGATCTAACAGGAGAGCGTGGCACGCTGATGGGCGCCATTGCAGGGATCTTCGAAGCTCAGTATGAAGTACTACGATCTAAAGGTCATACACCTTCAGAAGCATTCAATGAAACGGTAGAAGAGTTAACGCAAAGTTTAATGCCATTGGTTGCCGAGAATGGGATGGACTGGATGTATGCGAATTGTTCAACTACTGCACAACGAGGTGCCTTGGATTGGAAAAAGAAATTCAAAGCTGCCACACTCCCGGTGTTCAAAGAATTATATGAAAGCGTAGCCAGTGGAGCCGAAGCAAAACGCACGATTGATACGTGCAGCAAACCAGACTATCGCGAGAAGCTCGCAGAAGAATTGAAAGAGGTTCGTGAAAGTGAACTGTGGCAAGCCGGTGCGGCAGTTCGCGCCTTGCGACCAGAGAAAAACAAAGTAGAGGCGAGCATGATTAACTAAAATGGTTGTTCGTAAGTCGTTGTTGGTTATTCGGTGCCAAACACATCTACTAGCCAACAACGGTCAACGATCAACGACCAACGAATGATCTCAGTTTTAAATCAACAAATCGATATCAACCGCGCGCACCTCGTTCTCAAAAACGTAGTGCTCAAAACTCCTTTGCAGTTTCACCGTAAACTGTCGGAGAAGTTTGGATGCGAAGTGTATTTGAAGCGTGAAGATTTACAAGTGGTTCGGTCATACAAAATTAGGGGCGCTTACAATTTGATTCAAAGTTTATGTGAGGCAGAACGGCTGCGCGGAGTAGTCTGTGCCAGTGCAGGTAATCACGCGCAAGGAGTTGCCTTCTCATGTAAACTTCTAAACATCAAAGGCGTCATCTACATGCCGGCCATCACGCCTAAGCAAAAAATCAATCAGGTGAAAATGTTTGGTGGTAGCAATATTGAAATTGTATTGGTTGGTGATACGTTCGATGATTGCCAGGCACACGCGTTGGAATTTACGAAGCAAAATAACAGTGTATTCATTCCACCTTTTGATCACGAAAAAGTTATTGAAGGGCAAGGAACGGTTGCAAAAGAAATATTAGAGGAACAATCCAACATCGACTACGTATTTGTTCCGGTAGGGGGCGGAGGTTTATCTGCGGGAATGGGAAGTTATTTTGCGACTTACGCTCCTCAAATAAAAATGATTGGGGTAGAGCCTCAAGGCGCACCGTCTATGAAAGAGGCCTTGAAAGCTGGTAAGCCGGTGATCTTAGATTCTATTCAACGATTTGTTGACGGTGCCTCTGTAAAAAGAGTTGGTGACCGTAATTTTGAGATTTGTAAAGATGCTTTGGCAGATATGCTACTGGTGCCAGAGGGAAAAGTGAGTTCCACCATTCTTCAATTGTATAACGAAGATGCGATTGTTGCGGAGCCAGCTGGGGCGTTGTCCATCGCGGCCTTAGATCAATATGTGGATCGAATCAAAGGAAAAAAAGTAGTCTGCATTCTAAGTGGGGGCAATAACGACATCGACCGGATGCAGGAGATTAAGGAGCGATCACTGCTCTATGAAGGTTTGAAGCATTATTTTATCGTGCGCTTTGCACAAAGACCTGGTGCATTGAAGGAATTTGTAAACCATATCCTCGGCCCGAACGATGACATTGTACGATTTGAGTTCATTCAAAAACATAACAAAGAAACGGGTCCCGCATTGATAGGAATTGAGGTTAAGTCAAAAGAAGATTTTGATTTTCTGATTGAGCGAATGAACAGCCACAAATTGAACTATACACTCGTCAATCAGAACGAGAACCTGTTCGAGTATTTGGTGTAGGTGAGTCTGCTTCAAATATCTTCCTAATTGCATATCTTGGGGTTCTAATTCTCATAGATATGAAACTCTTTCGAAAGATTCTCCTTGGTTTTGCAGCACTAGCTGGTTTAGCTGCCGTGATCATTCTTTTGTTTTATCGACAAGAATCTTATCAGCTTTATAAGGTCCTTACCTTTTTCGATAAAGGTAATATCTCTGAAAATTTTAGGGGAACCAATCTGATATTTAAGACAAGTACTGTACCGCAGCCTGATCATTCCGATCCGTTCCCTCTTAGCGCAGCCCCTTATTCGTTGCCAGAAACTTTTCAAATTAAGGACTCCGTAGTTAATACAAAAGCATTTTTAGATTTCACTTTAACTGATGCCTTGCTAGTTATTCAAGGTGATACCATGCGGTATGAATATTATGGAAACGGATTCACAATTGATAGTCATCACATCGCTTGGTCTATGTCCAAGTCGGTGATCTCTGCTTTGTTTGGTATTGCTATTGCAGAAGGTAAAATTAAGAGCATAGAAGAAAGCGTGACTGATTACTTGCCTGAGTTTGCTGGTACAGGCTACGATAAGGTTCGCATCAAAGATGTATTACAAATGTCATCTGGCGTTGGCTTCAATGAAGACTATGGTGATTTCAATTCCGACATTAATGTCATGGGCAGGTACTTTGCATTGGGGATGCCCATGGCAGATTTTGCAAAAACATTAAGGAGAGAACGTGAACCTGGCACCTATAACCATTATGTTAGTATCGACACTCAGGTATTGGGAATGATATTGACGAAAGCCACAGGTCAGTCAATAACTCAATATATGAATGAGAAGCTGTGGTCGCAAATCGGCCCCGAAGCCGAAGCGTTTTGGATAGTTGATAAATCAGGAATGGAGTTCGCCTTAGGTGGCTTGAACACGATAGCCAGAGATTACGCAAAGTTGGGACAGCTATTTCTAGACACAGGTAAATGGCAGGGCCGGCAAATTGTTCCCAGAGAATGGGTGTTGGCATCCATTACTCCTGATGCTCCACATGTGATGCCAGGTAAAAGAGCAAATGCTGAACTTGCCGATGGATATGGCTTTCAATGGTGGATACCGGAGGGAAGCAAGGGTGAATTTGATGCACAGGGAATCTATGATCAATTTATTTACATCGATCCAAAATCAAAAATGGTGATTGTAAAGCTTTCGTCTAACTACCATTTTAAGAATGACAAGAAACGCACCTTTCACGAATTGGAGATGGCACTGTTTAGAAAAATTGTTGAGGAAACTTCTCAATAATTTTATACTAGCCGCTTTATGTAGCGGTAAATCGATTGCGCAATTTATTACTATAGATTGCTCAATCGGTTAGTGAATTAGCTCTATCTTAGAGCAGATTACGAAAACTATGGCGCAAGGATTACTAATTGATATGGACGGGGTAATTTATAGCGGAGATGCGCTTATACCTGGGGCCGATAAATTCATCTCTAAATTATTGGAGCAAAAGATTCCATTCATGTTCATGACGAACAACAGCCAGCGCACCCGAGTGGATGCCGTACGGAAATTAGAGAAGTTGGGAATTAAAGTGAGCGAAGACCACGTGTACACAAGCGCGATGGCAACCGGGAAATTTTTGGCCAGTCAGATCCCCGGAGGCACCGCCTATGTTCTCGGTGAAGGCGGATTGATTTCCAGCTTACATGAAAATGGTATTACGTTGGTGAATTCCGATCCGGATTTTGTGGTGCTGGGAGAAGGTAGAAACTTTACTTTGGAAATGGTGCAAAAAGCAGTTGACATGGTGTTGGCAGGAGCAAAATTCGTGATCACCAACCGCGATCCATCGCCCAAGAAAAAAGGTTGGGACAATTTAGGTATTGCAGCAACCAGCGCTATGATTGAAGAAGCTACAGGCGTGAGAGCTTTTGTTGTAGGTAAGCCCAGCCCGGTGATGATGCGCTCTGCCCGCAAAGCACTTGGATTAGAAACAGCCGAGACAACCATTATCGGTGACACTATGGATACAGATATTCGCGGTGGCGTGCAAATGGGTTACAAAACAATTTTAGTGCTAAGTGGCATTACAAAAAAGGATACCCTCTCTCGCTATGCCTATAAACCGGATCTGGTGATCGATTCAGTCAATGAATTGAAGTTGCCTTTGGCATGGTGGTAGTATTTGTACTAAAGAGGTCATTCACAATACCTACCGACAGATTGCCTCAATGGGTAAATCTTCCGCCACATAAATTTCCCATTCTTCTTTAGTCAAGTTTCTCTTAATGCTACCACAGAGCATCGCTGTCATTTGATCACAACGCAATGGCCATACTCGGAGTGTCATAGCTTTAGAATCAGAGCTCAATTGGTTACTATTAAAAACAATAAAGTTGTCGTCAGGTGAAAAAGCAAAACCATTGATCACGTCTTGATTAGGAATAATAATTGGCTTTTCTTTCAATGCCTCCATGTTCCAGATCGATATTGAATTATCTTGAGAAGATGCAGCCATCAGTTTGTTATCGTGACTAAATCGAATGTTAGTAATCGGAGATGTAGAATTCCATAATACTCTGCGGACAGAACCTTCAGTAATAATTCGAATCTCGCCTATATCGTTGCCTATAAAATAGGTATCGTTAAACCTACTTAACAAAACTGTTGGCGCATTTTCTCTCATTACTCTAGTAAGAATCCCTTCTGAAAAATCGTTCAAACTCCAAACATGCAGAAATCCTTGTATGTTTAATCCTACTAAGTGCAATTTATCCCCACTAATGTCAATCGCCACAATTCGAGCTTTTAGGGTTACAACTTCCTTTGACTTTTTCATGTCACAGTATAAAATCTGAAGTCCTTTGTTTACCAGTACAAAAAATCCTTTTTCTTGAGGACTGAAAACAATTTGATCAATCATTTTACTACCTAAATTTACAATTTCAGGCTTTTGAAGTGGGTTATTCAAATTGTAAACTTCAATTGAACCCGAAGCGCCTCCCACTGCCAATAAATCTCCAGAATCATTAATCGCTAAAGCTTGAATTTTTTGTTTGATATTTACCTTCACTACAAAATCACTTCGCCATTGCGCGTCTTGCTGCGTAAGCCTCGTAAGTACTCCGTCATTTCCCAACGAAAGGAGAAATGTTGCGTTCGTTGGGGTGAGAATTTGTTTAGAAGTTTTAGGACTGTCTTGAATTTCTGCTGGCAACCGATGCGATTTTAAAAGTGCTTCTGTCAGGGCGTGGTGAATTTTAGGATTATACCGATAACCATAATACTTTATATTGAAATTAGAAGCTTGAATGGCTAATAAATTCGATAACTCTAAATCGCGCACCTCAAGGGAAGACTCTGCAAGGCTTTGGGCAAGCGAAAGATACCTTCTTCGGTCAGCCTCTTTCTTTGCTTCAATAGCGATTCTTTCAACCATTATGAGTTGGTGTTTAAGGCTATCAATTGTATTTTGATTTTGACCAAGACCAACCGATTTAAACAAAATCAAAATTGAAAATAAAATAACTGTTTCTCGAATCATTACTGATTGGTTTTCATGAAGCAAGTTAAACCGTTTTGTTCAAAAAAGATGTCGAACTTTAGCGAACTATTAACTCGTTAAATTGTTACCTTGGCCTTAATAAAACCAAAAAACTATGAAACGAACAGCATCCGCACACTGGGAAGGAGATTTGAAAACGGGAAAGGGAAGCGTCTCTTCACAAAGCACCGTACTAAACAATACACAGTATTCCTTCAAAACCCGATTTGAAGATGGAGTTGGCACCAACCCTGAGGAGTTGCTAGCCGCAGCACATGCAGGTTGTTTTACCATGGCCGTTAGCGCTGTACTTACACAAGCGGGTACGCCCCCAACGTCATTGGATACTGTAGCTACGCTAAATATAGAAGGATTAGATATCACCGGCATTCATCTCTCCATCCAAGGAAAAGTGCCAGGCATTACTTCGGAAAAGTTTGTAGAAGTGACCCAAGGCGCAGAGAAAAATTGTATCATATCCAAAGCATTGAAAGTCACCATCACATCGGAATCGCTTTTGACGTAATCATCAACTAACACTCGTAAGCGAGTAA
Source organism: Cyclobacteriaceae bacterium (assembly GCA_031400595.1). Taxonomy (GTDB): domain Bacteria; phylum Bacteroidota; class Bacteroidia; order Cytophagales; family Cyclobacteriaceae; genus ELB16-189. Next base: position 72,155 of record JANNQG010000018.1, read on the forward strand.
ATTTTTCTGCTGATTTGAATTACAAGTCGTAGAAAAATTCTCATCTTCGTAACGATAATTTAATATCAAATCAATCGCCCCGTTAATCATGAAAATGATGACGGGGCGATTGCCTTTTAAAGGCATTGCGCCAAACTAACAGTTGTTGAAGAGAGAAATGAGCCAATTAAAACCGAAAACAATTTTTGAAAAAATTTGGGACAGCCATGTGGTGAAACGAGCGGAGGGCTATCCGGATGCACTTTTTATCGATCGTCATTTTATACATGAGGTAACTAGTCCACAAGCTTTTGACGGTTTGAAAAAACGGGGCATCCAAGTTTTCAATACCTCACGCACAACAGCCACAGCCGATCATAACGTGCCCACTAAGGATCAGCATCTTCCTATCAAAGAAGCATTGTCTAGACATCAGGTAGAAACACTTCGCAAAAATTGTAAAGAGTTTGGCGTTGAATTGTATGATTTAGGTCATGCCTACCAGGGCATTGTTCACATCATCGGACCGGAGTTAGGATTAACGCAACCTGGTATGACCATCGTGTGCGGAGATAGCCATACTTCCACACACGGAGCGTTTGGAAATATTGCCTTTGGGATTGGTACGAGCGAAGTAGAACAAGTCTTAGCCACCCAGTGCATTTTACAATACAAGCCGAAGACGATGAAGATCGAAATCAATGGCAAATTAGGTAAGAGTGTGGTGAGCAAGGATATTATTTTGTACATCATTTCAAAAATATCAGCCAGTGGTGCCACTGGCTTTTTTGTGGAGTATGCTGGAGATGCAATTACAAATCTTTCCATGGAAGCCCGCATGACGATTTGCAACATGAGCATTGAGATGGGCGCACGTGGTGGTTTAATTGCACCTGATGAAACTACTTTCAATTATATCAGAGGAAAGAAGTTTGCCCCGCAAGGCAAAGATTTTGATGACAAAGTTGAAGAATGGAAAAAATTGAAAACAGATGAGAAGGCTGTCTACGATTCTGTTTTATCATTTGATGCCGATGATATTGCCCCGATGATCACCTATGGCACTAACCCAGGCATGGGTATGAAAGTAACGGATCGAATTCCAACTATTAAAGAGCTAAAAGAAATAAGCGAACAGCATTCATTTACCAAGTCATTAGAGTATATGGGTCTTGAGCCAGGCTCTTCATTGCTCGGTAAAGCCATTGACTATGTATTCATAGGAAGTTGTACCAATGCCCGCATCGAAGATCTACGCCTAGTGGCAGATATGGTAAAAGGAAAAACCAAAGCATCCAACGTGGAAGTTTGGGTAGTGCCAGGTTCGAAACAGGTAGAAGATCAAGCACGGAGAGAAGGACTTGATAAAATATTTGAGGCAGCAGGTTTTGAGTTGCGAAGTCCCGGTTGCTCAGCGTGTCTGGGGATGAACGAGGATAAAGTGCCAGCAGGTAAATATTGCATCAGCACATCAAACAGAAATTTTGAAGGACGACAAGGCCCGAAGTCAAGAACATTTTTAGCGAGCCCATTGAGTGCAGCCGCTGCCGCAATTACCGGTAGAGTGACAGATGTAAGAGAGTTTGTATAATCGATGTTCATTTTTGGTTGATCGTAAGTAACAATCATCCAACAACGAACAACGAGCAACCAAGAACGAATAAAAATGAGTAAAGATAAATTCACAACATTAAAAACAACTGCAGTTCCACTGCCGAACGAAAACATTGACACGGATCAGATCATTCCGGCACGTTTTTTAAAAGCGACTACCCGTGAAGGCTTTGGTGATAATCTCTTTCGAGATTGGCGCTATGATGCTGAAAATAAACCGGTGTCGGAATTTGTATTGAATGACTCCAAATATTCCGGAAAGATATTAGTGGCCGGAAAAAACTTTGGTTGTGGAAGTAGTAGAGAGCATGCTGCATGGGCGATTTATGACTATGGTTTCCGGGTGGTGGTGTCTAGCTTCTTTGCTGACATATTTAAGAACAACGCCTTGAATAATGGATTGCTCCCAATCGTAGTTTCCGATCAATTTCTAAGGCAAGTGTTAAAAGCAGTCGAAGAAAAACCCTCCACAGAAATTGTAGTAGACTTAGAAAATCAAATTCTACAAGTAGGTGCAGTGAAGGAAAGCTTTGAGATCAACAAGTATAAAAAAACCTGTATGATCAACGGGTATGATGATATTGATTACTTATTGAGTTTGAATAAAGAGATCAGAGAATTTGATTTAGCACATTAGTCGTTGCTCGTTCCTAGTTGTTCGTTATTCGAGATGGCGAACAACTACCAACGAACAACCAACAACGAAGGAAATGAAAAAGAAGATAGTAATCCTCCCAGGCGATGGTATCGGCAAAGAAGTAACTGCTGAAGGAAAAAAGGTATTGGAAAAAATAGCCGAGTTGTTCGATCATCAATTTGAATTTGATGAAGCGCAGATTGGTCATGATGCTATTGAAGCTAGTGGAAACCCATTGCCGGATGAAACACTTGCAAAGTTGAAAAACTGTGACGCGATTCTGTTTGGAGCGGTCGGTCATCCAAAATATGACAACGACCCAACATTGAAAGTACGTCCTGAACAAGGCTTATTGAAAATGCGTAAAGAACTTGGACTTTATGCCAACCTACGTCCTATCAAATTGTTTGATGAGTTGTTGGAGGCCTCTAGCATCAAAGCAGAAATATTGAAAGGCTCTGACATTCTTTTCTTCCGTGAATTGACAGGTGATGTTTATTTCGGAGAGAAGGGGAGAAAGGATGATGGAAATACAGCCTACGATCTGATGATCTATCATCGGTATGAAGTGGAGCGCATTGCCCACAAAGCTTTCCAGGCAGCACGCACCCGCAAAAAGAAAGTGACCTCTGTAGATAAGGCGAACGTATTAGAGAGTTCACGCCTATGGAGGCAAGTCGTTACTGAAATAGGCAAGCAGTATCCGGATGTTGAGTTGGAACATCAGTTTGTAGATTCTGCCGCCATGAAGCTCATTCAAAACCCAAGGAGTTTTGATGTAGTTGTTACAGGAAATTTATTCGGTGACATACTTACCGATGAGGCCTCTCAAATTGCGGGCTCAATGGGTATGTTGGCATCCGCATCTGTTGGCGATACGGTTGGTTTGTACGAGCCCATCCACGGAAGTGCACATGATATCACAGGCAAAGGAATTGCCAACCCACTCGCCTCTATTTTATCAGTCGCCTTAATGCTGAATATTTCTTTTGGCTTAAAAGAAGAATCAGAAACTATTATCAAAGCAGTAGAGCAAACATTGAAAGCTGGCTATCGCACATCAGATATTGCTGACGCAAAAACATCAAAGGACAAGATATTGAATACAAGTTCAATGGGCACTTTAATTGCAAATGAAATTCAAAAAGTTACCAGTTCCGAGTTGCCAGTTGCCGGTAACTAGAAACCGAAAACTGGAAACAATTAACTAACCGTTTTAACCTTACTAACATGAGTCACAAAATTCAAATATTCGATACCACTCTTCGCGATGGTGAACAAGTACCGGGTTGTCAACTAAAGACGGACGAGAAGGTAATTATTGCCAAAGAATTGGAAGCGTTAGGTGTGGATGTCATAGAAGCCGGCTTTCCAATTTCTAGCCCGGGTGATTTTCTTTCAGTCGTTGAAATTTCGAAGGCAGTGAAAAATATTACTGTTTGCGGACTGACGCGCTCGAAAAAAGATGACATCGATGTGGCCGCGGAAGCGCTGCATCACGCAAAACATGGACGAATTCACACAGGCATTGGCTCATCGGATGTGCATATCAAACATAAATTCAAATCATCACGAGAACAAGTATTGGAGCAAGGAGTGTGGGCCGTAAAGTATGCCAAAGCGAAAGGGTATGAGGTAGAATTTTTTGCTGAAGATGCAGGTCGTGCTGACCTGGCCTTTTTAGCTCAGCTGACCGAGGCTGTGATTGCGGCAGGAGCAGATGTGGTAAATATCCCAGACACAACGGGCTATTGCTTGCCACATTTGTATGGAAAGCGTATACAGTATTTATTTGAAAATGTAAAGAACATAGACAAGGCTGTCATCTCTGTTCATTGTCACAATGATTTAGGGCTGGCAACAGCTAATACTATTGCGGGTTTAACGAATGGTGCAAGACAGGCAGAAGTCACGATTAACGGAATTGGTGAGCGAGCCGGCAATACTTCCTTAGAAGAAGTGGCTATGATTTTGCAAGTGCATAAAGATCTAGATCTCTATACCAACATCAAATCCGAACGGATTTTTGAAATAAGTCAGATGGTGCGCGAGATGATGCGCATGCCCGTGCAGCCGAACAAAGCAATCGTTGGAAAGAATGCCTTCTCTCACTCTTCAGGAATTCATCAAGACGGATTCTTGAAACATGCCGAGAACTATGAAATAATTAACCCGGCAGATGTAGGCGTCCCTAATTCTTCGATCGTGCTTACAGCTCGTAGCGGTCGTGCTGCTCTAAAACATCGTGCAGAATTGTTGGGCTATCATTTTGAAGGCGAAGAACTAAATACACTTTACGAAAACTTTTTGATTGTAGCTGATGAAAAAGGTAACGTAGACAATGAAGATCTGCAAGTACTTGTAGCCAATATGGCGGTACTTGCTCGTTGAAACTAGTCGCGGTTTTTAAATAAGAATTTGAAATATTGCAGGGTCGTTTTAAAAACCTTCATCTTTGATTGACCCTGTCGTTTGGAAGAGTGCAGTTTCATAGGTACTTCAATGACCTTTGCTTCTGCCTTAAGGCTCTTTACCAGTATTTCCAGCATGCAAATGAACCCTGTTTCCTTGATCAAGACTGGGTGTTTGGCTTTTACTTTCTTTAATAAACTAATAGAGTAAACCCGATAGAAAGAACTTAGTGTGAGTACCTGCACGTCAAATAAGAATCGAAACAAAAAATTAGCAACGGCAGAGGTGAACTTCCGATAGAAAGAAGTTTGATCAAAGCCACCGCCTTGTGCATAAACTGAAGCCAGCACCAAATCGTAATCCATTTTGTTTAGTGCGAGCATGACCTGGAGAATAGATAAATCGGACGTGCAGTCTGCTTCTAGTGTAACAATCCTGTCGGCAGACGATTTGCTTTGGCCTAGAATCCATTCAAAACCTGTATTGAAAGCCGCACCCGGGCCACGATTAACACCATCACCCAAAATTGCAACCAGATGAGCGGGGAACAATTCCTGAATAATTTTTTTTGATAAATCTCTTGAGCCGTCATCTGAAAACACAAAAAAAATGTCTTCACCCAATGCCAGGCCGCTCAACTCTTTATGAAGATTGTGAAGATTTTTCTCCTCGTTAAAGACTGGTATAAGGAAAAAGATCATTTAACTTTCTTTATTTCTTCCAGCGTGGCCTCTATCGCATCACGCAATTTCACTTGGGGAGCGTAACCCAAAATAGTTTTGGCCTTTTGGAGGTCAGGTATCCTTCGTTGGATGTCTTTGTATTTACCAAATACCTCGCTCATCGGAACAAATTTTATCTTTAGTTTTTTTCCCGTGTCGGCAATTTCATGAATCAGCTTAGCCGTATCGATGACGGAAAGTTCCTCGTCATTTCCAATATTGATAAGCTCCCCAACCGCCTTTTCATTTTCTAATGCAAGGATAGTGCCGTTCACTAAGTCTGTCACAAAGCCCATCGATCGAGTTTGTGTGCCGTCTCCGTGAACGATGACCTCTTCGTCATTTAAAATGGCCCGAATAAATATGGGTACATGACCTCCACTCCAGGCAAAACTTGATCGAGGGCTAAACCCACCAAAATACCGTATCACTACTACGGGTACTTTGTGATCGTTGTAGTAGCCAAAAGCCAATTGTTCCCCATACAATTTGGAAACCGCATAGCTCCAGCGTTTGATCATGCTGGGGCCAATGAGTAAATCCCCATTTTCATTCAGAGGCAAATCGGGCGACATGCCATATACATCTGATGTGGATGCAAAAACTACTTTGCAACCCCACATCTTAGCAGCTTCTAAAACGTTTTCCGTGCCCTTCGTATTCACCATCAGCGTAGGAAGGCTAATATCTTTTTCTGAGATTTTTTTGACGGCTGCGAGATGAATGATCGTACTAACGTCCTTCGCCAAAATTTTGAGTGTATCAAAGTCCAAAATACTAACCCGATAAAATTTGAAATTGGATTGATGAATGCTCCCCGAAAGGTTCTCAAGGCTTCCGTAGGACAGATCATCAATCCCTGTTACGACATAACCTTTTGCCAATAGCGCTTCCGCCAGATGTGAACCAATCATTCCGGCAACGCCTGTGATTAATACCTGTTTATTCACGTTATTTGAATTTAGATTAGAGATGAAAAAACGCTTAAATATACTATTCAAAAATCAGAGTAAGATCGGGATTGGAATATTGATTGCCTTTATAGCAATTGTAGGCAGTTCATTGAGCATCGAATTTTTAAATGCCGTACAAGGGGATCGTTATTTTGTCGCTCACGAAGACGAGGTCATTTACTATGGTTCCGCCCAACTATTTGCTGAAACGGGTAGCCTACAGGCAGAGAGTTGTATCAATGAGGATGTTTCGCCCGTTGGCCAACTTAACTGGTATGGACCCGGATATAACGTAGTTTACGGATCTCTCAAAATACTTTTTGGTTCCGCCAATACACTGTTTATACGATTCCATTTTTTTCTGGCCCTACTCGTTCTAGTCATCACTTTGATGTTGCCAAACCCTATCGAAGAAAATCTTTTGACTGCCAGCATTTTTTTAATAACGGAACAATTTACCTGCTACATATTCTCTTATTTCCCAGAATTATTGCATCTCTTTTTCTCCATTGTTCTAGTGTTCTTGCTCGAAGTTATTTATCGGAAGGAAAAGGAAGACAAACTCACTGTATCGTTGGTAACGATCTATGTAGCTGCCGTGCTGTTATTTTCGCTTTGTCGCATCACCACTATTTTTTGGCTGGCCGCCTTGATACCGCTGGGTTCTTCCTGGCGAGAACGAATACCCTATTTCCTCATTTTTGGAATGGGTGTAATTGCTTCTGTTTTATACCTGAGGATTTTTATTGCTCCTCCATTTGCCGGTGAAATGCACAAGCTTCAAAAATTGTATTCTTTTAATCTTTGGGATTTTGTTTTGGAGACACTGAAAGGAGTTTATCACAATGCGGTCATCTTTTTTTCGAGTAATTCAACTCCCATCTATGTTTTACTGCTGCTATCCGCGTTTACACTTATTAATTTTTGGAAAACAAAAGACAAGTTTCAACTAGGGTCCTTATTTGTCACACTTTGCCTAGTGGGCACATTGATGGCCTACTATTCGGTGAACGCCTTTTACTTTGTTAAGCAAACAGCCATGTTAATACCTCTCTTGATGGTTGCATTCATACGGGGGCCGTTTCGCATTGCTAAGTGGACTTTATTTGTAAGCCTCCTCTTTTTTTGGGTGCCTGTCAATAAAAAACGCACGACTGTTATTGAAGAGCATAAGGCCGCCTTCACAAACCTTACAAACAACTCCTCAATGAAGGCAGATCTCCAACAAATCCGAGATCATGTGGAACTCAACAAGGATATAGTTGTACTCTGGTGTTACAATGAATTTGAGTATGGAAACGCTGCGCAGGCGCTTCTCCCCTACTCGACACGAACTGGAAATCCGATCATGTACACGACAAACATCGTGTCTAAAGACAGTCCTGTCAACGAAAAGTTCAAACTACACGGCAAGTTAAATGTTAATTATGTTCTAAGTCGGAATCAGATTTTGGACACCACCTTGCAACAAGTGCTAGCAACAGATCATTTTTTTATGTACCGGGTGGGGGCCAAAGACCCCTCCTAAATAATTTGTCTAGCTCTATAAAGAACTAGAATAAAAAATCTTGAACAGGTGACTCTTTCGCAACCTCTCAGGGAGCCGAATATTTAGACGTAATGAGTTATATCCTTTAAACTTTCTTATTTTCACGCCAACTTTTATAAGTACACATGATCCTTGTTGGCGACAAACGATTAACCTCCGATGACTTTAGCAGGCTGCTATACTCCGGGGAGCAAGTTCAATTAAGTGCAGGTGCTTTAGAGAAAGTTGGCCTCAGCTATGCGTTTCTTAAGGACTATTCAAAAGACAAAGTCATTTATGGAATAAATACCGGGCTTGGCCCGATGGCGCAATACAAAATTACAGATAGCGATCAACAGCAATTGCAGTATAATTTAATTCGGAGCCATAGTTCCGGAACGGGAGATCCATTCACTGAAGACTTGTCAAGAGCCACGATGTTGGCGCGGCTAAGCGGACTCATGATAGGCGCATCTGGTATCCACAGGGAAGCTGTTGAACTGATTGCGCTATTACTTAACAAAAAAATTAGTAGTTGCATCTTTGAACGAGGGGGGGTAGGCGCCAGCGGAGATCTTGTGCAATTGGCACATCTCGCATTAAATCTAATAGGGGAAGGGGAAGTACTGCAGAATGGCAAGCTACAATCAGCAAAAACCGTTTTTCAAAACGAAAATATTAAGCCCCTTACCATCCACCTACGCGAAGGACTGGCATTGATGAATGGCACCTCTGCCATGACGGGGGTTGGCATGGTTAATATTATCCATGCAAAAAAGTTGTTGAGTATTGCCGTTATGCTGTCTTCAATTACGAATGAACTGATGAAGGCATTCGATGACCATTTTTCAGTCGAACTAAATCGCGTGAAGCATCATGCCGGGCAGCAAAAAATCGCAGAAGGGATGCGAAGTTTTCTTCACGATAGCAAGTTGATTCGCCAACGACCCGATCACTTGTACCATCGAAAAATTGAAGAGGCGGTATTCACAGACAAAGTGCAAGAGTATTATTCATTGCGCTGCGTACCTCAAATTCTCGGGCCCGTCTATGACACACTGGCCTTCACGGAAAAAATACTGGAAGACGAAGTAAACTCCGTGAATGATAACCCGATCATTGATCATGTAGGTGAAAATGTATATCACGGTGGTAATTTCCATGGCGACTATGTGGCGCTGGAGATGGACAAGCTAAAAATCGTTATCACCAAACTATGCATGCTGTCGGAAAGACAACTGAACTATCTGCTGAATGATAAATTAAACCAAAAGCTCCCTCCCTTCATCAACCTCGGCACCTTAGGTTTGAATTTTGGGATGCAGGGGATGCAGTTTACTGCCACCTCCACGACAGCTGAGAATCAAACCCTTTCCTACCCAATGTATTTGCACAGCATCTCAAACAACAACGATAACCAAGATATTGTAAGCATGGGGTGCAATGCGGCACTAATGACCAGAAAGGTGATTGACAATACATTTGATGTGCTTGCGATCCAAACCATTTCTCTGATGCAAGCGATCGATTATCTAAAATGTCACTCTCGACTGTCCTCGGCAACGCATGCGATGTACGATGAAGTGCGAGCCATCATACCTTCTTTTACAGAAGACCAACCAAAGTATAAAGTACTTCAAGAAGTAAAAAAGTATTTGTTGACCACAAAAGCAATTCTAGAGTAACTGTCAATCCCATCTGCAAATAAATAATCCATGAAGTACGCACTTGTAACCGGGGGATCAAGAGGAATAGGTAGGGCTACTTGCATAAAGCTTGCCGAGCAAGGGTATTATATTGTCATCAATTATAAAAGCAATGAAACGGAGGCGAGTAAGACGCTAAGCCTAGTAAAGGAGAAAGGCAGTAATGGTGAGATGTTGAGATTTGATGTTTCCAACAAAAAAGAAGTAGACGAAGTTTTGGGTGGATGGCTCGAACAAAATCCGGAAAAGGGATTTGAAGTATTGGTAAATAATGCAGGGGTTCGAGAAGATGCACTTCTGATGTGGATGAACGAAGACCAATGGAGAGGCGTCATCGGATCAAGCTTGGATGCGTTTTACTATGTGACACGTCTGGTGGTTACAGGCATGTTGACAAAAAGATACGGCCGAATTGTGAATGTAGTTTCCTTATCCGGAATCAAAGGCATGCCTGGCCAAACCAACTATTCAGCGGCAAAAGCAGGCGTAATCGGAGCAACCAAAGCACTGGCTCAAGAAGTCGCTCGCAGGGGCGTCACTGTTAATGCAGTTGCGCCTGGGTTTATTCGAACAGACATGACGCAGGATTTGAACGAAAAAGAGTTAAAGGCATTAGTGCCTATGCAGCGCTTTGGCGAAGCTGAGGAGGTGGCGGCCGCTATTTCCTTTCTGGCTTCTCCTCAAGCCTCGTATATCACAGGTACCGTATTATCAATTAATGGTGGACTTTATACCTGATTTTGTTGAACGCCTTTCCGGCAAAAAAAACCGATAGGATACTTGTTGAGCCACGTTGGATAGCTAGTTCATCTTCACTTTTATGTGTTGCTAAAAATCAATTTGTGGAGGGTGCAGTATACCTATAAAGGGGGTATATTGAGACAGGTTTTATTTTTCTATTTTTGGGCCTAGAGCAAAGGTGAATTAGCCGAGTTGAGTAATCTAAATATTAGTTAGCAATGAATCGTGTTGTAATTACCGGACTGGGAATCTACTCGTGCATAGGCAAAAATTTGACCGAGGTGACTACCTCACTTTATGCTGGCAAATCAGGAGTCGTTTTAGATCTTGCCAGAAAAGAAATGGGATACCGGTCTGGGCTTACCGGCTTTGTTGAACGGCCTCAATTAAAAGGACTATTGGATCGTAGAGCAAGAGTAATGCTTCCCGAACAAGGGGAGTATGCTTATATGGCCACGGTGGAGGCATTGGCAAATGCTCGTTTGGATCAGGACTACATTGATCGAAATGAAGTTGGAATCATCTATGGTAACGATAGTTCCGCTCAAGCAGTCATTGAAGCCATCGATATCATTCGTGCAAAAAAGGATACGATGATGGTGGGTTCTGGCTCGGTCTTTCAGGTTCTCAATTCAACCGTGAACATGAACCTGGCCACCATATTCCGATTAAAAGGCGTAAACTTTGGAGTAAGTGCTGCCTGCGCAAGTGGCTCTCATTCGATTGGCCTTGCACATATGTTTATCAGCCAGGGGATGCAGGACATCATTATATGTGGTGGCGCTCAAGAGACCAACGTGTACTCGATGGGCAACTTTGACGCGCTAGGTGCTTTTTCTGTCAGAGAAAATGCTCCCACACTAGCCAGCCGCCCTTTTGATAAAGATCGAGATGGACTGGTGCCTAGTGGAGGGGCTGCGACAGTTATCATAGAAAGCCTTGAGTCAGCCAAAAAAAGGGGGGCACCAATTTTAGGCGAAGTAATTGGGTACGGATTCTCGAGCAACGGTGAACATATTTCAAACCCAACGGTGCAGGGCCCTGAACGCTCTCTGCGATTGGCAATGAAAAATTCTGGTCTACTAGCCTCAGAGATCGATTATATCAATGCGCACGCTACCTCCACCCCCTCCGGAGACGCCAGCGAGGCAAAAGCGATTTACGAGGTATTCAAGGACTCCAACACGCCAGTTAGCTCAACAAAATCCATGACCGGGCACGAGTGTTGGATGGCAGGCGCCAGCGAAATTGTCTATTCGATGCTCATGATGCAAAATTCCTTTATGGCGCCCAATATCAACTTCGAAACCCCAGACGAAGATTCGGCTAAGTTGAATATTGTAAAAACGGCTACAAATAAAAATATTGATGTATTTTTGTCAAATTCTTTTGGATTTGGAGGTACCAACTCCACACTTGTTGTTAAAAAGTGGAAGAATTGAGGGGGAATCAATCAAAACGGTTGTGAACAAAAGTATTTTTTGGGTGTTTATAGGAATGTTTTAATTGGATGGATCACGCTGGTATTATTGAAAAAGTAAATGGTTTCTTGGTGGACGAATTTGAAGTCGACCCGGAAACAATTACGCCTGAAGCTAATTTGAGAGAAACACTCGAGTTAGACAGTTTGGACTATATCGATCTAGTGGTAGTGATAGAAAACAATTTTGGATTCAAGGTTAAAGCAGAGGATTTCACGAACATCACCACTTTTCAAAGCTTTTACGACTATATCATTAGCCGCGTTGCTGAGAAAGTAAACTCCTAGGGCATGCCCACTTGGCAAGGAAAATCAAAAGGAACCAAGTTTGGTTATCGGATTTTCGTTTTCGTTCTTCGCCACCTTGGTGCTTCCCCTGCCTATTTTGTTCTACGGTTTGTCGCCTTCTATTACTTTCTTTTTTCCTGGAATTCAACACCACACATTTACTATTATTTTAGAAAGCGGCTGGGCTACTCCTCGTTTATTTCCGTATTAAAAGTATACCAAAACTATTACGTCTTCGGTCAGACGCTCCTCGATAAAACGATTGTAATGGGTGGAATGAAAAATCCGTTTACTTACTTTTTTGATGGAGTAGAAAATCTAAAGCAGATTGTTTCACTGGGAAAAGGAGGGATTTTGCTCAGTGCACATGCCGGCAACTGGGAAATAGCTGGTCATTTTCTAAACGAGTTAAACACACGGGTGAATATCGTGATGTACGATGGTGAAGATGCGCAAATCAAGCAATATCTCAATTCAGTTACGGGTTCTAAAAGCTTTCAGGTCATCATCATTAAGGAAGATATGTCGCATGTGTATGCGATAGGCGAAGCGCTAAGAAGCAATGAACTTGTTTGTTTGCATGCAGACCGATTCTTGGAGGGGACAAAAACTGCAAAAAAGGACTTTCTAGACCAGCCCGCGCAATTCCCAGAGGGACCCTTTGCGTTGGCAGCTATTTTCAAAGTACCGGTTTCATTTGTTTTTGGCTTCAAGGAAACGACTACCCATTACCATTTTTATGGTAGTCCGCTCATTCAGTATCAAAAGCAAGAAGACAAAAGTGAATTTATCCACCGACTGATGGAGTGTTACGTACAACAAGTGGAGGAAAAAATAAAATTATACCCACTTCAATGGTTTAATTATTATAACTTTTGGTCATAATGATCCTAGCAAACCAAGAAGAAATCAAAAAACTTATCCCTCAGCGCCCTCCAATGGTCATGATCCATGATCTTATCGAGTCGTCTGAGCAGCACGCGAAGACTTCACTAACGATCGAATCAAATAATCAGTTTGTTGAAAATGGAAAATTGCGTGAACCAGGTCTGGTTGAAAACATTGCCCAAACGACTGCCGCGCAGGTGGGATACCAATGTTCATTAAAAAATATCCCCGTACCAATAGGGTTTATCGCATCGATCAAAGACTTAAAAATCAGCGCTCTTCCATTAGTTAATTCTTCTATTTTAACAACAGTGCGCGTCACTAATCAAATATTGGATGTGACTGTAGTAGAAGGAAAAGTCGAACAAGATGGTAATCTAATGTGTTCATGTGAGATGAGGGTTTTCGCAAAGACATAAGCACTTCAACCAAGAACAAACTCTTCTAAAAATTAATTATCAGTATTTTGGTACCCCACGAAACAGAAGTCATCATCAGATTCAACGAAGCCGACCCACTTGGCATCGTATGGCATGGGCATTACATCCGTTATTTCGAAGATGGCAGAGAGTCGTTTGGTAGAAAGTATGGTGTCTCCTACCTGGATTTCTATCAGCAGGGGTTAGCCGTTCCCGTTGTTGCAGTTGATTGTCAATATAAACGACCGCTGCGGTATGGCGACATCGTAATCGTAGAGACGACTTATGTCCCGCTGGAGGCAGCGAAGCTACGGTTTGAGTATAAAATGTTTGAATCGAAAAGTCGTGATCTGGTAGCCGTGGGCTCCTCGCTGCAAGTATTTGTTGATGCAAAAACATTTGACCTTCAACTTACTGTTCCTCCTTATTTTGCAGCTTGGAAAAACAAGTGGGATATTGCTGATTAAAATGAGTACAGTTTGGATAGCGTCCGATGGAGTTGTGAGCCCCTTGGGTCTGACGTCTGACACTACCTATCAAAAAATTAGAAGAAGAGAAACAGGTATCCGTGAAGTTAATGACCCTGCCCTTTTGCCGATCCCATTTTTCGCGGGAAAAATTGACGACTCAAACGATTCTCCAAGCTTCTCACGATTTGAAAAAATTTGTTGGGAGGCAATGAGGCAAGCCACTCTAGGAATTAAACTTGCCCCGGAACGCACTTTGTTTATCTTATCAACAACTAAAGGAAACATATCATTTCTAGAAGAAGGTCGTGCGAATGATTTGCGACTACCCCTGCACGCAACAAGCCGCTATTTAGCGTCTCTAGCAGGCCTCACAAACCAAATGGTCGTTTCAAATGCATGTGTCTCTGGCGTACTGGCAATGATAGTCGCCAAACGATTCCTGGAGTCGGGCAGATATGACCACGCTTTGGTGGTGGGCGCAGACGTATTAAGCCAATTTGTTGTATCGGGATTTAATTGCCTTCAGGCGCTCAGTATATTGCCTTGTAAACCGTTTGACCGCAAAAGGAGCGGTGTCAATTTGGGCGAAGCGGCAGCAGCCGTTATACTTACCACCAAACCCGAGCAGCTGGGGGTGACCCCTCTTATTAAAATCGTGGGTGGCGGACTGAGTAACGATGCCAACCATATTTCCGGCCCTTCCCGAACGGGAGAAGAGCTGGGAAATGCAATAACGCAAGCTCTCCGCGAAGCACATCTGCAAACAGACGATATTGATTTTATATCTGCTCACGGCACAGCCACTCGTTACAATGATGAAATGGAGGCCAAAGCTTTTACGTGTCTGGGTTTGAATCATACATTGACAAACAGTATGAAGGGCTATTTCGGCCATACGCTTGGTGCTGCAGGTATACTAGAAACAATTATGAGTGCAAGAAGCCTTCAACATAATGAAATGATCGCAACCCATGGCTGTGACGACCCCGACAGCCCTCTCATTAATGTCTGTCTAGAGCCTGAAAAAAGAGAAGTTGACATCTGCCTGAAAACCGCCTCTGGATTTGGCGGGTGCAATGCCGCCCTCATATGCCAAAAGGTTCGTTAATTTGCCGTATGAATTTTTTTGAAACCAGCGAGCTGACTGCTCTACAAGCGAAAGAAAAAGCACAATGGATTGCATTTGCTCCCGTTGTTTTTCAAACCGCACGAGTATTAAGAAACACAGGTGTCCTGGCCATAATAGAAGCAGAAAAAGAGGGCATCACACTCGAAGAAGTTGTGGAGAAATCGAAACTACCACACTATGGCGTTCGAGTTCTAATGGAAGCTGGTTTAGGAACTGAACTTCTAACCTGCAAAGACAATGTTTACAAAGTCACCAAGACTGCCTTTTTTATCCTGCACGACAATCTGACACAGATTAATATGGACTTTGTTCATGACGTCTGCTATAATGGAATGTTTTTTCTTGAAGAAAGTATTCGAAATGAAAAACCCGAAGGCCTAAAGGTGTTTGGCAAATGGCCAACTATTTACGAAGGCCTTTCCAAGCTTCCAAAGCACGTACAGCAAAGTTGGTTTGGGTTCGATCATTTTTTTTCTGACCAAGCGTTCCCTCAAGTATTGGCCAACGTATTTAAAGATAAGCCAAAAAGAATTCTTGATATAGGTGGCAATACCGGCAGGTGGTCTCTGCAATGCGTTCAACATGATCCGATTGTTTCTATGACCATTATGGATCTACCCGGACAAGTAGGTATTGCCAAAGATGAAATTGCCAAAAAAGGATTCTCTGATCGAATTCATTTCCACGAGTGCAACATTCTTGATGAAACCCAGCCGTTTCCGACTGGATTTGATGCAATCTGGATGAGTCAGTTTCTGGATTGTTTTTCAGATGTTGAAATCAAATCGATACTTACAAGGTGTAAAAAGGCGCTCGAACCGGGCGGCTCGGTATACATACTAGAAACATTTTGGGATCGTCAGCGCTTCGAAGTAGCTGCTTTCTCGCTGCAGCAGATTTCCCTTTACTTCACCGCTATGGCAAACGGCAATAGCCAAATGTATCTGTACGCTAATTTTGTTAAATGTATTGAGGCTGCTGGTCTTGAAGTTGTTGAGCAAAAGGATATGATTGGACTCAGCCACACGCTACTTACGTGCAAAATCAGAAAATAAGTATAACTATCTGTCCTAAAAGCTTATATCTTTGCTTCTTGCCTACTCCCAAGTTCGAGAGTACAGCAGTTATTTAAACGTAGTTAGTTGTTTATTCATCAGATGGATTCTATGAAAGATTCTGTAGATGTTTTAGTAATTGGCGCTGGACCTGCGGGAACTATTGCGGCCTCTATTGTTAAAAAGGCAGGGTGGAATGTGAAAATTGTAGAGCGAGAAAAATTTCCTCGCTTTGTCATTGGTGAAAGCCTGCTGCCCAGGTGTATGGAAGCATTGGAAGAAGCAGGTCTATTAGAAGCTGTAAAGGCAAAAAATTTTCAAAAGAAATTTGGTGCTAAGTTTTTGCGTGGAGAGGAAACAACCGATTTTGATTTTTCTGAACAATTCACAAACGGATGGCATTGGACATGGCAAGTGACGAGGGCCGATTTCGATCTGACCTTGGCTGAAGCCACAGCCCAAAAAGGCGTCTCGATCGATTTTGAAACCACCGTGACCGGTATAGAATTTTTTTCAGATGAGCGCTCCATCACAACGGTTCAGAAAAAAGATGGATCGAGTGAGAAAATTGAAGCAAGATTCATCATCGATGCCAGTGGGTATGGTCGCGTTATTCCTCGTCTATTCAACCTTGAGCAGCCCTCCTCGTTGTCGCCTCGAAAAGCGGTTTTTGCGCACCTTGAAGATGTACATAGGGAGGCATACAATGAGCCGAATCGAATTATCATTATGAGTTACGCGCCCGGCACATGGGCTTGGATCATTCCTTTCTCCACCGGAGTCACTTCTCTTGGAATAGTTGGTGATTTCGATTTTTTTGAAAAAGTACCCGGAGATACAGCTCAACAGTTCCACCACCTGGTGCAGCAAAATGCCTATTTAAAAAGTCGTTTTTCAGATGTACAATTGGTTTTTGAGCCGCGCAAATTGGAAGCATGGTCTGCCACTACAGAAAAGTTTTTCGGAAACGGATATGTCCTTGTAGGAAATGCAACGGAGTTTTTAGATCCCATTTTTTCTTCTGGGGTGATGTTTGCCACTGTGTCCAGCCAATTAGCCAGTAGACTAGTCGTTCGAAAATTAGCTGGAGAAACGATAGACTGGGATGCAGACTATACCAAACCCATTCAGCAAGGGGTTGATACATTTCGCTCCTATGTGATGGCTTGGTACGATGGTACGCTTGAAAAAATAATCTACTCCAAAGCACATGACAATTCTATTCGAAAACAGATCTGTTCGGTACTTGCAGGTTATGTATGGGATCAAACCAATGATTTTGTATGCGAGCACCGAAACATTTTAAAAAGATTGGCGCGTATGATTTCCGCGCAAGAAAAGATGGCCACTCTTGAAAATGGCTAGCGATCCTTACATCACTCAATTTGTGCGTGTTGTTCATGATCAGGTGCAAAACAACGATCGTATTATTTTTGAAAAGCAGAGTGTGCCTTTGGACACTTTTTTGACTGATTGGTATACTCAACTTGGATCCAATTATCCAAAATTCTTCAAGATGGATCGGCAGTCAAAATTGGGATTTCTTGCAACGGAAATACTTCTTGATCAGCGTCAATTGGCGGGCGAATATTCATCCGAATCTGTCGGAATTATTTTATCAAATGCCCAGGCCAGTTTAGATACTGATCAACGTTATTTCGAATCCGCAAAAACATTTCCCAGCCCCGGCTTGTTTGTCTATACACTTCCGAATATTGTGGCTGGTGAAATCAGTATTCGCCACAAGATAAAGGGTGAAACTGCTTTTTTTGTGTCCGCGTCTTTCGATGCAGAATGGATGGCAAGTTATGTTTCATTGGTGATGACAAACCCCACCACACAAGCATGCATTGCAGGGTGGGTAGACATAAAAGACCAGCAAGCCGATGTTTTATTATATTTGACAGAAAAAAAGAAGGAAAAAGGGTCGCTTGTTCACAACAGTGCTATACTCGACCAACTTTATAAAAAAGAACTATGGAAGAGCTGATCGCAAAGCTAAAATTACAAATCATTGAGGCACTTAATTTAAAGCACTTAAAGCCGGAAGACATTGTTGATGATCAACCCCTTTTCGTAGACGGCCTCGGCCTGGATTCCATTGACGCATTAGAATTAATCGTTTTACTGCAACAACACTACAACATCAAGATAGCCAAACCCGAAGAAGGGTCTAAAATTTTTAGTTCCGTAAGATCTATCGCCACGTATATCCAAGCTCATCAAAACAACTGATCCTGTTGAAACGTCAAGTGCATGTGGCCGGAGCAGGTGTCCTTTCAGCTATTGGTAACACTGTTCCCGAAACATTTGTAGCCCTTCAAAATCAACAATCGGGTATAGGTTCGTTATCACTTTTTGATTCAATCCACCAATCCATTCTTCCAGTCGGTGAAGTAAAACTCTCGAACAAAGAGCTACAAGAAAAAGCGAAAAGCCCAAACCCGCTACCCCGCACGGCCTTACTTGGGATTGTTGCTGCGAGAGAGGCGTTGATGAACTCCGGTATCCGGAGCGTCAAAAGCTGGCGAAATGGTTTGCTCTCGGGTACCACTGTTGGGGGTATGGATAAGACCGAACGCTTCTTTGTGAACTTTACACAAGACAATAAAAGTGGTCGGTTGCGAAATGTGGTAGAGCACGAGTGTGGTCGATCCACTGAGTCCATTGCCGAGGCGATTGGCGTCAATGGCTTCTTAAGCACCATTAATACGGCCTGTTCTTCGTCCGTGAACTCAATTATTTTTGGTACTCGGCTGATTGAAAATGATTTAGCAGACGTGATCATTGCAGGTGGAACAGATGCATTGACTAAGTTCACTCTCAATGGGTTTAACAGCTTGATGATACTTGACAAAACTCCCTCCCGGCCTTTTGATGCGAGTCGAAACGGACTAAACTTAGGCGAAGGTGCCGGCTATCTAGTACTCGTCTCTGATAGGGTATTGAAAGAAGAATCTCTTAGTCCGCTTGGCACTATTGCCGGTTTTGGGAACACGAATGATGCGTTTCACCAAACGGCATCATCGCCAGAAGGTCGTGGCTCATTTGGCGCAATGGAAAAAGCGCTTGCCATGAGCGGCTTGGCGCCCCCATCAATTGACTATATTAATTTGCACGGAACCGGAACCGTGAACAACGATTTATCAGAAGGAACCGCCATCAAAAGGCTATTTGCAGAAAAAATTCCACGATTCAGTTCTACAAAAGCATATACAGGCCATACCTTGGGAGCAAGCGGAGGAATTGAAGCCGTTTTTTCTTTGCTCGCGCTGCAGCACCAATGTGTGTTTCCCAACCTCCGTTTTCAAACCGCCATCCCGGAATTGAATATGACTCCGCAAACCACTTTTGAATCCATGCCCGTCAACCATGTGATGAGCAATTCATTTGGATTTGGTGGCAATTGTTCCTCCATCATTTTTTCAAAAAACAGATGAGGGCTTTTATCAACGGAATGGGCAACATCTCACCTCAAAAATCCTGGGGCGTTGATTCATTTTTGGCTGACCCCATTGCCTATGAAGGCAATCTGCTGACTTGCGTAGAGCCTGATTATACCCAATGGATTGACCCCAAACAGCTTCGCAGAATGAGCCGCATCATTAAGATGGGTATTACTTCTGGTATGATGGCGATAAAGCAAGCGGGGACTGAAAAACCAGATGGCATTATAGTTGGAACAGGATATGGATGTCTCGAGGACACAGGAATCTTTTTGAATAAGATGATTGAAAACCAAGAAGAAGCACTAAATCCTACTCCGTTTATCCAATCGACTCATAATACTATTGGAGGCCAAATTGCATTACTATTACAATGCCAGGCCTACAACCAAACGTATGCCCACCGATCTTTTTCCTTTGAAAACTCATTGTTGGATGCGCTACTTCATTTGATAGATGCACCCGGATCTCAACTACTAGTCGGAGGTGTTGATGAGATAACCGCGGTTAGTCACACGATTCAAAATCGAATGGGTATCTTCAAAAAAACGCTGACCTCCTCACTCGATCTCTTTACCACACGTTCTAGCGGAACTGTCAACGGTGAGGGATCCTCATTTTTTGTTCTTTCCGGAATTCAAAACGAACGAAGTATTGCATCAGTCGAAGCAGTCACCACTTTTTTTAAGCCGACTACAGAGGAATTGGTCAAGGGCATTGCTAATTTTCTAGCTGATTCAAACCTTCCTTTGGCGAAAATTGATTTTGTACTAGTGGGCAAATCCGGTGATCGAGATACCGATCAGTCGATTGATCAAGTGATTTCTCATCTCTTTTCAGCTCATTCGATCGGGGTGTTTAAACATCTTTCGGGCGAATATCCCACAGCCTCCGCGTTTTCGTTATGGCTTGCAGCAAAAATGTTAGCGGAAAATAATATTCCTCCTATCGTATCAGGCAACGCGCAGATTCGCCCACTAAAAACAATCTTAGTCTACAATTCTTGTTTCGGCACACATCATTCACTCATGTTGTTACGCACATGTCGCGATACGCAATAACGAATATTTTTTTTCTAGTACTGTGCCTAGCGGCTTCGGTAAGCTATAGCATATTCGCCATTTCCATTTATTGGATCATCGCACCTGTTATTGCCTACTTGACAATAAACTTGGTTGGTTCATTCTATTTATCAGCCGGCTATTTCATTAGGGTTGTATCGAGCGGTTCAACGCTTAGTGGTACTATTGCCATTACGTTTGATGATGGACCTATCGCGGGGAAAACAGAAAAGATTCTGGATGTGTTAAACCAACACAGTGTAAAAGCTGCCTTTTTTTGTATTGGTCATCGCATACATGATAACGCTGATCTGGCCAAGCGCATCCACCTGGAAGGCCATATTCTAGGCAATCATAGTTTTTGGCATAAAAACTCATTTGATTGGCAGTCCGCAAAAAAAATCAGTGAAGAATTAAGGGAGACAGATATTGCAATTCGTGAAACAACAGGCCGATCGCCTTTGTTTTTTCGCCCGCCATTTGGTGTCACTAATCCCATGGTTGCAAAGGCCGTTCGTCAAGGAAACTATTCCGTGATCGGGTGGAGTGTTCGTTCTTTCGACACGGTGATCCGAAACAAAGAAAAATTACTCGAACGAGTAACGCACAAACTAAAATCAGGCGATATTGTTGTTTTTCATGACTACAGCGAGGCCATGTTAGCCATACTTCCGAGATTTATCGCTCATGTGTCAACTTCTAGTTTAAAAATTGTGAGACTCGATGAGCTACTTCAAGTCAGCGCTTATGAATAGAATACCTCCACCCGCATCATGCCTGCTTTTGGCAATGCTGTATTTATTGAGTTTCGAAAAAACATTCTCGCAACATGCAGGTTATAAACCAACAGCGGACTTTGCTTCTTTCAAGTCGCAATTCAAAACAGAATCCCTGAAGATAGTTTCCATTTCCAGTGAATTCACACAAGAAAAGATACTTGTCGCGTTGACAGAAAAAATAAAATCAGAAGGAAAATTTATATTTAAGCGAGACAACAAAATCCGCATTGAATACGAAAAGCCTTTTTCTTATTTGATGATGATGAACGGTGACAGGATGTTAGTTCGAGACAATCAAAAAGAAAACCGAATTAATGTAAAGTCAAACAAGCTGTTTCAGCAAATCAATCGAATAATCATTGATTGCGTGCAGGGTAGTATGCTGGATAGCAAAGACTTTACAGTAAAAGTATTTGAAGACAGTAACACATACTTGTTGGAAATGACCCCCACATCAAAGGCACTCAGCCATTTTTTTAAGACGATTGTTCTGCTGGTTGAAAAAAAAGACTATTCTGCCAAGTCCATCGAAATGCGTGAGCCCAACGGAGACAAAACCGTTATCACGTTTATAAACAAAAAATTAAATGCCGAAATTGCCGATGCGGTATTTGCCTTATAGTCTCCTGCTGATGGTCGCTTTCAGCTGTGCCTCAGAGTACAAGCTGCTGCAACCGGCTATGCTCGATCAAAACTGCGTTTCGAAAATCAGGCCACGCGGGTTGACAACCGCTTGGTTTACCACAAGTGTAGATGTGGTTGGAAAACACCTAAGTGGGCTTTTGCTAGTTAAGAACCAGCCAGATAGCTCTACGCGTATTGTCTTTACCAACGAAGCAGGTATTACGTTCTTTGACTTTGAATTTACGAAGAATGGCACTTTTGCTGTAAAGCGCATCGTTAGTCAACTTGACAAGAAGCCGATCATTCAAACATTGCGAAAAGACTTTGAACTAACCCTGGGCATTCCTTTTCGGGGAGTCACCCCGGAGGTCTGGACAATGAATACCGAAAAATGGTACGGGGTAAAGCAAAAAAATGAGATCAGTTATTTCATTACCGACACCGAATGTGCTTCTTTGCTGCGATTGGAGTTAGGTTCTACGCGGAAAAAGAAAACGGAGGTGTTTATAAGGGGTAAGCACCCCCACGATCCGGATTCTGTTCAAATCAAACACTACAATTTTGCCATGCAAATTGAGTTGAGAAAATTAATGAGGGAGTAATGTTACTGAACGATTTCTTTACGATTGCTAACCTAGAACACGTCAGTGGAACCATCCATGCGTTGGTCAGAATCAATAGAGACCACCCCATTTTTGAAGGCCATTTCCCTGGCCAACCAGTTGTTCCTGGCGTGTGCATGTTACAAATGGTTCGGGAAGTGATGGAGCTTCAGCTGACTGAAAGACTCTTCATTGCCGAAGCTGACAATATCAAATTTTTAACAGTGATTAACCCCGACCACCATAGCCAAATTCAGCTATTCATTTCTTACCAACGTGAGGAGGATGTCTTCTCGCTGCAAGCTTCGTTGTTTGAAGGCAACACGACTTTTTTTAAATTGAAAGCAGTTTTTAAGATTGAAAAATGATTCAGTTGGACTACCCATCGGTTTTTAGGGAGAAGAAGGTTTGTATCATTGTGCCTACCTATAACAACGATGGCACGCTGCAACCGGTAGTCAATAGCTTACTTGTATTTACCGATCAGATCATCATTGTAAATGACGGTTCCACGGATTCTACCGGAGCGATCCTTGCCAGCTACCCACAACTGCAACTTGTTAGCTATTCAAAAAACATAGGGAAAGGCTGGGCATTGCGCCAGGGATTTGCTAAAGCGTTGGCGTTAGGATATGAGCATGCTATTACCATCGATTCTGATGGACAACACTTTGATGAAGATCTACCACAATTCCTCGAAAAAATGACCACTGCTTCTGATTCAATTATTATTGGAGCTCGCAATATGGATCAGGCATCTATACCCGGCAAAAGTAGCTTTGGCCATAAGTTTTCAAACTTTTGGTTCTGGGTAGAAACGGGATTGAAGTTACCTGACACACAATCCGGTTACCGTTTGTATCCCATTCATGCGATGAGAAACATTCGTTTCTTCACCAAGAAATTTGAATTTGAGATTGAAGTATTGGTTCGTTCTTTTTGGAAAGGCATACCTATTACACACGTACCCGTGAAAGTTTTCTATGCTGAAAAAGGTGTGCGGGTAACGCACTTCCGACCGTTCAAAGATTTTACAAGAATCACAATACTCAACACCGTACTCGTCATTTGGGCTTTGCTATATATTCACCCCAGAGATTTCTTTCGAAGTCTCAAAAAAAAAAGTTAATACCTGTCCTCCAAGAACTTTTGTTAAATCCGCACGAGTCCGATCAACTGAAAGCAACTTCAGTAGGGTTCGGCATATTCATGGGGATTGTGCCTATTTGGGGATTTCAGCTTGCCATCGGAATTCCATTAGCCTTTTTGTTTAGAATGAACAAAGCGCTTTTTATTCTGGCGGCCAACATCAGCATTCCTCCGATGATTCCTCTCATTTTATTTCTGAGTCATAGCACCGGAAGAATTTGGATGGGTCAAGCGGCCAGCCATCTATCCTTTACAAAAGACATCACATTGGCTACCTTACAGAATAGTTTTTTACAATATGTTTGGGGTGCTATTACGCTGGCTGTGGTGGGAGGTTTTGTTGTTGGACTTGTTACCTTCTTTGCATTAAAGCTTTTCCGGAAACCGGTACCGAAGTCGATACCTTAAGTCAGTTCATCAATGGAGCATCTTTTCCTTTTCTTCTTCGACTACTTTAAAAAGAATCGTGCTGTTCTCTATGCATTGATTATCGGGATGTTCCTTTGCTTTTCCTTTTGTGCCACCCAAATCACCATCGAAGAAGATGTGTCACGTTTCTTTCCTCGCGACAAAAAAGTAGAAAAACTAACACAGTTGTTTCAGCATTCGAAATTTATGGAGCGACTGGTGGTGATGGTATCTTTGAAAGATTCCACCGCAGAAGCTTCACCAGATAGTTTGATCGCTTTGACAGAAGAACTGAGTTCAAGAATTGATAACTCTCTGCAACCCTTTATAAAGAAAGTTACCTACCAGATAGAAGACGACATTATTTTTCAGCTGTTCAGTTCCATCAACAAAAACCTGCCAGTCTTCCTGGAGGACCATGACTACGCTGCAATCGATTCGCTTACACGACAAGAAGTGATGAAAGCCCGGCTGGAAAACAACTATCATCAGTTGGCCTCCCCAACCGGCATTTTATTGAAGCAAATGATTCTTCAAGACCCGGCTGGGATTTCTTCCGTGGCCCTTGAAAAATTAAAAGGTCTGCAATACGATGAGAATTTTGAGTTGTATGATAACTACGTCATGACGAAAGATCATCGATTTCTTTTATTTTTTATTGAGCCCACTTTCCCGCCTAATGATACGGGTCATAATTCCAAATTCCTATCTGCACTACAGCAGAACGTCAAAGAAGTTGAGCTCAATCACCCCACCGTGCACGTCAGTTACTTCGGAGCTACTTCTGTAGCTGTTGGTAATGCCGAACAGCTTCGAATCGATACAATCTTGACCGTAAGCCTTACCATCACTCTCTTGCTTTTATTTTTGGTTTGGTTTTTTAAACGAAAGAGAACTCCGCTACTGATTCTCTTCCCTGTTGTCTTTGGAGCCCTGTTCTCACTCACCTGCATTTACCTGATCAAAGGATCTGTTTCTATCCTTGCCCTTGCTGCGGGATCCGTCATTTTGGGCATAGCGATCAATTACTCGTTGCACTTTTTTACTCATCTACGCCACGTTCAAAATATTCGTGAAGTGGTGAAGGAATTGGTTAGGCCCATGACGATTGGCAGCGCCACCACGGTTCTGGCTTTCTTTTGTCTTCAGTTTGCAAATGCGGGCGTGCTACGGGATTTAGGTCTCTTCGCTGGATTTAGTCTGATTGGTGCTGCTCTTTGCTCTCTTATCTTTTTGCCTCATTTTATTAGTGAGGAGCTGTTTGTATCAGGCACCGCCCACCCTACCAACTGGATCGATCGGTCTTCCTTCTATAAACCTGAATACAACAAACTATTGGTGGTGGGTATTCTAATGCTGACTCCGCTCTTCTTATACTTTGCAACGGATGTCAAGTTTAATAGCGATATGAACAAGCTGAACTTCATGAGTGAAGAGACGTTACAATCGCAGAAACAACTGGACAAAATCAACGCGTTTTCTTTGCGATCTGTGTACCTGGTAACAGAGGGCGCCACACTTGAAAAAGCGTTACAACGAACTGAACAAATCAATCCACTTCTTAGTCGTTTAAAGCAAGAAGGATTAATCAAGAAAATCTCCTCCGTCTCGTCTTTCATTTTGTCTGACTCTCTTCAACGGGTAAGAATAAGACAATGGAATAATTTTTGGACAGCGGATAAAAAGCAACAGGTTTTAAAAACACTGAAGGCGGAAGGTCAAAAATTGTCTTTTGCACCCATCACTTTCTCGAATTTCGATTCGATGCTAGAAAAGTATTATACACCTTTGAATGACTCCTCCTTACTTCCAATTAAAAATAATTTCTTTGCCGACTTTATCACCGAGCAACCCGGAAGAGCAACAGTAGTTACACTCGTAAGCGTTGATCTCAATCAAAAAGCCGAATTGTACAAACATCTCTCTGGGCTAGCGAACACCCAAGCGCTGGACAAACAACTACTCACTGATTTATTTGTAGAATTTGTTCACGCTGATTTTAATTTTATTGTCACCTTCACTTCTTTATTGGTTTTTCTGGCGCTTCTTGTTTCTTACGGACGCATCGAACTCGCACTCATGACTTTCATTCCCATGCTGATTACCTGGATTTGGATTCTCGGCTTGATGGCATTACTTCATATCGAATTCAATATTGTCAACGTAATGGTCTCCACCTTCATTTTTGGACTTGGTGATGACTATAGTATATTTATCATGGATGGCTTACAACAACAATTTCGGTATGGAAGAAAAAATTTACCGGCCATCAAGACATCCATTTTCCTATCCGCGGTTACTACTATCCTCGGACTGGGAGTTCTTATTTTTGCCCAACATCCTGCACTAAAATCCATTGCTGCAATTTCAATTATCGGTATTGGTTGTGTATTTATTATGGCGCAAACGCTTGAGCCTTTTTTGTTTCACTTGATGATCAGTGGGCCTGCCACTCGTCAACATGCGCCAAGAACGGCCTGGGGCACGTTAAAGTCACTGATCCCCTATACCTATTTTACATTGGGTGCTGTGCTGATGGGAATCATTGGTTTTACCATGTTGAAGGTATGGCCCTTCCAACGCGAAAAAATGAAACTTGCCTACCACTACATGCTAAAGAAAGTGACCGGTTGGATTTTCCCCCTATCGATTAGCGCGAAGAACAAGGTTCTTTATGATGGCGAGCCTCCTTTTTCAAAGCCGGCCGTTATAATTGCCAATCACCAATCCATACTCGATATATTGGCTACCGTATCTCTGACGCCCAAAATACTGCTCGTCACCAACGAGTGGGTGTGGAAATCACCCGTGTTTGGTTATGTAGCCCAATTGGCCGAATACTACCCTATTGCTGACGGGACCTCTGAAAACATCGCCCAAATGAAGGAGCGTGTTCAACAAGGATATTCCATCTTGGTTTTTCCTGAAGGGACACGATCATCCGATGGTCGGCTCAAACGATTCCACAAGGGCGCCTTTTTAATGGCTAAGGAATTAGATCTAGATATCCTCCCGCTGCTCATTCATGGGTCAGGCAACCTGATACCGAAAGGTGAGCTCTACGTGGAAGTCGGCACGATGACAATGAAGTTCCTTCCGCGCATTTCACCGGATAATACCAGATTTGGCGCATCCTACTCGGAACGTACAAAAATGATCAGCCGATACTTTAAGGATGAGTTGGAGCAGTTGAGCAGACAGCTTGAAACAAGTACCTACTTCAAAAGAAAGCTCATCAGCAATTACCTTTTCAAAGGGCCACTTTTGGAATGGTATCTACGCGTAAAGCTACAGCTAGAAAAAAATTACGAACCGTTTGAGCGGCTAGTTCCCCTCGAAGGAGATATCCTAGACTTGGGTTGCGGTTACGGGTTTCTTTGTTACATGCTCCATTTTTTATCAGCAGATAGAAAGATCACTGGTGTTGATTATGACCAAGACAAAATTGACACAGCGAACAACTGTTTTTCAAAAAACGACTCCCTCCATTTTTTCAGTGCGGATATCACCCAGTATCCCCTTTTCAGCTATGACTGCATCATCCTCAGCGATGTGCTTCACTATTTAACGCCTGAAAGTCAACTTCATCTCCTCGAAAAAAGTATAAAGGCACTAAAACCGCATGGTAAAATTATTGTTAGAGAGGGGGTGAGAGATATTGGAAAAAGACATTTTGGCACCCAAGCAACTGAGTTCTTCTCCGTGAATCTGTTACGATTCAACAAATCAAAAAACGAGTTAAGCTTTCTTTCCAAAGACAGCATTGTAGCAAAGGCAACCGAACAGCATTGTGAAGTAGATGTCATTGACAACACAAAATTAACGTCTAATCTTATTTTTGTAATAAAAAGAAAAGAGTAATGCACCAATACGATGTCGTTATTATTGGTAGTGGCCTGGGCGGAATGGCCAGCGGCCTGATCCTTGCCAAAGAGGGATACAAAGTTTGTATTCTGGAAATGAACAAACAGATCGGGGGTGCGCTCCAGGTCTATGCCAGAGAAAAGGTAGTTTTTGATTCTGGGGTTCACTATGTGGGTGGGCTCGAAAAAGGACAGAACACCTACCAGGTCTTCAGATATCTAGGCATCATGGACAAACTCAAAATCCGGAAGTTGGATGAAGAGGTGTTTGATGCGGTAGCTTTTGAGGGTGATCCTAAAACTTACAGGTATGCTCAGGGTTACGATCGTTTTATTAAAACGATGGTGGCCGATTTTCCGGACGATGACGAAGCCATTGTTACCTACGCAAACAAGATCAGAGAGGTTTGTTCAAAATTCCCTCTGTACAATTTGAGAACCAGTAGTTATATGGAACAGGGAGACGTGTTGGAGATCGACACGAGAACCTACATCGAATCCATTACTAAAAATGAAAAACTGAGAAATGTACTAGCTGGCACTAATATCTTGTATGCAGGTAAGTCCTACAAGACTCCTTTTTACATGCATGCATTAGTGATCAACAGCTACATTGAGAGTTCGTACCGGTTTGTAGACGGTGGTTCGCAGATTGCTAAATTCATTCATCAGGAGCTGACCAAATTGGGCGGTGTGATATTTCACTATAAAAAAGTGGTGCGGATAGTAGAGGAAGGTGGCGAGGTGCAATACGTAGAAACGAGTGAGGGGGAACGGTATCACGCCAAGTATTTTATTTCCAATATTCATCCGACTCTCACGCTCGAGATGACCGAGAGCACGTTGATCAAAAAGGCCTACCGATCGCGTTTGAATGCATTGCAAAATTCCATCTCGGTGTTCTATGTTAATCTTGTGATGAAGAAAGATGTTTTTCCGCACTTCAACCACAACTTTTATTGTTTTGCGAACGAAGACGCCTGGGCGCCCATTGAATATACACCTGAAAATTGGCCACAGGGATACGCGATGTTTTTCAGTACCTCTTCAAAGGGTGGATCATTTGCCGAGGGCATTTCGATATTAACGTACATGCGTTTTGATGAAGTAAAACAATGGGAGCATACTCATCATACTGCTTCTAACGATGTAAGCCGTGGAGAAGATTACGAACAATTTAAGAAAGAGAAGGCAGCTTTGCTGATGGACCTGGTCGAAAAAAGATTCCCTGGTATCAAAGAAGCTACCAAGAGTACCTATATCGGAACGCCACTTAGCATGCGCGACTATCTTGGTGGTAATGATGGCACACTATACGGTGTGGTAAAAGACTATCGTGACCCGCTCGCTACATTCATCTCACCGGCAACAAAGATCCCCAACCTCTTACTTACAGGCCAAAATTTAAATATGCATGGAATCTTAGGTGTGAGCATGAGCGCAATTGTGACTTGCTCACGCATCTTAGGTATGGAATACTTGATTGAAAAGATAAAAAATGCATAAATCATCTTCATCTTGCTGATCAATGGCAAAAAAGATTCTAAAAATAATTGGCTTCACCGTTCTTACCCTCCTCATAGCGTTGGTTGCGCTGGTGGTGTATATTCGGATCGTAGCTGCGGTTGATGCGCCTTCCGTTGGCTCATATCCGGTTGAGCGCATGGAGCGTTTGGAAACAAGCCAGGGGTCGTACACACTTGGCAAGAGTTGGTTTCGCAAAAGTGACAGTGGCCTATACGAAATGTATGTAGAAGGAAATCCATATTCCATCGGGCTGGCATCCGGCAAATTAGCAAAAGAGCTTGTTCAATTTCAGGAAGTAGCTTTCACAAATCAAATCCGTCAGCTTGTGCCGAACGAAATGTATTTGAGCGTTTTAAAATACTTCGTGGGTTGGTTTAATCGAGATCTTGAAAAGCATGTACCGGAAGAGTATAAACAAGAGATCTACGGCATATCACAAGTCGCTTCGCACGAGTTCGATGATATTGCACCGCCCTATCAACGAATTTTAAATTATCACGCTGCGCACGACATCGGGCATGCCCTACAAAACATGTCATTGGTAGGATGTACTTCCTTCGCCACCTGGGGAAACAAATCCGAAGACAGCACCCTGATTGTTGGCCGCAATTTTGATTTTTATGTAGGCGATGATTTCGCTCGCGATAAAATAATTGCTTTGTATCGACCCGAAAAAGGGCATGCGTTTATGATGATCACATTTGGTGGGATGACCGGAGTTCTTTCAGGAATGAATGAACAAGGGCTTACTGTAACCATCAATGCCGCCAAGTCAGAAATACCAAGCGCATCTGCGACACCGGTATCGTTAGTAGCCCGAGAAATACTTCAATATGCATCCACCATTGACGAGGCGTATGCGATCGCTAAAAGGAGAAAGATGTTTGTCGCTGAATCTTTTCTGATTGGTTCGGCCAAAGACAGGCGCGCAGCCATCATCGAAAAAACTCCAGAAGAAATTGATTTGGTGGAAGCAACGGGCGAGTACCTCGTGTGTACGAATCACTTTCAGGGTAAGGTACTAGGAAACACACCTCTGAATACAGGGCACAAGCGAACGAGTGCCTCCGTATATCGCCATCAACGCGTGAACGAGTTACTCAACAACAATGGAAAGAACACGGTGGCGAAGACAGCCTCTATTCTTCGGAATCAATTGGGCTTGCAAAACGTTGATATCGGATTGGGAAATGAAAAATCTATTAACCAACTTATCGCCCATCACGGTATTATCTTCCAGCCTGAAAAAAAATTAGTGTGGGTGTCCACCGCGCCTTGGCAGTTGGGAAAGTTTGTTTGTTATGACCTGTCCAAAGTATTTCAATCTACGCTACCCCTTTCAGAAATCTACGAGCAAGCACAAACATTGCCCGCTGATTCATTTCTACTTACCAAAAACTATTCGCGTTATCTGAAATTCGCACCCTTCCGTTTTCCTTTTCAATCTCGCGAAGGACTTCAGCCTGGTAGTCTGATCGCTCAAAACCCAAACTCGTATCTTTCTTATATGCTGGCCGGTGACTTTTATCTAAGTGACCATCAATTTGAAAAAGCTCGTACTGCATACGAAATTGGGCTCACGAAAGAAATCGCAACTCTGCAAGAACGTGATCACATGGTGACTAATTTAGCGCGCTGTAAAAAAGAAATAAAATGATTATTGGCGTAGGCATCGATCTGATTGAAGTACAGCGCGTAGCTGCTTCGATCGCTCGTGAAAATGGTTTTAAAGAACGCGTTTTCTCGCCTGTTGAAATTGCCTACTGCGAGGAGCGAAAAGAAAAAGCACAACACTATGCGGCCCGCTTCGCTGCGAAGGAAGCGTTTTTAAAAGCGACCGGAAAAGGATTTGGGCTAGGTTATCAACTGAATGAAATTGAAATTGTACATGAAATCGATGGCCGGCCCACCATTCAACTCCATGGTGCCATGAAAGAAAAGGCAAATCAGCATGGTTGGACAACCATTCATGTGTCTATTACTCATTTAAAAGACATGGCGTCTGCCGTTGTGATCCTGGAAGAGTGATTTGATTCATATAGCGATTGCAAAATCTAACTCCATCGCTGCCATTATTTTATTTTATATTTAGCTCAAATTTTGGATGATGGCTCTCGGCTAGACCCCGTTTTTTCATTCCAACAAAGATAATTGTAATTCAGTATCAATGGGCGAATTTATTCCTGCATTAGAGTTAAAAAGCAAAGAGGCGATAAGCCATTTTCAATCCAGCGAATTGAAAAAATTACTGCCTTACCTGAATTCTCATTCGCCTTTCTACCAACACCATTTTAAGCACCACGGAATAAAAATTGAAGATGTACATACGCTCAATGATCTTCTGCGAATTCCACCTACCACAAAAGATGATTTACAAAAATACCAGTGGGATTTTTTGTGTGTAGCACGTTCAGAAATCAAAGAATACACTAGCACCTCTGGCACATTGGGAAAACCAGTGACGATCGGGCTCACAGTTAAAGATGTAGAACGACTTGCCTACAACGAATACATTTCGTTTGCCTGCGCAGGAGGAAACTCAGCAGACCTGTATCAATTGATGCTTACGCTCGACCGGCAGTTTATGGCTGGTATCGCCTATTACGAGGGCATCCGTAAATTGGGTGCCGGCATTGTGCGAGTGGGTCCTGGGTTGCCGGCCATGCAGTGGGAAACGATAGAACGACTAAAACCAACTGTGCTCGTTGGCGTGCCTACCTTCCTTATTAAGCTCATTGAATACGCAAAGCAACAGGGCGCTTCACTTTCCTCGTCCTCGGTAAGAGCCGCAGTGTGTATTGGAGAAAACATCCGAACACCAGATTTTGAATTGAACGCTGTAGGTAAGAAGATAGTCAGTGAGTGGAACATACAACTATATAGTACTTACGCTTCCACCGAAATGCAGACTGCTTTCACAGAATGTGAGCATGGCATGGGCGGACACCATCACCCTGAGTTGCTGATTGTAGAAATGCTGAATGAGAACAATGAGCTTGTCCCTGACGGACAACCAGGCGAAGTGACCATCACCACGCTTGGCGTGGAGGGTATGCCATTGCTTCGCTACAAAACGGGAGACATTGCAGTGGCACACACAACTTTTTGTAAGTGCGGTCGCAACACGCTTCGACTAAGTCCACTACTCGGGCGCAAGCAGCAGATGATCAAATTGAAAGGCACCACCATCTACCCGGCTGGCGTATTTGAAATTCTGCAACAGCAGCCTTCGGTGATTGACTTTGTAGTCGAGGCCTATAGGGGTGCGCTAGAAACAGACGAACTTCGAATTCATATCCATACAAACGAAAGCCAGGCAGATGCCGAAAAAAGTATTCGCAACGCCTTTCAATCGCGTATTCGAATCATTCCTGAAATTGTTTTCGTCTCGCTTGCTGAATTGGAAAACTTGCAAATGGGAAAGGGAGAACGAAAAGTAAGGCGCTTCGTGGACACCCGGCAATAAAAGATGACTGAAGACTAGCAAAACTAAATTTGGATACTGAGAAAAGGTACAGCACATTTGCTTTCACCTAAGCTTATGGAAAAAATCCCCCTCACCGCCCGAAGGTACATTCCTACCTTCATTTTTGTTACGAGCTTGTTCATGCTATGGGGCATTGCCATTTCAATGGGCGATGTGTTGAACCGACATTTTCAAAAGGTATTGGGCGTTTCGTTAGCACAATCCGGTCTCGTACAGTTTTCTATTTTTGGTGCCTACTTCGTAATGGGCATTCCTGCCGGCCTGTTCATGAGAAAATACGGATACAAGAACGGGGTCATCGTGGGTCTGTGTCTGTATGCGTTTGGAGCATTTTTATTTATCCCCGCGGCCGGAGCTGAATCCTTTGGATTTTTTAGAATTGCACTGTTTATCCTTGCCTGTGGCCTGGCTACCTTAGAAGCCGTTGCACATCCATTCACTGCTGCCTTGGGTGATGAGCGGAAATCTGAACAACGATTAAATTTTTCTCAAACCTTCAACGCAGTAGGTACCATCATCGGGCCTATTTTGGGTGGCGTTTTTATTTTGGGTGACGTGCTTACCGGCAACACACAGGAAGACTTATTCTCAGTGAAAATGCTGTACTCGGCAATTGGCGCCACCGTTTTCATTATTGCCGTTGCCTTTTGGTTTACTAAAGTTCCTCCCTTGCAGGAAGCCAGAAATGCAACAGGCGCGCAACGAAGCTATCGCGATCTTTTTCAATACAAGCATTTTAAATGGGCGGTGGTCGCTCAGTTTTTCAATGTGGCTACACAAGGTGGTACATGGGCATTCTTCATCAACTATGCTATCACCTACATGCCCGACATGACAGACCAGCATGCCTCCTACTATTTTTCGCTGAGCATGATGATGATGCTTTTAGGAAGAGTGGTGGGCACCTACCTCATGAATTTTATTGCACCTAATAAGCTACTCGCACTATTTTGTTTGGGGAGCATCGCCATGTGCATGGTGATCTCACAACATCTGGGCTGGCTTTCTTTTGCCTGTTTGATCGGGTTGCAGTTCACCTTCTCCATTATGTTCCCCACTATTTTCGGTTTAGGAATGAAAAACTTGAACGACTTGCGCGAGAAAGCTTCTTCGTTTATTGTAATGGGTGTAGTGGGCGGTGCGGTGTTCCCTCCTATCATGGGGTATGTGGCCGACAAAACAAGTGTGGCAACAGCCTACCTCTTGCCTATTATTTGTTATTTTATGATTTTTCTTTTTGCGGTCAAGTACTACAAGCCGCAAGCAAACAAGAGTTAGAATTGATAAGCAACCAACGCGTTGAGAGCCATCACGGAATCTTCTGTCTTGGCGACATTTAAGAACTTGAGCTCTCCGCCTATTTTAAATCCTTTTCCAATAGGCTTAAGATACAACGCAGACGCCTGAAACGTGGCATACGAGGTTTGGCTGTTTTCTGCGAGACTGCCCAGCACGCTCGTCTTTGACGTAAGAACTGTAACTCCGGTGCCGGTAGAGATAAAAATGTTTTTGTAAATGTGCATTCGAATCGTTAGCAAAATAGGAACGGCTGCTAAGGAAACTTCAGCCGTACCAGTAGGTGTTTTGCGCGAAGCGGAATAAAAAGTATAGTAGCCCGATTCGAAGCCCAGCGCCAGTCGATGCTCCGGTTCCCACATGATTCGGCCATTAAAGCCAAGGCTATTTTCATCTACCACGTCAGCTCCAATCCGCAACGTGTTGAAGTAATGAACAAATCCTACACCTGCCGAAATGGAATAACGCGTAGTGCGTGCAGACCTAGATTGACTGAACGCATGAGAGGATGCAATACTCAGGCTGATCAATAGCAACAAGTATTTCATCATTATCGGATATAGTGATAGTAGGTAACGTAGGATGGATAGTTCGTCAGCAACCCGTCAAACTCACCCTCATTGATATATTGTCGAATGAAAGCCGGTACATCAATGGTCCAACAAATTACTTTGCGACCTTCTGCCTGCATCTGCCGAACCAGATCGTTTTGCGTGCCAAGCGTCCAACGAGGACCCCAAACTTTCGCATTCAATGTTCGAGCCTGATCTGGACTTAACTCGCATAGCGATGGAATCGCTTCAAACCCTGGTGTTGCCAGCAATCCATTATAGATATCTTCAGAGGGAACACCCATAAATATCTCCAGCTTACGCCCTTTTGATAATGCCTTTTGCTGAATTCTTTCCTGAATTGGTTTTACGTACGAGATGGCCTCCAACCCCTCTTCCGCCTTCATGTCCAGCCACACAAACTCCAGTTTAGTGCTATCGACTACAAAATCAAGAGCCTCTTCCAGTTTTGGTATTTTTTCGCCACGAATCAGCCATACAAAAGTGTTGATCTGCGCGTAGGTAAAACTGTTGATGTTACCATTCAGCGGCCCTTTAATCGTAAGGCGAATATTAATGTCCTCATCGTGATAGAGCACCGGCACTTTGTCTTTGGTCAGGCGAATGTCTATTTCAATTCCGTTGGAACCAAGGTACTCACTGAAATCGATCATACGAATACTATTCTCGGATGCCGGCAGTCGATCGGACGTCCGCCCACCTGCGCGATGTGCCACCACAAAAAAATCTCTTGACCGCACTTTAGAGGAGAACGGCCGCAGGTATTGTAATACAAATTCCTGATTGGGCGTGGCGTTGCCATTTCCATATGCGCCTTTGATCTGGGTGTTGGTGCTTGGCAAACCCTTCAACAGGTTTCTGGCACCTTCCGTTTTGGCAATGACAAAAGAGGCAAGACCTGCGGCATCACTTTGGGGATTGCGCCAGTAGCCCTGTAAAAAAATAGTAGAATCTTTAAACCCAGTTGGCAATACGATGTAGTTGTTATTGGTAAAAATAGACAAGCGATCTCCGCGCCACTTAACCACCACTTGTTCTCCAAATCGCTCATTGCCTTTTATTACCCTATAGACGCCATCCATCACTGGCTTGGTCGCCTCCGGTATTTTAGCAAGCCCACTAATGGGAGGCAACAAACGTGGAATGATAATCGGATTCTCTGTGGTGCAGCGCATAGATACAGCCCCACAAAAAAGAAACAACAAAAGGCGAATCTTTATTTTCATTTTTTTATTCTGTGCACTCTAAAAACGCTATTCAAAAATTACTTCCACGCGATGTACCAACGCTGTCTCACACAGCAAACTTGTTCACCTATTCTTTCCCAACATCAAACCCAGGTATAACTCGGGCATGTCATAAAACCGATTGAAGGTAGAAAACGCTGGCCACGCCATAAAATGATAGCGCGAATACGAGTTTTTCACCGCCACAATGAGCACATGGTGCTTCCACAATCGCTGCTCTATATAGAGGCCAATGGTATATCCGTTGTAAAAATTGGCATCGCGCGTAATGGTATTATCGCCTTGTGACGTAGAGAAGGAGGTGACGTAATTCAATTCCCCTTTGAGTGTAAAGGTGATGTCATTCCACCGAAAGCCAATCGACAAATTGGGGTAATTGTTCCAATTACTAAGGCTGCTATTAAAACCAAATTCGGTTAGGGTGCCAAACGCATAACCGACATCATAGCCACCATTGATTGAAAAGCGCCCAAACTCATGCTGCACTCGTGGGCCTATCGAAACCTGATTGGCAACTACGAGCGAAGATAATCGTGTATCAATGGAAATTCGCTTTGTGATTCCGACAAGTCCATGAAATTGTAACAGCGGAACTTGTGCAGCCGTTTCCAGCCAGTCAAATGGCAAGTAAATTTGAGAGAGGGCTATCTCCTTTTGAAACCTACCGGGCCGGCTGTAATGCGGATAGTACATGCTGGCTTGCGAGATGTTGAACGTTGTCTGCTCAGCGGGCCTTTCATTTTGCTGTGCGAAACCATTTAAAAAAGTAAGCAAGCAAACCAGCCCTGCAAAAGCCATCATTTGCCAACGGAAAATGAGACTCGGACCTTTACAATTCCGCGTAACTATTCGTAATCTTGTTGTCAACAGGTTCGATGGTTTGCATTAAAAATCAAATCTAATTTTATTTTTCAATACTTGAACAACATTACGTCAACTTTCCTACCCCGACTTTGGACGATGGTTTTTCTTTTGGGAAACTCGCTGCTGGCGGCACAATCGACTACACTTGCCTTTGTAAGTGACACCCAAGAGCCCATGTGGGGTGAAAAACTTTTTCTTAAATCGAATCGAA
Source organism: Cyclobacteriaceae bacterium (assembly GCA_031400595.1). Classification (GTDB taxonomy): domain Bacteria; phylum Bacteroidota; class Bacteroidia; order Cytophagales; family Cyclobacteriaceae; genus ELB16-189. Next base: position 109,312 of record JANNQG010000018.1, read on the forward strand.
ATGTTGAAGCCGCAGACTTGATTTTTAAGGAGATCATTAAACAAAAACCAGCACAGGTTTTTATTTTGGGCGATGTAGTGGCTTGGGGCTATAGAGAAAAAAAGTGGAAAGAGATGGATGCCCGCCTGAAAGCATGCAGAGATAAAGGTATTCGAGTCTCGGCTTTGTTGGGCAACCACGATGTGATGACGCAGCCGAAAAAAGGAGAGGAAAGATTTCAGCAACGTTTCCCCGATCAACTAAGAACCGGGTTCCAAATCGTCACCGACTCCATTGCCGTGGTGCTCCTCAATTCCAATTTCAAAAAACTAGCTGCTGACGAAGTGGCTTTTCAACAAACCTGGTTAGAGACTACATTGAAAAATCTCGATACCGATCCAAGTATTAAATTAACCATTGTCACTTGTCATCATGCCCCGTTTTCAAATAGTAAGATTGTGGGTTCATCAGAAGCCGCCCAAGAACACTTTCTTCCTGCATTTAATCGTTCTAAAAAAGCAAAACTGTTTATGACCGGGCACTCGCACGCCTTTGAGCATTTTAAGAAGGATGGCAAAGACTTCTGGGTGATTGGCGGAGGAGGTGGCATTCATCAGCCCCTTAGGGAAAGCGAGAGTCTAAAGGATCTTGTACCCACCTACAAGCCGATGTTTCATTTTGTCACGCTGACGCGAACCGCACGTGCTTTAGTATTGTCCTCCCATTTTCTAAAGGAAGACTTTTCAGGTTTCGGTATGGGCTACCAATTGAAACTTCCGCTAGAGTGAAACTTTTTTGTGTTCGAATCGTGTTAGCCTGAAATGAAACTAATCACAGCAGCCTTACTTCTTCTTTCGTTTACCGTTGCTGCACAACTAGATTGCACCCTGAAATTAGAAAAAGACAGCATACAGGTGTTTACCTGCAGGTCAGCCAATTCAAAATATAAAATTATCAAAGCCACCTTTGACCTGGCGGCCAGCCCCGAACAACTGCAGCTTATGCTGCTGGACATCGATCACCTTGGCGATTGGCAGTACCGCACCGCCAGCGCGAAACTTTTAAAAACGATTAGCCCGCAAGAAATTATTTACCACACCGAAGTGAGCGCACCGGTTATTGATAATCGTGATTTTGTGATCCAGCTAAAAATAGAAAAAAAGGCGAGCGATGAATGGAACATTTCGGCCACCAGTTTACCAGAATTTATTCCAGCGAAAGAAGACGTGGTGCGCATCCCTATGTCGAAAGCAATTTGGAAAGTGAAGGAGAAGGCACCAGGGCGTTTGTCGGTAGAGTATGTCATCGAAATTGACTTCGGTGGCGTGGTGCCTGTCTGGGTGGTGAATTCACTAGCTCACAAAGCACCCTATGAAACGTTTAAGAGTATGAAAGAGCAGATCGGAAAGTACGCAGAGAACAGTAAACCGTAATGGGCTTTATTTTTTCCGAATTACGTCATAGGTAATAAAGCAAGTCTGCCTGCCGCCCAAACCGTCATTGCGAACGCCAGCGGTGATAAGTGCGTGGGAGTGAAGCAATCCCCCATTCGAAGTTTGAGTTTCATACAGAAGTTTGCTTCGCCCTGCGCGGAAAACCCTCGCTCGATGCTCGCAATGACGAGTCCTTTTTTTGAATTGGCTTCTACTTTCCCTTTGCTGTCTCCTTCGCCCACATGTCTTTCAACGTAACCGTGCGATTGAAGATCAACTTCTTTTCTGTGGCATCGGCATCCAAGCAAAAATAGCCGGTGCGCATAAATTGAAAACGTTCTGCTTTTGTGGCCGATCGTAAGGCAGGCTCTGCCATCGCTGTGGTAACTTTTATGGAATCCGGATGGAGTGCATTGGCAAGCTCTCCTATCAAGGCAGGGTCTTCCACTCGAAACAGTCGATCGTATTGTCGCACTTCTACCGGCACCGCATGTCGCGCACTTACCCAATGAATCACACCCTTCACGCTAAGACCAGAGGTGTCTGATCCACTTCTGCTTTCGGGCACATAGGTACAATGCAATTCGGTGATGGAGCCGTTCGCATCTTTTACAAACGTGTCGCACTTGATGATGAACGCGCTCTTTAGGCGCACCATTTGGCCGGGCGCAAGCCTGAAGTATTTTTTGGCCGGCACTTCCATAAAATCATCTGCTTCGATGAATAGTTCTTTGCCGAAAGACATCTCACGCACACCCGTGGACGGATCTTCGGGGTTATTCTCACTTGTCAATATTTCTTCTTGCCCTTCCGGATAATTAGTAATCACTACTTTGATGGGATTGAACACCACCATTCTGCGCAAAGCAATTTTATTCAAATGTTCGCGCACACAAAACTCGAGCAATCCAATATCAATTAAGTTCTCGCGTTTGGCAACGCCTATCTTATCGCAGAACTCGCGGATACTCTCGGGGGTATAGCCACGCCTGCGCATCCCGCTCAGTGTAGGCATGCGAGGATCGTCCCATCCGTTGACGTATTTCTCGTTGACGAGCGCCAACAATTTTCGTTTGCTCATCACCGTATAGGTGACATTCAGGCGCGCAAACTCATACTGATGCGAGGGATAGATTTCCAACTTTTGAATGCACCAATCATACAACTCGCGATGCGGCACAAACTCGAGTGTGCAAATGCTGTGCGTGATCTTCTCAATCGAATCACTTTGGCCGTGGGCGAAGTCATACATTGGGTAGATGCACCACGCATCGCCAGTGCGGTGATGATGCGCATGCTTGATGCGATAGATCACCGGATCGCGCATGAGCATATTCACGTGCGCCATATCAATTTTTGCACGAAGCACTTTTTCTCCGTCTTTGTATTTCCCCGCCCGCATGTCAGCAAAGAGTTGCTTGTTCTCTTCGATCGATCGACTGCGGTATTGATTGGTAACGCCTGGTTTGGTAGGCGTTCCTTTTTGCGTGGCCATATCTTCGCTGCTGCTATCGTCCACGTAGGCAAGATCCTTATCTATCAGTCGATGCGCAAAGGCATACAGCTGCTCAAAATAATCGGATGCATAAAATTCGTTGGCCCACGCGAAGCCAAGCCAACGCACATCTTCTTTAATGCTTTCTACATATTCTGTTTCTTCCGTACTTGGGTTCGTATCGTCAAAACGCAGGTTGGTAATACCCCCATATTTTTGAGCCAGGCCAAAATTAAGGCAAATGCTTTTTGCGTGCCCCAGATGCAAATATCCATTGGGCTCAGGTGGAAAACGCGTAGCGATGCTCGTGTACTTTCCTTCCTTCAAATCTTGCTCAACAATCTCCTCTAAGAAATGGAGGCTCTTTTCGTCTGCCATAGTAGCTGTAAAAAGTGTAAAGGTAGCTGCGATTGAGCAGTCAGAAAAATGAGAAAAGGGCGTTTGCAAAAAATAATTAGCGGATCGCCCACCAGCACTTTGAAAAAGATGCGGCCTGTCGCCACCTTCCCACAAGCCTGCGCAGCGCCACTGGGCTTTCCGCTTTTACTCCTCCCCCGTGCGCACATGCCCGGCCCACATGCAGCACGGGGTGCGGGGTAACCGCTGCAATCCCTGGCCGGGGAAACATTCAACGAAACACCTTTTATTTTTTTCAACATTTTAGTAGTTTTATCTACCCATCATTTCACCCAAATCAACTATGTCAACTGAACCCATCACCGACAGCATAGCAAACAAAAAGCTACAAGTACGCGTTGAAAAACTTTTTCACCGCGAGCAACATTCCCTGGCTCTTTTCTTTCCCAACGATTTGGAGTTGAAATCACGCGTAAGAAAAATTGCGGGTGCCACTTGGAGCCAGACAAACAAATGCTGGTATGTAGCGAATAGAAAAGACTTGTTGGGTGAAATCCTGGCTGCATTTAAAGATGCGGCATGGGTAAACCTGACGGCACTCACAAAGAATAAAGAGCAAAAAATCGATTCGCCAAAAGAAGTACAAGCTCCGATTTCAAAACCGGTCATCGCGCAAAAAGAAATCAAGAAAGCCGTTGTTGCCAAGGAAAGTGAGGAAAGTTTGCAGTTGCTTCGAATGATGGAGCAAAAACTCAATTTGCGAGGCTACAGCAAGAATACATGCAAAACTTATTTGCAACAATTCAAAGAATTTTTACGATTCTATTCCGGTTCGCCCATTCCGGAGCTAACAGAGATTGAAATCCGAAACTATATTATTTACCTGGTAGAGCAGCGAAAAGTAAGTAAGAGCATCCAGAATCAAGCCATCAACGCCATCAAGTTTTTTTACGAAAAAATGATGATGCAAGATCGTAAGGTGTATTATCTCGAACGACCCATGCGCGAAAAGAAACTTCCTCAAGTGTTAAGCCAAGAGGAGTTGATGCTAATTTTTGAAGCTGCGGGCAATATTAAGCACAGGGCCATGCTCATGTTGATTTATGCGGCCGGCCTTAGGCGTAGTGAGTTGTTGGCACTACGAGTGGGCGATGTTGACCTGAACCGAAACGTTGTGTTCATTCGCGGTGGCAAGGGACGAAAAGACCGGCAGAGCATAATGGCACAAAGTTTAGTACCGTTGCTGCGCGAGTACATAGAAAAGCACTCGCCAAAATTTTGGCTTTTTGAAGGCCAGTCGGGTGAGCGATATAGTGAGAGTAGTTTGCAGCACATACTAAAACAAGCGGCCGCCAAAGCTGGCATCAAAAAGCAGGTACGGCTGCACATGCTTCGGCATTCATTTGCAACTCACTTATTAGAGTCGGGTACGTCTACCCGGTACATCCAGGTTTTATTGGGCCACGAGTCGCCCGTGACCACAGAAATTTACGCACAGGTGACTCGGTTTGGGTTGGATAAAATACTAAGTCCATTAGACCAAATAGCAGCCAGCAAGCAGTTGCGAGGAGATGAAAAATAACCGACTTGCACAAAAAAAGTATCCTCGATTTTCTGCGAAAATTCAAATATTTAAGGGTTTTTAGGCTACTTTTATATAATGTAAGTATATGCAATTGCATAAACACAAACGTTG
>JANNQG010000021.1:0-93843 GCA_031400595.1 Cyclobacteriaceae bacterium
AATGTAATAGTGTAGTTGGTGGCACTGCCACCCGACAAACTAATCGCGTACACACCTGCACTACTTGCACTTGTCGCTGTGGTTGAGACCGTTGGTTGGGTAATCGATGCCGGCAAGTCTCCATTCAAAAATCCAGCATAGGAAATCGTCAAGGATGGATTCGCTGCACCGTACACTCTCGTCTTGTCATCTGCTGTAGCTGTAAGTGTGGCTTTCGTTATCGTAAGGTTTCCATTCACCAATGTAATAGTGTAGTTGATGGCACTGCCACCCGATAAACTAATCTGGTACGTACCCACGTTACTCGTTACTGATGCGGTAGTTGATACCGATGGCTGGGTAATCGAAGTGGGCGTGTCTCCATTCAAAAATCCAGCATAGGAAATCGTCAAGGAAGGATTCGCTGCACCGTACACTCTCGTCTGGTCATCCGCTGTGGCCGTAAGGGTGGCTTTTGCTATGGTGAGGTTTCCATTCACCAATGTAATAGTGTAGTTGGTGGCACTGCCACCGGAAAGTGAGATACCATAAGATCCAACGCTACTGGTTACTGTTGCAGATGTTAAAATCGTTGGCTCCGTTATGGCTGCTGGCGTGTCTCCATTCAAAAATCCAGCATAAGAAATCGTCAAGGGCGGATTCGCTGCACCGTACACTCTCGTCTTGTCATCAGCTGTAGCCGTAAGTGTGGATTTCGTTATGGTAAGGTTTCCGTTCACCAATGTAATCGTGTAGTTGATGGCACTGCCACCCGACAAACTAATCGCGTACGTACCCACGTTACTCGTTACTGATGCGGTCGTTGATACCGATGGCTGGGTAATCGAGGCAGGCAAGTCTCCGTTCAAAAATCCAGCATAGGAAATCGTCAAGGAAGGATTCGCCGCACCGTACACTCTCGTCTTATCATCGGCTGTAGCTGTAAGGGTGGCTTTCGTTATCGTAAGGTTTCCATTCACCAATATAATAGTGTAGTTGGTAGAAGTGCCACCGGAAAGTGAGATACCATAAGACCCAACGCTACTGACTGCTGTTGCAGATGTTAAAATCGATGGCTCCGTTATGGCTGCTGGCGTGTCTCCATTCAAAAATCCAGCATAGGAAATCGTCAGGGAAGGATTCGCTGCACCGTACACTCTAGTCTGGTCATCCGCTGTGGCCGTAAGGGTGGCTTTTGTTATGGTAAGATTTCCGTTCACCAATGTAATCGTGTAGTTGGCGGCACTGCCACCGGAAAGTGAGATACCATAAGACCCAACGCTACTCGCTACTGTTGCAGATGTTAAAATCGATGGCTCTGTTATCGCTGCTGGTGTGTCTCCGTTCAAAAATCCAGCATAGGAAATCGTTAAAGATGGATTCGCTGCACCGTACACTCTCGTCTGGTCATCCGCTGTGGCGGTAAGTATGGCTTTTGTAATGGTAAGGTTTCCATTCACCAATGTAATCGTGTAGTTGGTAGAAGTGCCACCGGAAAGTGAGATACCATAAGACCCAACGCTACTTGTTAATGAAGCAGAGGTTGATATCGTAGGCTCTGTTATTAACGCTGGCGTATCTCCATTAAGAAACCCCGCATAAGAAATCGTTAATGACGGGTTCGCTTCACCGTATACCCTAGTCTTGTCATCAGCAGTGGCCGTAAGTGTGGCTTTTGTTATCGTTAGATTTCCGTCTACCAAAGTCAAAATATAGTTGGTGGAAATACCCCCTGACAATATAATCGGATACGCTCCCGCATTGCTTGCGACTGTGGCAGAGCAGTTGACTGTGGGTTCTATGATACTCGAAGAATTATCGGATCCTAAAAAACCAGCATAACTAATTGTATATGATGGATTTGCTTGACCGTACTCTTTTGCCTTATTATCAGCTGTTGCAATAAGTGAGGCCTTTCCAATGGTTAGTGTGCCCAAAGCGGTTCCTTGATAATTTACATCATTAATGGACGCCACAACTGCGTATGCACCTGCATTTGTTGGTGTGGACAACATCCCATCATAAGTAAGGTCGACCAAGAGTCCGACCGGCAATGTGCTCACCCCTACTGACTTAGCATTTGCATCGTAAACTTGAGTAAGGCCGGAAAAACTAATGGTTGCGGTCGCCTTAGAAACGATTAATGTAAAACTCTGAATGTCAATTTGTGAATTGTCGGCTGTTTCACGAACTGTCAATTCTAGGGGAAAACTTCCGGTTTGAGTTATTGTTCCAGAAATTGAACCGGTGCCATCTGCGTTATCAATTAATGATAGACCGGTGGGTAATATACCATTAGTCAAAAGGATCTCTCTGGCATTTGCCCCTGACGAAGTAATAGCATAAGAATACCCACTTGCAAAAATCCCTGACGTAGCAGGTGAACTAGTGAACGTTGTTTGGGCAATAGAAGTCTTAGATAGAAGTAGTACTACCGCTAGTAGCAAATTAAGATTAAAACCAAACTTAGCCATACACTCCACTAAACAGAAAGAAAAATCAACCAGACCGACAAAGTTACTAACCTTAAGGATATTTTTGCCGAAAGTTTATAAATCCGTATGGAGGTTCTTTTTTGGAGTTCGCTATTTTTCATAGTTTATACCTATCTAGGTTATCCTCTTATGCTTTATTTGCTCGTTTCACTAAAACGGAAATTCAATCAAGCCCCTCGCCTATTCAATTCTGATACCGAGTTACCAGCCGTTACATTTTTAGTTGCCTGCTACAACGAGGCTGATATTCTAAAGGCCAAGATTGAAAACACACTTCAACTACTTTATCCCTTAGATAAGTTATCGATCTATTTTGTAACTGATGGTTCAACTGATAATAGTCAGGAAATTTTTCAACAGTATCCAACAATACGGTTATTTCATGAATCGGAGCGAAAAGGAAAAAATGCAGCCGTCAATCGTGTGATGAATCATGTAGTAACTCCAATTGTCATTTTTTCAGATGCCAACACATTTCTTAACCCAGAGGCTTTAATTCTAATGGTTAAGCACTATAAAGACGAAAGTGTCGGTGCGGTAGCTGGAGAAAAAAGGGTGATTCAGAACCAAAAAGAAAATGCGGCTGGTTCTGGAGAAGGCGCGTATTGGAAATATGAATCTAAACTGAAGGCTTGGGATTCAGAACTCCGATCGGTGGTGGGCGCAGCTGGCGAGCTGTTTTCAGTGCGCACAAATCTTTATGAAAAGGTACCGCCCCATGTTTTAATTGAAGATTTTAGACTTTCCATGAAGATCGCAGCTAGTGGATTCCGTGTCGTGTATGAGCCATTGGCATATGCAATGGAAACCAGTTCGCTCTCTATAGAAGAAGAGAACAAGCGCAAAATTAGAATCTCTGCCGGTGGGCTAATAGAGGTCGCCCATTTTGTCTTTCTATTAAATTTCTTCAAATATGGATTGCTAAGTTTTCAATACATATCGCACCGTATGTTTCGTTGGACGTTCGCTCCACTTGGCCTCCCGATCCTGCTTGTAGCTTCCATTGGTTTGAGTATCGAAGGTTCATTGTCTTATCGGGGTATTTTGGTACTTCAAAGTCTTTTCTATTTGGCGGCTTTTATTGGCTATCTGTTACGAGATAATAAGATGCGCTCCGGTTTATTATTTATTCCTTATTACTTTGTTTTTATGAATATGGCAGTTTTTCAGGGCTTGCTGCTGCTCATCAGAAAAAAACAGTCTGCTGTATGGGAAAAAGCACAACGCAAATCACATCTTACTTAGCAGTTTCGCTTTTTAGTTGATGGATTACCCGGTAAATTTCTTTGACCGAATTTTCCCATGTATGAGATCTGGCAAAATCAATCCTCCTCTGCTTCATCGTTAGGTCGTTGTCGGCCAATGCAACTTCAGTCATTGAGATGAATTCATCTATGTTTGTTGCCAAGTAGGTATAGTCTTTGAAAATTTCCATGGCTTTGGTAGCTGTCGCCACTGTGGGTTTACCCATCGCCAAATATTCATCGATCTTTCTGGGATAATTTCCGATAGTTAACGGGTTAATCGCCTGTGGATTAATGCACACATCAAACCCTTTTACATAGGCCGGCAACTCGCTTGGGTTTTTTCTACCTAAAAAATGAACGTTGGTCAATTGTTTTAATCTTGATTTTTTAAAGAGTTCATCTTCGGGGCCAACTAGTACAACATTCCATTCGGGTCTCTTGGTTGCCAAGTCGATCAACAAACCAATATCCAGCCGCATAGCCGTCAAAAAACCAACATAACCGATAATCGGAGTACCTACATTTTTCAAATCTTCCGGAATCTCATTAACTAAATCCTCATTGAACATTTCTATCTCACAGCCCTGTCCAACGTAGAAGGATTTTTGATTGCTCTTTAATGCATAATCACGCAGATAAGTAGAGTTAGCAACAACTGCATCCACTTTACTCATTAGCTCAGGCTCAGCCCAGCTTCCCTGTTTTTTAAAATAGGGCTGTATAACTAAGTAATCCCTGATATAATATAGATAGCATTTAGGTTGCAAAAGTACTTTTAGGTGAAGACCATTGAAAATGTAGTTGTCGTTGAAAAGAATAATATTACTAAAGCCTATTTGCTTGATCGTCTTCAACAGTTCGTTTGCAAATCGCTTATTATTTTGGCGATTAAAAATTCTATAAATGACTTTTTGCGGTATTCTATTTATTGATGCCATTATCACCTTTGGTGTTAACACCCAAAGGTTTGAGCTTACGTTCTTCAAACCTACGTTGGCCAATTTTTTTTCTTTCTTATTAATAAATCCATTCCAATCACGCGGAGGATCAACATAAAGGACTTTGTTCTTCTTGGCAAACTCAAGTGCAATATTTCTTGCGTTGCTCCCAATTTCAAAATCCCAAGGCTGAGCAGCAATAACTACTATTTCCATTTCCATTCTTATAAAAGGCTCAAAATTGATAATAAAACATAAAAGCTTTAAGCTAGCCAGTTGATCACCCGATTTGGGAAAAATCTAGCTCAATTTGGGACAATGCTTTAACTTTCTGGTTACAAATCTAAATATCTGAGCTAAATATTACCTTACAAAAATGACCACAGGTAAAATACCATCATATACTCCAAAATTAAATTTACGCAAACGGTGTATATAAATTAAAATGATTTAAACGCTCGAAATAGACTGCTTTTGATGAAGATTGTATTAATTTCGCAGGGTGTTGAATTTGGCATTGAATAAAAATTACACTCTGAAATTTGATGACGTTCCGGGTTTTAGAGGTTACTAGTTATCAACAATTTGATATAAAACATACTTTGGTATGAATTCTGAACTAGAAGTTGGCATGAAACATAAAATACTTGTGATCGAGGATGATGGACCTCTTTGCTACCTTTTGGGGCGAATTCTAAAAGAGAAGTTTGAAGTTTCCATCCACAGCGAACCGCTTTCGGCCATGAACTGGTTATCGCGCGGAAATTTGCCCAACCTTATTCTTTGCGATTTTGATCTGCCTGGAATAAATGGTTTGGATTTTATCAAAAACATGAAACGAAGTGGCTCGTACAATCAAATTCCACTTATTATGTTATCAGGCATGTCAGATCCCAAAGTCAAGGAAAAGAGCATGGAAGCTGGAGCCAGTTCGTTTTTACTAAAGCCTTTTGATCCTACTGGACTTATTGAAACAATATCCAATGAGTTAAAAAAGGTTGAAATATATGCCTGAACAACTGACTCAAATAAAGACGAATAAACACCTTGTTTGCATCTGTGACGACTGCGACCTAGAACTGCTGCATCGGATGATTCCGAGTGCCTCCATTTCAGTTGTTTCTTTTAAAGAAACGGGTAGCATCTTGTATTCGAAACCCGATGCGGTTGTTGTAATGGTAAAAGAGTTTCCTTCTGCAATACTTAATCAAATCAGAAACTTAAGGCACTTTCTGGAACCGCATTTTATTCCAGTAATGGTGTTTGGCGAGCGATTCAGTTTTGAAGATAAACGGATTTTGTTAACCAATGGAGCTGACGACTGTATCGATGCAAGAACTGTAGGCAATGGTTTTGACCAATGGATTGACTTTTTGAAAATGTCTAAAAAAGCCGCAAAAGAAGAACCGGTTGAACAAGCACCCGAGTTTAGGGCCCCATTGAGCAAAAGGGCATTTGACATCGCAGCTTCGCTGTTTGCCATTGTTCTCCTAAGTCCTATCATGCTTATTGTCGCCATTGCGATTAAGTTAGAGTCTAAAGGTCCAATCATCTATTCATCGAAGCGAGCTGGAAGTGGGTATAAGATATTTGATTTCTTAAAATTCAGAACGATGTATGTAGGCGCAGATGCGGAACTTGCTAAGATGAAAACCATGAATCAATATGGAACAGAAAATTCAGTTTTCTTTAAACTACAGAATGACCCGCGTGTAACGAAGTTGGGAAATTTCCTAAGAAATACTAGTTTGGATGAACTACCGCAGTTTTTCAATGTATTGATGGGTGATATGTCGATTGTAGGCAACCGCCCTTTACCTCTTTATGAAGCACAGCAGCTAACCAAAGATCATGCAGCTATGCGTTTTTTGGCCCCTGCTGGCATCACTGGTCTGTGGCAGGTTACTAAGCGTGGGAAGAAAGATTTATCAGAGGAAGAACGAATTGCTTTGGATATTGAATATGCAAATAACCACAGCCTAAAGAATGATATTAATATCGTAATGAAAACATTGCCAGCGTTAGCTCAGGAAGTATCTGTCTAATTTAAGTCAAGCGCCATGCTGGTTTGGATCGAGGTCTTTTTGTTTGGTTACTTTTTGTTTGTCACCTTTTACAGCCTTCTATTTTCAATAGCGGGCACTTTATATCTCACCCCCTCCTTTCCAATAGCACTACGCAATTTTAAAATTGCTGTTCTAATACCATCCTACAAAGAAGACAGCGTAATTGTAAGTGTTGCAAAACAAGCGCTGCAGCAGTCTTATTCCGCGGCTAACTATGATGTGATCGTCATTGCCGATTCATTGCAGGCATCGACTCTGACTGAGTTGAGAAAGCTAGCCATAATTGTCCACGAAGTTCATTTTGAAAAGAGTACCAAAGTAAAATCACTACAAAGTGTATTAAATATCCTTAATGGGTATGAAGTAGCTGTTATACTTGATGCCGATAATGTAATGCACACTCAATTTCTTACCAAAATCAATCAGTGTTTTAATAACGACTGGAAGGCTATACAGGGTCAGCGCACAGCTAAGAATAAAAATACGTCTTTTGCCATACTAGACGGCTTAAGCGAGGTGATTGCAAATCACATTAATAGGCAAGGAGCCTATGCACTTGGCTTATCATCGCCTCTCATTGGTTCAGGTATGGCCTTCCAATTTAGTTTGTTACGTGACATAGTAAACCAAATAGATCCGAATTGCGTAGCGGAAGATAAAGAACTTCAAATAGCGATTTTAAGGCATTCCCAGAAAATCCACTATGTAAAAGATGCTCTTGTTTTTGATGAAAAGGTAGATAATGTAGAAGTTTTTCAAAATCAACGAAAGAGATGGATGCGAAGTCACTATGACTACGCGAAAAAGCTTTTTTTTCCAGGGCTAAAATCACTGGTAAAAGGCCAATTTTCAATTTTTAATATCGCCATATTATTGAATATGCAACTACCAAGATTAATGAGTCTTGGCCTCTTAACTTCTCTTGCTTTCAGTAGTCTCCTACTACGGGATTTTACTTTTCTTCCATTTTGGTATTGGTTTTTAGTTTGGTTTGGGTATGTTCTAAGCTTCTTTTTAGCAATTCCAATTTCCTGGTACAATAGGGCGTTCTTCCTATCCCTGCTAACCGCACCAAAAGCACTTTTCGCTATGCTACTACTGCATTTTAAACTAAAGGGATCTTCAAAAAAATTCATTCACACCCCGCATAAACACAGTTAAATTGGTAGCTACATCTCCTTTAGTTTCTATCATAACAATTAACTATAACCAGCACACGGTTACTGAGGAGTTCCTTCACTCACTATCTAAGTTAAGTTATCAGAATATTGAAGTTATTGTCATTGACAACGCCTCAAACGAAGACACTACCCAACAATTGAAATCACGATTCCCAAGTATTAAGTTATACCGTACCATTAAGAATTTAGGCTTCACGGGGGGTAATAACTTAGGAATGAGAATTGCGAAAGGTGAATATGTCTTTCTAGTAAATAATGACACTGAAATTGTCGATGTCAATCTACTTGAAAAATTGATCGAACCATTTCAAGTGGATTCTACCGTTGGCATGGTAAGCCCTAAGATTCGGTATTTCTATTCGCCCGAAGTAATACAGTTTGCTGGCTATAACAAGATAAATTCTTTTACTGGTAGAAACAGTCAGGTGGGCGATGGCGAAATCGACATCGGCCAGTACAATACACCGGGCTATACGCACTATGCAAACGGAGCAGCAATGATGGTAAAAAGAGAGGTGCTAGAAAAAGTTGGCCTTTTAACAGATCATTTCTTTTTATGCTATGAAGAACTTGACTGGGCTGCCCAAACGGTAAAATATGGCTATAGAGTCTACTATCAGGGACAAGTTTACCTATTGCACAAAGAATCTGTTTCTATGGGAAAAACATCCCCATTAAAAATATACTATAATAATAGGAATCGAATCATGTTCATGCGCAGAAATACAAACATTTTTCAATTCAGCTGTTTTCTTATTTACTTATGTCTCTTCACCATACCTAAAAATATTTTTACTTTTTTACTTAAGGGGCAGTTCCAGCATCTAAAGGCTTTCGCAAAAGCGGTTGATTGGAATGTCCGAAACATTAATATCTACAAGCACACTCCATTTCATACCAAGTTAGACCAAGTTTCACTTGATAGCATACAAAAATCGTTGTAGCAGATTTATTCTTTCATTCCAAAACAGTTGATATAAAATGAGCAACCCAGTTAAAATCCTTATAACAATTCGTCAGGGTAAAATTGGGGGAGGGGAATCTCACGTATTGGATTTAGTCAAGCACTTGGATAGAACTAAGTACGATCCTATTGTGCTTTCTTTTACAGATGGCCCGATGATTGATCTGCTCAATCAATGGGGAGTAAAGACACGTATTATTTTCACCGAGAGGCCCTTTAATTTTTTCCTTTGGAAAAAAGTCTATCATTTCTTAGTTGAAGAAAATGTAAAGCTCGTTCATGCACACGGCACTCGAGCAAACTCTAATGTGTTCTGGGCGGCTAAGAAATTGAAATTACCAATTGTATATACTGTTCATGGTTGGTCGTTTCATCAAGATCAAACTTTCTTTATTAGGAAACTAAGAGAAGCTGGCGAGCGTCTTCTTATAAGTAAAGCAGACCTTACTATTTGTGTGTCAAACAACAATTACCAAGACGGAATAAACAAAGTTGGTTTGCAACGATCCGTTATTATTAATTATGGCATTGACCTGGAAAAATTCAACCCACACAAGAAATACAATAATCTAAAAGAGGAATTGAATATTGCACCAGATGAAACTTTGGTAGGGTATATAGCACGAATTACGGTTCAAAAAGATCCGCGCACATTAGTAATGGCAATTGCAGAAGTATTAAAATCGACTTCGAAAATAAAATTTTTAGTTGTTGGCAATGGTGATCTTAAAGAAAGCATGGTAAATCTTGCGCAGCAGTTAAAAGTGGAGAGTCATGTTATCTTTCAGGATTTTAGGCAAGACACTCCAAACTTACTCTCAGGTATTGATATTTATTGCTTACCTAGTCTATGGGAAGGTCTCCCTATTGGCTTGCTAGAAGCAATGACTATGGAGAAAGCAGTGGTTGCCACACCTGTTGATGGCACAAAAGAAGCGGTTAAAGATGGCTTTTCAGGAATTCTTGTTCCTCAACAATCTCCCCAAGAATTAGCCAAAGCACTCATTCATCTACACGAAAACAAACATTTGATTAAACTCTATGGCGAAAACGCCAGGAAATCCATTGAACAACGCTTTGAAGTCAAGAGGATGGTGAGGGAAATAGAAGACGTCTATAATAATCTATTACCCGATAAATCAATAGAAGTCACAAAAACAGCTGGAGCAAAACCGAAAATAAAAATTGGCATAGAAGCACAACGTTTGTTTAGAGAAAAAAAACATGGACTAGAAATCGTAGCCATGGAGATAATTCGACATCTCCAAAGGATTGACAAAGAAAATGACTACGTAATCTTCGTTCGGAAAGATGTTGACAATTCCTGCATCAAAGAAACTCCTAATTTTAAAATTCTTGAGATTGAAGCAAACTCATTTCCAGAATGGGAACAAATAAAACTTCCTTTAGCTATAAAGAAAGAAAAAATTGATATTCTCCATTGTACGGCTAATACCGCACCCCTGCTTACTTCAGTGCCCACCATTTTAACTCTGCACGACATCATATTTTTAGAAGAGACTAAATTCAGGGGTAATTATTATCAGAACATTGGAAACATCTATCGAAGATTTGTAGTAAGGAGAGTCATCAGGAATATCAAAAAAGTATTAACGGTCTCTAACTCGGAGAAAACTCAGATACTAAGGCACTTGAAAGTTGATCCGGCAAAGCTGACAGTTGTGTACAACGCAGTAGATGGGGCATTCAAAAAAATGGATGCAGGAGAAATTGAAACCATCAAAAAAAAATATAAGCTCCCCAAAAAGTTCATACTTTTCTTTGGTAATTCTGCGCAGAAAAAAAATAGTGTTGAAACAATTAAAGGGTACATTCACTATTTACAAATGGGTAGCGAACCGAAACTACCATTGGTAATAGCTGGTGCTTTTGAAGATTATCTACAGAATGAACTTGACAAGATCAATCCATCCCTAGAAAAAAGATCACAAATATCTTTAGTTGGTTACATTCCATTCCATGAGCAGCCAGCTATTTATAACCTGGCCACCCTATTTCTTTACACATCAAAAAGAGAAAGTTTCGGATTGCCAATTTTAGAGTCGATGGCGTGCGGAACTCCCGTTATTACCTCAATGACATCTTCAATGCCAGAAATCGCTGGAGGTGCGGCACACTTAGTCGACCCTACTGATAAGGCAAGCATCGGTTCCGGCATTTTAAAGATTTTATCAGAGACTGATTATCGTGAAAGACTTATCGAAGCTGGCCATGAAAGAGCAAGTCAGTTTAAATGGGAAGACACAGCGGAAGCACTACTAAAAGTATACAGAGAAACGTTCGAAGAAATGGTGAATGAAAGATTTTGACCAATGAAGATCACTCAACTTAGTCTAAGCATTTTCTTGAACTTGATTTTAATTGAAATTGCTTTCAGTCAACGGGTAGATACCGTTACCTGTGAATTGGAAGTTATTGCACGCTTACCTGCGTCTGTAGAAGAAATTTCGGGAATGGCATTCAGCGCACAAGGATTCTGGGTGCATAATGACAGTGATAACGGGCCTTTTATTATGCTGATGACTGATAAAGGTTTAATTAAATCGATCAAGAGAATAAATAATGCCGCTAACTATGATTGGGAAGACATAGCCACTGGTTCAGGAGGAAGTATATTTATCGGGGACATCGGGAACAATGCAAACACCAGACGAACATTGCAAGTTTACAAAATAAACAATCCGGCTCAGGCAACCGAAATGAAACTAGAGGCCGAAAAAATTGAGTTTAGTTACCCGGATCAAATAGATTTTCCGCCAAGCGACAAAAGGTTAATCTATGATGCGGAGGCTATGATTTATTTTAATGATTCGTTGTTCATCTTCAATAAAAATAGAACTATTCCTTTTGATGGCATCGTTCGAGTTTACAAAATCCCCGCTAAGCCCGGAAAATACATTGCACAACTGGCGGATAGCGTTTACCTGGGTGGCAAAAGCAGTATGAACAACTGGATAACGGGGGCTGATATTTCGAGGGAAGGGAAAAGTGTTGCCCTCCTATCGTCTGATAAAGTTTGGGTTTTTGAAAATTTTAAGGGGTCTACCTTTTTTAAAGGATCATTAAAAGTATTACTGTTAAATCACTTCTCACAAAAAGAGGCAATTTGTTTTGATGACCAAGGAACCCTTTTTATCGCTGATGAATTATTTGAACGGTTGTTAGGCGGTGCATTATACCGAGTAACTTTTAAAAAATGAGCCGACTTTAGTGCCTTTTTAGAATGCAATTTCTAGATAATTTGCTAAAACGGGTTATTTTTGGTATTCAATTCAATAGTGGGTAAAAGAGGTAAGCATGATGAAAACCTATTTATTAGTTCTTTGGCTTGTCATTTTTTGCTTTGGCTCCTTTAAGGTATTTTCGCAACAGACTCCACGGATGACCACGGGCGGGTATGGCTACCTTGAAAAACTTCCTGCCGACTATCTTACTAACCCAACAAAAAAATATCCGGTCCTTTTCTTTTTGCACGGTTTAGGCGAGAGAGGGAACGGCTCACCTACTGACTTAAATAAAATTAAAGCTCATGGCCCTCCCTATCATATTGAAAACGGAAGTACCATGTGTTTTACAAATCCTTCAACCGGGGTTAATGAATGTTTCATTGTGATTTCACCTCAGCTGCCGTCTTCCTTTGGCGGATGGTGGAGCAGTGTGCTCTATGATGTTTTTAATTATGTACTCACCGGTCCTCAAAATTATAGAATTGACTTAAATAAGGTTTACGTTACTGGATTGAGCTTGGGAGGACAGGGTGTTTATAATTCTTTTGACCCTGGCATTCCAGATATTTTTGCTGCAGCGGCTCCGGTTTCTGCTTTTGGAAATGGATACTCTTGTAGCATTTCTGCCAGAAAAGTTCCTATGTGGGGATTTCATGGCACAGTCGATGGAACGATCACTTACGCCACCGGATTTGCTAATTTTGATAACATAAATTATTGCACTACTCCGGTGCCTGTTGCAGAATACAAGTGGACTAGCTATGCCGGATTAGGGCACAATATATGGAATAACTATGCCTATAGAGTAGATAACAATCTCCATACTCCTAATCTTTACCAATGGTTGCTGACTAAATCAAAAAGTACCGCCCCCACAGCAAACGCTGGTCCCGACATTTTTCTGATCTTGCCAGTGAATAGTACGGTGCTTGTTGGAACAGGATCTGATCCTGGGGGGTCAATCGTATCGTATGTTTGGACAAAGCAAAGCGGAGGATCGGCAACACTTACGAATGATCTAACATCTACACTTGGCTTAACTAACTTAACTGCTGGCGTCTATGTGTTTAGGCTCACCGTTACAGATAATGATGGCAATACAGGTTTTGACGAGGTAACCATAACAGTCAGTTCATCACCAACCCTTTTCATCACCAACCCTTCTCCGGTATGTAGCCCGGCTAGCGTGAACTTAACCAACGCTGCAATAACCATTGGTTCTACACCAGGCTTAACTTTTACCTATTGGACCGATGCCGCTGCAACCGTTCCCTATCCGACTCCCTCGACTGCAACAACGGGCACTTACTATATCAAAGGAACAACATCAGCAGGCGGAAGCGACACGAAGCCTGTTAACGTAGTTGTTAATTCCGCACCTACATTAGTCGTAAATAATCCCGCGCCAGTATGTGCGCCTGCCTCCGTGGATGTTACACCAGCTTCAATCACCACGGGGTCTACCGGGGGTGTGACGCTTACGTATTGGACAAACAGTCTGGCAACAACACCACTTGCCACTCCAACCAGTGTAAACAATGGAACGTATTATATTAAAGCTACGAATGGCTCGGGTTGTTTTGATATCAAACCTGTGAACGTAGTCGTTCAAGCGCAACCGAATCTAATCATAACAAATCCTCCGGCAATTTGCTCACCAGGATTGATTGACTTAACCGCCACGTCAATAACAGCTGGATCAACCATTGGCCTAATCTACACCTACTGGACTAACTCAACCGCCACTGTGTCCCTAGCCAACGCGTCTTCGGTCTCAACATCCGGAACTTATTTTGTTAAAGGAACAGACGTATCTGGCTGCTCTTCAATCCGTCCTGTCATTGCAACAATAAATACGGCAGCATTGGTTGTTGCCACAAACCCTAGCGCAGTATGTTCTCCTACCACGGTTGATATCACAGCTGGCTCCGTCACCGCTGGCTCAACCGCTGGCCTGACTTTTACCTATTGGACGAATGCAGGCGCAACTAGCCCGCTCGCAAGTCCTTCCGCACTATCAACAAGCGGTACATACTATATCAAAGGCGCGAATGCAGGATGTTCGGATATCAAACCTGTAACAGTTACGACAAACACCTCTCCAAATTTACTCATTACGAACCCTAGTGCAGTTTGCGCGCCATCAACAATAGACCTAACGCTGGCTTCTGTTACCGCTGGATCATCAGGCGGACTTACACTTTCCTATTGGAGTGATGCCGCAGCATCGGTGACATTGGCAACACCATCGGCCATTACCTCATCCGGAACTTATTACATCAGGGCGACCAATGCTGGAGTGTGTCCTTCCATTAAACCTGTTGTTGTGACCATCAACCCTGTTGCATTGGTGACGGTAACCAATCCAGCACCGGCATGCTCACCTGCCACGATAGATCTCACAACTGCCGCTGTCACCGCTGGCTCAACCGCTGGCCTGACTTTTACCTATTGGACAGATGCTGGCGCAACCAGTCCGCTGGCAAGCCCTGCTACATTATCAATTAGTGGGACTTACTACATAAAAGGTGCAAACGCTGGGTGCTCGGACATCAAATCAGTGACAGTTACAGTGAACACCTCCCCAAATTTGCTAATTACTAACCCTCCAGCAGTTTGCGCGCCATCAACAATAGATTTAACTCTGGCTTCTGTTATCGCTGGATCATCAGGCGGACTTACACTTACCTATTGGAGTGATCCTGCAGCATCGGTGACATTGGCAACACCATCGGCCATTATCTCATCCGGAACTTATTACATCAGGGCGACCAACGCTGGGGTATGCCCTTCCATTAAACCTGTTGTTGTGACCATCAACCCTATTGCATTGGTGACGGTAACCAATCCAGCACCGGCATGCTCACCTGCCACGATAGATCTCACAACTGCCGATGTCACCGCTGGCTCAACCGCTGGCCTGACTTTTACCTACTGGACGGACGCAGGCGCAACTGGTCCTCTGGCAAATCCTACCTCCTTGTCCACTAGCGGTACATACTATATCAAAGGCGCTAATGCAGGATGTTCGGATATAAAACCAGTGACTGTTACATTTAATACCTCGCCTAATGTGACGATAACCAATCCAGGTGTCGTATGCGACCTTGCGACAATTGATTTAACGGTTGCTTCTATTACAGCAGGCTCGAGTGCCGGGCTTACGTTTTCTTATTGGACCAATTCAGGAGGCACCACAAGTCTATCAAACCCTAATTCTGTGGCCGCGGGTACTTACTTTATCAAAGGCACTAACACTACAACCGGATGTTCCGATATAAGATCAGTAGTTGTGGTTGTTAATCCAATGCCCTTGGTAGTAGCCACACCAAACAACAGCACTATCTGCACAGGCTCTCCAAGTAACATCTCCTTAAATACATCTAATTCAATACCTGGGGGTGTAAACTATGCTTGGACTGCAAGTTTGCTTAGTGGCAACGCATCAGGTTTCTCAAATAGTAACGGCTCCACGATTTCTCAAAATCTAACAACCACAACCGGAGGTACAGTTAGGTATATCATTACCCCCACATCGGTGACGGGTGGTTGCGCAGGCCCATCTACATCTGCGGATGTTACGGTATCACTAATCCCTGATATAGCCATCAACACCGGGGCGAGTACTTCAGTAGTTTGCAGTGGATGTAGTACGACTATCGTTCTTCAAAATCCAAACAATGTGGCAGGAACCACTTTTTCATGGACCGCAAGCGTTCTAAATGGTACTGTCACAGGACAATCATCTGGCAGTGGAGCTATCATATCCCAAGTATTGATTAAGTCAACTACTACCGGAGCGGTGAGATACACCATCATCCCGAAGGCTGGTAGTTGCAATGGTATCCCCACTACATTTGATGTTAGAATCAATGCGGTACCAACAGTAAACGCTGGTCCAGACCAATCCATTTCCTTACCGACCAATTCTGTTGTATTAAGCGGATCTGGAGTTGATGACGGAACGATTGTATCTTATACATGGACAAAATTGACAGGTCCGGCAACTTTTACTCTTCAGAATGCAGCAACGCCCACCCTTACTGTTAGTGATTTAATTGTAGGTTCTTATGTCTTTAGATTAGAAGTAAAAGACGATGACAGTGCCACTGGCTTTGATGAAGTAACGGTCATCGTTTCACCAAAACCAAACCTCCCCCCTGTGGTGTCTGCTGGGCCAGACATTGATTTACAACTGCCTACAAACCAAGTCATGATTACCGGAACAGCGTCAGATCCCGATGGAACTATCAAATCTACGACCTGGAGCCAGGTAAGCGGCACTTCGGCAACTCTAAATGTGGTTGCTAATACACTAGAGTTAATTAATTTAGTAGAGGGCACTTATGTGTTTCGCTTTAGCGCAACAGACGATGGGGATATAACTTCTTCAGATGATGTGAACGTAGTGGTAGCCCCTAACGATTTTACGTTCACTGCAACCCGAAATAAATTTATTACTCCTAATGGGGATGGGCAAAATGACTTTTGGGTGCTGGATACCAATATTGCAAAATTCGCATCGTGTAAACTTATCATATTGCAGAATGACGGCTCCAAAGTACTTGAAACGATTGGTTACCAAAATAATTGGGATGGCACCGCCAATGGAAAAGTGCTACCTCAGGATGTATACTATTACGTACTCGAATGTAATGGTGTAAAAGATTCGGGAAGTATAACTATTGTCCGATGAAACTCCTTTATAAAAAAAGAATGATCATGCCAGTATTGATGGCATGGGCTTCTCTGGGATTTTCGCAGGATGTGCCCCTTTACAACCACTATTTCAACAATCCTTTTTTCTACAACCCATCGTACTCTAGCGCTAAAAAACAAGCTGAAGTGAGTTTGTTGTATCGTCAACAATGGACAGGGATTGAAGGCGCCCCAAAATTTACTAATCTTACGTTAACCGCACCACTTTCAAAAAAAATCGGGGTTGGATTAAACCTCTATAACTCAACAAGGGGTGTAATTACTACTAACTCGGCTCAAGTTTCTCTGAGTTACAAAGTCATGTTTACAGAACAAACTCACTTGAGTTTTGGGCTATCTGCAGGAGCAGGTAGAAATTCGGTGGATGTAAGCCAGGTAGACCCAACCGATCCCGCCATTGCCAGATTGTTGAACAGTAGCTTTTTTTTAGAAGGGCAGGCTGGATTTAACTTTCAGCACAGCAACCTAAATATTGGCATCTCTATGCCACAATTCTTTGACCGCTCCATCGTAGATTCTAATGACTTACAGAAAGTAGGAATCAACCCACTTAATACTACAGTAGCATCCGCCAGTTACAAATTCCAAATTAGCCCACTCATCATTTTTCAACCCTTAGTCCTCAACAAACTAACTGCAAAAACAAATCAATGGGAAGGCTATGGCATTGCCTACTATAAAGATACTTTTTGGCTGGGCGGGCTGTATCGGCAAAATTACGGTGCCGCTGCTCTTCTTGGTTTCAAAATTAGTTTACTACAAATTGGCTACTCTTATGAGTTTGCAACAACCCAAAATACTCAACTCATATTTAATACGCACGAATTTCAAGTTTCACTTCGCTTTGGGAAAGAATTAGCAGGCGCAAAAGCACCCACTAAGAAAACAAATAATTACGGTATCCAACGGACGAATCACTATAAAAAAACGCACCGAAGAAAGTACTGATTAAAAAATGGAGTCTGTATTGTTGGCACCGTTGCCTTGGAATCCGATTGGAGAAAGAAACAACTGCTAGCTGCCTTTTTTTAGTTTCTTTTCTAAAACCCGCAATACTTCGGTATCGTTGTTCTCGGATGTTTTAGTATCGTGTGGAGCCTGCCTGTAAAAATAACTTGGGATTCGATAAACTTCGTTTAGTATCCTTCTTGCTAATGCTCTTAAAAAACTTCCATCCTGCTCCAACGTGCGAGCGCCTGTCCAAGCTCTTGCTGACCGAGACCTAACCTGCAACACTTTCCCATAGGGTATTAAGTCGAAACAAAGACGACCGTCATCTCCACGAACATTTCGGTCATCGATTCCGACCTTTAATCCATATTCCTTGACAAATCCCATACTTATACCAAATGCATTTAAATGAGGCCTGTTGATATGTCGAATTTCTGCAAACAAGTCTTTGGCAAATTCAAAGAAGACAAATTTCAGGCGTGATTTTCCCTCTGGCGCAAGGAAGGAATATCGTCCATAAACACAGGCTACATTTTGCTGCGTAAGTTTCTCCATCATTTTCTGCACCCACACTTTCGGATAGATACAATCGGCATCAGCAAATAGAATGTATTTACCCAATGCATTTTCTTGCCCTAATTTCCGTGCGGGGCCACACCCCTGCTTTCCTTGAAATAGTGATTTAACATGAATTCTATCCAATGTATCTTGGGTTCTATCTTTGGAGTTATTGTTAACAACTATGATATCAAATGGATAACCGGTTTGATTTTTAGAGAGTGAATATAAGCATCGTACGATGTTTGCCTCCTCATTCCATGCGGTAATGATGATCGTTGCAATCGGATGAGTTTGATTTAAAACCTTATCTAAGTTAGCATTTACCTCATCAAAAACTGAAGTAGGAATATCACTCAGTTTCTCATACTTTAATAACTCGGTATTTATCCAAGAAGGATTTTTGAAAATGGTCATAATAAAGCGTTGTAGATTAAAAGAATTTTATTGTTGGAAGAAAGTTTAATTCCAGAAATCGATCTCAAATTTAGTATATTTTCACAAGCTGCGCTTTCTCTCGATGAAGTTGGTTAAATAACATTGAGAAATGCCAGCTTCTCATGGTTTGTATGAAGTAATACATCTCGAGAAACAATTGCTCTCAAAATCATTAAGACATTTGGTGCTTGTCTAGGTCAGTTCTATAGATTCCCTTTCTTCGATTCTTTTACTGCGAAAGAGCAAGCTCTGGCAGTCAATGCCATGTACGTAAGCGATGGATTTTGTGTGGCCGAGGAAGTCATACAACTCCCGTCTGTGACAAAAACATTCTTTACATCATGAAGCTGGTTGAACTCATTAAGAACAGACGTTTTAGCATCTCTACCCATCCGTGCTGTACCCATTTCATGAACCGCAGAACCACCAGGCATATCATAATTAAAACCACGAATAGCAGTAAAGCCCGTCTTCTCTAACATTTCAACCGCAGTGGCCTCAATGTCTTTCTTCATGGCTTTTTCATTTTCGTGGTACTCAAAAGAAATCCGTACCAAAGGTAACCCCCAGGTATCCTTTTTACTTTTATGTAGGCTTACCTGATTTTCAAAGTAAGGCAACGTCTCAGCCCAAGCACCCAGCCAAATTTTCCATTTTCCGGGGATGGTCGTGTTCACTTTGAAGTCTTCACCAAACCCCTCAATTGAGTGCAATTTATCCTCCCAATTCTCACGAAAGGCACGACCCTGAAAGCCATAGCCCCGTAAGAATTCTGTTTGTTTACTTGGCCCATCAATATTTCTGAATCTTGGAATAAAGAGCGAGCCGGGCGTTCGACCGGAGTAGTATTGATCTTGCAGTCCATCAAATTCGCCCTCTGCTCCCACACCGATAAAGTGATCCATCAAATTATGACCAAGTTGGCCACTAGAATTTCCTAGGCCGTTAGGAAATACTTCTGAAACCGAATTCAACAAAATAGAGGTTGTGGCAATTGTAGAGGCATTAAGGAAGATTATTTTGGCGAAATATTCTTCCGTTTCTTTTGTATTGGTGTCAATCACTCTCACGCCAATGGCGCGTTTCGATTCTTTATCATAAATCACCTCTTGCACAATTGAAAAAGGACGCAATGTCATGTTACCTGTTGCCATTGCTGCGGGGAGTGTTGCCGCATTGCTGCTGAAATATGCACCGAAAGGGCACCCTCTGCTGCATAAATTTCTGTATTGACAAGGGCCACGCCCGTTTATGGATTGAGTGAGGTTGGCCACCCGCGCGGGTGTGACCAGACGGTCACTAAATTTCTTTGCAATCTCTTCTGCAAAATACTTCTCTAAACAATTCATTTCAATGGCGGGAAGAAAATGGCCATCTGGCAAATGAGTAAGGTTTTCGTTTCGTCCACTAAGTCCAATGAATTTTTCCACATAGGAATACCAAGGTTCAATATCTTTGTAGCGAATAGGCCAATCCACTGCTATGCCTTCTTTGATATTCGCTTCAAAATCAAGATCGCTTAGTCTGTAACACTGCCGACCCCATGTTAAAGACCTTCCCCCTACTTGATATCCACGTATCCACCGAAAAGGGTCATCTTGAATGTAGGGGTGTTCTTTATCCCTAACAAAAAAGTGCTTACTACCCTCATCATAAACTGTGCTTTGAATGGGGTCTTCACTTTCGTTTTTGTATTTACCGTGCAAGCGATGGTCAAAATCCCACGGGCTGCTAAACGCAGTGGTGTAATCTTTCACGTGTTCTACGTTCCTGCCGCGTTCCAGAACAAGTGTTTTTAACCCCTTCTCACAAAGTTCTTTTGCTGCCCAGCCTCCGCTTATACCGGAGCCCACTACAATGGCATCATAGGTATTTTGCTCTTTTGATCGGATAGAGAGATTCATAGGAGTTAGTAAGTGGCCCACGATTTCTCGCCCGCTACATACGGAAGGCAAGCATTATATTTAGATGGAACGAGTGAATACCGCAGCGCCTTTGTCGCACCTTGCTCCGAGGTAAAATAACCTATCACGGTGTACTCCTTTAATGTTGTAAAGAAAGATTTACCTAAAATTTTATTTTGAATTTTGCCAAGGATGCCTGATTGCTCCTTCCCTTTTTCAACGAAATAAGAGATCGTTTGCTTTTTTTCAACATCCGAACAATCGCTAAAATATTTATTAAAAGCCGACAGTGAGTACTCTTCTACCTTGGCTAAGCCCGTAATGAAATTGTTTTGAGTATGTGCATCTGTGCTTTCCACTATCATTTTAATAATAAACTCATGCACGTTACACTCACTGGCAGAAGGAGAATCTGTTTTTGGCAAGATACAATCTGCCAATGATGCCAAAAGTTTTTTGCTTTTGATCAACCCATCAAAGTTTGGGGAAGTACTAAATTTTAGCCATTTAAACCCAACTACGGAGGCGAGTGCACCACCAGTAAACAATGAAATGCCAACTAAAGCCTTCCTTCGATTCATCAATCAATTATTTGGCGCAAGTTAAGCTTTCATGTAAAGTCACAAACTATTTCTGATCAAAGTCAAGACAATGCACGCTAAACCAAGGGCGTCCCAAGTTATCGGTTTGCCTGTTTCAGTATCCCTTATTGGGACTATTTTTTCCGGAAATGGCACTTCATTTTCTTGGCGTTGCCACGTTCTTTTGCCCATTGCCAAGAATTCCCGAGTCAAAACATCAAAACCCCCTTTTTTAATCGATTGCAGTGTTTTTATGTAAGAAGTGTGTACTAAAAATACATTGCAACAACTTATCTTTGCAAGGTTACGGTTGGCACCATCTGTGTATAGACAGCGGTTGCCCAAACCACTAAAAGTTGGCTTTAATGAAATACACTCAAAGAATTAGCCTTATGGCTGTTCTCTCTTTCCTAGCTATTCAATCAATAGCTCAAACTGTTATTTACCAAAGTCCGAATTTCCCTTTCCGTGCACTTAGGACAGGAACATTCAGCAACCGGACTGTTGATGGATTAAATAATCCGGGAAATGGATCTGCAAAAACATGGACGTTTAATGACCTGACCTCTTGGAATAGCAAATTTTTTAATAGCGACCCGACAAAGCCCGCTTATACTGAAGGTCACTCAACCCAGTATGGAAGTTTTGATTTCGATATGAACTACAGACTGTTGTTTCCGGTTGGGTACAACCTGCCCCAAAATGCAAATTATAAGTATCCGTTGATTCTTTTTGTACATGGTGCAGGAGAACGGGGAAACTGTTGGGGCAGCTCTTGTTATTTCAATGTTAGTACAACAACTAGTTCTGGAACAATTACTGCTGGATCAAATATTCTCACTAGAACAAGCAGCATCAATTTTAGTGCTTCCGATCTTAATAAAACCATCCAAATCCCTTTGGCTGGGCCTGGCGGATCTATTCTCAGCACCTTTATCTCTGCAGTGAATTCTACTTCGCAAGTGGTGCTAGGTACTAGTGCATCAGTATCTGTTACTACCACACCTTTTACCTATGGATATGGTTACGGAATCAATGGAACAGCTGCTAGGGGAACAATGACAATTAACTCTAATCTTTTAACCAGCACAACAGGAACTATTTTTACTACCAATGACGTCCCAAAAACCAACCACGGTACGGGCGCCGCACCGGGGGGGGGGGTACTAACTACAACGATCACCTCTTTCATTTCGGGCGCACAGGTGACGTTGGCTTCAATTGCTACTACTGCTATTACAAACAGGGATATCAGCTTCGGATATGGTACCGATCCAAGGTATCGAAGCAATGACTTGAATTTAGTACATGCCGGAAATGAACACTTAAAAGCAGTATATAATGCCAATGGAAAACTAGCTGAAGACCCCACGTTACCGGCAAACGGGTTCCCAGGTTTTGTAGTGGTCCCTCAAAGCGAAAGTGGAAATTTCTACACCCATCCTCAATTCCTTAACATTGTTGATCTACTAATTGCTAGCTACAATATAGACCCTGACAGGATCTATATTCACGGATTATCCAATGGAGGAGCTGCATCGTGGGAAATGGTAAGGCAGCGACCTGAATTGTTCGCAGCTGCATTGCCGATGTCGGCTGTGTCCAGTGCTGGTGATCCCATTTTTGACTCAGAAGTCAACAAAGCAGTGCCCATCCCTACTTGGATATTTCAAGGTGGAACAGATGGCAACCCCACACCTAACAATACAAACCAAATCGTTGCTAAATTGAGGGCTGCCGGAGCATCTACTAGGTACACCCTATATCCTACGGTTGGTCATGGAACTTGGGGATTTGCCTACGCAGAACCTGACTTCTTTTCATGGATGTTGCTTCAAAACAAGCGAGACATTAGGGTTCTTTATGGCGACCCCACTATTTGCCCTACAAACAGCAATGGCGTAAAGCTTGCTTTAAGTGTGGGTTTTCTGGCTTATCAATGGGAACTAGATGGAGCGATCATTCCAGCCGCAACCTCCTCAACCTATACTGCCACTCAGCCGGGCACCTATAGAGCTAGATTCAGTCGTATCTCGGCAGCACCCAGCGAAGCACAATGGAACCTCTGGTCTAAGCCCGTAGTCGTGCAGGAGGCTACCCCTATTACACCAACCATCACCGCAGTGGGTACTTCTCATTTGCCCGATATAAATGGAGACTTGAGTGTGCGTATCAACGGACCAACTACGAAAGACCTCGTGAAGCTCTGGTCTAGAGATGGAGGGCAAACTACCACCTATCCGTATGCTTTTCCATATACTGATACCGCCTCTTACACCATTCGCACAGATGCTGGCAGGTTTTCACTGAAAACTATTCCACTTAATGGCTGCCGAAGCTTAGAATCGAATTCGATTTATGTAACTGCAAGCACACCGATCAGTTTAATTGCTCTCGCATCCCCACAAGCTATTGTTACAGGCACGGGAACAGTACAATTATTTTGGACCGATAACACACCCAACGAAACAGGATTTGAAATTTTTAGAGCCACTGATGGTGGTGAATATGACTTTTTTAAACTGTTAAGTGCGGGCACCACATCCTATATCGATACTGGCTTGGCACCTAATACTAACTACGACTATCAAATACGCGCGATAAATAACACAGCTGCTTCACCCTACACAGGTCCTATTTCTGTTACCACCCAGGCAGATACCCAGCCACCAAGTGCGCCACAAAATTTAGTGGTGAGTGGGCTGAAATCACTTACCAAGATCACGCTCAGTTGGACAGCCTCTGTAGACAATACGGCAATTCAACGGTATGAAATTTACTATGGCGCCACCACCATCAACACACTTAGCTCTGCTACTACCTATACCGTTACAGGGCTCACCGCCAACTCTAATTATTTGTTTACAGTTAAGGCCTTTGATCTGGCAGGCAATGTCTCTCAGCCGAGCAACCAACTACTAGCCACTACCACTTTTACCGGACTAAATTATACCTACTCAGCAGTTAACGTTACCACTCTATATCAGGTTGAAAATAATTGGAACACCCCGGAAGCAACAGGTACTTGTAGCAACTTCGATATCTCTTTAAGAAAGCAAGATGATTTTTTTAACTTCAAATTTGATGGCTATCTTAATCTACCTGCTGGCACTTACAATTTTAGATCTTACTCGGATGATGGAAGTGCGATTTATTTGGGCGCCTCCGGAGCTACCGCGTTTCCATTTGTAGTAGCCAATCCCGCTACCAATAGAATTTTTAACAACGATGGGCTACACGGCTGCGATCCTGGCGCTGGAGCTACTCCTAACCAGACTTTTACCAGTACCGCCAGACCTATTACGGTGCTGATGTTTGAACAACAAGGAGACGAATGCCTTAACATCGAGTATAAGTTGTCGTCATCAAGTACTTGGCTTCCATTGCCAGCCATTTACCTCACCAGTGGTTCTGCACCCGTACTTACCCCACCAGCGGCACCTACTAGTCTTGTGGCCACGGCTACAGGCATGAGCACTATCAACCTTACATGGACTTCTGCCGTTGGGGCAAACTCTTATGAAATCTATCGATCGCTTGACAACATTGCATTTCCATTGATCGCTAACGCGAACACCAATTCATTTGCGGACAGTGGCTTACAATCTGGTACGACCTATTATTACAAAATAAAAAGTGTAAGCAACACTACTGGCACTTCTGGTTTTTCACTTCCCGCTAATGCTACCACTTTGCCAGATACTCAAGCACCTACCATTCCTTCTGGAGTCACTATCCTCTCTAGCAACTACACCAACGTAGGGCTTTCCTGGACTGGCTCTACTGATAATGTGGCCGTAACCGGGTATAGAATTTATGGCAACGGTATTTTGCTTGGCACATCAGCCACTACTACCTACTATACAAATGCATTGCTGCCTGGCACACCATACTCCATTACTGTAAGTGCCTATGATAGTGGTAACCCTACCAACGAGTCTGCGCAATCAACGGCAGCCAATTTTACTACCAATGGTCCGCAAACGTTCTACTCGAAACCATCCTCTAATTTAAGCCTTACTGCTTCTTGGGGCAACAATCCTGACGGCACAGGTGCCAGCCCAACCAGTTTTGATTACGATGGCCAACACTTCAAAATACCAAGTCCTCAAACACAAACATTAACAAACCCTTTAACTATAGGAGGACCTGTGTCGCGAGTGATTGTAGATGATGGTGCAGCACTTACGATCAGTCAGCCCTTAACAGGTACGTTAAAGGTTGGTGTCGGATCTACGCTGAACGTCAATATAGATTATCAACCTGTGTTTGAAACCATTTCACCTTCTTCAACGGTAACCTTTACTACTCCTACTTCTATTCCGCTTGCTACTTATGGAAACTTGGTTTTAAATGGAGCAGCAGGGCTAAAGACTTTTGGCGCAGGAACACTTGAAGTGCTTGGTAATTTGACGTTGGCAAATGGCATAGGCTTGAAAGGTGCTGCTGACAATTTAACTACTATAAAAGTAAGTGGAGATTTGATCACTGCGGCCACCGTTGCCACTGCTCCTGCTGATAATCGCGTTGCATTGCAATTTGTTGGTGCAACCGCACACAATCTGACCGTCAATAGCGATCAATTTTTATATAAGCTGAGTGCTGACGCAAATGCTACCGTTATTTTTAATAATAGCGGCAGTCCGAAGTCACTTAATTTAGGCTCGCCTAATGGCGGTGGACTTGATTTGGCCAGCGGAAGTACGTTGGTACTGGGAAGCAACCACTTAACCTTAATCAATAGTGCAGTAGTGAACCCAGCGAATACAACTGGAAAACTCTCTATTGCCAATTCAAACATCTCACTAAGTACCACCGCTTCTTCTGGGTTGCCTTCTAACTTTTATTTTGCTAGCAGCCCGAATAACCGTGTGCAAAATTTTACGCTTCAAGCAACGGGTGGCAGCCTTACCAGCATTCGCAGTGGGATGGAAGTCTATGATGGCCTGAAAATCAATAGCGGAACGCTGAGTGCAGGCGGAAACATTACGTTAAAATCGAGCCTTACTGCTAGTGCGGCTATTCAGCAAATTGTGAGTGGATCAATCACAGGAAATGTAAACGTAGAAAGGTATATAGCTCCAAAAAGAGTGTACAGGTATATGTCTTCTTCAGTAGATGGGACTAAAGTAGCAGACTGGCAAAATTATTTTCCTATTACTGGTGCATTTACCGGAAGTAGCCCGCAAAGTACCAGTGCCTCTATGTTCTATTACGATGAGCCAACACCTGCTGATTACATAGCCTTTCCAGTATCTTCTAACCAGGAAACTTTACAGCGGGGACGAGGCTATGCAGCCTTCATTCGCGAAAACCTCAATCCATTTACAATGGTAAGTACTGGTGTGCCACACCAAGGCACTATTCCGTTTAGTCTTACAGGAGTAAATGTAGTTACTGCCCCAACAGGTTTTAATTTAGTTGGTAACCCTTATGCTTCCGACATTGTGTGGAACAATACTGCTTGGGTATCTTCTAACATCAGCAATACCATCTCTATTCGAGAAAACAATTTTGATGGAAATGGAAACTCCAGGGTTCTATTTTGGGATCGTTCGTTGAATAGCGGAGCAGGAGGAGGAACGTTGCCCAATGGAAAAATTCCGGCAGGTCAGGCATTCTGGGTACAAGCAACTACCGCTTCTCCATCGCTATCTGTAACAGAAGCAGCAAAAACAACTACCCCCGCCTCTGGCAACGTCACTTTCTTTAGAACAGAGACAGTGGCTAGTTCAAGCTTATTCACGTTAAAATTAACGAATGGTACTCTTGAGGATTACGCATTTATAAATCTAACGGATCAAGGAAGCGACACCTATGATAAAATACGTGACGGTGCAAAACGACCAAATTCGTTCTTCAATTTATCCACCATTTCCGAAGATGGCGTTAACTTGGCTATCAATGATGCGAGCAATATATTCTGTGAAAAAACAATTTCTGTTGGCCTGCAGCCAGGAGAAAACCTTGCCACTATAGCCTCTGGAACGTACACACTTCAATTCGAAAATTTGGAAAATTTCAGTCTTTCTACGATTCAACTGGTAGATTCATTCCTTGGCACATCTACCACTATAAGCAAGAATAGTCCATCATATACTATAGCCGTCTCAGGTGATGCTGCTTCGTATGTAAATCGGTTAATTATAAAATTGACAAGGCCGGGTATTATCACCAATAATGTACTATCGGCAACAAAGGATGCTTACTGCAGATCAGAACAAAATGCAATTTTGCTTATTAGCAACAGTCAGACTGGTGTAAACTATGAAGCGATTGACGCCAATGCATCAACGCTTTCAGAAAAAGTTGTGGGCAATGGTGAAACCATCCAATTATTTGTTCCTATTAAAAACCTAACTGGTCAACGCACGATAAGAGTTCGTTCCTATTACCCAGGTTGTTCTTCGATCAACCTTGACAATAGTAAGATGATCTCCATTTCAGAATTGCCCATCGTCTCTGTACCTGCTGAAGTAGCTGGTTGCCTAGGCAGTAAACTTACTATAACCGCAAATGGCAATGGCTCTACTTTTCAATGGGCTTACCTCAGCCAAAACAATAGCCAATCATTAAGTGAAACAAGTCAGTCACTAGAAGTTTACGCACTCAATACAACATCGTTCTATTCTGTTAAGTCTATCAGCGACAAGGGCTGTGGAAGCGAATTCAAATACATTGTCGTAAAGGCTGATTCATTGGAGACACCAAAGATTATACTTTCTACCAATGGTGAATTGCTTACAGATGCAGCAAAAAATATGCAGTGGCTCCTTGATGGCAACATAATTTCTGGAGCAAATAGCAACAGCTATACACCCGTACAATCAGGCATGTATTCAGTAAGAGCGGCAAATACCTACTGTATACGCGAATCACCCTCCATTGATTACATCGTGACCGGTTTAGACGATAATAGCAAAAGCTCGTTTAGCTTGGCTGTATTCCCTAATCCCTCTGAAACTGGACAGATCACAGTGATTGGAAATTCTTCTCAGGCTAGTCAATTGCAACTACAAGTAACTGATCTAGTCGGTAAGGAATTAATAAATCAATGGATGTCCAATGAGGAATTTAAGAAAGGTTTTGCACTAGAAACAAAATGGGCAAATGGTATTTATATCGTTAGGGTAACCCAAAATGGAACAAACCTCCATCAAAAAGTAATTGTGCGCTAGTAGAAAGCTTCTACTACTTCACCAAAACCCCTCACCCATCAAGAACTGAGGGGTTTTGTTTTTAATCAGATAAAAGATATTATCGCGATTAAGATAACTAACTATATAGAATCTATCCTGCGTGAAGAGTAACTTTCTCAGCTACATCCATAACTTTCGAGGCTTTGCTATCATTTTGATCGTGGGAGTGCATTGCAGAACTTCAATCGACTGGCCAAAGGATTCGGTCAGTCATGATCTTCTTTTCTATGGATTAGATTTCTCTACCATTCTCTTCGTATTCATTTCGGGGTTCTTGTTTCAATATGTGCACAAGGAGAAATTAAATTATGGAAAGTATCTTTTTAAGAAATTACAATTTGTCGTTATTCCGTATATCCTAGTATCTATCCCTGCGTTGCTTGATAAACTTCTGATAGAAACAGATGCCAGCTGGATGACCGATTTCTACAAAGGGCTAAATACTGTGTGGCAGGTCATCTATATGTTATGTACCGGAAAGCATTCTGGGCCATTCTATTTTATCCCCATGATCTGCCTCATCTTTATAATGGGGCCACTTTTTTATCGCATTCAAAAATTAAAATCCTTTAATTTTCTAGTCGTGGTAATAGTTATGCTGGGTATGTTTAGTTACAACTATGGGTATTATGCAACACTTGGAGAATCACTGATCTATTTCATCCCAGTCTATGTTTTTGGGATTTGGGCAGGCAAGAATCATGCTTCGATTTCTACCCTAACTAACTTTATATTACTAGTGCTTATTTGTATTTATTTCCTAATTTTCTATTTGGAAATGATACAACTAATCGATGTCTTCCGGCTAAAATCTTTTGACGCCCCCCAGTACTTTACTCCAGTTTTTAATTGGGGGAAACTTAAAGTGATGCTACTCGCCATTATTCTATTAAATATATTCCACCGGCTAAAGCGCCACAATTTTCCTACTTTAACAACGCTTGGGAACTACAGTTTTGGCGTGTATTTCATTCATATCTATTTTATCAATGCCATCAGCTATTTCCTAACCCGCTTCAACATATCCCTTGAACAGAACTTATTAATCTTTGTTTGCTATCTGGCATTAGTTGTAGGTGCATCAATGGCCTGTGTCTTTGTAGTGAAAAAGTTATTCCCAAAGAGAAGTAGATTACTAGTGGGGAGTTAGAACT
The DNA here is from genome assembly GCA_031400595.1 of Cyclobacteriaceae bacterium. Lineage (GTDB taxonomy): Bacteria > Bacteroidota > Bacteroidia > Cytophagales > Cyclobacteriaceae > ELB16-189. Next base: position 29,623 of record JANNQG010000021.1, read on the forward strand.
TTCTATAAAACGAATGATGTGCAATGGCCAACATTGGTTTGTCTCCTTCGCTATCGCCATAAGCATATATCTGATCAAACTCTTTCAAGTCAAGATATTCATTAATTCTATTCACCTTCTCTGCCCCATAGCAATTTAGGGAGGCTAGCCTACCGGTAATTTTCTCTCCGTATACTTCAAGTTTGGTCGCAATCAATTCAATTTCCATTTTCTTGCACCAACCTTCAATCCAATTATAGGGTGAGGCACTCACCACAATTACACGATGATTTTGTGATCGATGGAATTCAATCTTTTGCAAAGCCTCTGGCTTAAGAATGGTGGGTAGAATGTTTGAAATAAATTGATCACACTTACTTTGGAATATATCAGATGGGTTCCCTCCAAAAAAAAATGATAAGACGCGTTCTTTCGCCCTCCAATTTTCTATAACCTTCAACTTATATAATAGTAGGATAGGCGACAGCAAAAGCATGCCAAAATAAAAATACGCCTTACCCTTTTGATATTTTATTATCTCCAAAAAAGTATCTCGCTTGGTAATCGTCCCATCGAAGTCAAAAAGAGCCAGTCCTTTTTTCATGTTTAAATAACTGCTTTTTAGTGGTTATTTGGAATAACTGAGATCATGCCATTGGGTGTGGTCACATTTAAATAGCCATTTCAAAGTTTCATTTTTTTGAAAACAAACTCTGGAATTGATCTAATGAGCAGCATTAGTATTGCCCATACTGGCAAAACATAAATCGCATTTTTCTTCTTCTCAATAGCAGAGTAGATCTTCTTAGCAACTTGCTCAGGATCTGCAGTAACGAGTGGGGGTAATTTAAGGCCCTCAGTCATTTTCGTACGCACAAAGCCTGGTTTTACCGTTAAGACATGGACACCAGAATGAAATAATCGATTGCGCAAACCCGACAGGTAGGCTGTCAAACCAGCTTTGGCACTGCCATACAAATAGTTAGACATTCTCCCCCTATCTCCAGCCACAGAACTGATCCCTACAATCACACCAGATTTTCGGTTTTCAAAATCATTGGCGATTACGTTCATTATAGAAACGGCACCCACATAATTCGTATTCAATATTCTTTCAGCTTCGCTCCAATCATGAATTGCTTTTTCGTGATCACCCAAATAACCAAAAATCAAAATGGCAATATCGGGCTTTTTAGCCAAGCTGCTATAAAGAGATTGATGGCTTTCAAAATTAAGTGCGTCCAATTCTAACACATCAACTGACACATTATATCTAATCTTAGTATCATTTCCTAGAATATGCAGCTGCTCTCCATCTCTACCCGCAAGCTGAAGGTCATGTCCTTTTGATCCAAATTGCCTTGCCAAAGCTATAGCGATATCAGAGGTGGCTCCTAGTAGAAGAACGGTCATAATTTTGAAATTCCTAGTCTATCAGATTGCATAGATTTCCACTTAAAAGTAGGGTTAAATTTTTCAATAATGTTTTTAAATTTAGCTGCATTGGGATAGCTGCTCCAAAAGACTTCTCGCTTCATTCTTGCGTCTTTTGTCAAGTATAATCTTCCTCCACATTCCAATACAATCTTGTCTAGTTCATCTAAGAATTCAAATAATCCATCACGAATGGGAAAATCAAGTGCTAGCGTATAGCCTTTCATAGGGAATGAAATGAGTCCATCACTCTCACCAAACAACTTTAACACCGCCAAAAAAGAACCCATACCTTGTTTACTAATTTCCGTAAGAATCCTTTGCAGGCCCAGTCTACTGGTCGCCATTGGTAAAACAAACTGGTATTGAACAAATCCTTTTTTGCCATACATCTTATTCCAATTCTTTATAAAATCAAGTGGATAAAAAAATTTATCAAAACCAACTAATTTTTCTTTTATTGAGCTAAGCTGCTTGTGGTAGAAAAAGTAATTAAAAACACGAACGGTATATTTATTCAGAACTATTTTAGGGAAGTTGAAAGGGATACCAAGTTTTAGGTTACTCTTATTTTGAAAAAGAGGTTTGCTAAAGCCAGCTTCCTTTGCAGAAGCGTGCTCACCAATTAAGAGTAAGCTTCTGCCAAGGTTTTTACCACTCTGAAGACAATCTATCCAAGCTACTGAATAAGTAGATTTCTTATACTCCTCAAATAATTCAAAGACTTCATCTAAATTTTTAGCCTTAATAGATGTTTGCTTAATATGTGCGCTTTCAATTTTTTTTAGCCTAAACTTCACGTTTAAAATCAACCCAGATAGCCCCATCCCTCCACAGGTAGCCATAAATAAGTCTTGGTTAAAATCACTCCTACATTCTATCGTCTCTCCTGATGCAAGCAATAATTCGATTTTTAAAATATGATTTCTGAAAGACCCCTCCACATGATGGTTTTTCCCATGTATGTCGGAGGCAACAGCTCCACCAAGGGTTATAAACTTTGTCCCTGGTGTTACAGGTAAAAACCAACCCTTAGGTATCAAAAACTCTAAAAGGGTATCAAAAGTAATTCCAGACTGGCAGGTTATAATACCCTCTGTAGCATCGAAATCAATGATCTTATCAAACTTCAAAGTAGAAATGATACTTGAATTCAGGGCGGCATCACCATAACAACCTCCATTTCCTCTTGCTATAAGGCTATTGGTAGAATTAAGTGCACCACTAATATCCCTTAAGCTGCCAAAGCTGATCTTTGAAGCTTCTATAACAGGGTAATTGCCCCAATTCGATACGCGCATTCTCTTACAAAATTTTATTTCACGGTCACAATATGCCAAATCTTGTCTCCTGCAATGCGGTTAGCATTAGCAGGTAGGTTTTTCGGCTCACCTCTTAAAAGGAGGTATTTCAAATTTTCATACTCCTTAGGAATCAATCCAATAGTACCTGACCATTCTTGATATTCAGGTAGAACCTCTTTTGAAGCGGTTCGTTTGATTGACCCAAATCGATAATCAATAACCTTGGTAGTGGCAATGCCGTGGTTCCATATTATACTATAGTTTGCAAAATGAATGTACACTGGACGCCCCCTATATTTATAATCAACCATTACGCCACCCAGTATTTTATCTTTTGGGATGTTGCCCAAAAGCGATGAGTTAAAAGAGCTGTTTTCCTTATCAAACTTCGTTAAATAATCATACCATAAGGCTCCATGAAGAAACACTACTATTACTAAAACCAAACGATGAACATTGTTTAATGGTCTTGTATATAAAATACTTCCAACTATGATTATCGCAATTAAAAATAGAACCGAAAATCGTTGATACAATATCCCTTGGCCCGGCAACTCACTTGGCAAGCAGAAGCAGCAGACTATGCACACAAAAAGAAAGAGGGAAGCATACTTATTTGAATGATAAAAATTCTTTATTCTTAAATAGGAAATCTTCTCGCTCAAAAGGCCCAAAACGAATGGGAGAAAAATTGTAAGGGAAAATAAAAAGGCAATGATAACGCCTCGGTAGCCCTCCGCCAAAGCGAAGTTATCAAAAACAAAAATTTTACTTCTTAAATGAAATTCAGGGAAATAGTTCTTTTTATAATAATTAAGCAAGAATGAAAGTGTTGATTGCTCACCCTTAAAGGCATGGCCATACCAAATGAACAAGAGGGCTAACACTGGAATAGCAAACCAGATTTGACTTATTACATCTTTCCCTCTCTTGGATTTTATTACCGAAGCAATTGCAAATACCGTGATAAGGAATAAACAAAATAGAAGCCCAAGGATATGAGTAAAGAATAGTAAAATTAAGACAAAAGCTAAAAGCATTTTTGACCATGCTTTACTCACACATAGAAGATAAAAGACAAACAAAGCCATTGGGATAGCAAGAGTAAAACCTGCGAAACCAAATGAAACGTTATAATTAAAAATGAGGAGTAACGATAGAAGGGCGAATTCCCAGTTACCCCCCAGTCGCTTAATCAACAAAAAACTTAAGGCGGGCAATAGGATCACATAAAAAGCATAGTATAGTTTATTCCCCTTTTCAATATCATCAAAAAGACTAGTGAATACATAATGTAAACTATTGGGCTCTATCCCATCACTAACATGATAGAAGTTATTGAATATGCCGCTATCAGATAATTTGTAAATGGCAGCCTCCGCCAAATGATTAGGTAGGTCAACAAAGGGAAATATTGTTTGATTTAGGAAAAAGCCTACGTAGCAAGCCACCAGTAGAACAAACATCAAACCAATTGCTGATATTTTCAAAACTTATAAATAATTATATAAAATGAAATTACCCAACCTAACAATACTATTCTAATAAAATTATCGCGATACAAAATTTTAGTTGGTGAACCTGATTTATTTTCAACCAAGGTAATTTGAAGGTATCGCATCACTCCTGCAATAACGAAAACAGAAGTAACATAAAGGTACTTAGAATGAAATCGGCTGATTACTTCCGGGGATATAACATACATCAAATATGCCACAATAATTATTCCCGAAACCATAATTAGAAGGGCGTTGATGTATTCTAGATTGTAATACTCTATCGATTTGCGTATGGTCTTGCCCGAAGTACTGGGAATAAAAAAATCATCGCGCCTCTTCGCTAAAGCCAAGAAAAGGGCTAGCAAGAAAATCATCATTAACATCCATTGCGATACTTCAACATCAGCTGCCAACCCGCCACCGATAGTTCTTAAAACAAACCCCGAAGAAACAATCAAAATCTCGACAATAGAAACCCTTTTTAACCCAAGCGAATAACCAATATTGATAAGAAAATAAGCCAGAATAATCCCTATAAAGAAATGGTTGTGCGCAAGCCACGAAAAAAGGATACCTATCATCAACGAAATAGCAAAAGCAAGCCATGCCATTGTGGGAGTCACAAGTCCGGCAGCCAGTGGCCTTTTGCATTTTTCTGGGTGCTGCCTATCCGAATCTACGTCCATCAAGTCATTAACTACATAAATAGAGCTGGCAGTAAAACAAAAAGCTAAAAAAGCGAAGGCAGTTGCTGCCAACTTAGTAAAGTCTGTAGCTTCACCAGCAAAAAAAATGGGAATAAAGACAAAAAGATTCTTTATCCATTGATCTACGCGCAACAGCGAAAAGACATTTCGAATATTATTCATTTTAGGTAAAAGTATCCCAACAAAATAAAGTGTTAAAATACTGCCTTATGCTGGTTAAAAGAACAAAATCTCACCAAATTTGATTAAAACTCAGATAGAATTGATCCTACTTAAGCAACTCCTCTTTTTACTTCTGATATCCGCCCTATCCTTTTCCGTTAGCAATTTTTTATTGGATGGGAGTCTAAATAGCACGGTAAAACTGAGCCATGAATTGAAAACCCACCGTGATTCACTCTATTCATGGAATATCTCGAACGAGCCACCATTTAAATATCGGGTTCTTCATAAGTTCCTCGTCTGCGAAGTCTACAAAATTACAACTGGAAATCAGGACGACAATAGGACATTTTTTTTAGTATATCGTTCAATGGCATTCCTTTTCCATAGCCTGGCGATCATGCTCTTTTACTTTTTTTTAACACAAATCAATCTGAAAGAAGTGGCATTTCTAGGAACAATACTCTTTAGCCTTTTGCCACCAATACTTCTAGCCTACAATTTACCGGTGCACACACGTGAGGATACATTGGGATATATGTTACTACTCGTTGGATTGATTTCAATTATACAAAATAACATCCCAGGTATCTTAGTTGCTAGTATATTGGGTGTGCTTTGCAGAGAGACACTGCTAATCTTGCCCTTTGTGAATTTACTCTTCAATAAAAACCATAGTTTATTTCTACGACTTTTTATCTCGTCAATTTGTTTTTGCGTATTCCTTCTTATAAGGTTTTACAATGGCATCGAACCTTACAATTTTTGGGAAGGCTTTATCTGGAATAAAAACAATCTACTTCAAGTGATCGGCTTTGGCTATATCACATTTGGCTTTCTCTGGATCCCTTTTTTCTTTCGTATTTTGGAGAGGACAAACAAGCTACCTTTCAATGAGTTGATTTACAATTCGGCTCCTGCTGCATTCTTCTTGGTAGTCGCAACCACATTCGTGGGGGGCATCTTTAACGAAATAAGAATATTGTACCTGCTATTCCCTTGGGTAATTACCATTGGTCTATCTGAATACGCTGAGCATAAGGCAAAAATAGCTACTCAACTTAAATCAAAAGGATACCAACTCTACGCAAGTGCATTGGCTCTAGTCGCATGTGCCCTAACAATCTACATGGTGAAGAGGGGAGATCAATACTTTGTGAGTCAATATGAAATACCTTTTATAACATGGATAATAGTAGCAGCCATCCATGGCTATTTAGGACTTCTGTTAATGCCCTATTTCATTGGAAAAATAAAGGTAATTCTTAGATACCAAAATTAAGGATTATTATCACCAGCAAAAGAAGATCTGGTCAAGTGATTCCAAGAATTGCCTTTGTTATCATAAACCTTAACGGCAACAAACACTCTAACAAAATTCTTACCTGGTTCGGAATATTTTGGTCCAACAGCAGAATTGGCAAATATATTTTGGAATTTACTTCTGACAAGTGAGCTGCTCTTTCCATCAGGTCCTTCAAAAAGGGTGGATAAGTCGAGATCTTCACCTGACGCAGGTTGTAGCGACCTATTTCCTTGCAAATGGTACCCCCATTGATATTCAGTTTTAGTTTTATCCTCAGGGTTTGTTCCCACATACTCGTATTGTACATCCCATGCCTTTGTCGCATTGTTCCAAACAGCTTTTATGTTGTTGGCAAGTGGCTTGTCAGGAAAGGTATTGGGCTTGTAAAAATCGGAGAGGGTCTGGTAGATGGTGGAATGATCTGCGGCAGAAAGGGTACCGAACTTTAACCAGATACCAAAGAAATCGTGTTGAGCAGCATGAGATATGGTCCCATAACCAAATAGCTTTATCATTTCATTGGTGAAGGGTCTAAACTCGTTACAAGTCGGTTCAACTGGCTGGGTAGAGTCAAGAGGAACCTCCACATTGTTAACAAATAATTTCGTGTTTGCACCGTCATAACGCATTCGAACAATAGCAATTTTATTATAGGCTAAAATTGTGGGAGGAGCCATGTTAAGGCTGGTAGTTTGGCATTGCCCCCCCTTGAAATCATCAATCTTAATTTCAAGTTGGCCTCCCCTATTCCTAAGTCCAAGACCAGCGGCAAAATAGCCTTCATAATTTACACACTCGGTGTCGCGAAGCACCAAATATAAATCATACGGCATCGCTACAGGCGTAAATTCCCTGGTTTGCCATTTTGTATTGGTTACATTCTGAAGTAAAATATACCCTATTGACGGAGCCCCTGCGCGTTCCTCCACATGATAAACTGGGGGTGTTTTCCAAATTGGTGAAGGTACTTCAGGGCCCAACCAAGTCATATCTTTATCTCCAATAATGTCCTTAATTATACGGACAGGTTTTCCATCTACAATTGGAATAGTTCCTGCTTTGTCTTCAAACCCCACAGCAGCCACATATCCAGCATCAAAATATTTTTTGAGATCAGGGTACTCGGCAGTCAAAAAAGAAGGATCGGCAATTTTAGTACCACATCTCTCAATGGCAACCAAAAAAACAATCGCACAGAGAACAAAAAAGGTTAGGTTTTTCATGGTAGGTGTTATATTCGATATTTAAAGATAAGTCTAGTCAGTCAATTTTCAAATCATTCCCCCCTTAATTCTTCCCACACTGCAATTTTTAAAAACGATTTCTTCCAACCAGACGAAGTGTTTCACATATAAAAACCAAAAAAAACTGGGTGCAATTTGAATTTATCGTCTTGAAATTAAAAGAGCCAATTGAATCTCACGCAAAACAAAAGCCTGTCCGGAGGCACTTAAGTGACCGTGATCTATAAATGTGGAGTAATCTGAGGTGACAGAGTTGTATTTTTCATCGTTCAAATTGATCAGAATATCTTTTTCGGTGAAAAGTTTAACCATAGCCGATTCAAATTGTCCATACTTGTTCTTTCCAATCGAGTAAATAGGATACGGCACAGGACTAAAGTAAGCCACTATCTGAATATTCCTTGCTCTTAGTTCACGTACAACCTCCGCTAGCTCATCATATGCCCTTGAGTCAATCTTGGTTTCTTCATGTCTTTTAAGCCTTACTTTCTCGTCTATCGCCTTTTTTGAATTTAAACCCTTCATTTCAAGTTCAAAATTATTCCATCCGTTCACATCTATTAGATTCGGAGCAAATTGATTAGGGAACAAATTAAATTTGCGGATACAAAACATTCCATAAGTCTTCAATAGATTGATAGAACCCAATGCACCAAAGTATTCCTTGGGGTCTATCGTTGCATTCTTCTTACCAAAATCTTTTGTCAAATACGGGTCAAGGCAGATAATTGCAACTTTCATATCCCCATTCGCTAATAGATTTTTGACCAGATAGTGCAAATCGGAAATGTTTGCTCCCATTATACTGGCATTGTAGATTTTAAACTTCTGAATTTGAGTGGGGTCTAAATTTGCGGAAAGGGATGGGCCTAGAATAAACCCATTAAAGTTTTCTGGTATGTAACGAAAGGAAAGTAAATATTTTGAAGTGCGCTCGTTGGTGTACACCCTCCTATCCTTTCGTCCTAAGAATAATCCGAAAACGTCAATGTAAATATTGAATGCCACAATACCGATGATAATGAGTAAAAGACTGATACCAAAACGTCTTAAAAAAATCTCACTTTTCATGGGAGTGGATGATTAAAAATCAAAGTAAAGAAAGTTGTTGGCCGTGATTGAATTCATAAATAACAATCCTAAAACAGCAAGGACTACTAAATAAACATAGTGCTTCCGATCCGTTTTAAATTCCTCTGAAAGCTCTGGTGGATTCTTATAAAAAAGCAATAATATCCCTATTACCAGAAAGGGGATTAGAGAGAAGTCCGTTATTACTGAAGAAGTTAAATCCCCAAACCCTCTAAGTCCCGCCATGCCAACTATCAATTGAATGGCTTCCTGCCAAGAAGAGGCCCGAAAAAATACCCACGCGATATTTACGTATTGAAATGTGATGAACCAGGCCAACCAGTCAGGCATTTCTATTGAAGTCTTTTTCCAAAGCTTAAACACAACTTGACCAAATCCATGCAAGAAACCCCAAAAAACGAAAGTCCAACCGGCACCATGCCAAAGCCCCCCCAAAACAAAAGTATACATCAGGTTGCGAAGCGTATTGAATTCACTTACCCGGTTTCCTCCAAGTGGGATATACAAGTAATCTCGCAAAAAGTTACTTAGCGTAATGTGCCATCTCCTCCAAAAATCTTGAATGTTAAGTGCTCGATATGGAGAATTAAAATTGATAGCAATATTAATATTGAAAAGAAGTGCTAATCCTATCGCCATATCTGAATAACCACTAAAGTCAAAATAAAGCTGAAAAGCATACGACAATGATGTTATCCAACTATCCAGAAAATTCAATGACCCCGTATTTGCATATCCGGCATTTGCAAAAACAGCAAAGCTATCTGCAATGATCACTTTTTTGGCCAGCCCCATAAAAAAGACATACAGGCCTTTAGAAAAATTAAAGGCATTGAATCGTTGATTCTCTAATTTATCAAACTGAGGCATCACATCTTTGTGATGTACGATAGGGCCTGCGATGAGTTGAGGGAAAAAAGTTACAAATAAACTATAACTCACAAAATCATACTCCTTCGTCTTACCATAAAAACTATCGACCAAATAAGCCACCTGTTGAAAGGTGAAAAAACTTATTCCTAACGGCAAAATAATTTGAGAGACATGAATTTGAGTTTGGGCAACAAGATTCACATTGTTGATAAAGAAGTTAAAGTATTTAAAGTAGCCAAGCATTCCAATATTAAGAATAACTCCGCTCCATAAAATACCTCTTCTGGTAGAATCTGAACTAGCCTTATTCAATTCGCGCCCGATAAAATAATTAAAAAGGATAGAGGCAACTATTAACGGAAGATAGATGGGCTTCCACCAGGAATAAAAAAACAAAGAGGCGCAAAGCAACCAATACCTTGCCAATTTCAATTTACCCCATTTGATAATGATAAAATAAAGAGCAATTGAGATTGGTAGAAAAAAAAGAACAAACTCGAACGAACTAAAGAGCATAGATTTCGAAATATACGAACAATTAAATTTTTAATTCCTTGGCCAAGACAAGATATAATCAAAAAAAAGCCAAAATTTGGGTAATATTTGAATCCAAAAGATCACCAAAGAATACATGTTCAATAAAGAATTGTCAAACGCCCAAATCGAAAGACTCCAACTAGGCCTGATCTGCCTATTTCTGGCAATACCACTGTTTGTGGATGTGCCTTTCAAGATAAATCTTTTCTTAGCCTGGGATGGCGCCTACCGCATTTCAATCGGGCAAATCCCTTTTAAGGATTTTTCATTACCGATGGGTTTCGGGTTTTGGCTTCTGCCCGCCCTGTTCTTTAAGATCTTTGGCGCCACTCTTTATAGCCTTATTCTTGCACAAGTGTGTCTCAATCTTATTGGAGCGCTCGCATTTAGGTCCATCCTAAGAAAACTGGGCGTAAGTCCGGCAATGATCCTACTTTCTCTATTGGTATATTCGATCTCATTTATTTTCGTCAATTTTTGGCCGTGGTACAATCACACTGTTTTTATCTTTCAACTTATAAGTATTTATTTTCTCTTAGGTCATATTTTTGAGCAATCTTCACGCAAGAAATTCATATTTTTAGTTCTTACAAGCTTTTTTCTGGTCTTGTGCGTTTTTACTAAACAAGATGGCGGTGGATTAGCAGTTGTTACCGCTGCCGTTCTGATTTTTTATGACGCCCTAGTTACAAAAAAAATAAAATGGGTTTTGTACTTGGGTGGTTTTTCACTCTTGTTTACCAGCGCTTTTGTATTACCGTTTATCCAGTATGATTTTTTATATTGGTTTAACTATGGTCAATCACCACACAATGCTAGAACAAGCATTGGCGATATGTTGATTGACATTTTTGAAGGTTCCCAGTGGATCAAATTTTACTTTGTAGCAATTGTGGGTATCGTGATTCACCAGGTGTCTTCAAAAAAAGAATTTCTGCAATCAAGAAAAGAAGTCATTTTCTTGCTGGTTACCCTTTGTATTCTGTTTCAAGCTATGCTGGTGCAGGTGACCAGTTACATACCGCACAACGTAAACATCTACTTCCATAGTTTCGCATTCGCATTCATTGGCTATCATTGCCTTACGTTCAATCTGAAGAAAATCGGCATAATTTCTACCCTAACGATCTTTATTATGTTTTGGTGGTCTGCCGATTATTGGCGGTATGGGCAACGGCTAATCGGTCGAGCTTTTCCAAAATTGTTGGAAGATCAGAAAACATTGAATCGTGTATCCAAATACACCTGGTTTATCGAAGATTCTACAAAGAAATCAGAAAAGATAATCTGGAAGATTTCCAAATACAAGTCATTCAAGCATGTGCTTCTACCCGAAGGAACAATTAAGGGAATAGAGGACATCATGAATTTAGGGCTGATTAAAAAGAAAGATCTTAAAGTTCTGAATATGTCTGAATTAACTCCCCTGGCTTACGAAATTGGGTATACTCCTCTTGTAAATCAGCCAATGTGGTTCCACAGGAATGTTTCTATTTTCGACAAAGAAATTCAGACTTTTTGCACTAACATCACCGAAAAGAAGTACGACCTGGTACTCTTTGAAGTGATACCCAACTTAAATCAATTTTATCCAGACGCAGTGCGCAAATGCTTGCAAACGAACTATGAGAAAATTTACAGCTTTCAGGCACCCCGAGATAATGCCAGTTGCATCATCGAAGTGTACGTAATTCCGACTACTAATTAACGTCTTCCAAACGTACCCCTATCAATTCTTCAATATCTATTTTAGCAATATTGAAATCTCGCTCAGAAATTAGTTTTTGTGATTTTCTGGCGTTAAGGTTCTCTAAAGCGGCATTGAAATCAACAATTTTTGTTTCTCCGTTTTTAAATTTTTGTTCGGCTAGTGAAAACGAGGCGGAAGCATCCTCAAGTGCATCGGTTTGCACTTTGAATAGTTCTTTGGAGGTCAAATAATTCTGGTACCTCCTTAGCACTTCAGCACGCAAGGTAAGTTTTCTGCTGTTGACATTGTAGTTTGCAATGGCTGTTTCTTCCTTTGCTCGCTTTACCTTGATCGGACCAGAAAAAAAATTACCCAAATTAAGTGTAGCTGCAAAATTGTATTTTGGAAAAAAATTCGGCAATGGCGCGCCATTTGCGTCCTTTTGGGGATTCACATTGAATTCATTCAAATTTCCGGTAGCTGTTATCTGGTTAAAAAAATTTCTTTTTGCTAATTTTTCTTCATACTCAGATGCCGTTACTTGGTGAAGAAGTACTTGATTGTCAGGGTTGTTTGCCCATGCCAAGCGGACGAGTTTTTCTGAAAATTGAATTTCTTTAACCCCCTCTGGGAGTATTATTTTGTCATAATCAATGTTTTGGCCCAATGCCAAAATTGGCAGCAGTAACAAAGCTAAAAGTGGCTTTCGGATCATAGTAGTTTGATTAACTGGTTTTGGAATGTAAATATAAAACTAATTAAGGTTAAAAATTAGGACAATATACTTCGTCTTCTAAACCCGAATTTTTCATGTTAAAGGTTTGTGCCTCCTTCCAGGATATTCTCTAGTTCAACTTTTTAGGTTCCAACTTGATCAAGTTAGGCATTAACACAAAGATGGAAAAGACTAAAAGTCCAACAGGTTTTTGCCCCATAGCCCATTGAGCGTAGTTAGCAATAATTAGTGAAAAGAAAACCGTAATGTAGCCGCAATACAAGACTTTTATCATTGGGTCTTTTGCCTTATAATAATTAGTAACACCGATTGAAATAACAGCAAAGTAAAGTGCCATTAAAATACTCAGGCCGATCCAACCAATGGTAATTGCCGTTTTTAAAAAACCGCTATCAGTGGGAAATCCAGCAAATTGGTGGCCTGGAGATAATGCTTCACCCTCGGAATCTGTTGTATTTACACCTCCTCCTATTGGATGACTTTGTATATAGGGCTGTGCCCGTGCTCGATTTACTTCTCGAACGTTCATAGAGGCATCCTTACTTGGCTGAAAAGTGGTGCGTAATCGTGTAATAGTGCCACCATAGAAAGGTCCATACAATAAAACAATAAAAGCAACTACCAGGCAGATTAAAATTATTAGCGTTCGTCTATTGTTAATGTGCATTAGTATATACAAGAAAAATCCTGCTGGCACCATGGCGGTAGCCGTTCTGGTGCCAGAAAAGCTCATCGACACAAACATCACCAGCGAACAGCCGACAAGTAACACTTTTCTCTTCCAATTAAAAGGTCCTAAGGCCAACACCGCACAAAATAGTCCACTATAAGCCATTACAATCCCAAAAGTGGTAACATCAGTAAGAAATGAGAACTTTCGAAGAAAATCCCAGTTCTGTATTAGGTTAATTGCCCCAGGAGTACTGTAAATGTCCAACCACTCAAAGTCTTGATATCCAAAAATTTCCTGATAGATTCCATATAGCGCAGCTAGAAGAGAAAGAAAAAGCCACGCGATGGTAAATTTTTTTATTAGGTTAAGGTTCGTATATAATTTCACTAGTATAAAGTATATAACCAAATCAAAAACAAGGCCCCTGGTAGAGGTGATCCAACCTGCCAAAGAGACTGCATTGGGATTAGCTACCTGCAATACGTTATAAGCTTGATAAACAAGGAATAAGTAAGTGACCGGGTTTCTAAAGTTTTCCCAATTAATTTTCTTGTTCTTTGACTCGCCTACTAAAATTCCAAGTAAAATCAATGTTTCTAACAGTTCTATCCCAATGCCCATGGGAAGTCGTGTCGGCAAAAAAAGTCGCCCAATTAAGGCCAAGAAATAGGAATAAACGAGGAGAACAAAAAAACCGAAATTCGAGTCTGCGACTGATTTGTACAGGAGTGGAATTCCAATAAGGATGGCAAGTATTGATATGCCTGTAGTGTAGCCATACGTTCCGACTAAAAACGCAATGAGAAAAGATGCTGTTATGAGGATACAAAGAAGTATCAATGACTTATATTCTATCTGCCATTGCGGACTTGTTTTTACAGTATCCATAGTGTTTTAAAAGAAAACCACTTTCAAAAAGATCATAAAAAAAACAAGTAAGAGAAAGACAATAACGATGTTTTTCAAGCTATTATTTTCGCTATTGCTGGGTTTGGCTCCGCGCATAGTAGTCATTGTGTGAGTGGCTTGAGTGCTAATTTCTTAATGGTTTTAAAACCCAAAACATAGAATTCTGCCATGTGTTTGAAAATATTAATGATGTTAATTTTTAGCATAGACCTCAATATGATTTGCATGGCTATAAACCCTATGATAGTGGTTGACAATGTGCCATAGGCCGCACCAATAATTCCATACTTGGAAATCAAAAAATAATTTAAAAATAAATTAATCAAGAAAAATATCCCAGTACAATAGAAATTAATATTGGGAAAGCCTATGGCATCTAGCGTAACACCAAACTGAAAGGCAAATGCAAGAAAAACGCTGAGGAAGATGGTAATTTTCAAAATGGCAATCGTCTCAAGGTACCCTTGGCCCGCAATAAATTGAATCACAAAACCAGGAAACAGGAGTACAAAGATGACGCAGGGTACCACAAGAGCCAAGATGCCACCCACCGATTTTTCATAGAGAATTTTTACTCCTGCCCGCCCTTGTGTATCGATTACCTTGGCGCTTTGTGGAAAAATAACAGCAGAAACAGATTGAGAAGGTATATTGATCAACGTAGTGATCCTGTTAGCCACATTGTAAACAGCTACAGAAGCGGTGGATACCAAGGAGCCCAACATAAACGAATCTACTGCGCCATACAGCATCGAACTCAGGCTTGTGGCCGCTACATATTTCCCATAGTGAACAAGCTTTTTTGTCCATACCCAATCTATTGTACGGGAAAATGTAATTGGTCTTTGCACCAGGATAACGGCTACCACTACTCCAATAATAGTTGCGAGCAAGTTGAAAATAGCAAGGAGAAATAAATCTATTTTGTAAAAGCCAACGTAGGCAAATAAGATTGTTAAGAACGCAAAACTGTTTCGTGCAAAATAGAGAATAAAAATCCTTTTGAAATCGAGCAACGCATGCTGAAGGAACTCGAATTGCATAAAAGGCACCAATACAAGTGAAGTTACGCTGTAAAGGTAAAACATTTTCTTTAGTTCTGGAATCTTCCAGATACTCTCTGAAAGAAGCCCCCCTAACGAAAACATCGCCAAACCCACCAGTAAAGCAAAAATGGTATTTAAAGTCAATGACGCTGTTAGCAACTTAGCTTGGTCTTTGTCATCAGCCATGGCACGAAACTTTATGAAGCCGAACTTCAGAAAGCCCACTCTGGCTACCTCTATCAATGACGTAACTTGCACAAAAAGAACCCACCCTCCCATTTGGTCTTTGTCAATAATGCGTACTAAGAGATAGAATCCACCAAATCCAAAAACTAACGTGGAGAGATTTTGCAATAAGCTATACACGCCCGATTTAAACCAATAAGAATCTTTACTGAATTTCACTTGTCAGAGGAACAGGAGGGGTAAAAACGAAGTTTCATACTGTCAATTAAACAGTAAAGGTACATTTTTTTGCACTAGATGTGGTATCGCTAAAACAGATAGGGACCTGAGAAATTTAGGTATGGTAGGGAAGTAGTAGGAACATGAGATCCGAATCCCACAAGCCGCAAGCGGATCGCAAAACGATCATTTATGCTAGATAAACAAGTTCATGAATGCATCAAGAAATGGTGATGAGAACTGTCACTCCCCAATGCGACTCTTATCATAATATATTGAATCATTAGCGCACATCTTTAAAGAAAAAAGAAAGAAACCAAGCTAAACAAAAACCGCTTATGATTTCCGTAACCTCCATTACCGACAAGTACATTTTACAACCTTCCTTGATAGCCAAACATAAAAAGACACTGGATTGGTTATCGACCTCGCTTTTCTGGAAAAAGGAAATGTCATTTTTTCAAAAGCTGTTGGATAACATCGCCCCCAAGTTATCGGCAGTACCTGACAAACAAAAGCTAGATCATTTTCAGCACTTTATTACTTACTATAATGGAGAATTGATTGACAGTCTTCGCGCTAAGTTACGGCTGCACGAAAAAAATTTAGCTGAAATACTTGAAAAGAAGGATGAACTAGCCAAAAAATACTTTGACGAGCACGATGAACTAATGGGGGCGTTGGAAGGCGCCAATACTCAGATTTTACTGACAAAAGAAGATTTATTTGATTTTGTAGGACATGCCATGAAGCCGTAGCTATCGATTACCTAAAAGTATACAACAATAAATTCCTTACTTCTTTTTTTATGGCACTCCACTTTGAAAAGCACGCAGCAAAAGGAAATGAATTTGTAAACCGTCTGGCCACACACCTGAAAGACGAAGACAATCGCGACCGGGCAGGGCGCGTACTTCGTTGCGTGCTAAAGGTACTACGCGACCGCATCACCCCCGAGGAGTCATTCCAACTGATGGCTCAACTACCCATGGCAATAAAGGCGATTTATGTTGACGGGTGGATGCCACAACGGCATCACGCCCGAATAAAAACCATACAAGAATTTGCCGAACAGGTGATAAAAGAAGATGGTTTATTGGCATGGCGAGATTTTTCCACCTCAGAAGATGCACTGCTAGCATGTGAAGCTGTTGTTAAGACTATCGCTGACTATGTCACTGCCGGAGAACTGCATCAGGTTATTGCGGTTTTACCAGAAGACATGAAAGGTTCCTTTCTAAAATGGGCTCACACTCCCTAAGTGCAATCAAGTATTTATCGGACCTCTGTCTGATTTTTAAGCTATGGCTATTTCTTGGGAGGAAATTGCCGTAGTGCCGCTTCAACCGCTCGGTTCACATTTGCCTGCGTCAAAGATGGATATAAATCGAAATAAGAAACAGCCTCTGACCGCCAAACCATTTTACTTTGTTTCTTATCAATCAGATCTATAATGAACGTGCCTTTCAAAAGAAGTACCTCTTCTCGGTTTGTAAAAGGAATAAACTGATAGGCTTCATCAGGGCGGTGATAAGCATAGCCCGTATCTGTTTTCATCACTACTTGAACATCCATCAATAAATCTGGATTGTCAGAATTAAACGCAACTCCCTTTAGGCTCATCTCTGATTTTATGGCTTTTTGCATATAGCTTTTGATTATTGAATCATTCAAGTAACTGGGACCACGGAAGGTGAATTCACAGCTTTCCAACCAGCAGAAGGTTTTGTACTTGCTAAAGTCAATGCCGGGAAGTTGCAGGGTGCGAACTTTTACTGAACAACTTGCCGCCAGTAGCACAATAGCGAACCAAGAAAGAAATAGTCGCGTCACCTTCATTTTTCAAATTTAAAAGCCTTGATTTTCATACTACACGAGCCTTTTACTACGTAAAAAACTGGGGTGCGTATCAGGCAACAAATAAACTTGTATCAAAATCCAGCCCGTAAGAATAGCTCCTTGAAGCAGAATAATAGTTGGATAGGCTTCTGCTTTAGCGATCGAGAAACCCGCGGCTATCAAACTGATCATCCCTACAAGCACAAGAAGCAGTAGTCCCGGCACACTATAATCCGGGAACGGAATATTCATTTGAGTCGGATCACCGAGCCCCAGCGATCTTCCGGAAGGGTCAATCAACAGCATAGCACCCCCCACACAAGCACACAAGCCTGTGCCAACCAGTATCAAAATTGCAACCCAACGAGCCCAATACATCTTGATTGTCTTTTTAACAAAGCTATTCAGCCGCGGTGAATGATTCTATGAGGAATGATCAGAATCAGGATGACAGGTGTCATGATCAGATCAATCGGAAATCATCGTCCTACCCCTGTTTGCTGTTGTATGTTTGTACCGGATTTCTCAACTAACCAAAAAAGAAATCCAAGAATATATGAAAACGTTAGCAAAAAGAAACGTAGATGTATTCCCATCTCTCGTTTCTGATTTTTTCAGAACCAGCCCATTCATGACTGGATTGTTTGATGTTGACATGGACTTGCTTCCTGCAAGACTTGGCGTGACAGTGCCTTCGGCTAATTTTACGGAAAACGAAAAAGAGTACATGATTGAATTGGCTGCTCCCGGTTTAAGTAAAAAAGATTTCACCATCGAAATGCAGAATGACCTGCTAACTGTTAGCGCGGAAAAAGAAGAAGAGAAAAATGAAAAAGAAAATGGGTTTACAAAGAAAGAGTATTCTTTCAACACATTTAGTCGTTCCTTTACTCTTCCAGAAAACGCCAAATCAGAAAAGATCGATGCGAAATATGAAAATGGTATTCTGACAATCAATGTTCCAAAAAAGGAGTTGACTCCTCAAAAACCAAGAAAAGCAATAGCTGTTTCATAGCCTAAAAAAGTACTAATACCCAAGTGGAATCGGGTAAGTGCTATAACTGGCCAGATTTGATTCATTCCTAAACGAATGTTTTAGATCTGGCTTCTTTTTTCATTGTATATTGTAAAACAAAGGGTGTATTGCCATTGCCCGTTTTGTAATATCTTGCATTTTTATCCCTACATAATTTTATGTCTACGGACCTTCACTCACTACATTCGGAAAGCTCATCGCAGGGTGCCGTTACCGAGTTTGAAACTCTTTTTAACCACGCAACTTTAGGCATCTTGATAACTAATTCAAAAGGCGTCATTATCAATTTCAATCACTTTGCAGAAGGCTTATTTGGCTACACAAAAAACGAGATTATTGGAGAGCCTGTTGAACTTTTGATTCCATTCGATAAGAAAGCACAACATCAAGTGCATCGAGAAAAATTTACAGCTCATCCAGCTAATAGAGTAATGGGTGCCGCCAACAACCTTTTTGCCAAGCATAAGGACAATTCTGTTTTTCCGGTCGAAATCAGCCTTAGCCATTTTGCTTTTAATGAAGAGGTATTTGTTATTGCATTCATACTAAATATTACAGTGCGTAAACAAAGCGAGACTCTTCTCAATGAGCAGAAGAATCAACTCATGCAGAACGCGGAACAGGTAAACCGATTGAACGCTGAATTGGAACAAAAAATAGAAGACCGGACCAAGATGCTGAAGGAGACACTCGAGGCGTTGGAAAATACACAACAAGAAACAACCAATGCGCTAAATTTTCAAAAAGCCATACTTAACCATGCCGGAGCGTGCATCATTGCTACCGATACCTATGGTGTTGTCCAGTTGTTCAACAGCACTGCTGAGGAATACCTGGGCTATTCAAAGAGTGAGGTTATTGATGAAGTGAATGTGGTCCAATTTCATTTAGCTTCCGAGATTCAGGCAAGAGCATCCGCATTTTCCAGAGAAATAGGTAAAATCGTAACCCCTGACTTCAGTGTTCTATCCGCAAAATCTATAGATGACTTACCCAATGAACACGAATGGACCTATGTACGAAAAGACGGAAAAACATTCACGGTTTCGCTCAACGTAACAACCTTGCGGGATGCACAAAATGATATAACTGGTTTTTTAGGTGTGGCCGTTGACATCTCAGAGATAAAAAAGTATCAAAATAGTCTCCAAGTTGCATTAGAAAAAGAAAAGCAACTGGGAGATCTAAAATCTCGATTTGTCACGATGGCTTCGCATGAATTTCGAACACCATTGAGCACAATTCTTTCGTCCGTGTCACTCATCGATAAATATACAAGTGTTGAAGATGTTGAAAAAAGAGAAAAACATGTTAAGCGAATAAAAAGCGCTGTGGGAAATATGAAGGACATCTTAGAAGACTTTTTGTCTTTGGGTAAAATGGAAGAAGGTAAAATACAGCTCAATCCGGAGGTATTAACCCCAAGTGAATTGAGTGACGAACTGGAATCCGTCCTACAAGAAATGCAGCGATTAACTAAAGTATCTCAGCATATCAGCCACACTTTTTCAGTTACCGACAATTGTACAATTGATAGGAAAATGCTTCGACACATTATGACTAACTTGGTTTCGAACGCCATTAAATTTTCCCCCGAAGGTGGTGCCATTGATGTGCGTAGCGAAGCCAACAAAAACGAGTTAATTTTTACGATTCAAGATACTGGAATAGGGATATCCGAGTCAGATCAAAAGCATTTGTTTGAACGTTTTTTTAGAGCTGAGAATGCCTCCAACATACAGGGAACAGGGCTTGGCCTACACATCATAAGCAGGTACCTGGATCTTGTTGACGGACGCATTGAACTTACGAGTAAACTAAACAAAGGCACCACCTTTATGGTGCATATCCCCCAAAAGCCTGTCGAAAAAACCATAGATTAGTGCGTTCTGCCAATTGTTTTTGTAAGTATCTTTGAAAAAGCGTCAAGCCATGAGTAAGATATTGATTATTGAAGATAACCTGGAGGTTCGTGAAAACACTGCCGAGATACTTGAGTTAGCAAAATACGAAGTGGTGACTGCCGAAAACGGAAAAGCGGGAGTCGAGCTAGCTATACATGCCAAGCCGGATTTAATCATTTGCGATATCATGATGCCCGTTTTGGATGGCTATGGTGTATTACATCTTCTTACCAAGAATCCAGAAACAGCCGCCATCCCTTTCATCTTTTTGACTGCAAAGTCTGAAAAATCGGACTATCGAAAAGGGATGGAGTTAGGCGCGGATGATTACATCACAAAGCCTTTTGACGATACACAGTTGCTCAACGCAATAGAAATCAGGCTACGAAAATCAGCCCAGCTCAAAAAGTCGTTCTCGTCAGATGCTGAAGGGATGAACGCATTTATGGAGTCCGCACAACAGCATACAAAGCTCAAGCTCACCGACAAGGCGCGTCAGACCCAATCCTACAAAAAGAAGTTTATTCTTTACCAGGAGGGCCACCGACCTCAATTTCTTTATCTTGTAGTTTCTGGCAAGATTAAGACCTACAAGACGAACGAAGACGGGAAAGAATTCATCACTAACATTCATACCCAAGGAGATTTTATCGGCTATACGCCAATCTTGGAAGATTCGGCCTACAAAGATAATGCGGAGGTATTGGAAGAAGCTCAGCTAATGCTTATCCCTCGCGAAGATTTTCTCTCACTCATTGGCCATGACAATCAATTGGCAAGGCAGTTTATCAAACTTCTAAGCCACAACATTGTCGAAAATGAAGAAAGACTAATTAATCTGGCTTACAACTCGGTGCGCAAGCGTGTTGCTATTGGCCTATTGGAGGTTTATTCGAAATTCAAAACAGCACCCAACAGCAATCCTTCTCTGGAGATCTCCAGAGAAGACCTGGCACAAGTCGTTGGCACAGCTACCGAATCGTTGATCCGTACACTGAGTGAATTTAAGGGTGATAAATTAATTGATATTAAGGACGGAAAAATAAAAATCCTCGAGGAATCCAAACTAAAGAACCTCGTTGGGTAGAATTCCTTCTTACTGATTCATCTGCTCACCTTCTGAGTTCTGTTGTTCTAACGGCCAATGATCGGTATGTGAAATTTCCACCCATACATTTCCGGATTTCCGCAACACCTTCACAATCAAATTGGCGTATTCCAAAAAATCCTGCTTTATGCTGGCAATGGATCTGTTTTTACTAACGCTAATCGTCAACGGACTTTTTAAAACTATTTGAAAGTCATCACCTAACTTGTCTTTATGAACATTCCCATAGGCAACCATAGTCTTGAATAATTCAATTCTCAAGAAGGGATAAAACCGGTTAAAATCCCTTCGTATTTCTCCAATCCTTGTTCCATTTTCGATTAACACCTCCATTATTCCAGCCGATTCAAGCTTGTTACCTTTAACCATAGATCCTCAAATTCCTGTTCAAAATTATACCTTCCTAAGGGGTGCCGCCATAACATTTGCCGATCAAAAGGGTGATTGTTGTCATTGCAATAGTCTTTTGTGGGTCCGCCTCAGCGCCATCAGCCAACGAAATTGACGGTCAACCTACCTGCATCAAATTTGAAAGGTTATTCAAAGGGACAAAATGATTTTTGTCATGTGCAAAGTTGATATTTTTCAGAATGAAAATCTTGGATTCGCCTAGTTTCGCCTTGTAGTCGGGTTCAAATGAAGGACTTCTGCAAAGTCCTAAATTTTTTATCAGACTGAGTCTGCCTACCGAACAGGATACCTTTTGGAAGTCTTTTTGCAATCCAAACGAAAGAATTTGGTTTCAACAAACTAAACCTGTCAAGGTTTTTAAAGATACCCTCAATCGGAGGTTGGGTTTTGGTAGGGATTTTCAAAATCCCTGTTTTTGTCGGCATTCACTTTTAAAAAGAGCGGGAAACGAGGCTCGAACTCGCGACCTACAGCTTGGGAAGCTGTCGCTCTACCAACTGAGCTACTCCCGCCTGTAAAGGCAACTTAAAAATACAAATTTCTGGACATGCTATCCTAGAAAACAAAAAAACCTTGAGCAAATGCTCAAGGTTTTCGGAGGTTCCGAGCGGATTCGAACCGCTGTAGGAGCTTTTGCAGAGCTCAGCCTAGCCACTCGGCCACGGAACCTTATTCAAACTATACTTTAATTCTCTTTTGCAGACTCACCCCGATAGCAATCGGGGCACTCGGCTACGGAACCTTTTAATTTGCACAAAGCTAAAAAAACACCGGGGTATTACAACCATAAAAAAAGAAGGTGACCGGAGCCACCTTCTTCTTACTATGTACAGCAAGACTTAGTTGCCTTCGCCTTTTGCTTTAGCTGCATTCATCTTTTCTTTCAATGCATTTAAAGCCTCGTTATCGCCCAAGGTAGATTTCTCCACCTCCTGATTGATCTTCTCAACGGTCTTTCCTTTAGGGGCTGCGGCTTTCTTAGGAGCTGCCGCTGTTTTCGGAGCTGCCTCTTCGGTCGACCACATCGCTTTCAAGCTAAGTACAATGCGTCTGTCATCCTTAGAAAACTCAAATACTTTGAAATCATAGGCTTCGCCAGCCTCTACTTTTCCATTGTCTTCCTTCACTAAGTTCTTGGCAGAACAGAATCCTTCAATTCCATATGGCAACTCTAATGAGGCGCCTTTGTCATTCTTGCTGATGATGGTACACTTATGAACAGAACCAATCGTAAAGATCGTTTCAAAAGTATCCCATGGATTCTCTTCCATGTGCTTATGACTCAACGCTAATCTTCTGTTGGCAGAATCTAATTCCAGTACTTGAACATCGATGCTATCTCCCACCTTCGTGAATTCGGAAGGATGTTTGATTTTCTTCGTCCAACTCAAGTCTGAGACGTGCACCAATCCATCTATACCTTCTTCTAGCTCAATGAACAATCCGAAGTTGGTCAGATTACGCACAATACCTTTGTGACGAGTGCCTACGGCATACTTGCCCAAAATCTCCTGACGTGTCCAAGGATCTTCAGAAAGTTGTTTAATGCCTAGTGACATTTTACGTTCTTCACGATCGATTGTTAAAACAACAGCTTCTAACTCATCGCCCACTTTTATAAAATCTTGTGGATTGCGTAGGTGTTGTGACCAGCTCATCTCACTTACGTGGATCAAGCCCTCTACACCAGGTTGCAACTCAAGGAACGCACCGTAGTCAGCCACGTTCACAATTTTGCCTTTCACCTTCGAGCCGATAGCGATCTCGGTGTTCAATGACTCCCAAGGATGAGGCGTTAACTGCTTCATGCCTAATGAAATTCTCTTCTTGTCACCATCAAAATCCAACACGACTACTTTCACCGTCTGGTCAAGTTTCAATAACTCTTCCGGATGGCTAATGCGACCCCATGAAATATCTGTGATATGTAACAATCCGTCAACACCACCTAAGTCAATGAACACACCGAAGTTGGTCATGTTCTTAATAACACCTTCCAATACTTGTCCTTTCTCTAAGTTGGTGAGGATAACCGCCTTTTGCTGCTCCAGATCTTTCTCAATCAACACTTTATGAGATACAACTACGTTATCGTTGGTGTTGTTGATTTTCACCACTTTCACCTCGATAGACTTGTTAACATAAATATCAAAGTCGCGGATTGGCTTCACATCAATTTGTGATCCTGGCAAGAATGCTTCGATTCCAAAAACATCCACGATCAAACCACCCTTTGTTCTGCGCTTTACGAAACCTTCAATTACTTCATCCTTATCTAAGGCACGTTGTACGTAATCCCAGCCCTTTACCAACTTGGCCTTTCTGCGAGAAAGAACCAATTGCCCCATCGCGTTCTCACGCTCTTCAATAAACAAATCAACAACATCACCAATCTTCAAATTAGTCATGTCTTTGAATTCGGCCAATGGTACAAGACCATCTGACTTGAATCCAATATTTAAAATCACATCGCGATCGTTAATACCTACCACGGTGCCTTCCACCACTTCGCTTTCGTTAACAGAGGCAACAGTGCCACCATACAACTTATCTAAATTCTGACGCTCTGTAGTCGAATACCCCTCTCCAAAGCCTTTGCTTTCGAAAGTATCCCAATTGAAGTTTTCCAATGACACGTTAGACGTGTTTGCTGCTCTCCGAACAGTCACGTCACGCACCATGCGGCTGATGCCTTCTTCCTCTTCCGCCTTTTTCTCTAATTTCAGCTCGGTTAGTTCATCTTTTTCAAACAACTCCTCAGCAGCTGCACCTTTAACCGCCTTCTTTAGGGGTGCATCATCTACCACGGGTTTGTTTGTTTTGGGGCCGAAATCTTCTGATTTTTCTCTTGTTACTTTTGCCATACTGGTAATTGCCCTAATTTACATGAAGCAAATGGGCTGTTTTGCTACAAATTTGGTTTAACAATGCTGCTTCAAACCAATGAAACAGCCCCCCAGTTAGCTGAGGGGCTGCAAAGGTAGTAAAAATATCAAATAAAGGTTATTGTAAGTCTTCTGGTTTTAATGTGCCCGCGGCATAGGCAACTACCACTTTTTGAAAGAGCAATCTTACCTCAGCCTGCGCTTTGTCGGTTTGCGCCTGAACGAATACACGATTAGCATTTTGATAGTCGACAAAATTTGTTACACCCAGATTATAACGTTCAGTTTCCAATCGAAATGCCATTTCTGCTGCCTCCAACTGAGAGAGTGAAACCGCATAGGTTCTTTTTACAAGTTTAAAGTTTTGGTGGGCCCGCAAGACGTCTGTCTTTACGAGAACCTCGGCATTTTTTCGCAAGATCTTATTGTTCAAATAAGTTGTCTTTTGCTGATAAACGCTGGCACGATTCTGAAAGATTGTGTTCCCACCTAAAATTGGAATGAACAATTGAACCCCATAGGTTCTACGAAGATTATCTGTGTAAAACTGTGTATCGAAGGGAGCCGCTGTCAAATCACTGGCCAATTTGTTGTAGGCTGAATTCATGCTCCAGAAGCCAGTCAAAGTAGGGGAATAATTACCTCTGGCCGCATTCAGAGCAAACTTTGATGAGAGCTCATTTTTCTCTGCCCGCAAATAGTCTCCTCTATTTTTCAAGGCCGTTTCATAGGCAGCTTTTAACTCCGTTTCGTCTGACGAAATAGAATTAATATCCCATTCCGGTTTTACTACATCAAATCCATCGGATGGGTCTAACAATAGAGTTTGAGACAACAATGCGTTGTCATTTATCAAATTGATTTCGGCTTGAAGCGCTCGAATTTCTGCAGCTTTTGCCTGCGAATCTTGATTGTACTGGTCAACGGGAGACCTTGCTCCAACATTGACTTGTTCAGTTACCTGTTCCAGTTGCTTTTTCAGCGCTTCCCAGTTTTCATTTGCTATTCGAAGTAACTCCACATCCAAAAGAACCTGTAAAAACTGGTTCGTAACTGTGTTAATCGCATCTTGCTCAGTACGATGAACAAAGTGCAATTGCGCGTCCAACTGGGTGCCGGTTTGTCTTATTTGGCTGATTCGATTAAATCCGCTAAACAAATTTACCTGGGCATTTAAGGAACCGGAAAGCTGGTCGAATAAACCGTTCACGACCTTACCCTCGTTTTGGTTGAAAAAATTGCCATTCACTTGAAGTGCTGAAGCATTGGCGGAAAGTGTTGGAGCCAAACCAGCCCAGGCCGCAGTTTTTTGCACCTGACTGTTTGCCAGATTGTTCCTTTGTTGATTTAGCTGAATGTTATTTTTTAAAGCTATTTTAATTGCTTCTTCAAAAGTGAGTGGCCTATTCTGTGCGTCAACTCTTGTGCCTGCAAACACCAAAGAAATAAATAACAAATATCTCATTCTCATACCGCCTTGTTTATTTCACTAGTTCATCTGACTCAATAGCACCATCTACTACTTTCACCACTCGTTTGCCACGCTTGGCATTTTCCTCAGAGTGCGTCACTTGAATGATGGTAATGCCTTCTTCATTTAGCTTTTGAAAAATATCCATGATGTGTCTGCCTTGGTCGGAGTGAAGATTCCCGGTAGGCTCATCGGCCAATAACAATTTAGGCTCACCCACGATTGCTCTCGCAATGCCCACCAGTTGTTGTTGCCCTCCCGAAAGTTGCTCCGGAAACAAATCTTTTTTGGCCACCATGTTAAATCGGTCAAGCATTTCTGCAACCATGCTTTTGCGCTGGCTGCCACTCACGCCTTTGTACAAAAGAGGGGTCTCAATGTTTTCATACACCGTCAATTCATCGATCAAATGATACGCCTGAAAAATAAAGCCTATGTAATTCTTGTGCATTTCGCTTTTGGCTTTCTCCTTCATTTTATGAACAGGCTCATCGAAAAAATAGTACTCCCCCGCTGAAGGTTCATCAAGCATGCCAATAATATTCATCAGCGAAGATTTGCCCGCTCCACTTGGCCCCATAATGGTCAGAAATTCTCCTTGTTTCACCTCCAGATCAATTCCTTTCAAGATGAAAGTCCGCTGAAAACGTGAATCAATGTACTTATCAACATTTTTTAGTTGGATCATAAATGGAAGGTAGTGTGGTTGACTTTATTCGGTGTTTGACCTGCTATGGCAAATAATTTGCCAAGGCAGTTTAAGGGGCTTACGCGGCTTAAAGCGCCTTTTAGTTGTCTTCTATCGTTCGCTAGTGAAAAAAGGTGTCCGAAAATGGATACCTGGATGATGTCAGAAAACAATCGGGTGCAGTATCACATCCACTCTTCTGTTGAGAATCATTCCGCGATAGTTGTCATTCGAATAGACGGGGTTTTCCAATCCCCAATCTTTTGCGTGAATGATGTGTTCGGGAATATCTTTTGAAAGCAGTAATAAAAAAACAGACTGGCTTCTCATCTTTGACAACCACTCGTTATATCGCTTTCCCCCAATCGGATCAGTGTGGCTGATCAATTGAATCTCATATTTGTCAAGCAGGTTGGGAATCGAATCTAACCATCGCGAAAGTTCAATTATCTGATATTCATCAATCTCGTAACTACCTCCATCAAAAAAGATGCTTTTTCTAATCTCATCCCTACCTACCTGTGCGGTTGACAAAATGGTCGCAAAAACTAGGGAGCTCAAAAAAAACAGTTTCATAAAGACATTTGACCCTGCCTAGTTCCCATATCTAAGCCACGTCACTTTTCCTTCGCCATCGCAGCGAGACACAATCACCACGTTCCCGTAGTCAGTATCATCAAAAGTTTTGAATTCATCTTTATGCCCGGTAAGATAATTGACGATGGCAGGAGTGGTATTAGAATGCCCGCAGATCACAATAGTTCCGCCTTGGTGTTTGGCCAATATTGCATCTACTTCTGGCATTTTCCCACCATCATAGTTTTGAACAATCAGACCGTGGCGTTGTGCAAGTGGCGCCAGTGTATTTTCTGTGCGCTTGTAGTGAGTTGAATAGATCGCATCGATTTTTGCTTTGCTCAATAAGTCCCCCAACAACGCAGCTCTATTTTTACCTGCTTCTGTAAGGTCTGGATCTGGCGAACCATCCATTACCTTTTCGGCATGACGAATAAGGATAACTGTAGTCACCTTTTGTTGGGCAAGAACGGTGAACGCGAAAAGGCTCAGCACCACCGAGCAAGCAAACTTGATAGATATCTTCATTTAAATCTCTTTTTAATGTCGTCAGGGATGTTACAACCTTCTTTCTGCCTTGTGTCTGCTAAATGAAAAATCCTCCATTGTCCATCAGTTCCACGGACCAGGTGAAAGGCGTCTACACCACAATGACTAAACTGGTTTCCGATATAGAAAGCATAGTTGGCCCACGCTTGTGCAAAATCACCATCGACATTGACCTTTAAATCCCAAATAGGCTCGTTAAAACTGTCGGGATGAGGTGTCCCCACAGCTTTCAAAAAATCAGTTATCCCATTCTGATACCGAATACTTGGCTGCCCTGTTTTTCCTTTTGAAATGGTTGCCATCGTAACCTGTCCTGCAAAACAACTGTGAACCATGACGCTGTCTCCACGCGCCATCCCAAGGAAAAGACGGTCGATGGGTTCCCTGATCGACTTATCGGAAACAGGATTTTGAGCAACCAATTGGCCCGAAAAAAAGAGAAAAAATGTAATTAATGATTTTGTCATGTTAACAGACTTCAAATGGTTTGTCAATTTACAGAATAGGGGGTCTTAACCCAATCAAAAAGAGATTCTAATTTTAGGAAAGAAAGTCTTATTTTTAGAGCTTGTAAGGTAAAGCCACCTATGAAAAAATGCCTGTTTGTTTGTCTATTCGTTGTTTCTAATCTATTGTATGCCAATCCAATTGACAGTCTTGAGAATGTTTTGAAGGCGGCAAAAGGCGACCTGAGGGTTAAGACGTTAAACGAACTGTTTAGGGCGTATATGAATTCCGATCCGGTGAAAGCGATTGGATACACCCGCGAAGCACTGACATTGGCAACCGAAATTGACGATAAAAAGGGTATGGCTGCCTCTTATAACAACCTCGGTGTGGCCTACCGTAGCCAAGGTGCCTTAGACAAGTCACTTGAGTATTACCTTATCTCCCTTCGGATTTACGATAAGCTCAAAAATAAGGATGGGATAGCCACTACCAAAAGTAATATCGGAACCATCTATTCAATGAAAAAGGATTACGGGCAAGCGATGAAATATTTTGAAGACGCGCATGCTCAATTTACCGAATTAGGCGATCAGACAAAATTGATTTTCTCCATGAATAATCTGGGCAATTTGCACAGTGACCTTCAGTTGTACGAACAAGCACTCAAATATTATTCTCAAGCATTGCAACTCAGTCAAAAATCGGGGAAGATGTATTCCGATCCTCAGAACAATATTGGAAATATTTATTTCAGACAAGGAAACTATCAACGAGCTGTTGGGTACTACGAAAAGGCGTTAGTTGTGGCTAAAAAAGAAGAAAATAAGCTAACCGTCTTGAACCTTTTAGCAAATTTGGGCGAAGTATATGCACGTGCCGGCCAAGGCTTAAAAGCGCAGGCCTATTTGGATAGCGCTCTGTTATTGAGTGGTCAGTTGCAGGCTTTTGTCTACGAGCCAAATATCTTGAAGAGTATGGCCTATAACTTTGCGAAACAGAATAAGATGAAAGAGGCCTATGAAACGATGGTTCGCTATGATGGCGTTAAAGAGAAAATTTTTGGAGAGGAAAGCTCGCGCAAGATTGCTCAGATGGAGATAGCACTCGATTTGCAGGAACGTGAGAAAGAGCTAGAGGCGCTAAAAACAAAGGAAGAATTGAATAGTATGGAATTGCGCCATGCCCGATTGGCAATCACGTCCATCGTTCTTGGTGTTATTGTAATTGTGTCACTAGTAAATCTTTACTTTTCAAAAAAGAAAAGTAAAAAGTAGATAATGTCGCGGGAGGAAGCGAGAATGCTACTTGGGTCAATGACAAAAAGCTTGAGTTTGTTGCGACATATGCGCACGCTCGAGTTAGTGATGGAGGCCTACGCAGATAAACTTGGCCAAAATAAACAACAGTGGGCAATTGCTGGTCATTTGCACGATGCCGATTATGAAGCATTTCCCGAAAAACACCCCCAAATAATTGTTGAAAAATTAAAAACACTTGGCGAGACCGAAGTCGCGCATGCAATCTCCGCTCATTACACAAAATGGAATGTACCCTATGAAACAGCCCTTGACAAAGCACTATTGGCATGTGATGAATTGACCGGATTTATTGTCGCCTGCGCCCAAGTCAGACCAGATGGGGTTGCAGGGCTTGAAGCGAAATCTGTCGTCAAAAAATTAAAAGACAAGGGATTTGCTGCTAAAGTAGAAAGGGACGAAGTATATAAAGGAATAGAACTATTTGGGGTGGAGCTCGCTGACCACATTACTTTCATCATTGATGTTCTGAGAAAAAACAAACTTGAATTACAGATTTAGGTGTTGAAAAAAACATCACTTTCCCAACTGAGATCGTATTGTAATTTTACTACCTTTGAATCCTAAAGACACGCTTTATGTTCTTCCATCAAAACGTAGCAGACGGTGCTAATCTTTTCGTAATCATCCTGGCAGTTATCATCGGCTTTGCTGCCGCTTTGGGCTATGTTGATTATCTAAAAGAAAAAAAGGCCGAGAAGAAAGACTAGTCTCTGTTATTGGTGGCCTTTATTGACTTACCAATAAAGCCTGATCAATATCTGCCATAATATCATTTATATTTTCGAGCCCTACAGATACTCGTATTAGTCCCGGAGTGATGCCTACAGCAAGACGCTCAGCCTCTGATAATTTTGAATGGGTAGTGGAGGCAGGATGGGTGGCAATCGTTCTCGTATCTCCTAAGTTAGCAGAGTGGGATAGCATCTTCAACGAATTCAAAAATTTTCTGCCCCGTTCAATTCCACCCTTTACTTCAAAAGTCACCACTCCCCCACCTAATCGCATCTGTTTTTTGGCTAATTCGAACTGAGGGTGCGAAGGAAGGAACGGGTACTTTACATACTCCACCTGGGCGTCACTCTGTAAATGTTGAGCAACGATGTAGGCATTGTCACAATGCCTGTCCATACGAACGGCCAAAGTTTCAAGGCTCTTGGAAAGTACCCACGCGTTGAACGGAGACATCGATGGACCCGTGTGCCTCGCAAAAAAACGAATCTCCTTAATGAGATCCTTTCTGCCCAAGATGGCTCCCCCAATTACTCGTCCTTGCCCATCAATAAATTTTGTTGCCGAATGAGTAACTAAATGTGCACCCCACTTTGCAGGATTTTGCAAATAGGGAGTGGCGAAACAGTTGTCTACATTCAAGATTACCTTATGCCTGTTTGCCAATTTTCCAAGCCATTCAAGGTCGATAATATCCAACGCAGGGTTTGAGGGTGTTTCAACAAAAATCATTCTTGTGTTTGGCTGAATCTTACTCTCCCAACTCGATGGATCATTCAAGTCGACATAGGTATGCGAAATATTGAAACGAGGGAAAAGTGTATTCAATATCTGGTGAGTAGAGCCAAACACCGACCGGGAAGCTAGTACGTGATCACCAGACTTTAGCAGGGCAGCCATACTGCAATACATGGCAGCCATGCCGGAAGCAGTGGCAATTCCATCTTCGGTGCCCTCTAGCAAGCGCAGCTTGTTAATGAGCTCAGTATTGTTGGGATTCGAAAATCGAGTGTAGATATTTCCCGGAACTTCATCTGCGAACAAGGCACGCGCCTGCTCGGCATCGTCAAAAACAAAACTAGATGTTAGATACAATGGTACCGAGTGCTCGCGAAAGTCAGTGCGTTCTGCTTGAGCACGAATGGCATCTGTCTCAAAATTTCCTGGTTCTTCCATTTTATCAATTGTTGTTTATTACCTCAACGCTAAATGTGACTTTTGCGGTTTTTTCCAACGTCTTGGCGACTGAGCAATATTTTCCGACCGACAGAGCAACAGCTTTATTCGCTTTCTCAAAATCAATATCCCCATATAGTCTAAAATGGGCATGCACCTCTGTATAGGGAGATGGAACCGCGCCTTTTTCTCGCTCTCCTGTGACCGTAATCTTAATATCTTTTAGGTCTTCTCGCTGTTTTCTTAAGATAGAAACGATATCCACTGCACTGCACCCGCCCATCGCTGCCAAAAGCATTTGCATGGGGCGGAATCCGCTATCGTGCCCTCCATCGGCTGGCGAGCCGTCCATTACAACGGTGTGCCCCAAGTCATTTACGGCCTCCATACGCAGGTCGTTGTCTGTTCTACGCAATTCAATTTTCGTCATACTAATTCTTTAGTTTTCAAAAATAAGCTACCGCCAATCATTGCCAAAAAGCTGACCGAAGTGGCCGGTATCAGGGCAGGCCAACCAATATCGTATAAAGAAAAGAAAATCAGTGTAATGGTTCCAAGCACCATAGCAAGCAATGCTCCGTTGCCGTTCGCTCTTTTCCAATACAAACCCAATACGAGTGGCGCAAGTAGCGAAACCAAACTCAAGATTGAGGATTCACCTACAAGCTCGTAAATATTGGTTCGTATGCAAGCCATCACCGTAGCCACCCCTGCAAAACCTAGTACACACATTCGGGTAATGACTAGTAGTTGCTTGTCTTTTAGCCCGCCTTTTGATAACGGTTTTATCAGGTTCTCAGAAAAAATAGCAGCTGGTGCAAGTATAGCAGAACTGGTTGTACTCATAATGGCCGACAACAGAGAACCAAAAAAAAGTATCTGGATGGGGAGGCTTGCATGGGCTAGCACCATGTTAGGCAAAGCCAATTGAGCATCGCCACCCGTAGTTTGAGGATAAAGATGCTTGGCACATAAGCCTATGAAAAGAGGTAACATCGCAACGGTAAGATAAAGGCCCGCTGCGATAAAGCACGAACGAACAGCAATCTTCTGCGAGCCTGATGACATCACGCGTTGGAAGATATCTTGTGAGGGTAGCGAGCCAAGGCCCAACACAGACCAAGCCGCCAGATAGAGCATTACTTCTTTGAAATCCCAGCTTGGCAGAAATCGAAACGTAGAAGGATGTACCTCTTGTAGTATGACTGTAACCCCGCCCGCTTTGTTTGCTAATAGGATAGCTAACGCCAGCAATCCAACAACGATAACAATACTCTGAAAGAAATCCGTGATCGAGATCGCCCACATGCCTCCGATGTAAGTATAGAAAGTGACCACAAAAGAGGAAATAACAACGCCCTGCCAAACCTCTAAACCAGTCACCACATTGATGATTAAACCCATGGCAACCAATTGTGCTGCGATATATCCAACGTAAGGTGGCGCCAGAAAAAAACTGGCTACTAACTCAGTACGATTGCCAAAACGGACTTTAAAAAAATCCCCTAGCGTGAGCAAATTCATGTTGTACAACTTGCGCGCAAAAAACAATCCGAAAAGCAACAAGCATAAGGCAGCACCAAAAGGATCTTCGATCACTGAATACAAGCCGCCTTTTAAGAATTCAGAAGAAGCACCAAATACAGTTTCAGATCCGAACCAGGTAGCGAACAATGCCGAGGCGCTGAGAAAAATAGGCAAGCTTCTGCCCGCCAACATAAAATCACCAGAGGTTTTTACTTTCCTCGAGGCCCAGTATCCAATGAGAATCGTGAGCAGCAGATAGGCAATAATGGAAGCGAGCAGCAAATGGAGGTCGATAAAATCCTAAAGCTAAATAACCCGAAGATTATATCAACAACAGCAAGTCGCTATTTCCTTCTTTTTAATTGGAATGTGCGTGTAACATTGAAACCGAGGTGGATATCTCCCGCAAAAAAATCTCCCGTTGTCTCCCCTATAAAGGCTCGCTCTGTAATCCCTTGGGCATTAGTTAGCACCAGTTGAAAGACATGACCACCGGTTTCGATATCAATCCCTACACCCAGGGAATTACGGAATTGATTGCCATCCTTCACGCTCATTCGGTAGTAATACTCGGATGTCAGGGCAATGCTTCTGGTAATTTTTAATCGACCACCCATACCCAGTGCAATAAGGTCGTTGTCTTCAGTCGTTTTGTCAACCGCGTTGCGATGGATAATCGTTGGCATTAGTTGAAGTGACAATCCAGGCGAAAATTTTCTCGCGATCAACAACTGACCGGTGTAAGACAATCGATCGCTATAGATAGATCCTGCTGGCAACTCCTGAGGCGAAGTTCTTATCGCTCCGTTGACGAATGCTGTAACCGTAACCGGCATATTTCGCGCTCCTGAACTTTGGCGCAAAAAGCGATAGCGCAAATAGCCATCCATCGTCTTGTCTACTGAGTTTCGCCCAAATCCAACGCCTAAATGGTCGGTGATACCATACTCTAAACCCAAACGGACATAGGCTTGATCCAACCCAAAAAGATTATAAGAACCACTATTGATAGCGCCAAATCGATGGGAAAAGATAAACTCAAGCTCTCCTTTCCCCTTGGTTTCTACGGTTTGTCCATTCACCAGACGCGAACCCTTGAAAGTGGAAGATGTGTATTCAACCTTTGGCTTCTCGCTTTGTTCCAATTCCTTTAGTAACTCATCTTGGGAAAACAAAGGCAAGGAGAATGCCATCAGAGCTAACCATAAACTTTGCTTCATCTGTTAATAATTTTTAGTTAATTAAGGAGCCTTGTATACAAAATCAATTTTCACTTCCACTTCTTCTGCAATATTCTTCCAAAGTAGCTGAGGTATTGTTACCTCATAGTCTGCGAGTTTAATTTTAAAAACGGCTTTTACTACAACCCTTCCGCCTTCAATC
This sequence comes from Cyclobacteriaceae bacterium, assembly GCA_031400595.1. GTDB lineage: Bacteria > Bacteroidota > Bacteroidia > Cytophagales > Cyclobacteriaceae > ELB16-189. The sequence goes on from JANNQG010000021.1 coordinate 64,270, forward strand.
GTGATTACCCCCGGCACTTCAATTTCACGTGATACCCCATGTATCGTCATTTTGCCTTTTGCCGTTGCGGCCTGTTCACCCTTAGACTCTTTTGAAAAACCGGTCACTTTCCCTGAGAAAGTTGCTTTCGGAAACTTCTCTGACTCCAGATATTTCTCATTAAAATGTTCTTTCATCAACGCCTTATCAAATTCAAAATCTTTGATAGGAATGGAAAACACTATATCCATTGTCTCGCTGTTAAAGATACTCATGGCCTTGGTGTTCTCAGCTTTAATGTCTTCAATCGAAGCTTTCGAAAAGAAGGAAACAAAGGTTTTTTCAGCCGTCATTTTCTGAGCAGCGCACCAAGACCCCGATAAAACAAAAAGAAGAATTGCAATAGTTTTCATCTGTGCTGATTTTTAAATCTAGTTTTCAGGAGCGCCATCATCGACCCAACACCCTATCAAATCAATTTGAGCCTGCGTCAATGGAGCCACACTGCCAATAGGCATACTGCGGTTAGCGGTTCTTGCTTTCACATTGGCAGCCTTACTTTTTAAGTTTGAGAAATTGGTCCAATCTCTTGACCCTGTTCCTGACCCATGGCAAGAAGCTAGATTGCAACTAGCATCCAAGATGGGTTTTATGGAACTCGAATAAACTGTATTTGTATTTACACGAGGCACGATTGCGTTGATCGTTTTCAAACAGTCATTGGCGTCCTTCACGACAATGGCATATTGATCTGCCTTGAGGTTACTAAAAACATTGTTAGTCCCAAATCCACCAGTTCCAAATTGAAAGGCGTAGGGACCGGTGCCGCCTGAAGCAATCACCGTAATAGAGCCATTCGGATTTAGGCATTGGCTATTGCTCACAATCACTTTAGATGCATCCAGATTTGAGTTGGCCGCACTAACTTCTATCTCAACTGACGTCACCTTACAACCATTTGCATCCTGCACTATTACATTATAAGTGCCAGGTCCAAGGTTTGCAAATTCAGTATTCGTCTGAAAAGCGCCCCCATTCAAACTAAAATCATAGGGTGCCTTGCCTCCGGTGGCGCTTACCGAGAGTTTCCCATCAATGGCCTTACAACTGGTCGTATTGGTTTTGCTTGCTAACGCAATAGCGAGATCAGAAGTTGAACAATCAAACTTCTTATTGATATCATTGTTTGTACAACCTACCGCCAGTACGATGAACAAAAGGCAAATTATACGTGTCATTTGGGTTGAGTTACGTTTGATCCTATACAAAAATGGAGAAATGCTTCGAGTTTACTACTATGACGCCTGTGAGTTTTTTGGCTCTGGATCCGGATACGGACTTGTTTAGAAAACTGTCCAAAAAAGAAAATCCCCCAGAGTCCTTGACCCCGGGGGATAATCCTGTCTATAGTTGGCTTTAATCTGATGTAAACATAAAAGGAGCGTGTAGAAAAGAAAACTGGGCTACGCCTAATTGGCTTTCTTCTGGATGAATTGCATTTAAGGGCGTTGAACCGCTTTGGAAGTATCTGCCTTGAGAGAATCTGGTACCAAATATTGCTTCCTAAGCCTTTCTTTTAGCTGCGACTTGGAGCCAGGAAAGGTGGTTTTTGAACTTATATCGTAGCTAAAATAGGCAAGCCCTCCAAGAACACAGATAGAGAGAGCTATAAACATCTTCTTAGATCGCGTCATGACTTGGAAATAAAAAAAGGGGCGAAAGCCCCTCATTTTTGATCTTCTAAATTTACTTCAATTTTTTTACTACTGCCTCGAAAGCAGTTGGATGGTTCATTGCTAGATCGGCCAATACCTTGCGATTTAAATCGATGTTTGACTTTTTGGCTTTGCCCATAAATTCTGAATAGGACATTCCATGAAGACGAGAACCTGCATTGATACGAGCAATCCAAAGTGAGCGGAATTCTCTCTTTTTTGCTTTACGATCGCGGTAGGCATACACCAACCCTTTTTCAATTGCATTTTTGGCTACTGTCCAAACATTCTTCTTACGGCCAAAGTAACCTTTGGCTAACTCCATGAATCTCTTGCGCCTTGCGCGGGATGCTACACTGTTTACTGAACGTGGCATTGTTTTTTACTTTATGGCCGTTGGCGAGTCTCTATTTCAGACTACTTCGCTGCCAAAAACCGGTGAAACATAAAACTAAACTATCCGCCTGAGGCGGAATATCTTTATAACAAATAAGGAAGCATGGCCTTTACGTTATTCGTATCGCCTTTGCTAACGACTGTCATTTTGCTCAATCTTCTTTTTTGCTTTGTTCCTTTTTTGGTCAAGATGTGATTTTTAAAAGCACTCTTGCGCTTGATCTTACCGGTACCTGTTACTTTAAACCTTTTCTTGGCACCTGATTTTGTTTTTACTTTTGGCATTTTACTCTCAGTTAAACTTTATTACTTCTTACCCTTTGGGGCCATTAACAAATACATTCTCTTTCCTTCCAATTTTGGCATCTGCTCCACTTTTCCCAACTCCTCAAGTGCTGTCGCAAATTTGAGCAGCAAAATCTCTCCACGTTCCTTGTACACAATTGAGCGTCCGGCAAAATGAACATAGGATTTGACCTTGGCTCCTTCCTTCAAAAAGTTTTCGGCATGCTTCACCTTAAAATTGAAGTCATGCTCGTCTGTATTTGGCCCAAAACGAATTTCTTTCAAAACCGTCTTTTGCGCATGAGCCTTAATTTCCTTCTGTTTTTTCTTTTGCTCGTACTTAAACTTCGAGTAATCAACCACTTTACAAACTGGAGGGTCTGCATTGGGTGAAATTTCCACCAGATCCAAACCTTGCTCTTGGGCAAGTTTGATAGCTACCGAAGTGGGGTAAACATCCACTTTGATGTTCTCTCCTACCACCCTTACTTTTTGTGCTAGAATCCGCTCGTTTACACGATAAGGTTCCTCCACTACTCGCCTTGCACCTCTTACAAAAGGTTTGTTACCGGGGCGACTACCACCTTGAAATATTGCCACTCGTTGGGTTTAAGTTCGTTACTTTTTGAAAACAGGCTGCAAATATCGCTCTTTTTTACTCTTTTCAAAATAGTTATTGCTTCAAGATTCAAAATCAAAGGCTCTAAATTGAACCAAATTTGACCGTTACGTCTTAAAAATTGAATTTTGAATTACAAGCTTGGAAGACCAAATTCCTTTGAAAAAGAAGAAACAAAGTCCGTCAGGAGCATTGAACCCTTATCTTCTCCCCCATGTCTTCTTACCGAAATTTTTCCCTCTAAAGCCTCTTTCTCGCCAACGATCAGCATAAAAGGTACCTTTTTCACTTCTGAGTCTCGTATTTTTCGGCCTATTTTCTCGTCCCGATCGTCCAAGAAACCACGGATGTCACTCTCTTTTAATGTATCTACCACCTTTTGAGCGTAGTCGTTAAACTTTTCTGAAATTGGCAATACTGAAAATTGTTCGGGTGCCAACCAAAGCGGGAAATTGCCAGCACAATGTTCTATCAAAACCGCAACAAAACGCTCCAAAGAGCCAAATGGCGCACGATGAATCATGACCGGCATATGCTTTTGATTATCTGCTCCCACATATTCCAGCTCAAAACGCTGTGGCAGCTGATAATCAACTTGAATGGTGCCTAACTGCCAACTTCTGCCCAGCGCATCCTTCACCATAAAGTCTAGCTTAGGACCATAGAAAGCCGCTTCGCCCTTTACGGCTACAGTACTCAAACCACGCTCATCAGCGGCCTCCTGAATTTCTCGCTCAGCTTTGTCCCACAATTCATCATCGCCAATATACTTTGCCTTGTTTTCCGGATCGCGCAATGAAACTTGTGCCGTATAGTTTTCAAAACCCAATGATTTGAAAACAAAAAGAACCAAGTCTATTACTTTCACAAATTCTTGCTTCACCTGATCGGGTCTGCAAAAAATATGGGCATCGTCTTGCGTAAAACCACGCACTCGTGTCAAGCCATGTAGCTCTCCGCTCTGCTCGTAACGATACACCGTTCCAAATTCCGCATAACGAATCGGCAAATCCTTGTAGGAGCGCGGCTTCGTTTTATATATCTCGCAATGGTGTGGGCAGTTCATTGGTTTCAACAAGAACTCTTCACTTTCGTCAGGTGTACGGATAGGCTGAAAAGAATCCTTCCCGTATTTTTCATAGTGACCAGATGTAACATACAACTGTTTGCTGCCAATGTGCGGAGTGACTACCGGATCGTACCCTGCCTTTACCTGGGCTCTGCGCATAAATTGTTCGAGGCGTTCTCGTAAAACTGTCCCTTTAGGCAACCACAACGGCAACCCCATCCCCACCTTCTCTGAAAAAGCAAACAACTCTAGTTCCTTTCCTAACTTTCTGTGGTCACGCTTCTTAGCCTCCTCCAACATGAACAGATACTCCTCCAGCTCCTTTTGCTTGGGGAATGTAATGCCGTAAATGCGCTTGAGCATTTTATTTTTTTCATCTCCACGCCAATACGCACCAGCTACACTTAGTAATTTGATCGCTTTGATAGGCCCAGTAGTTGGGATATGCGGTCCACGGCACAAGTCCACGAAATTGCCTTGCTGATAAAAGGTGATCGAGCCATCATGCAAGCCATCGATCAATTCCAATTTATAGGGATCTCCTTTTTGTGTGAAATATTCAAGCGCTTCTCTTTTCGAAACATCCCTTCGAACGAACGCATTGTTGACCTTCGCCAACTCAATCATCTTTTTTTCTACGGCCAATAACTCCTCATCGCCAAAAGGTGTATCACCTAAATCAACATCGTAATAAAAACCATTTTCGATAGGTGGGCCAATGCCGAACTTAACTCCTGGATAAAGTGCTTCGAGCGCTTCAGCAAACAAGTGAGCAGAAGAATGCCAGAAAGCATACTTACCTCCCTTGTCGTTCCAGGTAAATATTTTAATAGCCGCATCAACAGTGATAGATCTGTTCAGATCCCAAATCTCACCATTCACTTCGATAGACAGGGCATTACGCATCAAGCCTTCGCTGATGCCTCTGGCGATCTCCATCCCAGTTACCCCGACAGGTAATTCCTTGATGGAACCATCGGGTAACGTAATTTTTAAAGTACTCATTCCAATTCGATTTTTTCGGAGTGCAAATATGCGGTTTTAAAAGCACCCAATGAACGGGTAACAAAGAAAAAAGGAAGCTAACCTAGAGTTGCAATTGAGCCGTAATGAAAATTCCGATAGGTCGGCTATTGGGTACATTGAGGTAGTTGAGCCTGTGAATAATGTCGATTCGAAGGAATTTAAAAATATTCTCAACTCCGTAGCCCAATTCCATATAGGGTTTTTCTGGGTTGAGGGCATACGTCTCATATTGTGGTTTGTCAACCGGTGCGGGAAAAACCAAAGCGTTATTTGCTGATCCGCGATCACCAACAAGTACATTAGCCGTGGCGAGCAGTCTCCATTTTAGTTTCTGGATCAATGGCAACCTGTTTAAAAGCAACCCCTCAAAATTTTGTCTGTACTGTATGGATGCATACCGTTCGCTAGCAAACTCGCCAAATCGCATCATATTAAAAGCAATTGGCGCATAGATTCTCGCCTCGTTTCCAAGATGAACTCCCAGCAACGGGTAGGGAACTCGTCCAAAAACTTGTTCGCCTGTAAGGTTCAAGTATCCATTCCCTAACGGCCCCATCTTAACTCTCTTGGTGATGTTGACGCGCACCTTATCATAGGTAAAATCGCCAAATTCTGATTTAAACCCATGGGTATACCGAACGGTGAAAACCGGCCATCTTTTTGACTCCAATCCAATTCGGTCATTATCATTCTGAAGAAAAATCTGATCTCTTGCGTACCTTGATTCGAAAAATATCTCGGTAGTTTGAAAAGTTCTAGACACTGGAGAAGCTCCAATATCAAAAGGATTCGTGTAGTAGGCGAATGGATAAGTGGGATCAAAATCAGATTGCCGCACGACAACTTGCTGCATAAACCCTTTAAAGAGCTCGCGCTCAAAAGTGGCTCGATACTCGTTGTAGTAGAAGCTTTTATCATATCTGCCCCACCGGCTGGCATATTTGAAGAGCGGAAACTCTGTGACATAATCTTCATCCAGACCCAATCTGTTGATTTCATGCCGCGCTCGAAAGCTTATGGTAGTCCACTGCTTTCGGTTTAATATTCGCTTAACAAACGCCTGATATTTTACTTGTTCATCGTGAAAACCATAGGCTAGCTGTGCACCCAACACCCATTTTCTGCTGAACTTTATATTCGTTTTGAATCCCGCCTGCACGCGGAATCCTTCGTGGTCATTCCAAGCGAGCAATCCCAAATACGGGCCAACAAAGACTTTACCTGTTTTGTAATATCCGTTTATGATTAGCTTCAGCACATCGATATAGGACCTCACAATTGGAATGTTACGGATTGTATCAATCATCTGATATACATTCTTCTCGCTAGCCGTCAGAGGCTCGTGGCGAAGGGTGTCCCACACTTTTTCTTCTTCCTCCAAATTAGCCTCTTCTGATTTCTCTATAGCACGGTCGAAAAAGGAACTTGGCTTTGGTTGGTTTACCACAAAATTCTTATTGCTCACATAGAACTTAGCGAGTAAGCCTGCAGAGTTACTGGAAAGTTCACCCACGTCTATAAGCACACGGGCTTTAGAGGGAAGCCATGCACCACCCTCTACTTGCTCATATTCGTGCTGAACTTTTACTTTCTCTATGAAATTTATATCGGCCTTATTGCCCATCGTAGCATCGATCTGCTTAATGGCAAATTCTTGTTTTGTAATCCACATCGTGCCAACAAATGCCAATGATTGCTCACTTTTAGGGAAAAAATCAATGCGATAACAAAAGTGCCTCCCAAGCATCGCACTATCGAGTAACTCATAGTCATAATAGGCCCTCCATCCATCTGCAATCGGTGACACAAAAGACTTTTTGCCGAAGTTGAGCCAGTTCATATAAAAATTATAATCCTGCATAGAGGGGCCAATCATCTGCGAAAGAAGATCCCCATAGTCATCACCCATTACACCGGTGAGTTTACTCTTTGAAATAAATTCTTTTTTTAAGCTTGGATTGTCGCGATAGTAAATTTTAGAAACACTTTCGGAAATAAACAGCGGTAAAATTGGTTTTCCATCTTCTCCAGCGATCCGATCCAAGCTATCGAGCACTTGCGCGATTTTCTTCATGACCTTCTTCTCACGAAGTTTAGCGGAAATGTTGTCTGCATCAATCTCCATTTTTGAATATGTATCATGCTCATAGCCCGAAAGCCTACGCTTGTCGTTGATACTCTTGTTATCAATGATTTTTCGCATGATAGGAAACGCTGGATTCTCTCCTGATTTGATTACCACCTCTTGTAGATTGGTTACATCTTCCTGCAACTGGAAGTTGATTACCTGTGTAACACCTTTCTTGAATTTCTTAGAACGTGGTTTGTATCCAATATAAGAGGCTACAATAGAATCACTCTTCAACAGCGACAACGATCGTACTTTGAATTTCCCGTCAAAATCGGTGGTCATGCCGACCGATGTGCCTTTAAAAACTACGTTTACAAAAGGAATGGGATCGCCAGAAGCTGCGTCTGTCACTTTTCCCGTGATAATTGTCTCTTGCCCATAGGCAAGTGCGCAAACAGAAAATAATAGAATAAAAGAATAGAAAACTCTTTTTCTCACGATAAGACCTTCAAAACAAATAAATGACCGCAAACATAAATAATTTCTTGCTGTTTAGAACGCGTTTAGTAACGGCATTTCTGATTTTTGGGTTTCACGCCTTAATTAAGTGGCTCCGGATTGCCTAAGTGACGCGGAGTGGTATTGAAAACATATAAATCAGTAACGGCTTTTGCTCGGGCAAACCATTCTCTGATATTCACCCGAAGTGACATATGCGGATCTGGGTCTGAAGTCAACAATGTCACTGCATCGATGTCATAAAATTTGCTAATGAACAACGCCCGGTAACAATGAAAAGACTGGGTAACAATCACAATTTTATTTTGTCCGAAGATCTGTTTGCTTCTAACAATGGAATCGAGTGTTCTCAAACCGGCAAAGTCAAGTGTAATCAAACTATCTGGAACGCCTAACCTGACCAAGGCTTTTTGCATTTCTATTGGTTCATTGTAGTATTTCGATCGATTGTCGCCACTGAGAATAAAGTGGGAAATCTTACCCTGCCGAAACAAATCGGCCGCGAGTTGAATTCGTTCTAAAAAATAAGGATTGGGCGAACCATCAACAAGTTTGTTGCTGGTGCCTAACACCAACGCCACACTTTTCATAGGAAGTTCATCGATCGATGACACGATTCTATCTCGTGTGCTAGTCACCACCCAAATATTGGCACCAAGTACAAAAAGAGCAGCTAACAATCCGGCCCAAAGGATCCCCTTTATCACAATCCTCCAGAAATATCTCATTCTTCCTTTGTTAAAGCCACCACAAATCTAGCGAATCGAACGAAGAAACTCTTCCTCTAAAAGATCTGACCTTCGCACCATTTTGCGAAGCCATTCAAGGCGTAGTTGCTCCACTTCCGGTTTTTCCAATTGCCAGGCTACATCCGAATGGCGAAGCTTGGATACAAGTGTATGAAGGCATACGGCCGCACTTACCGATATGTTAAAGCTCTCCGTAAATCCAAACATGGGAATGTTCACTTTCTGATCGGCATTTTTTAATGCCACCTCTGATATTCCCTCTAGTTCATTGCCCATGACCAAGGCAATCTTTTGATCAATAGGCACTTCGGTAATTGGAATTCCATCGGGCGAAGGGTCGGTAACCAAAATTTTATAACCGGACGAACGCAACTGTTGGTAACACAACAGTGTGTTATCTTGATTTTTTTCTTTGTACTTCAGGATACTCATCCACTTATTTGAACCTTTCAATACTTTCTTATTGACTGAATAACTACTTTGTTTTTCGACTACATGAAGGTCTTGAATACCCAAACACTCACAAGTTCTAACGGCTGCGCTGGCATTTTGGGATTGATAAATGTCTTCTAAAACTAACGTGATGTGGCGTGTGCGCTGACTTAACACCTGTTCCATCACAGCTCGCCTTCGATCGGTAACAAATTGTAGGAGGTGATCAACGACTAGTTGATTCTGCTTGTTTTGATCCATTTTGTGAGTTCAAAAGTAAATAAGAAGTATTCAAAATCAATTCATTGTCTATTTTTGAAGGCAATTTAAAAAAATGCAATACGTCTTTCCGTCAGACTTCATATTCGGCACCAGCACTGCAGCCGCGCAGATCGAGACTGCTTTTGAACATGATTGGCAAGGGGTGAAGTCAAAAGACGGTTACGTTCTCGACCGAACGACAGACCACGAAATGCGCTGGCGAGAAGATGTGGAAATCATTTCATCGCTGGCACCCAATTATAGAATGGGCATGATGTGGAGTAAACTGCAACGTCAGCCGATGGATGGGCTACATGCAGAAACTGTGCACCACTATATTAGTCTGTTGGAGGAGCTACAACAGCGAGGTGTGAAAATCATGATGGTGCTTCACCACTTTACAAATCCTGTTTGGTTTGCTAAAATGGGCGGTTGGGAAAAAGAAGCAAACATTCATTACTGGGTGGACTTCGCCAAAAAGGTGGTTGATCAATTTGGCGATTATGTGAGCTACTGGAATACATTTAACGAGCCGAATGTATATGCCAGTTTCGGATGGATTACTGGTGCCTTTCCGCCTTTCAAAACAAATCCTGTTTTGGCCGCCACGGCCGTAAAAAACATGGGCAAGGCACATGATTTAGTGTACGACTACATCAAAGAAAAATTCCCACATCAGCCCGTTGGTGTTTCAAACAACACAACGATCTTCTCGGCAGAAAATACATTGGGCTGGTTTACCTCCAAACTAAGTGACTGGTGGTTTATGGAGTGGGTGCCCGATCGATTTACCAAAGTTGATTTCTTTGGCATGAGCTATTATGCGCGCATCCCACATGACCCCATGCCCATTACCTATTTGGAAACACCCGACAAAATGAAAAAGTTAGGTGTGGTTCATGACGATATGTGGGAGTATCACCCGGAGGGAATGCGGACTTGTATTGATCGGTATTGGAAAAAGTATCGAAAGCCAATCATCATCACTGAAAATGGGATTTGTCAGCAGACCGATGAACTTAGGCAACAATCGATTGGCGACTACGCTAAGATTTTACATCAGGCATTGCAAGATGGCATAGACATCCGTGGGTATTATCACTGGAGTACCTGGGACAATTTTGAATGGAACCTTGGGCCCACAAAACGATTTGGACTTTATGAATGTAATCTGGACACAAAAGAAAGAACCCCGCGACCAAGCGCTGAAATTTTTAGAAAACTTGCGCACTTCAAAATATTTGAAGAGGTTGAACCAGATGAAGTTGCATTGCTGACGAACTAGAATAGTGACAACGTTGAAAAAAAATTGGTGTGATCTAATCTTTTAGCACCCGCATCTCTACACGTCTATTGAGTGCTTTTGCCTGTTCTGTTCCTTCGGTAGACAATGGCTGCGTTCCACCAAAAGCTTTTGTCTTTACCCGGTCTTTTGAAACTCCTTTAGATGTTAAATACTTCTTTACAGCTTCAACCCTGTCTCGAGATAGCTCCATATTTTTTTCTGCATTTCCAATATTGTCGGTGTGACCTTCCAATTGGATGACCACCTTCGTATTGTCCTTCATCATCGCTACCACCTCATCCAAACTCGTATATGATTTGGGGTTGATGACGGCTCTCCCCATTTCAAAAATAAGGTGCTCCAATCGAATGGCTCGACCGGTAGATGTCAATGAAATATCCCTATCTATAACGTTGCTCACGGCTTCCTTTGGATCAACTATTATGGTTTGTGGAATATAGCCATCCGCGTCAGCAGTAACCTGATATTTGGACGAGCCGAAGATGGTAAATGAAAACGTGCTATCACTGGACCTTCCGGATATCCCGCCAGTAGGGTAGCTTTTATAACGAATTGTCGACTTGATGTGCTTTCTGGTCAATGCATCGATCACATCTCCTTGCACAGTTATCTCTTGGCCGGATGCAGCTATCGCTAACATTGAAAAAAATACAGTTGTCAACAATTTCATTTTGCCCTTTTAAAAATCCAATTCAACGGTCTGTCCAGGGGTATATCCCATTTCATCATCGTCTTTTTTTACTTCCTTTTTTTGACTTTGATTTTCCTCGAAGAGGTTTGCTTGCTCTGCTGTTGGCTTTTTTTCCTTTGGCTTTGGCGGCTGGCCGTTGACGAGCGGCTGGCTTTGACTTGCTTGTGACTGGCTTTCCTCGAAGAGACTTGCTTGCTCCCCCTCCTCTGGTTCTTCCCATTTTTTTTTTGACGGTTGAGAACTTTTTGAGGTTTCAACAGTCGCCACATCGTTATCGGAGTCGCCCTCTTCAAAACCAGTTTCATCAGGATCTTCTAGTGACTTTATTTTAGTCACCTTGTGTTGTGACAATCGATTTCCCAAGGCCTTCCAGCCCTTTACATCCACAATCTCCTCTAGACTTACCACTTCCGTCTCTTTCTCCTTCCCTTTTCCTTTCACCACGTCCATTTCAATCTCTGGCGAATCCGAAGTACTGGCATAATCCAACCGCGAGCCAATGCCCTCGGAAATAAACCCAAATTCTTTATCTAACGTGTTGGTCTCGATTGAGAATCGTTTAACAAAATACTGTTTGCTTTCGCCATCCAAATAAACAGCTGTAACCACTTTTTTAGGGTTGTACTTCTGCACTAGAATAGTTTTTTCTGGTTCGTAGCGATTCGTCAATTCATAGCTCGTAATTTTGTAAGCACCACTTTTCGTAATAGCAATGATCTGATCATCTCCATCAAATTTTCCAACATATTTACCACGCTTATCTTTATTCAATCGGCCGCTTGCCTCATCAAACCACAAATCCAATCCGCTTAATGTCGAGCCTCGCGATTCTTTAAAATCAACTTTGCGCACAGGATATTTAGTAATCATGTTACCTCGTACCCCTCTCCCCTTCACTTCCAATTCTGAAAAATCAAAATCAAATATTTTCTTCCGTGCCGAACTTGCCGGTGTCAACTTCACTTCAACAACTTCTGCTTCTCCATTTGGATTGGCACTCAGGTAGTGCACCTTGCTATTGGGATTTCCCATGTCAAGATTATATTCTTTGTCACGGGTAATCGCAGGCATGGCAAAACGCTTGGCATATGTAATTCCGCCCTTGCCGTCACTATAAACGAGGTTGTAGATCATTCGTTCATCACCCTTACGCCAAATGCCCACGTGCAAAATGTCCTTGCCCATAAACACTTTTTCGTTGATGCGACTTACTTTCGCTTTGCCATCTCTACGGATGACGATCACGTCATCTAATTCAGAACAATCCGCAATAAACTCGTCTTTTTTTAAGCTCCAGCCAATAAAACCATCTTCACGGTTTACATAGAGTTTTTGGTTGTTGGCGATTACTTCGGTAGCGGCAACCGAAGTAAAACTCTTAATCTCTGTTTTTCGCTCACGCCCCTTGCCATACTTATCCAACAGATTTTGATAATAAGCAATCGCGTAGTCAGTTAAATGTTTGAGATGATATAGCGTCTCCTTTAGCTCCTTTTCTAAATCGCGCATCAATTCATCCGCCTTAAATGAATCGTATTTAGAAATGCGTTTGATTCGAATCTCCAACAAGCGTAAAATGTCTTCCTTTGTGATCTCGCGATAAAACTGTTTCTTATACGGTCTCAGTCCTTTGTCAACGGTTGTAATTACCTCTTCAAAAGTTTCAACCTCTTCAATGTTTCTATAAATTCTTTTTTCAATGAATATTTTCTCCAACGAAGAGAACAATATCCTCTCCATCAACTCTGCCTTTCGGATCTCTAGCTCTCGTTTTAGAAGTTTTACAGTCAGTTCGGTGTTGTACTTCAAAATCTCGTTCACCTTCATGAACTGAGGTCTATCGGCTACGATGACACAAGCGTTGGGAGAAATAGAAACTTCGCAATCGGTAAATGCATAAAGCGCATCAATGGCAATCTCTGGCGAAATACCAGCCTGCAAGCTCACGGAAATTTCAACGTCCCTAGCGGTGTTGTCCACTACTTGTTTCACCTTAATCTTTCCCTTTTCGCTGGCCTTTACAATAGACTCCATCAATGAAGCGGTTGTGGTGCCAAAAGGAATTTCTTTGATCAGCAGTGTCTTCTTATCTTCTATTTCAATTTTTGCCCTAACCTTTATCTTTCCACCACGGAAACCCTGTTCATATTCAGAGAAATCACCAATGCCTCCTGTGGGAAAATCCGGATAAATTTTCGGGTTCTTTCCTTTCAACATATCGATGGACGCTTTAATCAACTCGCAAAAATTGTGTGGTAAAATTTTGGTCGATAACCCTACAGCAATCCCCTCAACACCCTGTGCTAGCAGCAACGGGAATTTTACCGGAAGTGTGACAGGTTCCTTTTTTCTACCATCATATGAAAGCTGCCACTCAGTTGTCTGTGGATTGTACACTACGTCCAATGCAAACTTCGAAAGGCGCGCTTCGATGTATCGAGGCGCTGCGGCACTATCCCCCGTGCGAACGTCACCCCAGTTACCCTGTGTATCGAGCAACAAATCCTTCTGTCCTATATTCACAATCGCCTCACCAATAGCAGCATCTCCATGGGGGTGATACTGCATGGTACTACCAATAACATTTGCAACTTTATTGAAACGGCCATCGTCCATTTCCTTGATGGCGTGTGAAATTCTCCGTTGCACCGGTTTTAAACCATCTTCAATTCGTGGAACGGCACGCTCCAGAATCACATACGAAGCATAGTCTAGAAACCAATTTTCGTACATGCCATCAATCGCAATTGAATGAACGTTCCCGTCTTTATCTGTTGTTTCGTTAGGTATTTGCTTTTTAGCCATTCTTCCAGTCAATTAAAATCAAACTACTATTCGGCCGTTTCAATCTCAGCCTCTACTTCTTTTATCTCCACTTTATCCAATTCAATTCTCAAGTTCTCTATAATAAATTCCTGACGATCAGGTGTATTTTTGCCCATGTAGAACTCCAGTAACTTAGCCAAGTGACTTTCTTTGTTTAGCAGCACCGGCTGCAAGCGAATGCTTTCGCCAATAAATTTCCCAAACTCATCGGGAGAAATTTCGCCTAAGCCTTTGAAGCGGGTAATTTCCGGCTTGTTACCCAACTTAGCTACGGCAGCTTGTTTCTCTTCTTCGCTATAGCAATAGATGGTTTCCTTTTTATTCCGAACTCTAAAAAGGGGCGTCTCTAACACATAGACATGATTTGCTTTCACAAGATCAGGAAAGAATTGTAAAAAGAAGGTCATCAACAAAAGTCGAATATGCATCCCGTCTACATCGGCATCGGTGGCAATAATCACCTTATTGTAGCGTAAGCCGTCCAACCCATCTTCAATATTAAGTGCATGTTGAAGTAGATTGAATTCCTCGTTTTCGTACACGACTTTTTTAGTTAGACCATAGCAATTCAATGGCTTTCCCCGCAAACTGAAGACAGCCTGCGTTTCTACATTGCGCGATTTAGTGATCGACCCGCTAGCAGAATCCCCCTCTGTAATAAAGACCACCGAATCCATCCCCTTCTCCCCTTTTTCATCATCAAAATGAAAACGACAATCTCTCAGTTTCTTATTATGGAGATTGGCTTTCTTCGCACGTTCATTGGCTAATTTTTTAATACCAGCAATTTCTTTTCGCTCGCGCTCTGATTGCAAAATTCTCTTTTGCAGGGCATCTGCCGAAGTGGGATTCTTGTGGAGATAGATTTCTAATTCTTTTGCTACAAAATCACCGACAAAGTTCTTTACGCTTTGTCCGCCTTCTGGTGTCATGTTAATGGAACCCAATTTGGTTTTTGTTTGTGATTCAAAAACGGGTTCTTGCACACGCACGGCAACAGCACCCACAATACTTGCGCGGATATCTGCTGCATCAAAATCTTTTTTGTAAAAGTCACGAATACCCCTCACTAACCCCTCACGAAAAGCAGCTAAGTGCGTTCCCCCTTGAGTGGTATTTTGGCCGTTGACAAATGAGTAATATTCTTCGCCATACTGATTGCCATGGGTCAACGCAAATTCAATATCATCGCCCTTGCAATGAATAATTGGGTAACGCATTTCCTCCGCATCGGCTTTCTGCTTCAGCAAATCAAGAAGGCCGTCTTTTGAAAAGAATTTTCTCCCGTTGTAGTTGATCGTCAGCCCGGCATTCAGGAATGCATAATTCCACATTAAATCGTCCAGGTATTCTGGAATGAAATGGTAATTTTTGAACATGGTGTTATCCGGTTCAAATTCTACCAGCGTTCCATTCTTCTCATCACTCTTGCCCACTTTTGGATCGGCCGTAAGCACTCCCTTCTTAAACTCTGCCAATTTTGTTTGGCCTTCGCGAAAGGCTTGCACTTTAAAGAAATTTGACAACGCGTTGACAGCTTTAGTACCAACGCCATTTAGTCCAACTGACTTTTGAAAAGCGCCTGAGTCATACTTTGCTCCGGTATTTATTTTCGAAACTACATCCACCACTTTTCCGAGCGGTATTCCACGACCGTAGTCACGTACCATAACGTGCTGATCAGTAATTTTTACATCGATGTTTTTGCCGTACCCCATCATGTGCTCATCGATACAATTGTCGATAACTTCTTTTACTAACACGTAAATGCCATCGTCTTTGGCAGAGCCATCGCCCAACTTACCAATATACATTCCCGGCCTGAGTCGAATATGCTCTCTCCAATCGAGGGATCGGATACTGGATTCATCGTATTCACTTGTTTCCTTCGCCATAGCAGTTCAAAACTTAAGAGTTTAATCGCCTGCCCTCCGTAACACTGTGGGTAGGCGGGCGCAAAGATGAAAAATTTATCGAGTCTGACTTAACAATTCTACCGGCAAACGCCAATGTCAGGTTCGAAGAAAATATTTTTCTACGAGAATTCCTTGGATAGTAGGATTGGGAATTCAGCAAAAAAAATCAAGGCCAACGGCACTAATCGGCTGATTTACAACTGGTAAAAAGAATTGATTAAAACTGATTATTTAGAAAAAAAATTTCTGGCCAATGCATATAAGGGCCAACTAATCGTCCAACCCACCACAAGCACGATGCTACCGTAAATAATCGACCCAATGGCCTGATAGTCAAATTTTTCTGCGCTATTGTAGAGGGCTACAAAGTTGACACCGATGATCAAAAAGATATTGAGCGAAATAACCAGACCATAGAACCAAGCTCTAAAACCCAATTGAGAAGCGAACAATTTGTTAATGACAAATACAAACAGGTTAAAAATAGCTGCAACCGCCAAAACGCAGTAGAATAGCGCATCACGCGAAAGCGAAAATGGCGTTTCAGACTCCAAAACCGTAATTGTTTCGGGCAAAGAGGCGTAGTTGTACATAAACACTCCCAAAAAAATAACCAATGAAAGAAACCAGATCGCTTTAAATACCTTTAATGTCATGTAACTACATTTGTGGTGCAAATTAAATGCAAATACATTGAACTATCGGTGCCTTTTTCTCTTTACTATTTTGTTATCGCTATTGGCGGCCTGTTTCAAACCTCTGCCGAACCTCGAAAAAATCGATCTTGAAAAGTGGAAGGAAGACAAATGGGGTTGCTCTAGAAACCGGCTGGCTACACTGCCTGAGTTGGCTAGTCAAAAAGAAAAGTTAAAAGGTCTCTCGCAAGACGATATTGTCAATCTTTTGGGCAGACCCGATAAAAACGAACTTTATAAACGCAACCAGAAGTTTTTCTATTACTACTTGACACCGGGAGCGAATTGCGGGAGAGATACAATTACTCAAAGACTTTCACTCAGGTTCAATGCGATGGGGTTTGCGAAGGAAGTGCTGGTTGAATAATTCAAGATTCGAAGTTCAAGATTCAAGGTTTAAGGTACAAAGTTCAACGTTCAAAGTTTAAAGCATAAAGTTCAATTTTGAGTTTTGAATCTTGAATCAACTATGCAGCGCGTTTTTTTGAAAATGCTATTTTTTGCTTTTCGCCTTTTCAATATTTGCCCAAAGTACGTCCACTAATTCTTCCTTCTTTTTGTGATTGAACGGATAGAGAAGTGATGGCTTGAAATAAAATGTATCGCCAAATAACTCTTTGGCATACAACTCTACTTTGTAGACCCCACCAATAGATATTAAGTTCACATCTTTGATGTTCTCAAGCGGGATGATCAAGTCTTGATTCTTCTGAATCACATAAAGAAAATCTGCATCAAACTCAACATGATAAATCTTTCTATTCACCAACCACCAAACGTAAAATAAATAAGAGAAATTCAACGGCATCAATAACTGAGAAATGTGACCATCCTTTTTATACTCCAAATAGCCATATAGAAAATACGAACCCATAAGAAAAATCATTAGCACAGGCACACTATTCTTATAGAACACCAAATACCTAGTCGACAAATTTCTAATTCTGGATTTTTCTGGCGTCATTGAAGCTCTATCTTTACGGCAAACAAAAATAGTCTACTCAATGAA
Organism: Cyclobacteriaceae bacterium; assembly: GCA_031400595.1. GTDB lineage: Bacteria > Bacteroidota > Bacteroidia > Cytophagales > Cyclobacteriaceae > ELB16-189. The sequence continues at coordinate 81,834 of JANNQG010000021.1, forward strand.
CAAAATTGCGGTTATTGGCTCAGGAACCATGGGCAACGGCATTGCGCACGTCTTTGCACAGCATGGCTTTAAGGTTTCCATTATCGATATCTCTGAAGAAGCTTTGAAAAAGGCAATGGCAACGATAGACAAGAATCTATCACGACAAGTAGAAAAAGGAACGCTTACAGCAGATGCTAAACAGCTCACGCTGTCCAATCTTTCTACTACCACATTTATGAAAGAAGGATTGCAAGATGTAGAATTGGTGGTAGAAGCTGCGACTGAAAACCTGGAGTTAAAACTAAAAATTTTCAAAGATCTCGATGAAGTGACCAAGCCCGGTACAATCCTCGCTTCAAATACTTCTTCTATTTCGATTACGAAAATAGCTTCTGTCACCAAAAGTCCGGGGAACGTAATCGGTATGCATTTTATGAACCCTGTGCCAATAATGAAACTGGTTGAGGTCATCAGGGGCTACAGCACTACCAATGAGACGACCAGTATGATCATGGAGCTTTCCAAGAAATTAGGGAAAATCCCAGTGGAAGTAAACGACTACCCCGGCTTTGTGGCCAATCGGATTTTGATGCCCATGATCAACGAGGCGATCTACTCTTTGTATGAAGGAGTAGCTGGCGTTGAAGAAATTGATAATGTGATGAAATTAGGAATGGCACACCCGATGGGGCCGCTTCAATTAGCCGATTTCATTGGGCTAGATATCTGCCTTTCTATTCTTCGGGTTTTGCACGATGGATTTGGGAATCCAAAGTATGCACCCTGCCCACTGCTTGTCAATATGGTGCAAGCCGGAAACAAAGGAGTAAAATCGGGCAGTGGATTTTACCAGTACATGACGGGAAACAAGGAACTTATTGTCGCGGAAAAGTTCAAGTAGTCACTAAGTACTAAAAAAATCCGGTGAGGTTAGTCACCGGATTTTTTTTGAATTTCTATTTTTTCAGTAGGTCTCTAATCTCAGTCAACAAAACTACGTCAGCGGGAGGCGCAGGAGCAGGTGCTGATTCTTCTTTTTTCTTGCTCGCTGCATTCATACCCTTCACGACTAAAAAAAGGACGAAAGAAATAACAAGGAAAGAAATTACTGCAGAAATAAACTTACCGAGCAGCATGCCACCCGGCTTCCAAGAGGCAATATCGGCTGCACCGGCTGCTTCAAGTGCGGGCTGAAGTATAATTGGAGTAATCACATCGGCCACCAGTGAGTTTACAATGGCGCCAAAAGCTCCTCCAATAATTACGCCAACGGCCAGATCAACCACGTTGCCCCGCATGACGAATGATTTAAATTCTTTTAACATAATGTAAGAGATTAGGTAATGTTTGCCCGAAAATACAACTTTTATAAAACGTTAAAAAAATTAGATTTACCATTGTTAAAAGATTCATGCCGAGCCCTTTTTTATCCACTGCTATTGAAAACTCGACTGGCGTAATTGCCTTTTCTTTAGATCGGCAGTATCGCTATACTTCCTTTACAATCTCTCATTTCCAGACGATGAAAAAAATATGGAATGTGGAGATTGCGGTAGGGGTAAGTTTACTTGATCTATTAGAAAAATTAAATGGGAGCGATTATTTAAAAACGAAAGAGAATTTTGACAGAGCTTTGGCGGGTGAGCATTTCACGAAAATAGAAGACTATGGAGATGGAATCCAACGCCTCTTTTGGGAGGACCGGTACGACCCTATTTACGATGAACAAAGGGCCATTGTCGGGTTTGTAGTATTCGCTATTGATGTTACCGACCGGATAAAGCTCGTTGAAATAAATAACATCTCAACAGAACGTCTTAACCTTGCCATTAGCGCTGCTACCATTGGAATTTGGGAATGGAATATGGTCACTAACGAGATTTTCTGGTCAGATGAAATCCTTACGATTTACGGCCTAGACGAATCTTTCCGCACTTTAACATTTGAAGACTACTTGATGTATGTCCTTCCGGAAGACATTGACATTTTGAAGCGCGACATCGATACTTGCCTTCAAACAAACGGCCAATACAAGACGGAACACCGTGTCATTCCACCCGATGGTATAATGCGGTGGATCTCAGGAACCGGAAAAGTTTTCCTAAAAAATGGAGTTCCAACCAAAATGATTGGAACTGTCATTGACATTACCCAGCAAAAAGCAGACGCTAACGCCCTACTCAAAAGTCAAGAGATATACCGAACCCTGACGGACAACATGTACGATATGGTCGCACAGGCCGATAACGAGGGCAAGTTTATTTACCTCAGCCCGTCTTATCGAGTGGTACTAGGCTTTGAAGACCCAACTGCCTTAATAGGCGAATCGATTTTTGCACGGGTTCATCCAGATGATCTGCAAAATGTTTTGCAACGCTTTGCCATAGCAATCATGAAAAAAATTTCCGAAAGTGCAGAGTTTAGATACAAAAACACAAATGGAGAGTACGTCTGGCTTGAAACAAGAGGCAACCCCATTCTAGACTCGAATGGTGAAGTTAAAACTATAGTACTATCCAGCAGGGATGTATCAGAAAAAAAAGCCAACGAAGCTGCGTTACAACATCGAGACGAAATGCTATCTGCACTGGCGGAAGCTACCAGTCAACTGGCGGTTGAACCCGACCTGTGGATCGGCTTGCGAAAAGCAGTTCAAATACTAGGTGAAAAAACAGGAGCAGACCGGGTATTGATATTTCAAAATGAGACGAATTCTTTAACTCCTTCATGTGTACTTAGAATAAAATGGACCAATGCTTTAATGAGCAAATTTGAATACGAAGGAACTGAACAATTTACTTATACGCTTGCACCGACTTTGCTGAGAGCGCTGTCGGCAAAAAAAGCCTATCTAAAACATGTTGACAGAATCGAAGATGTTTCCTACCGAGACGAATTGAATGCCCTTCATGTAAAATCAGTTCTCAACTTACCCATCCACGTAAATGGTCAATTTTGGGGATTTATAGGAGTAGATGAATGCAAAGTTGAGCGAAACATTACTGATTCGGAATACTCCATTTTAAAGTCTTTTGTTGCAACCGTGAGCGCGGCTCTCGAGCGAAAGGAGATTGAACGCGAAAACAAAGATTGGCAGACACGCTATGAAATTATTGCCGCCTCTTCTGGCCAAGTAATTTATGATTATGATGTACCATCTGGACAAATCGTTTGGAGTGGCAATAGCAAAGATGTGCTCGGGCTTGAGACGAGCGAGATGGGCAATGTGAATGAGTGGGAACAACGAATCCACCCGGAAGACAGAGAACGCGTAACTGCTGAGTTAGAAGCCTGCCGACTGGAAGGAAGTAGTTTTCAGGTTGAATATCGTTTCCAGACAAAATCAAGTGGGTTCACGCAACTTTTCGACCGAGGGTTTTTCCTGAAAGATATAGAAGGGGTCGCATACCGAATGTTGGGTATTATGACCGACATCTCGCGTCAAAAAAAGGCTGAGTTTGAATTGAAAGAAAGTGAAAATCGATTCCGCACGTTGCAAGAAGCGTCTTTTGGCGGTATCGGTCTACATTATCAGGGTGAAATATTGGACGCCAACAAGGGACTGAGCGATATTTCGGGGTTTAGTTATGATGAGTTGATCGGCATGAATGGCGTGAATCTTATAGCGCCCGAATCCCAACCAGTTGTAAAAGAAAAGATCACTATAGGGTATGAAAAGCCATATGATGTCATTGGAATTCGCAAGGACGGCAGCCGTTACAATTTAGAAATTCACACCAAAAATATTCCCTACCAAGGAAAAACAATACGAGTAACCGAATTCAGAGACATCACCGAGCGAAAACAAAACGAGGAAAAAATTCTGGAACAGAATAACAAACTTTCACTGTTTGCGGAAGATTTGAAGAGGAAAAATGAGCAATTGGAAGAGTTCACACAAATCGTCTCGCACAACCTACGTTCACCTGTTTCGAATATTTTAAGCTTACTGGACTTTTACGAAAAATCAGAAGATGCTGATGAAAAGAAGATGTTCATTAAAATGCTTCGCGACTCGGGTAGCAAAATACTTACTAGTCTACACGATCTAAACGAAGTCTTAAAAATCAAACAGGACAAGGATATTGCCAGACAGGATCTGCAATTTGAAAATGTACTTGATGGAGTAAGGAAACAACTAAGCTCCCAAATTGCCGAGGCAAAAGCTGTTGTTTCAACGGATTTTGAAAGAGCACCAAAAGTGAGTTACCCAAACATTTACCTGGAAAGTATTTTAATGAATCTACTAAGCAATGCGCTCAAATACAGGCATCCTGACAGAATTCCGGAAATAAGCCTAAAAAGTGCAGTAGAAAATGAAAGAGTAGTATTAATAGTGACTGATAACGGGCTGGGAATAGATTTAAAACGGTACGGACACCACATTTTTAAATTAAGAAAAACATTCCACAAACACCCGGAAAGCCGTGGAATAGGGCTTTTTATGATAAAAAGCCAAATCGAAGCATTGGGGGGAGATATATCGATTTCTAGTGAGGCAAACATTGGAACCACATTTATCGTTAAACTTTAATTTTGTTTAAATCCCTATGCAATGCCAACAATAGCTTTAGTAGATGATGATTCGATTTTTCAATTCACGGCAACACGTTTGATCGAATCGGCAAAGCTTGCAAATAACATATTGCATTTTGAAAATGGTGCTGAGGCATTGACCTACCTAAAAGAAAATGCTCTTTCAAAAGAACTTCTGCCTGACTACTTGTTCCTAGACATCAATATGCCATTTGTAGATGGGTGGATGTTTTTAGAAGACTTTGCAATACTAAAATCTTCTTTAGCCAAAGATATTTCTATCTACATGGTAAGTTCCTCCATTGATCCAAGGGATCTAAGTCGCGCCAAAGGATTTGTTGAGGTTACAGATTTTATTATCAAGCCAATTTCGTTAGAACGTTTCCAAGAGCTTCTAAAGTCGGCTTGAACTATCGAATAATTTTTAACTGATTTTTCAGGCCCCTAAAACTTACCATCTCCGTTCCCGCGTGGCCAACAAACATTTTGGCGTCCACTTTAACGGGTATCTGATTAGCATCTGCAGAAATCCATGCCGTTACCGAATTCTCGCCACGAAAAAGTGAGTTGCTGGGCATAATTGGCACCAACTTATGACAAAGTATTTTTCCTAAATCTGTCTTTACAACCTCTTTTCCGAAGTAAAGAATTTTAAAGCTATAGGCCTTATCTTCAAAGAACCCCGAAACGGTTAGCGTATCCCTGATTTTGTATTTGGAAAAATCAATGACCCGCAAATACATAAAACCGGTGACCACATCGCGCACATTATCTGGTGTCTGGTACTCTTTTGGCTCATTGAACTTACCAGTAACTTTATCTGCAATTTGAACAAATGCTTTATCCTGTGTATGATCGTATTTAATAAGCTCGTCTAATCTATACTTTCCTTCCTTTAATTTTCGATACGACTCGTGGGTAATAATTTCGGATGAATCAATATAAGCACCCCAATTGTCATTTACATTAGAGACCCAGGTAGCCATACCGAGGGTCTCCATATAAGCGTCCACCTTAAAGCAGGTTCTGTTATTCTTTGTATGAAATTTCTTGTCTACCTCGGCTGCACCTTTTCCGACCGTCATGCCCCATAAATACATTTCATAATCGACTCGCTCACCAATTCCAAAAGCTGTATTCTCCTTACGAGTGATGGTCGATTCCTGAACGAATCCGAAACAGGCTAACGCCATTAGCAAAAGTACAAACCAGCGCATATGTATATTTATCTTATTTGTTGTTCCATGACAAAGCCTGTGCCACATTAAACAGAAACACCATTTTCGCGCAGTGCATCGTTCAATGAAGTCTTTTTATCGGTGCTTTCTTTCCTAGTCCCAATAATCAGCGCACAGGGAACCTGAAACGTTCCGGCCGCAAATGCCTTTGGAATCGTGCCTGGTATAACGACCGACCGAGAAGGAACAAATCCTTTGTACTCTACTGGCTGCGCTCCTGTGACGTCAATGATCTTAGAACTGCCGGTCAAAACTACATTGGCACCCAATACAGCCTCGCGTCCTATTCTAATGCCTTCGACAATAATACAACGAGAGCCGATGAAGGCATTGTCTTCAATGATAACGGGAGCCGCTTGAACAGGTTCTAGCACGCCACCAATCCCCACCCCGCCACTTAAATGGACATTCTTTCCAATTTGAGCGCAACTGCCTACCGTTGCCCATGTATCTACCATAGTGCCTTCGTCAACATAGGCACCAATGTTTACATACGAAGGCATCATGATAACGCCTTTGCTCAGGTATGACCCATGCCGCGCGATGGCATGGGGTACCACACGAACACCCAATTCTTTGTAGTTTTTCTTCAGGGCAATTTTATCGTGAAACTCAAAAGGTCCTACCTCGATTGTCTCCATTTGTTGGATCGGGAAATACAGAATGACGGCCTTCTTCACCCACTCATTTACTTTCCATACATCGCCATCTGGCTCTGCCACGCGCAGCTTGCCCTTATCCAATTGTTCCACCACCTCGCGGATCGCAGATTGGGTTTCTGCTTGCTTCAATAGGTCGCGATTGGCCCAGGCATTTTCTATTAGTTCTTTGAGTTGCATTTATGTTCTAATTTTAAATCGGATTGCAATATAGAAAGGTCAACTCGTAATTGACCCTTGGGTGCTTAAATGGAATCAAAACCAGCTGTCGGTAAAAAACGAATTCTGTTCGCATCGGTGCTAAAGCCGATTGATGATACACGCATGTTCGAGAAGCTAGGAAAGTCACTCTCTGATACAGGAATTTATGATATTTTCATTGTTGGCTTTCCGGCAAAGAAAAACCCGATTAACACAAACAATATTCACTTTCTGCCGCTCCAACATTTTAAGCGACTGAGCTTTCAAAGACTTTGGGCACCCCTCGGTGTATTGAAAAAGATACTTAAAGTAAAACCAGATATACTGATAGTTAACACCCATGAATTACTGCTGGTTGCCATTCTAAACAGAATAATATTTGGCACTAAAATCATCTACGATATCCAGGAAAATTACTGGCGGAATATTCTCTATACAGACGCTTTTCCCAAACCACTTCGCCCCTTCTTAGCTGTTGGGGTAAGATTAAAAGAGGTGATCACATCGCCTCTCTTCCACTGGAACTTACTGGCCGAAAAAGGCTATGAAAAAGAGATGTCGTTCTTCGGTCGCAAGGCAACCACATTAGAGAACAAGGTTAGCATCCCGAGAGGGTTTTTTCGCGATGCAAGCAAGACCCAATTTAAGCTCCTATTTACTGGCACGCTGGCCGAGAGTACCGGGGTTTTTGAGAGCATCGATCTCGCCAAAAAACTTAAGGCCATGGAGCCCACCGTTCAACTATTAATAATCGGCTTTTGTGCAAAAGAAAACACGCTCGAAAGAATTCGCGAAGAGATAGAGAGCTTTCCGTTTATCACCTTGGTTGGCGGTGATGTCCTTGTTCCGCATGCTGAAATCCTTCAGGCAATTTCCAGCTGCAACTTTGGGTTGATTTATTACCCAGCTTCGCCCCACACTGAAAACGCGATCCCGACAAAATTGTATGAATACCTCGGTTGCCAACTACCCATTCTTTTACATGACTACAAGCCCTGGTCAGATATAGCGGCTCCGTTTAAAGGTTCAATTAATCTCAATTTCGTAAACCCAAATGTGGAGGCCATCTTAGATCAAATTCGGTCAACTACTTTTTACGATACGGCTCCATCGAATGTCACTTGGGAAAGTGAAGAGCAAAAGCTCCTCAAAATCATTGGTAGGTTATTACCAACCCAGTCAAAAGAATTAGCCTAAATATTATTTTAGACAAGCCTAAAATAATATATTTGCCTGCAATTAAATGTTCATGATAAGCCTTGCAGAAGAAAACTACCTCAAATCAATCTATCACCTTTCGCAGGCTGGCAGCAAATCAGTTTTGACGAATGAACTAGCCGAGGCTATGAACACCAAGGCCGCTTCAGTGACGGACATGATCAAAAAGCTTTCCACCAAAGAGTTTATCTCTTACGAGAAATACTATGGCGTGAATCTTACCACCAAGGGGAAAGTGGTGGCACTCTCTGTCATTAGAAAGCACCGCTTGTGGGAAACGTTTTTAGTTGAGAAGTTGGCATTCTCGTGGGACGAGGTACACGAAGTAGCTGAACAATTGGAACATATTCAGTCAAAACGGCTCATTGAAAAACTAGATGAATACCTCGGGTTTCCGAAGGTTGATCCACACGGTGACCCGATACCAGATACCAACGGCAAAATCAAAGCACTTCAGCAAGTGATGTTGGCCACGCTTAAGCCCGGTGCCGACAGTATCATCGTAGCGGTTAAAGACTCAGACTCTCAATTGTTAAAATACCTGGATAAAATTGGTGCTCGCCCCGGCAAAACAATTAAGGTAATTGAGCGAGAAGAGTACGATGGCTCAATGGAAGTGAGCATCAATAATCAGCGTTTCTTCCTTTCGAAAGAAGTGTCAGAGAATATCTTGGTAAACGCATGACAAACATGTACAAAAAACCTTGCCAAATAGTATGAGTGATTCTTCAGGCACCCGAAAATCACTCAGCGAGGTAAATGCCTCTGTTGACGCAACCAACCGAAGGGGTTGGAGAAAGCTGTTGGCCTTCCTGGGGCCTGCTTATTTGGTGAGCGTGGGCTATATGGATCCAGGTAATTGGGCTACTGATATTGCGGGTGGCAGCAAATTTGGCTATTCTCTTCTATGGGTATTGCTGATGAGCAACATGATGGCGTTGCTTTTACAAAGTTTAAGCGCGAGGTTAGGGGTAGTCCGTCAGCTTGATTTGGCGCAAGCTTCTAGGAGTTCCTATCATCCGGTCGTTAACTTTTGTTTGTGGATACTGGCAGAGATTGCCATTGCGGCCTGCGACTTGGCAGAAGTGCTGGGCATGGCGATTGGGTTGCAACTTCTTTTCGGACTGCCATTGATCTGGGGTGTATCATTGACAGTATTGGACACGTTACTGCTGCTTGTGCTTCAAAGCTACGGCATGCGAAAAATAGAGGCATTCATTATTGCATTAGTCGCCATTATTGGAATATCCTTTGTCATGGAAATGATTTGGGCTAAGCCATCCTGGGGCGAGGTATCTATTGGCTTTATTCCGACTATGCCCTCTGATGAAGCCTTGTATATTGCCATCGGTATCATTGGGGCCACCGTGATGCCCCACAATCTTTATTTACACTCATCGCTGGTACAAACACGGAGGATCGACAGCAGCGAAAAAGGAATTTGGTCAGCCATCAAATACAATTTTATTGATTCAGCTATTGCGCTTAACGCAGCATTCTTTGTCAACTCAGCCATTTTGATTTTGGCCGCTTCTACTTTTTTCCGCGCTGGAATGTTCGAGGTATCCGACATTCAAGACTCTTACAAGTTTCTTGCGCCATTGACGGGCACCGAATGGGCATCCATTCTTTTTGGCGTTGCATTGGTGGCTGCGGGACAAAGTTCAACTATTACTGGAACGCTTGCAGGTCAAGTGGTGATGGAAGGTTATCTTAATCTACGCATTGCCCCCTGGCTACGGAGATTGATCACCCGATTGATCGCAATCATTCCTGCATACGTGGTGATCTTAATTTATGGTGAAGGAAAAACCGGTGAGCTACTGGTTTTTAGTCAAGTGGTATTAAGTCTTCAACTTGGTTTCGCAGTCATCCCACTGATTCATTTTACGAGTGACAAACAAAAGATGGGGGTGTTTGCCATTAAGCCGTGGGTGAAAATAGCGGCCTGGATAATTGCTTTCATTATTGTTTCACTGAACGTAAAATTGGTGGTGCAGGAAATAACAGGATGGTTGAATGATGCCGGAGAAAATGCCTGGATCATTTGGCTGATTGTCATCCCACTTTGTGTGGCAACAGGTATACTTCTGTTTTATATCACCTTCAAGCCGCTGCTCGACAGAAGACGACAAGAAAAAAACGCGCGTCCGCCACATGGATCAGCGATCCTCTTGCAGAGTTTAGAAACGCCCACCTACCGAAAAATTGCCATTACGATTGACTTTAGTTCGGTCGACTCTATCTGCATTCAAAGCGCTATGGCACAAGGTGGAAAAAATGCTTCGTACTTGTTGCTTCATGTTGTAGAAACAGCGGGCGCCATCTGGTATGGAAGTGAAATTGCTGATAGAGAATCCAGCGTAGATACCGCGTCACTTCAAAACTATTTGGATCAGTTGAAACAGCAAGGCTACCAGGTTGAAATGCAAATTGGCTACGGCAACCCCAAGCAGATCATTCCCGAGCTCGTTACTACATTTGATGCGGATCTATTAGTGATGGGTGCACATGGACACAAGTGGGCGAAGGACCTGATCTTTGGAACCACCGTAGACACTGTGCGACACCGGGTAAACATCCCCGTTCTTATTGTTCGATAATTTTCAAAACGTAAATTTTTTGAGCCCAACAGACGACACAATCATTGCCCTCGCAACGCCTCCGGGCGTAAGCGCACTTGGCATCATCCGACTTTCCGGGAAAAACGCCATCGAGTTAACACAAGATGTCTTTAAAGGCAAAAACCTCGAACAGCAACAATCACATACGATTCACTTAGGCACCATAGGAGAAGAAAGAGCAATTGACGAAGTAATGGTCTCTCTTTTCAAAGAACCCAACTCATTCACTAAAGAGAACTCGGTTGAAATTTCCTGCCATGGATCACCGGTCATTATCAAAGAAATAATTAAGCTGTTTTTGAAACGTGGTGTGAGGTTAGCTGAGCCTGGCGAATTTACCAAACGCGCCTTCTTGAACGGCAGATTTGATTTGGCACAAGCGGAAGCAGTGGCTGATTTGATCCATGCAGAAACTGATAATGCAAGGCAGGCCGCGCTCAATCAAATGCGCGGAGGGTTTTCTAAAGAAATTCAAAAACTGAGGGAGGAACTTATTCACTTTGCTTCTCTTATTGAACTAGAGCTAGACTTTGGTGAAGAGGATGTAGAATTTGCAAAACGAGATGATTTGAAAAAATTGATTCTTCAAATTCAATCCTACCTCACATCACTAATTCAGTCATTTGATCAGGGTAATGTTATTAAAAACGGGATACCGACTGTAATTGCCGGCAAACCCAATGCGGGAAAGTCAACATTACTAAACGCATTGCTCAATGAGGAAAAAGCTATCGTCTCTGAAATACCGGGCACTACGCGTGACGTGATCGAAGATGAAATGATTGTTGGAGGCATTGCTTTTCGTTTTATGGATACAGCGGGCCTGCGAGAAACCACAGATGTGGTAGAATCGATTGGCGTAGAAAGAACCCGAGACCGGATGAAGAAGGCTTCGCTGATTCTATATCTCTTTGATTTAGTCAACACAACGCTGGACGAGATACACACGGAAGAAGCAGAATTGAAGAAGTTGGGTATCCCCTTTCTAAAGATTGGGAATAAGATGGATAAAGCTAACATTACTTTCATCGATCTGCTGGAGAAAGAAGATTTTCTTTTTATTTCAGCATCTGCCAAAACAAACATCCAAGCATTGAAAGAAAAGATTGTCAGTCAATTTCAAATCAAAGTAATAAAGCAAGGCGATGTAGTGGTGACCAATCTACGGCACTACCAAAACCTTTTCCAGACTCATTTGGCACTAGAACGTGTATTGGCCGGAATGGAAAAGGGAATCACAGGAGATTTTCTCGCAATGGACATCCGTCAGGCGTTGCACTATCTCGGTGAGATCACAGGGACGATCACTTCAGATGATCTGCTGGCAAACATCTTTGGAAAATTCTGTATCGGGAAATAGACTACTTTTTCGAGCTGTTCCGCCCCCAACCAGGAATAGGATACCTATATAAACCCCCTAGTTTTTCAAGTATAATATCCCACCTACACAAAAAAAGTATCCTCGATTTTGTGGGAAATTTGCAATTTTAATGGGTTTTTGGGCTACTTTTATATAATGTAAGTATATGCAATTGCATAAACACAGACGTTG
>JANNQG010000024.1:0-149456 GCA_031400595.1 Cyclobacteriaceae bacterium
TACTGCCTGCGTTCACCACTACTTGTGGCGTTACTGTCAATATCATTTGATCCGTAACTGTCGCACAGCTGCCATTACCTGTTGCTGTCAATGTAAACGTGATCGGTCCTGATTCTGCAGCACCCGCTACATAACTAGGCGTTAATGTCGTTGTATTTGTAAACGTACCTGAGCCTGTTGTCGTCCACGCTATTGTATTAAAGTTGCTCGCACTGGCAAGTGTAGTCTGTGTGCTGAAATTGAACGTTGTGCCACGACACACTCCCTGGTCGCTGCCCGCATTTACAATTGGCTTAGGTGTGATGGTCAATTGCATCGTGCTGGTGTTCAAAGAACAACTACCATTACCTGTAGCCGTCAGTGTGAAGGTGACCACGCCTGTCTCTCCCGCTGTCGGTGTGTAGGTAGGACTCAATGTATTTGCGTTAATCAATGTGCCCGCACCACCTGTCCACGTTAAGGTATTAAAACTAGTGGCGGTAGCCAATGTTGTGCGTGTTCCAAAATTGATGCTCACCCCTTGGCAAGTCTCTGCGTTGCTGCCTGCATTGACTACAACTTGTGGAGTGATGGTCAATTGCATCGTGCTGACGTTCGTAGCACAACTGCCATTGCCTGTAGCCGTCAATGTAAAGGTGATCACGCCTGTCTCTCCTGCTGTTGGTGTATAGGTAGGACTCAATGTGTTTGCGTTAACCAACGTGCCTGCACCACCAGTCCAGGTCAAGGTGTTAAATCCACTGGCGGTAGCCAATATTGTTCTTGTTCCAAAATTGATGCTCACCCCCTGACAAGTCTCTGCGTTACTGCCTGCGTTCACCACCACACTTGGCGTGATGGTCAATTGCATCGTGCTGGTGTTCAAAGAACAACTACCATTACCTGTCGCGGTCAGTGTGAAGGTGATCACGCCTGTCTCTCCTGCTGTCGGTGTGTAGGTAGGACTCAATGTGTTCGCATTCACTAATGTACCTGCACCACCTGTCCACGTCAGGGTGTTAAATCCACTAGCCGTAGCCACAGTTGTTCTTGTTCCAAAATTGATGCTCACCCCTTGGCAAGTCTCCGCGTTACTGCCTGCGTTCACCACTACTTGTGGCGTTACTGTCAATATCATTTGATCCGTAACTGTCGCACAGCTGCCATTGCCCGTTGCTGTCAATGTAAACGTGATCGGTCCTGATTCTGCAGCACCCGCTACATAACTAGGCGTTAGTGTTGTTGTATTGGTGAATGTACCTGAACCGGTTGTCGTCCACGCTATTGTATTAAAGTTGCTTGCACTGGCAGGTGTAGCCTGGGTGCTGAAATTAAACGTTGTGCCACGACACACTTCCTGATCGCTGCCTGCATTAACAATCGGCTTAGATGTGATGGTCAACTGCATATTGTCAGTTACTGGGCTACATGATCCTGTACTATTTACAGTCAACGTAAACGTCACAACACCAACTTCTCCGATAGCAGGCTGATAAGAAGGTGCTAGAGTGGTAGCGTTAAAGATGGTACCTAATCCACCAATTTGTGTCCAAAGCACAGAGCTAAATCCGGAAGCCGAAGCTGGTATCGTTTGAGCAAAAAATCCAAAAACAGTCCCCTCACAAACTTCCGCATCACTTCCTGCATTGACTAAAGGCAGTGGAGTAACTGTCAAAACAAGCTGGTCTACTACAACCGGGCAAGTGCCAGATCCTGTTGCGCTCAAGGTTAACGTAACCAATCCTGTTTCAAGAGCACCCGGAGTATAAATTGGATTTGCTATAGAGTTATTAGAAAATGAACCGGTTCCTCCTGACCAGCTTAATGAAGCAAAATTGCTTGCTGTAGCGACACCAGCACCACGAAGGCTTAGGTTTACAGGAGTGCCAAAACAAGTTTCAATATCAGTACCTGCATTCACCAACGCTCCGGGAGATATTGTTACGATCGTTGAAGGTGTCGTTATTGCACATCCACTGGAGGCAATCGTTTCGGTTAGAATAACAACCCCAGTACCAGCAGCTCCCCAATTGACGGTGATTGATGCGGTTCCGGCACCGGACACAACTGTACCACCCGAAACAGACCAAAAATAATTATTGCCTACTACGTTCGTAGTGGAATAAACCAACCCAAGTTCATTGGCGCAAACAGCTGTTGAACCTACAATAGTTGGCGTGGGATTTGGTCTAATTGTTACGTTGTAAACTGGCGTGGAAGCAACGCATCCCGCAGATTCAGTTACGATTAAAGTCCCTGCTCCTGCAGCGCCCCAATCAACGGTGACAGAATTAGAGGTAGACGCTCCAACAATAGTGCCGCCCGTCACAGACCATGAATAGCTGTTGCCAAGGATAAAGGGGGTAGAATAAATTCTACCGGCATCATTCGCACAAACCGCGTTATTCCCAGTAATAGCCGGTGTAGGTATGGGATTGATTGTAATCGGATAAGGAGCAGTTGTTGTTGTACAGCTGCTCGATGGAATAAACTCCGTAAGAGTGATCGACCCCGCCCCAGCTGCGCCCCAATTTACAACTATGGCATTTGTACCACTGCCTGAAATAATACTTCCACCAGTAACAGACCAGGTATAAGAATTCCCAGGTACGTTGGTTGTTGAATAAGTAACACCTGCCTGAAGCGCACAGGCAGTAGCGGGTCCTGAAATTGCGGGTGCCGGTAGATTATTGATATTTACATTATAGATGGGTGTAACAATCGTACACGTAGAAGGATTCTGTTCTGTCAACTGAATTGTACCCAAGCCAGCCGCTCCCCAGTCCACAATGATACTATTGCCAGTCGAGGAACCATTGATTATTCCGCCTGTTACTACCCAGTTATACGTGTTGCCCGCGACTAATGCAGTGCTATAAATTTTATTTACATCATTTGCGCAAACTGTATTGTTTCCTGCAATTACAGGAGTAGGATTTGCGTTGATCGTAACTGCTGTTGCTGGAGGTGACACAGAGCATCCGCTAGCAGGAATAAATTGCGTTACTGAAACTGTGCCTGCGCCAGCAGCACCCCAATCAACAACAATGGCATTTGTACCAACACCAGAAATAATAGACCCTCCAGTAACTGCCCACGCATAAAAATCACCCAAGACATTTGGAGTTGAATAACTGACCCCTGCCTGATTCGCGCAGACGGAAGTTAGCCCGGTAACAGAAGGAGTTGGTGTTGGATTTATTGTAACGTTGAAAGCTGAAATTGTAGTAACGCATCCTGCCGGATTGGTCTCAGTCAATGACAGTACGCCCACCCCGGCTCCTAACCAATCAATAACGACTGAATTTCCGTTTGAGGGGCCGTCAACAGTTCCACCTGTAACTGACCAGTTGTACGTATTGCCAACGACTAATGTAGTGGAGTAAGGTTTATTTTGTTCCAGCGCACATACGGAATTACTCCCAACGATAGCCGGAGTTGGCTTTGCGTTTATAGTTACTGAGGCAGGTGTGGCGGAGGCTGAGCAACCGGTTGATGGATTTGTTTCAACTAATGAAACCGTCCCTGTACCAGCTGCATTCCAATTTACAGTAATGGAAGATGTGCCGGCACCCGCAGTAATGCTGCCGCCCGATACAGACCACAAGAATGAATTACCCGATGCACCCGTGGAGTAGTTCACACCAGTTTGATTCGCACACACTGTAGTCAAACCAGTGATAGTAGGAACAGGTCGAGGATTGATTACAACATTGTAAACTGGAGTTGTAAACGAACATCCTAAAGAGTTAAGTACTGTCACTTGAACGGTGCCTGATGCTGCCGCACTCCAATCAATAGCAACAGAATTATTGGTAGACGAGCCATTGATCGTCCCTCCCGTTGCAACCCAATTGTATGAATCACCTGCAGCCAGAGGCACACTATAAATTCTATTCAAATCATTTGCACAGACTGTATTGTTTCCTGAGATCGCGAGTGATGGATTTGCCTTGATCGTAACAAGGGTTAAGGTGGTTGATGCAACGCATCCGGTTGCAAGCGAAATTTCTGTTAGTCCTATCGAGCCAACTCCAGCTGAGCCCCAGTTAACAAAAATTGAAGTGGTGCCAGCACCAGAAACAATGGACCCACCCGATACCGTCCAGATATAAATATTTCCGGCTCCAGGAGTGGTATAGTTAACGTTTGCTTCGTTGGCACAAACACTATTTGACCCCGTTATAGCGGGTGCCGGTCGTGAATTTTTGGTTACGATTAGTGTGGGGGTGGTAACAGAACACCCACCTGCTGTAATTGTTTCTGTCAACTGAACAGAACCCGCTCCTACTGCACCCCAGTCAACGGTGATTGCGTTGGTGCCCGCTCCTGTGGTTATTGCGCCTCCAACTACTGTCCACACATAGGTTCTCCCCGCTGCTGCCGGAGTGTTGTAAGGCACACTGGTTTGATTCTCACAGACGGTATTTGACCCTGTAATGGAAGGAGTAGGATTCGAAACAATCGAAACATTGTATGGAGTAGTCACCACCGCACATCCAGCTTGTGTCTCTGTTAACGTCAACGTTTCAGCACCAGCAGCACCCCAGGTTACAACAACTGAATTCGTTCCTGCACCAGAAGTAATCGTTCCGCCTGAAATGACCCACGAATAAGTATTTCCTCCAACTAGAGTTGTGGAATAAATAGCACCCGGCTGATTTGCGCAATACAAATTCGGGCCACTGATAACTGGACTCGGATTGGGTTTGATAGTCACTGCGAAAACGCCAGTGGTTGTAGAACAGAATGGTGCTGCAACCAACGTTTCTGTCAATTGAATCGTGCCAGGTCCTGCCGCTCCCCAAGTCACATTGATACTGTTAGTACTTCCGCCCGTAAAGGATGTGGCTCCAGTGACGGTCCACGAATAGGTGCGTCCACCAGCAGCAGTGGTGCTGTATACCAATCCACTTTGATTTTCGCAGACAGAGTTACTTCCCGAAATAACAGGAGCAGGATTGGCAGCTACTGTTACGTTAAAATTTGGTGAATTTACAGCACACCCATTTAGTGTTTCACTAACTCGCGCAGTTCTAGCGCCTGCGGTATTCCAGGTAATGGTAACCTGATTAACATCAATTCCTGATGCTGGTGCGGTGATCGTACCACCTCCACTGGGGATCGTCCATGCATAATTATTCCCTGATACTAGTGGTGTTGAGTAAGTAAAAGACTGCCCCACACACGAAGGGGTTGTACCTGTAATTGTAGGCGTAGGCAGTGGCTTGATCGTGACGGGGTAAGATGCAGCAATTGTACTACATCCTGTTGCCGCTATTGTTTCAGTCAAATTTAATGTTCCCGAAGCGGCCGCAGTCCATGTAACGGTAATTGTCCTTGTCCCAGCCCCAGCAGTAATTGACCCGTTTGTAATTGACCAAGTGTAATTATTTCCGCTAATTGGAGTACTATAGACAACACCCGCCTGGTTAGCACACACACTATTCAATCCTGAAATAACAGGTGTAGGATTTGGGTTGATTGTAATCGTTCGAGACACGGTTGTAGGACACGAAGCTGGCGCGCCAGATGTTTCCGTGACCTGCACTGTACCGGAAACTCCAGTGCCCCAATCAACAACTATGCTTGGTGTATTCTGACCACTTACAATGCTTGCACCTGTTCCGGTAACGACCCATACATAGGAATCAAGGGGTACATTTACAACTGAGTAACCCACTGATGTTTGATTTTGACACACGGCATTAGGGCCCGTAATAATGGGCGCTGGGTTTGGATTAATTGTCACGGAGTAAGGAGCCGTTACCACACTACAGCCCGTAGCTGTTATCGTTTCTGTGACTTGCAGTGATCCCGCACCAGCTGCGCCCCAGTTTACCAAAACACTGCTGCCATTGGATGGCCCGGAAATCACTCCTCCAGAAACTACCGACCAAGCATAAGTTCTTCCCGCAACAGCGGCTGTCGAATACGAAACATTAGTAGCATTCGCGCAAACATCAACCGATCCAACAACACTTGGTGTTGGAAGAGGATTGATCGCGACATTATAAACAGCGGTTGTAACTGCACATGAACTCGGCAAGGTCTCTGTTAATTGCAACGTACCAGGGCCTGTTGCATCCCAGGTAACTGTAATGCTTGGTGTGCCGGCACCGCCAGTGATAGTTCCATTGGTGATTGCCCACACATAGGTGTTCCCCGAGCCAGGTGTGCTGTAAAGAACACCAGTCTGATTCGCACATACACTGTTCGATCCGGAAATAACTGGCGTGGGTAGTGGATTGAATGTAACTGGAAAAGAAGCAGCTACTATTGAACAGCCAGCTGATGTAATTTCTGTAAGCTGCACGCTCCCGCTGACTCCTGAAGTGTTCCACAAAACGGTAATTGTGTTTGTTCCCGCACCAGCGGTAATAGTTCCGTTTGTTACCGACCAACTATAGGTGTTGCCAGTGCCAGCCGTTGAATAGGTTGTCCCTCCTTGTCCGGCACAGACAGTGCTGAACCCACTAGTTATAGATGGAGTAGGATTGGGATTGATTGCTACGTTATATACGGGTGTAGTTACCAAGCAAGTGGACGGTAATGTCTCCGTCAATTGAAGAGTTCCCGGACCGGTTGCGTTCCATGTAACAGTGATGATTCGAGTGCCAGCACCCGCGGTGATCGTTCCGTTGGTGATTGCCCAAGCATAGGTGTTGCCACTGCTTGGCGTGCTATAAACAACCCCTGATTGATTAGCACATACGCTGTTCGATCCGGAGATAGCCGGTGTAGGCAGAGGATTTAATGTAACCGCGAAAGGAGTTGCTGCAATCGAGCAACCTGCTGAAGTCGTTTCGGTCAATTGAACACTGCCACTTGCGCCCGAAGTATTCCACAATACGGTTATCGTATTTGTTCCCGCACCTGCAGTAATAGCTCCATTTGTAACAGACCAACTATACGTGTTACCCGTTCCAGCGGTAGAATACGTTGTCCCTCCCGTTCCCGCACAAACAGTCACGAAACTACTCGTGATGTTGGGCGTTGGATTTGGATTGATCGCCACATTGTAAACACCCGTTGTGACTGAACAGGTAGTCGGTAACGTTTCTGTCAATTGAAGTGTGCCAGGGCCGGTTGCATTCCACGTAACTGTGATGCTTTGTGTACCAGAACCTGCGGTGATTGTCCCGTTGGTGATTGCCCAAACATAAGTGTTCCCGCTACTTGGTGTGGTATAAACAACACCTGCTTGGTTAGCGCATACGCTGTTCGCTCCGGAAATAGCCGGTGTAGGCAAAGGGTTTAAAGTAACGGGGAAAGCCGTTGCTACAACCGAGCAGCCTGCCGAAGTTGTTTCGGTAAGTTGAACATTGCCACTTGCACCTGAGGTGTTCCATAGAACAGTAATCGTGTTGGTACCGGCACCAGCCGTAATGGTACCGTTGCTCACCGACCAACTATAAATATTCCCTGTGCCGGCTGTTGAGTAGGTTGTCCCCCCTGTTCCTGCACATACTGTCACAAAAGTACTTGTAATATTTGGCGTGGGATTTGGATTGATGGTGACAGAATACGCGGCTGTGGTAACGGAGCACGTAGTCGGTAGCGACTCCGTCAATTGTAACGTACCCGGACCTGTTGCATTCCAAGTGACTGTTATGCTACGCGTGCCTGCGCCAGCGGTGATCGTGCCATTGGTTATTGCCCAAACATACGTGTTCCCGCTGCTTGGTGTGGAGTAAACAACACCTGCCTGGTTTGCGCAAACATTGTTCGATCCTGAAATAACCGGAGTAGGTAGTGGATTTAATGTAACTGGAAAAGCGGCTGCAACAACAGAACACCCTGCCGGGGTAGTTTCAGTAAGCTGAACGTTTCCGCTAGCACCTGATGCATTCCATAAAACGGTTATTGTATTAGTTCCAGCACCTGCGGTGACTGTGCCATTAGTAACTGACCAACTGTAAGTATTTCCCGTTCCAGCGGTTGAATAAGTGGCTCCACCGCTGCCGGCACAAACAGTAGCGAAAGTACTTGTGATAACTGGTGTTGGATTAGGATTAATTGCAACGTTGTAATTGGCGGTTGTAACGGAACAAAAGGTAACAGGCAAAGTCTCCTGAAGAGTCAAGATTCCTGGTCCGGTAGCGTTCCAGGTGACGGTGATAATTCGTGTGCCCGCACCAGCAGTGATCGTACCATTGGTAATCGACCAGGCATATGTATTTCCTGTACTGGGTGTACTGTAGACAACCCCTGCCTGGTTTGCACATACGCTGTTCAACCCCGAGATCACAGGGTTGGGTAACGGGTTAACAATCACATCAACCGGATCTCCGGCAGAAACGAATCCGTTTGCATCGGTGACTACAACTGTTCTAGTAATTGTACCAATGGCACTTGCAGTGAACACAGGGTTTGCTACAGTAGTGGCACTAAGCCCGCCAGCGGGAGACCAGGAATAAGCATAGCCACCCGCCCCGCCAGTTGCTGTGGGGGCACCGCCCAATGTAGTGGTCGCTAAATTACATATCGTCTTGTCCGTGCCAGCAGCAGCGGTAGGGTCTGATCCAATGATACCCGTAATAATATTGTTTTGCCCGGCATTAATACCAACCGATGGAGTAGTTAACGTGTTGGCCACCAAGGCTCCGAATTTTAGCCAAGGATTAGTTGTCACATTGAAAACTCCCCGTAGAAGACCTGTTGAAATATTAGCTTCGGTACCATTTACACTGGCTGACGGGTAACTGGCACTAATAGTGGCTGCGGCTGAAGTTATGCCAGTAGTTAGGTTCCAATAACGTGTTAAAAAATCAGTTGGGCTTGCATTATTGGGATGCTTTAAATCGGTTACGGACGCGCTTAAGAATGATGGAAATCCACCTCCAGATGTAACGTTGACTGTGATGGGCGAATATTCAGTAACACCCGTGTTGTCCCCTATCGGGAAAGTAAAGGAACCAACGGCTGTATAATTCTTTCGTAGTTCTCCCCCTCCCGTTGCAACGATAAACTTTGAAGCAGATGCACCGGAAATTGAACCGGCAGAACCTAGAGTAAGCACAGATGCACCTAGGTTAAGATTGCCCGTATTTAGGTTTAAATTGCCATTTACGGTTGTTGAACCCGCCAACAATGCTTCCCCAGTCGATTGGATAATCGTAAGGTTTTGATAGGTGCCTGCTCCTACATTTTGAGATGGGCCGTTGTATTGTACTGTACCGCTTGGGATTGCAATTCCATTGGACGCACCACCAAACAAAATATTACCAGAAGTATTATTCAGAACACCCAACACCGAGAGACTGTTGGCACCCATGTCTAGAGAAGAGGAATTGGTAAGTGCACCTGCGATATTAAGGGTACCCGATGCTGACTTTTGGCCAGCACCAGAAAGAGTAACGTTATTATAATTTACGCCTGCTAATAGTTGAAAAAAGCTTCCATTAAAAATAACTGTGCCACCGTTATTATTAAATGATCCACTATTGATAAAATTACCAGAAATAGTAAGGTTACCAGCAGGAGCTGTAAGTGAACCAGAAGTTATTACCAAATTATTTGAAATAGCCAGAGCCACACTTAATGTAACCGTGTTATTTCCACCACCACCAGTGTTCGCAATCGTAAGGTTATTGATGGTAACTGGCAGTCCATTACCGACAGCCTGGTTCGCAATTCCATTGTAAACATAGTTGGCAGCCGTACTGAAGTTCCGGGCGGACGTAACTTGGATATTTCCTGAAGCACCTGCGCTTGTAATTCCCGCGGGAGATCCGATTCTCAAAGTACCTGTTGCTCCCAACGTAAAAATACTCGGGCCTGCTGTTTCGTTTATTAATCCTGTAGAGGTTATCGTTAAATCACCGTCATTCTGGAAGAAACGCGGAGTTCCGCCTGAGGAGTTGATAGACACGATTCCGCTGATAATGCCAATTGCAGAACTTGCCAAGATAAAATTGATTCGACTACCACCAGTCCCTAATTGAAGCGTTTGAGACGGAGCAACTGAGAACGAAGAAGTTACTGTAATGATGTTAATGGCTAAATCCCCTTGCAACCAGCAACTGCCATTGATAGTAAGACTGGCCAGGGAGATTGTAGGCACATTTGTAATCGGGCTTGTCGCACCAAATGGTATTGTCACCACGCCTGTTAGATTGACTGGAGCTCCGTTGTTCCAGTTACCTGAGTTTTGCCAATCGGAGTTAACAGCTCCCGTCCAGGAAGTTGATTGCGAAAATCCACTTTTTGCTGCAGTGAACAACAAAAAGGCGAGCAAAACGATCCTGCCCGTCAACAGTCCCTTAGCCCAAGCAAACTGAATTTGTGCTATCAACATGCTCGCCAATAAATTTTATTTAAAAAGGACACGAAAGCCTCGGAATGGAAAACTGAACAGCGATTGAATGAAGACGGAGGCATCAAGTTAGTTTACGGGTCTATCTTCTATTTTAAGAATCTGGTAAAAGTAACCCAAATTAGTGAAAAAAAGGAGCGTTTAAGGCGCTAATCTGCCTTCCGAATTTAATTTCATCAAAACGATTTTCTTTTGGTCGGTCGGTGATCCACCCAAGGTCATCGTTCCGATCATGACAATGCTTCCGCCCGGAAGTTCAACCACCGGGCCGGAAAGGTCATTGCCAATTCCACCAAAGACCCTTTCAAAAATTAAACCTCCCTGGATATTTCTTTTAGTAAGGTAGATATCTGTATTGGTTCCATTCAACTTTTCGGAGGTGGCATAAAATGCCAAGGAACTTGAAGCAGAATTGTGCGTGGTTTGGAGCGAAGATTTACCAAAATCCGGAATGTTGAGGGATTTCTTTGAAATAATAGACGAAGTAGTTGAGAAATTCAAACGCTGTGTCAATTGCACAAAATAGATATCTCCAGATGTTGCATTTTGTGATGTCCCTGTCAGGAAAAATCCACCACCAGATTCAAGTGGAGCAACTGAACAGTCAGAAAGTATTTGATCTCCGATCTCCTCAATATAAAGAGGAGCAGCTGCTCCGGTTCCACCTTGTCCATTCAATTGAAAAATATAGAAATTGAAGTTCTCAACTGTTGCGCTACCAAGTGGGGGAATAACATCAGAATAGCCCATTACATAAAATGTGTTTGCGTCATACTCAAAAACTTTGATTGCCTTTTGTTCGCCAGCCTCCCCAACATTAGAAAAAGTCGGTCTGCTACTCCACACGCTGTTTTGGTCGCTTACCCAAGTCAAGTTGTCTGTAAACAATAGATGCATCGCGTCTGTCTTATCTCTCGTTCCATTTTCTCCTGTAAAAGTGGTAGATCCAGCAACTACGATCCCTTTGCTTGTAAGCGTTATCCTCGATGCATCTTCGTCCGCCTCTTGTCCATTCAATTTTTTAAGGCCCTGGAACACCGAAGCTAAGCTATCGCCTGCTTGTGACAGCCTTAACAGAAAGACATCTCTATCACCAACTGCCTTCTCCATATTAGCCAATATTAAAAGATTGCCATCCGGTTGAAACTCGATGTCCTTGGCTTCCATGTTTTTGTCACCACCAAAAGTCCTTTCCCACATGATCAGCCCTTTGGCGTCTGCTTTCGCTACATACAATTGTTGGGTTGACGACTCAGTCGCCTTTGCATTCCCAATAAGAACAAAAGTGCCGTCAGGATTTACCACAAAATCAACTCCAAACTGGCTTCCCTGGTTTCCAAAATACTTAAGAAAATAGTTTTCATCGGGCGCCTTAAACGAGCTTTGCGTGTCGCACGAAAGCAACACCATCAGCGCCCCAAAAAACAAAAAAGCAAACTTTGTTCTCATTTCTTTTTTCGCTTTGGCAAAAACAATTTTCGGAAAAACCCCTTCACACTTACCGGTTTTATTTTTCGCGGATCATAGATGGGCCGGATATACCCAACCGACAAAGAAAGATTATCTAACCGGAAAAAATCGCTAGTATATCCATACGTTGGGATTGTATTCGCCAGCGTTGTGCCATCTGCTTTGTAATAGTTTTTTTCGGGATTGGTGATGTTGCTAAGGCCCATCATATATCGCGCATCTGCATAGATATAGTCCTTACCTATTTTATATTTTATCCCTCCCCCAAGAACGAACGACTTATTCAGAAAATTTCTTTTATACGATAAATCCTCGTCCGCGCCTTCGGTGGGTTTCAGATTTGCGCCCGTGTAATCCGTATGTTTTATGGATGCACTACTTGACAACAAAAGATTCATTGCAAAACCTGCATAGGCAAAAGGCCTCCATTTACCTGAGTCGTAGGAATACTTAACCAAAATCGGAACATCAAGCCATGAGCTGCGATCGATCGTCTCTTGTTTGTCTTCTGTCGCAATTCCCAGGACTACCTCTGAATACGACTTTGTGGCAAAATTTGCTTCCGCACCGATGCTCCATTTATCATTAATATTCCAATCAAGCCCGGCACCTAATTGTATACCCACGTTTGGTGATCGATCAATCGATACAGCCGATGAAAAGGTATTAACCGCATATATAACGCGCGGTATAGAAATATTAGCCCCAATCCTATAATGCGGTGTAAAACGTGGTCGAGTCGTGAACTTTCTACTTAAGTAGACCAGGTCAATCGGATCATTTTTCTCGTTCGGAACGAATTCAGGATTTTCGCGCAAAAGCTTTAGATAGCTATCCTCAGCAGCGATAGGATCGTCCAATACCAAATACGCTTGCGCCAATAAATAATAAGCTCTAAAGCGTTGCTCTTGCGTAAACCCTTTCTCCAAACACTTCTTCAGAACAGCAGGTAAGCTATAAAATCGTCCGGCATCAAACTCTGCAGCTGCCTGGTTCAACGTCTCCTCGCAGGTTGCTTGTGAAAAAGCAGGCAGCGTGAATCCCCAAATAAAAAAGAGAAACAATACAAACCGTCTGGCTACCAAAAACATTAAAAATCTTTGATTAGCAAGCTTCTACAAGTGGACTCATAGTCAATGTCTGACCCAACATAAATGCGCCATTCTTCCTGGGTCATATTTCTCTTCAGGCTAGGACAAACTTTGTCGGCCAACAAGCGGGTGTCAGTAGGATACACCCTGATTTCACCCTCATTGCATGAGGCCACTAAGAATTTAGAATCGTTGGCAAATGCTACGTGCCAAACGTTGCCATTGTTGTTGTCCATCACAATAGGTAGGTCTTCTTCATGATCTACCACCCACATTTGTAACCTTCTGTCCAGGCCCGCACTGGCTAGTAGCTTGCCATCGGGACTAAACTCAACATCTATGACACCCGCTTTGTGTCCCGACAACTCTTTTATTTTTTGTGTATTCAAATCAATAATTCTAACCAGGCCCTTACTAATAACCGATTTATCAGTGCCCAAAAATACTTCAGATCCGAAAGCGATCTGATTAGGATTTGCCGGATTAAAAGCAACAGACAAAATACGGCCAGATGACTCCTTCAACAGTTCTTTGAATGTGTAGTCTGCTGTATTGATAAGTAGTAAAACACCTGAAGTGGAAGCTCCTGCGATCCATTTTCCATCCGGGCTGATATCGATTGATTTAACGTCATAAGGTAAATTCAAAACGTTTCTGCTTTGGCCTGTCAAGTGGTTTGTTAGTCGCATCGTGCGATCGGCCGAAACCGAAATAAACCCCGAGTTGTCGGGTAAAAACTTGATGTCTGAAATAGAAGCGCGGTGGCCATTTACCTTTTTTGGAGCACGTTCAGGAGATTCTAAATTAAATATTTCAACATTGCTTGAGTCACTTCCATTAACCAAATATTTTTCGTCTTTGCTAAGCGCCAGCACTCTGTTGGCATAGCCACTATTACTGTAAAAAGGCTCCTCTGTTTTTAGATCGGCAAAACTGCCCCGCATTATTCTGCCATCATTTCCAGTTGTGTAAAACTTTTCTGTTTTTTGGGAGACAGCTAACGCAAACATCTTGTTCTTTAGGCCTCCTGGCACTTTAGCGGCATTATAGTTGAACCCAGATAACTTCGCCAACGCATAATAGAGACCTCTAAAAACGTATGGGTCATATTTAGGCCCATCGTATTTTGTATGAAACAGGTAGCCCTGCATGGCAGTGAGACCGGCCAGTTGCTCATCATCAATTCCCTCTGATTTTGCTTCCAAAGATTGAGCGACAGTTAGAAAATATAGTCCATTGGCTCTTTCAAATTCCTTTTTTGCAATCACCGTTTGTGCCTGGGCTTCTGTATTGGCGATCTTCTCCTTTTCACCAGACTCGCGCGCAACTTTCTCTGCAGCAAGTGCGATGCTAGCCTGCTGCAAGGCAAATTCCTTTGCTTTACGAGTTTCAGTAAGCGCTTTCTCCAATTGAGCATAACTCGCCTTTAAACGCTGCTCTTGTCTTACCACTTCCCGCGTCCGTTCTTCTGCTATCTCACGCTGTGTCTCCGCATCTTTTCGCGCAGCTACAGCTTTCCTGGTCTCCTGCTGTGCAATATCCCTTTCTTTTTGCGCGCGAATATTATTGATCAAACCGTAAAAAAAGAATCCTATGGAAACCAGAAATGCAATGCCTAAAATAATGGCTGTGATACGGGCTCTGCGCAACATTCTTCGTTGCAGCATTTCCTGGTTCTTTAGTTCAGCCTCAAATGTAATTCTGCTGGTATCTAAAAAAACGATAGCTCTTTCGAATGCAATGTCATATCGCTGTGCCCAGGCGCGTGAAGGGTTTTGCTTTTTTTGCCAGTTTAGCGCTAACTGAAGATCAGGTGGTCTCCAAAGGCTGGTTTTGCCAATCTGGTACATGGCAGCTGCTTCAGACACACGCTTATACATACGTGCGGATTCATTCTCCTCGTCTACCCAGCCTGAAAGCCGATTCCAAATACGCATTAAACTCTCGTGCGAGAGTTCCACCACGGTGTCTGACGTAAGTTCAACCTGATGACTTGGCATTAGGAATGACCTACCTGACTGTCGGAATTTGTCAACAACTGTGATCACCTCACCCTCAGAAACCTCAGCGAGTTCGGCAATCAATGCGATTTTTGATGGACGCCTTGTGCCTTGTGATTCTTGAGATTTTTCCGTTATGGCCTTGAAAAGAGTTTCGGCAATGACCCGTTCATTTGTGCTGAGCTCATCATATGCTTCGTTGGCGTGCAACGAAAGCGCCTGTGAAATCTGGCCTACGGCATTGTAGTGCCTCAAATCCATGGGTTCGCCAGGCTCGCGATATGCGACCCAATAATTCCAGGTTCGCATCAGCGCATGTTGAAGAATAGGAAGTTGATCTTGGTTGTCACCAATATCACTCAAAAGCCGTTTTACCAAACGCTGTGAAATCTTGCCGCCTCCCACTGCCACAGGTCCTTCAATGACCAAACGCTTCTGCTCGCGCGTCATTTGTGGGACGAGGTAATTACTGCTATTGACTAGCTCTGTCAAACCGGGAAACTCTGAGCAATTTCCCA
Source organism: Cyclobacteriaceae bacterium (assembly GCA_031400595.1). GTDB lineage: Bacteria > Bacteroidota > Bacteroidia > Cytophagales > Cyclobacteriaceae > ELB16-189. The sequence goes on from JANNQG010000024.1 coordinate 15,377, forward strand.
AAAAGTCAGCGCGCATACTTAGCGCAACATAAGCGGGCGTACGAGATTGGTTGACGGTATTTAAAATCAGGTTAACGTACTCAATCGATTCATTATCAGCATTTTCTGATTTTGAATCCTTATACTTAAACAATTCCTCAAACTGGTCAATCAGGAAGAAAACGTTTTCCTTTAGCTCTGTTTGAATGTAATTACATATTTCGACCAGCCCGTTTGACCCACTACGCAATACTGAACTGATCACTGCCTTATGAATCTGTAAATCGGTTTCATCAAGTCGACCATCGGCTGCTATTACCGAAATTATTGAATCTGTCAGATTTTCAATCGGAGAACTCCCAGGTCGGGCTATAACTACTTTCCATAGCGGGCTGCTTTGGGTCATAAACCCACCATAAAGCATCGGAATCAGCCCGCAATACATTAAACTGGACTTACCACTTCCTGAATAACCCAGAACGGTGACAGCCCTCCTATGAGATAGTTTTTCTAGGATTTCGTCTGCATGTCCCTCTCTACCGAAAAAAAGATGGCACTCATCTAACGAAAACGGACGTAATCCCGGAAAGGGATTAGGAGCCAACTTTTCGTTGAGCGGGGACGGAGTTAAATCTTCGTCCTCTAATTTGCCAACTTGTAACGGATAGTTTAACATCTAAATCAGATCAAGCAAAAAATTCCCAAAGGGAAAGTTAATGGTTTAATTATACAATCAGTCTAAAAAATTGCGAATTAATCGCAGACCACTAAAAAATCATGAAAATATATGACAAAATTAAATATATTCCAAAATCCGCCCCGTAAGACTAATGTTGTCAGCCATTAGTTCGTAAAACTCGTCTTTGTTTATTTTCAAAAGAATGGTGTCCGTCTTAGCGATGATAATATTGGAATTGGCGAACCCAACTGGGGCAATAATTTCTCCAATGAATTGGCCGGTGCTGTAGTCCATTTCATAAACACTCTTTTCGTAGTACTGCACAGTGCCCTGGTAAACGATAAAGAAATCATTGTTCACCTTTTCATCGATAGACATGAACTCATCCTTCGTCAAACGAATCTCTTTTGAAATATCTGACAAGAACGATAGTGCCAACCCAGAGACGCCATCAAAAATGGTCAAAGATTGGAAAAAGACGATCTTCTCAAAAAGCCTCAGTTTTAGTCGGGCATCCGGTATCACAGACCTGTCTAACCAACGTTTTCCATCAACACCTAATCTTCTCGAGTTGATTTCATACGCTTCAGGGTCTATCTCATAAAGAGCCCACGCCCCCATCTCTCGAATCAATCGGTCTGGGTTAAACAACTGTGCGATTAGGTCAAGTTTAAAATCAGTGATTTTTTGAAGGCCAATTTGTTCAATGGCACATGCCTTTGTCCATCGGTTTGTTTGAGTAAAATCGCGATTAAGCAAGAACTTAATGGACAACTTGCTATCTAGTTTTAACTTCGGGTAAAATATCTCTAGTCTATTGATCTTTTCATTATTCGTTAGATCATCCAGCACAGGAATTACTTTTACTTTCAGTTGCTCAGAGAGAAAAACATCCAACAGTTCTACTGCATAACTAGTACCCTCTGATGTGCCGCTCTCAATACTTTCTTTGACCAGCTGAATAGAGCGTGTATCATACAACATCGCGAGTAGCATGTAAATATGATCAATATCATTTCTATCCTCCTCTTCAAGTGCTTTCCAGATTCGCGAGGTTTGCAACTCGTCTCCGACTGACTCCATGGCGTTTAAATTCCAGGCAATGTCTGCTACGTCATTCTCTATTGCATACTTGATTCTCGTAATTTGAGATATACCGGCTTTAAATCCGCTTTCGCCAAGCGACAATAGCACTTGTGACACCACTACTTTATCAGGGAAATCAATTTTTCCCCATAATAAATCTTTCGCACGCTGACCCCCAATGCGACCAATCACCTGAACGATTCGCAAAATAGTTTGAGTACTTTGACCAGATTGATAAAACGCATTCTCAAGAAAGGGCAACGCCTTTCCACCTATCAACACCAAAGTACTCATGGCACGATTGCCATAGATCGGGCTTGCCAGATTCCCAATCAACGACATAATTATTTCTGGATTATTGATCTTAACACTCGTGGCAATAGCTGTTTTTCTAACTTTTGGCTCAGTATCCGATAAAAGATCAATTAAAAAAGAAGCATTCTCGTCTGCCGATGAATGGAGCAAAAGCTCAGCCGCATACTGCCGATCATCAGGCTGCTCAGACCTCGTTAGCTTTTGGATTCGTTGCTTACTGATGTCCCCTCCGTTTCCCAGAATTGCTTGTAAATCAATTTTGTTGAGCATCTTCTTTGCATCAAACCCAGCAACGTCTTTATCAGCACGGATAACGTACTGATCGGACACAGAAAGTCCTTTTACTTCATTCATTCTTCGCTGCGCATAGTCGCGTACGCTGTCGGCTTCATTTTTCATCAGTCCATTGATCCACACACCCACCTGCGCAGGATTCAATTTTTCCAAGAGCCGAAACGAGAATACAGCCTTTGTAGACTTATTATCCACCAATTGTTTTTCAAGTCGGTTCATCACCTGTACAAATCCCACATCCAGTTTTTCCTGGCTGTGATCGATACTCTCCAACTTGGACCTAATTTTTGCTTTATAGCCTCCATACAGACGTTGGATAATAAATACATAAAATAAGCAAAGACAGGCAATGATCACTGGAATCCACACCAGCTCAAAAAATGGAATCAATGACAACCCAAAGATGAAAAGACCGGCAACCATCCTTCCGGATTCACTTATGACTCCCTCCACTTTTACTTGAATGCCAAACCTCGTGCGGCTGTCGAGAGGAACAAACATCAACTTAAATACGGGGTTTTCTAGCGAGTCTCGCAAACTACTATTGAAGAGTCTGCTGAGTGCGATGAATAAAAAGAAATAAATAAACGTCTCGGGATGACTTGCAATATCGAAACCAAAAAAAAGAGCGGCAAAAAATGAAACCACGGCAAAAAAGCCAGTAACCACCGGAAGGATAAAAAGTGAAAGTCGCAATCCATAAGTTGTGATGATTTTGTCGTTAAAAAACGACTGCATGGCAAAGCTCAATAAGTAAATCGTTCCGTTAAAATAAGCCAAGAAGTTTGTTAAATCTCGCTGATTGGGATACTGCTCATTCAGCAAATTCTGAAATATGAACTGATTAAAATTCAGTGTAACGACAGAGGTGACAAGAAAGAAGCTTAACAATACAACGTACTTGTCTTTAAACATCCTAGTAAATCCAGTATCACGCCTCACTTCGTTGGTGATACGCGTTTGCTGTTTGGCCAGTCCAAATTGAAATGAAATAATTGCCAAGCAAACAATCGCGCCTACGATGCTGATGTCACATACGATCAAGTAATCAGAAGTGTTTGGAAACAAACGCGCAGAGACAGGAATCAAGAAGTTGGCTAGAATGATGGCTAACAGCTGGCCTGTATCTATCCACCCAATAATTCGTTTCGATTGTTTAAAATCGAAGAGGCGTGCAAATAAACCCCAGTAACACAAAAGTAGCAGAGCCGTTAGGGGCCCCACCAAACAATACATCAGAAAGAGAATTCGGTTTTGGAGATTTTCTGTTCCAAAATGGTAGAAATAATTGAGCGCAGAGGTGCAGATAAAAATGAGCAGAAAGCTAAAAAAAACTAATGCCGAAAACCGAATTCGGTTTTGAAAAAAAGAGAAGATTAAAGTGATCGCAATACCCAGCCCACCCGAAATCAAAAATGCCTCGTTGAGATGAGAACTTAACTTATTAAGAAAAAGCGATTCTGCTGTAACCTGATAGGTGGCTACAAATATTCCGATGAAAAAGCCGATCGAAAGCATCAGAACAACTTTCGCCTGTTCTTCCGGTTTGACATTCAAAATACGAAGTGCTTTTATATTCACAGTTTTAAAATTACCATTAATTACCAAAAACAAAAAAGCCAGCGATCATTTTTGATCACTGGCTTTGACGTACTAAAGCGCAAATTATTTCTTAGTGCTAACTGAATCTTTCTTTACCGTCTTACTCACTTGAAATGCCTCGTTCAGCCCTTTCACCACATCCTCGGTAATATCGATCGCTGCACTTCCATACAAAAGGTCACTAGAGGTGTCAAATTTTAGAACCGCTAGTAAGCCTTTTTCTGCACCATATTTTTTCAAGAAGGTAGTGATGTTACCATACAACTCCGCGTTTACTTTTGCCTGCTCATTCGCCAAGTCCTGCTCTATGCTCTGCTGATAAAGGCGAAAATTCTGTTGCTTCTTGCCAAGATCTTCTTCAACCGCTTTTGCCTGGCCAATAGTCATTGTACTGATATTGCGTTGGTAAGCACCAATTTCACTTTGCAGCGACTGTGCTCTATTTTGGAGGTCTTGGTCTAACTTTTTCCCTTTGGCTTCAAACCGAGTTCTTACCTCTTTATAATAATCATATTTCTTAAGAACAGAATCTGAATTGATGTAGGCAACTTTCATATCTCCAACCGCCACTGAAGTCGGTTGTGAAGAGGCAGATGAAGTAGAAAAGTGCAAATAGAATAAGATCGCTACTGCAACCAGTGAGATACCGCTCAGCGCGATGGGGACATTTTTCATTTTAGCTTAATTTTGGTTTTAAGGCTGCAAATATAAACAGAAAGGGTACAGTGCAAAACAAAAATATTCCTCTGTGAATACTAATCCTCATCGGCTAATTGAAAGGAATAAAGTGTGTCGTCAAGCACTAATTTATCCTTAGTGAACTGATCAATAAATTTCTCAAGTACCAAAGTAGTAATCCTCTCAACTTGGAGCCCCACATCTAGGCTCACTCCAAAATCACCATCTTCATCTATGTCAAGATATTCCTTAACCTTAATTGCTCCCTCCTCTTGCAATCCCAGAATGACTTCCGCCATATGTAGACCGATCTCCTCTTGAAGGGTGGCCTCTGCTGCAGTACTTATCTCTTTGGAAGGCTCATCTCTGTTCCATTTTGGAAAACGTTCGGCTGTGATACTTTCCGCCAATTCATACAACTCACTTTCATGCTCCAAGCGAAGAGTGGTCAATACCGCATCATAAATAACTCGTTTACTTTGGTAATGGCCCAGAAAACGAAAGTGAAAAAATTCCTCCGAATTATCTTCCTCATCGACAGGCATGAATTTTTTGCCTGCACTGTCAAGTTTCGACTGAAATTCAGCAATTGCAACAGAATCAAATCCTGGTTTCATTTCGTGCTATTTTTGGTTTTCATCTTTGTACCATTCGGCATACATCGGATAGTTTTTAGCAGTGCGCTCAATCACCATTTTCATCTCCTCACCCACGTCTTTGATTCGCTTTGCTGGTATGCCCGCGAAAACACTGCCGGGCTCTACCTTTGTTCCGGGGAGAACGATAGCCCCTGCTGCGATAACAGATCCGGATCCGATCACTGCATCATCCATCACAATAGCCCCCATGCCAATCAATACGTTGTCCTCGATCGTGCAACCATGCACCACCGCGTTGTGTGCGATTGAAACATTATTGCCAATGATTGTCTTCGCTTTCTGATAGGTACAATGAATAATTGCACCATCCTGAATATTGGATCTATTTCCAATGGTGATTGAATGGACATCCCCTCTGACCACAGCATTGAACCAAACGGTGCATTCTTCACCCATTACCACTTCCCCCACCACCACAGCATTGTCTGCTAAAAAGCAGTCCTTACCAAACTGTGGCGTAAAACCTCTAACAGACTTAACAATTGCCATAAAAATGTAAACTAAGCTCCCTCAAGATTAAAAGAATCTACCAAGACCACAAAATCCTACTGACAAGATGTCACGATTACTCCAATTAGTACTAAATTTGTGACGAAAGAACCAGCAAATGAACAAATTGATCGAAAATATCGATTTTCTAACGGCAGCCGATACTGAGCTCAACGAAACCATACGTGTATCGCTCGATCAAAATACCGGAAAATCACGAAAACTATACATAGAAAGTTATGGCTGTCAAATGAATTTTTCAGACAGTGAGATAGTAGCTTCGATCCTACAAAAAGAAGGGTTTGATACGACATCAGACATCAACCAAGCAGATCTCGTATTTTTGAACACTTGTTCAATCCGCGAGAAAGCAGAGCAGACGGTTCGTCATCGGCTCACCCATATCAACGGCCTCAAAAAGAAAAAGCCATCGCTGGTAGTTGGAGTGCTCGGTTGCATGGCCGAACGATTAAAGACAAAACTGCTGGAAGAGGAAAAAATTGTTGACCTCATTGCCGGCCCCGATGCTTACAGAGATCTTCCTCAGCTAATTGGGCAAGTTGATGAGGGCGACAAAGCAGTCAACACTTTTCTATCAAGAGAAGAAACTTACGCTGATATTAGTCCGGTAAGGCTAAACTCGAACGGAGTTAGTGCATTTATCTCCATCATGAGAGGATGTGATAACATGTGTTCCTTTTGTGTTGTGCCATTTACACGAGGTCGTGAAAGAAGTCGCGACCCACAGTCTATTGTGAAAGAAGCTACTGATCTCTTCAATCGTGGCTTCAGAGAAGTCACTTTGCTGGGACAAAATGTAGATTCTTACAAATGGAGTGAAGCAGAAAACAACAAGGCTCGTTTAGAGAAGAAAGAAGTTGATTCAATTGTTAATTTTGCTAGTCTTTTGGAACTAGTGGCAAAAGTAAATCCCGATTTACGGGTTCGATTTTCAACTTCTCATCCTAAGGATATTACAGACGAAGTCTTATACACCATCGCCAAGTATGAGAACATTTGCGACTATATTCACTTGCCTGCGCAAAGCGGTAATAGTCGTATATTGGAAATGATGAATCGTGGCTATACCCGTGAATGGTATCTCCAGCGTGTTGCGAAGATCAGGGAGATTCTCGGAGATGACTGTGGACTTTCTTCAGACATGATCACTGGCTTTTGTTCAGAAAATGAAGAAGAGCATCAAGACACCCTTTCGCTCATGGAATTGGTGGATTACGACTATTCGTATATGTTCCATTATTCAGAACGGCCCGGAACCTTGGCGGCCAAAAAGTTCAAGGATGACGTACCCCTTGAGGTAAAAAAAAGAAGGTTGGATGAAATCATCAAAATGCAAAGTCGCTTGTCCCTCAGAAGAAATCTTTTGGATATTGGAAAAATCCAAAAAGTCCTTATTGAAGGGACTTCTAAGAAATCTACTGATCATCTTCAGGGCCGCAACTCTGCCAATAAAGTTGTTGTTTTTCCAAGTGGAGACAAAAAGAAAGGCGAATACGTACATGTATTAGTAGAAAGCTGCACTGGTGGAACCCTGATTGGTAAGCAAGTGTAGAAGTGAACGAACAATCGAATAAATGACAGCAACAGAAATCGATATTTTAAATCTAAAAAACAGGTTTGGTATAATAGGCAACGCCAATCTTTTAAACCATGCCGTGCGTGTAGCGATGCAAGTGGCGCCTACTGATATGACGGTTCTTATCACGGGCGAAAGTGGATCTGGTAAAGAATCTTTTTCTAAAATCATACACCAACTTAGCCCCCGAAAGCACGGTCAGTTTATCGCTATCAATTGTGGTTCTATTCCAGAAGGAACCATTGATTCAGAATTATTTGGGCACGAGAAAGGTTCATTCACTGGTGCTCACGAGGCGCGCAAAGGCTACTTTGAGGTAACTAGCGGAGGCACGATTTTTCTGGATGAAATCGGAGAAATGCCTATGGGTACACAGGCTCGATTGCTGCGTGTGCTCGAGAATGGTGAATTTATTCGTGTGGGCTCATCGAAAGTATTGAAAACAGATGTACGGGTAGTTGCGGCCACCAATGTGAACCTCCTAAACAAAGTTGAGCAAGGTCGATTTAGAGAAGATCTCTACTACCGTCTCAATAGTGTGCCTATCTTTGTTCCGCCACTTCGCGAACGCGGCAAAGATGTAGAGTTGCTATTTAGAAAGTTTGCTACTGACTTTGCGGAAAAATACAAGGTTAAGCCTATCACGTTAACGGAAGACGCCAAAGAGCTACTGTTGAAGTACAGGTTTCCCGGGAACATACGGCAGCTTAAGAATCTGGTGGAACAGATTTCTGTTCTGTCGCCCGATCAAAAGGAAATTTCCGCATCTATCCTAGATCTGTATATTCCAAAAGAATCAACGCTGCCAGCGCTCTACAATGGCCAACATGGCGCGGAAAATATTTCCGAGCGCGAGATTTTGTATAAGGTGCTGTTTGATATGCGAAAGGATGTCAATGATCTTAAGCAGTTTGTGCATGAGAGTTTCAGAAATCCAGATCAGGCAGCTCAGTTGATTAAGGAAAATGCTTCATTGTTTGATGGTCTTCGCCACGAGGAGAATTCTAGCCATCATGAAAAGGTTCTTAATATCAATGCGCCACGTTCGACAGAAGACGTGGGCGTTCCGGAAGAGGTGCAGGACATCACTCACGTTACCGAAGACGATTCTCTTTCTATCGAAAAAAAGGAAAAAGAACTCATCATGCGTGCGCTTCGAAAGAACAACAATAAAAGAAAATATGCGGCACGAGATTTGGGAATTTCAGAGAGAACATTGTATCGCAAAATAAAGGAATACGGACTGGAGGAATAGACACAAAATAAAAAGATGAAATATTCATTGAACCGAGTCGGTTTTAAAAGAATTGGTTGGTTGGTCTGTCTTCTAAGTCTTGTGAGCGGCTGCGGGCTAAAATATTCGCTTTCGGGGGCGGCAACAACAGCAAAAACAATTCAGGTCGATCTTTTCTATAACAATACAGATCTTGGACCCGCCAACCTGGGTCAAAGTTTCACCAACAAGTTGAAAGACTATTATCAGCGGAATTCCAGCTTAAAGGTGGTGCAGGAAAACGGTGAACTGCTGATTGAAGGAACCATCGTTCAATATTCCGTAGCTCCACTTGCTCCCGTTGCTGGCACTAGTGCAGCGCAACCGTCACAAGCTGCACTCACACGACTGACGATTGGTGTGAAAGCCAACTATGTTGATACTAAAGAGCCAAAAAATAGTTTCAAAGACAAAACCTTCAGCTTTTATGCAGATTTTCCAAACGATCAAAACCTTATTTCTATCCAAGAGAGTTTAGAGAATAAAATATTCGATCAAATATTTCTGGATATCTTCAACGCCACACTGGCTAACTGGTAACACCCATTTTCATTCTTTATTCCACACTGGTTAAAAACGACTCACTAAAAAAATATGTCTCGAATACTAACTGGCATTCAAAGTAGCGGCAGGCCTCACTTGGGCAATTTACTGGGCGCGATTATTCCAGCGATTAAATTGTCAAAACTTCCTGGGAATGAATCTCTATTTTTCATAGCCGACCTACATTCTTTGACCACTATCAAGAATGCACAACAGCGGATCGACAATGTTAATGCTGTCGCTGCTGCCTGGCTGGCGTTTGGGTTCGATATCGAACATAATCTACTCTATCGCCAAAGCCGGATACCGGAAGTATGTGAGTTAACTTGGTACTTGAGTTGCTTTACTCCATTTCCGATGTTGGGTAATGCGCATTCATTCAAAGATAAATCTGATCGGCTTGCAGATGTCAACGCAGGATTGTTTACCTATCCTGTATTAATGACAGCAGACATCATTCTTTACAACGCACACTATGTACCCGTTGGAAAAGATCAGAAGCAACACCTGGAAATGGCGCGGGACATCGCAAGCGGGTTCAATGCAATCTACGGGGAAACATTTGTTGTACCTGAAGCAAAAATAGAAGAGCAAGTCATGACTGTTCCTGGAACAGATGGACAAAAGATGAGTAAGTCCTACGGAAATACGATCGATATTTTTCTCACGGATAAAGAGCTCAAGAAACAAGTGATGTCCATTGTCACCGACAGCACACCCATGGAAGCGCCCAAGAATCCCGATACCGACAATGTTTTCGCCATTTACAAATTATTGGCAAGTGCAGAGCAAATTAGTGCCTTGAAGGCCAAGTACCTTGCAGGAAACTTTGGCTACGGACATGCTAAGCAAGAACTATTTGAATTGATTGTATCAAAGTACAAGAATGAACGCGAGGCCTTCAATTTCTATATGAGCAATCTGCCCGAGTTGGAAAAAAAGCTACAGCAATGCGAATTAAAAGCGACAGAAATTGCTCGGGAAGTTTTAGGTAGGGTGAGAACCAAACTGGGATACTATTAAGTTGTCTAATCCTTTCGATGAAAGGTTGGGCAAGGAATAAATCGTTCCCTTTTCTTGGATTTTGAACTCATGGCTATTCCCATCCTATACTTTAGTGCCACTTCGTGGGTACCCCCTGAAATGGGTCCGAGTGAAGAAACAGTAAAGTCATAACTATAGACAATCTCCACTCTCTCAAATTGAAAGCCAAGTAATACAACCACTGCATCTTGACTCAGATTTCCCTGCACATTTTTGTTGAGGGGTATACCTCTATACCAAAGTCCCATGATAATCGGTTCATAGAGAAAATGGGCTCCAACATCTAACTGCTCAAAGTTTCCTTGTTTTTTATAGACAAACGAAGGGGACAAAACAGGTATGCTGCTTTTCTTAAATGTACCGGCATAAAGAGGAATTCGAACACCCCCATGAATTGTTAGCTTGAACGGCACGTAAGACTCCTGATTGAGCAATGACCGATTCGGTTCATTAATATGGTTTGCCGAGAACCCAATCCAAAAATTTTTGTTGTAAGCAAGCATTCCTGCTTTGAAATCAAAGTAATGGGCGTTGCCCAAATTAAAAAAAGCAGGATCATCGGTGGGTACTTTTCCAGTAGCATCAAACTGTAGTTGGTCACCGAAAAGCAATTTATTGAAGTCTATGCTTCGCACTGCATAACCGAAGTTAAGCCCAGATGAAATGACCCATTTCTTCGCGATATTTATTTTGTAGGAATACAAAAAATTGAGCTGCGTTGACTTCATACCCGCAGTGCCTGCTTGGTCTACAGTGGCTAGAAATCCAATACCACTATTATAATTATACAAATTGTAATCATAAGAGAAAGCGTAACTAACATAGCCTCTTGCAATGTTTGGCCATTGATTGCGATAGTTCGCAATGAAACGATGATCGGTGGTGGTTCCTACAAAAGCAGGATTCAAATAAAGTGGAGCTGCATAGTACTGGGAGAACTCCTGATCTTGGGCAGCGGTTCTTTCGATACCCATTAACAAAATCAACCCTATCAAAGTAAGCAGCAGCCTAGGGCGAACAACTTTCCTACAAAAGTTTGAAATACTTTTATTTTTTGGGGTCGGCATTATCTTATTAAATTGATATCACCTACCCTCACCACCGTTTCACCGGTTTCGAATCGAGCGGTAAGTTTGTACATATAGACATCCTGCTGGCATAGTTTGCCATTATAGGTTCCATCCCAGCCACGATTGGAATCGGTTGTTTCAAAAAGCAATTCGCCCCACCGATTGAAAACCAACATTTGAAATTCTGTAACGCCACGCATGAGCGGAAGAAAAGAATCGTTCTTCCCATCCCCGAATCCTCCCCCACTCCCGGCACCGCCTCCGGCAAGTGTACTTGGCGAGAAAGCGTTGGGCACCAAAACCTGTCCACCTCTTCGCACACTGACAGCACTTATTAGTTTCGTAGAATCGCTACACCCAAATTCATTGAGGACCTTAAGGCTAATGGAATAAATACCTTCAGCCACATAGGAGTGCTCTGGTCTAAACTCAGTTGAAGAGGTTCCATCACCAAAATCCCAAAAGAAAGTAGTTGCTCCAAAACTTAAGTTGTTGGTATACAAAATGCCGCCTGGTATGTAGAGTAGCCTTGGCTTTACATCAAAACTAGCAACAGGCCAGGGATGCACCGTTATGATGGCAGCCTTAATCTCTCTCACCAATTGGCCCGTAATGTTGGACGCTTCCAACGACACGGTGTAAGTTCCTGCCTTTCTGTAAAAGTGGGTTGGGTTCACTTCACTCGAGTTATTTCCATCACCAAAATCCCAACGGTAAGTGCTCACATCGGCATATTTTGAGAGATTAGTAAAGTCAACTTTTAAAGGCTTACAGCCCATTGGAGGATTGTACGAAAAATCAACAACGGGTGGAATCGCAAAAATCGAAATGCTTTGTGAAAAGCGTTCCACACACTCTTTGTTTGTCACTGTTAGTGAAATTACAAATGCGCCATAGGTAGCATAAACGTGACTTTTCAATAAGGGATCGGTGGAGGTTGTTCCATCACCAAAATCCCACAGATAGGCCCAAGGCCCGGCACTTGTTGTGTTCGAAATGGCAACCGTTGAATTGGGCAATGTCTGAGTAGCTGGCGTGGCTGTAAAACTCGCATTGATCAACGCACGCTTCGGAACGGTCACCTGCGCGTTTGTCACAGGACTAGTGCAATTGGCAAAATTTCTAGTGTCTAAAGAGATTTGAACCAGAAGGTCAGCGCTACTGGCAATCGGTCGATTAAATAGTCTCTCTATTTGATCAGAAGAAGCGCTGGTATTTACAACCGGGATTCCATTTTCCGTAATCACCCAATGATAAGACGACAATCCTTTTTGAACGGCAGTGGCCTTCAGTCGCATTGCTTGGCAATCAAATTGTAGCGTATCAATAACAAAAAGAGAATTGGGCACCGGGCTTACCCGTATGATTCTAGTGGAGTCATCCTTGCAACCAGAAGTAAGAGTGGTAGTGAGATTAACTTGATAGTCTTTAAATGTGCTAGAGAAATTTGAAAAGATAAAATTGAATGTTGGATTGGCACCTGTAGTGAATTGACCAATGAGTCCGTTTGAATCGCTTACTCTCCACAAATAGTCAACAGGACTAAGCGATTGAGTCTGACTATCAGCACGAAAATCGACTGACTGTGGCGAACAATTGGAGTTGAAAGGCGAGTAGTTTATTTCATTGAATCCCGAAATTGTACCCGGAAAAACAGTGATTACCTGACTAGTAGTTGCGCTTTCACAATTGTTGATGGTAACTACCCGGAGTTTCACGTCATAGAGTTTATTGGCTGTAGTAAAATTCATAAATCGATTTGTGAAAATGGGCGTAAAGCCAGGACCGGCCGGACGTTGGGTTCCAGCAATCTTAAATCCCAATCCATCTCTGGCATCAATCTCCCACACAAACCGATCGATGATATCGGGTTGTCCCAGCACCGAGTTATTGGTAAAGCTTACCGTCAACGGCCCACATCCAGCCGCGACATCGGGTGTAAAGCTTGCATTCGGGAGCGGATCAACTTGAACGGGTACGATTAGCAAGCTTGAACAGGCAAGTTGATTGGTCGTCACGCGCAAGGCAACCTGATAAATACCTGGAGCACCAAGCGAACGTGTAAATACACTCCGATTGTCAAAAGCTGGATCCTTGTTAAAAATCGATCCGTTGTAATTAAAGTCCCATTCTCTCAATGCAATCGTCTCCCCGCTAAGAGGATTGAGCGTGGAATTTTCAGCGAAAGACGTCAGCTGACCAGCACATACTCTCGTTGCCGTAAAAATTGGTTGTGGTTTTTCGAATATTTTCACTTGCATCTCATCAAAGGTCTCGCAAGAAGTAGTGTTGTCTCGTACGCGTAGCCGCACTCGGTAGACACCCTTATTGGAGTAAGGTTGATCAAATGGACCGAGTACACTGCTAGAAAAACCAACAGCTGGTTCTTGTCGGATCAATACATTGTTCTCGTTGTAAAACTCCCACCTCCATTGAGTTGTGGGAAGTATGCTTCCAACTGATGAGTCACTGAATCGAACTTGAAAGGTGTTAAAGGGTGCATTAACTTCCTGGCAAAAATCTGGTGTGATTGAATTATTTAATAAATCAGTCACGCTTATTTTTGCAACCAACGATGGAGAGATGGTGATAATCCGATCAAATGTATTGACGCAACTGCCAGCAGCATTGGTATCGCGTACGGTGAGCCGAATTAATTTTTGACCACCTGTAGGGTAAGCAAAAATTGGATTTGCACTGGTGGAGGTAGAAAGAGGCACTCCTATACCGAGTGGGTTGTCAAAAAATTGCCAGGTAAAAGCAAATGTAGCGCCACCGATAAAGGGAGTCATCTCATCAAAAAAGATATTATCTCCAATGCAAAAAACAGTTTGAATAGGTCCGGCACCATTACCCAATCTCGTAACGAAAGTTGGTTGGGGAGAAGGTACGATCACGATGCGACCAGTAAATACTTGCGGAGGGTTGTCCCCGTTTACTAGATTCCCGCTCATCGGGTTGAATGCATTCCCATCCAATAAATTATTATCATAGGCATTACATTGATTCCAGTTTTTTAACGTCACGACAAACTCATCACCAATTTCTGCAACCGTGGTAGCGGGAACAGCAATTGGCAAACTTATCTGTCCCGGAGCCAGTACTGGATAGATGGGATTTGTATTTGGAGCAGGATTTACGTAAGGATATCCTCCGGGAAAAATACTGTTGATCTGCACATTTGCAATCTGGTTTGCAACAGGGCCTGTTCCGTAAATCCACTGAATCCAGCGTGGATCGTTGTTTTCACGGGTTGCGCGCGGAAAACAATTCCACTGGCTGTTATCTGTAAATGATAGGCTAGTAGCAAATCCCTGACAGACCCGAAACTCTTGGGGGTTTATTGAAATCACATCTCGAGTCCAAACAATAACTTGTGTATTGATCTCTACGACACTGCCCCTTGGATTACATGCATTGGATGCATCAATCGTTAAATCATATCCACAATTAACAGACGCATTTGGATAGGTATGTGAGATGGCAACCCCAATCGCGTTGACTTGTGTAAACGACTGCTCGGGTGTACCATCTCCCCAATTTATAAAGTACGTGGTACCTGGTACAGAGGATAGGTATAGCGTTTCCAAATTAACGGTAAAGGGGGCGCACCCTCTGCTGCTCGTCAGAAATTTAAAACCCGGTTCAAGCACGCCACCACACTGTGCTCGCACATGATGTGAAAAAAATAGGGTGCAAACTAACAGTAGAAAAGAAGCAAATTTTTTATAGTACATACTTAAGCCTGAAGTGACTTAAGCCAGCTAAAAGACGCGAGTTGATTTGAAAACTAGAGAAAAGGAAACCTTGAAAAGATTCACACAAACACGTTTCCTCGACCAACCATTTTTATTGGACGATAAGATACCTTACAGAACGTTGATTGATCAATTCCAGAATCCGGATTTGCTGTTGAACGAAGGGCAAGGTATTAGCCTGTTTCTTTTCTTCACTCCCCTACGAAGCGGCTTCGATTCAAATTCATAGACTACTGAAATCTCATGTGCTCCGCCTGAGGCCGTGGAAAGGCCAGATGTATTAAAATCATAACTATACCCAAAACTTATATTCTTTAGATAAATTCCCAATACAAAAATAAACGCGTCCTGCTGCACTGTTTTCGCCACAGTAGTCTCCCACGGCTTACCTCTATACCACACGCCAAGAGACACTGGGTCTATGTGGTAATTCAATCCAACATCCATTTGCGAAATGAGTCCCTGTATCCGGTAGATGAAAGATGGAGTTAGATAGGATGGCTTTGCCACCGTGCGAATTCCTTTGCGCAGCGTGATACGACCACCTCCATGCACTACAGCTTTCATGGGTAACCTCGTCTCCGTACTTAAAATGGATAGATTGGGAGTATTAATATGACTAAATGCAGCACCTAAAAACAAATCCTTATTATACAAAACAAAACCAGCTCCAACATCAAAGTACTGCGTATTTCCAAGACGTTGAAAAGCCGGGTCTAATGTCGTTCCATTAAATTCCAATCCATCTCCAAATTCAAGCTTGCTTCGGTCGAGTCCGTTGGTGCCGTAGCCAAAGTAAATGCCTGGTGAGAAAACAACTTTCTCGGTAAGTCTCACTTTATAGCTATAGTTTAATCCGACTGTTGTTGTCCTCCAGCCTGCTGAACCCATTCTATCCGTGGTAGCAGTTATTCCAATACCACTTCGAATTTCATCTACCCAGATATCGTAGCTCGCAGCAAAGGTTGAAAATGATTGCGGTAAATTGGGCCATTGATTTCGGTGGATAAAAGTGGCCCGCTGTTGATTCGTAATTCCAGTGAAACCAGGATTGAGATACAAGGGTGACTGGTAATATTGGGAAAACTGTGGGTCCTGCGCAGTGGCTGCACCGGCAGTTATTAGAAATATGGCAAATGGTAGAAGTTTCTTCATGCCTAAAAAACAAAGGTATTGTATTGTTTGATACCCATCTAAAATTATCTAATCATAGTTATATCACCCACTCTTGTCGATCGCTGAGAGTCTGAGAAACGAACCGTAAGTTTATAAACATAAACTCCAGTTGGCATTAGTTTTCCGTCTTTATTGTAGCCGTCCCAACCAATTACCGAACTGGTACTTTCAAAAATGAGATTACCCCATCGATCATAGATCTGCAGATTATATGCATCTGCGTCATTGGCAATACCCTTAACAATAGGCAAGAAGACGTCATTAAAGGTGCCATTTGCACCCGCGCCATTAGAGCTTGGTCCATTGGGGTTTGGCGTAAATACGTTCGGAATCTTTGCCTGACCTCCCTGCTTCGCAATAATCATTCGTTTGAGCGTATCCGCGCACACCACCCCATTGCCATGATCAAATTTAGCAATCAGCGATACTTCATACTTACCTTCTATGGCGTATGTATATTTCGGTTCAAATAGATCTGAGGTTCCCCCATCTCCAAAATCCCAAAGGTACTGATTGGCACCGTTTGAAAAATTGAATGTAGACATCTCCGTATCAGGAACGTAGACAATATCTGGGCGCAAGTCAAAAGTAGCGAGCGGCAAATCATAAATCACTACATCTTTCAATGGCGCATTCGCGACCTGGCCAGTAGACGGAATGGAAGTTCTATAACTTACTGAATACTCACCTGGTGAAGTTACCTTAAACTCAACTGGATCGGCCACATTTGAAGTAAATGATGCACCTGTTTTTTTATTGAGTACCCTCCACTCATGAACAAAACCAGTTCCAACCACATTTTTCAATTTGATCGACCCTGGGAAGCAAAGTTCGGTGGGATCGATATCAAAACTTGCTGTAATGGGTGGCAGTATGATGGTAATATTCTTGCTAAAATCTGACTTACAACTAATGCCTGCAATTTCAGCAGGGATATTCGTCACACTCAGTATGACCGTCTTTGTACCTGGCGAAGTATAGACCACAGGAATTGATCCTACTGTGGTTTGCGTCAAGGTGTTTGGCGCGGCATCCCCAGCTAATCCAAATACCCAATCATATCTAAACTGAGCAATATCGAACGGAACAGATGTATTTGTGTAGGTAACAGTGGCAGATCCACTATTAAACAATGGCACAACACCCTCAGTGAAATTAGAAGTTACGCCCTTATAAACATTGATATCAACCACAACATCGGGAGCTGCGCAATTTGCACTTCTAGCCTGATACACGATTTGAATTGGCTGCGGGTTTAGTGCGCCCGTATTGGTTAGGGTGTACGCTACTGAAGCAGTAGTCCGCACCTCGTTCATCGCTAGAGTACCAGTATTGCGCCAGAACCAAGTGTGTGACGTGGCTCCGAGACTTTGATTGGTGACTCTAATCGTTTCTCCACTACAGAGTTCCGTCTTGTCCGGGAATACATTGGGCACTATAGCTGAAAAGACAGTAACCTTTTTTGAAGTAAACTTAAAGCATCCCGGGAACGGAGCAGGTAGTTCAACGCGCATCGTGACATTATAGTCCTGATCACGACTAGGGCTAAGATTACTAAATGTATGTCTTACAATTTGGTTAGGAACATCAACTATCGCTAGATAGGTACTGTCGGCAGATCCATCTTGCCACTGCCATGTATATTGCGTACCTGCCTTTTGGTTGTATTGGAACTGGAACTGCACAGGACCGCATGCCGCCACTGGCGCAATAACACTGAAGTTTGGATCAGGATCGCCCACTGTTATTGTTACCGTTTGTCCCACTAAGGTTACAGGGCAATTGAACGCATCCTTCATCGACTTAATCTCATAAGTTGTTGTCGTTGTAGGGTTTACTTGAATCACTTTAAAATTGCCAGCTCCAGTGACCGGAATATCGGTGCTAGTAACTCCATCGTTTTGATTGTACACGAAACTAAAGGGAGCTTGACCGTTCAACTGAATAATGAGAAACTCCGGAGCCCCTTTACAAATAGAACTTGGCAAATTTTGAAAACTAGCACTCAATTCTGGCGCAACTGTAACAATCACAATCTTCTGATCTCCTTCGCAGTCGTTGGGGTTAACACCAGGCCCAAATGCTTTGATGGTATAGGTCAAACTCGCTTGCACGCCTGTCGTATTGGTAAGTACTTGATTAATCCCACCGGCACCAGGAATAATTTGTTGTATTACTCCAGGTAATCCGCTTGGGTTATCGACCGTCCATGTGAAGTTGGCTCCCGTAACGTTGCTCGCCAGTGCGATAGTGAGATTATTACCATGACAAACTGTTATTGTATTCGGCAACGGCAATATTTTTGGTTTAGGATTAACTACAACCGGTATCGCAATTGGAGTCCCAGTGCATCCACTCGCTTTTGGAGTTACTGTATAGGTAACTGTAACTGGGCCGTCACTATTGGCAACAGTTGGTGTGGTTGAATTATAAAATAAGGTTTGGAAAATTAAGTTACCCGCTCCACCTGTAGCGCCTGTTATTTTCCCCGAAGGATCGGAGGCGGTATAGGTTGCAATCGCACCCGTTACATCTGGTGTTAACGTGATGTTGACAAAATCACTGCTGCAAATTGGTAATTGTGGAGACGCAACAATGGTAGGGCTTGGGTTAACAGTTAGAACTGCTGTGATATCTTCACTAATACAACCTAAGCCACCAACTACTTGGGCCCTGAAGGTATATGCGACCGTTTGAACATTGACAGTAGGATTGTCCCACACATCACCGATTTGCTCACCATTCAAATAAACAGCTTTTGGCGCAGAGACGAGCGTCATTCCGCCACTTGGGACAGCACCTATCTTTGTAAATTGAATTGTTCCAGAGCTTGGCACTGTGGCAGAAGAAAGCGCCATAGTAGTCGGCACTCCCTCACATACTACTTGTGTAGCTGGGGTAATCGACAATCTTGGCTTAGGATCAACTGTGATGGTAACTACTGTTGGCAGGGAAGCTGAACAGCCCACCCCACCTTTGGCCCCTACGGCTTTTGGAGTAATAGTGTATGTCACAGTGGCCGCAACGTTTGTATTGTTTACCAATTTATCAGTGATTACGTATAGGCGAGGTAAATTGGCTTGTGCCGGAAAGAATCCAAAAACTGCCCCTAGAGGGGTTGACACAGCGGTGTAATCAAATGTCACACCCCCTGATGACGGAGAGGTATTTGAATCCAAAACAATATTTGTTTGGCTTGGAGTATTTGGTGTGTCGCTACAGAGTGATGCATTGGGCGGTGTAATCATCGTAATGCTCGGCTCCACGCTGAGTACTACATCCACTTGCGGGCCTTTGCAACCTGCAGCCGAAACCGGTTCAATTTTGTACACAACTGTTCTTACCGTGTTCGTTAGATTTTGGAAACGATCGTTCACAAGTTCGTTTGCTGCAACAGCAGTTCTTGTGCCTGTGTTTCCTGCTGTTTGTGTAAGAGAAGGATCAATGGTCACACTAATGATATTGTAGTTAGCGGCAGCAATGCTAGACCCCAAACTAATCAGCGTAATACCGCTGACATCAGTAGAACATACCGTCTTACCTAACCCTGGTGATAAAGCAGGTGACGGATTGATTGTCAAGGTAACGGTCGCTACGGCTCCTAAACATCCTGCGG
Organism: Cyclobacteriaceae bacterium; assembly: GCA_031400595.1. GTDB lineage: Bacteria > Bacteroidota > Bacteroidia > Cytophagales > Cyclobacteriaceae > ELB16-189. The sequence goes on from JANNQG010000024.1 coordinate 35,235, forward strand.
CTGAAACAGGCACAACGTTATAGATGGCTTGAAGTGGGCCCGCAGAGGTGTTGATATACAAGTCATTTAAAATGGCATTGGCCAATTTTCCAGTACCAATACCCGTGTTGCCTGAACCCGCAGTTAATCCTGTGAATGTAATTGAATTGATGTTATAAGAAACAGCCCCTATTGAACCTGGTGCAACACCTAGCGTAACGTTAGAAATTAAACCGCTGCAAACTGGCGTAGGATTAAGGGCTGGGTCCAATACTGGTTTGGGGTTTATTGAAAGATTAATCAATTGAACCTGGCCAGCGCAGCCTGAATTACTAATTCCACGAATTCCGTAAACCACTATTGCTGTCGTATTGGTCGTGTTAGTAAATTTGTCGTTGCGAATTAGGTTAATGCTTCCACTGGATCCAACCACTGTATTACCAACGCCTGCCGTAACCGCACCGGGGACTACCAAACTCATTAATTCGTACGAAGCTGCAGTGGCCGAAGTTCCATTTGTACCCAATACAATATTTGAAATATCATCGCTGCAAACTGTATTATCAAGAGTTGGACTTATTACTGGCTCAGGATTGACGGTCACCGTAATCGTGAAAGAAGCACCCAAGCAAGGAACAGCTGATTTCGGAACTACGCTGTAAACTACCTTGAGCGGAATACCTGTGACGTTGGTGTACGTGTCACCGAAAATCGCGTTTGCGGCCAAGCTCGTTCCGATTGTAGGCGTGCCTGCCAATCCTACGTCTTGACTAAGAACCGAAATATCATACGATGCAGCTCCTACTGAAATTCCATTTGTATCTAAGGTGATTGCCGTTGTTGCTCTGCTGCAAATTGTTTTCAATGCAAGTGTCGGATCGATCACTGGCTCGGGATTTACAGTTAACACAACAATTAGCGGATCTCCAAGACAGCCCGAGGCTGCCACGGGAACTATTGTATACTGAACCGTTAAAGACGCATTACCTCGATTGATAAATTTATCATTAAAAATATACGATGCTGCTACGTTGTTTGCTATTGGCACGTTTGCCGGATCAGCTATTAAACCTCCCGCTACCACAATAGACGTGACGTTATAGGTTGCAGCAGCAACGGATATTCCGTTTGTGTTCAACGTAATACCACTGGCAGAACCGCTACAAACCGTGCGGTCAAGTAAAGTGGAAACCACAGGTTTTGGAGTGATGGCAACCGTCACAATCACAGGGTCGCCCAAACAGCCGCCTGCACTAACGGGTACCACTGTGTAGGTTACGTTTAAAGTAGTATTGCCAACATTTGTAAATTTATCATTGAGCAAATACGAAGCGCTCACACCTGCTGCAGGAACGACCGCATTACCAGCCACGGACGTCAGGCCCCCAGCAATCGTTCGTGTTGTCACATTGTAAATAGAAGCTCCTATAGAAGTTCCGTTTGTGTTGAGTGTTAGGTTGATGGATTGGTCACTGCAGACCGAAGTATTTAGGCTACCCAATACTGGTCCCGGATTGACAATTTGTTTTACAATCAATGGGTCTCCCAAACATCCTCCAGCGCCCACTGGAACCACGGTGTAAGAAACCTCTAAAGGAGCAGCTGTTAAATTTGTGTAGCGATCAGTCGCCAAATAGTTTGCAGCGACACCACTTGCTGGAATGGCGGCAGCGCTAACGGTAGTAAGACCTGCTTGTATAGAAACGGCCGTGATATTGTAATTGGCAGCAGCTGCTGAAGTAGGTGTTGTATTTAATGTGATACCTCCCACCAAATCACTACACACCGTTCTATTCAAATTTGTTGCCAGCACTGGCTCAGGATTGATCGTAACAGTAATGGCTTGGGCAGCGCCACGGCATCCACCAGCGGATATTGGCACTACCGTATAAACTACAGTAAGATTTGTATTTCCTGTATTTGTAAATTGATCGGTGGCCAAATAATTAGCGACAACACCGTTGGATGGAACAACTGCATTTGAACCGGCAGCAGTTAAGCCACCGGCAATCACGCGCGAAGTGACGTCATAGGTAGTGGCCGCTACTGACGTGCCATTGGTATTTAAAACCAAGGCAATAGCAATATCGCTACAAGAACTTTTATTGAGCGTAGAGGAAACCACAGGTTGGGGGTCGATAGTAATGGTGATCAAGCGCGGATCGCCCAAGCAACCATTTGAGCTTACCGGAACCACTGTATAAGTAACGTTAAGGGAAGTTGCACCCGTGTTGGTGAATACATCGTTCGCCAAATAATTGGCCGCAACACTCGTGGCTGGCACGGCCACGTTACTTCCACTTGCAGTAAGTCCACCAGCTATTGTTCTGGCGGTGATATTATAATTTTGTGCCGACACAGATATTCCGTTGGTGGAAAGATTTAAACCGATCGCCAATCCACTACATCTGGATGCATCAAGTGAAGAGGATACAATTGGCTCCGGATTAATCGTAACTACAATTACTTTTGGATCACCCAAACATCCCAATCCACTTACTGGCACAACGGTGTAAGTAACCGTTAGCGGAACTGCACCTGTATTAGTGAAATTATCACTGACAAGGTAATTTGCTGCAACTCCATTGGCGGGTACTACCACATTTGCTCCCGCACCCGTTAAGCCACCCGCCAATACACGCGAGGTGATATTGTAAGACCCTGCTGCTACAGAAGTACCTACCGTATTCAAAGTCAGCGCAACTGGCAAATCGCTGCAAACCGTTTTGTCCAAGCCATTGGCAACAACTGGTTCTGGGTTGATCGTTATGGTGATCACTTGAGGTTGTCCTGTACAAGGCACACCACTTACCGGAACAACTGTGTACGTAACTGCCAATGGCGTTGCGCCCGTATTTGTAAAGCGATCGTTCGCTAAATAATTTGCTGCTACCGAAGTGGCAGGCACTACCGCATTTGTAACAGCAGGGGTCAATCCACCTGCGATTGTTCTCGTGGTAATATTATAATTAGCTGCCGCTACGGATGAACCATTTGTAGCCAATGTTAGTGCGGTGTTCACATCGCTACACACTGTACTATTTAAGGTAGTAGAAACTACAGGTTCTGGGTTAATTGTTATTGTAATAATCCTTGATTTACCGATACAACCCGCAGCACTCACGGGCACTACTGTATAGGTGACGGTCAACGCGGAAGCCACTGTGTTTGTAAATCGATCACTACTGAGATAACCTGCAGCTACCCCTGAAGCAGGTACCGCAACGTTCCCTCCTCCGGCAACGATTCCACCAGCTATCGTTCTCGCTGTGATATTGTAATTAGCGGCTGCCACTGAAGAGCCATTTGTATTCAATGCCAACCCAGTTACTAAGCCACTACAAACAGACGCATCAAGCGTAGTTGAAACAACAGGCTCTGGATTTATAGTAACAGTGACATCCACAGCTGCGCCTAAACAGCTGGCGGCACTAATAGGGACTACTCGATAAACAACGGTAAGTGCTGATGCACCCGTATTAGTGAATCGATCGTTTGCTAAGTAATTGGCGTTAACACCGGAAGCAGGAAAAACTGCATTGGTTCCGGCAGCCACCAATCCACCGGCAATTGTTACCGATACGATGTTATAATTCGATGCCGCAACTGAAGTTCCATTGGTGTTCAATACTAATCCTGTTGCAAGGTCACTGCATACCGTTCGGTTCAGTGTTGGAGAAACCACCGGTTCCGGATTAATCGTGATTGACACTATCACCGGATCACCCAAACATCCCCCAGCCGCTACCGGAACAACTGTGTAAGCCACAATTAAAGCAGCGTTGGTCGTATTGGTAAATCGGTCATTCGTGAGATATCCTATGGCCACTCCAGTGGCCGGAACTACCGCATTACCACCTGCTCCCGTAAGACCTGGGGCTATGGACCGAGCGGTGATATTATAGTTCGCAGCAGCGACCGATGTGCCGTTCGTGTTCAACACAAGTCCAGTAATCACTCCACTGCACACAGTGGCATTCAATGTTGTAGATAAAACAGGCTCTGGATTAATCGTAATGGTAATTACCTGCGGATTTCCTAAACATAAACCAGCACTCACTGGAACAACGGTATAACTAACTGTTAATGCCGCGTTTCCAGTATTTGTGAAAAGATCTCCGCTTAAATAATTGGCAGCCACTCCGGTTGCCGGTACCACAGCATTTGCTCCATTTGCAAGTAATCCCCCCGCCACTATTCGCGAAGTAATGTTATAGGTAGCTGCTGCAACCGAAGTTCCATTAGTCGCTAATGTCAATCCAGTAGCAATGTCGCTACAAACAGTAGCATTTAGTAAAGTAGAAACAACAGGCTCTGGATTAATGGTTAGAGTGATCAGTTTAACCGCTCCTACACAACCTGCTGCACTTACCGGAAAAACTGTATAGGTAACGTTTAGTGCTATGGTGCCTAAATTGGTAAATACATCGTTAATTAAATAACCAGCTGCCACACCAGTGGCGGGCACCGAAGCATTACTTCCTCCTGGGGTCAATCCCCCTGCAACTGTCCTGGACGTAATATTGTAAGTGGCTGCACTCACCGATGAGCCCAACGTATTTAGTGTTAGGCCAGTAATCACATCGCTACAAATGGTAGCATCCAATCCATTCGCCATTACTGGTTCAGGATTGACAGTTGCCGTAACAATTTTTGACGGACTGGGGCAACCAGCTGCACTTATACCCACAACTGTATAACTAACCACCAGAGGAGTGGTCGTGGTATTTACAAATCGATCATTTATAAGGTAATTCGCAGCTACAGAAGATGCTGGTACCGTTGCATTGGCACCATTAGCTACTAATCCGCCTGGTATGGTCCGTGAAGTAATATTGTAATTAGATGCACTGACTGAAGTTCCGTTAGTATTGAGTGTAATTCCTGTCACAGCTCCACTACAAATAGTCACATCCAATCCGTTGGCAATTACAGGCTCTGGGTTTACAGTCATCGTCACCACACGCGGATTCCCTAAACATCCTGCTGCGCTAATGGGAACTACAGTGTAGGTGACCAAAAGATTGGTTGAGCCAGTATTTGAAAAAATGTCGGATGACAAATAATTCGCAGTAACACCTGAGGCTGGCACCGTTGCATTTCCGGCATTCGCTACCAACCCTGGGGCAACTGTCCGAGCTGTGATGTTATACGTGGATGCCGCAACTGAAGAGCCATTCGTATTTAGTGTAAGTCCGATAGCTACATTACTACATACAGGGGCATCCAAAGTAGCTGAAACAACTGGCTCTGGATTGATGGTGACAGTAACAATCTTTGAAGCTCCAATGCACAAAGCCGAACTCACCGGAGAAACAGTGTACGTTACGATTAATGGGGAAGGTCCCGTATTTGTAAAGATGTCATTGGCCAAATAATTTGCCGGGACTGCAAATGCAGGCACTGCAACATTACTAACATTGGGCGTCAAACCAACAGCTATTGTCCGTGCACTGATGATATAGGTTGCTGCACCGACAGAAGTTCCATTTGTATTTAACACTAACCCGGTCGCCAAGTCTGAGCACACAGCCACATCCAGGCTAGTAGCCATTACAGGTTCGGGACTAATAGTCATAGTTATAATCCTAGTAGTTCCTAAACATCCTGCAGCACTAATTCCTTCCACTGTGTAACGAACTGTTAAAGCTGAATTACCCGTGTTCGTGTAAATATCATTTGACAAATAAGACGAAGGCACACCGTTTGCGATCGCCACATTAGATCCACCAGGGATTAAACCCGCATCTACCGAAATAGCCGTAACATTGTAGGAAGCGGCAGCAACTGAAGATCCATTGGTATTTAAGGCTAAAGCAATAGGCAACCCGCTACAAACTGAGTTATTGAGTGAGGCAGAAATTACTGGTTCGGGTAATATGGTAATTGTAATTGACTTTGGAGGATCACCTTCGCATCCACTCGCACTAATAGGAACCGCTTGGTAAACAGCTGTTAAAGAGGTTAGTCCAAAGTTTGTATACCGATCATTAAAGAGATAAGCAGCCGAAACTCCATTTGCCGTTACCACCGCATTGGTTCCACCGGGTATTAAACCTGGTGCCACAGTTAAACCAACAATGTTAAAGCTTCCGGCAGGGGTTGAAGCAACTGTAGTGGCCAGCGTCAACCCAATGTTTTGCCCACTACATACCGTTACATCCAATGTATTGGACAACGCTGGTTCTGGATTTATGGTGATGATGATGGGTTCAATGGCACTCAAGCAACCAGCCGCACTAACCGCGACCACATTGTAAGTTACTTGCAAAGGCAGCGTAGATAGATTTTTAAAATTGTCGTTTGCCAAATAATTGGCCGCCACACCATTGGCTGGTACTATTGCGTTGGCACCGGAGGGCGTTAATCCAGCGCTTATAGATCTGGTAATTATATTATAGTTATTGGCTGCCACAGAGCCAACTTGAGTAGATAAGGTCAAGCCAATGTTCTCAATACTACATCTTGTTGCATTCAACGCAGTTGAAACTCTTGGCGCTGGATTTACTGTAATGACAACTGTTCTCGCTACTCCACTACAAGCACCTGTGGAGGGTGTGATGGTATAAGTCGCAGTTATTGGTGAAGCGGTGTTATTATTTAAGACATCCAGTAAGTGCAATGGATCTGCCGCAGAAACATTTGCACCAGCACTTCCTTGAACTGAAGCATCTGACATCACTGGGGCTGGCCAATTAAAAACAGTACCGGCTGGCAAATTAAGAGGAGACAATAATACTTGATAATTTATGGCTGACCCACTACAAATGGTTTTCGTTTGAGGCGAAACCAATACAGGTTCAGGATTTACGGTTACTGTTACCGCTTGAGTTGTTCCTTGACATCCCGGTGCAGCGATTGTGGTAGGCGTTACATTGTAAGTGACAGACCCTACGGCACCAGACGTATTGGTCAAGATTTGATTTAGATTTCCTGTTCCATTGCTACCTACTGTTGTCCCACCAATTGCTCCGGTGATTCCACCTGGGGGAACAACCCATACAAAATTACTGGGGATATTTGCTGCAAAATTTAAAGTAGGGGCAGTTCCACTACAGACATTGACTACTGACGCAGAAGTCATTACTGGCCGAGGATTAACGGTTACATTAATGGATGCATCTGCTCCTACGCAACCAGAAATTGCGGTTTCTGCAACCTTTATTGTGACTGGAGAAATGGTGCTAAAATCAACGTTAATATTATCTCCTGCTGCTCCTGCTATCGAGGCGCCCGTCACTGTCCATGTATAGGTAGAGGTCCCATTTGGTGAAGTAACAGCATAGTTTACTCCCGTTTGGTTAGCACAGACTTGCAAGGCTCCCGTAATCGTATTTGGCGCGGGAGCAGAGTTTACGTTGACCGTTAAATTGCTGGTGGTGCCCACACATCCATTTAGTGTCTCCGTTACATCAATCTGTACCGAACCGGTTGCTGCCGGAAACTGCAACAGGGCAAAGAAGTTAGCTGAGTTAGTCCCTCCCCCTCCAAAAACCTGAACTGCAGCGGGGGGAGTTCCAACTATACTCCAAGTATATGTCGACCCTGGATTAAAAGTTGGATCTAACTGATAAAGGATAATGCTACTGCCTGTACAAACCGATGCATTTCCTTGGATAGGATTTAAGATTGGTTTGGGCTTTATACTCAGGTTAACAGGTGTACTATTTGTACAAAGGGTCAGTGTATTTGTAACCCTTGCAAAAAGGGTCACAGGGGCAGGGCCAAAAGAAAACGAATTAGGAGCAGGAACTGGTGTTGTTAAACCCGCATCCGAGAACCAAGCTACTGATCGATTTGCCACCCCACCTGTTACGGCCGTGTTAAACTGAGTTACCAAATCAATACCGGAAGCAATGCCTCCTCCAATGACGTCTTCACAAAATTGCCTTGTTTGGGTAGCGGCTCCGGGTCGGCCATTGACCGTGAAGGAAATCACGCCAACATTCTGACAGGTAGTTACTGGTGAGGTTGCTCGGAAGAAAAATTGCCGAACTGGGCCAACCACTGAAACATTGGTAGGAACAGGTACCGCAATTGTTCTTGCCGCATCTGAAAACCAGGCTACCGTTGGTGCGCCTAGTGGATGACTTGTGACGCTTGCGTCAAAGCTTGTCAAGTCAACACCTGTTGTTTGATTTCCGCCAAAAACTGTTTCACAAAGTTGAGGTGCAGGATCAGTCGCTGTTGGTAAACTGTTTACCGTTATTGTAACATCAGAGGTTGTTTGGGGACAAGAACCAGCTGACGGAAAAAGCGCGCTGCTTACGGTCCAACGGAACACATAGACATTGGCCGCGCCACCGGGCGCATTCTGTGTCAAACCGGTGATCGTGGTGGTTGCACTTGATGGTGTCGTAATAGTTTGAACTCCTAGTCCCGAAACTTTTGTCCACAAACCAGATCCGCCATTGTTGGCTGGGGTAGCCGTCATTGTTGCGGTGGTCGCGCACAAATTTTGATTTAATCCTCCAACTGCATTCGATGGGGCAGTGTCCATTGTTGAAATGACCGCAAGGCGACTAGAACTTAGACATCCTGTGGTTGTATTTCTTGACTCAGCGAAATAGGTACCTGCCGAAGGTGGAACAAAAGACGATGTTCCGCTGCCGCCAGCCAATACAGATCCTCCTGATGCCGCTGCATACCAATCAATTACTGAGACAGGTGCCGGAGTGGCTCCAATGGCAGCAGGGCCCCCAGACGAACAAAATGTGGTGTTAATGGGTGCAGTGGGGGTTGCCGGCAGAGGATTAACGGTAAAGTTCAAATCAGTGTTAAATGTAGCCAAGCAACCCGCTGGAGAAATAATTGAAACAATGCGAATTACATGGGGGCTGGGCGCTGTATTATTTAGCGCAGCTTCGTTAAATGATATGGCGGCTGTGGGAACACTTGCTCCATTGGTGTTAAACGTCTTTGTTAGGTTACCTCCGCCATCAATCCGATAGGTCAAGACAAACCCAGACTGACTGGCGGACCCTGCATCAAGTGTAAAATTGAGTTGCGGGTCAGTTGTCGAAGCTCCGTTTACACAAACTGTTGTGGGGGTCAATGAAGGTCCTGAGCTAAAAGAGGGCGGTGCTCCGCCAAATGAGATAACACCTGTTCCCCCTAGTACCGTTGCTGCGCAGCCGGTGGAGGTGTCTATCAAAGAAGTTAGAATAAAATTTCCATTAGAAGCTGTAATTGGATTACCCAGCGTAATCGAAGTGGCAGTTTGGGAGACTCCTGGGGTGGTAAGAGGATAAGTCGCGGGAAAGAACAAGCTACCTGGTTGTCCTGAAAAAAGCCCAGTATAGGGTCCGGTTCCACCGGTAACCGTAAACACTATGTCGGGAGCCGGATTTCCAGCACAAACTGAGCCACCACCAATTGGTCCTGTGACCACGGGCAAGGGATTAATAGTAACGACAGTTGCTACCGAAACTGGGCTCGGACAATTTGAAGGCGCCACACCAAATGTTTGCACCGTATAGCTTCCACTTTGTCCAACTGTATTTAATACAATATTCTGAGTGGTCGCGCCAACTACTGCCACTCCATTTCTAAACCATTGATAGGTAGTTGCAAGTGTATTACTGGAGGTTAGGGTAACACTTCCGCCACTACAGAAAGTGGTGGCCCCTGAAGCCGAAATAGTTGGCTGTGGAGGAACTGGATTTACTGTAACGATGGCATCCGTGCTATTTACAACCGCGCAGTTGACTCCGTTCTGTAGCTCGGCATAATATTCGTAACTCCCCACTCCGTTTGGAGGAACCTCACCAGGCCAGTTAGTTAAACCTGCTGTTCCGCCAATAGCAACGGGTGCACCTGCATTGAAAACTCTATACCACGAATTGATCGTCCCTCGGTGACCCGCTAATACAAAAGCACCTGTTGACGAGCCACTACAAATCGTTCTAGGTGTAGGTGTAATGGTTCCTCCGATCGTTGTATATGAAACATTTACCGTTCTGAATGCTGCGGGAGTTGTGGTACATTGAGGAGCCGTAGTATACCTTCGCACCGTTTCAATATTGACGTTGGTATTAGTAGGTGTTGATGGTGCTGGTTCAGCAAGAGCAAAACTGGCATTTATACTCGTTCCCGTTGTTGAAGAAAGCGTCACCCCCGCTGCAGGATTAGCACTCCAGAAATACTCGGTGGCATAATTGATCGCACTCGTATTAGTAAATGTGTTGATCGGAATTGTTGTAGAAGCAGATGCCGCAGCCTGAGAATAGGCTACATTAGGAGTATTATTGCAGAGCGCTGCTATTCCAGTCGGTGCTGCCGGAGAAGTAAGTTGAGGGCGCACAATTCTAACCACCTGTACAGGTTCGCTCTCGCAGCCGTTTGTCGCACCAAAGACTTGGGTAGCCCACAACGCATACACCCCACCAGCACCTGCTGCCCTGCTTGTGTTGATTGGTCCGCCAGGAGCAGAAGCAGGATAGGCTGACATTCTAAATGTTGTACTATTTGTCCCCAACGGGTTGGCAACCAGTGTACCTCCAGACAACGGATTTCCGTTATACCACCGGATGGCGGTGGTAGAGCCAGAGTTTCCAGACACTGCAAAAGTGTTTGCATTTGTTAACGTAGTTCCATAACAAAGATCTGCTGTCGCTACCGCAGTCAATATTGGTGGATTTGTAATGATCCTAATCAGTGCTACACCAGTTATTGGTGGATTATCTCCATTTACAAGATCAACCGGCAAACCAGGAATTAAAGGGTCATCATATTGATTGCATCTATTCCAGTAGCGTAATGTTACCTCAAAAATATTTCCCACCTGCGGGAAACCAGGGCCATAACCACCCGCTGCTGTTATGGTCAGCGTATTTCTCCTTGCTGGAATGGCAGCAGTGACAGGCGGATTCATCACATTAATACCTCTGGGATCCTGATAAAAATTAGGCCCCGGTTGCAATGGCGCACCAGCGGCATTTGTTACCTGTACTCCATTTACAAAAACATTGGGTATCCGCGTACCCGCTGTTGTTTGTGTGTTGTAGACAAATTGCGTCCACCTACGCAGCGCGTTCGGATTTGTAATTGTAGTCCCCGCCAAAGGACCTTGTGTCATGACGTAATTTTCATTACAATTCATCACGGTAAGGTCATTGAAAAGTGTGGAGATATCCTGCCCCGGACAAACGTCAAAGATATTTGTTCCCGAAACGGGATTTATGATTTGAACAAGTCCTTGATTAAAGGCTTCGGTTCGATAAGAATTAACCAAGAGCTGCTGTTGGGTGGCTGGGCAAGCGGTTCCTTGTACAAAAATTGCTGCGCGTACTAAATATTCACAATCGCTATTTACTGGGAAGGTATGAGATTGCGAAACATCATAAGACATGGCGTTGTTTGCAACACCAACCACCGTGTTAGCTGACCCATCTCCCCAGCTAAACAAAACTTGTATTGTGCCTGTTGCAGGTGTTGGTGAAGAAAAACTGAATTGGTATCGAATTGTTTGGCTTACCTGCGAACACACACCCGTAGTCAAGGTGGTACCCATGTTCTTTACTCCACTCGGGTTTAAATCAAAGCAAGTTTGAGCGATTGTTTCATTAGAGATTGCAAAGAGAGATAAAGCAACGACAACACAACTTAGAATTCTCTTCATGTCAGGAACAAGGTATTTCTAGGGTTCATACGATCAATTACAATCGGGTAACCCGTTTGCAATTGATCAATAATGTTCAAACTTATCGATAATTCACTCAAAATCGAAATAAATTAGAAAACATTGGGCTAGAGATGAACTTCAAATCCCCTACCTTTGCGCCCGAAATTTTTACAAGAAGAATGTCTTCAACCACTAAATATATCTTTGTCACGGGCGGTGTAACTTCTTCGTTGGGGAAGGGAATCATCTCAGCCTCGTTGGGTAAGTTGCTTCAAGCCAGAGGCTTTACAGTAACTATTCAAAAATTTGATCCCTATATTAACATCGACCCGGGCACACTGAACCCTTATGAGCATGGCGAATGCTATGTTACTGATGATGGTGCCGAGGCAGATTTAGATTTGGGACACTACGAGCGCTTCTTAAACGTCCGCACCTCGCAAGCCAATAACGTTACCACCGGACGCATCTATAATAATGTGATCACCAAAGAACGCAAAGGCGAATATTTAGGGAAGACCGTTCAGGTGGTACCGCATATTACTGATGAAATAAAACGCAACATTTTCTTGCTGGGTGAGACTGGTCAATACGATTTTATCATTACCGAAATTGGAGGATCAGTTGGAGATATTGAGTCCTTGCCCTTTGTCGAAGCCGTTAGACAGGTACGATGGGATTTAGGCGCCAACAACGCCATGGTAATCCACCTCACGTTGATTCCATACTTGAAAGCCGCCAAAGAACTGAAGACCAAGCCCACACAACACTCAGTCAAAGAGTTACTTTCATATGGTATCCAGCCAGATATTTTGGTGTGTAGAACCGAGCATCCGTTGTCGATGGAGATCCGGAAAAAACTCGCGCTGTTCTGCAACGTTAATCTCAACTCCGTCATCGAAGCTATCGATGCAGACACGATCTATGATGTGCCGCTTTTAATGAAAAAGGAAAAGCTGGATGAGCGTGTGTTGGCGAAATTGAAGTTAACCACTAAGCACGAGCCGGATCTGGAACAGTGGAAAATATTCCTTGGCAAATTGAAAAATCCATTGAACGAAGTGACAATCGGTTTAGTAGGCAAATATGTCTCTCTGCCAGATGCTTACAAGTCGATTGCAGAGTCATTCATCCATGCTGGTTCTCAAAATGATTGCAAGGTGAACCTCAAGTGGATTTCGTCTGAAGACATTCACAAAGACACAGTAGAAAATATCATAGGATCACTAGATGCCGTTTTGGTGGCTCCCGGTTTTGGCGAACGTGGATTAGAAGGAAAAATTGAAGCTATCAAGTACGTGCGCGAACACAAGATTCCTTTTTTAGGTATTTGTCTTGGTATGCAATGTGCGGTAGTAGAGTTTGCCCGAAATGTATTGCACCTGGATGCAAGCACCACCGAGCTCAATCCCAAAACAAAACACCCCGTCATCGACATGATGGAAGAACAGAAAAAGATTACGAATAAGGGCGGCACCATGCGATTGGGATCATACGATTGTAAAATCAAAAAAGGATCAAAGGCGAATCATATTTATAATGATACACTGATCCAAGAACGTCATCGCCACCGCTATGAATTCAATAATAAATATCTGGAACAAATAGAAGATGCTGGTTTAAAAGGAACAGGTGTAAATCCTGAATCGGGTTTGATCGAAATTGTGGAGTTGAAAGATCACCCGTGGTTTGTTGGTGTACAATTTCATCCTGAACTAAAAAGTACGGTAGTGAGTCCTCATCCGCTGTTCGTCAAATTTGTAGCTGCTGCGATGGAGTATAAGGGGAAGGGGAAGTAGAAGTACAGTCAATAGTCGATAGACGATAGTTATTCAACATTCAACATTCAACATTCAACATCATTTAAAACTTACATAATGGATAGGAATTCGGCCATAGGCATGACATTGATTGCAGTACTCTTGATGGTCTATTTTTACTTTTTTAGTCCCGCACCTACTCCGCCTGCAACAGTCAAAACAGATTCAATTGCTGCCGTTCAAAAAAGGGAAGTGGCTAAGCAAATCGCACCCAAAATTGACAGCGCCACTATCCAGTCCTACGGAAGCCTCGGAAGTTTTCTCGAAGGAAAGGAAGAATCGGCTACGCTAGAAAACGATGATCTGAAAGTTGCTGTTTCAAGCAATGGGTATGTCAAAAACGTAGAGCTAAAAAACTTTAAGACCTACCATCAAAAACCGCTACTGCTGATCAACGAAGGAAACAATTCCTTTTCTCTTCGTGCCCAGTACGATGGCAAAGAGGTAGATCTTTATAAACTATTTTACCAGTTAGAGACATCCAAAAGAGGCGACTCAACAGTGGTCACGCTCTCCGCAAAGCTAGGAGATAATGCATTGATCAGACACATTTACTGGTTAGCGAAGGCCGGCTTTAAAGTGGGTTACAAGCTAGAGACTTCAGGTATTTCCCTCACCGGAAAAAATATTGCGTTTGAATGGAGTGACCCGATTCCATTGCAAGAAAAAGATATCACCGACAGCCGTGCTAAAACAACAGTCAATTATTACCTGGCGGATGGTAAGTTCGATCACCTCGGTGAAACCAATGATGCAAAGGAAGAAACCCTTGCAACGCCTGTAAAATGGACTTCAATTCGGCAAAAGTTTTTTATTAGTTCGATCATCGCTGAGAATTCGTTTGCGGGGGGGGAACTCAAGATGTCAACGAATCTGTTGGATTCTTCGATTGTCAAAAATGCAACCGTAAAATTGTTTATTCCAACGGAAGATGTCACCACCAAAAAAGCGAACTTCCATTACTACTTCGGACCGAACGACTATGCTATTATCACAAAGGTGACAACCGGATTTGAGGAAAATCTGTCGCTAGGATGGCCTCCCATGAGTTGGATCAACCGGTTCGTTATCATTCCTGTTTTTCATTTTTTGCAAAAGTATCTGACCAACTACGGGTTGATTATTATTCTCCTGGTGCTGATGGTGAAAATCATTCTGCTGCCCCTCTCCTACACTTCTTACTTAGGCATGGCGAAAATGAAATTGCTAAAACCTGAGATGGATGCAATCAAAGAAAAGAATGGAGATAACATGGCACAATCGCAACAAGATACCATGAAGTTGTACAAGCAGGCGGGAGTGAACCCTTTTAGTGGTTGCATTCCTCTGCTCTTGCAAATGCCTATTCTCTTTGCGATGTTTTACTTCTTTCCTATTTCAATTGGGCTTCGCCAAAAATCGTTCCTTTGGGCAGAGGATCTCTCTACTTACGATTCGATCCTCAACTTGCCGTTTACCATTCCGTTCTACGGAGCTCACGTTAGTCTTTTCGTTTTGCTAATGACAGTTTCTACATTGATTTACACTTGGCAGAACAATCAGATTAGTTCGGTTGCCGGGCCAATGAAGTCGATGTCTTACATCATGCCTATCGTTTTGGTTTTTGTCCTGAACTCTTTTTCTGCAGGGTTGAGTTTCTATTATTTTGTTTCCAATCTGATCACATTCGCGCAACAAGCCATTATCAAGCGATTTGTTGACGAAGACAAGATCAAGGCGATCATGGAAGAAAACAAGAAAAAGGCCGCAACAGGAACAGGCAAAAAGTCAAAGTTCATGACGAAGCTGGAGGAAGCCATGAAAGCAAGCGAAGAAGCCAGAAAAGCTGCTGACGCGAAGAAGAAAAAGAAGTGATTTCAATTTGAAGATTTGAAAATGAATGGATTTGAAAATTGACCTTAGTTCAAAATTCATTTCCAAGTCTATTAAATCAAATTTTCAAATCTTCAAATCATCTCATTTTCAAATCGATGTGCATTTCTTGTTGATACTAGGTGGATAAGTAACGTTTCACGAATGTTCCACGATTGAGCCAGTATCCTATCTTTGTCAAAATGATTTGAAAATTTGAAAATGAGCCAATTTGAAAATTCGCTCAGGTATCAGATTTTTACCATCTTCAAATTTTCAAATCGTTAAATTTTCAAATCGAATTCATGGGTAAAATCATTGCTATTGCCAATCAAAAGGGCGGAGTTGGAAAGACGACAACAGCTATCAACTTAGCGGCCAGTCTTGCTGTGCTGGAGTACAAAACGTTGTTGGTCGATGCAGACCCACAAGCTAACTCCACTTCTGGTTTGGGGATGAACCCCAAAGAGATCAAGAAGAGCATTTATGAATGCATGGTTGACGGCATTCGGCCGGAAGATGCCATCTTGAAGAATGAATTGAAATATCTTGACGTCCTTCCCTCCCACATCGACCTTGTAGGCGCTGAAGTGGAGATGGTGAATATTGAACACCGTGAAGAAAAAATGCGAAACGTACTGTCGAAAATAAAGAGTCAATACGAATTCATCATTATCGACTGCTCTCCTTCGTTGGGTTTAATCACCATTAATTCATTAACAGCCGCAGACTCAGTCTTGATACCCGTGCAATGTGAATATTTTGCATTGGAGGGACTTGGCAAGCTTTTGAATACTATAAAAATTATACAGACCCGTCTCAACCCGAAATTGGAGATTGAAGGCATCTTGCTGACGCTCTATGATTCCCGCACGTCCCTCGGCAATCAAGTGGTAGAAGAAGTAAAGACGCACTTCAAGAATATTGCTTTCAATACCATCATTCCGAGAAATGTAAAGCTAAGTGAGTCGCCTAGTTTTGGAATACCTGCCATAGTCCATGATGCAGAAAGCAAGGGAGCGATTAGTTATCTCAACCTGGCACATGAAATATTGAATAAAAACGGTTTTACAAAATGAGCAAAAGAAATGCACTAGGTCGTGGGCTAAGCGCCCTGTTGAGTGACACGCCTTCTGACGACCGCCTAGAGGTCGATGTCGCACAACCTGCGAATTCAGGCAATGTCAATGGCATTGTCAATGATATTCCCTTAACTGAAATCGAGACGAATCCCTTCCAGCCACGTCAGCATTTTGATGAAGAGGCTTTGAACGAATTGGCCGAATCAATACGCGTCCACGGCATCATCCAACCAATCACAGTCAGGCGCCTTGCACCACACCAATATCAATTGATTTCAGGTGAAAGGCGTTTTCAAGCCTCCAAGAGAGCGGGTCTTTCCGCGGTACCAGCTTACGTACGTTCAGCCGATGATCAGCAAATGTTGGAAATGGCGCTGATCGAAAATATTCAACGGGAAAACTTAAACCCGATTGAAATTTCACTGAGTTACCAGCGGTTGATTTCAGAATGTAATTTAAAGCAAGAGGAGCTTGGTGAACGTGTTGGAAAAAATCGATCTACCGTTACTAACTATTTGAGACTGCTAAAACTACCTCCTGATATTCAAATTGCTTTACGCGACAATAAACTATCAATGGGTCATGCGCGCGCCATCATCAATGTCGACAACACCGAGTCACAACTTTACATTTTTAAGAAAACACTGTCAGAAGATTTATCGGTCAGAAAAGTAGAGGAATTGGCCCGCGAAGTAATGACCAAGCCTAAACATGAGGAACCCGGAAAAACGGAAAGCACACCGGCTTCCAAAGAGATCAATCACTTGCAATCACGGTTATCGTCACACTTTGGCACGAAAGTTAGTGTAAAGAGTGACGGAAAAAAGGGCGATATTCGAATTCCGTTCTTATCAGTAGAAGACCTGAACCGGATTTTGGATATTCTAAAAGTATAGATGAAGCATTTTTTTAGTACGTGGGTATTGTTGTTTGTTTGCTTTTTTTCCTTTCCTCAAGAAGTAAAGAAGGATTCCATTCAAAACCCACCTATAGATTCTCTCATTTCAAAGAGTAAAAAAAGAGTTGTAGACATTGATACCTACTCCGAACGATTCAATCCGCGAAAGGCAATGCTGTATGCAGCTGTTCTGCCAGGACTAGGGCAAGTTTACAACAAGAAATATTGGAAATTGCCTCTGGTTTATGGTGGACTTTATGCGCTTATTACCGTTGTTGATTTTTACAATCAGGCTGGGAACAGAGCCCGCAACGATTTGTTTGATTTCCTTGACGGTAAGACAAGTCCGCAAAACCCGACCCTAAGTCTTAGATTCGAACTAACAGAAACAGGGCTTCGAACGCTCATTGATCAAGCACAACGTCAGCGAGATTACTTCCTTATCTTCACCGGCTTTCTTTACCTCTTGCAAATGGTGGACGCGCACGTGGATGCCCATCTAAAAGAATTTGATCTCAACCCCAAGCTCAAGGTGAGAATAGAGCCCCACATGGAAAATAGCTACTATACTGGCACCAGCACGGGCATAGCAATAAAACTGAGATTTTAATAATGAGAGTTCTATTAATTGGTTATGGCAAAATGGGCAGAGCCATTGAGGCCATCGCTGTGGGGCGTGGTCATGAAATCATTGGCAAGGTGGATACCTATGACGAACTCAATAGGTTCAACCTAATAGCGGATGTGGCCATTGAATTTACACAGCCTGAATCCGCTGTTAAAAATATTTTGTATTGTTTTGATCACCAAATACCAGTTGTGTGCGGC
Source organism: Cyclobacteriaceae bacterium (assembly GCA_031400595.1). Classification (GTDB taxonomy): domain Bacteria; phylum Bacteroidota; class Bacteroidia; order Cytophagales; family Cyclobacteriaceae; genus ELB16-189. The sequence goes on from JANNQG010000024.1 coordinate 53,316, forward strand.
ACCACGGGTTGGCTGGATCAAAAAAATGAAATCGAACGTATATGCCTTGAAAAACAAGGGGGCTTTTTTTACGCCTCTAATTATAGTTTAGGCGTCAATCTTTTTTTTAGGCTGACCAGCTATCTAGCCAAAGTGATGAAACCTTATCCGCATTACAAGATTAGCATTGACGAAACACATCACACCCAAAAAAAGGATGCCCCTAGTGGCACAGCCATTACGTTGGCAGAAAGAATAATCCTGGAACAACCGCTCATCAAAAAATGGCAGTCAACTGAAACCCATGACCCATCTTCTCTCGTTATCCGATCTCAACGGATTGATCCTGCCCCTGGAACGCATACGGTAAAGTATCAATCGAGTGTAGACGACATTGAGATTACACATACGGCTCATTCGCGAGAAGGCTTTGCCCAAGGCGCGGTATTGGTTGCAGAATGGATGGTGAATCGCGAAGGCGTGTATTCGATGGACGATTTTTTGAAGGTGTAGCTCTTTTGCTACGCTAAAAATCCCTTTCTTTGCCAGATTTTATTTAGACCCGTAACTATGAATTGGAAGTTTTGGAAGAAAAATGTTGACAAAAGTCAACCAGAAGGCAAGCTTAAAAAGTCGGCTTTGCGAGAATGGTGGGATGCTGTCTTGTTTGCAGTGGTTGCCGCCACACTTATTCGCTGGCTAATCATGGAGGCCTATACGATTCCTACTCCTTCGATGGAAAATTCTCTGCTGGTTGGCGATTTTCTTTTTGTTAGCAAGTTTCATTATGGTACACGGACACCGCGTACGCCCCTTCAACTTCCGTTGACCCATCAAAAGATCTGGTTTACAGACATACCTTCTTACCTCCCCTGGGTTCAACTACCTACATTCCGCTTGCCAGGCATTACATCAGTAAAGAATAACGATGTGGTTGTCTTCAATGTGCCCCGCATTGAAGAAAATAATTACGGTGTCTATGATCAATCTACCTGGATTGACTACCCTGTGGATCTTAAAACAAACTACATCAAACGGTGTGTGGCCATTGGAGGAGACGTACTCGAAATAAAAAATAAGCAACTTTTTATTAACGGCAAGCAAGCCGAGAATGCATCTGAGATGCGCTTCCGGTACCGGGTGATCGCTAAAGACGAGATCAATCAGCGCAACATTGAAGCGCTTGGCTTGGATGGCGATGACTTTGAATTACATGGACGTGCCGATAATGATAACCCTACCAACGTTTACTATTCGATGTATTTAACGGAGGCTACACTGGCCAAAGTTAAAAGCCTACCTTATGTGCTTTCCGCAGAAATGGAGACAGGTGGTGGTGAATCCGAAAGATTTCCCTTTTCAACCTACACCACTTCTTGGACGGGAAGCAACTTTGGACCGCTCACTCTTCCCAAAGAAGGGATGAAAATTCTCATCAACGACTCAACGCTTTCTATCTATGGTTTTACTATAAAAGCCTATGAGAATCATAAAGATGTGGCGATCGAAAATGGGAAATTGAAGATTGGAGGAAAGGAAATCACAGAATATACGTTCAGCCAAAACTACTATTTCATGATGGGTGATAATCGTGACAATTCATTGGACTCAAGATATTGGGGCTTTGTACCTGAAGACCACATCGTGGGGAAAGGATTCTTTATCTGGCTATCACTTGATAAGTATGGCACCTTCATAGACAAAATTCGATGGAGCCGTTTCTTCAAGCTGATAAGATAATTAGCATGACTATTATTCTTGAAAGGGTTTTTACCAGTTAATGGGTGAAAACCCTTTTTGTTTGAGATAGGCATTTGCGAGGCTGAAATGCTTGCAGCCTAGAAAACCCCTATTGGCTGAAAAAGGAGACGGATGGGGAGCGGTTAAAACATAATGCTTTGAACGATCGATAATTTCCCCTTTTTTTTGCGCATAGGCTCCCCACAATAAGAAAACAACATTTTCTTTTTTCTGCGAAACCAGTTGAATGGCCGCGTCTGTAAATATCTCCCAACCTTTGTTTTGATGCGAACCCGGTGATGAGTCGCGAACGGTTAAAGTAGCATTAAGCAACAGCACACCCTGCTGTGCCCAGCGCATCAAATTACCTGAAGTGGGGATTGGAATTTGCAAATCTGCTTTTAACTCTTTAAAAATATTTACTAAAGATGGCGGTGGTTTGATTCCATCATTTACAGAAAAACAAAGACCATTCGCCTGCCAGGCCCCATGATAGGGATCTTGGCCAAGGATTACAACACGGGCAGATTCAACTGAGCAGCATTCAAAAGCATTAAAGATGTCTTTTGCTGGCGGATAGATAGTCTGAGTTGCATACTCAGCTTTGACAAAATTTGCCAGTTCAACAAAATAGGGCTTATCAAATTCCCGGTTCAGTTTTTCCTTCCAGGAAGCAGCAATTTTTACGTCCATACTCAGGCAAAAATAGTTTAACAAACAGCTTTTCTGGACATTTCAGGAAAAGATTAGTGTAAAACTCTACTTTTTCTGCCCACTATTTTCTGCTAAAGGCTCTACTGTTTAAAGGAAAAAAAGTCATACTTTTGATCTGCATGGTAACAGAAATCACACGTGGCATCAAGGTAGTTGTTGAGACGGAATACCAGCCCTCTTATTCAAGTCCCAGCCAATACCATTATGTCTTCACCTATAAAATCACTATTGAGAACCAAAGTGATTTTACCATTCAATTGAAGAGAAGACACTGGCATATACACGATGCAGGCTTCACGGTGCGTGAAGTGGAAGGCGAAGGGGTGGTTGGGCAGCAACCTGTGCTAGAGCCCGGTGAGACACATCAATACGTTTCTGGTTGCAATTTGAAATCTGGCCTGGGTAAAATGGTAGGCACCTACCAGATGGAACGCGTGGTAGATGGCGCTGTTTTTCCGGTAAATGTACCCGAGTTTGTAATGATTGCACCGTTGCGCCTCAATTGACGTTAAAAAAATACGTATAGCCGCTGACCCTCTTTCAAATAACCTCCTACTTTAATTATTGGTTGAATGCAGTCGATGAGCATTCAATTCATTCTCCCTACTTTTTTGAGCTTTACACTAACGTCATCAAAAACTCAAAACCTATGGTTGGGTTTGAGGGGATTGAAGCCATTCGTGCGAAACTCGTGCAGGATCAGTCGCAGATTACCGTTCGCGATCTAGGGGCACCTTCTCAGTATTTTAAGTCAGATAAAAGAACAATTGCAACAGTTGCTGCAAGCAGCCTAGCCCCTGCAAAAATGGCGCTTCTACTCTATCGACTTGCAAGCCATATTAAAGCCAAACAAATTGTTGAACTCGGAACTTCTTTGGGGGTCTCTACTTTGTATTTGTCAAAGTGCACAAACGCAACGATCTACACCTTTGAGGGAAACATGTCCATGATCAATATTGCACTTACTAATTTTGAATCACGGGGAGCAAACAACGTTGTTTTGGTCGAAGGAAATATTGATGAAACATTACCCGAATTTGTGGAGGTCAATCGGAAGCTCGACTTCGTATTGATGGATGCCAACCACCAGTACGAGCCAACGATAAAGTATTTCAACCTATTAGTGGAAAGAATGACTTCTGATTCGATCGTTGTGGTTGACGACATTTACCTATCGAAAGAAATGGCAAAAGCGTGGAAGGAGGTACGAGGCCACGAACTTGTCTATGGCAGCATGGATTTTTTCCGCTTTGGCTTGTTATTCTTCGATTCGTCCCTGAATAAGCAGCACTACACCTGCACCTGGTAAGCAAAGTCCTTTTTAAAGACTATTTTTGAGGAGCGAAAGGACCTATTGAAATAGCTATGGAAAAGAGTCAATCTCAACAACCCAAAAAGTCAAATAAGTATCTAATCATTGTTTTACTGCTTCTGCTGGTCATCGTTATTCAAAGTGTAAAGATTTACCTCGACTACCAAGAGAAAGCTGAGGTGAAACAACAGTTGGTTACCACAGAGACCGATCTGGCTGGCACCATGCAACGCCTAAATGACGTTAAAAATGAGCTTGACCAGAAAATAGTGGAGATCCAGAAATTGGGCGGAAACATTGCAGACCTGGAAAAGGCAAAAGCGGAGATTCAAAGGGAACTACGAAGAACAACCCAGCGAAGTGCGAAAGCTGTTAAAGAGTTAGAAGACAGGCTGGATGGCTATGAAGAGCTATTGAATTTGAAAGATGCCGAAATTGAAAAGCTCAAAACGGTCAACAAAGAACTTTTTAGCGAAAACAGAAATCTAAAAACCAAACAGAATAAGTTAAGCGATTCCATTACTGCATTGGAAAAGAATAAGAAGGAACTGGCCAGCAAAGTTGCCATTGCCTCTCAGTTGCGCGCAGAGAATATTGCGATCAAGGCTGTAAGCTCGAAGGGAAAAGAAAAAGAATCCCCCTTCCGGAATCGACAACTTGAGAAAATAAAAGTTGAGTTTACATTGGCAGATAATAAAGTCGCGCCCATTGAAGGCAAGAAGATTCTCATCCGAATTATCGATGAAAATAGCCAGGTCATTTTTGACGTGGCCAAAGGGTCAGGAACATTTATACTCAATGGAAAAGAAGAATTCTATACAGCTGCTCAAGAGGTATTGTTTGACAACACAAAACAAAAATTGATTTTCTACTACGAAAAAGGGTCGGAATATCCGGACGGAACTTACCAGATAGAAATCTACTCCGAAGGCTATCCGATGGGAAAAGGGTCGTTTGTTGTAAAATAGAAAATCCGGTTTTCTATTACCTACGTATATAGGCCTACAAACCCTAAAGACATGACAAAGCTCTCTTGTTTCATTTTCATATTACTAACTGCGGCACCGCTACTCACAAAGGCTCAGAGCAAACCCCCGTCACATGAAATATATGATCGATTGTTGAAAAAAAACGTGACGGCCGATGGAAAGGTTAACTACAAGGCGTTCATCAAAGATTCGGTTGAATTAAATAAATACCTTGCCATCCTGAGCAGTACACCGCCCGATGAAAAAACCTGGAGCAAAAATGAGCAGATGGTTTTTTGGATCAACGCCTACAATGCGTTTACCATAAAGCTGATTACGAAATACTACCCATTGAAGAGCATCAAAGATATCGGTACCGGCATTCAAATTCCCTTTGTCAACACGCCATGGACAGTTCGCTTTTTCAAGATTGGCAATGACAGAATGGATCTCGACAATATTGAGCATGGTCGCCTTCGTAAAAAGTTTGATGACCCTCGCGTTCATATGGCATTGGTCTGCGCCAGCAAATCTTGCCCTATTTTGTTGAACGAAGCCTATGACGCTAAGCGAATGGATGAGCAAATGGCTAAACAAGCAACGGCTTTCTTAGCCGACCCATTCCGCAACAAGATGTCGGCTGACAAGCCTCAATTGAGTATGCTGTTCAAATGGTATGGTGGCGACTTTAGCAAGAACGGAGGGTCCGTTAGAGGCTTTATCAATGCACACTCTCCCACCAAAATCAAGTCTGACGCCAAGATCTCCTACCTGGACTATGATTGGGGGCTAAATGAACAATAGCTACGTCAGTTTTGCTTAGTTCAGGACAAAAAAACCTCATTTTAGCCTGTTCTGGCTAAGAAAACTCTTGTTATTTAGTGTTGCACTAATTCTGCGTTGACCTGTTGCCAATTGTGTATTTTTCAATACCTTTGCGCCTCATTTTAAAACAATTGTTAAACCCATGAAAAACTACGAGACGGTATTCATTTTAAATCCCGTTTTGTCTGAGGACCAGGCAAAGGATACTGTCGAGAAATTCGTGAAGTTGTTAACGAAGGCTAAAGCCAATGTTATCAACGTAGAAAAGTGGGGACTTAAGAAGATGGCTTATGCCATTCAAAAGAAGTCTACCGGTTTCTACAATCTCATCGAATTCGCGACAACAGACAACACACTCATCAATACACTGGAAACAGAGTATAGAAGAGATGAATCAGTAATGCGATTTTTAACTATCGTATTGGACAAACACTCGATCGTTTACAACGAACGCAGGCGCAAAGGAGAATTCAATAGAACGAAAAAACAAGCACCGCGCAAAGAGGCGGCCAACGCATGACACTAGTAAACGAATCCGTAAAACGGGCAGAAGTAAAGCCCAAGTATTGCCGCTTCAAGAAGAACGGCATCAAATACATCGACTATAAGGATCCTGATTTCTTGTTGAAGTTTATCAACGAACAAGGAAAAATCCTTCCTCGCAGATTAACTGGCAACAGCTGGAAGTATCAGAACAGAGTAGCGCAAGCCGTAAAGAGAGCTCGTCACGTGGCGATTCTTCCGTACTTGGCTGACCAGATGAAATAACTTTTAACCTGTACAACCATGGAAATAATTTTGAAGCAAGACGTAACAGGACTAGGTTACAAGAATGATACGGTAAAGGTAAAGCCAGGCTATGGCCGCAATTACCTGATTCCAAATGGCGTGGCTTTGATCGCTAACGATTCTAACAAGAGAATGGTAGCCGAGAACATTCGCCAAGCGGCACATAAAGCAGCAAAACTAAAGCAAGACGCAGAAGCATTGGCAGCCAAGATTGGCGAAATGACACTAGAGATTGGAACTAAGGCAGGCGAGTCCGGAAAGATTTTCGGAGCTGTTACAGCCGTTCAGGTTTCTGATGCATTGAAAGCCAAAGGCTTTGATGTGGATCGCAAAAAAATCAGCTTTAAGGAGCAGCCTAAGCAATTGGGAACCTATATTGCCCATATCGATTTACACAAAGAAGTAAAGCACAGCGTTACGGTGAACGTAGTGGCTGAATAATTCGTCAATTCAATCAGTATCAAAAGAGCTCATTAGAAATAATGAGCTCTTTTATTTTTCCTCAACTTTGCTAACCAATTCATCATACCACCCTTCTCCATATTTGCGGATGAGAGGATCTTTCAAAAATTTATAAAGCGGAACCTGTAGCGACTTTCCATAAGAACAAGCAGCCGAGCAAATGCTCCACTTATGATAGTTCACCGCTTCAAAACCTTTTTTGCTTTTAGTGATCCGTATCGGATACAAATGGCAAGAAATCGGTTTTCTATACTCAATCTTCCCATCCAAATAAGCTTGCTCAATGCCACATTTTAAAATTCCCAAGTCGTTGTAGTGCGCATACGCACATTCCTTCCCTCCTATTGTTGGGGTTGAGTAGTCGCCATCTTCGTCCAATATGTAAGCACCTTGCTCTTCAATTGATTTTAGCCCTTCGGGGGTTAAGTAAGGCTTTACCTTCTCTTGAATTTCTTTCATGATCGGCAACTCGTCTTCTTCTAAGGGTGCCCCTAAATCTCCCTCGACACAACAGGCGCCCTTGCATTTTTCTAAATGACATACAAACTCCACATCACGGATGTCGTCCGAAACCAAAACCTCCCCAACTTTAATCATTTTTCACTTCGTTTAAATGTAAGCTTCGCACGTTGCGAGTCGCCTTTCTTGTTTTGATAAAACTTCTTATCGGCAATGTAGCACTCTCTCACAATTTCAGCATGAACAATATTGTCTTTATCTACCCACTGAATCAAAAAATTCTTAGTCAACTCCCCCGTTGTCAAAACCGTTTGCTTTATTTCGGCAAAGTCGTCCTCGGATATCAAGTATTTCGCATACAGAGTTGTTCTGCCGGGCTTCTTAAATCGAATATTTGCCGATTTGTCCCAAACCACATAGTCGGGTCCTAACGCGCGAAATAGCATCAACATGTAAAAAGGATCAGCGGCCGCAAATAAACTTCCTCCGAAAAGGGTACCTACATAGTTATAAGACCAAATTGACAAGCGCAATCGAACATGCAACTCGGATGAGTCTGCTGACCAAAAAAGGATTTTTCCACCCGTGCCAAAATACATGGGATACCAATTCATCAAGGTTCGAAACTTCCATGATGAAAAGGACTCTTTCTTTTTAGTGGCAAAAAAATCTGGTTTCATGACTTATTTTAAAACATAAAATTAAACCCAATTTGCTACTCTAACGCGCCCTACCATACTAACTTGCAGGATAAATTATGGATAGTTATTTACAGACACTAAATGAGCCTCAACTCGAGGCCGTGCTCAATACGGATGGTCCTTGCATGCTGATTGCGGGTGCAGGGTCTGGCAAAACTCGCGTGCTCACCTATCGCATAGCTAACCTTATGCAAGGTCACCAGGTCGATCCTTTCAACATCATGGCTCTGACGTTCACCAACAAGGCTGCCAAGGAAATGCGTGATCGGATTGAAGTGGTCGTTGGAGCCGATGCGAAAAACCTATGGATGGGTACATTCCACTCTGTATTTGCCCGAATTTTACGTGCTGAGGCGCACCACTTAGGATATCCCAATAATTTCACCATCTACGACACAGACGATTCTAAATCGTTGCTAAGATCGATCGTGAAGGAGATGGGTCTAGACGAAACACAGTACAAAGTCAACACGGTCTACAACCGCATTTCGTCAGCTAAAAACAAACTTATTTCCTGGCAGGAATACCTGGTTCACCCCATCATTATGGCGGATGACACTTCTAACATGCGCCCTGAGATAGGGAACATCTACAAGGCCTATGCACTAAGGTGTTTTAAATCGGGCGCCATGGACTTTGATGACTTATTGTTTAATACAGACAAGCTATTCAAAGAACATCTGGACGTTTTGAATAAATACCAACAGCGGTTTCATTATGTATTAGTGGATGAGTTTCAGGACACCAATTTGTGCCAGTACTTCATTGTTAGAAAATTGGCAGCGGTACGCCAGAATGTTTGTGTAGTGGGTGACGATGCGCAAAGCATTTATGGATTCAGAGGTGCTGATATTAGCAACATTCTAAATTTTGAGAAGGATTACCCCGATCTGCGTATCATCAAATTGGAACAGAACTACCGTTCCACCAAGACAATTGTTGAAGCTGCCAATTCGGTGATCGCCAAAAATAAAGCGCAGCTTCCCAAAAATGTTTGGACAGCTAATGACGATGGCAGTTTGGTGGAGTTGATCAAATCGGTGTCGGACAATGAAGAGGGCCGGCTTGTAGCGTCTTCCATTTTTGAAGAAAAAATGCAACACCAGTGGAAGTTTAGCGACTTCGTAATTCTCTACCGAACCAATAGTCAGTCGCGGGCCATTGAAGAAGCCCTCAGGAGGATGAACATCAAATACAAGGTGGTGGGTGGCCTTTCATTTTATCAGCGAAAGGAAATTAAAGATCTTCTTGCCTACTTACGCTTTTCGTTGAATCAACAAGATGAGGCTTCCTTTCGGAGGATCATCAACCTGCCCAAGCGGGGTATCGGTGACACAACCATCGATAAAATCATTGTAGCAGCCAACGACCATGCGATTTCTATTTGGGAAGTGGTACAGAACGCAAGCTCATTTTTGGGCGGGCGAGCCGCCAATCCCATCGATGACTTTGTCACTAAAATAAAACGGTTCGCCATTGAAATCCAGAACAAAGACGCCTATGAAGCCGCGGCTGAAATTGCAAAAGCGTCTGGCTTGCTGAAAGAACTATACGAAGATAAAACGGTAGAGGGACTAAGTCGATACGAAAACGTGCAGGAACTGTTGAATGCCATTAAAGAATATGTGGACGATCCTGAAAAAGAAGATAAAAGTCTTGGGGCCTTTCTACAGGAGGTTTCGCTGGTGACCGGTCAAGACGAGAATAAAGATAACGACCCTGACAAGGTCACGTTGATGACGATCCACATGGCCAAGGGATTGGAATTTAAGAACGTTTATATTGTTGGCTTGGAGGAGGACCTGTTCCCTTCGCAGATGATGTTGAGCAGTCGAGCGGAATTAGAAGAAGAACGGAGACTATTTTATGTTGCCATCACACGGGCTCAACAAAAGCTGTTTTTATCATACGCACTTACACGGTATCGCTTTGGTCGTTTGAAGAATTGTGAACCCAGTCGTTTTCTTGATGACATCGATAAGCGATTTATTAAAATAAGCACCCGTTTTGGAGGTGTCGATTCCGCTCCAAATCCCAACTATGCAAAGAGTCTGGTATCCGGCATTAAAAAGACGATCAGCACTCAACCTGTTCAACGCGTGGCAGCCTATAAACCATCCGCTGATTTTGCCCCGAGCGATACCAAAGGCCTTTTGGAAGGAATGAAAGTTGAACACCCGAAATTTGGCTTTGGCACGGTGGTAAAACTAGAGGAAGTAGGGGCTGAACGAAAGGCCAAGATCAACTTTACTGATTTTGGTGAGAAGACCTTATTGCTTAGTTTTGCTAAGTTAAAAATACACGAGAATTAGGATTTCATGATTGGAGAATACAACACACAACGGGAGGGCATTATCCTAAAAGAATATGGCCGCAATGTTCAGAAGTTAGTCAACTATATCCGCACAATCCCTGATAAGGAAAAGAGGACAAAGATGGCCACTACTTTGATCGAGTTGATTAAGCAACTCGCTCCTGTTGTCAAAGAGGCACACGAAAACCCACAGCGTATGTGGGACGATTTGTACATCATTGCAGATTTCAATTTAGATATTGACAATCCTTTTACAACTCCAGACCGCACCATTCTTTTTAAGAAGCCCCGCAAGATGGAGTACCCACAAAGCGAGGTACGTTTTAAACATTATGGCAAGAATGTAGAGCGACTAATAAAAGAAGCTGTTAAAAAAGAAGATCCACAAGAACGCGAAGAAGCATCTATCTATCTTGGCAAGCTGATGAAAACGTTCTACAGCAATTGGAATAAGGAAACGTTGGACGATTCTGTGATTGTGAAAGACCTTAAAAATCTTTCTCAAGGAAAATTGATACTCGATCTTGAAAAAGTACGAGAAGAGAATTTGTTTGAGAAGCTTTATCGCGAACGAAAAACGCCAAGACCTAATGATAATCGCGAGGGTCGTGATAGCAATAGTAACAACAGCAACAATCGCAATCGCAATCCACGTTTCAATAAGAATAGACGAGGCAACAACAACCCCCACCGCAGAAGAGACCAATGAGTTCTTTCAAAATTAAAGGCGGCCAGAAGTTAAAAGGAGAGATAACACCTCAGGGCGCCAAAAACGAAGCCTTACAAGTTATTTGCGTACCACTTCTCACAAGCGAGCCAGTCACCATTCACAATGTGCCCGACATTCTGGATGTGAATAAATTAATAGAACTGGTTGGCGATTTAGGCTGCAAAGTTGAAAAGCTGGGATCTGGTTCGTTTCGATTTACTGCCGCCAATGTGAATACTGGCTTTTTAAAAACAGACGTCTATCGCAAAAAGGCTGCCGCATTGCGAGGGTCTGTAATGTTGCTAGGCCCCATCTTAGCACGGTTTGGCGAAGCAAACATTCCAAAGCCCGGTGGTGATAAAATAGGACGCAGAAGATTGGATACGCACTTTATTGGGTTTCAAAATTTAGGTGCAAAATTCAATTATAACGCGGACGAGAATCTTTACAACATTGACGCCTCTCATCTAAAGGGATGTTACATGTTACTGGATGAGGCATCTGTTACCGGAACCGCGAATATTATTATGGCCGCTGTACTGGCGAAAGGGACAACTACCATTTATAACGCTGCGTGCGAACCTTACCTTCAGCAACTTTGCAACATGCTCAATCGCATGGGCGCTAAGATAAGTGGAATCGGTTCCAATCTTATCTCCATCGAAGGAGTGGAAAAATTGCATGGAACTGAGCATACACTTCTACCTGATATGATTGAAATCGGGAGTTTTATTGGGCTGGCAGCTATGACGCAGTCGGAAGTGACAATCAAGAACTGTCGCATTGATATGTTGGGCATCATTCCCGAAATATTCAGACGGCTGGGAATTAAAATGGAGTTTCGTGGTGACGACATTTATATCCCTTCGCAGGAACGATATGAAATAGAAACCTTTATTGACGGTTCGATTCTAACGGTCTCTGATTCACCCTGGCCAGGGTTTACCCCTGACTTATTAAGTATCGTGCTGGTGGTGGCCACGCAAGCCAAAGGCAATGTACTCATCCACCAAAAGATGTTTGAAAGCAGGTTGTTCTTTGTTGACAAGCTGATTGATATGGGCGCCCAGATCATTCTCTGCGATCCCCACAGAGCAAGCATCATGGGACTTGATCGAAAGCAATTGCTGCGTGGTATCAAAATGTCATCTCCCGATATTCGTGCGGGAGTGGCGCTATTGATTGCAGCGCTTTCTGCCTCCGGTGAAAGTGAAATCTCCAACGTTGAACAGATCGATCGCGGATATCAAAACATAGAAAGTCGCCTAAAGAATTTAGGTGCCAACATAGAACGTGTAATTTAGCTATTGTTCTTTTCGGTTTATGAAAAGGCTACTCCTCTTACTATTACTTTCCGGTCTACTAGCTTCTTGCACGGGACTCAAAAAGGTACCAGAGTCGCATCTCGTTCCAGACTACTACCAATTTAGTAAGGGTGGTGAGCGGTACAAAAAAGTATACGTAGATGTCAAAGAAGATTCACTAACCATCATACCTATCGATAAAAATATAAAAATAGCTAGGTCAACCAATACTCCAGCCGACCAAAAATTTTTAAAACGGAGTTTTGATCTGGATTTACTCGTCACTCCATTTAAGTTTAGGCCCTCTTCAGCCAACTTTCCAGTTCAATTGAATACAGATTTTAACGGAAACATTTTTTTGGGATACCGCTTGGATCGATTCCGTGTCCACTATGAAAAAAGCCCAGCGAGACTAACTAAGAAAATACATCATCGCGCGATGACCATCGGTGCTATTGGTGGATTTGGAACTGCTTTTGTAAGCCCCTGGTCAACAAACTATAGAACGACTGATGAGTATAACGCATTAATATTGAGTCGTGGATTTTCAGCCATGGTTGGTTTGAACAACTTAACAGTAGGTTTGGGTGTTGGCTGGGACTATCTGACAGATAGAGACAAGGATATTTGGATTTACCAAAATCAGGTTTGGTATGGATTGACATTGAGCCTCAACTTGAATTGATGATCTAGAATACAATATCTTCGTAAATCCCATTAGAATATCTTCTGCAGGAAATTCTTCCCTTCAGTGCGGAAGGTTTAAACATTGATTTTCCCATCAACATTCGCACACACTCTTGAATACCCTCTGTAATGCTTGGGTGAGGATGCACACACTCTGCCAATTCTTCAACTCCCTTGTCCATTGATATCAATACTGCAACCGCCTGAATGGCACTGCTGGCATGATTGCCAACGACCTTCATTCCCAGAATCTTCATGTGGTCGTCATCTGTTACTAATAATTTGATAAAGCCTTGTGTGTTCCGTTTCGCAATAGCACGTGGTATAGTGCTATATTCTAGTGTCACTACTTTGTAGCTCATCCCCTTCTCCTTAGCATATGTCTCGTTATGCCCTACACCAGCCACCTCTGGACTTAAAAACATGATGGTACTAATGTTCTCGTACACCAGCTTGCGATCGGGCTTACCAAAAATTCGCTCCACTGCGTAGCGCCCTTCCAATTCCCCCACGTTGACCAATGAGATATCCGCAGTGAGATCGCCAACCGCATAAATATTAGACACATTGGTTTGTGTGTCGTTGTTATGGATGCCTCGTTTGGTGATATCAATGCCAACCTTATCATCCCAAAGGTCCTCTAGATTTGCTATGCGCCCAACAGAAACCAGTGCTTTCTCTACATTAAACGTCTCTTTACTTCCATCTGTATACTCTAATTCATACTCCACACGACCATGGATGATTCGCATGCTCAGCAGCTTGGAATTTCTGTGGATCAGCACCCCGTTGTTTTCCATGTTGCGTTCTATGATGTCGACTACATCTTTATCTTCAAACGGAAGTATTCGATCTCCCTTATCAATTAGATTGACTTTTGTCTTGCCAAATCCACTAAAAATAGTTGCGTATTCGCATCCAATAACACCAGCCCCCACAATCACCATGCTTTCCGGAAAATCGGTCATGCTCTCAATACCGTCACTAGTCATTACCAACTTTTCATCGATTGGCAGTTCGGGCAAATACCTAGGTCTACTACCTGTAGCCAGAATGATGTACTCTCCATAGACGACCTCCTTTCGTGCACCAATAGAAATCTCAACCTCATGCTGAGAATGAAGTCGCGCATCTCCTATTTTAAACTCTAATAGATTGGCATAGGGCGAATGACGAAGTTGATCCATGTGTTCTTCCAACATCGATTTTCGTTCTTCGACTGCTTTCCTCACTTCAGACTGGATTTCATCGTAACTGATCGATGGCGCTTTTATGTTGTATCTTTTTAAGTTTTTCCGGAAAGCAGACGCTTCGCGAGATAACTCCCACCATGTTTTTGAAGACAAGGCTCCGTTGGTAATGCCCGCACCACCTACTTTATTCTTCTCCACGAGCAAAATTTTCTTCTTAAAATCAAGCGCGCGCATGGCAGCTGCATATCCAGACGGCCCCGCGCCAATAATGATAAGATCAAAACGTTCCATATACATAGATTAAAACAGGTAAAAAGTAAGATATTTGACCGACAATAAAAACTTGAACTTAAATTAAGTCTGTGGAAGAGTTATTTGAATTAGATAAAAGGTTACTTCTGTTCCTAAATGGATGGAATAGCCCTTTTCTAGATTCGATCATGATAACTTTAACCGAAACTTTTATTTGGACCCCGCTTTATGCGATCCTTATTTTTTTGGTGTTTAAGATTTATGGGAAATCTAGCGTCTGGCTTCTCTTAGGTGTAGCCTTAACTATTTTGCTGTGCGATCGGATTACCTCTGGTTTTATGAAACCGTTTTTTGCACGTCTTCGTCCATCTCATGAGCCTAGCCTCGAAGGCCTTCTCCATCTGGTAAACGACTACCGCGGTGGGCTATATGGCTTCGCCTCAAGTCATGCCGCCAACACATTTGCTGTAGCTATTTTTGTTTGGTTGTCTCTTAAGAAGTACTATCGATGGATCTGGGTCGTCTTTGTTTGGGCCGCCCTAATGACCTACACGCGAATTTACCTGGGCGTTCACTACCCCAGCGACATCGTAGTAGGCGCACTTATGGGGTTACTAGTTGGCTGCTTCGCCTTTCGATTAAGTTCCTACCTATTGAATAAATACAACCAAGCTCCTTCGGTTTGAAAGAGCTTGTTTTTTAAATCGACAATATCGATCAACTTATTTCTTTCCAAACAATCCCCCCAGCATACCTCCAAGGCCTCCCAACGATCCCTTTCCTCCGGCTACTTGCCCGATTATGCTGGCTACGTCAAGCGAGTTGTTACCACTGACTGTTTTCATGATATTGGTTAAATCAAAACTATTGTCTTTAGGGTCGTTTGTCTTTTTTACGAGTTGACTCATTACTGTTGGCAATAGGCTTGCGGCCATGCTTTGTGCAGCTTGCGGAGATATCCCAAATTTGGAAGCTACGCTGCCGGCAACGGACGCAATCAACGAACTTACAATTGGGTTATTGCTAAGTGAAGATCCCCCACCCTGAAATAAGCCAACTAGTTGGGTCAAGTTACCTTGCTTTGCTTGAGATTGAAGCCCATTGAATATCTGACTAGCTACTTCTTGAATAGCCGCGTTGTTATGCTGATCAGGGATCGCACTATTGTTAACGATGGCCTTGCTAGCGTTTTGTTCGACTAATTTAATAAGTTGGTCAAGCATGGACAATTGTTTTGGGTTAAATAAAATTCTTACGATAGAGGGTAGTTAATCTAAGGAGCCAAGTTCTTCACTACCTGTTCAACAATTTTTTTAGCAAGATCATTGATTCCTTCTGAATTCATTTCAAATTCACCCAATAGTTTTGTGCCTTTAAAATATCGGACCTTTACAACAATAACGGCTCCAGTCTTAACATAACGGCCTCTCAACACAAGTCCATCTTCGAATTTTCTTGTATCAACAAAGTCAATCTTGCCAGAGCCTTCTTTGGCCCTCAATCGTAGCTCTGCATCGAGTTCTGCAGACAGATCCAACACATCAAAATCCTCTGTCTCCTCGCGAAAATCGCTCCTAATAAAAACAGGCTTGGGATGTGTCAGCTCAATGTTATTTTTTGTGGCTTCCAACATTTTTCCAATATCAAAGCTTGTCGCTTCAGCCGGCACTCTCAGTTCTGGTTTTTGAATACCCCCAATGCCGGCCGCAAGTTGAGGGACTTTATCAATTGAGAACTGAAACAACTTTAAGATATCAATAAACTCATTTTCGCGCAACGCTGGTCCTTTGATACCATAAAGCAAACTGTATGTTAAAATACCGTGCCCAAAAGAACCGGACTCATAGCTGAGCGCATCCGCGGCTGAGCCTGCAAGAACATAGAGTCCCGTTTTGTCTTTTAGAGTCTCCATCGCTCTCACTTGTGACGAGCTCATATTTTTTGAAAGATCGCCTAAAAACTGCCCGGAATGACACGCATCGATTATCATGACTTGCTTTGTGGCCGGTATCTTTTTAATCAGTTCTGTAAACTCCAGACTGGATATGGCAACGTTATTTCTTACTCCTTCATCCGTCAAAGTTCCACTCTTGGCGTCAGAGGTTAAAAAAAAGAAATCACCCTCTGTTCCTCCATAGTTTACCCCATGACCAGCCAAGTATAAAAAAAGAATGTCATTGGGTCCCGAGTTCTTAGCAAACAAATCAAGAGCTCTCTTAATATTTTGTTTGGTTGGCTTGAAGAATGGATTTTTGTTGTCTGTTGTAAGCAACACCACATCAATATTATCTCCGCCCAGGAAATGATCAGCGCTGGCAGTTAACGCCTTCGATAGATCAGTTGCATCTATTGCTGCTAATGAAAGATCCAATTCTGTTCCAACATAGTCAGAAACACCAACGAGCAATGCGTGAAGTTTTGGTTTTTGCTTTTTCCCATTTGAGTTCGGAAGCAAGTATAAATTTTTTGGCTTGCTAACAATATTGCCCGATTTATTATAGGCCTTAACTGAAATTTTATTTAGTTCACCCTCTTTTAAGTAAGGGTGATTTTTTAAATCATAGGCGAATGAAATCTCAGGACGTAATTTGTCAACGGTAACCATCTCACTCAAGTCACGAACAACCTCTTTGTCATTGATCAACACCATAATTTGGCCATATCCCCCACCCTGATCTTCCAGTTGAATTCCAAGCTTACCATTGTTAAGTGATGGATGCTGAAGGCTTATCTCAGGATACAATGCCAGCTCAGTCAAGTTCTTTGCCGTTCGAATAGGTTCATCGTTATAACCCAAAATTTTTGGGAGTAATGAAGGCTCGTAGTAGGTTTGCTTCAGTTGGTCGATATCTATCGTCTCTGCCCCTTGCACGTAGTGAAGAGACCTCAGAGCACTCTGGGTAGCATCAAACAGGCCAACCTCGGTCGTAACAACCCAATTGCTGGAATCAAGCGGAATCAACGCTGCTTTAAGGGGATTCATCTTCGTATCCAATTCATCAAGCGTCCAAATTCGGATGGTTCCATCTATACTTGAGCTAAAGAGAAATTTATCTTTCAAAACTTCAACAGCCGTAATTGACCCCTCATGGCCTTCTAACGAACCGACTAGGTTCCCATTTTTTAAATCCCAAATCTTAATGTCATTATCCCTTTTTGCTCCAAACTTCCCTGCAGAGGTATTCCAAGAAATTGCCCAGTTCTTTTTTGGGATAACCTTTATGCGATCAGAACCCTTTCCTGAAGTAAGTTCAAATGAGCTGGTCTCATTTTTAGTGCCAGCGTCAAAAATCCGAATGCGATTACCATCAATAGTTGCAATAGAATTAGCCGCACCAAAGTCAAACGAGGCTATTCCTTCTACTGTAAGCTTTGATGGCTTACCATACTTCGGATTCTCATAAAAAAACATTGTGTTGAGCGCTTTTGCTGCAATTGCGTCAGTAGGCCCTACTCGATAGTCAAACAAATTCTTGATGTTGACAGATGTTCTTTTACCTTCAGCCGAATTATGAAAGTCTACCCCAGCATCTGTTGTCTTCTTGAAGAAACCATCTGTTAACGAACTAAAATAAATGGGCGTCCCGGCATACTCCGTATTTGTGGGAAATGTATTTGTGGGAACCCAACTCTCGGTATTCCAAGTCTTAATTGTTTTGTCCTCAGATCCAGAAACGAGGATATCTTTTGACGGATGAAAAGCAACCGATCGAACGGCACCTTTGTGGCCTTTCACTATCCGAGCATCAGTAGCACCAGTTAAATCGAGTATCACGATCTCGGAAGCATTTGACGCAATACTCAAATATCGTCCGGATCGATCAATCGAGATTGAGGAAATAGGACTTGCTTTGCCTTTAAACCACCCACTAACGACACCTTGTTTAGTGTCGATCTCGTAAATACCACCCTGATAATTTGGTAAGTAAAGTTTCGTCTTTTGCTTATCGAAGAGCAACGAATAAATACCAAGCTCACTACCTGACTCCGATCCTGTTAAAAAGTTGAAGTCGCTTTTTATCGCACCAGCCTGCTCACTGAACGTGGAGAAATTCATCTTGGCATCCCTCCCCACGGCAACAAAACGGTCTGGTTGCTCTGTAAGCGCGATCTTGTACACCCGACTAGAAAAAAGCTGAATCACCTTACTCACTTTCCCAGTAGCAATGTCAATAACATGAACTTTCCCAAGGACATCACCCGCAAAAATTTCACCCCCGCCACCAGAAAATTGAATATCGTTGATTGTCGCACCTACGGGAATCGTTTTTTCATTTTTACCTGCAACCAGATTAATAAGAACAATTTCACCAAGCCGAGTTCCACAAGCTAAATACTCATTACTTTCGCTCAATGCCAAACTGTGAACAGGATTCCCTATTTCGATTTGTCGAATAAGTGTAGCGTCATTCGGATTCCATATTTTGATCGTGCCATCAAATGAGCTACTGATCAGTTGGTCTCCATTTTTGGTAAAACGTATATGTGTAACCACATCCTTGTGCCCCTCCAGGGTGCTCTGCTTAGCTGCCCGTACCATACTCCAAAGGATTATGTTCTTGTCATCGCTTGCACTAGCCAATAAATTAGTGACAGGTGAAAAACAGACCTCGTTTACTCCACTCAAGTGCGCGTTGAGAGAATACAATTCATTCTTAGTTTCCACATCCCAAACTTTAATGCTGGGCGACTGATCAGATGAAACCAGTATCTTGCCATCAAGACTCAACGTCATCGAATTGACTGGATTAGTATGACCTGCAGGAATTACTAGCCTTGGCTTCTGCGAAAAACTTGGAATAGAACTAATAATTAGGAAGAGGCCCAACCAGAATAGTAACCATTGATTACATCGAATCATCATAAAATAATTGTCTACAGTCGGTCTATAACTTTTCCGTTTTTTTTAGACGATCATGCCGAGCAATCAACAGGCTATATAACCTCGCAGAGGTAATTGCGGAATCAGATTACATGGGTATTTGCAAGATCATGAATTTTTGGCTCTCGAACAATACCACGATGGAGCTGTTAAGAGGCCCAAAAGGTCGACATTCTGGCATGAATCTTCTAACTCTGGTTTAACAAACGCACAACATATTTTCCAACAATATCAAATTCCAGATTGACCAAACTGCCCACTACTATCCTGCTGAAATTGGTATGTTCATAAGTATATGGAATTATAGCTACACGAAAATGACCAGATGCAGAGTTAAAACAAGTTAGACTTATGCCATTAATTGTGATTGAGCCTTTCTCTACAGTGACATTTCCATGCTTGGGATCATATTCAAAATCAAATAGCCAGCTCCCTCCTACCTCCTGCACGGCCTTACAAACACCTACTTGGTCCACGTGACCCTGTACAATGTGTCCATCAAACCTCCCATTGGCCAACATACATCTTTCTAGATTTACAATATCTCCTGCTTGAAGCATTCCAAGATTTGATTTCTGCAACGTCTCATCGATAGCAGTAACCCAATGCTGTTTACCATTTACTTTTGTAACGGTCAGACACACTCCATTGTGAGAAACACTTTGATCTACTTTTAGCTCATCACCAATTTGACTCTCAAAAAGAAAGTTTCTATTGGTTCCCTCTTTGACGATACTTACTACTGAGCCAACGGCTTCTATGATTCCTGTAAACATGAGTCGAGTTGCGAATTACAATTTTAGATTTACGAACTAGAGCCAGTTTATCCACGAAAAATCGTAAATCGTAAATCAGTTATCTTATATCCCCAAATTACTTTTTCAATTTTCCCACAGCTTCTACCTGATCGGGTCTAAGCGTTGGGTATTTAATATTCAATTGCTCCAAATAGGTTTTAAACTTGGCCGGATCGTAGTAAAATGGTTTTAGCTTGGGTGCAAATTCTTGCATGATTTTGGTGTTGAGTGTGATTGCCGGGTTATCCTTCTCACCAATCAATGGAATATACTGAATCTCTTTTGTTTGCTCCGTCCGGTAATATTCCCAGGCCTTTTTTAGCACATCCGGCTTCGTAAATAAATCTACTAATGTCATCGCTTCTGCTTTCGCACCTGTCACAATCCCTTTGTGGGCAATGGGTGTTGCCATTGTTATGGCGTTGGACCAATGATGGCCGGGTAAATTAGGTATGTTAGATGGATAGTTTAAGTTAATCGTTGGCAGAGACCAGGAAATATCAGCGATGTCGTCAGAGCCTCCTCCCATCATCATCATGGGGCGACCCATCACATTTACCATCCCTACTGAGCTGGGCAAGCCTATTGTATCTAATTTCAATGCCAGACCATCTGTCTTTGCAGACTTCATTTCAAGTTGAGTTGCTTTTGCCAATAACTGATCTTCCGCTGACCAAGTAGGCAAACCAACTTTTTTTATGTTCTGGTACATGACCTCAGCCATCGGCTTATTAAAATGTGCTGGCCATGCAGAGCCCAATATCTCATACGTAAATTTCGTATCGGTCATTAGCGCAGCTCCCTCGGCTGTTTTAATGCCCTTATCAAACAGTGCTTTGATTGCCGGGTAAGTTCTCTCCCTAAAATAATACCAAACCGATGCTTTCGATGGCACCACGTTCGGCTGATCACCGCCATCTGAAATCACATAGTGCGAGCGATGCGACAATTCGAGATGCTCCCTTCTAAAGTTCCAACCTATATTCATCAATTCTACAGCATCCAAGGCACTGCGACCCCGCCAAGGAGCACCAGCCGCGTGGGCCGCTTGCCCTTCAAAGTTAAACTTAACAGATACCACCCCATTGTAGCCGTTGTCCCCATATCCTATTTTTAAATTATCTCCAACATGAGTGAATATGCAAGCATCGACATCTTTAAAATAGCCAGCGCGAATGTAATACGCCTTAGTGCCTACCAATTCTTCTGCAATGCCAGGCCACAGCATAAGTGTACCCGAAATTTTTTCTCGTTCCATTACCTTCTTTAAAGCAAGTGCGGAAATAATATTCAACGCCTGCCCTGAGTTATGGCCTTCGCCATGACCGGGTGCACCTTCCACAATCGGATCATGATAGGCCACACCAGGTTTCTGTGAGGCCTTAGGGATACAATCAACATCCGAACCTAAAGCAATTACCGGCTTACCATTACCCCATTTGGCGATCCATGCGGTCGGTATACCGGCAACACCTTTTTCTATCGCAAAGCCATTTTTCTCCAACAGGTTTGTCAGGTAGGTAAACGTCTCTACTTCTTGAAAACCGAGTTCGGAAAAGCTGAAAAGCATGTCATTGATTTGTTGGCCCAACACGGCATTCTTTTCAACCTCTGCAGCCACTTCTGCCTTGAGTTTGTCAATCTTACTCTGTGAAAGCTGGGCGGTTGAAAATGTATAGGCAAAAATTAGAAAAAGTGTTAGCAGATTCTTCATAGTAAATGATAGATGTTTTAGGTGTTGCAAGGTAACAATTTGATGGAAAGACTAAAACCAATAGTTATTGAGCTCTTGCCTTGATTTTTTACCTAACCAAAGAAGGATCATCCGAAACTAAAAGCCACTCGACCTGCTACTAGTACTCCAAAATAAATTTTGAAAGGTTTTGATGCGTGCCCAACTTGAATTTTTTACGTAACCGATACCTCGTTACTTCCACACCCCGTGAGGAAATCGCCATTAGATTCGCGATCTCTTTTGTATCCATATTAAGGCGGAGAAACGCGCACAATTTCTGTTCACCTGGGGTAAGATCCGTGAACTCTCGGGTTAATCGCTTTAGAAAATCGCCATGTATTTGATCGAAGTGATGTTCAAATTGTTTCCAGTCTTCTTGCACTTTTAGAGTGGTATCAATTTCTTTAATAATCTTCTCCAGCGCACGTTGCTTTTCTTCTACCTTATCCGTTGCCTTCGCTTGCCTGATCTCTTCTTTAATGGTTTCCATGAACTCATTTTTCACTACCAAGTTCATCGTTGAAGCCGCAAGCAGCGTATTGACATGACTTAATTCACTTTTGATTTGCACTTCTTTTAACTCTTGTAATTCCTTTTGCTTTTGACCCAGTTCTTCTTGCTTTGCCTGTTCCATTCTGACTTGTTTCCTCCGGTAGTACTGACGTTGGAATCTATAAATCAAGAAGAGGGCAAGTAGCACGAATAGCAAGTAAATAAGCAGGGCAAGTGGGCTTTTATAAAACGCGGGAGAAACTTCGACTAACAAAGG
This sequence comes from Cyclobacteriaceae bacterium, assembly GCA_031400595.1. GTDB lineage: Bacteria > Bacteroidota > Bacteroidia > Cytophagales > Cyclobacteriaceae > ELB16-189. The sequence continues at coordinate 75,907 of JANNQG010000024.1, forward strand.
TTGGCTTGTCACAATCTCTCCTTTTGAATTAAACGCCTGGACATAAAACTCATACCTGCCGACTCTGAGATTCGTATATTCCTTTAAACTAGCTGTAGTCCACGCGCTATAGGTTTCGTCAAATCCATTTAGGTAATACCTAAACTGCTGATTGCTGACATCTTTGAATTTGAAGGATTCCACGATGAACTGTAAAATTCGTGTGCCCTCGGTGAGCTGTATTGGCTCGGTTTTTTCCGGGCGTACTTGGAACGGCATTCTTGAATAGAGTACGCTATCTTCGGCAACATTAACGACCCGGCTTAAAAGGGGGACACTGGTAGTAGAAACGCCTTCCTCTAATTCTGGGTTGTATTGTATAAAACCCTCGTTCGCATTAAAAAGAACACCCTCCCGTACATTGCGCGAAACATTTAATAAGTCGTTGTTAAACGATTGTCGTAACTGGAACAAAGATGATGGCTGGTATACGTAATTGTCAAGGCTCACCTTCTTGAACAAGCCCACCAGATTTTCAGAATAAACATAAACGTTCTTTTGTCTGTCTTGCACCAGTTGATAAACCCAATTTTTCCCAACCACTTTTGTGAATACATTTTCCTCCACAATTTTATCAGTTGCCTGATCAAGTTTGAATACTCCTTTTGCAGAACAGATATATATTTGGTCGTCAATTCGGCTCAAGAAAATGTAATTCTTAATCGGGAGATTGTACGAATCAGAAACTTTGGTTGCTGCGGCACGCGTGAGCGAGTCATCCAAAGTCAACAAGTAAAGCCCTTTGTAATACTGCCCTACCCAAATTCTCCCTTTTCTATCCTCTTCAAAAAATCGACTGGATTCATTAAATCCATCAATCTTCTGAACATCTCTTAATTCACCCTTCGCATCTATTTGAAAAAGATGAAGGCCTGTATAAGTACCGGCAATAGCAAACAGGGGATCTGATCTTAACTGTTTGATCTGCCATAGCCCTTCACAATAGGCACGCCTGACTGCTCTACCGCGTTCCAATAAGAATAGCCCCGTGTGGTGGCCGGCATAAAGTTTATTGTTTACCAATTGCATGCCATAGGCTGGGCCCTCCGTCCCGATTAGAAACTGGCTCTTAGGTGCACCCTTGGCTAAGTAGTAAATGCCATTTGATGTGGTGTAGTAGGTACCTTCCTCCAATTCAAATGCCTCATACCCACTCCCTTGAAGATCAATATTCTGGTTTACTAGCCGCAACGGAGAGTTGATATCAATCAGTGCAATCCCATTTTGCATGCCTACCCAGAGGTTGCCACTATAATCCTGAAACACCCGCAAACAGGCGTTGGATATCAATCCATCGGAAATGGATATATTTTCAATTTGCTTTGTCAGTTGATCATATATAAACAGCCCCGCAAGTTGAGTTGATATAACCAGTCTACTATCTGAAATTTGTATCACGTGGTTGACATACTTTCCTGCAAGTACTTTCATCAATTCCACATAGGGTTCGAGACCTCCCGGTGAATTCAAAACCTCAATTTTCCCCGAATTATAAAAGAAGACATAACCGGCATCGGTGCGGACTACCCCAGCCACCACCTGGTTTATATGTCCATTTTGAGGTAACGGAACCAAGTTATCCCCTTCTATCTCAAAAAGCGCACCCGTAGGAGATTGGGTAAACAGCCTGTTACCTGCTACAAACGAACGATTAAATCCAGTAGGGCGCATGATCACGGTAACAGACTCACCATCAAAAACATAAATACCCTGAAAAGTGCAGAAGTATACTTTAGAGTCGAACAGAAGGACATCCCATACCTCATCGAAATCCCGAAATTTTTCCGGAATTTTATCCAGTAGGGACACGTATTGCCAATTGCTCTCGAAAAATCCGAACTCACCCTGAGACCCCACGTAAAGACGGTTCGATTTTTCGTCAAAAGCGAGGGATCGCTGCTTTTTGCCGGTGTTTAGCGCGTGCTTTCCCCATGAGGTGCCATTGAAAGAAAGCACCCCTAAATTGTTGGCAACGAATAGGCTTAAATCTCTATTCTGGGCAAAGTCGATATTTTGGATTCCTGCACCATAATCGGGAGGCGCAAAGTTCTTAATCGGGTATTTTCCTGAAAATGCGGTGGATACTTCTGACAAAAGAAGCGAAAAAAGAAACACAAGCGATGGATTAACAACTATACCTAATCTACCCATAAAAATCTTGTTTGTGACCCCGCTGTGCAGCAAATATATCCATTTAAAGCGTTTTAAATCGATATAGATGAAGTTTTGTAGTGGTAGCAAAAAGGAATTGATGTAGTCCCTTTTTAGATGATATCTACAATTGTGCGCAACTTTCAACCGTTTTCGGAACACCGAAGAAGCAATCGTTTGAAAATCGTCTAATCCATCAAATATGAAGAATATTTACTTTGTTGCTATGCTTTTGATCCTTTCCGTGCCACTTTTGGGCCAGGCCGATCGGGTTTCTGTGAGACAGGACGATCAAGGGATGAAACTTCAGGTCAACGGCCGAGATTTCATGGTGAACGGAATGAATTGGGATTACTTCCCTATTGGCACCAACTTTTCTTACAGCCTTTGGAATCAGCCTGACGACATTATTCAAGCCGCTCTTGATACGGAGATGTCTTTGTTAAAAAACATGGGTGTCAATACGATTCGGCAGTATACAGGAGTTCCTGCGAAGTGGATTAAGTATATATATGAAACCTACGGCATTTATACGATGCTCAATCATTCGTTCGGGCGGTATGGTTTGACAATTAGTGGTGCATGGGCTCCTAACACTGAATATGGGGATCCAAGGGTACGCACACTATTGCTAGCAGAGGTAACCAAGATGGCTGAGGATTATAAAGACACTCCCGGCCTTTTATTATTCCTGTTGGGAAATGAAAACAACTACGGACTTTTTTGGGAAGGAGCAGAAACCGAAGACATACCTGTAAAAGACAGAAAATCAACCGCCCGCGCAACCGCTATGTATAAGTTGTTTAATGAAGCAACTATAGCTATGAAGACAAAGGACGCTGGTCACCCGGTGGCAATTTGTAACGGAGATCTACTGTTCTTAGAAATCATTAAGGAGGAATGTAAAGCCATTGACATCTTTGGTACAAACATGTATCGGGGTGTTTCATTTGGCGATGCCTTTCAGCGTGTAAAGGATGAGTTGAACAAGCCGGTGTTGTTTACTGAGTTTGGTGCAGACGCTTTTAATGCGATCGACAATGCAGAGGATCAGGAGTCTCAAGCCTTTTTTATGGTAGGCAACTGGAAAGAAATTTATGAAAATGCTGCCGGTCTTGGAAAGGCCAACAACTCACTTGGTGGCTTTACTTTTCAATTCAGCGATGGTTGGTGGAAATTTGGCCAGACGAAGGATCTGGATCTCCACGATGACAATGCCTCTTGGTCAAATGGCGGCTACACGCGCGATTTTAAAAAAGGAGAAAACAACATGAATGAAGAATGGTTTGGCATTTGCGCAAAGGGACAAACCACTCCACGCGGATTATATTCATTGTTCCCGCGTGCTGCCTATTACGCATTGAAAGAAGCGCACACACTTAATCCTTATCGGGAGGGCGTAACGCTGCAAGGTGTAGATAGTCACTTTGCAAACATTCAACTGATGGATGCCGTGATCAAAGCACGAGGCGATAAAGCAGCTCTAGCTGGCGAACAATCATCAAAACTTCGGGTGAGTGAGCTACGTGCCGAACTGACAACTTTTACAACAGGTGGAGCACTCATCACAACGCCAAGAAAGGCGGACCCAAACAATCCAACATTCCCTAATAGACTAGGATTTGATCATATGGAATCTTACTTCGTGGGCATCGAAGCAAATCCAGCATCTAATGTCCGGGCAAATGTGTCGTTCAACGTCCTCGGCAACGTTGCTCTCAATCCTATAAATGAAATTTTTTACGAAAACAGAGGGCGTCCTCAAACACTGGTTACACCGAACGGAACTGTCACTACGTCTTTGGATCGTGTACAGGTTTATCGTGCAGAATATAGCTGGAATCATAAACTTTTTGATCTCAAAGGATTTTATCGAACCGGTCATTACCATTGGGGATACGAAGGAGATTTCTTTGGTCTATATCCGGAAGCGAACTACGGACCAAACATAGATATATATAACGGCCTTGCCCCACAAGGGCTTGAGATAGCGGGGAAGAAATCACTCCGAGGATTAAAAATTGCCTATGGTCCACAGTTGTGGTGGGGAGCAAATCCAGCAATTCTTGTTAAGTACAACAAAAGCATTGGTAAGTTAAATCTTACTGGAATCGTTCACGAAGATCTTGAAGAACCGGGTGCCGCCATTAGTTCACTTGCTGTGCCTCAACCAAGAACAAGAAGATTGACATTGCAAGCATCGCGCAAGTTATTTGACAAATTGAAAATTGAAGTGGGTGGTATATGGGGAGGGCAGCCTCTTGTGGGACGAGAATTTCAAGTAGTCCGTGGGCAAGAAGGGAATTACCAGACATATGTCGATAAAGTGCAAGATACCGACACCTGGGGTGGTAAGATAAAGTTGACTTATGCATCGGGCAGAATAAATTGGTATGCACAAGCTGCTTCTATGGGTCTCGTGGCAAATGGCGGAGCTGACTACACCACCACATTTACCGGCTGGCGTCTAAAGGATAGCGGAAGTGGAAATCAAAACAACTTCTTGACCGGCTTCACTTATACTATGGGCAAACTTCAAATAGCGCCTAATTTCTTGTGGCAAAAACCACTAGTGGATCCAATGCCTGGCAATGTTGGGGGGCCAGCTCGGCTCAGGAATATTTTAGTTGACCCTTTTGTAGTAAGATCGAACCGTGAAACTGTGGGAGGCGAGTTGTTACTAACTTTTGATCCTACGCCAGGTACCTGGATGTATGAATGGGACAATGACAGAGCAGAAGATGCGAGTTTTGCCGCGAGTGTTGGTTTCGTTTACCGCCATTTACCGACTTCACAAGATGCTGCTGTGATTTTCCCTGGAACCGGAAGAACTCCAACGGCTGCAATAGGTGCACCGCCAGCATTGAATTTATGGGAAGTCAATGCTCGTATTGTGTCCAAGGTTCGCACTGGATTGGGGGTCATCGCCAACTTGTATGGAGGCAATGGTCAAGCAAACGGACCGAGCGCAAGAGCAATCGAACGTTTTGGTGGTGATTTCAGAGTGATCTATAAAAAAGTAAAACTGGCTTCGCATCTTAAGTTTAATGATTGGGGTCCTTTTGACTATCACCGGGATTTCAACTTGACTTTTCCTGTACAGTTAATGGCAGATCTATCTACTACCGTTGGAAAGCCGGATTGGTTTCTACTTCCAAGTACATCAATTGGGATACAAATGATATGGCGTTCACTTGACAAATTTTCACCTCGTTACCTACCCAATGTAGCCGAGCCATTCGCCCCTGCGCCTATCATTAGTCCGGTGGGATTCCCGAACGGAAATGAATGGGAATTTAGAACCTATGTACGAGTTAGTGTTGGACGATAATAATCTGAAGCATGAATAGTATGAAAACAAATAAACTACGTTTCGCAATCCTGTTAGGATTCATATCAGCCACCTTCAGCGGCTGCCAGAGAAATTTATCGGATGAGGCGGGATTTGCAAAATTCTCCAACAACCCGGCAGTATTCATCGATGGATTTAGTGGTGGGCTGAACTATTTTCCTTTCGGAGGATCAAAGCTAAATGCATTTACTGTTGATACCGAAACTCGCTACGCGGGTTCGGCATCTATGCGCTTTGATGTTCCTAATGTGGGTGATCCTTCGGGGGCATATGCCGGTGCCATATTTCCAGATAATGGCGGTCGCGATTTATCGGGATATGATGCGCTTACCTTCTGGGCAAAGGCCACACAAGCCGGCACCATCAATGAAATTGGTTTTGGAAATAGTTTTGGCGAAAACAAATATCTGACTACGCTGACTAACATGAGAATTAACACCACGTGGACAAAGTACACTATACCACTACCCGACCCTTCGCGTCTTACTCTTGAAAAAGGTATGTTCTGGTATGCTGAGGGTCCTGAAAATGGTAACGGGTATACATTCTGGATTGATGAATTGAAGTTCGAAAAATTGGGCAATTTGGCTCAGCCTAGACCATCCATCCTCAATGGCGAAGAGAAGGTGGAGACAACCTTCATTGGAGTCAACACGTCATTGAGCGGGCTCACGCAAACGTTTAATTTGGTTTCGGGACAAAACCAGACAGTTTCTGTAGGACCAGCTTACTTCAACTTCACGTCATCTAATCCAGCTGTGGCACGTGTTGATGATAAGGGGGTTGTTTCAATAGTAGGAACAGGAAATGCAAAAATCACCGCAGAGTTGAATGGTATTAAAGCAAAAGGGTCGTTAACGCTTCAATCCCTCGGGCAATTTGCACAGGCTCCCACTCCTACCCGTAACGCGGCCGATGTGATCTCTGTTTTCAGCGATGCGTACACAAACATACCTGTAGATTTTTATAATGGTTTTTTCGCGCCCTTTCAAACTACACTCGGAGGGGCCGATCTTAACATCAACGGAAATAAGATCATCCAATACACTAATCTGAATTTTGTTGCTACTGAATTCAAAAACCCAACGATCAATGTTTCGCAAATGACACATTTTCATGCGGACATACAAATCCGTGAAGCGATCGATCCCGCTGACTTTATAAGCGTGCAACTTGGAGACTTTGGGCCGAACAATGCTTTCGGTGGAGGAGATGATTCCAATGGGACTGTTAAGTTTTTAAGCTCAGCTCTTTCAAGCAATCAATGGATAAGCCTTGACATTCCACTTGCAAGCTTTACAACCCTTACGAGTAAAAACAACCTCGCCCAGATTTTCTTTATATCTTCTGACGGCACCTCAGGTAATAGGGCAACAATTTCAACCATTCTGGTTGACAATATGTATTTCTATAAATAGAAAAAAAAATGATGACTATTATGCCAAAACAATCAATACCAAAAAGGCTCTTCATTAGTGTTCAAAGCCTGCTGTTGCCAACCTTGTTCTTTCTTTTTTTGGGTTGCACCGATGACACACAAAAAGTGGTCAATTTCACCACACTGGTGATGCAAGACGAATTTGATAAAAATGGAGCGCCTGATCCGAATTTGTGGGGCTTTGATATTGGACGCGGACAAAATGGGTGGGGAAATAACGAACTTCAATTCTACACCGATCGCTCAAAGAATGTTACGGTGAAAGACGGCAATCTGGTCATTACGGCTGAGAAAGAGTCTTTTAGCGGAGCAGAATACACCTCAGCGAGATTAATCACGAAAGGCAAGTTCCAACAGGCTTATGGTCGATTTGAAGCACGCATGAAATTGCCTTGGGGCCAAGGCCTTTGGCCTGCGTTTTGGATGTTAGGAGCAGACATTGACACCAATCCCTGGCCAGGTGCTGGAGAGATCGACATCATGGAATTTAGAGGACAGAATCCGGCAATGATGCTTGGTACCGTTCATGGACCAGGTTATTCAGGCGGCCAATCGATTGGCAAAAGTTACACGCTAAAAAATGGAAGGTTCGATACGGAGTTTCACATTTTCGGAGTTGAATGGGGGCCTAAATACATCAACTTCTATGTTGACAATGTCTTGTACAACCAAATCACACCAGCTGATGTCCCTGGAGAATGGGTGTTTGACAAACCCTTTTACCTTCTTTTGAATCTTGCTGTAGGCGGAGGTTTTGTTGGATCACCAAATAGCGAAACAGTGTTTCCTCAAACCTTTTTGATAGATTACATAAGAGTATATAAATAAGTAATGTGATAATAGATAAACGATTAAATTAAATTAAACTAAAACAAAAATGATGAAACAACTATTAAAAAATGCGAAGAGCGCATCTTTTGTTCTCTTTGTGATTTTCGTTCTGGGATGTAAAGGTAGTGACCCTGTCGTTCCTGTGGTCACCTCAAGCTTTACACAAACAGTGGATAACACCACTGGTGCTGTGACATTCAAAAACACATCAACCAATGCGACAAATTATTTGTGGAACCTGGGGGATGGAACAACCTCGACTCAATTTGAACCCACAAAAACGTATCAAACAGGTACGTACACAGTGAAATTGACTGCCTCGAATACTGCAGGTGGTACAGCTACTTCTGAGAATACATTTACTGTTACTTTACCAGGACCTCCTGTTGACACAACAAAGCCTATTATTACGTTGATCGGGGATGCAACAATCAATCTTACGGTGGGAGATCCTTACGTGGATAAAGGTGCTACAGCAAATGATAACTTGGACGGGAACATTACGGCAAAAATAGTAAAGGCTGGAACAGTAAATACAGCTATTGCAGCTACCTATACAATCACCTACGATGTAACTGATTTAGCAGGAAACACAGCTATTCGGGTTTCCAGATCAGTAATTGTTACTGCATTTGATGATGGGTTGTTGAATAATGGTGCTTTTAGCATCGTTAAAGGACAGGCAGGTGATGCATGGTCTGGCAATGGATTTAATGTGCTAAACGAAGGAGGCACCAATTTTAATTTTGTAAACGTAGCCACTGCCGGAGATGCATTCAATGTCAATCTGAGTCAAGTGCTTCCGCTTATCCAAGGCAAAAATTATGTACTGTCGTTCGAGGCCTCATCAGATCGTGCACGCACAATGATTGCTGGTATTGGTTTGAGTGTCGGCCCGTTTACGAGCGATACTAAAACGGTAGACCTAACAACCACTAAAAAAACATTTACACTTACCCTTTCCGCTGTTGCCTTTGGTGGAGCGAATAGCCGTGTATTGTTTGATATGGGGGCCGCTGTTGGTGTAGTTGTTATCGACAATGTTAAATTAATCGAGGGTGCAGCAACTCCTTGCACAGCCGAAACTGTGCAGTCACTTGGTGGAGCAGATTTTAATTTGACGTTTAAAACTGATCCCGGTGTTGCCATTGTCAATGATAATGCGACTTATACATATTCAGCAAATCCTAATATCGCGAATGCTGTAAACACTTCATGCTTTGTAGGAAAAAGTGTAAAAGCTGCAGGAAACCTTTATGGCAATAATCAGATTGTTGTAGACGCTAAATTCAATTTTAATACCAATTCAGGTTTCAAAATGAAAGTGTATTCGGCTGTAGCCGGATCTAAAGTCTTATTGAAACTTGAAGACAAAACAAATGCAGGTATTAACAAAGAAGTATTAAAAACTGTAACGCAAGCAAACGTCTGGGAAGAATTGACTTTCGATTTTGCAGGTAGTGAAAGCAACAAATATGATAGATTTGTTTTATTCCTTGATTTTGAGGGCAACGCTGCGAGCACAGTCTATTTTGATGACCTTAAGCTGTACGGAACAGGAATCCCAAGTGGACCAACAACCGCTGCTCCTATTCCACCAGCACGTGCTGCGGGTGATGTAATCTCTCTGTTCAGCGAAGCTTACGCGAATGTAACGGTAGACACATGGAGAACAGGCTGGTCAGCGGCAGCTTACGAAGAGGTAATGATCGCAGGTAATCCAACCAAGAAATACTCAAACCTTGATTTTGTGGGTGTAGAAACGGTTGCCAATAAAGTTAATGCCACAGCAATGACACATGTTCACGTGGATGTGTGGTCTTCAGATTTCACTCAGTTTTCTCTAAAGCTTGTAAATTTTGGTACTAGTAACACTGAGCACCAAGTAGATTATTTTACTCCCGCTCAAGGTCAATGGATATCATATGATATCCCTCTAACTAGTTTCACTGGACTGGCTGCTCGAGGTGATCTTGCTCAGTATATTTTTGTAGGTAGACCCGTTGGTGCAAATACTATCTTCCTAGATAATATATACTTCTATAAAGCTGCAGGCGGTGGTCCTCCCCCAACTGGAACTGAAGTCGCAGTCAATGGTGACTTCGAAACAGGAAATAAAAACGGTTGGACCGAATTCCCTAACGGTGGCGCTACATTTGTGGTCTCTAATGCAGAGGCAAATGGTGGCACATTCTCAGGCAGGCTGATAGCTGGTGAGGCTCAGGACGTTGTTATTAAACAGGCGAATCTTTTAGCTGGATCAATAACGAACGGCAAGAGTGTGACAGTAAAGTTTGATATGAAAGGATCATTAACAGGCGCTGGTGGAGTTGTTTTTGCGGAATTTTTCTCGGAGAAAACTGGAGGTGGTACGTCAAAAGCTGAAATCTTTAGTGGTGGACCAATTTTCCCAACTAGTACTTGGACAACATTTACTTACACAACTACGACTGCTTCAATTGCACAAGGTGATGTCGGTGGTGGAATAACTCTGCAACTAAAAGCCGCATGCGGTGCCGTGGCAGGCTGTAGTGTGACAGCTTTCTTTGATAATGTATCTATAAAAGTTAATCCATAGGTTAGTTAACAAAAATGATTTGTTGAATAGGTCGAGCGTAAAACACTCGACCTATTTTTTAATAAATTAGCACCTAATCACCACTGGTTAAACCCCATCAAATACATGGTGAAAAAAGACGAACAATCAGAACTAACGGAAGTCAAGATCGACAACGGAATCTACTATCAGATTTCGAACGTGGATACCATGCGTCCCTTTTTCATGAGCATCCTGAGTGACTCTAATCACTGGATGTTTATCGGCAGCAATGGTGGATTAAGTGCCGGTAGAAAGGATGCAGAAAATGCTCTGTTCCCCTATTATACGGATGACAAGATTATTGAATCTACAGAATTAACCGGATCGAAAACTATTATTCGTCTCCAAAAAAATGGTAAATCAATTCTTTGGGAACCGTTTTCTATTCGCTACTCGAACCTCTATCAGCTAACGCAAAATTTATACAAGAGCATTCATGGTAATAAAATTATTTTCGAAGAAATCAATCACGACTTAGAACTGTCGTTCCAATACCAGTGGACCTCTAGTAACCTTTATGGTTTTGTAAAAACCAGTAAGCTGACAAATGCAAGCACCTCCGAAATAGCCATTTCTCTCATCGATGGCATTCAGAATATTATACCTTATGGCGTTGGCAGTGCGCTGCAAAACAAGACCAGTAATTTGGTGGATGCCTACAAGCGAGGTGAGCTCGATCAAGAGAGCGGAATTGGCATCTTTTCACTCAGTGCCATCATTGTAGATAAGGCCGAACCCAGCGAAGCGCTAAAAGCAAATATTGCATGGTCGATTGGGATGGCTGATGCAAAGCACCTCCTCTCCTCCTCGCAACTAGCTAATTTCAGAAATGGGTTGCCTATTAAAGAAGAAACAGACATTAAAGCAGAGAAAGGAGCCTACTTCCTTCATGTAGAGGCTCTTCTTGAATCTAAAAGTAAAAAGGAGTGGATGGTTGTAGCCGATGTGAATAAAAACGCATCACAAATCATAGCCATTGCTAAAGCAATCAAAACCGACAAGCATCTCGGATTTAGAATTAAAGAGGACATAGAGACTGGAACAAAACAACTCATTCAGCTCAATGCATGCACGGATGGACTGCAATTGACTGCGGATGGACTGAAAGATACCAGGCACTTTTTCAACGGCCTGTTTAATATCATGCGCGGTGGCATCTTTGATAACAATTATCAAATTGAGAAAAATGATTTTAGCGCCTATCTGTCGGCAGCTAATCCACAGGTCGCTGCGCGACAACAAGAAAGTGTTAGAAGTTTGGCCAACCAATTTTCACTTTCTGTATTAAAGGAACTTGCACAAAAATCTGACGATAAAGACTTCAGGAGATTAAGCCTGGAGTATTTGCCGCTAAAGTTCAGTAGAAGACATGGCGATCCCAGCAGACCCTGGAATCAATTTTCCATCAATACCCGCAATGAACATAATGGATCAAAAGTGTTGGACTACGCAGGGAACTGGCGCGATATTTTTCAAAACTGGGAGGCACTGGCTCACTCCTACCCTGATTTCATTGAAGGAATGATTTTTAAATTCCTAAATGCTTCGACCTTCGATGGCTACAATCCCTATCGCGTTACCAAAAACGGTATTGACTGGGAACGGATCGAGGCCGATGACCCGTGGTCATACATTGGCTATTGGGGTGATCATCAAATTATCTACCTATTGAAATTTCTGGAGTTTTCAGAAAGTCATGCTCCGGGAAAATTAGCAGGCTATTTTAACGAGAATGTTTTTGCGTACGCAAACGTTCCCTATAAAATAAAGTCTTACGAAGACATCTTACACAATCCCAAGGACACGATTGAATTTGATCGAAAACTTGACCATTCCATAGACAAACAAAGGCCTACTCTAGGTGCCGATAGTGTCTTGCTTCAGAATAAAAATGGCGGCATCCACCATGTAAATTTTACTGAAAAGATACTGGCAACAGTTTTAGCCAAACTTTCCAATTTCATTCCTGAAGGTGGCATATGGATGAATACCCAACGCCCGGAGTGGAATGATGCCAACAACGCGTTGGTTGGAAACGGAGTGTCGATGGTGACCCTTTTCTACCTCTACCGTTTTCTAAACTTTTTCAATGAAATTCTGGAAAGAAGCACGACAAAGGAAGTAGCTATTTCTAGTGAATTGCTAACGTTTTTTAATAATTGCCAGGCAACATTTAGTAAGCATGAGCACCTACTGGCAGGCAACATCACAAACAAAGATCGTAAGACGATCCTCGATGACCTGGGAACTGCTGGTAGTGAGTACCGGACACAAATTTACAATCAATCATTTAGTAACCAACGGAGTGCGTTGGCTACCAAGGATATTATCGCCTTTTCCAATCTATGTCTTCGCTACTTGGAACATACCATTCGGGCCAACAAAAGAAACGACAACTTGTATCATGCATATAATTTGATGACGATTGAAGGCAAAAGCGAAATTTCGATTTCTTACCTTAGCGAAATGCTAGAAGGTCAGGTTGCTGCCCTCAGCTCTGGATATTTAACATCGACTGAAGTTCTTGCTACACTGGATGGCTTAAAGTCAAGTGCACTTTTTAGAAAAGATCAGTACAGCTATCTATTATACCCGAACAAGAATTTGCCCGGCTTCTTAGTAAAGAACAATCTGCCGAAAGCGGATGTCTCAAAGTCAAGCTTCTTATCTAAGCTTATCAAAGAAAGTAATACACAGATTGTCGAGCAAGATATAAATGGCGGACTTCACTTCAATGGAAACTTTAAAAACGCTACCGATCTTAAAAATGCTTTAAACAAATTTGATGCTCCTGCTTCTGACAAAGAAGAAGTGCTGCGAATTTTTGAAAGTGTATTTAACCACAAAGCTTTCACCGGAAGATCAGGTACTTTCTTTGGCTACGAAGGATTAGGATCTATTTACTGGCATATGGTTTCTAAGTTGCAACTCGCAGCCCAAGAGTGCTGCCTGAAAGCCATACAGGAAAAGGAAAATGACATATTGATAAGTCAACTAATCGATCATTACTACGAGATTAGCGAGGGGATTGGAGTACATAAGTCCCCAACGCTTTATGGAGCATTTCCAACCGATCCATACTCACATACACCCGCCAACAAGGGAGCGCAACAGCCGGGAATGACCGGCCAGGTAAAAGAAGATATTTTATCGCGCTTTGGAGAGTTGGGTGTATTTGTAAAAGATGGGCAACTTTGTTTTGATCCCTGTATGCTAAAACAATCTGAATTCCTGACAAAGAAGCAAGTCTTCAATTATTTTGATGTGCAAGGGAATGCGATTGAATTACCGCTCGAAGAGAAGTCATTGTGTTTTACCTATTGTCAGGTACTCGTAGTGTACAAACTAGCGGATGAAAATGCGCTGGAAATAGTGTCGAAAAATGGCGCAGCCAAAGTTGAAAAACTGAATTTGGATAAAACGTTAAGTCAAAAAGTATTTGGCCGAACCGGAGATGTAACTCGCATAGTTGTTCACATCAAGCAAGATAGTTTAAGGTAACACAGATGACTAAAGAAATCAAAACCGACTTATCCATCGACCAAAAAGTGGAAACCTTGCTCGCCAAAATGACCCTTGATGAAAAAATTGGTCAGATGACACAAGTGCGTCACTTTGACGACATCGCTATCGGGGACATTAAGACAAAATTCATCGGCTCAATAATTCACACACAAGGGCCAACGCCTGGCAATGACGCGGCCGAATGGCAGGCCAAATTTGTTCAACTTCAATGGTTAGCACTGTCCACCCGATTAGGTATTCCCATGTTCTTTGGTGTGGACGCTGTTCATGGTCAAAATACATATGCGGGCGCAACCATTTTTCCGCACAACATTGGACTAGGCGCAGCGCGAAATGCGAAGCTGGTAGAAGATGCTGCGGCCATCACTGCGATTGAAGCAAGGGCTACTGGATTCAACTGGGTTTTTTCTCCATGTGTTGCTATTCCCTATAATGAAAAATGGGGCCGAGTGTACGAAGCCTTTTCTGAAAGCACCGAGATTACAACCGAGTTAACGAGAGCTTCGGTGCGCGGTCATCAAGGTTCAACTGGCCAACCTGTATCACTCATAGCTACCGCAAAACATTTTATTGGTGATGGTTCAACTGATTTTGGCGTGGAGGGTGGTAACACAACGTTAACCCAGGAAGAAATATACGAACGCTTGCTTCCACCCTATCGCGCAGCTGTTGAAGCTGGCGTAGGTTCAGTGATGGCCTCATTCAACAGTTTGAATGGCGTGCCGATGCATGCGCACCGAGCTATGATTACGGATGTATTAAAAGGAGCATTGAAATTTGAAGGCATCGTTGTATCCGACTGGAAGGCATATTCTCGTTTTGGCGGAACAGATGTGATTAATGCCGGTGTAGATGTCGTCATGGCGGTTGAAGGTGACTTTAACATGTATGTGGAGGGCGTGAGAAACGGTGTATTGAGTGGCGTCATTCCACAAGGAAGAATTGATGATGCAGTACGTAGAATATTGAGGCAGAAATTTCGGATAGGTTTGTTTGACAATCCCTTCCCGGATGTAACTCTTATTCCTAAAATCGGAATGCAGGCACATCGCAGTGTGGCACGACAAGCCGTGCGAGAGTCACTTGTGTTGATGAAGAATGAGAATAATGTGTTGCCTTTAAAGAAGGACGCCAAAATCGTTTTAGTTGGCGAGTTTGGTAATAACTCCGGATTACAATCCGGTGGATGGACGGTGAACTGGCAGGGTATGACAGAAAATTATGCTGGTGCTACCACCATCTTAGAAGGGATTAGAAAATTTTCATCGCAGGAAGTAGTACATGATCTTGATGGCAGTGCGAACTACGATGATACGGATGTAGCTGTTATCGTGGTGGGCGAAACTCCTTACGCTGAATTTATGGGTGACATTGGTGGCGTGATGAATAAGTACCAGCATACGCTAACGCCAGAACATCAAACGTTGATTGATACCTACACAGCAAAAGGAATCAAAACAGTTGTTGTCTTAATTTCGGGAAGACCGCTCGTAGTCACAAAACAACTAGAACAAGCCGATGCCTTTGTAGCTGCCTGGTTCCCGGGCTCGGAGGGCGATGGCCTTGCAGAGGTACTGTTTGGTGATTATGATTTTAAAGGAAGGCTACCTCATTCATGGCCGAAATCAGAAGAAGATTATCAAGGTAAGTATGGTCCGAATTTTTGGGATGGCTCCATTGAACCACTCTTTCCCCTTGGTTTTGGATTGAGGTATAACAAATGAAATCAACGATGCAGAACTAAAATATTTCAGTATGAAGTCAATCGCAAAATCAATATGTTTCGGAATTGTTTTGGCGACAAGTATTTCCTGCAATCAGAAGCAAACAACACAATCCGATCAACCCCTTAACCAAAAAGAAGTGACAGCGAAAAATATTTTAGGAAATCCCGATTACTTGGCCATTTGCTACGAAGGCTATCGCGAAAAATCCAGGGAACAACAGCCAACGATTGCCCAACTCCAGGAAGATTTAAAAATTTTATCAGCAATGGGGATTAGGATTGTTCGAACCTACAATGTGCAGCTGCCTCATGCATCGAACTTGCTTAAAGCCATACGTGAATTAAAAATCGCTGATCCTAATTTTGAAATGTACGTGATGTTGGGTGCATGGATCGATTGCAAAAATGCGTGGACCGATCAAGCTCCAGATCATAATATTGAAAGCTTACAAAACGAAGGTGAAATCGGA
This sequence comes from Cyclobacteriaceae bacterium, assembly GCA_031400595.1. Classification (GTDB taxonomy): domain Bacteria; phylum Bacteroidota; class Bacteroidia; order Cytophagales; family Cyclobacteriaceae; genus ELB16-189. The sequence goes on from JANNQG010000024.1 coordinate 92,038, forward strand.
AGAGCAGTGGCGTTAGCCAATCAATATCCGGATATCGTTAAAATACTTGCTGTTGGCAACGAAGCGATGGTGAGGTGGGCGGCCAGCTATTTCGTTCAACCGTCAGTAATTTTAAAATGGGTAACTCATGTACAATCGCTGAAGGCCGAAGGTAAACTGCCAAAAGACCTTTGGATTACATGCTCTGACGATTTTGCTTCATGGGGCGGTGGCGACTCCAGTTATCACACCGAAGATCTCGAAAAAATAATCAAAGCCGTGGATTACATTTCCATGCACACATATCCATATCACAACACCCATTACAATCCTGATTTTTGGCGAGTACCCGCGGAAGAATCAAAACTTTCGGAAGTCGAAAAAGCAGATGCGGCCATTTTGCGTGCCGTTGCATTTGCCAAAGCGCAATATGATTCTGTTGCCAGCTATGTAAAGAGCTTAGGGATAAATAAACCCATTCATATTGGCGAAACCGGCTGGGCTTCTGCATCCGATGGCTTTTATGGGAGCGAAGGCTCACGGGCCACCGATGAATATAAACAAGGGAGGTATTATCAACACCTGCGCGAGTGGACAAATGCAGCTGGGATATCCTGTTTTTATTTTGAAGCATTCGATGAACAGTGGAAAGATGCAGTCAATCCGAATGGTTCAGAAAATCATTTCGGATTATTTGGACTTTCTGGCGAAGCAAAATATCCTATGTGGAAGTTAGTCGATCGGGGTGTGTTTAAAAATCTTACACGCGCTGGAAACCCAATTAGTAAAACATACAATGGCAACGAGAAAAGGCTGATCGATGACGTAGTGGCGCCACCGGCAAAATAAACGGAATGTAAGAATCTACCAAGAGAAAAATAAACCCTAAAAACCAAAACCATGTCTACGATTACAAGTAAAGTTCCGATGGGTCAAAAAATTGCGTTCGGTGTGGGAATGCTGGCGAATCAAATGTTCCCTGCCGTGTTAGGTATTTTCATGGTCGTGTTGGTGCAAGACCTCGGCTTTCCCGGCTGGATGTGGGGACTAATTTTCTTTCTGCCTAGGATTTTCGATGCAATCACCGATCCCATCATGGGATACATATCTGACAACACCAAATCGCGTTGGGGCAGGCGTAGACACTACGTTTTCTTAGGCGCTATTCTCATGGGTTTTGCATTTGTCATTATGTGGCAATTATATCGTGAAGATGGCATCACGTACAACTTCTACTTTTTTATGTTTTGGTCTTTCATATTCTATTTAGGCTTAACGCTTTTTAGTGTGCCTTACGTAGCAATGGGTTATGAAATGAGCAACGACTTTCATGAACGCACCAGCATAATGGCCATCGCCCAATGGATTGGCCAATGGGCCTGGGTAATTGCTCCTTGGTTTTGGGTTGTCATGTATGACAAGAGTTGGTTTGCGTCAGCTGACGTAGCGACTCGAACACTTGCGGTTTGGGTAGGCATTGCGTGTGCCATCTTTGCGATGGTACCAGCCATCTTTATTAAAGGCAAGTCGTCACTTCATGAAAATTATGCTCCACTCAATTTTCGTTCTATAGGTTATAGCCTAAAAGAGATATTCCTCGGTTTTAAAGAAGCATTCACCTCAATTCCATTCCGAAAATTGTGCATAGCTACTTTCTTCATTTTCAACGCCTTTAATACGATTGCTAGTTTTTCATTCTTTATAATCGTCTACCATTTATTCAATGGCGATACTGGTGCAGCAGGAATTTGGCCAACACTCTTTGGTAGTTTAGGTGCTCTATCCACCACCTTCCTAGTCATTCCCATCGTAGCAAGAATGTCAAAATGGTTGGGGAAAAAGCGGGCCTTTATTGTTTCTCAAAGTATTTCACTTTTCGGTTATATTCTGTTTTGGTTTTTGTTTGTGCCGGGCAAACCCTACATGTTTATTTTCGCCTTACCGCTTTTCTCTTTTGGTATCGGAAGTTTATTTACGATTATGATGTCAATGACGGCTGATGTGATTGATCTGGATGAATTAAATACCGGCAAAAGACGGGAAGGTATTTTTGGTGCTATCTATTGGTGGATGGTGAAAGTGGGGTTTGCTATTGCTGGATTATTGAGTGGAACCTTGATGACGTTGGTAGGTTTCGATCCTAGTGCTTCCGTTCAGTCAGAAGGAGCCATTGAGGGCTTACGAATATTTTTCTCAGTCATTCCTATTTTGGGAACTCTGGTAGCCATATATGTTATGCGCGACTACGATGTGGACGAACAGCGCGCCAATGAGACCCGTGTTGAACTAGACAAGCGTGAAGCAGCCAAAACAAAAAAATCATCTTCTTATTATCAAAAGGAAAAATTCCTATCACTACATAAGATACCAGCGTTAGCTACAGACGTTGATTTTACTTCGTTATCTAATTTGGCAGTCAAAGAACGGTTTAGCAAAAACCTCAACCAAGGTCTGAGTGGTATTTGCTTTAGCCCTTACATGGAAGGTCAGAATATTGGTGACACCTTGTCGGAGGCGCAAATTCAAAGGCGTATGGCAATAGTCGCACCACACACCAAATGGGTGCGTTCATTCTCTTGCACTGAGGGTAATGAATTTATCCCCAAAGCTGCCCGCGAAAAAGGCCTAAGGACAATGGTGGGCGCGTGGATCGACAGCAACAAAGCAAACAATGAAGACGAGATAAAAGGGTTAATTGACTTGGCTCAGAAAGGATATGTGGACATAGCCGTGGTTGGAAACGAAGTGTTGCTTCGGAATGATTTAACAAAACAGGAGTTGTTAAATTACATTAGTCGGGTAAAAAAGGTGCTCCCAAACATACCGGTCGGTTATGTAGATGCGTACTTTCAGTTCAAAGAACACGCTGATCTGGTAGATGCTTGTGATGTTGTTTTAGCCAACTGCTATCCTTTCTGGGAAGGGTGCCGTATTGCTCAAGCCTCCGGTTATTTAAAACAGATGTACGTAGTTGCACAAGAGGCTGCGAGAGGTAAAAAAGTTATCATTACTGAAACCGGTTGGCCCGACCAGGGAACTAGCAATGGTGATGCACAACCTTCGGAAGAGAATGCTATGAAGTATTTTATCAATACCGTAAATTGGGCGCAGCAAGAGAACATCGAAATGTTCTATTTTTCCTCGTTCGATGAATCGTGGAAAGTTCGTCACGAAGGGGATGTGGGCCAGCGGTGGGGAATATGGGATAAGAATGAAAATCTAAAATATAAGTAATTATGTCGTTAAAAGCAGAAAGGAAATTATCGCTGGCTGGGATTTCGTATGAAGGCGCTACGATAGAATCATTGCGCGAGCTGTTTAGAAAAGTGTTGAATGCCGGCATGCATGGCATCGGCTTTAGCGCCTATGAAGAGGGACAAAAGCCCGGTGAGATTATAACGGAGAAACAAATCAGAAGACGTCTGGAAATTATTCAGCCCTATACTAAATGGGTTCGGTCCTTCTCGTGTACAGAGGGCAACGAACTAATTCCAAAAATTGCCAAAGAGCTTGGCATGAAAACATTGGTGGGTGCCTGGTTGGGCAATGACGATAAGATCAATCAGCAAGAAGTAGAAAACTTAATCAATATTTCGAAAGAAGGTTACGTGGATATCGCTGCAGTGGGTAATGAAGTGATGCTGCGTGGTGATTTGACCGAAGACGAATTAGTCGCTTTTATTGATAGAGTAAAGCAGGCCATTCCAGCAGGTATTCCCGTTGGCTATGTAGATGCCTATTTTGAATTCGATGTAAAACCCAGAATAACTGCTGCATGCGATGTCGTACTTGCTAATTGTTACCCCTATTGGGAAGGCTGTCACATCGACTACTCGTTATTATACATGAAGGAAATGTATAACAGGGCAGTACGTGCAGCTAACGGTAAGCCTGTGATCATCAGCGAAACAGGGTGGCCAAGTCAAGGTACTAACTTTGGAGCCGCCATGCCATCCGATGAAAATTTCATGAAATACTTTATCAATACACAGAAATGGTCTGTCGAAGACAATATTGAAATTTTCTATTTCTCATCTTTCGATGAATCCTGGAAGGTAGGTGCCGAAGGTGATGTAGGTGCCTATTGGGGAATTTGGGATAAGGATGAGAAGTTGAAGTATTGAGCTACCTTTGCAGGAACTGCATTTGGTCGTAGTAATTGATTACACAAAAAAAATTAAAAGTATCTTAGAACGTGATCCGTTCCATTTGTGTTAACACCGTACAAAATCAACCGCCTTATTTGGTTTAAAGAATTTGGCAATACCAGTTCTTTAAAATAAACAAACGGAGTTATGTGACATTACCCTAAATTAAAGTTATGAAAAAGATTCTGTTCGGTATGTTGCTCGTTCTCTCGAGTTTTAGATGCTTACTTGCCCAGCCGATATTGCCGCTTGATTTTGAATCCACTACGATCACTTACACGTTCACTAATTTTCTTGGTGGTGCTGTAACTAAGATTGCTAACCCGCAAATCAACGGCATAAACACCAGCGCCACCGTAGCAAAAATGATTAAGAGTGCAGGTGAAGTTTTTGGTGGAAGTTTTATAACCATGGCTTCTCCGGTAAACTTTTCTACCAACAAGCTTATTAAAGTAAAAGTATTCTCTCCGGTGGCAGGAAGGAAGCTTCTATTAAAATTTGAAGGAGCAGGACCTACTTTTGAAAAAGAATCCGTAGGAGTAACAACGGCTAATGTTTGGCAAGAACTTACTTTTGATTTTACAGGAGTATCTGGATTAAATAATTCAAACAATAAGATAGTTTTCATATTTGATTTAGGAACGCAAGGTGATGGAAGTGCAAATTCTACTTATTTATTTGACGATGTAACGCAAGCATCATCGAGTGGAGGCACTAATGATTACATATTGGTGTGGTCTGACGAATTTTTGGGTACGGGGCCTCCCGCTGATGACCATTGGTTTCGTCAAACACAACTTCCGGTAGGTGGAAGCTGGTACGGTGGGGAACAACAACACTACACTAATAGAAACGAAAACTCCTTTATCACAAATGGTAATTTAAATATCGTAGCAAAGAAAGAGAGTTTTACAGATCAGGGTCAGACCAAGCAATACACCTCTGCACGATTAAACTCTAAATTCGCATTTATGTATGGCCGTGTGGATGTTAGGGCAAAGGTGGGTGGTGGGGCAGGTACATTGCCGGCAATCTGGATGCTGGGTAAGAATATCGATGAACCGGGTGGATACTTTGCAGGCGAGTTTGGGACAACAGTGTGGCCAGAAACAGGCGAGATCGATATTATGGAGCATTGGGGAAACAATCCCAATGTAATCCATCAATCCATCCATACCCCTTCAAGTTTTGGTAATACAGTAAATACAAATATCACGACTATCTCACAAGTCAGCACCACGTACCATGTCTATTCACTTATTTGGGATGCGAATCAAATTCAGTTTTTAATAGACGATGTAGCCTACTACACTTATAACCCCACAGTAAAGGATGCCAGCACCTGGCCATTTGACAAGCCTTTGTATTTGCTGCTTAACATTGCTTTGGGAGGAGGCGGAGACCCTATTGATCCGGCCTTCACGCAATCTACTCTGGAGGTGGACTATGTGAGGGTGTATCAAAAAGGAGGGACACCAGCACAACCACCTGCAGAGCCTACTGTAGCCGCAACAATTCCGACTAGGCCTCCCGGAAATGTAATTTCAATGTTTAGCAATGCATATACCAACGTGCCAGTGAATACTTGGCGAACCAATTGGTCAGTTGCCAAACTTACCGAAACACAAGTAGTTGGTAACGATGTGAAGAAATACAATAGGCTGGAGTATGTAGGTATTGAAACCACAGAAGCAAACTTGATTAATGCTTCTTCCATGCTCTACTTCCATCTCGATGCGTGGACACCTAACATGACTACATTTAGGATCAAACTTGTTGACTATGGCGCCAATGGAGTTTACGCAGGTGGAGATGATAAGGAGGCGGAGCTTTCATTTACTCCGACACTTAATGGGTGGAATAGCTATGAAATCCCTTTGGCAGATTTCACCGCTCTCACTAACAAAAGTCATATTGCACAGTTGGTTTTATCTGGTAGTCCTGTGGGCACTGGTACTGTTTTTATCGACAACGTTTATTTTCATAATGTGGCGGGTGGAGCTACTAATGATTACACATTGGTGTGGTCAGATGAATTTTCTGGTAACGGACCTATATTGAGTGACCTGTGGTTTCATCAAACACAACTTCCAGCCGGTGGAAGTTGGTACAATAACGAACAACAACACTACACCAACCGAGTTGAGAACTCAAGTACGGCTAATGGTTATTTAAAAATTGTGGCCAAGAAAGAGAGCTTTACCGATCAGGGCCAAACGAAACAATACACCTCGGCTAGACTAAACTCCAAATTTGCTTTTACATTTGGTCGAGTAGATGTTCGGGCTAAATTACCGACAGGTGCTGGGACTTGGCCGGCAATCTGGATGCTTGGCAAAAATATCAACGAACCAGGCGGATATTTTTCGAGCCAATTCGGAACGACAAATTGGCCAGCAACAGGAGAGGTTGATATCATGGAGCATTGGGGAAACAATCCAAATGTAATCCACGGATCTATTCACACCACTTCAAGCTTTGGTAATACGGTAAACACCAAGACCACTACTATCGCTCAGGTAAGTAGCACCTTCCATGTGTATTCGATTGTCTGGGATGAAATCAAAATTGAATTTTTAGTTGACAATGTAGCCTTTTACACCTACAACCCACCTGTAAAGAACGCCAGTACTTGGCCATTTGATAAGCCTCAATATCTACTCCTCAACATTGCAATGGGAGGAATCGGAGGCGTAATTGATCCAGCCTTTACCCAATCATCTATGGAAATAGATTATGTAAGGGTGTATCAAAAAGGAGTAACACCACCTGCTAACCCTCAAACCATTGCGTTTCCCCCGATAGAAAATAAAGTAGTTGGGGGTGCCGCCTTGCTGCTAACGGCAACTGCAAGTTCATATCTGCCGGTTGCATTTTCAACTGTTTCCAACAAAGTGTCGTTAAGTGGTAGCACCGTAAACATTTTAGCAGCAGGTCGTACGATCATCAAGGCTAACCAAGCAGGCAACAACGATTTCAGTCCCGCACCGGAAGTGACTCAATCATTTTGTATCAATCCGCCTAAGCCGACAGTCAGTATCACGAAAACAAACACAGATATGTTTATACTTACATCAAGTGCTTCGTCAGGAAACAAGTGGTATCTAAATGGGACCGTAATTCCATCCGGAACCAATACAACCTTTTCGGCCAGTGCTGCTGGTACCTACAAAGTGCAAGTAACAGTTGATGATTGTGTAAGTGAATTTTCAGCTGATGTACCACTTCTTGTGACTGGAGATCTAGTGGGATATGTGAACTCGGTAACAACTTACCCCAACCCTGTTGAAAATTATATCGAGTTATCTGGAATAAAGGGTGAGTTGTCTAATGTTCAACTAGTGGATCTAGCTGGCAGAAGAAATGCCATTAAGTTTGAGAAATGGGAAGACGTTTACAAGGCTAACATACAACACCTAACTCAAGGTATTTACCTTCTTCAAGTTCAAGAAGGTAGTTTGCTTCACAGGATTAAATTAATTAAAAAGTAGATTCTCAACCATCCTGGGTAATTGCCTATTCAACTTTGGAAGAAAAAAATGCCTTTTCTGGCGCCAGGAATGCTCTTTTAAAAAGTATTTGGTTTATAATGTAAACTACTTTACATTTGTTCCGTTAATAGCATTTATGGAAACAAAAAACGATAATCTGTCCGCCCAAGAAAGTTTAGATCTGATTTCAAAAATGATCAGTCAGGCAAAGGGCAATGTGGGTCGAAGTAGCTTCTATTTTCTTTTGTGGGGCTGGGTCATAGCAGCCTGTAACTTTGGAATGTATGCGATGCTTGAATTCTCGGCTTATCCCAGATATGCACCAGCAGTTTGGATGCTTTGTATACCCGCGTGGATTATCTCCATCATCCATGGGCGCAACCAAGAAAAAGAGAGAATTGTTAAAACCCATCTTGATGAGATAAGTAAATGGCTTTGGATCAGCATGGGTATTGCCATTTGCCCTGCATGGCTCTTAGGAGAAAAATTGAACTGGATGGTCAATGCCGTAATATTAATGCCGGTTGGCGTGGCCACTTTTGTTTCAGGAATCATCGTTCGCTTTAGGCCCTTGCTGATCGGTGGCATTGTATTTTGGATAGCGGGTATAGTGTGCTACTTTGTTGAGGCCAGAGATCAATACCTCGTTGGTGGAATCGCCACAATACTAGGATACTTAGTCCCTGGTTATATGCTTAGAAACCAAAAGGAGAATCATGCTTAGGGAGTTAGATCCGTTGTTGCATTCTCAATTGCGGTTAGGGATTATGTCGCTGTTAATGAACGCTGAATCGGCTGAATTCACCTATTTGAAAGAAAAAACAAATTCGACAGCTGGCAACGTAAGCGTTCAACTCGACAAACTTTCAGCAGCAGGCTATATCCACATTGAGAAATCATTTAATGGAAAGAAGCCATTGACTACTTGCAGGATCACAAAAAAAGGAATCAAGGCATTTGAAGAATACGTGAATACGTTGAAGGACTATATTAAGAAATAATTTTTTTGCCCTTATAGTTTATAATATAAAGTTGTTTATGTATAACAAAAAAGTAATAATGTTAATCGTAGGTGTCATCACAGCGCTACTAATTCTGATCCTCGATCTAGTCTAAATGTGTAAAACCACTTTAATCACCTAACAATGAAAATACTACTCTCTATCGTTCTCACAATTTGTACCATTGACCCGTCAAATGCACAGGGATCTATTACCGAATTGATGTACAATGCGTACCTCACTCAAAACAAAGACCAATGGAAAAAATGTATCACACTAGCAAAACAAGAAGCACAACAGAATCCTAACAATGGTGAAAAGCAACTTGACCTTGCCATTGCAAGCTATTCGCTATTGAATGCCACAATGGTCACGAAAGACGAGGACCTATTTGACGAATACGTCTCTCTCACAAAAGAAAATATCGAGAAAGTGATCGTCATTCCTAAAGTAGCAGGGGATGGAAAGGCATTGTTATCGGGTGTACTTGGATTGCAAATGGCGTATAGCCCTATGAAAGGCTTTACACTTGGTGGCAAAAGTAGCAACCTGGCCGAGGAGGGAAAGAGACTAGCACCAAACTCGCCCATTGCGTGGCGGTTTTATGGTATTAACAAATTTTATACTCCTTCATCTTTTGGTGGTGATGTAAATGAATCCACTGCCGCTCTTGAAAAATCAATAGCTCTTTTTGAGACTACACCCGCCCAATTAATCAACAATTGGTTATACGTAGACACGATCGTGGTGCTTGGAAAGGCTTACCAAAAGCTGGAGAACAATGAAAAATCTATTGCTGCATTTGAAAAAGCATTGCGGATTGAACCAAAGCTTTTTTATGCCCAACAACTTCTAGCAAAAGTCAAAAAATGAAAATCGCTGCTCTATTCTTTTTATCAATGATCTGTGCTAGTAGTTACGCTCAGTCGAGCGTTATCGGAAGGATAACAGATTCGCAAGGAAACCCGCTGCCAGGAGTAAGTATTTATCTGCTAAACACATTGGATGGAACTTCTGCAGACGCCAATGGCAACTACACCATAACCACGACAGAAAAAGGAAATCAAATATTGGTAGTGTCGAGTATTGGCTACCAAACGTTTAACCAGCCACTGGTGCTTAAAAACAAAAAGTACGTTTATGATTTTAAATTAGTAGAAGCCGTCAACGAGTTAGAAGAGGTAGTTATTTCAGCCGGTACCATCGAAGCCACCAACGATAGAAAAGTGGCTGTGCTTCGCCCTCTGGATATAGTAACAACGGCCGGTGCAGCAGGTGACATTATCGGGGCTATACAAACGCTTCCCGGTACAACACGTGTTGGTGAGCAAACCGGTTTGTTCGTGCGTGGTGGTGATGCGAGTGAAACAAGCGTGATTATTGATGGCATGGTCGTGCAAAATTTTTTCACAAGCGATGTACCAGGGGTAGCGCAGCGAAGTCGCTTCTCCCCTTTTCAGTTTAAGGGAACTTCATTTAGTAGCGGTGGATACGGTGTTCGGTACGGCCAGGCCCTATCTTCCATATTGGAACTAAATACGAACGACATGCCCACACGTGGTACTTTGAATGCAGGAATCAACATGGCAGGAGCTTTCGGATCGGCAGCAAAGGTTTTTAAAACTAATTCAATTGAGCTCACGGGGAACTACACAAACGTTGCTCCATTTTATAAACTGGCAAATACCAATTTTGATTTTTACAAAGCTCCCGAAGGTGGATCGGGCTCGGTACGATGGGTTTCAAAAGGCGGTGACAAAAGTATTTTTAAATTACTGGCAAGTGGCGGGGCCTTTGGCAGTGGAACAGAAATTCCAGATTTGACAAATGCGGGAGCGAAATACAGATTCGGAATTCAAAACAAGAACGGTTACGTTAACAGCTCTTACTTGCTAACGATAAATCCTCGCTTACAATCCTATTCTGCCATTTCAGTTAGTGCCAATGAAGACAATAACAACTTTGGTACTTCCCAATCAAGAACAATTGAATGGAGGCTACAAGCTCGCACAGAAGTCGCGTATGAATTAACAAACAAGGTGAACTTATTAGCCGGAACCGAGTGGCAACGATTCGCTGCCGAGCGCAACTTTAACAATCTTCAATCTTCCTTTTATGAAACACATGCAGCTGCATACACCGAATTGGAATGGAGGCCAAGCAAATGGCTAGGCTTTAAATCAGGAGTTCGGGGCGAACACAGTCTGTTGCTTGATCGCTCTACTGTTAGCCCCCGGATTTCGGTAGCCATAAAAACCGGTCAACAAAGTCAAGTTTCTGTTGCTAGTGGCATCTTTTATCAGAACCCAAACAGCCGCTATCTGTTTACGGAAAATAGACCTGATTTTCAACGAGCAATTCACTACATCGCCAATTACCAATGGGTTAGTGAGAAGCAAACCTTTCGCATTGAAGGGTATTATAAATCGTACAATAGTCTTGTTAGAGAATTGGGTGTGCCTTACGATCCCAACACCTATCGTTTTGTAACAACGACTGTTGATAACTCAGGTAAAGGCTACGCCCAAGGTCTTGATCTCTTCTGGCGAGATAAAAGGCTTTTGAAAAACCTCGATTACTGGATTTCGTACAGTTTGGTGGACACGAAACGGCTCTATGAAACTTTCCCGACTGAAGCCACTCCTTCATTTGTCGCTACACATAACCTCAACGTGATTGGAAAATATTTTATAAAACCGCTGAAGTTAAATATTGCGGCAACATACACTTACTCAAGCGGCAGGCCTTACTACAATCCAAACGATTCAAAGTTTTTAGGCAGTCTCGCACCTTACTATGAAAACCTTTCGGTGAATATCAGCTATGTAACCACCATAAAAAAAGTATTTTCTGTATTCTACTTTGGGGTAGATAATATACTGGATCGACACAACGTGTTTGGCTATCGCTTCACAGCCGATGGATCACAACAATTCCCTATTGAGCCACCTTTGTATCGATCGGTGTTTGTTGGAATGAATTTCTCGCTGTCTGCTTTTAACAAAGATGAATTATAAATAAATCAACAATTAAACAAAATATGAGCATGAAAAAATCAATCGTCAGTATTCTCGTATCCGTTTGCTCGTTTGCATTTGTCAACGCACAAACTGTTGAGGAGGCACTAAAAAGTACTCTCTTACAATTCCAGTCGGCATCTGACCAAGAAGGTCGTATCGCAAGTAGCAATCGCTTTATACTGATCGCCAAAAAATGGAGCAACGACTGGGCGACTCACTACTATGCTGGATATGCGAACGCGATTATCGGAGCACTTGAAAGAGACATCGCAAAAAAGACCATCTATCTGGATGAAGCTGAAAAACATTTAGAGGCAGCAAAAAGTAACTCGACAATCGAGAACGATGAGGTATTTGCGTTGACTGCTATGGTTGCCAGTATGAAAATTGGAGTCTACCCCGATCAATGGCAAAAATACGGAGAGCTATTTGCCGAAAATATCAAAAGAGCAAAACAGATTAGGAAGGAGAACCCTCGCATCTACTACATAGAAGGCACCTATAAATTCTACACGCCCGAAGCCTATGGCGGAGGTAAAGGAGCCGCACTCATATACTTCGAAAAAGCCAATGAATACTTCAAGCTGGAAGCAAATGCAGACATTCGTAAACCCAGTTGGGGAAAGAAGCAAAACGAAGAGATGCTGAAGAAATGTAGTGAGTAAGATCAAAGGGGCTATTTCAACTGACTTTCAAAAAAAGTGCTTATTTTTAATGTTTTAACAGTTAGTGAAATACGCCCTTATTCTTTTTCTGATACTCACTTCATGCTCGGCATCATCTGGCAAAAAGGTGGTCAAACCCCGCTACCACCATGTATGGGCAAAAGGGAATAAGTATCGCATCGATATTCCCATTGGTAATCGGCATATTCGTTTGCTAGAACGCAAAAGAGTAAAGACCACCCGAATGAAGTAACAGTTCTTAACTCAGTCCTTTCAGCAAGGTCTCCACGTTCTTACGGAAAAACATTTTGGCCGGATTCACTTGATTAATATAAGCGTTAATAATCGACCCATAGAAGAGCGCCATAAATGCGTTGGTGATATCGCGGGTAGAAGTTGTTTTGGTTATTTCCTTTTTGAAGATGGCCTCCAGAGAAAACTTCTCGAACATCTGATCCAGCGATTGTAACTCAATCAACTGTATGTCCTTTACTTCGGGGAACAACAATTTTTTCTCTTCAGCCTTCAAAGGAAATGGTTTTATCGTTCGCCCCATATCTGACAGGTAGCCCACCCAACTTAAAATAATCCCGGGATGAGCTTCAAAGTCTTCACTAATTTTATCAAACAAAAATTGAATACCAGTCAAGCCCTCTCGCGGCTTCTCCTTTAGCTCAACTAAGCGCCTTAAACTCCAGACTCTAAAATAGTAGAGAAGCAGATCTTCTTTTTGTGGAAAATACTTAAAGAGAGTTACTTTAGATATTTTTGTTTTCTTGCAAATCTCATCAACATGTATTTTGTCAAACGATTTTGTTCCAATCATTTTGATGGTGTGGTCCAGTATGGCCAATTTTAAGATAGCCGCTTTTTCTTTTCGTAGACTCATAGTAAAGTTCGATCCGAAATAATACATTTAAACTGCAAAACCAAAATCCAAATCCATGAAGAGTCTGTATTTCTTGCTAGTCACCGCTCTGCTCGTTGCATGTCAAAAAAACAAGGACGATCAACCGCGTATAACCGGGGTAATTGCCGAATCGGCTATAGTCGTTTCGGCCCATCCCCTTGCTTCGCAAGTGGGAGTTGCAATCATGAAAAAAGGAGGAAATGCAGTCGATGCAGCTATTGCTACCCACCTGGCGCTTTCGGTAGTTTTCCCGGCCGCTGGAAACATTGGTGGGGGCGGCTTTATGGTCGTAAGATTGAAAGACGGAACATCTGCCACCTTGGACTTTCGCGAAAAAGCACCTGCCGCAGCAACCACCAATATGTATTTGGATGAAAAAGGCGGGGTCATTCCTGATTTAAGTGTAAAGGGGCATTTGGCATCGGGTGTGCCCGGCTCAGTAGACGGCATGGTAGAGGCGCATAAGAAATTTGGCACATTACTCTGGAAAGACCTGGTTCAGCCTGCCATCGATCTGGCAAAAAAAGGATTTCCCCTCACAGAACGTGAAGCCAGTTGGTTCAATCAGGCAAAAGAAAATCTTGAAAAATACAATTCGATAAAGCCCGATTTTCTCATTCGAGATAATTGGAAAAGTGGTGATACCATTCGTTGGGAGGCAATGGCTGCAACGCTAGAGTTAATTCGTGATAACGGACGAGCTGGATTTTATGAAGGCAAAACTGCTGAGCTTCTAGTAGCCGAGATGGAACGAGGAAAAGGATTGATTACGCTTGAAGATTTAAAAAACTACCACTCCTCCTGGCGCGAACCATTGATTTCAAATTATAAAGATTACAAAGTTATTTCAATGCCGCCTTCATCAAGTGGCGGAATTTGCTTGCTGCAGTTATTGAAATCGGTAGAGCCTTTCCCACTAAAAGAATGGGGCTTTCATTCTGTAAAAGCAATTCATTTGATGACAGAGACCGAACGCAGAGTATTTGCCGACCGTGCGAAGTTCCTAGGTGATCCTGATTTTTTTAAAGTACCAAGTACGGAAATGTTGTCTCAGGATTATATTAACGAACGAATGAAATCCTTTGATCCGGAAAAGGCTACGCCTAGTTCAGAAGTTAAGTCAGGCTCCATCCCAGGCTACGAATCGGAAGAAACAACACATTTCTCGATCGTTGATCCGAGTGGCAATGCCGTTGCAGTGACAACTACTTTAAATGGTTGGTTCGGCTCCTTCGTGGTCGTTGACGGTTCAGGTTTCTTTATGAACAATGAAATGGATGATTTCAGTATGAAGCCCGGAGTGCCTAACATGTATGGAGCCATTGGCGGTGCTGCCAATAAAATCGAACCGAACAAAAGAATGCTTAGTGCAATGTCTCCCACCATTATTGAGAAAGAAGGAAAACTCTTCATGGTAGTAGGGTCGCCAGGAGGCACCAAAATCATCACGGGGGTTTTTCAAGCCATCTTGAATGTGATTGAATTTGACATGACGATGCAGGAGGCCGTAAATGCAAAACGATTGCATAGTCAATGGCTGCCTGATGCCATTCTTCCAGAGAAAGGCGCACTGAATGAAAAAGACAGTCTGTCGCTTGCCGGAATGGGGCATCGATTCACTTTTATAAAAGGTACCGGTTTTGGACGGGTGGATGCCATTCTTGTAAGAAAGGACAGAAAGTTGGAAGGTGCAGCAGATTATACACGGGGAGACGATAAGGCCGTGGGTTATTAATTCTTTATCATTTAGCGCTTGATAAATTAATAATATATTCGCCAAAATTTTAACAATGAGTCTACCCAATATTCTTCAACTTGAGAGAACCGCTTCCCAAATCAGAAGAGACATCGTACGCATGGTTCACGCCTGTCAAAGCGGGCACCCAGGCGGCTCATTGGGTTGTACCGATTTTTTCGTGGCGCTGTATTTTCATCACCTACGTCACAACCCAAGTTTCAATTTGGATGGACAAGGGGAAGATTTGTTTTTTCTCTCGAACGGGCATATTTCCCCTGTCTGGTATTCAACCCTGGCCCATGCCGGGTATTTCGATAAGAAAGAATTGGCCACATTTCGATTTTTGAATACCCGCTTACAAGGGCACCCTGCTACCCACGAACACCTTCCTGGAGTTCGTGTAGCCTCGGGTTCACTTGGTCAGGGGCTTTCCGTGGCATTGGGTGCAGCGCAAAGCAAAAAACTAAATAAGGACAACCATCTGGTGTATGTGCTAATGGGCGATGGTGAACAGCAGGAAGGACAGGTCTGGGAAGCAGCTATGTATGCTGCTCACAACCAGATGGATAATCTCATCGCTACCATTGACTATAATGGTCAACAGATTGATGGGCCAGTAGACAAGATTCTCTCACTTCTAAGCCTCAAAGCAAAGTGGGAAGCTTTTGGTTGGACCGTGCTGGAATTTAACGGCAACAGCATGCAAGAAGTGGTAAGTGGCCTTTCGCTTGCGAAAACACTAGCTGGAAAAGGGAAGCCTATTCTAAATTTGATGAAGACAGAAATGGGCTTTGGGGTTGATTATATGATGGGCTCACACAAATGGCATGGCGTAGCCCCCAATGACGATGAATTAGCAAAAGCACTGGCGCAATTGGCGGAAACGTTGGGGGATTACTAGGAATAAGATTGTGAGGGAGCTATTTGTAGCCCTCCCTTACTACGGTGCAAGTCGGTGAATTGTCCATTTCTCAGCGGCTAAGTAATAGACAACCCGATCGTGCAGCCTACTTACACGCCCTTGCCAAAATTCAATTTCTACTGGAGTAATAGAAAATCCGCCCCACTGCTTTGGTTTGGGTAACAGACTCAAGCCCTCATATTTTTTCTCGATCTCGCGTTCCCTTGCTTCAAGAATATCACGATTGGCAATGATTGAACTCTGCGGAGACGCCCACGCGCCTACCTGACTTGCTCGTGGGCGGCTTTGAAAATATTGCTCAGAAGTTGATTCTTGCACGCGTGTTGCAATTCCTTCAATTCGTACCTGACGCTCCAACTCTGGCCAAAAGAAAGTTAACGCACAGGCTGGATTACTGTCCAACTCCTTCCCTTTCTGGCTCTGATAATTAGTGTAAAACACAAATTGTCGTTGATCCAATCCTTTTAAAAGCACAATCCGCGCAGAGGGCCGGCCGCCTTCAGAAATTGTCGAAAGCGTAAATGCATTCGGCTCAGGCACACCTGCAGCAAGGGCTTCTTTAAACCATTTATCAAATTGGAGAATTGGGTCTTTGTCCACATCAATTACATCTAAAGACGCCCTCGAATACTCTTTACGTAGTTCTTCTATACCCTTCATCGCTATTTCAATTTTTTTGAAAAATTAACAAATCATTCGTTTGGTTCTAAGCAATAGCTATACTTTATTGGATGCGGTTTTAGCAGAGTTGAACAACTTTATTTCTGTCTGCTTAAGAACGTAAATAGAGCATTATGGAATTTTTTCAATACAAAAACACACTTCTCCCTGAAAAAGGTAGAATACTGGCCTCCGAGCCGTATTTGCCCGATCCTAACTTCGAACGTACAATCATTATCTTGACCGAACACAATGATGATGGATCCGTTGGATTTATATTAAACAAGCCTTCTGAAACAGAAGTATCAGAAGTAATGGACAGTATTCAAAATTTTCAATCAAAAGTCTGCATTGGCGGGCCCGTTCAGCAAGATACACTTCACTTTCTACACCGCATTCCAGATTTGGCAGAAGCTGTCTTAGTTTCTGAAGGGATTTACTGGGGTGGCAATTTCGAGCAACTCATGCTGCGTATTGAAACAAATCAAATAGACCCGATTGATATCAAGTTTTTCCTTGGGTACAGTGGGTGGTCTCCAGGGCAATTAGCAGATGAAATAAAGGCAGACTCGTGGATCATTAGTGATCGTGTTAGCCAAGAACTTATCTTTGAAACACCGCCCGAGGTAATGTGGAAAAAATCGCTCCAGCAATTAGGTGGCCGGTTTTCGGTCTACTCTAATTACCCGATTGACCCAAGCATGAATTGAGCAAATTTTGTATTTTTGGCCACTTATGTGGAAAAGTGCTGTATGATAAATGGAAACGAGTTGCCCGAAGAGAAAGTAAAGATCATGACAAACGAATTATTGGAGGAAACCGAGGCAGTGGGTGGAACTCACTTAGATGCAGAAAATGAAGTCAATGATCTGGCAGAGGAAAAGCCTATCGATTTTACTGCCTTTAAGAAATTAGACTTTGTCAACCTTGTCAAAGATCTTTCAAAAGAAGATAACTTCAAGCGAATAGATAGTCTTTTGAAGGAAATCAAGCCGTTGTATGATGAAATCCGAGAACATGAAAGAAAGGCAGCACTTGAAAAATACTTGGGTGACGGTGGGGTAAAAGAAGATTTCGAATTTCGAATCGATGATCTCGATCACTTGTATGATGCCACACTCAAATTCATCAAAGACAAGCGAAATAGCTTCTATAAGAGCCTGGAGGATCGCAAAAATGAAAGTTTAAAGCACAAAAATGATATTCTCGAAAAATTGCGAACGCTGGTAGATGGAGAAGATTCACCGCAGGCGTTTCATCAGTTTAAGGAGCTTCAAAAAGAATGGAAAAATAGTGGGCCCGTTCCGGTTGCTCACCTGAAAACACTTTGGGCTAACTATAACGCAATCATCGATCGATTTTACGACCATCGCAACATCTACTTTGAACTAAAAGAACTAGACCGGAAAAAGAACCTGGAGGCAAAAAAAGAATTGTGCGTTCGAGCCGAAAAGCTGGCGGAGGTCAAGTCGATACAGGATGCTGTAAAAGAACTCAACGAGCTTCATCACGAATTCAAACACATCGGCCCTGTGCCGAAAGAAGAACAAGAGACATTGTGGCAACGGTTCAAAGCAGCCTCAGATGCGGTGTATGCAAAAAGAGATGTGTACACGGCTAATTTACTGCTGACGCTTCAACAAAACGAGGCAACGAAAATTTTGCTAAACGAAGAAGTAAGTGCTTTTGGGACGTTTAACTCAGATCGGATTAAAGACTGGAATCAAAAGACGAAGGATGTTTTAGAGTTGCAGAAAAAATGGGATGCGGTTGGTGCAGCGCCACGCGCGCATCAGCGTGAGCTGAACAAGAAGTTTTGGACGGCTTTTAAATTGTTCTTTCACAACAAGAATGTG
The DNA here is from genome assembly GCA_031400595.1 of Cyclobacteriaceae bacterium. Taxonomy (GTDB): domain Bacteria; phylum Bacteroidota; class Bacteroidia; order Cytophagales; family Cyclobacteriaceae; genus ELB16-189. The sequence goes on from JANNQG010000024.1 coordinate 110,428, forward strand.
TTCTTCAAAAAATTGGATGAAGAGCGAGTGAAGAATTTAAAGATCAAAGAGGCACTTGTGCAGCGGGCGATTGAGCTGAGGGAAAATCAAGATTGGGAAAAAACGTCCAATGAATTGAAAAATCTTCAATCGCAGTGGAAAGAAGTTGGACCTGTACCAGAAAAATGGCGGGAAAAAATATATCAACAATTTAAAGAAGCATGTGATCACTTTTTTGGACAGCGTAGAGGGCTGCTGGAAAAAGCTGATCAGGAACAAGAATTAAATCTAGTTGCCAAAGAAGCATTGCTTGCAGAGCTTGAGCGCATCTCGTCGGAAAAGACGGGCACGTTGCAGCAGGTGAAAGAGATTCAAAACAAATTCAACGCACTTGGCTTCGTTCCAAAAAGAGCGGTCGCATCGATCAAATCTCGCTTCACCGAATTGGTAAACAAGGCCATTTCATCCATGGAGAATGTGAGTGCGAACGACAAAGAACAAGCAGCGTTGGAGATACAATTGAGCTCACTTAAAAACGATCCTGACGCAGAACGAAAAATCTATCACAAAGAGCAAACGATCCGTAAGCAAATATCGAAAGCTGAAAACGACATTGCTGTTTTGCAGAACAACCTTTCGTTTTTTGATCGGGCAAAAAACGCGGATGTATTAAAGGCTGAATATGGCAATAAGATCAAAGAGGCTGGAGAACATTTAGTTCAGTTGAAAAAACAACTAAAAATGTTAAATCAGCCTGTGCAAGGCTTGTAAAACCAGATTCTTACCGTATTTTTGCCCCTCGTTTAAGCCTCCTTAGCTCAGCTGGTAGAGCAACTGACTTGTAATCAGTAGGTCGCTGGTTCGATTCCGGCAGGGGGCTCTTGACAACACACTTAAAGCCTTGTAATACAATTAGTTACAAGGCTTTTTTATTTCCTTACCGAAACAATACTGAAACCTTTTGCCTTAGAAATTATTTTTGAGAAAAATTTAAAAGCTCCGGCAATTTTAGATTTAGAGCTTTAGAAATTACCTCTAGTGTCCTTAGCTTATAGAAATATGTAAGACACGCGCTAGGAGAATAAGTCTAAACTTGTGCTATAAGGGCGGTTGCCTCGGAGAAGGCGGGAAATAGAGGTGGTTTACTTTTCATCAAATAACAATCTGTAATCATCATAGTCAATAAAATACTCAAAGCCTCGTTTGTCTTGAACAGACGTATACCTCTTCAGTAAAAGATTCTCGGTCTTGGTATAGTATCCATATTTCTTGTTGATTGAAATAATGGTATCACTTCTATGTTTCTTTTGCAGATCAGGCGATTTCTCTGATAACCCAAGTATTCGATTAATATCCTCAATTGTTGTCAATGATTGAGTTGCAGAGTTTTTTAAAATCAATTGAATCAAATCCTTTTCCCTATCATCAAATAGGTTAGCTGACGCTGAATGCTGAAGTCCCTGATCGGCTCCTTCATTCCTATTTTTTCTCTTCATGATAACCCAGAGCACTATACTTATCAGTATTAATACACCAAATGTATCAAGTAGTGGAAGACTCAGATTTCTTTAACCGTCAATCCATGTTGGTTTCACTTTTGGCTTGAATACGCTTCGGTCTGTTCCGACAAAATCAGAATCATTGATGATTACTGGCCCGCCTTCGAAATAGATTATTGAATCGGAATAAAATACAGGCAAAGACCAATTCTCCTTGGCTTTAAGTTCAGTTGCTTTTCGGGCGTTGAGCGATCTTATTAAGTTTGATTTGAAATCCACTAAGCAATAAACATCCCCCTTGCTGGATATTGACCTTGAAATTATGCCCCACTTTGAATGAATTTGCTCAGCAAAGTCATCTGATGATATGTTGGGCGCTGGCAAACTATCTGGTCACTGGTTGTCCCTGTCCCCAAGCATATAAATGAGCAAAAAGGCAAAAACACCCACTGGTCGAAATAGAACTATCGCGAGTAGAATGTATTTGGCGCTTACTTTGTGTTTTTCAATGTCCACATTTATGAAGATCGTAGCCGAAATATTTAGGGTAAGATTGCAGCCAGCAACATTGTGAGGGGTATAAAAATAAAACGGACCGGGGTTGATTCACCCTGGTCCCCGTTGAAGCCTCGCGCGGCCTCCATTCGAATTCAAGCTAAATTAAGATTAGCCTATTTGGAGATAGGGTATGGCACACAAAAGAAAGAAGCCTTGACAGGCTCCGTTACCACCATTGGCGCTGAAAAACTCCAACAACTTCCTACTTCAACTTTTCAATCAGCGTTGCAAGGAACAACACCAGGCCTTCAACTTGCCACGCAAGACGGTGCCCCTGGAGGAAATGTACAAATAAGGATTAGAGGAATTGGTTCCATTAACGCATCCAGTGAACCTTTGTTTGTAGTGGATGGTATCCCGGTCAATTCCGATGCAGGATCATTAACACAATCAGAAAATGCTAATGGAGGAAGATCTGTTAACGTTTTGGCTACACTAAACCCAAACGACATTGAATCACTCACCGTACTTAAGGATGCTTCTGCAACTGCAATTTACGGTGCTCGTGGTGCCAATGGGGTTATTTTAATCACTACCAAACGCGGCAAGGATGGAGCACCCAAATTTGATTTCCGATCTCAAATAAGCTTTAACAGTGTTGCCTCAGATCGGAGGTTGAAGCCTGTAAATCGGGAGCAATACATTCAATGGTTTAAAGAGTCTTGGATGAATAGGGGTGAAACTGAAGCTCAGGCCGATGCCCGTCTTGCCGGTACGTTTCCGGGGTTGGCTACCGGAGTTAATACAAACTGGCAAGATGAAATAACACAGACGGGTTTGACCCAAAGTTATGATTTGAGTTTGGCAGGTGGTTCAGATAAAATTAATTATTTCGCTTCAGGCTCTGCGTTCAATCAAGATGGCTTTAACATTGGAACTTATTTTGATCGCTATTCAACGCGACTTAATCTTGACTTTAAGCCTTCCGAGAAGATTTCATTCTCGAATAATGTTTCTTTATCAATGTCAAAGCAGAGATCTATTCCTGATGGGACCGCCTTTCAAAGTCCAAATAATAATTCACTTTTTCTACCACCACTTGTACCAGTTAAGGATGACGTAGGTAACTATTATTCTGATCACAGGCTTTCTGCCAACGGTGCAATCCTATCAGGCAATAATCCTGTTGGGCATTTGTTGGGTGATGACGATCGTTGGTTAAAGCAATTGCGTGTCATAGACAATTTCTCACTTACCTATAGTATTCTCAAAGATTTGAAATTCAAATCGGCATGGGGAATTGATATAATTAAAATTGATGAATACATATATGACAACCCTAACTATGGTGATGGTCTAGCTTCTCTTGGACGTGTAGAGGAAGCAAATACCACGAATACTAACTGGATAGGAACACAAACCCTTAACTACGGAAAAACAATAGGCCAACGCCACAATATTGATGGCATTCTTGGTTTTGAAGCGCAGCAGTCTGATGCACGATTTGTAAGAGCAATAGGAACCAATATGGCCAGTACTTCATTGCGCACTTTAGCCACATCCGCAGTGCCAACTACAGCCTTTTCTAACGGAACAGGTTATTCCTTTATGTCTTACTTTGGTCGAGCAAACTATGATTTTGATGGAAAGTATTATGCTTCATTGAGCGTACGAAGAGATGGATCTTCACGGTTTGGATCGGCCAACCGCTGGGGAACATTTTGGTCTATTGGTGGGGGATGGAATATTGACAAAGAGTCTTTTATGAAAGGACTAGACATGATCAATAGTCTTAAGTTAAGGGCTAGTTTTGGTGTTACCGGTAATGCCGATATAGATAATTTTGCTTCTCTTGGTCTGTATACTTATGCACTTAAGTATAACGGTCTACCTGCCAGTGCCCCTTCACAAATTGAAAACTTGAATTTGACTTGGGAGTCACAGGAAAACCTAAACCTTGGAATTGATTTTCGCTTGTTCGACAGAGTGAGCGGTTCAGTTGATTATTTCAGCAGGGTTTCTTCTGATTTGCTGCAGAACTATCCCATTAGCTTCACTACTGGCTTTGATGGCTACACCCGAAATGTTGGGGATATGCGCAACAGCGGAGTGGAAGCTTCCATCAATGTGAATGTTGTCAAAAAAGAAAGCCTAACGGTAGATCTTGGTGCAAACGTTACCTTTCTCAAAAACAGGATGACCGATTTGGAAACACCATTTGTTGATGGCACTAAGCGCAGAGAGCAAGGTCGTGATTTTCAGGAATACTGGTTGTATGGATATGCAGGTGTAGATCCCGCAAACGGAACAGCACTTTGGTACACCAATGAAACTAAAGAGGCAACAACTTCGCAAATTGCCAATGCTGTAAGATATTATGATGGTAAAAGTGCCACTCCGGACTTCTTTGGTGGATTTAATACTGATATTAAGTATAAGGGATTTTCATTACAAGCATTGGTTAACTATCAATTTGGGAACTGGATTTATGACTTCAATGGAAGGTTCATACACGGTGATGCCAGTTTACTCCCACGCAGCACCACTACCTGGGCGTTTGACAGACGATGGACAACACCGGGACAGGAGTCTCGAAATCCCGCGCCAATTGCCGGCAATCCAACGGGAAGTAACTCTCCTGACCAGGACAGACATCTTTTTGATGGATCGTATATTCGCCTACGAAATGTAACCCTTGCTTATTCAGTGCCTACTCAGATGATTAGTCGACTTAAGTTAAGATCAGTGAGTGTTTATGTGAGGGCATCTAACTTTTGGACATGGACCCGTGATCAGTCATTATACCTTGATCCGGAACAAAGCGTAACCGGTACCTCCAGCGGTATTTCACCGGTTATCAAGTCGCTTTCTTTTGGCTTGGACTTAGGTTTTTAAAGTTTAGTACACCAATTAACAAATTACAAAATGAAAATCATGAATTTATCAAGAAATATAAATCCCCAAAAATGGGCGGCTATCTTTTTGATCTTTGCAGTGTTATCTTGCTCAGACTTTCTCGAAATTAAGCCGCAACAATCATTAGAATTGAACAGCGCACTCACTTCGTTGGGTGATTTTCAATTAGCGGTTAACGGAATGTATGATAGAATGACGTCAGCAGATTATTACGGACGTTACTTTGTTCTACTGCCAGATATTATGAGTGATGATGTAAAGCAGAACGCCACTGCGAATCGTGCAAAGGAAATGGCGCAGTTCAGCACGTTGCCTTCCCAATTTCAAGTCGTTGATATATGGAATACAATTTATTCTAATATTAACCGGGCCAACATGATCATTGCCACAGATATAACAGTAAAAGCTTCTGATCAAGCTGCCTATAATCATCTAAAAGGCCAAGCGTACGCACTGCGCGCATTGGGTCATTTTGATTTGGTAAGAATGTATGCTCAAACCCATAGTTTCACAGCCAATGCGTCTCATCCTGGCGTTCCTATCAAAACAACACCATCACTGTCTACCAATGATTTTGCAAATGCGGTTACCAGAAGTACAGTGGAAGAAGTGTACACACAGGTGATTACAGATTTATTGAAGGCGGAAACCTTATCGTTGAGTAAGCCTACTTCAGGAACTACTACAGCTACACTATATAAAGAGTTTGTCCAAGGTTTATTGTCCAGGGTCTATTTGTATAAAAGAGATTGGACAAATGCAGCAGCCTATGCAACGAAAGTTATTGATGCCAGATATCCGACAGGGGCGAATGTGCATACATTGGTTAACAACGCTGGCTATCGTGCCATGTTTACCGCTAACTTTTCGACCGAATCGTTATTGGAACTAGCTCAATTGGCTGACGATAACAGAGGTGCTGATGTATTAGGTAGAATGTATATCGCAGAAGGATTTGGTGATTATCTTCCTGCCAAGGACATTTATGATTTGATAGCCACTAACGATGTCCGGAAGGTGGCCGACTTCAAAGCAGACGCGGGCTTGAGTGGAATATATGCAGCGCACCGTGTTGATAAATATAACCTAACCACTAATCTTAACAACACTAAAGTTATGCGATTGTCAGAGGTTTATCTTATCCGTGCGGAGGCACTCGCTAATCTAGGAACCAATAATACACAGGCCCAATCTGACCTGAACACAATCAGGAGAAGGGCCATCCCCACTGCCCCACTAGTAACCGCAACTGGTACGGCCTTGATTAATGAAATTTTGCTGGAGCGCAGAAAAGAACTTTGCTTTGAGGGTCACCGCTTGTGGGATCTTACCCGAAATGCTATCGGAGTGGTGCGCGTAAATTGCACTGCACCGGCAGATAAATGTAACTTATCGTATCCTAATGATCTGTTCATCCTTCCGATCCCATCGGATGAGATCAATCGGTCGGGAATTGCTCAAAATCCAGGATATTTTTAATTGAAGTAAATTGACCAGTCGATAAGGTTTAGATTGTGAGGTTGTTGCGAAAGTAAACAACCTCCTTTTTTTGCTCCAATAGCAATGCTTGCTTACATGTAACGCATTAATCAAGAACCATTAAGAAATAAAAAAGTATAAAATTGCTGTTGTTCCAGAAGACGGTATTGGCAATGAAGTGATCCCTGCATCTTAAATGGATCCTTTTTTGTTTACCTCAATTTGAATAAATCATCGACACCAAGTCTTTGCGAAGTTGTGAAACCCTCGGCATATTCAACCTCAATAGATTGACCAAACTCCCTTGCTCTGGCTTCTAAAAAAGCAAGAAAGCCCGGTTTAGAAATAAACGTTTCCGGCTCTTGACTAGACGGATCAAAAAACTGAGTCTTGAATGCCTTAATAGCGTTCATCTTTGTTTCCCATTGCGCAGAAACATCAACCACAAAGTCCGGCACAATCAACTCGCTTTGAATGTAGTGATAAACATGTTTTGGACGCCACGCTTTTTGTTCCTCGCCCCCACGTCTCGTCTTAACCTTTGCCAACCCCGAGAGAAAACAAGACTTAGCTGCTAGTTGCGCGCCCTGGCCATGGTCAGGATGGCGATCATGAATCGCATTTGCTAAAACGATTTCAGGCCGATAGTGCCTGATCGCTTCTATTAGTTTTAACTGATGATGTTCATCATTTAGAAAAAAACCGTCACGCAATTGAAGATTTTCACGCACTGACACGCCAAGAATACGAGCAGAATCGGCAGCTTCTTCAGCCCGCGTCTGAATCGTGCCACGCGTGCCTAACTCTCCTCTTGTCAGATCAACGATACCAACGGTATGGCCTAAGCTCACGTGCTTTGCAATAGTGCCCCCACAACCCAACTCTGCATCATCAGGATGAGCGGCAAAAACGAGAATGTCTAATTTCATTTTAAAATCGTTTTTCGTTGGTGGTTGTTCGTTTGTGTTTTAGTTGTCACGAACGAACAACCACTAACGAATAACTAACAACGAATTTAATGACTCACTAACTCTTGCTCTTTGGCCACAATAAATTTCTCAGCATCCAAGGCGCCCATACATCCGGTACCGGCAGCCGTGATTGCCTGACGGTAAACTTTATCAGCCACATCGCCTACCGCAAACACACCCGGAACATTTGTCTTGGTGGTACCCGGAATTACTTTGACATAGCCCGCCTCATCCATGGTCAACTGACCTGTGAAAATCTCTGTGTTGGGCTTGTGCCCAATGGCTAAAAAGAATCCACTAACAGAAATATCCTTCTTTTGCCCAGTCTTTGTATTCAACAAACGAACACCGGTTACACCACTTTCATCGCCTAGTATCTCCTCTGTCTCTGAGTTCCAATGAATCTCGATGTTCGGTGTATTTTTCACGCGCTGCTGCATGATTTTAGAAGCGCGCATCTCTTCACGTCTCACGATCAAATGAACTTTAGGGCAAAGATTAGCAAGGTAGGTAGCTTCTTCAGCAGCTGAATCTCCTGCACCCACAACCGCCACTTCTTTTCCGCGGTAAAAGAAGCCATCGCAAACCGCACATGCTGAAACGCCTCTATTTGCAAACTTTTCTTCTGATGGGATACCAAGATATTTAGCCGTAGCCCCAGTTGCAACAATTACAGCTTCCGCTTCCAATTGTTGCTTTTCATCAATCGTTACTTTCAATGGGTAAGTAGAAAAATCAACCGCGGTAGCCAAAGCGTAATGTATCTTAGTTCCAAACCGCTCAGCCTGCTTCTGCAAATCCATCATCATCTGTGGTCCGTTGATCCCGTCTGGGTAGCCCGGAAAATTTTCGACATCGTTCGTAATTGTCAATTGCCCGCCCGGCTGTCCCCCCGTATACAAAACAGGGTTTAGTCCGGCACGGGCTGCGTAGATAGCAGCTGTATAGCCAGCCGGACCGGAACCAATAATCAAAACTTTTACTTTTTCAGTTGTCATAAGGAAGGAACAAAATTTTAACAAAAAAAGGTCTCGCGATCGAGACCTTCCGTAGTACTTATTACAAAATCTACATTATCCCAGGTAAGGTTTCAATGCCTTGCTTCTGGACGTATGGCGAAGTCTGCGAATTGCTTTTTCTTTAATCTGCCGAACGCGTTCACGAGTAAGGCTGAATTTCTCACCAATCTCTTCCAACGTCAATGCATGCTCGCCATTCAAACCAAAGTACAGTGTAATAACATCCGATTCGCGTTGAGTCAATGTCGACAACGCGCGCTGCACTTCTCTCCGCAGCGAGTCGGTCATTAAACCAGAATCGGGTTTCTCTTCACTGTCGTTTTCTAGTACGTCCAACAAACTGTTTTCCTCGCCTTGCACAAATGGTGCATCCATAGATACGTGGCGACCTGATATTTTCATGGTATCAACTACCTCTGCAGTTGTAACCTGTAGCACCTCAGCTAATTCCTCTGGCGAGGGTTCACGCTCAAACTTTTGCTCCAGTTCAGAAAATGTTTTTGATATTTTATTTAAAGACCCTACCCTATTTAACGGCAATCGAACTATACGAGACTGCTCAGCCAGCGCCTGCAATATACTTTGGCGAATCCACCACACGGCATAAGAGATGAATTTGAATCCCCGAGTTTCATCAAAACGCTGAGCTGCCTTTATTAAGCCCAAATTCCCCTCGTTAATCAAATCTCCCAAAGAAAGCCCTTGGTTTTGGTATTGCTTCGCTACCGAAACCACAAAACGCAAGTTGGCTTTAGTGAGTTTCTCTAAGGCGATTTGATCTCCTTCTTTAATCCGCTTGGCTAACTCTACCTCCTCATCGGGAGTGAGCAGATCAACCTTGCCAATCTCTTGCAAATACTTATCAAGCGATTGGCTCTCACGGTTGGTGATCTGTTTGCTTATTTTTAATTGTCTCATCGGTGTTCTTTCTAGTAGCCTATTTCAACACGTAAAAATGAAAAATTAGTTCCAAAAAACAGCACTAGCAAAGATTAGGCCGATGGTGTTTCTTCTTTAGTTGAAGGCTTAGCAAGCAGCACTTTTCGAGAAAGTCTGAACTTGCCGGTCTTCTTATCCACCTCAACCAATTTCACCTTTACCTCTTCACCCACTTGCATTACGCCATCCATCGTTTCTAACCGCTCCCATTTGATTTCTGAAATATGAAGCAAGCCATCTTTACCCGGCATAAACTCTACAAATGCTCCAAATGGCATAATAGATTTTACAATTCCATTGTAGACTTCACCTACTTCAGGAACGGCAACAATTGCTTTCACGCGCCTTACAGCAGCATCCATAACTTCCTGATTATTAGCGAAGATATTGACGATACCTTTATTCCCTACTTCTTCAATAACCACGGTCGCACCAGTCGTCTTTTGAATATCCTGTACCACTTTTCCGCCTGGTCCGATTACCGCGCCAATTAACTCTTTGTCAATAACAATGGTAACGGCACGCGGGGTATGCGGCTTCAAATCTGGCTTAGAAGCTGCCAGCGTTTTCTTCATTTCATTAAGAATATGAGCTCTTCCTTCCTTCGCCTGATCCAGCGCCTCTTTCAGTACTTCATATGTCAAACCATCCACTTTCAAATCCATTTGGCAAGCGGTAATTCCTTTTTCGGTACCCGTTACCTTGAAGTCCATATCCCCCAAGTGATCTTCATCACCTAAGATGTCGGAAAGAATTGCATACTTCTTTGTAGTGCTATCAGAGATCATACCCATGGCAATACCTGATACTGGGCCCGATATCTTTATACCCGCATCCATCAGAGCCAATGAGCCCGCACAGACTGTAGCCATAGATGACGAACCGTTTGATTCCAGAATATCTGAAACCAGTCGGATTGTGTAAGGGCTTTCAGTCATATTTGGCAATACCTGCTTCAGCGCACGCATCGCCAAATTTCCGTGACCAACTTCCCTGCGTCCAGGGCCTCTGTTTGGCTTTACTTCTCCGGTAGAAAAGGAAGGGAAGTTATAATGTAAAATAAACTTGTTGCTGCCCGAGAACATAGCACCATCAATCATCTGCTCATCGAGTTTCGTTCCCAGCGTGACGCTACTCAACGACTGCGTTTCTCCACGGGTGAAAATGGCTGAACCATGGGCCATTGGTAGATAGTCTACTTCAGACCAGATTGGCCTGATTTCGTTGGTCTTACGGCCATCTAATCGAACCTTTTCGTTCAATACAAGATCACGACACGCCTTCTTTTGGATGTCCTTATAGTACTTCTTTACCAAGTCCTTATTGACCGTTGTATCCTCTGGCAATGAGGCGACATACTCCTCAACAATTTTACCAAACAGCTCTGAACGCTGATGCTTATTAGTCAATTGTTGACGGGCCACAGCGTACACTTTGTCATACAACAACGAATGAAGTTCTGCTTTAAAAGCCTCGTCTTTAACTTCGTGGTTATAGACACGCTTTACGGTTTTGTTGGTGGCTTTGGTTAATTCAATTTGGAGTTCACACTGAACCTTGATGGCTTCATGCGCCAATTTCAAGGCCTCCAACATGTCTTCTTCGTTGATCTCTTTGCACTCCCCTTCTACCATCAAAATATTCTCGATGGAAGCCGCTACAATAAAGTCCAAATCAGCTTTCTCTTTTTGCTCCAAAGTTGGGTTGATGATATACTTTCCATCAACACGAGCTACGCGAACTTCCGAGATCGGCCCTTGAAAAGGGATGTCAGAAACTGAAAGTGCAGCTGAGGCTGCAAAGGCAGCCAATGAGTCTGGTAGCGCGTTAGGATCTCCAGAAATCAACTGAATCATTATTTGAGTTTCCGCATGATAATCATCTGGGAATAAGGGGCGTATAGCACGATCAATTAACCGACTGATCAATATCTCATAATCCGAAAGTCTGCTTTCTCGTTTCAAAAAACCACCTGGTATCTTCCCAGTGGCGGCAAATTTTTCCTGATAATCTACGGACATCGGTAAGAAATCCGTTCCCTCCTTATGGGTTTGGTTAGCTACCACCGTTGCTAAAAGCATGGTGTTGCCCATGCGCACTACTACTGCTCCGTCTGCCTGCCTGGCCAACTTGCCAGTCTCTACGGTAATTTCGCGCCCATCAGGAAGCTTACAGGTCTTTGTTACTATTGTTGAATTCATCGTTTTATTTTTAATGTTTAAGATGTTATGCCCCTAACCAATACGCGCTTTTTGTGAAGCCGGTCTGATAGTGACATTTCATCATGTAGGAGTTTAATGAAGAATGTAGATTGAAACCTAGTTCTCCAGATTTATAAAAAATGAAATAGGGAACCAATTTTTGGGTTCCCTATTTCATCATTTTCATTCGCTTATTTTCTGAGCTCTAGTTCCGCCAAGATCGACCTGTAGCGGGTGATATTATTTTTCTGGAGGTAGTTCAATAGTCTCTTCCGCTGACCGACCAATTTCACTAGCCCTTGCTGAGTTGAAAAATCCTTTTTGTGGCCTTTCAAATGTTGCGTCAGGTCATTGATGCGAGTAGTAAACATCGCGATCTGAGACTCTGGTGAGCCAGTGTCCGTTTTCTTTTTAGCAAACCCGTGCTTGCTGAATAGTTCTTGTTTTTTTTCCGAGGTGAGTTGCATCGCTTAAAATTTTCTTTTTATCTTTTTATAATCGCGCAAAAGTATTGGAATTGAGCTTAAATTCCAAGACGCTAGGCAACTTTTGGTAGACCTTTTAGGTTGCTGACCCTCTTTTTGACTTTATCTAAGAACACATGGTAAAAATCCGCATCAAAAAGCCGCGCATCAACTCGTGCTTGGCGCAAAAACACCATTCCAATCCAGAAAAGAATGAAGTTCGCCATCCAAACCCCGACCGGAACCGATATAACATCTTGCTTTGCCCATTTAGTGCCCATCAAGTCGAGGACGTAGTAAAGGATAAAAAACAGGATAGAAACTAAAACAGGAACTCCCAACCCTCCTTTTTTAATGATAGATCCGAGAGGCGCGCCTATCAAGAACATAGCCAGACATGCGATTGAGTTAGCGAATATTTTGTGCCATTGGATCCTAAACACTTTGTATTCAGATAATTGCGCATCAGTGTTTGTATTGTAATTCTGAAGTTGGCTTTTTGTCATCCTTACCCGATTAAGTGCAGTTGCGATCTCAGCCTTCGTTCTTGTTTCAGATGAATAAAGGCTGTCTGATAGATGGCTCTCTTTTTTGGTGATAGAATCGGGGAGTTTAACATAACCCACGGTGCTGAAGCTGGGTATAGCCGGATTATAGCTTGGCGCGGTGAACGTGGAGGTGGGTGTCGCTGTAACAGATGCCAGTTTAGCCCGATACAGGGAATCTTTCTGTTTTCGAAAGTCTGCCAACTCTTTGGGAAGAATAATAGAATCACGTTTGAAATGAAGGCTGAAAAAGGAAGTCCGACTTGAGTAAAGACCGATCTTCTGGGTGTACAATTCGCCTTTCACCGAATCCAGATCCAGCTCTAATTCGCTCACGTTGCGCATAATCCGATTCCCTTTGAACCACTTGGTATCCGTTCGATTCATTCCAAATGAAGAAAGATCTAGCACCACCTGCATTTTCGAAAATTTTGTTTTGCGATAGGTCTCTTCTGTAGTTGGCCGACCCGTTTCGTCCTGGCCAGAGCCACTCCCCTCAGTGTAATCATACCCATCAAACAATTCTAATTTTAGATACTGATCGTTAAGCATAGTATACATCTTGCCCGAATCAGCCACTATTACTTGCTTGTTACCAATTCTGCCACGGTGGTCGTAGATGATCACACCTTTCAATGTAATACCGTCTTTGAATTTGCGGTTCACCTTTATGCTAATATCTGGTATTCCGTTATAAAATGAACCCTCCTTTATGTCTAGGCCGGGCTTCTTTTGTTTAATATCATACATGAGGCTATAAGCTTCAAGTGCTGCCTTAGGCACCATATAATTGTTTGCCAGAAATGCAAAAGCAGTTATTAAAACAACTAACACAAAGATTGGGACCAGAGCCCTAGTCAGAGAAATGCCTAAACTTTTTATCGCAGTCAGTTCAAAGTGCTCACCCAAATTGCCGAATGTAATTAATGAAGACATTAACACTGCGAGCGGCAGTCCTTGAGGGATCATGAAGATTGAAAAGTAAAAAAGTAGTGACCCAAGCTCACCCCACTCCAGCCCTTTTCCAATAATATCATCAAAATAAATAAGCATCTGCTTCATGAGCAGAATGAAGACCACTACCAATAAAGTGACAATGAAAGGGCCGATAAAGGAGCCAATAATCAGTTTGTCTATCTTTTTCATTTTTCGAGCAGATGCAACTTAGCTCAAAAATAGCGCCACTTTAGATAGAAATGACACCATGATGACTCCTTTAATAAGATAGATCGAAAAAGTAATCTGAAAAAGACTAAAAACAACTCGCTGCCAAAAAGGAATTTGGATGATTCTGCTTATTCCCTTTGTAGCGCGGGGGGGAGTTGAACCCCCGACCTTTGGGTTATGAATCCAACGCTCTAACCACCTGAGCTACCGCGCCATTGATTTTTAGGGAGCGCAAATTTATAAACTTTTCAGATTTAAACAGTATCAAATGACTCGTCAAGACAAACTTATTAGGTTTCTTCATGAATTTATCAAACAATGACCCTCTCCCTTGTCGAACAGGAAAAATTGAGCTAAATTAAAATCCAATCACAAAGAGTATGAGTACGAAAACCAAAAAAAATCTTTTTACCACCGATTTCGAGATTCATTCATCCGTAAAAATGCTGTATCCCTACATCGATTCCGCCAGTGGACTCTCAGAGTGGTTCGCTGACGATGTGAGAATAAGCCCCGAAAAAGTATTCACGTTTGTATGGGATCACGAGGAACACAAGGCACGACTCAGTTCTCATCGAACAAATCATTTTGCCAAATTCGAATATCTACCTGAAACTAAAGAGGATGAAAATGACCCCTCCTACTTTGAACTTCGATTGGAAGTAAATGAACTAACTCAAACTACCTTTCTCAAAGTCACCGATTATTCCGACTTTGATGATCAGGAAGAGTTGCAAGATCTATGGGAAGGATTGGTTGCAAACCTGAAAAAGGTAATAGGCGGCTAAACCGGTCACGGCAATCACCAAGTACTCTATGTGGACTTAGAAAATTCGGGTGGGCATCCGTTTTTCTTCCCTATTTTTGTCAACTTAACAAAAATAACATGCTTTCATCTATTGATCCAACAGAAACCACTGCCTGGTCTAAACTGACATCTCATTTTCTTTCCATGCAAGCCACTCATCTGCGCGAGCTATTTGAGGAAGATCCAGATCGGTTCAAAAAATTTCATCTTAGGTTCAATGATGTACTGGTTGATTTCTCAAAAAATCACATCACACAAGATACAATGGCGCTGTTAGTTGAGTTATCGAACGAGGCTGAATTACCAACTGCCATAGAGTCGATGTTTCGTGGCGATAAGATTAACAAAACAGAAAACCGGGCAGTTCTTCATACAGCACTTAGAAATCGATCAAATACACCTGTGTTGGTAGATGGTTCGGACGTAATGCCGGAAATAAATAAAGTACTCGCTCAGATGCGCGACTTTTCCGAAAAACTACTTAGTGGTCAATGGAAAGGATACTCAGGGAAAGCAATCACAGACATTGTAAATATCGGCATTGGCGGATCCGATCTTGGACCGCTAATGGTATGCGAAGCATTGAAGCCTTACCATAAAAACATCAATCCGCATTTTGTATCAAATGTAGATGGAACTCATTTAGCAGAAACGGTCAAAAATCTAAACCCGGAAACCACTCTTTTCATCATTGCGTCTAAGACATTTACTACGCAAGAAACGATGACCAACGCGGAGTCGGCCAAGCAATGGTTTCTTACCAACTCAAATCAACAAGGAGATGTAGCAAAACATTTTGTTGCGGTGTCTACCAATACAAAATCAGTGACTGCATTTGGCATTGCCTCTGAAAATATGTTTGTTTTTTGGGATTGGGTAGGCGGTCGCTACTCCTTGTGGTCTTCCATTGGTTTATCTATTGCGTGCACAATCGGCTTTGGGAATTTTGAAGCTTTATTGGCGGGTGCGCATGAAATGGACAACCATTTTAAAACAGCGCCTCTTGACAAAAACATTCCGGTGATTTTGGCTTTGATTGGAATATGGTATGTTGATTTTTTCGACACTTCCTCAGAAGCCATTTTGCCCTATGATCAATACCTTCATCGATTCGCAGCTTACTTCCAACAAGGAAACATGGAAAGTAATGGTAAATCGGTGGATCGCTCAGGGAAACTTGTCAACTATCAAACAGGTCCGGTGATCTGGGGAGAACCCGGCACAAATGGGCAACATGCGTTCTATCAATTGATACATCAGGGCACAAAACTAATTCCGTGTGATTTCATCGCTCCAGCACTCAGTCAAAATCCGTTGAGCGATCACCATGATAAGTTACTATCTAACTTTTTTGCCCAGACAGAAGCACTTTTGATGGGTAAGACAGAGGAAGAAGTTAAAGCCGAACTAAAGGCATCAGGCATGTCACCGGAGGAAATAGAATTCCATTTGCCTTACCGAGTCTTTTCTGGAAGCAAACCCACCAATTCAATCCTATTTGAAAAACTGACTCCCGAAACATTGGGAGCACTGATCGCCATGTATGAGCACAAAATTTTCGTGCAAGGAGTGCTCTGGAACATTTTCAGTTTTGACCAATGGGGTGTGGAACTGGGAAAAGTGTTGGCCAAAAAAATTCTTCCCGAATTGCAGTCAAAAGAGGCTATTTCTTCCCACGACTCATCAACCAATGGACTGATAAACTATTTCAAACGATTGAAAGCGCAATAATCACCACACAAAAATAACCTTCTTGTAAACTGGGCTTCATCCATTATTTTTGACTTCTCAAATAGATCAATGGAGAATAAAATTTCAAAAATAGGTGTCTTTACGTCCGGTGGCGATGCACCCGGAATGAACGCAGCCATTCGTGCCGTAGTCCGTGCTTCTATTTATTATAAGAAAGAAGTGTACGGCATTATTCAAGGATACGAAGGCATGATCAGTGGAGACATTGTTAAGCTGGGCGCTCGGTCGGTTGGAAATATAATCCAGCGAGGCGGCACTATCCTAAAAACGGCTCGTAGTCAGGAATTTCGTACAAAAGAGGGGCGTGAAAAGGCGTATGTAAACCTGAAAAAGAACGGCATCGATTCGCTTGTTGCTATTGGCGGAGATGGTACCTTCACCGGGCTCCACAAATTCTACGAAGAATACCAAATACCCTCCATTTGCATTCCAGGCACGATTGACAATGACCTTGCTGGAACCGATTATACGATTGGTTTCGATACTGCCACTAACACGGCTGTAGAGGCGATTGATAAGATCAGAGATACGGCCATCTCACATAACCGATTGTTTTTCATTGAGGTAATGGGGCGAAATTCGGGCTACATCGCGATTAACTGCGGTATTGCGGGTGGTGCCGTTGTCACGATTCTTCCAGAGGAATCGATGACTTTAGATGACCTGTTCAATATTTTGGATGAAGGCGAAAAAACGAACAAGAAATCAAGTCTTATTGTGGTTGCTGAAGGAAGCAAAATCGGTGGTGCCATTGAACTAGCGAAAAAATTCTCGGAACGTAATAATTACTTCGATATTAAAGTGACCATTCTTGGTCATCTTCAAAGAGGTGGTACCCCCACCTATTTCGACAGAGTACTAGCTAGTAAAATGGGAGTAGCCGCAGTGGAAGGTTTACTGGATGGAAAGTATGATGTCATGGTGGGAGTAAAAAATGGTGTGATGGTTTACAACAGTTTTGATCTGATCATGACCCACCACCACGAAATCGACAACGAATCTTTGCGCATCGCCAAAATACTTTCCATTTAATGTTAAGGAAATGAAAGAACTTACCGTAGGTATTGATATCGGTGGAACAAACACAAAGTATGGCATTGTTGATCGCGCGGGTCACGTTCACTTTCAGGGAAATATACCCACCACTCAATACGAAGAATTCCAAGACTACTTCAGTGGCATGGCTGATGCTCTTCGAGAAGGAATGAAGTCAATACCTTCCGATGCAAAGATCGTGGGTATTGGCGTAGGTGCTGCCAATGGAAATTACTACACCGGAAATATCGAACGTGCTACTAACTTAAAATGGAAAGGAGTTCTACCATTGGCCAAGCTTTTTACAGATGAGTTTGGAATACCCTGTATTCTTACCAACGATGCCAATGCGGCTGCCGTGGGCGAAATGATTTATGGGAACGCCAAGAACATGAAAGACTTTGTGGTCATCACGCTTGGTACCGGGCTTGGAAGTGGCTTCGTTTGTGGAGGCATTTTATTGAACGGCCATCATGGCATCGCGGGCGAGGTCGGTCATACTTCTGTAAATCCTAATGGTAGATATTGCAACTGCGGAAAGCGTGGATGCCTGGAAACATACGTATCTGCAACTGGCATTAAGCGAACAGTTTATAAATTGTTAGCAGATCACCTCGAACCAAGCGAGCTGCGCGGTATTAGCTTCGATCACTTGAATACTAAAATGATCACCGAAGCTGCGCATCGAGGGGATATAGTTGCACGAGAAGCGTATGAATACACGGGACGTATTTTAGGAATGAAATTAGCAGAGACGGTGGTTCATACTGATCCAGAAGCTATCTTTTTGTTTGGAGGCCTTTCTCAGGCGGGCGATTTAATTTTTAAGCCAACCATCAGGCATATGGAGGCTAACCTAATGCCGCTCTTCCGAGGAAAAATAAAAGTACTTCCTTCGGCTATGCAAAACCAGGCCGCGCCCATTTTAGGCGCGAGTAGCTTAGTGTGGGATTATCTCGATAAGAAAAAAGTCGAGTTGGTCTAAGCAGTC
Source organism: Cyclobacteriaceae bacterium (assembly GCA_031400595.1). Taxonomy (GTDB): domain Bacteria; phylum Bacteroidota; class Bacteroidia; order Cytophagales; family Cyclobacteriaceae; genus ELB16-189. Next base: position 128,691 of record JANNQG010000024.1, read on the forward strand.
CTGTTTGGCTAAAAACGTTTAGGCTGGCTTCCGACAGAATTAACTATCTTTACCAAATTATTACCAATTAATAACCTACCGTGGATTACAACCCCTACTCGCCCATTTGGAACAAATACCGACCTGTGATTTTAAAATTAATGAGTGCGGCTGAGCAGGAGCCACAACAATACAAGTTGTATGGCCATGAATTCAAGGCGATGGGACAAAAGGTGAAATCCGGCTATAGTTTCGTCTTGGAAGCAGCCAATGGCAAGGCAGTTAACAACATCAAGGGCTCCATTATTGCCCATGACCTTTTGCAAATTTTACAACAATCGACAAAGGCAATGCAGCTAATGAAGGAAGCCACTTACGAACTGAGCCTTGATAAAAACTTCCTTTTGAAGGTTGTTCGGAAAACGCCCGTAGCTGCTACCGTACCAGAAGAATCAAAATAAGGTTTACTAACCCAAGTAAGATTTTAACAGCCTGCTTCGTCCGTTCTGACGGAGTTTCACTGTTGCTTTCTCTTTTATTTGACGCACACGTTCTGGTGTAAGACTAAATGTCTGGCCAATTTCCTCCAATGTAAGAGGATGCTTTCCATTAAGGCCAAAATAAAGAGAAATCACATCTGCTTCGCGATCCGAAAGGGTCGACAACGCGCGCTGAACTTCTTTGATTAGCGAGCCCTCCATTAATCCCTGGTCTGGCTTATCTTCTCCGTCATTCTCGAGAACATCTAGCAAGCTATTGTCTTCACCTTGAACGAAAGGAGCATTCATCGAAACCTGTCTGCCAGAGATTCGTTGATTAATTTCTATCTCTTCGATGCCAATATCCAGTTTTGTTGACAACTCTTCGTGTGTAGGCTCGCGCTGAAACTTTTGCTCCAACTCAGAGAACGCCCTTGATATTTTATTGAGTGAAGATACTCGATTTAACGGCAAACGGACGATTCGTGATTGCTCTGCAAGCGCCTGCATAATGGACTGACGAATCCACCATACCGCATAGGAAATAAACTTAAATCCACGCGTTTCGTCAAAACGTCCCGCAGCTTTTATTAGACCTACGTTGCCCTCGTTGATCAAGTCACCGAGTGACATGCCATTGTTCTGATACTGTTTCGCTACAGAAACAACAAAACGCAAATTCGCTTTGGCTAATTTTTCTAGAGCCATCTGATCTCCGGCACGAATTCTTCGCGCCAAATCCACCTCTTGCTCGGCTGTGATTAAATCTACTTTTGCGATTTCTGTCAAGTACTTATCCAGCGATTGATTTTCGCGATTGGTAATTTGCTTAACAATCTTTAATTGTCTCATGTAATAATTGGAATTGAAAATTTAGTAAGCCATGCCCATCCTGCGCAAATGCAACAGGTGCGATAAAAACGCTTTTGACATGGATGTGTATTCGTTATAAGTAATATTAAACTCTTCACAGGTTTCTTTCACTAGTTTACTGATTTGTGGATAGTGAATATGGCTAATGCGAGGAAACAAATGATGTTCCACCTGGAAATTCAATCCTCCCAACAACCAAAAAAGAAAACCACTCTTGGTAGCAAAGTTGGAAGTCGTACTTACTTGATGAACCGCCCACTCCTTTTCTATTTCTTTGTGTTCAGGATAGGCCGTACTTTCTACTACGTGGGCCAACTGAAATACAATACTGATGAAAAGACCGCAAACAAAAGTTACAATAAAGAATCCTACCAGGGCTTTCACCCAACCGAGCATCATGATTGGCAACACCAGGTAAATACCTACATATGAAAACTTTGTCGCCCAAAAAATTATTTGCTCTTTCGTTGACAGAGATTTAGCATCCATGTGCACAGCAATCTTACGAGTGAAGTATTTTACAAAGTCATCATAAAAAATCCAAGCCATATACGAAGCCCCATACAACACAAACCAATAGATGTGCTGATAACGATGCATTTTTCGCAAAGGCTGACTAGGATGCAAGCGCATAAAAGGTTCAACACTAATATCCGAATCAACGCCCTCAATGTTGGTAAAAGTGTGGTGATTTACATTGTGTTTTACCTTCCAAAAGTAGATGCTTCCACCTAATAAGTTCAGAAAATAGGCTGCCACACTATTTACCCAACTATATTTTGAAAAGCTCTGATGCCCGCCTTCGTGCATGATGTTAAAACCTAGCAATGCCATGTTTAAACCCAATAATACCGCTACCGCAATTGATACGGCAAGTGGAAGATTGAAAAATACAACCGTCACATAAAGACCTATGGCTGACAACACTTGAATCCCCCCTTTGATATACAATCGGTTATTACCAGCCTGATCCAGTTTATTCTCAGAAAAATAACGATCTACCTTCGCCTTCAGGGCAATAAAAAATGAATTTTGACTCCGATCGAATGTTGCTTTTTGCATATTCTGTTTATTTACTTTTTACGTCTACACTTCCGTTCTCTTTGGTATAACACGTATTTTCAAGACAAAGTTGTCTGAAACAATGTATTTTCAGTTCAAATGATTAGAAGAGGTGGCTGAAGTAGTACTACCACAGCACAGAATCAGAATGATTTTCCCTAAAAAACACGGCAAGCTAATCAAATTCGAGCCCATTACCTAATAACAGCTAGAACGAAGAACGAACGAGAAGCCAAAAAATGGTTCTATTTCGGGACGTGCTAGAACCTGCCTTTTAGCCCAATAAAAACAGGTTGGGTGATTTTTAACTTTCTCGTTGACTTTATGCTTACAACGGTCTCTCCTACCAATACTTTCACTTCAAAACTATTCCCTAAAAAAGCTATCTCTTGCACAGTCCCTCCCAAACTGTACCTATTCTTTTTAACAAACTTGAAATCTTCTGGCCTGACAATTTTTCTCTTCTGATAACCAAGTGATTTTTGTTGTTTGTCATTCAACCGGAGAAATTTCCCAAATAGCCCAGCCACGTAAGTGTTCACCGGCTCACGATAAATTTCTTCTGGTGTTCCTTTTTGCACCACTTTTCCTTCTTTTAACACAATGATCTCTTCGGCCCATGAAAGCGTGTCATCAGGATCATGGGAAACAAGAAGGCAAGTAATTTTTAGTTTTGTCGAGATGTCCTGAATAACATCTTTCAATTTGATCTTCAACGCCATGTCGAGGTTGGAGAAAGGTTCATCGAGCAGCAACAAATCGGGTTGTCCGATTAGCAATCGACACAACGCAATCCGCTGCCTCTCCCCTCCTGACAATTCATTAGTTTTTCTTTTTAAGAGAGTCTCAATTTGGCATAGCTTAAATAACCGATTCGCTTCGCTAGTACTAACATGACTTGCATAAGAAAGCACCTGCTCTACGCGTAGAAATTTGGGCAACTCGAAATACTGAGGCAAGAAAGCAATGGAAGGATGGCCAGCGACAAGCGTCTCTTCGGGACCTTCCACTTTCTTACCTTGAAAAATTACTTCCCCACTACTTGGTTGCTCTAACCCAGCGATAATTTTTAACAGTGTTGTCTTCCCACTTCCCGTTTCGCCAGCAATAGCAATTTTTTGTAGTCGGGCTTGAGAGAAAGTAATATTCTTTACCGCAAACCGATGCTGTCGTTGCTTGCTAACTGCTTTTACCTGTAGCAAATCCATCCGATATTATCCCTTCGGATTCAAAATTACTCCAGTCAATGCTTCCTGTTTATTAAATGGCTGATTGTATAGTCGCTTTCCAGTTGCTTTGTAAAGTGCGTTCGCGATCGCTCCACCAGTTGGTGGAAGTGCAGGCTCACCTAAGCCTGTTGGATCAATTCCATTATTAACAAAATGAACATCTATCTCGGGCACTTCATTGTATCTAATTAACTTGTAACTATTAAAATTCAATTGCTCGGCAGCGCCATCTTTGAACGTTAGGTTTCCGAAAAAAGCATGTCCCATACCATCTACGATACCACCACGCACTTGTTGGTTTGCGCCACTTAAGTTGACTACTACTCCGCAGTCGGCTGCAGCATAGATTTTCTTGACCACCGGTTTTCCTTTTACTATCTCAACTTCTGCCACTTGGGCTACATACGACCGATGTGAAAAATATACACTAAATCCCTGTGCTACATTTTTTTTCTTCCCCCAACCAGATTTCTCTGCAGCTAATTCAATCACTACTTTCGTTCGGTTAATGTCGTACTTAATCGCCCCTATTGGTGCTTTATTGGCTTTATCCAATAAGTTCAGTCGAAACTGAACAGGATCTTGTTTTGCTTCGGTTGCTACTTCATCCAAGAAAGATTGTTCAGCAAAGGCAAGAAAATTAGTAATGGGCGCGCGCCAGGCGCCTGTTGTGATAGCTGATTTATGTTCTACAGAATCAATTAGCAAATTATCAACCGCACCGGCAGGGAAATTGTCTTCTCGCGTAGAGTTGCCAGCATTAATGCCTACACCACGAAGTTTATATCCAACCAGATTTCCGCTTGCGTCTAGGGCAGCCTGGAAACGATAACGAACAGCCGGGCGATAGCTTCCACCGCCCATGTCATCTTCGCGCGTCCAGATTACTTTCACAGGAGCCTTAATGAGACTAGAGAGTTCTGCGGCCTCCAATACATAATCGGCTTTCAAACGTCTTCCAAAACCACCTCCCAATCGAGTCAATTCCAACGTGACTTTATCTGGCGCGATGCCCAGCAATTTAGCAACTTCATTGCGTGCCATATCTGGCGTTTGTGAAGGCCCCACTAATTCTACTCCATCTGGCCGCACATGAGCAAAGAAATTCATTGGTTCCATCGGATTGTGGGGTAGGAACGGACATTGATATTCCCTAGAGATTACTTTGGCTGCACTTGCAAAGGCCGCATCCACATCCCCATCTTTCCGTCTTACTGTTGCTTCTTTACTTTCCAGTAAATCTTTGAAGAGCTTATCGTGATCTTCTGTACTTTCAATTTTTCCGTCTACCTCATATTCAATCTTCAACAGTTTGCGCGCTTTGTTTACTTGCCAGGTTGACTTGCCAACGACTGCCACGTTATTCTTGAATGTAACGACATCAGTGATTCCTGCACTTGATTTAGCTGCACTAGCATCTACTGATTTTATTTTCATCCCAAAAGATTTCGGGCGCTGGATCATAGCGATCATCATTCCCTCCCGGTAAAAATCAATACCATAGAGTGGCTTACCGGTTATCATATCTTGACTATCGACATTGCGTATGGGCTGACCAATGATCTTAAAATCCTTTTTGTCTTTCAGTTTCACCTCCGTAGGCACAGGAATGGTTGCAGCTTCGCTAGCAAGAGAACCATATGTTTCTTTCTTTCCGCTCTCCGCATGAATGACGAGGCCTGTGTCTGTTGTGATGGAGGATATGGAAACATTCCACCTTTTAGCCGCGGCTTCTATTAACATCTGCCGGGCTGTGGCCCCTGCTTTGCGCAATCTTTCCCAAGAATGTGGAATAGCTCCACTCCCACCCGTCAATTGACGTTCGTATTTTTTTGTATCCAACATTGCCTGCACAACTTTCACTTTCGTCCAATCGGCATCCAATTCTTCTGCCACTATCATTGGAAAAGAAGTTTTAATATTCTGACCCAATTCAGGATTCGGTGAAAAAATGGTTACCAAATCTTCTGGAGAAATGGATAAATAACTATTGAAATTGATGTCATCTAAAAGATCAGGGTTTACAACTCCGAAGGAAGATGCTGAGGAGGTATTCCAATGGAATCCGAGTATCAATCCACCCCCGGTGGCAAGTCCTAACTTCAAAAAATCACGTCTGTTGGTCTTTGCTGTAGCTTCCATGTTGTGATTATTTTGACGTTTTAGTTGAGGCTAAGACTACTGCTTCATGAATGCGGTGATAAGTGCCGCATCGACAAATATTTCCGTTCATCGCGGTTTCAATTTCCTGATCTGTTGGTTTTGATTTCTTGCCAAGCAAGGCAGCAGCTGTCATGATTTGTCCCGCCTGACAATACCCACACTGCGCCACATCAACTTCATTCCACGCTTGTTGTATCGGGTGATCACCTTTTTCAGATAAGCCTTCGATGGTTGTCACCGCTTTGGCACCCACTGCTGAGATGGGCAACGAGCAGGAACGAACTGCCACGCCATTTAGGTGAACCGTGCACGCACCACATTGTGCGATGCCACAACCGTATTTTGTTCCTACTAATCCTAGATTATCTCGCAATACCCATAAAAGCGGTGTATCCGAATCGGCTTCTGCCTGTAGGTTCTTGCCGTTGATTTTAAGCTGATAAGTTGGCATGTTGTTCTTTTTTTAATGTGAATGTAATCGATATTGGTTTTGAAAGCACGTTCTTAAGAAATCAATTGTAAACTCTATTTGAAATACATTTCGAGAAGCATGTTATGTGTATTGTATAGCAATTCATCTACTTGTTTGTCGGTCAGTTTTGATAAGGCTTTCTGTCCTGGCTTTCTCCAGGTATCCAGCTCATAGTAGTGCCCATCGATTTTCACACACATTACATAGTGGTTTTGTGACGAAATTCGCTCATCAATCGCTGGTAATGTCTCGCCAGTTTTAGAATTTTCATTTACCCCCATAAATATAGCACCTTGCGGATTCTTTCTAAAATAGGCTTCCACTTGCTTTTTCTTGTTTCTAAGATCTTCCGAATGAATGGGTAAGATAGGCTTGTGATACATATCGTTGATGGCCTGTTGCATTCCTTTGGTATCCGTCAATTTCAATGGGAGGATTGGTTTGGCGTACATATTCAAGTTCTCAAAAACAAATGTGAGAAGATTATCTTTTTTTACATTATACCCAGTTAGGTCGCCACGATTGTCCCATTTCGCATAGTACTGACCAAGCATTCCGGTCGAATCTCCTCCCGACAAAATGTATAATTTTTCCTGCGCATGATGAACGTTAGCGTAGGTCAGATTCGACTCGGGAAGTTCCAATGTAGAAACCAAATTCTGCCAACTGCCCCCCATATACAAATAACAATTGATGGCTGCTGATGCACTACATCGATATTCATCCCAGCCGGTTGAACTTAAATTGTCCAATTGAGTAACATACGATAGTCTCTCAATCAGAGAGTTTCCGGATAACTCATGTTCTTCTTTAATACTAAACACATCAGGCAGTTTATCAACAACATCGGACTGGCCTTGCCTACAGCTCGCAGAGATTAATGTCACTAAAAACATAATCAGCAAATGAGCAATGGAAGTTCGCTTCGAAATCCATTTTTTAGGTTTACATAACTTCACGGTACAAGAAAAAAGAGTGTTCATAATAGATGCCGTTTTTCTTTAACAAAATCGTTACTATTCAAACAGATTTTGTTCTATTTAGAAATGCTAGTACTTCTGTTTTTTAGTTCTACGGCAGTTGTTGTGAGCTTTACCACCGCTTGAACCTGTGCAGCCGTTGGTTTAGCCTCTGTACTTTGTAGAACAGACATCAAATACAATAGTTTTTCCTGAAGTGCCACGATCGTTTCTTTCTCAATGGATGTGTCAGAAATACTTCCATACATAACATCTGGATTTTCGGGGCGGCCTTCTCCGCGAAGTGCAACAAGGAGTTCTTGCTTTCCTTTCCCCCATTTCGTTTTTGGATTAGACAATTTCAGATCAATCTCATTTCTCAACGCCAGCAACTCATTATAAGATCTATAACACATCATTGACTGAACTGATTGCAAAACCAAATCGTCATTTGAGAAAGTCACTCGGGGATCTAGTCGAATATGAATCTCCTGTTCTTGTACAATTGTACCATCTACTATCAATCTGATTTTATATTTACCCGGTAGGAAGTAAGGTCCCACCGGACCGCTTGGCGTATTGTGGTATACAGCGGCTATCGCAAATTGTCGGTCTGCTCCTTTTGGTGCATCATGACGTAAATCCCAAACGATTCGATGATGACCGGGTTGAGTGGAGATCGTTTGGTTCGGTCTTATCCAATACGTAGGATGAGGAATCGAAAGGGTGTCTATTGGTTCTGGCTGATCCTTACTCGAAAGCACCCTCATTACCGCACCATCTAACCCTGCAATTTCAATACGTACCACACTAGCGTTGGCTGAGAGCCAGTAATCAATCGTAGCACCATCAGGCGGATTTTGTCCGGCCGGTTCTTCCGGTGGAAGTGGTGTGTCAGAAAACATGTTGTAGCGAACCCGAGTTGCTTGGGCTGGAGGAAACAAGTAGGCGCTCTTAGCCGCAAAAGCATTGGCGAGATTTCGGAGCGGATTGATGTTATCCAAAATCCAAAATGATCGTCCATGCGTACCAATCACCAAATCATCTTCATGAATGACTAAATCACGAATGGAAGTAGCCGGCATATTTTTTCTGAGCGATTGCCAATTTTCTCCTTCATCGATGGAGAAAAACACTTCTCGCTCTGTGCCCGCAAAAAGTAATCCCTTTTGTTTGGGGTCTTCGCGTACTACGTTGACAGATCCGTTAGCTGGGATTCCATTTATTATTTCTTTCCACGTACTGCCACCATCGTTAGTCTTGTAAATATGTGGGCGCAAATCATCTTTGCGGAACGCGTTCACCGAAAAGAATGCTGTTTTGGTATCAAAATGACTGGCATCAAACTGCGAGATTTTATCCCACGAAGTGATAGCGGGGGGTGTTACGTCTTTCCAATTTTTTCCTCCATCAGTGGTAACATGAACTAATCCATCATCGGTGCCAGCCCATATGATATTTTTATCCAGTGGCGATGGAGCGAGTGAGTATATTACTGCTCGCTGCTTCATGGTGTTTAAGCTCTCGGTTTTGAAATCCCCAATGCTTGCGGGTACCTCAGGTTGTTTTCTTGTCAAATCGGGGCTGATTATTTCCCATTGGTCTCCACCTGAATGTGTTTTCCACAATACATTGGTGGCGAACAGCAACATTGTTGGATCAGCCGGGTGAAAAAGCAGTGGCAAAGTGCGAAGCATTCTGTATTGACCAGAACGCAATGCTTCCGGTGCCACATTTTGTGTCTGACCTGTCTTCTTGTTGAAGCGTGTTACTCTTCCACCATAAATGATATCTGAATTCTTTGGATCAGGTGCTACGTAGGCATACTCATCTGCACCTGCGCCCATCCAATCGCGAAAAGAAATTTGCCCACCATTTCCACGGCTCGATGTTCCTATCGCGCCACTCTCTTGCTGACCGCCATACACCCAATATGGAAATTGATTGTCTGTTGATACATGGTACAATTGTGCCGTGGGTTGATTGTACCACGAACTCCAGGTCTTTCCTCCATTCACCGTGATAGTAGCGCCCTGATCGGCAGCGAAAATCATGATGTCCGGTTGCAGTGGATTAATCCAAATGCGATGATAATCATCTCCACCGGGTGCCCCTTTGAATGAAGCCCATGTCAAACCGCCATCGACAGAGCGATAGGATGCCGTGTTGGCTGCAAACACCACATCTGGATTTTTCGGATGCACTCGAATCTCTGCGAAATCACTTCCGCGTCCCCATACTCTGCGTTCACTACTAACTAATCTCCAACTCTCACCGGCATCGTCACTTCTATATATTCCTCCCTGCTCTCTAGCATCAACTGTGGCAAACATTCGTTTCGGATTGCTATTGGAGATTCCAATCCCAATTCTGCCCAAGCCTTCAGCCTCAGTGGGCAAGCCAGCTGTCAGCTTTCGCCAGGTTGTTCCTCCATCCGTTGATTTATGCAGACCACTATTTGTTCCTGAGAAAGATGCATTCTCCCAGGGGCCTTCGCGATGTTCCCACAGATCAGCAAATAAGATCTCCGGATTAGTTGGGTCAAATTCAACTTGGATAGCACCCGTATTATGATTGATATATAAAACCCTTTCCCAACTAGCACCACCATCTTTGGTTCGGTATACACCACGCATTTCATTCGCGCCATAGGGATGACCTAAGACTGCCGCGAAAACAATTTCAGGATTGGTTGGATGCACTACTACACGACCTATTTGCTGCGCATCATTCAAACCAACATGTTTCCATTCGTTTCCACCATCCATTGACTTGAACATCCCGTCTCCGGTAGCTAAGTCAGGCCGATGGAGTCCTTCACCACTTCCTACGTAAACGACATTTGGATGCGAGGGAGAAACCGCGATATCACCTACGGAACCTGTCGATTCCTTATCAAAAATAGGTTTCCATGTACGGCCAAAATCATCCGTCTTCCATACGCCTCCATTGTTCACACCCATGTAAAATACGTTGGGCTGTGATGGAATTCCAACTGCGCCTACGGTGCGGCCCGCACGAAATGGTCCAATCATTCGATATTGAAGGTCTTTATAATAAGTGGGAGACACCGTTTGTGCACTAGCGCCAAGTGATAGAAGCAATAAGAAGGAAATGAGTCGTGACATGAGGTTGTTTTAAAGATGAAATGAAAAAATAGGGATAAATTAAGGCAACGGCAAGGTGTTTTACACAAAGTACTGACACCATGCCCTGCGAAGGCTCAAAATGAACTTATTCTCCTACTGTTGACAAATGTCAAAAAATATTATGATGATCGTCAGCAAAGAGAATCAACTCTTTTGCAAGATTTGTGAAAATTCGAACTACTTTTCATTTTTAGTAACTCAATAGCCACTTAAAAGATCAGAAAAATCTTTATCCAGCAGACAAGTTAATTTCAGTAATTTGCTCAACTACAAATAAGTAAAATGAAATTTTTTATAATTCCCCTGCTGCTGGTCATCGTCTTTTCATGTAAAAAAAAGACAGAGGTAACGTCTCCTGCGGTTGTCAATATCTCTGAATCTGTTTATGCTTCCGGGACTGTCAAAAGCAAAAACCAATATCAGGTCTACTCTACAGTAAACGGTCTTATCCAGGAAATATTGGTAACGGAGGGAGACCTGGTAAAAAAGGGTGCTCCACTGTTCAAGATATTGAATGAGCCTTCCAAACTAAACTCGTCCAATGCTAAGTTGGCTTCTGATTACGCAGATCTTAACGCAAATACAGATAAACTAAAAGCATCCAAAGTAAACAGCGATCTAGCATACAGTAAACTAAAAAATGATTCAATGCTGTTTGCAAGGCAGGCAATTTTAAGGAAACAAGGGATTGGCAGCATGGTCGAATTAGAGCAGCGCGAGTTGGCCTATAAAAACTCCGTCACCAACTATGATGTGTCACTCTTAAACTACCACGATTTAAAAAGGCAGTTAGAATTTTCATCCAATCAGGCTAAAAATAATTTAAAGATTAGCAATGCTCTTGCCGGAGATTATACCATCAAAGCAGATGTAGATGGCAGGGTCTATAAAATCTTAAAGGAAAAAGGAGAATTTGTTAACACCCTAAACTCGGTAGCTATTCTCGGAGACGCTTCCGAGTTCATTTTAGAAATGAAAGTGGATGAATTTGATATTGTGCGTTTGCGAGAAGGACAGAAGGTACTCTTTACAATGGACAGCTATAAAGGACAAGTATTTGAAGCACAGGTAACCAAGATTGAGCCACTCATGAACGAACAATCTCGCTCCTTTACCGTCAATGCAAAATTCATTTCCAAGCCGGCCATACTCTACCCTAATCTATCGGTTGAGGCCAACATCGTTATCAACACCAAAGAGAAAGCTCTCACCATCCCAAGAAATTACCTGATTGGAGATTCTGTGGTGTTGGTAAATAAAAATGAAAAGCGCAGGGTAACCATTGGCTTAAGGGATTACCATAAAGTGGAAATCCTCAACGGATTATCCGCTTCCGATGTGATCTATAAGCCTAATCCATGAAAGTTCGCTTAATCATACGCATCGCCAAAGCATTGCTCTTGGCACGCTGGAAGCAAACTTTAGTTGCTGCTATCGGTGTGACCTTTAGCATCACCATGTTCATCACGTTGCTCAGTTTCATGACAGGTTTGAATGACTTGCTCGATGGGCTCATCTTAAATCGTACTGCTCACATCCGATTGTTTAATGAGATCAAGCCCAATCTGGATCAACCAATCAACCAGTCAAAAGACTACAAAGGCAGTTATAATTTCATACGTTCCATAAAATCGGGTAGTAGCCGACAAGAAATATATAATAGCCAGGCAATCATGCAGGCCTTACGAAAAGACAACCGAGTGGCTGGGGTAGCACCTAAAATCACCGCACAAGTTTTCTTTAATGATGGTTCCATCGACATTACCGGTGTAATCAATGGCATCGATGCACGCGAAGAAAGCAGTTTGTTTCATTTCAGTGACTATGTCACGCAAGGAAATCCACTTGACATACAAAATGTATCCAACAGCATTATTTTAGGAAAGGGGCTGGCCGCCAAGCTGCTAGCCAACATAGGCGATGTCGTGCTGGTTACCACTGCTAAACAGCAACAGTTTTCACTTAAAGTAGTAGGCTTCTTTCAGTCTGGATTGCAAGAGTTAGATAAAGTGCAGAGTTATGCATCCATCGGTACTACTCAAAAAATACTAGGTAAACCAAGCGACTACGTTACTGATATTCAACTAAAAATGGTTGATATCAAACAAGCACCACCTGTCGCCAAAGAGTTTGCGAAACTTTTCAAAGCCGATGCGGAAGATATTCAGACGGCCAACTCGCAATTTGAAACCGGTTCTTCCGTGCGATCGTTGATCTCGTACTCTGTGGGAATCGTGTTGTTGATTGTAGCCGGTTTTGGAATTTATAATATTCTGAATATGATGATCTATGAAAAAATGGATTCGATCGCCATCTTGAAAGCGACTGGCTTCTCTGGCCTGGATGTGAATAGAATATTCCTATTCATTGCCTTAAGCATTGGTTTTTTTGGTGGCCTGTTAGGGCTGTTCTTTGGTTTTCTGCTTTCCATGTTCATCGATCAAATTCCGTTTAATACTCCTTCCCTACCTACCATTAGAACATATCCGATCAATTACAATCCTGCTTTTTATCTGATTGCTTCTATTTTTTCTTTGGTGACAACCTATCTGGCTGGCTGGGCACCTTCTCGTAAAGCCAGTAAAGTAGATCCTGTTATTATCATTCGCGGCAAATAGTATGGACGAAAGCATTGTACTGCAAGCCGAACACATCAACAAGAGTTTTCATGACCCGGTCACCATTCCGGTGCTAAGAGATGTTTCCCTCATCATTAAAAAGGGTGAGTTCGTGTCAGTCACCGGCAAATCAGGATGTGGCAAATCTACCCTGCTCTATATCCTCTCTACCATGGATACCGACTATGATGGCGATTTGTACATAGGTGGACAGGCAATGAGGGGAAGAACCGAAAAGCAACTGGCTAGGGTGCGCAACGAAAGAATTGGTTTCGTTTTTCAGTTTCACTATTTATTAAATGAATTTACCGTATTAGAAAATGTAATGCTCCCCGGCCTCAAACTTGGTACTCATTCAGAAGTTGAAGTGAAGGATCTCGCTATGGATAGGTTGAATACCTTAGGCATTCAGCCACTGGCAGCCAAAAAAGCTAACCAACTCTCTGGTGGAGAAAAGCAACGCGTAGCCATTGCCCGTGCCCTGATCAATAGTCCCAGTATCGTCATGTGCGATGAACCCACCGGCAATTTGGACAAGAAAAACAGTTTGATCGTTTTTGATATTTTTAAGAAACTCGCAGAAGAAAACAAACAAACCTTGCTGGTAGTTACCCATGATCAGGAGTTTGCCCAAAACACACACCGTACCATTGAGATGGAAGACGGGAGAATTATTAAACAATAGCAAGAGCATCTCGACTAGATCAGTCATTTTTCAAGTGACAAAGATCACCATCTTACCCAACAATATTCATGGGTAAAAAATGCAATGCCAGCTAAATTTAGCACATTGTCCTCAACAAGTAGAAAAGGCGAAAAACACTAATTTTTATCTCATGGTAGACAGATTTGCAACTCAAACTATCAAAAGAATATTTCATCGGTAAAAAAGATAAAATTGAATTTTATGAAAAAGATACTTTGTCCTACCGACTTCTCAGAAACAGCGGATCAGGCCATTGCCTATGCCGCTAAACTATGCAAAAAAATAGGGGCAGAATTGACCTTATTAAACGTCCAGTCCATTTTTTCATTACCCCCGCAAGAAGTAATCAAAGGAAAATACCTTGCTACTAAATCAATTACTGAGCAATTAGACGATCGCAGCTATGAAGTTATGAAGGTCTTTAAAATTACCTGCCTGTCGGAGGTAGAACCATCCAACGGCCGACTGAGTGACGTAATTGCAGCAAAGGCAAGTTCGTATGACTTGGTAATAATGGGAACGAATGGCGCAGATGATCTTTATGAATTCTTCTTTGGTAGCCGCTCCTATCAGGTAGTTAAAAAATCCAATACTCCCGTATTGTTGTTACCAACGGGTTGTGGCTACAAGGACATTTCTACCATGGTGTTTGCTTTTGATTACCAAGAATCACATGAACTTCCGCTGACACAGTTGAGAAAATTTACCAATTTACTTGAATCAACGATCACGATACTACAAGTAAAAAAGAAGTACGTACATGACGAAGAAACGGAATCGCAAGAAATCCGAGACGAGTTAAAAGTAGTTGACAATCTGACGGGCGTCAATTTCGAAACGATATACGCTGACGATATTGGCTTTGGGATCAATCAATACATGGTGAAAAATAGTATCGATGCTTTGGCACTTTGCTCCATTCATCATGGAATTGGTATGATGGAGTCGCTTTTACATAAAAGTGTGATCAAGCAACTAAGTGCCACAGCCGACTATCCTATTTACGTTTTTCATGAGTAAACTCACGAATGCAGATAATAAACGTGGACACCAATGGATACCGTTGTCGATATATTACTCCCTCTCGTTCAACCCAACCTCAATTTAATTTCTACCCATTCTCCTCAACCCTCAAAAACCCAAATGAGTATGCCCACCTTGCCTGACGTCAGTCTCGTTCACGGGGGCAAAGAATACTTTAGTTTACTAAAAGACTTGATCAGCCAGGCAAAAGAATCAATCTACCTCCAGACTTATATTTTTGATGAAGATCAAACGGGTACTGACATTGCTAACGAATTGAAAGCTGCGGCTCAAAGAAGTGTAAAAGTATTTTTGTTAGTCGATGGATATGCCTCCGGCCACCTCTCACACTCCTTTATCAGCGGATTAAAAGAAGCAGGGATTGAATTTCGAATGTTTGACACTCTGCTAAAAAGTAAATATTTCTATCTAGGCAGAAGATTGCATCACAAGGTTGTGACCATTGATGATACTCATGCCTTAGTCGGAGGAATGAACATCAGTAACCGTTATAATGATTTGCCTAACCAACCTGCCTGGCTTGACTGGGCCATCTACGCAAAAGGAGAAGTCGCACTTTGGCTGACCTATATTTGTCAACAACGAGTGAAACCCGGCTCATTAAAACGACTGCTGGGAAGAAGCCCAAACTACCGTGAACAATTCATCAATAGTCCGGTTTCCGTCAACATCAATGACTGGGTGCGAGGTAAAAAAGAAATTACCAACAGCTACCTCAGCATGTTTCGTCAAGCGGCAGATACTATTATGATCATGTCAGCCTACTTTTTACCAAACGATCAATTTAGAAAAGAATTAAAAAAGGCAGCTCAACGAGGCGTAAAAGTAAAATTAATCTTAGCCGGAACTTCCGATATTGCTCTTGCGAAGTATGCTGAACGATATCTATATCGGTGGCTCTATAGCAAGAATATTGAAATCTATGAGTACCAAAAAAGCATCCTGCATGGAAAACTGGCGGTATATGATAGTCTCTGGGCCACAGTGGGTTCCTATAATGTAAATACGATCAGTGCTTATGCAAGTATTGAATTGAACCTTGCTGTGCAAGATCATGATTTTGCAGTAAACGTGGAAAATACATTGCAAGCAATTATGCTAAACGATTGTGTCCGAATTACTGAAAATCAAATTCAACATGCAGGCTTATTAAAAAGATTTTTTCAGTGGTGTGCCTATGTCAGTTATCAGGCTGTTTTCTTTCTCTTCACTTTCTACTTCAAGCAACGGGAATAATACAACTCAAAAAAGTCGCTAGATTTTGGTGCGCTTTGTGCTGACCCTGACCGAAGCGCCTGACTGAATCTTGAAATCGTCTTTCAAATCCCTTTTATTCGATTGATGAGCGCTTTTATACCAGCCGCATTCCACCCGGCAAAACGACCTCGCTGCACGGCAAGTTGATTTTTATCAGCATGCGTCAAATCATACTCAAAGACAAATTTCGCCTGTGGGTCATACCAACCAGCCTGTTGGCCGAAGCGGAGCTCACTAAAAACCAACGCGTCCGAGCGCTGACTGACCGTATAGTAACCTTGGGAAAATTGAACTAACTGCTTCACGTCTTCGCGCGAGCGAATAGGCTGCAGCAATGAATCATTTTTTGAAAAGTAGTGAAACAAAGTGGAGTCCTTTTGATCGAAAACCGAGCGATAGCCAATTTGGTAGCCATTCTTCTCCTCTACAACTATGTACCATAACCAATTATTCAAGGGCGTGGGTGTGGAAAAGTAGCGAACGGAAGCAAGATGTTGCTGTTCAATGATTCGTTGCACATCGTTGTTAATTCCATACTTGTTGGTAAACGTGTAAAACAGGTAACCAGACGATAAAACCAAACCGACAAATGCCCACTTAACGCGGTATTTGCTTTTTAAAGGGATAACAAGCAATGCTAAGAAAGAAATACCCAAACCAATCGAGTAAAACGGATCCGCCACAAAAAGCACGTTAAAAGAAAACCGTTGCGCAGAAAAGGGTACTAACCAACCTACACCATACGCATTCAAAGAATCAATCAGCAGATGTATCGCAATTTGAAGTCCAAAAAAAGCAAGCCATTTCCGATAACCAATCCCCTCCTCGCGATACAGGAATGAGGTTAGCCATGCCAACGCTGGAGTAATGATCAATGCAAACAAGAATGAATGAGTAAACCCTCTGTGCGCAAGTAGATTGTGTGAAGCATCTACAAAGAAAGATGCAAGAAAATCAATATCCGGTACTGATTGGGCAATTGCACCCCACACCAATGCTCTCTTTCCAAGTTTCTTTCCGACAATAGCCTCACCCAGTAATCCGCCTAGTGCTATATGAGTGATCGAATCCATTTCAACAATGCTAAATCTTGGTTCCAATTCTCATAATAACGTTTCAAATTTTTCTTTTGCCATAGTGCGTTTGAATAGCCATTTTTAGATTCACTAAATCTTCCTGGCAACTGGCTATCAGAATAGCAGATTGATCTTTATATTGAGCTCTGTTCAAAATCTTCAACAAGACTTGTTTATCGTGCCATTGACCAATTCTATTCTCTATCTTCTTAAGAAAAGTAACTGACGGCTTGTCCTTATCTACCCAGTCAAGAAAAATAATCTCTTTGATAATTTTTCGCGTTTTATGAAGTGCATCTGGTTCGAAAACAGGGAAAAGCAGACGTTTTACCTGTCGCCTTCTTTTTGTTAAGTATTTTCCAGCCTTTTTTTCAGTAAGATTTTTTATGTACTCCTTCAATTTACTTCTTTTAGCAGTCACTGTTGCTATAAAAATTGGCACGTCCTTCTTAAATGCCGCGATTAAGCGTTCTTCCCGGTCAGCATTAGGGATTTGTGAATCTGTAATTCCTTCAATTTGATTTTGTAATAGCAGCTTGTAGATAACTTCTGGTTGACGAATCTCTCCGGCTCTTCTAAAAATAGTTCGAAAGGGAATATAATGTTTATGGCCTTTAAGTTTGGGTAAACCGTATTGAAGTAGATTGAGAATTGATTTGACTTTCTTCAGTTCAACCCGTATAGAATGAAGCACTTCCGGGTCATCAATTTGATGATAACTAAGTAAGCAATCAGAGAGGACTTTAAATCGTTTATTGGCGTATGAGCTTAACTTTTTCATGATTTCGAAAACCAACCTGAGGCCTGATCACCTAAGAAAGATAGTAGAATAATCTGATGCTTTCACATGACCAAGATCAAATGCAGGACAGATTCTTGTCGTATTTCTGCAATATAAGACCGCGAAAGCAGATGATGAAAATCATGCGGAGTAATGATGACCGAGGTATTTCAGTTCGAAAGACTAAGTTAACTTAGTTATAGCAAAAGAGTCAACAAAACAGGTCGCAATGAAGTCAAAACTATTTAAATTAAATAGCCATGAAAAATATTCTTGTTCCGATCGACTTTTCGCCCTACTCCTCCAGCGCAGCCAAAGCAGCAGTGACAATTGCTCGAAAAACAGGTGGTAATATCCATCTCCTGCATCTAGCCAAAATTCCAGTAGGGTGGCACAAATTGGCTGTTTCGACACAACAAAAGTATCCAGCATTGGAAGTGGCGCTGGTAGACGCGAGAATAAAGTTGGAGAAGTTTTCCAAACAGGCAGTATTTAAAGATCGCAACGTATTTACACATGTTTACGGTGGGGTGCCCTTTGAACAAATTGTACTATTCGCCAAAAAGAACAAAATAGATTTAATCGTAATGGGAGTTCATGGAGCCGGAGATACCGAGCTCAAGTACATTGGCTCGACCGCGCAGAAAGTGATTCGAATGGCGCACTGTCCTGTACTGGGAGTCAAAAAGAATTTCACCTTTGGCTCTATCAAAAAAATTCTATTCGCCTCGAACTTTGACGAAAACGTGAACCCAATAATAAATACTATCAAAAATTTAGCAAGTGACGTTGGTGCAAATATCGATCTGGCTTACGTCAATACACCCCACCACTTTGTAGATGACGTCACGATGGAAGCTAGAATGAAACAGTTTACGATTGTTCAAAAGCGAGTCAAGTTTCACCATGTAATACAAAACAGTGCCGAGAAAGATGAGGGAATATTGACTTGTGCGAAGAAAAGGAATGCTCAAATAATTTCGATGGCTACTCATCTAAGAAAGCAAAAAGCGGGCTATCTGGTAGGAGTTACAGAAAGTGTTCTTTTCCATTCCAAATTACCCGTGTTGAGTTTTGTGATTGACGAATCACGGTATCAAATCAAATGACATTGTTTATGAAAACCATCGAAACCAAAATCAAAACACCCCTTCTGGAAAAAATGGCGGAGGGATTATTGCAAGCCCAACAAGAGATTGATGAACTGGCTCTTCAACTATCGCTGGGCAAATCAGAAGCCAAAGAAAAACTGGAAGACGTAAAAAAGGAATTCGTCAGGGGTATAAGCACCTTGAAAAAATCCGTTCAGTCTGCTTTGGATCAACCGATTCCACTGGCACTGAAAATGAAATTTGAGGCGGTGGAACTACAGCTTCAGGTTGGCAAGGTTCAATCAAAGGAGTCATTTGATTCGCAGATAAAGACACTGATCGCTGCCACCATTGCCCTGGAGGAGGAAATCAAATCGTTGCTGCATAAAATGGAAGTGAAGGGCTATTTTGGTCATGAGATCGAAAAATTCTTGCTCAAACTAGAGATCCTGCGCTTGAAATTTGGAATCAAGAAGTTTGAAATCAAAGAAGGCTTCCGGTCGGAAATGGCTACTGTGAGAAAGTCTATCGAATCTTTTCGAAAGAATGCAAAGAAGTTAAAAGCGTTGCCAGCCGCAGCCTATGATGATATCAAATCAGAAATAAGCAGCACCTACAAAAGTTTAAAAAACGCAATAAATAAGTTGTAATATCAATTTAACCGTTGACATTTAATTTGATTGAACCGTTAACACCTATAAACAAACCACGATATGAAAAAGATAATAGTACCGTGCGATTTTTCAGAGCCAGCTATTGAGGCCTTTAAATTCGCCATTGACCTTGCGAAAAAAAGCAAGGGATCTGTATTGGTAGTAAAGGTGATTGACATCCCAATAGCATATGAAGCCTCGTTTGGAATGCCCACTTATGCATTTAACCTGGGGATGAGCAAGGAATTGGAAAAAGATGCCAAGAAGAGCTTTGACAAATTGCAGCAGAAATTTGGTAAGGGGTATAAAAAAGTTAAATTTTTTGTCGTTCACGGACCTGCCTCTATGATGATCCGCGACTTCATAGAAGAGAAGAAGCCGGATTTGGTTGTCATGGGAACCCATGGGGCCTCTGGGCTGCAAGAGTTTTTTGTAGGATCCAATACTGAAAAAATCGTTCGATTCTCGAAAGTCCCTGTATTCGCTATTCGCAAAGCTATTCCGGTTTCAAAGATTAAGAATATCGTATTCCCTACCTCTTTAGAGCTAAATCAAACCGATTTTATCAAGAAACTGATGGTCGTGCAGGCATTCTTCAAAGCCAAACTGCATATCCTGTTCTTAAATACGCCTTTCAACTTTGTGCGCGACAATGAATTGAAAGACTACGCGAAACATTTTGAATTTCGCAACTATACACTCAACATCCGCAACGATCGCTATGAGCCTGACGGAATCATCGCGTTTACAAATGAAGTGAAGGCCGATATGTTAGCCATGGCCACCCATGGCCGCAAAGGGCTTTCTCACTTCGTTTCCGGCAGTATTACCGAAAGTGTTGTCAATCATGTAAAGTGCCCGGTTTGGACATACACCATAAAATCGAAAAAGTAGTACTCACCAGTAACTCAGTTACTTTATGAAAAACATTTTAGTGCCAACGGATTTTTCTGAATGCGCTCAAAACGCAACGACAGTCGCATTGCAAATCGCTGCGCAGGTGAAGGCGAGCATACATTTTTTACACATCATGCCAAGTCCCGATGAATCCCTTCATGTGCCGAACATTGCTAAGGTGAAAGGCAACAATGTGCAGAAGGGGCACGCGCAAGACAAGCTCAATGCGTTAGTAGTTGCGGCCTCCAAAGCAGGTGTAATGGCTACTCCCCTCTTGG
>JANNQG010000028.1:0-204062 GCA_031400595.1 Cyclobacteriaceae bacterium
TAATTTTTCGTCTGGGGTCGCGGGAGGGAGAGGCAGGCTCTTTTGCATTGCTTTGGTTTGAGTGTCGGACGTGCGGCAATGCAAATGTGCCTGACTGTGCGAAATGAAACACTACTTTGTCGGGCGGGTATTACACACAACGTCTGTGTTTATGCAATTGTATATACTTACATTATATAAATGTAGCCGAAAAACCCCTTAAAATTGCAGATTTCGCGGAAAATAGAGGATACTTTTTTTGTGCAAGTCAGATATTTTTTGATCTAAATAGAAAAAGCCACATTTTAAAAATGAGGCTTTCAAAAAATCAGAACGGTCAGCTGCTCTAAGACTTTACTTCCGAATTCAAATCAATAATCTCCTTCAATGCGTCAAGCGCAATCTTTTCGGCCTCTTCCACTTTCCCGTCCGCATTTATCACGTCATACATGTCGGTATACACTTTGTACTTCTGTGCAAACTTGATGTGGTCAAACTGTTTGAAGGTGGCGCGTATGATATCCATTGCTTCGCTGTGCGGTAACGTTTTGTAATGCAACAATGCAGCATCAAACTTCAGCTTTGGATTTGCCTCGGTTGGAAACAACTTCGACATTTTACCAAGTATTACTTCCTCTTCAGCCGGATGTAAATAGTTATCCGCCAAAGCCATGTGGATATATAGAAACAGTACAAAGTCTTGAAAGTTGTTATGGATGACCATAGTGGGTGTGAGTTTTTACAAACGCAAGTTAATCAAAAACACAATTGATTGAACGATTGAAGCGGAATTCAAAAAAAGAACCCTTTCCAACTTGTTGGAAAGGGTTCAATGAACTTATTCTTATCAGAATTACATCATTCCGCCCATTCCGCCACCATGTGGCATCGCAGGCGCTTCTTTGTCCTCAGCAATGTCAGAGACAACGGCTTCAGTAGTAAGCAATAAACCAGCAATAGAAGCTGCATTCTCTAGCGCCAAACGAGCTACCTTCGTAGGATCGATAATGCCTGCGCTAAAGAAGTCTTCAAACTTGTTTTCTCCCGCATTGTAGCCGAAGTCTTTTTTGCCTTCTTTCACTTTATTTACAATAACAGAACCCTCTTGCCCAGCATTCTCAGCAATTGTTCTTAAAGGTGATTCTAACGCCAAGCGAATGATGTTTACGCCAGTCGCTTGGTCATCGTTGTCAGTGGCAACATTTTTCAACGCGTCAATGGCGCGAATGTATGCAACACCGCCACCAGGGATAATACCTTCCTGAACCGCAGCGCGTGTAGCATGCAATGCATCGTCCACACGATCTTTCTTCTCTTTCATTTCCACTTCGGTAGCTGCACCAATGTACAGGATTGCTACACCACCGGAAATCTTAGCCAAACGCTCTTGCAACTTTTCCTTGTCGTAATCTGATGTAGTGACGTCAATCTGAGCCTTGATTTGATTTACACGGCCCGTGATTTCTGACTTCTTGCCAGCACCATTTACAATAGTCGTGTTGTCTTTATCGATGTTTATCTTTTCTGCTTTTCCAAGATACTCCAATTTGGCATCTTCTAGCTTCATGCCAGTCTCTTCGCTGATTACTTTGCCACCAGTTAAGATTGCAATGTCTTCAAGCATCGCCTTTCTACGATCGCCAAAGCCTGGGGCCTTTACAGCAGCCACGCGTAGGGCACCGCGAATCTTGTTTACTACCAGGGTAGCAAGGGCTTCGCCTTCCACTTCTTCGGCAATGATCAAAAGAGGCTTTCCTGTTTGAGCTGTCGCCTCCAAAATAGGAAGAAGCTCCTTCATAGACGATACTTTCTTATCGTAGATCAAAATATAAGGGCTCTCTAAATCCACTTCCATCTTTTCCGTATTGGTCACGAAATAAGGTGACAAATAACCGCGGTCGAACTGCATACCTTCCACCGTCTTTACTTCGGTTTCAGTACCTTTTGCTTCTTCTACCGTGATCACTCCGTCTTTGCCTACTTTCTCCATCGCAGTAGCAATCATTTTTCCAATTTCATGATCGTTGTTGGATGAAATGGTAGCTACCTGTGTGATTTCGTGAGATCCTTTGATAGGCTTCGATTGTTTTTTAAGACTTTCTACAACCGCTTCTACCGCTTTGTCGATACCGCGTTTCAAATCCATTGGGTTGGCGCCCGAAGCTACGTTCTTGATGCCATGTCCATAAATAGACTGAGCCAAGACAGTTGCTGTGGTGGTACCATCACCAGCCGCATCAGCCGTTTTTGAAGCTACTTCTTTCACGAGTTGAGCACCCATGTTTTCAATCGCATCTTTCAATTCGATATCTTTAGCTACTGACACACCGTCCTTTGTTACGGTAGGGGAGCCGAATTTCTTGTCAAGGATCACGTTGCGTCCTTTCGGCCCTAGCGTCACTTTTACTGCATTCGCTAATTTGTCCACGCCTTTTTTAATTCTATCGCGTGCTGCGGTGTCAAATGTTATTTCTTTTGCCATAATAGTATATCTTGTTTAGTAGTAATTGTGAATTAAATAGTGCCGAATATATCGGAGTTGCGCATAATCAAATATTCTTTTCCATCAATAGTGATTTCAGTGCCTGAATACTTTCCGTAAAGTACTTTATCGCCCACTTTAACAGTAACGGGCTTGTCCTTCAGGCCATCGCCAATGGCAATTACTTTTCCTTGTTGTGGTTTTTCTTTAGCGGTATCAGGTATGTACAGCCCCGAAGCGGTCTTTACTTCAGCGGCAGAAGCTTCTACCAGCACGCGATCTTCATTAGGTTTGAAATTGATTTTTGCCATATCTATTTTAGTTGTTTAGTTGTGAATGTGACTTATGGTCGCTCTGGGGGTAGCTACTATTATGCCAGAGGTGTTTGGTGGTTTTTTTTGACACTATTACTCTAAAGCGGCTCCAATTGTGGATATTTTTGACAGAATCGGTATCGAAAAATGGAATTATTGGCAGATTGGCAGGAAAATAAAGATAGCGGAACGTAGATTACATTTTTTGGCAATCCAATAATATTTGATTTTCGGGTCGCTGAAGTTAGAACGGAATGCGTTTAATCGCTCCTGCAGCCCACCAAAATGAAAGCTGCTTTTAATTAGAAAAGCAATGAATAGATTTTTTCCGAAAAGAACTTATCCAGAATCGGATAAGCACCTTATTTCTTGGTGCTATCCGCTGCTGGTGTAGCCTTCTTAATATCAATTCCAGGAGCCGCCTGTTGCTCTTTTGCTCGCTCCAAAATTTCGTCTGTTACCACACCTGAACTGGGTGCTGTAAAATTGGTCGCCAAAGAAAAAACCATGATGGCAATTGCAAAACCCCAGGTAAGACGCTCTAAAACATCACCTGTCTTTTTTACACCAATCAGATTACTTGCGCCCGATCCGCCAAATTGGCTAGATAATCCTCCACCTTTGGAGTTTTGAGCTAATACCACAAGGACTAACAATACTGCGCAAACAATCGCCAGGATAATGAATAACGTATACCACATAACTTATTTTTTCAGCTCTTCAATTTGGGCTGCAAAGTAAGCCTTTTTTTGTGGAAACTTCCAAATCAACTTTTTGAGCATTTCTATAGCTTTCTCCTTCTTCCCTTGCTTCAGCAGAATCTCCACCAGGGTCTCGGACACGATGTGTGTCTCATGCAACTCGATTTTTTCAGTCAGATCCTTGGCCTCAGCTATGGGCTTACCCTTACCGATGGTGGGTTGAGTCTTGATAAATTGATCGATGATCTCTGTTTGTTCGCTATGCTTTACGTCTTCTGACTTGATCTGCTGCTTCGAGCTTTTTATTTGTTCGATGAGTTCTGTCTCTTTTAACGCAACCTTTCCAATTGAGGGGATGACAGGGTCTGTCGGCAGTGGATGAGCCCTGTGTTCTAGTTGCTCGACCACCTCTTCAAAACGATGCATTGATTTGTGGAGTTGGTCCAAGTCGTGCTCCACTTCCTCATAAATATCCGTTGAGTGAAAAGCTCCATCGGGCAAGGCACCCTCTAACTCAGATATTGTTGAGTGACTGGATTGGTCGACTACAAGCGGTTTAGTAGGATCATCGAAAGCTTCTTCCTTAATCTCCGCTTGGCGCTCAACTCGCGGAGCAGTCAAAATAGATTTGAGCACTGCACGATCGGTGGAATAGATTGCACTCTGCCGTAGCGCGTCATCTTTTCCGGGTAGATTTAAATCTTGTGTCACACGCGCTACTAAATGTCGAATGACTTGGCTAAAGGGATATTCGCGTTCCAGCTCGAACAGTTGGTTGGCGTCTTCCAGCAGCAGAGAGTTGTAGTTTTGAACGAACCAATAAAATTTCTGTGGATTCACTTAAACCAAAGTTACGAGGCAATAGTAAATGTAAAGCAAAAACAGAACTAACCAAAATGGAAACCATCGATGGGCTGGCAATTCTTATTTACCTTTGTGGCAATCAATAGAAAATGAGGATAACGAGAGCACTTCTTTTGCAATTTTGGGTACTGATTGCCTGCCAGCTAAGCTTTGGCCAGGCAGCAGAGCCGCTATTTTTTCAAGACAAGAGCCATGACTTTGGTGATGTTGTTGAACATAATGGCCCCGTGGAGTACGAGTTTATTTTTATTAACAAGTCAACAAGGGCGATTACAATTTTATCCGTGCAACCATCTTGTGGCTGCACCACGCCCGGATGGACAAAGGAACCCATTGCGGCTGGCAAGTCAGGGCAAATTAAGGCGAGCTTTGACCCGAAAGGGCGCCCAGGCTATTTCAATAAATCACTGACAGTCACCACCGACTTTGAGGGTTCTACGGTCATTCTTCAGATAAAAGGAAATGTAATTGATAAAAAGTCTGAAACAGGGCCATATGATTTGGTAGTGGAGAAGGGAAATCTTCGATTTAGAAATACATCATTTAATGTTGGCAAAGTCTTTCTCAATAGAGAGAACCCTGCAGTTGATTTTCCGATCTACAACAATGGAGATGATTCAATCAAGATTCTGGACGTGATAGCACCTCCACACATTAAGTTAGTTTATCCTAAAGTGTTGCCACCCAAGTCATCTGCAAAATTCAGTATTGTTTACCGGGCCAATGTTGAGGGTAGATATGGATTTTGCACCAACAGTGTAACGATCAAAACAAACGACAAAATGATGCCTGAAAAACAGTTTCCGGTGTATGCCACTGTCGAAGAATATTTTGCCCCCCTCACACCCGAAGAGCAGTTAACAGCACCCACTTTGGTGGTTAACGACTACCAATTGGATTTTGGGAAAATCCGAAACGGTGTAGGAGTCGTTCGGTTGCTGAAAGCAAGGAACAGGGGTAAGAAAGACCTGATCGTCAGGTATATTCAGAGTAATTGTACTTGCCTGGTGGTCAATTTGAGTAGTATGAAACTAAAGCCAAATGAGGAAGCCACCATCGAGTTTCGCTTCGATCCGACCGGCCGCGAAGGACTGCAAAACAAGGCGCTTACTATTTATGCAAATGACCCCGTTAACCCCGTTCAACGAATATTAGTAAAAGGGTACATTGATAATTGAAATTCTACGAAAAGAATTTAACTTGAAAACGACTAGTTAAACTTCGCTTTTAATTTTTTTGCGATCAACTGCGCAGCGTTGCCTTTGCCATACAGCGCGCCAGTAGTAGGATAGGGCTCATTCTCTAGCCTATTGAACGCGGAATGAATAGCAGCTCTTTCTGAGCCCACGATATAGTTTACTTTTGCATCGATCAATTCTACCCACTCTGTCTGATCGCGAAGAGTAAGGCAGAATTTTTGGAAGAAAAAAGCCTCCTTTTGTAACCCACCACTGTCTGTCATTACCAACTTGCAATTTTTCAATAGCGATAACATGTCGAAATAACCTTGCGGCTCGACTATCGTAACATCCAGAGAGATTGCCAGCGAATTCAGGTAAGCCTTTGTACGAGGATGTAAGGGGAGTACCACCGGCATTTCTTTATTAATTTCGTTCAAGGCATCACAAATGCCTCGAAGTTTCTCGGGGTCATTGGTGTTTTCTGCGCGGTGGATAGTACAAAGCACGAAGTGGTTAGGGGTGAGGTTTAGTTTTCCTACAATCGTTGCGACAGTCTCTGCTTTTTGTTGGTAGTAGAGTACGGCATCGTACATCACATCTCCAGGCGTTTCAATCTCACAAGGGAAGTTTCGAAAGCCTTCTTTCTCCAGATTGGCAACTGCGGTTTCGGTAGGGCAGAACAATAACTGGCTGATGCGGTCGGTAAGTATTCGGTTGACTTCTTCCGGCATTTTCATTTCGAAACTCCGCAGCCCGGCTTCCACATGCGCCACCGGGATGTGAAGTTTAGCAGCTGTCAAAGCGCCAGCGAGAGTTGAGTTGGTATCTCCATAAACCAGAACACATGCCGGCTTTTCTTTGATCAATACATGTTCAATTTGTTCCATCATTCGTCCAGTCATGGCACCATGATTTAGCCCTTGAATCTCGAGATTATAGTTGGGGTGAGGGATCTCCATCTCATCGAAAAAAACCTGGCTCATATTGGCATCGAAGTGCTGCCCCGTGTGAACAATGATTTCTTCAATGGCTGACTTCTTCAGCGCACGCGATACAGTAGCGGCTTTGATAAATTGCGGACGTGCACCGAGTACAGTTACTATCTTCATTTTTCGTTGTTCATTGTTCGTTGTTAGATATTGGAATACTCGTGCTCGATCAACGAATAACCAACAACGACAAACGAGTTATACAAAAGCCGGTATTCCTGTAATCTCATTTCCTAAAATCAACAAATGGATATCGTGCGTACCTTCGTAAGTCACCACTGATTCTAAATTCATCATGTGGCGCATGATGGGGTATTCGCCTGTGATCCCCATTCCACCATGCATCTGGCGTGCTTCTCTTGCAACTTCTAATGCGAGATTTACATTGTTTCGCTTGGCCAAGGAAATTTGTGGTGTAGTCGCTTTGCCTTCATTCATCAACACACCCAATCGCCAATTAAGTAGTTGTGCTTTCGTTATTTCGGTAAGCATTTCAGCTAACTTTTTCTGTTGCAATTGAAAGGACGCAATTGGTTTTCCAAATTGAATGCGCTCAGCAGTGTATCGTCTGGCCGATTCGTAGCAGTCCATTGCTGCCCCCAATGCACCCCAAGCTATTCCATAGCGAGCCGAGTCTAGACACATCATGGGTGCACCTAGACCATTTTTGCCGGGTAACAAATTCTCTTTCGGCACTTTTACGTTGTCAAACACCAATTCTCCGGTGGCGCTCGCCCGAAGGCTCCACTTTCCATGTGTTTCTGGTGTTGTGAAACCGGGCATTCCACGCTCTACTATAATGCCATGAATTCGTCCCGCTTCATTCTTCGCCCACACAACTGCCACATCGGCTTTTGGTGAATTAGAGATCCACATCTTCGCCCCGTTCAATAGATAATGATCGCCCATGTCTTTGAAGTTGGTGACCATTCCGCTGGGGTTTGATCCATGATCAGGTTCTGTCAAACCAAAGCAACCCAACCATTCGCCACTGGCTAATTTCGGAAGATACTTTTTTCGTTGGGCTTCGTTCCCAAATTTATAAATGGGATACATTACAAGAGATCCTTGTACGGATGCTGTAGAACGCATTCCAGAGTCTCCACGCTCGATCTCTTGCATAATAATACCGTAGGAGATATAGTCCAAACCCCCACAACCGTATTCCACTGGAAGTGTAGGGCCAAAGGCACCCACTTCTCCAAATTTTCTCACAATTTCGTAAGGAAAGTGTGCACGTTGTGCCCAATCTTCAATGTAGGGACTTATCTCTTTTTTGACAAAGTCACGTACAGAACTGCGGATCAACTTATGCTCTTCGGTTAACAAGTCATCGATTTGATAAAAATCAGGGTGATCGTACAAATCTTGCTTTAAGGATTTTTTGGCGGAAGCGGTGCTTGACATGGCTTTTTGGTTATTCTTTTCGAAAGCGCCAAATTTACACAAAAGTCCAAAGTAGAGGCTATTTGGAGCTGTTTATAAAGAACACTATTCATCTTTTGTTTAATGGAAAAACCACTCGATCCGAATTTGGTAGAACAAGTAAAAAAGCTGCAGCAGAAGTATGCGGTGATGGGGCAAGATCTTTCTTCCTACCTGGATGGGTTGTTGCATGCCGACTACCTGACTTACTGGGATTATATTCATCTGGATACGTTGTTGAGTTTGCAGAACCCCAAGACCCAGTTTCCTGACGAGAAGGTTTTTATTGTTTACCATCAGATCACAGAGCTGTATTTTAATCTTATCCTATGGGAGCTCGAACAGATTTCGGACAAGCAACCAGTGGATCAAGCTTTTTTTATCGCACGACTTGATCGGGTCATTCGCTATTTTCAATTGTTAGAAAGTTCCTTCACTGTGATGGTCGATGGCATGGAGCGCGAACAATTCTTGAAGTTTCGGATGTCATTGTTACCTTCCTCTGGCTTTCAATCTGCACAGTATCGCTTGATTGAAATTTGTGCAACGGACATGATCAATTTAGTCAACCCACACGAGCGTGAAGCGTTACGGGAATACAGCGACTTTGATCTTCAGGTAGAAAAATTATACTGGAGAAGTGGAGCCACTGAGTTAGCTTCTGGAAAAAAGACATTAACGCTTCAGCAGTTTGAAGAAAAATACCTGCAGCTCTTTAAATCGACAGGTATGAAGTTTCGCGACCGGAATTTGTCGAAACTGTATGAACAACACTTCAAAAACTCTCCCGAAGTGGTCTCTCGCCTCCGCGAGTTTGATCAACTGGCAAACGTGTTATGGCCGCTGGCGCATTTGAAGTCGGCAGGCCGGTACCTACAACGAGATCCGGAAGATATCAAAGCCACCGGTGGTACAAACTGGCAAAAATATTTACCTCCCCGCTTCCAAAAAATTATGTTTTTCCCTGCATTGTGGTCAGATCAGGAGAAAGCAGATTGGGGAAAAGCGGGTGTGTTAAAGAACTTGTAGCGGTTAAACTATAACATGCAAAGCCAAAATAGGGCGTTCGATTATTGGCAGTTATTGTGAATGGCTATCTTTACAACGTGAAAAAGCGCGCTTTTTTTTTGTTGTGGATGTTTCCTCTGTTTGTCTTAGGGCAGGGCAACACCCGCACCACCTACCATGATGCCGCTAAGAAAAACGTAAAAGAAGTATACCAGGTAAAAGATACGATTAGTAATATTCTACAGGGGCGGTATATCTCTTACTTCTTGAATGGTAATATCGAATCAAAAGGCCAATTTGTAAACAACGAGACCACCGGTGCCTGGGAGTTTTATTTTGAGACGGGCAATTTGCGCATGAAGGGAATTCTTCGAGCAAACTCCAATTATGGGTTGTGGGAATACTTTTATGAAAATGGGCAAAAAAGTATGGAGGGGACTATCGATGGGAAATCAAAAGAAGGAGTTTGGAAAATCTATTATGAAAATGGAGACCTCAAAGAAACTGGCGAGTATAAAGAAAATAATCGAACAGGTGTATGGAAAATGTACTTCGAAGACGGAGCCTTGCGTGGTGAGATCGAGTACAAAGATGATTATGGCAGGTTTACAGAGTATTATCATTCTGGAAAAGTAACGGGAGAGGGCCCGAAAGCAGGAGCACGTAATGTGGGGCTTTGGCGGTTCTTTTCTGAAGATGGTACACTGGAGAGTGAAGGTAATTTTGAGAATGGTAAGAAGAATGGTGAATGGAAGCAATTTTATCCTTCGGGCAAACTTTCTGCTTCCGGTTGGTACGCCAATGATCTACAAAGTGGACGCTGGAACTATTTCTTTGAAGATGGTACCACCCTTTCGGGAGGTGAATTTGTTGACGGCAAAAAGAATGGATACTGGTCAACATTCAACAAAGGTGGGAGTAAGCGAAGCGAGATTACCTATCAGAATGGCGTAGGAGAATACCGTGAATACTATCAAGACGGTAAGTTGCGAGTAAAAGGGCAAATTGTAGACGAGAAAAATCAGGGAAAGTGGCAATACTATTTTCAAGATGGCAAAGTGGAAGGAGAGTGCACGTTTGATCGGGGCAAGGGAGTTTACTCAGGCTTTTTCCCCAATGGCTCGCTACAAACAAAAGGTCAAATTGAAGATGACTTACGCATTGGCACTTGGGAGTTGTACGAGCCCGATGGGAAACTAGCGGGGTACTACAAGCCTTTCTATGAAGATAAGGTGCTGGCCAACGAAATTAGTGCAGCGCTTCAAAAAAAGAAGAACAATACGATTGTCGTACCTAAAAAGTCGAAACAAAAAGGCTTCCATTATTTTGCGCCTCTATTTCCAGAGTACCATGGCGTGATTGTCGGAGGCAACCCTGTATTTGCATTCATTGGATCGATTCCACTTTCCATAGAATTTTATAATCAAGAGCGGCTCGGGCACGAGTTTGCCTTTGAAGGATTACGCGATCCGTTTTTCACGGCAGACTCCGAAGTTCCTGAAAATAAAGTGTTTCAACGGGGCAACGTTATCTCTGTAAGGCAGAAATTTTACAACCCACTTAAGACGGGCATGTGGTACTTTGGGCACCAGGTTCGATTTACCAATATCAGTCACTTCAACAATGTTTTTTCACCCATCTCTCCGCTAACGAAAGTCACTGCAAGCGCATCAGAGCAACGAGCCGAATGGGGTGTGTTGCTAGGGCTGCGGTTGATGGAACGAAACAATGGCAATGGATTCACTATTGATATATTTGGTGCTTACAATATTGGGTTTAGAAATTTTGATGTTGATGATTTGTATAAAAATTCTTTTTCGTCAATCAATCAATCTTCCTTTTCTACAAGCACAAATTTTGGGATCAATTTTGGCTATTCCTTTTCTTTTGATGGAAGAAGATAACGCGAACGATTTCTCAACAAGCATCATCCAGAGCCAACAATAACTCGTAACTTGCGCCTTTATAAGTCTTTCACCCAAATGAAGGGATAACTACCTTTCCTATGAACCAGAAAGTAGAAGTTAATTTAACACCCCAAGAGGCATTTGACGAGACACTTGTTAAACCTGCTCTTTTTCAAAAACTACATTTGACAGATGATGGCGGACTATTCTTACAGCCATTACGTAGATCGATTGATGCCAGAGGCAGGGAAGTAATAGTTAATTTCTTGGTGGAACTTGTTCCAAAGAAAGAAGCGGGTTCAAACATCACTTATAAAAAATCATATCCCGATGTGAGCAACGCTCCGGCAGCAATTATTGTTGGGTCTGGGCCAGCCGGCATGTTTGCGGCCATCCGTCTAATTGAATTGGGCGTCAAACCAATTCTGCTAGAACGCGGAAAAGATGTGCAGGCACGGAGACGAGACATAGCTGCGATCAATAAAGCAAATGTTGTTAACCCGGAATCAAACTATTGCTTTGGCGAAGGAGGTGCGGGCACCTACTCAGATGGTAAACTATATACTCGTTCAAAAAAGCGGGGCGATATCAGGCGCATACTTGAAATACTTGTAGCACATGGAGCGAAGGAAGAGATATTGTATGATGCCCACCCTCACATTGGTACGAACAAGCTGCCCTTGCTAGTGGCGGAGCTTCGCGAGACGATCAAGAAGGCCGGAGGAGAAATTCATTTCAATACTAAAGTCATCGATTTTATTTTGAAGGGTAATGAAATGCAAGGTGTTGTCACTGAAGGTGGTACCAAGTGGCAGGCTGCGTCAGTGCTATTAGCGACTGGTCACTCAGCAAGGGATATTTTTGAATTGCTCCATCAACGTGGAATTAGTATAGAAGCGAAGCCCTTTGCGTTGGGTGTGCGGGTCGAGCATGCACAGTCGTTGATTGATCAGGTTCAATATCATTGTAAAATAGATCGAGGTCCCTACTTACCCGCGTCCTCCTATTCTCTGGTTCATCAGGCAAAAGTAAGTGGCGAAGAGCGAGGCGTATTTTCTTTTTGTATGTGCCCCGGTGGGTTCATTGTTCCGGCAGCAACCGCCCCCGGTGAAGTGGTCGTCAACGGAATGAGTCCATCAAGGCGAGACTCTAAGTTCGCAAATTCAGGAATAGTAATGTCAATTGAAGAATCCGATTACCAGAAGTTTAGCAAGTTTGGTGCTTTGGCCGGCCTTCACTTTCAGTCGGAGATTGAAAAGCGAGCATGCTCTCTAGCGGGTGGAACGCAAGTCGCTCCGGCTCAGCGTTTAATTGACTTTGTAGAGGGAAAGCGTTCGTCCAGTTTGTTACCAACATCCTATCAGCCGGGACTTGAGAGTGTCGCCATGGATGAAGTACTTCCTACCTTTATTGCAGAGGGTTTGAGGCAGGGGTTCAGGAATTTTGGAAGCAAGATGAGGGGCTACTTAACGAACGAAGCACAGGTAGTGGGAGTGGAGAGTAGAACTTCTTCTCCCGTGCGTATTCCAAGAGATAAGGAGACACTAGAGCACGTCTCTGTTAAGCATTTTTTTCCGTGCGGTGAAGGTGCAGGCTATGCTGGCGGAATTGTATCGGCAGCCATGGACGGTGAACGTTGCGCTGAGGCCATGGCCAAGTTATATTATAAGAAGAACTCTTTTAAGTAGTTAGTCTTTAGTTTTTTCGAGCGAAATGCATATACAATATGAGTAAGAAAACGGTCATCGTTGGAGCAACAACAAATCCAAGCAGGTATGCCTTTATAGCTGCCGAAAGGCTGATTGAATGCAGTCATGAAATAGTTCCAGTTGGTGTTAAATCGGGTGAAGTTTTGGGAGTGCCGATTTTGAATATCGGAAGCAGGCCGTTGATCAAAGATGTAAATACGATTACGCTCTACATTGGCCCACAGCACCAAAAAGAACATTATGAATACCTTTTAAGCCTGAAGCCAAAGCGTGTTATCTTCAACCCAGGTACAGAAAATGCTGAATTTGAAAAAAAGGTAGAGGAATCGGGCGCGGAGGCACTCGAAGCTTGTACACTTGTCATGCTAAGTACAGGTCAATATTGACTACATTATTCAAATAGAAGTTCATCCAAAAAGGAATGAAGTTCTTTCTCGGTTTTTAGGTTGTGTTGTTTTTTAGCAACGATGATTCCTAATTCGAGTGTTTGTATTGCTTTTGGCTGGTCCCCTTGATCTAAGAAGAAGCCGGCCGCGATATAGTAGGTCGGCAGATAATCAGCATGTTGGGTCATCAATTCCTGAAACAACAAACCAACCCGTTGAGGATCTTTGCCACTTAATTCCATCGCAAGCGCATACTTGTTGAAGGGCTCGGTGGGGTCTTCTAGTATCCACTGCTCCAAGTTTTTCACCCGCTCGTAGTTCATTTGATTTTTTCGGTTTCCAACAACTCTTATTAAAATTTTATCCTTTATCTTGAGCCAAATTTAAGTTTCCTTTGTTAAACATCTGATAATCATTTCCCTTATTCCTTTTATGAAGATTTTAGTTTGTATTTCTCATGTTCCGGATACCACTTCAAAGATCAATTTTACCGAAAACGGTACGAAGTTCGACACTACGGGCGTCCAATTTATAATTGGGCCTTATGACGACTATGCATTGGCACGTGCCATTGAATTAAAAGAAGCTACTCCCGGAACTCTGGTTACTGTGATTAACATAGGGCTTGCTGAAACAGAATCAACGATACGCAAAGCATTGGCGATTGGTGCTGATGATGCCATTCGCGTCAATGCTGATCCTACTGATTCTTGTTTTGTGGCTTCACAAATAGCAGAGCATGCCAAAGGGTTTGACCTCATTTTGATGGGAAGAGAATCGATCGACTACAATGGTGGAGTAGTTCACGCAATGGTGGGCGAAATGTTAGGCATCCCGTCTTTATCTCCTGTAATGAAACTGGAAATTGACGGATCTAAAGTAAAGATGGAGCGCGAAATTGAAGGAGGGCATGAAAACGTAGAAGCTAACTTGCCTTTGGTAGCCGGCTGCCAGGAGCCTATTGCCGAATGGAAGATCCCTAACATGCGTGGAATTATGTCGGCACGTACCAAACCGTTAAAGGTGGTTGAGCCAATAGCGGTTGACAAGACCGTAGTCGTTCAAAAATTTGAATTGCCTCCGCCCAAAGGCGCCATCAGAATGATCAGCGCTGATAATGTGGCTGAGTTAGTAACCCTGTTGAAGACCAAGGCAAAAGTTCTTTAATGATTCACCAGAAGAAAGTTGAGGTTAAAATATTTAATTTATTGATATGTCAGTTTTAGTATTTGTAGAAGTAGGAGAAGGTAAAATTAGAAAGACCTCATTGGAAGCCGTTGCGTATGCAAATGCCCTCAAAGCGGGTGAAGTAATTGCAATAGCAATGGGTTCGATTGAAGCAACGGAGTTGTCGTCCGTTGGAAAATATGGAGCAACGAAAGTGCTTCACGTAGCCGATGTTCGATTAGACAAACCAGTGATTCAAGTTTTTGCATCTGTGCTAACGAAGGCTATGCAAGATGAAAATGCAGACATACTAGTTCTTGCGAATTCTTCATTGGGTACACCGGTCGCTGCCAAGGTTGCAATCAAAACCAACGCCAGCTTTGTATCGAATGTAGTGGACTTGCCCAATACGGCCAATGGCTTTGTTGTGAAGCGCAGCATTTATACGGGCAAAGCATTTTCGTTTGTCGAGTTAAAGAATCAAAAGAAAGTACTGGCGTTAAAAAAGAATGCGGCAGAAGCAAAAGAAACAGGTAACACAATTGCAGTAACACCCTATGCCATCTCGTTAAATGACTCAGATTTTAATACAACCACTACTGCCACCGAAAAAGCAACAGGAGATATTTTGCTTCCTGAAGCAGAGATTGTTGTTTCGGGCGGCCGTGGACTGAAGGGTCCTGAGCATTGGGGAATACTGGAGGACCTTGCAAAGGCACTACATGCAGGTACAGGATGCAGTAAACCGGTATCTGATTTGGGCTGGAGACCACATCATGAACACGTAGGACAAACCGGTGTAAAGGTGGCTCCTCAGCTGTATATAGCAGTCGGTATTTCAGGTGCGATTCAGCATCTGGCGGGCGTGAACTCATCCAAGGTAATTGTTGTGATTAATAAAGACGCAGATGCACCTTTTTTCAAAGCGGCCGATTATGGTATCGTAGGAGATGCCTTCGATATTCTGCCAAAATTAACGGCCGCTATCAAAGCCAGCCATTAGCAAAAAGAATTTCTGGATAATTCATAAATAGTGTTGGCGAAATAGTAATTTAGATTGAGTGAAGAAGATTAAGTTAGAGATTTTAGGATTATCATCGAGCCAATCACAGACCGGTTCTTTTGCATTGGTGCTTGGAGAAGTATCAGGAAATCGCAGGTTGCCTATTATTATTGGAATGTTTGAAGCACAGGCCATTGCGATTGAAATTGAAAAAATCATTCCGAACCGCCCAATGACTCATGACTTGTTTAAGTCATTCTCGAGTTCATTTCATTTCCATGTGGAAGAAATAATTATTTCCGATTTAAAGGAAGGCGTCTTCTTTGCAAAAATTGTTTGTAGCGATGGGTTGAATAAAACCGAAATTGATGCAAGACCCTCTGATGCCATTGCTATCGGGCTGCGTTTTGATGCAACGATTTACACCTATGAAACGATACTGGCAGAGGCAGGTATCGTCTTAACTGATCAAGAAGAAGAAGAGGACAAGGAAAAAGTGCAGCCAAAAGAAGCCAAGCCAAAAGCAAAAAAAGAGACCGTGAAAAAGGGTAGCGATGACTACAAAAATTATAGCATGGACAAACTCAAGGACCTGCTAAAAGACGCGCTCGATAAGGAAGACTATGAAAAGGCAGCCAAAATCAGAGATGAGTTGGGAAAGAGAAATTGATAGGTATTGATCGCACTTGAACTTTTTTAAATGGACTATGTACGCGGGCTTCTCGGATTACTTTTCTTGATCGGTGTTGCGTTTCTTTTATCCGGGAATCGGAAGAAAATTGATTGGAGACTGGTTGCTATTGGCATTACCCTTCAAATTGTAATCGGCTTAGCGATTGCAAAGGTTGGTTTCGTTCGCTACGTGTTTGAGTTTGCCAGTGAGAAGTTTGTTCTGTTTCTAAGCTTCGCGCGCGAGGGCAGCAAATTTGTCTTTGGATCACTCGCTACAGATACTTCTAACACCGGTTTCATTTTTGCTTTTCAGGCGTTACCCACGGTCATTTTCTTTTCAGCGGTAACGGCAGGACTTTACTACTTGGGGATTCTGCAAAAAATTGTTTTCGGTTTTGCCTGGGTGATGACAAAAACAATGAGGCTCTCAGGAAGTGAAAGTCTCTCAGCTGCTGCCAATATTTTCATGGGGCAAACGGAGGCGCCTTTGTTAGTGCGACCCTTTATTGCAGGCATGACAAAGTCAGAGCTCTTCTGTTTGATGGTAGGAGGGATGGCCACCATAGCTGGAAGCGTTTTGGCAACCTATGTTGGACTCCTAGGTGGAGGAAGTGTCGAGGAGAAGACGCTTTTCGCAACATATTTGCTCTGTGCCTCCATTATGAATGCACCCGCTGCGATCGTTTTATCGAAGATATTCTGTCCTCAAGATGAACCCGAGAAAATTGACGCCCGTCTCAAGGTAAACAAAGAACAAATTGGTGTGAACCTTGTTGATGCTCTTGCTACGGGTGCAGCGGACGGCTTGAAACTAGCTTTGAATATTGGCGGCATGTTGATCGCTTTTATTGCCATTATTTATGCAGTCAATTGGATACTCGTTGATTTTGTTGGTGCAGTTACTGGGCTTAATGAATTTGTGGTATCAAGTACAAAAGGAGCATTCAATGGCTTTTCGTTACAATACATATTAGGTCAGGTGTTTAGGGTATTTGCTTTTGCGATGGGTGTCGAGTGGAGCCAGACGCTACAAGTAGGCAGTTTACTGGGGCAAAAAATGGTCATCAACGAATTTGTTGCTTATGTGGACCTTTCGCAAATGAAAGCAGCCGGTTTACTGGATGAAAAGTCCATTCGAATTGCGACTTACGCTCTATGCGGATTTGCCAATTTCAGCTCTATAGCTATTCAGATTGGCGGCATTGGCGGCATGGCTCCTGGGCGACAAGGTGATCTTTCGAAGCTAGGATTGAAAGCGATGCTTGCGGCATCTCTGGCTACCATGATGACAGCTACTATCGCTGGAGCAATCTTTTAGCCTTGTCGGAAACCAGTTCTTGTTTGCGAGGAAATCAAAGTCATTTCTTTCGGTACTTTGACGATTTAGATATCCTATAATTTTGGACAAAGTACTGCTGTAATCTCCAAGTATTATTTATCTTGGAACTTTGATAAGCCTATGTCAAAGTCAAATCTGCTGATCGGGTTGCTTGTGTTGATGGCCGCCTGCTCTACCCGCAAAGAAAGAATCCCAGAAACTCCTGCTATGCCCGGAAAATCAGAAAAGATGATCATCTACCAGATGATGACCCGTTTGTTTGCCAACCCAAACACCGCCAATAAACCCTATGGAACTATTCAAGAGAATGGGGTGGGTAAAATGAATGACATCACTGAAGCGGCACTTGCTGGTATAAAAGAATTAGGAGTTACCCATGTTTGGTACACAGGAGTGATCGAGCATGCATTGCTAACTGACTATACTGAATTTGGAATACCCTTAGATGATGCTGATGTGGTAAAAGGAAGGGCAGGGTCACCCTATGCCATTAAAGATTATTACGATATCAATCCTGACCTCGCAGTAAATGTGAAGGACCGGATTCAGGAGTTTGAACAATTAGTGGAACGGACGCATCAGGCGCAAATGAAAGTGATCATTGACTTTGTCCCCAACCATGTTGCACGCACCTACAAAAGTGATGCATTACCTGAAGGCACGAAGGACTTGGGTCAGGACGATGACAAATCGGTTTCATTCAAACCAACGAATAAC
The DNA here is from genome assembly GCA_031400595.1 of Cyclobacteriaceae bacterium. Taxonomy (GTDB): domain Bacteria; phylum Bacteroidota; class Bacteroidia; order Cytophagales; family Cyclobacteriaceae; genus ELB16-189. The sequence goes on from JANNQG010000028.1 coordinate 17,844, forward strand.
TTTTACTACTTGCCCGGACAATCTTTTCAGCCTCCGGCAGGGTACAATTCGTTGGGTCCTAACGCATTTCCTACCAAGGATAAAAAATATACAGAGTTTCCAGCCAAAGTAACTGGCAACGACCAATTCACGGCAACACCTGGGATTAATGAATGGTTTGAGACAGTTAAACTTAACTACGGTGTCGACATTCAGAACAACAGGAAGTTATACTTTGATCCGATTCCAGACACCTGGAATAAAATGAAAGACATTTTGGTCTTTTGGGCCAATAAGAACGTAGATGGTTTTCGGTGCGACATGACCGAGATGGTTCCGGTCGAGTTTTGGCATTGGGCAATACCCCAGGTGAAGGCGATCAATAGTGATATCATTTTTGTCGCGGAGATATATAACCCCAATGAATATCGAAACTACTTAGACAATGGCCACTTTGATTTCTTGTACGACAAAGTTCAGTTATACGACACCCTCCGCATGTTGATAAATCAACATGCTCATGCAGCGGGCATTCCGCAAATTCAAGAAAGCTTGAAGGGTGTGAATCATCAAATGCTGCATTTTCTGGAAAATCATGATGAACAGAGAATTGCTTCACCAGCTTTTGCAGGTGATCCGTGGAAGGCCGTGCCAGCGATGGTGGTAAGCGCAACTATCGACCAATCTCCCGTGATGATTTATTTCGGTCAGGAAGTAGGTGAGCCTGGTGCTGGAGCTGAAGGATTTGGTGGAGAAGATGGGCGTACAACCATTTTTGATTATTGGGGAGTACCTCAACATCAAAAATGGGTGAACAACGGAAAGTTTGATGGAGGCCAGTTGAGCGTTGAGCAAAAGCAGTTGCGCCAATTTTATGGTGATGTTTTAAAACTCTGTTCAACTAACCAGGCCATTGCACGTGGAAGTTATTTTGACCTCACTCTTCCAAACGTCCAACAGTCTGCTATTTCACCTTTTATAAGTGCCTTCGCGCGATGGGATGGCGAAGAGAATCTTGTCATCATTTCAAACTTTAATTCAAAATTAGAGAAGGTAAAGATTTTAATACCGGATGAGTTGGCTTCAGCCATGAAATTGGAAAAAGGAAAAGCTTATGTGGGGAGAGATCTATTGCGAAGTGGGGCTGAAATTGGATTCAATGAATCACTGGTTGCCGAATTCGAGCTGCCTGCCTATAGTTCATTCATTTTAAAAATTAAATAGTTCATGCAAGGGAAGTCGAGAGTAATTATTGAGAATGTTCAACCTATAGTAGATGGCGGATTATTTCCCGCTAAACGAACCGTTGGTGAATCAGTTATTGTTTCTGCCACGATATTTGGCGATGATCACGATCACATTCGCGCCTCTGTCCTTTACAAGAAGGCAGGCGCCAATCAATGGAATGTGGTTGAACTGCAACCTACATTTAATGATGACTGGTCTGCGTCTTTTTTGGTAGACGAACAAGGCACTTATATGTTCACCATCCATGCTTGGATCGACCATTTTGACACCTGGTATGATGGATTTAAAAAGAAAGCGGCTGCAAAAATCGATGTGAAAGTGGAGTTGATGGAGGGCGCCATCTTCTTGAAGACACTAGCGGAGAGAGGAAAGGCGAATTTGCTTAACCTCGCCACAAAACTCGAAGATACCAGCAAATATAAAGAGGCTATAGAGCTAGTGCTTAGCGAGGGTTTCGCCCAGATCGTCAAGGATTACCCGTTGAAAGAAAATGAAACTCGCCTGGATGAGGAGGTTGAAATTGCCGTTGAGCATAAGAAGGCGAACTTCAGCGCCTGGTATGAATTCTTTCCCCGATCTAGTTCATTCGAACTTGGAAAACATGGAACCTTTCAAGATTGCGTTCGGCTCTTGCCGCGCGTGGCTGCGATGGGTTTTGATGTGTTGTATTTCCCACCCATTCATCCCATTGGCAAGCTCAATAGAAAAGGAAAAAATAATAATGTTAAGGCGCAGAAGGGCGAACCTGGTTCGCCTTGGGCGATTGGCAGTGACGGGGGTGGACACAAGTCCATTCTTCCAGAGTTAGGCACATTGGAGGATTTTAAAAAGTTAATTGAGGAAGCAAAGAAACTCGGAATTGATGTCGCAATGGACATTGCTTTTCAGTGTGCACCAGATCATCCGTATGTAAAGGAACATCCAGATTGGTTTAAGCAGCGACCGGATGGTTCCATTCAGTATGCTGAAAATCCACCAAAGAAGTACCAAGACATTTATCCGTTTAATTTTGAAACAGACGATTGGAAAAATTTGTGGGATGAACTTCGGTCGGTGTTCTTTTACTGGATAGAACAAGGTGTTACGATTTTTAGAATAGATAATCCGCATACCAAGCCGATTCCATTTTGGCATTGGGTTATCATCGAGGTTCAAAAAGCACATCCTGATATTATCTTTCTCGCGGAGGCATTCACACGGCCAAGGATTATGGCTTCGTTGGCGAAAGTAGGGTTTACTCAATCGTATACTTATTTCACATGGCGAGTTAGTAAAGCTGAAATTATCGAGTATATGAATGATTTAGTGTACGGACCGTCACGAAATTATTTCCGACCAAACTTTTGGCCCAATACCCCTGATATACTGCCCTATCATTTACAGATGAGAGGTGAGAATAGTTTTTTGTTTCGCTACGCCCTTGCGGCTACGCTTTCCTCCAACTATGGCGTCTATGGGCCTTCTTACGAATTCTTGGAAAACATGCCGATAGAAGGCAAAGAAGAATACTATAATTCTGAGAAATATGAAGTGCGCCATTACGATTGGAAAAAAACCAATCGAATGACAGATATCATGAGTTTGCTGAATAAAGTGCGCAAAGAACATGCAGCACTTCAATCTACCTGGAATCTACAGTTTTGCCCAATTGAAAACGATCATCTGATAGCCTATATAAAAGCCACCGATGACTTGTCGAATATCATTTTAGTCGTGGTCAACTTAGATCCAAATGGAAAACAATCTGGTTACGTGCAGCTGCCAAAAGCGCGTCTCAGACTGGGTGATAAGATCAATTTAAAATTGAAAGACCTCATCACAGACGAATATTATACGTGGACACAAGAGTGGAATTTCGTGGAGTTGAACCCGAACAAAATCCCTTTCCATGTGATGCAGCTGGAAATTCACGAGTCAAACATGTAATGTATGCCGACTGGAAAAAACAATCCGCTTTGGTTTAAAGATGCGATCATTTATGAGCTAAGCGTCAGGGCATTCTATGATAGTAATAGTGACGGCATTGGTGATTTTCCAGGCCTTGTTCAAAAGCTCGATTACCTGGAGGATCTTGGGATAAACACCATTTGGCTCTTGCCGTTCTTTCCTTCTCCGTTGAAGGATGACGGCTTTGATGTGAGTGAGTACTGTGATATTCATTCTGACTATGGCACGCTGGCAGACTTCAAGTTATTTTTAAAAGAGGCTCATCGCAGGGGCATCAAAGTCATTACTGAGCTGATATTGAACCATACATCGGATCAGCATCCATGGTTTCAAAAATCGAGAAAAGCACGATCAGGTTCGAAGTACAAAGATTACTACGTTTGGAGTGATACGCCTGATAAGTACAAAGAAGCACGCATCATGTTTCAAGATGATGAAGCTTCGAACTGGGCGTGGGACAATGAAGCAAAAGCCTATTTCTGGCATCGTTTCTATAGGCACCAACCGGAGTTAAATTTTGATAATCCGGAAGTGCAGTTGGAAATGATTAAGGTGGTTGATTTTTGGATGAAGATGGGTGTAGATGGATTTCGGTTACCTTCAGTGCCATTTTTATTTGAAGAGGAAGGAACAAATTGCGAGAACTTACCACAGACTCATGCCTTTTTAAAACGGCTGCGCTTGCACATCGACAAGCATTATGAAGATCGTGTACTAATTGCTGAAGCAAACCTATGGCCTGAGGATGCTGCGCAATACTTTGGGGAAGGCCAGGAGTGTCACATGAGCTTTAATTACCCATTAATGCCCCGGCTATTTCTTGGGTTACGTACAGAAGATAGTTATCCGATCATTGATATCATTGAACAGACACCCCAAACACCACCAAACAGTCAGTGGGCACTTTTTTTAAGAAACCATGATGAGATTGGTCTAGATATGGTGACCGAAGAGGAGAAGGACTACCTGTTTAAAGCCTACGCGAAAGACCCAAATACAAAACACAACGCAGGTATCCGAAGGCGACTTGCACCTTTGCTTAACAACGATAGACGCAAAATAGAATTGCTCTACACGATTATGTTTTCGTTACCGGGTACTCCTGTTTTATACTATGGCGATGAGATTGGTATGGGTGATAATGTCTACTTGGGCGATCGATTTGGAGTGCGAACACCGATGCAGTGGAATGTTAACATCAATGCCGGGTTCTCAGATGCGAATCCACAGCGACTATTCTTGCCGGTAATCACTGATCCCGTTTATCGTTATGAATCGCTTAACGTTGCCACGTTAGAAGAAAATCCTTCCTCACTGGTTTGGTGGATAAAAAATGTGCTGGCCATGCGCAAGCGATTAAACGTGTTCGGGCGTGGCGATTTAAAATTCATTGAGAGTTCCAATGCGAAGGTCCTATCTTTTGCAAGGACATATCAAGATCAAAAAATCATTGTGGTGGCGAATTTGTCACAGTTTTCGCAAGCGACAACGCTTAACCTTTCCGATTATAAGGATTGTGACGTTACCGAAGTTTTTAGTCAAAATAGATTCTTGAATGTGGGGGATGGCGAGTATCCGATTACCATTGGCCCCTACGGTTACTTTTGGTTTCAAGCAGATGTGTCTGAAAAGAAAAACGTATCTACTGCCAGTACTGAATTATTTCTGTTTGAGACCGATATTTCTTGGGAGAAGCTATTTAACAATTACAATGAGGTAAGAGTACTTGAACGAAAAATTTTGCAGCCGTTCATGAAAAAATGCCGTTGGTTTGGTGGCAAAGCGAAGGTCATCAGCAAGATGAACATTCACAAAGTTATTCCGGTGAAGGTGGATGGGGAAACCCATTTTATGACCATCATTCAAGTTGACTATGTGCAGCGCTTACCTGAATTATATTTCTTACCGATGTGTTTTGTTCCGTCAGACAGTATGTTTGATAAAGTAGAGTACACTGCGCAAAGTGTGATAAGTAGAGCCGAGATACAGGGTAAAGCAGGGTTTATTTTAGATAGTAGCTACGACCGTACGTTCCGCGATTTCTTGTTCGGAAGTATGGATCGTAAAGTAAGAATCAAAGACGAGGGCGGCACGCTGGAGTTTAACTCAAGCGTATATGCCAAACTGAATGCAGACAAAATAGAATCGAAAATTTTAAAAGCAGATCAGAGCAACACTGCCATTATTTACAATGATCAGTTCTTTTTTAAGTTCTATCGAAAGATTGAAAATGAAATCAACCCCGACTTGGAAATTGTCCGGTTCCTTTCAGAGAACACAAGTTTTAGAAACGCACCAAAGTATGCAGGAAGTATCGAGTATCGCGACAATGAAGGGAAGACAACGGTGTTTGGACTCTTGCAAGAGAAAGTAGAGAATCAAGGGGATTCTTGGGTAATGACTATTGATTCAGTAGGCCGGTTTTACGAACGAGTAATTGCGAAAGCAAAGAAAGAAAAGTTGCCCAAGCTGATCAACAAAGACGCGATTAAGTTTGAGGAAGCTCCGGAATTGATACAAGAGTTTATCGGGCGAGGATTTTATGAGAGAGTAGTACGGCTGGGTCAACGAACAGCCGAAATGCATTTGGCGCTCGCTTCCGATAGTGTAACACCTGCCTTTTCTCCAGAGTACTTCACTGCGAACTACCAACGCTCACTTTACTCAACCCTGCGAAAGTTATTGCGAGATCGATTTAAACTTTTGGAGCAAACAATGCCCAAGTTAGATCCTGAGACGCAAAAATTAGGTAAGGAAGTTTTGGAGATGGAAGACACCATTTTGGAATGCTTTAGCCTGATTTATCAAACCAGAATTAACGCGATCAAAACCCGTATCCATGGAGATTACCATTTGGGGCAGGTACTTTTTACAGGCAAAGATTTTATTATTATTGATTTTGAAGGCGAACCGGGATTTAGTTTTAGTGAACGAAGACTAAAGAAGAGTCCACTGAAAGATGTCGCTGGTATGATGCGCTCATTTCATTATGCCGCCTTCGGAAAAATTTTATTGAACGAAAATTATAGAGAAAAAGATATTGAGTTTTTAGAGGAGTGGGCAGAGCAGTGGCAGCATTATGTTAGTCGGTTTTACCTGGGTGCCTATCTCGAAAAAATGGGTATGGAAAAATCACTTTCACCGGATGATGAAATTTTAATTCGCACCTATTTAATTGAAAAGGCGGTATACGAATTAGGCTATGAACTTAATGGACGCCCTGATTGGGTAAATATTCCACTGCGAGGCATTCGCTACCAGATGCGAAGATACATGGAAGCGAAAGAATTAAGTAAGAAAAGGAAATAGTGTTAAATCCAATTTTATGAGCAAAAAAGCAGCATCAAAAAGCAAGACTGAAGAGCCGGAACACTTCAGTTTATTGACTGATTTTGACATTCATTTGTTCAGATCCGGCAAACACTTTAAGTTATACGAAAAGTTTGGCGCACACACGGCCATATTCAAAGATCAGCCCGGGACCTACTTCGCTGTCTGGGCGCCTAACGCTAGAACAGTCTCTGTAATAGGAAATTTTAACCACTGGAACAATAAAGAACATAAGCTTACTCCTCGGTGGGATGAGTCCGGAATTTGGGAAGGCTTCTTTGCAGGCATTGGTAGAGGGGAAGCCTACAAATATGCAATTCACTCAAATACGGGTGAGTATTTGGAAAAAGCAGATCCCTTTGCTTTCTATGCGGAGATTGCTCCGGCCACTGCTTCTATTGTGTGGGATCATGAATACAAATGGAAAGATAGCGTGTGGTTGGACGAACGGAAAAAATCAATAGGAAAGCCCAAGCCCTATTCCGTTTATGAGGTGCACTTAGGAAGTTGGCGAAGAAAATTAGAGGATGGAAATCGTTCATTAAGTTATAAAGAGCTTGCTGATGAATTGGTGTACTATGTGAAAGAAGCAGGCTTCACGCATGTGGAATTACTTCCAGTAATGGAACATCCGTTTTTTGGTTCGTGGGGATATCAATTGACAGGCTACTTTGCTCCGACCAGCAGATTTGGAAATCCTCAAGAATACATGGAGCTCATAGATGCTTTCCACAACGCTGACATCGGGGTGATATTGGATTGGGTGCCTTCGCATTTTCCAGGGGATGCGCATGGCTTGTATAAATTCGATGGCACCAACTTGTACGAGCATGCTGATCCTAGGAAGGGTTTTCATCCGGATTGGAGCAGTTACATTTATAACTATGGACGAAACGAAGTTAAGTCGTTTCTTATCAGCAATGCTTTGTTTTGGATAGATGTTTTCCATGCCGATGCGTTACGCGTTGATGCAGTGGCCTCGATGCTTTATCTGGATTATTCTAGGAAAGCAGGAGAGTGGATTCCCAATCAATATGGTGGCAACGAAAATTTGGAGGCGATTTCATTTTTGAAAGAGTTTAATGAAGTAGTTTACGCCAATCATCCAGATGCTGTAACGATCGCAGAAGAATCAACAGCATGGCCCAGCGTTTCGAAGCCAACGTATGTGGGTGGGTTGGGATTTGGACAAAAATGGATGATGGGATGGATGCACGACACACTCCATTATTTTAAGTTAGACCCCATTCACCGTAAGTATCATCAGGACGAGATTACATTTAGTATAATCTACGCGTTCACGGAAAATTTCATGCTGCCATTGTCACATGACGAGGTAGTTCACGGAAAAGGTTCGTTGCTTGGCCGTATGCCTGGTGACGAATGGCGCAAGTTTGCCAATCTGCGATTGATGTTTTCTTACATGTTTACTCACCCAGGCACTAAACTGGTTTTCATGGGGGGCGAATTTGGTCAGACCTCTGAATGGAATCATGATCGAAGCATCGATTGGGATGCGTTGAACTATGCTCCTCATCAGGGCATTCTCAAGCTAATGAAAGATTTAAATGGTCTTTACAAAAACGAGAAAGCACTCTACCAATATTCATTTGATGGAAAAGGTTTCGAATGGTCGGATTATGGAGATCGTGAAAATAGTGTGATTGTGTATATCCGTAAAGCAGATAGCAAAGAAGAATTAATGATGGTGGTTTGTAATTTCACACCGACCACGCGGCAACTGTATCGGGTTGGTGTACCTTTCCGAGGAACCTGGAAAGAAGTATTTAACTCAGACGACAGCAAGTATGGAGGCAGCGGAGTGTTAAACGCTGGCTTACTATATACCACACCTGTTAAGTATCATGGCAAAGATAATTCAGTTGCCATCACGCTGCCGCCATTGGGAATGACGATTTTAAAGCTCAATGAGGAAATGGCTGAATTCGATTTAGATTGAGTAATGACGTCATTTTTAGTAGTGTTTTCACCTAATTGATTTTACGAGTGGCTTCGAATAAATTTATCTGCATACATGGGCACTTTTATCAACCACCTCGCGAGAACGCTTGGTTGGAGGTGATTGAAATTCAAGACAGCGCACATCCCTATCACGACTGGAATGAGCGGATTAGCGCAGAATGCTATGGCCCCAACACAGCTTCCCGAATTCTGGATAAAGTAGGAGGTGTGATAAAGAATATTACCAATAATTACGCTCGCATCAGCTTTAACTTTGGACCAACACTTCTCTCTTGGATGGAAGTGTATGACAAAGAGACATACGAGGGCATTTTGGAAGCGGATCGAGAGAGTATCGAACGTTTTGATGGGCATGGTTCAGCGATGGCGCAGGTGTTTAACCACATGATCCTACCGCTAGCCAATCGGAGGGACAAGGAGACGCAGGTGATTTGGGGTATCCGCGATTTCGAGAAGAGGTTTAAACGGAAACCAGCAGGCATGTGGCTGGCAGAGACAGCAGTTGATACTGAGTCATTGGAGATTTTGGCAGAGCAGGGGATTTCTTTTACGGTGCTAGCTCCTCGTCAAGCGAAATCGATCCGGAAAATTGGAGATAAGGATTGGACTACGGTAACGGATCAGACCATAAACACGCGCAAGGCTTATCGTTGTAAGCTGCCGTCAGGAAAAAGTATCATCCTCTTTTTCTATGACGGAAATATTTCTCAGTCGGTTGCTTTTAACGGATTGCTAAACGATGGACGAGCATTTGCAGAGCGATTGATTAGCTCTCTGGATCAAAACGATCAATCGCATCAACTGGTACACATCGCTACAGATGGAGAAACGTATGGTCACCATCATAAGCATGGGGAAATGGCACTTGCTTTCGCCCTCGATTTTATTGAAAAACATAAAGAAGTAAGTTTAATTAACTATGCATCTTATGCCGCCCAATTTGAGCCAGAGTTAGAAGCTCAGATCATTGAAGATAGTTCGTGGAGTTGTGTGCATGGCGTAGAGCGTTGGCGCGAAAACTGCGGATGCAACTCAGGAAAGCCTGGCTACACACAAACGTGGCGAAAGCCGCTGCGGGATGCGCTCGATTGGTTGAGGGATACACTGTCTGCCATTTTTGAGTCTGAGGCCAGCAAGTTTTTTAAGGATCCTTGGGAGGCCAGAAATGAATACATCAAAGTTGTATTGAAACGAACAGATGACAACGTCAACCAATTTATTCGATTGCAGGGGCTCAACGAACAAATTGATGTGAACAAAGCATTGCGATTGATGGAGCTCCAGCGCCACGCGATGCTGATGTACACGAGCTGCGGTTGGTTCTTTGATGAAATTTCTGGTATTGAAACCGTGCAGGTTATCCAATATGCCTGTCGAGCGATTCAGCTTTCCAAACAGCTAACCGAAAAAGACTTAGAGGCTGAATTTTTAACACGTTTGGAGTTGGCCCCAAGTAATGTGGCCAATTATGAGAATGGTGGAAACGTTTTTCGCAAACTCGTATTGCCTTCAAAAACCAATTTGACAAGGGTGGGAATGCACTATGCTGTTTCTTCTATTTTTGAAGATGATCCTGAAAATCTACCCTTATTCAACTACAAAGCTACCAATGAGTTTTTTGTAAAAAAGGAAGCTGGTGAACAGAAGCTCGTTACAGGGATAACCAAAGTACAGTCGTTGGTAACCCGTTCTGAAAAGAAATTTGCGTTTGCCGTAATTTACCTTGGCAAACATGATCTCATAGGTAACCTTTCGCTTGACATTGAGCTGGATAATTTTTTTGGGATGCAGTTCCGAATGGTAAACGCATTTGAGGAAGGCCGCTTGGCAGATGTGATAAGCATTATGCAAACCTACTTTGGATCGGAGAAGTATTCGATCTGGTCACTATTTAAAGAAGAGAAACGAAAAATCCTTGATGCCATTTCCTATCAAGGGATGGAGGATTTAGAAAGTTCTCTTCGGAGAACGTACAACAGAGATTACCCGTTGGTAAATGCCCTTTCTAATAATGATATTCCGATTCCAAAAGCCTACCGCACAACTTTTGAGTATATTCTTAACGCAGATTTATTGAAATGCTTTCAGCCTGATAAAATAAATGTAAAATCGTTGGAGAGAATAGTTACTGAGCTGGATCATTGGAATTTAAAAATTGAAGACACAGGCAAAGTCGAACGATTGGCTGGCGATAGCATTTTCAAAGAGATCAAAAGAGTAAGAGCTGAGCGCCATAATGTGAAGAGAATTGAGCGCCTAAACCGACTATTCCCGGTCATGAAGAAATTTAAACTCGATCCTAACCTTCATCAAAGCCAGAATCTCTATTTTGAGATGTCTGTAGAAAACAAGGCAAGCAAAATGAATGATCTTTCCGAAGAATGGATCAGTCAATTCAATTTACTGGGCGATAACTTGGGAGTAAAGGTAGAGTAGATAAGGAAAACTACTCTTTAGGGTAACGAGCGATAGCGGCCACGCAAATTACTTTCCATCCCTCTTTTGTCTTCTCCAAAACTCGCATCTGTGAGGTCTCATCCCTGTCGATATCGTCTTTCACTCGTTGAATAAAACGGACGAAAGCGCCATTTCCATATACTCTCACTTCCTGCCACTCATTGGTAATAATGGCACGAGAAGGCTTTGAGTTCTTGAAGTAACTCGCTTTGCTTTTGTCTAAAGCACTCCAGCTCTCCACAAAGCTAGTGTTGGTCGAATCTGAATACGACCAATATGCGTAAGGGACCTTCAGCCAGGTGTCCGCCCACCCTTTATAATCCACATTAAAATAAGAAGAAGTTTCTTTCGCTATCACGGCTTTAATGGCATCAGCATCTTTGGTTTGGGCAACCGCTTGAGACATTTGGCAAACTATCCAGAAGCTTAAAATGAGGGATTTTGTAATTGCTTTCATAGAAGGTGTTGGTTATGTTGGTAGACTAAAGAAATGTAGTAAAAAAACCAATAATAGAGCTAGTCAGGAATCTATTTTTTTTAAGAAACTGATAGTTGTCATATGTGAATTACAGCGAAATGCATAGCTTGTGCCTACTAAACAACACAATTATGGCTAACGAAAGCAAGGTGGTAATCAAGGATCATCAGGTAATACCCGGTAAAAAAGTGAAACTAAAAGATTTTCCGACCAAGTATGAACGTAAGATTCTTTCGAAGCAGGAGGCTGAGGAAATGCTCGAAGTTAGCCGGAAGCACCTTGTAGAAGTACAAGATAAATTGTATGCCCATAACCGGTTTAGTGTGCTGATCATTTTGCAGGCAATGGATGCAGCCGGAAAAGATGGAGCTGTAAAGCACATTATGTCTGGGTTTAATCCACTAGGCGTAAAGGTCTATAGCTTTAAGGCGCCCAATGCAGCGGAGTTAGATCATAACTACCTTTGGAGACATCAGCTTGCCCTGCCTGCTCGTGGTGAAATTGCCATTCACAATCGTTCCCATTATGAAAATGTGTTGGTAACCAAAGTTCACCCGCAGTGGATATTGAATGAGAATATCCCGGGCATTGAATCGGTTAAAAAAATAGATGATAATTTTTGGGATATGCGCTACAAGCAGATCAGGCGATTTGAAAAAAACCTGACTGAAAATGGGACTGTGATAATGAAGTTTTTCTTGCACGTTTCGAAAAAGGAGCAGAAAAAACGCTTTTTAGAACGCATCGATGACCCTTCAAAAAATTGGAAGTTTTCGTTGAGTGATTTGAAGGAGAGAGGGTTCTGGGATGATTACCAAAAGGCATATGAAAAAGCCCTCTTTGAAACTACGACAGATTCAGCACCTTGGTTCGTCATTCCAGCTGATGACAAGTGGTATGCTCGCCTTGCCATTGCAGAAATTATTGCCAAAGAGTTTTCGAAGTTAGATGCCAACTACCCCACGGTAAGCCCTGCTCAAAAAGAGGAACTTCAGAAGGCGAAGGTTCAATTGTTGGCGGAGGATGCCGGAGATGGTAAAAAGAAAGAGGTTAAGACAAAGGCGGAATTAAAAAAGTAGAGTCAAATTACTCTTTACTTTCGTCAAACGTGTTAAGGTTAACAATGGTGCCGCGTTCACGGAATTGGTTGGCGATTGAATCTAGGCTTTTTTTAGTTTCGATGTCCCAAGGGTTAGCAACAAGCGACAAAATCTTCAGTTTCTGAAACTGGAAGAACTTCTCGGGTGTTTCGGTCAGGCTGTTATTTGAGAGATCAAGATTCTCCAACAATGGCAGTTGCGACAAAGAAGAAGGGAGGTTTGTGATAAGATTGTTATTGATTCGAAGAACTTTCAGTTTCTTCAACGCGCCTACGCTGGCAGGGACTTCACTCAGCAGGTTATTGTGCAGGTACAACTCTTCCAGATTTTGAAGTTCTCCCAGATTTTCAGGTAAAGAATGGATTTTATTGAACGCCAGGTACAATACTTCTAATTTTTTCCATTGACTAACCTCAGAATCCAATCTCATCAACTGGTTGTAATACAAATCAATTTCTTTCAGATACGGAAGTTGGTAAATGCCTTTCGGCAGCGCAGCCACCTGATTATTGTAGAAAGACAATTGTTCCAATTTTTTGAGATTACCGATTTCTTCTGGTATTTTTATTATGCTGTTGTTATTGAATTTTAATTGCTTCAGTCCAACAAACCTACCGATGGATGCAGGAAGCACTTTAATATGATTTTTGCCTAAGTCTAATTTTTCAAGAGCCGGATAAATGGGCAACAACTTATCTTCCAGTGTTAATGCGTTTCCTGTTAAAATCAGTTCTTTTAAACTTCTGTTTTTGGCAAGCCCCTTCGGAAAATAAACCAAGGTATTCTGAGCCAAATCGAGTTTTGATAGCGCCTGTAAAGGGCTAAAGTCTTTCGGCAACTCCAAAGAATTATTCCCCCTGAAAATCAAATTTTTGATTTGCGCATTTTTCCCGAGCTTAAGCGGTTGCCTCACGTTGTTGTTGATGACAAAGATGGTTTGCAAGTGCGGTAATTTTCTCAGCTTTCGCTGGACACGAGAGATGGCTGTATTTACTAGCTCCAATTCTACCAGATTTTTGCATGTCAAAACATCGGCAGGAATTCGACTAGATTTCAAATTGGCAATGCTCAATTTGGTAATGGATGATCGATCTTTGATTTGCGCAAGACTGTCATATGAGAAAAATGAAGGGTTAGCATAGTAGACTTTTCGAAAGCCAATAATTCCCTTTTCGTATTGCTTTTGTAACAATTCCGAGAGACTATCAGCCGCTTTGGCATCCATCTTTTCAATGCTTTCGCGAAAGGCTTTGTCTATCAAATGGAATTGAATAGAGTCTGAAGCGGTTTTGAAAATTGGCTGTTCGTTGAAAGACGGGTTAGCGGTTTGAAAAACCTTAGTTCCTGTCCTGGTCAACGTATCCGGACGATTGGTTTTGATCGACCTTTTGTTGCCTTTTTCGTCTACAGAAATGATTTCACCTACCGACTGCGAATAGCCATAGGCAAAAATTAGTAGTCCGATAACAAGGGTTGAAAGTTGCTTCATGTCGGGGTTTTTAACTATGAAATTTATTTAGTTAAAAGCGCAATTGCAAGTTGTCATTCCGAGGTTGAAATTTGCCTACAAAATCCGCAGTTTTAGACCTAAAAAAATGCGGTAAATACTATTAAAAAACGTATTTTCGCGGGTATTTTAAATAACAGAAATGAACGAAGGAAAAGACAGAAACGAATCGAACTATTCAGCGAATAATATTCAGGTTTTAGAGGGTTTAGAAGCGGTTAGGAAAAGGCCAGCCATGTACATTGGCGATATCGGGGTAAAGGGCTTGCACCACTTGGTTTATGAGGTAGTAGATAACTCGATTGACGAGGCATTAGCAGGGTATTGCGATGATATTCATGTGGTCATTAACGAGGACAATTCTATCGCTGTAGAAGACAACGGTCGGGGAATCCCTACCGATATGCATGAAAAGGAGAAAAGAAGCGCATTGGAGGTGGTTATGACTGTCCTACATGCCGGGGGTAAGTTTGACAAAGATACCTACAAGGTTTCGGGCGGGTTACATGGTGTAGGTGTTTCCTGCGTTAATGCCCTGTCTGCGGTTCTAACGGCTACTGTTTATCGAGAAGGCAAAGTATTTGAACAAGAATATCACAGGGGCGTACCGCAGTACCCGGTCAGGGTGATTGGAGAGTCCGAACGCAGGGGGACAACGGTTCATTTCAAGCCGGACCATGAGATCTTTATTCTTACTCAGGAATACAATTATGAGACCATTGCGTCCCGCTTGCGCGAACTGGCCTTTCTGAATCCGGGCATTAAGCTCAATCTTAAAGATTTCCGGGAGAAGGACGAGCATGGCGCACCAAAATCAACCGCTTTCCTGTCAGTTGGTGGATTGCGGGAGTTTGTTGAGTATTTGGATTCTACAAAAGATAAGTTGATTGCCAACCCGATTTACATAGAGAATACCAAATCGGAAATACCCGTTCAGGTAGCAATGGGCTACAACACTTCTTATAGTGAGAACTTGGTATCTTATGTGAACAACATTAACACCCATGAAGGAGGTACCCACGTAGCTGGTTTCCGCAGAGCACTCACGCGCACGTTGAAGGCGTATGCCGATAAGTCTGGATTGTTGGAGAAAGCAAAAGTCGAAATATCAGGTGATGATTTTAGAGAAGGCTTGACGGCAGTGATTTCAATAAAAGTTCAAGAGCCTCAATTTGAAGGACAGACCAAAACCAAACTAGGTAACTCAGAAGCCATGGGCGTGGTTGATACAACTGTGGGGGAGATGCTTCAGAACTTTTTAGAAGAGAATCCACGAGAGGCAAAGCTAATTGTGAGTAAAGTTATTTTGGCAGCACAGGCGAGGATAGCAGCTAAGAAAGCACGTGAAATGGTGCAGCGAAAGAATGTTCTTTCTGGCACCGGGCTTCCTGGCAAACTTGCTGATTGCGCCAGCTCTGATCCTGCTATTTGCGAATTGTATTTGGTAGAAGGTGACTCTGCTGGAGGTTCAGCAAAGCAAGGCCGCGACCGTAATTTTCAGGCTATTCTCCCGCTGCGCGGAAAAATATTAAATGTTGAGAAAGCTCAAGAGCACAGGATATATGAGAACGAGGAGATCAAGAACATGATCACGGCACTCGGTATTACTTTTGGAAATGCAGAAGATAGTAAGGCGCTAAACTTAGGTAAGTTGCGATACCACAAAGTAATCATCATGACGGATGCTGACGTGGATGGTAGTCATATTCGCACACTGATACTCACATTCTTCTTTCGCTATATGCGCGGGCTCATCGAGCAGGGCTACGTTTACATCGCATTGCCACCCTTGTATCAATTGAAAAAAGGCAAAGTGGAAAATTACTGTTGGAACGAGGAGCAGCGCGATGCGTTGATCAAAGAAATGAGCAAGGGAGGCAATGAGGACAGCGTGGGTGTTCAGCGCTATAAGGGTTTGGGCGAAATGAATCCTGAACAATTGTGGACGACTACCATGGATCCAACTAAGCGCACACTAAAGCAAGTGAACATTGAATCTGCAGCCGAGGCTGATCATTTGTTTTCTATGCTGATGGGAGATGAGGTAGCTCCTAGAAGAGACTTTATTGAACGCAATGCCAAGTACGCAAAAATCGACATTTAGAGAATGGTGGAGAATGAAAAGGAAGTTCTCGATTCGGTAACATTCGAAATCTTAGTTTAACTGGAATAATCTTCATATTTGGAGGGAAAAGCTTTGTGCTAGAATTATGGAAAGTGTGTCGGTAACAGAACAACAGGAAACGCCCATTGCAAAGCAGATTTTTGAAAGTAGATTCATAAGTCGAGATTTGAGTTGGCTTCAGTTCAACTACCGGGTTTTAGATCAGGCGAAGCACATTGACCGGAGTATTTTTGATCGTTTGAAGTTTTTAGCCATTACCGCTTCCAACCTAGATGAGTTTTGTACGATCAGGCTGGGCAGTCTCTATAACTATCTAGATTATGGCAAGGAGCGCTTCGATTACAGTGGCTTGCGGGAAACGCCATTCCGTCAATACCTATTGGGCGAGTTGCACAAATTCGTAGATGAGCAGCATGATTACTTTATCAAAAAGTTAAAACCTCTTTTTGAAAAAAACAACTTTAAGATATCGCCCTACCTGTCGCTTTCAAAAGAAGACAGAGACCGGGTAGATCAATATTTTCAGCGTACCATCTATCCGATGTTGACGCCAATGTTGTTTGATAACTACCATACGTTTCCTATACTAAAGAATAACCGCCTTTTGTTTGGTGTGGTGACGGTAGCACCTCAAGACGTAAATAATCAACTGCGTGTCTCTTTCATTCAGGTGCCCAGTAATATCCCTAGGTTTTATGAAATACTGAGTATTGAAAATGTGTTGCAATTTGTCCCGGTTGAGGAAATAATCCGGAACAACATCCACAACCTTTTTCGAAATGTGGAGATCAAAAGCATTAACCTTTTTAGGATTAATCGAAATGGCGATTTTACCCTAGAAGAAAGCGAAGACATAGAGTCTAACTTTCTGGAAGAGTTAAAACGAAAATTGCAAACCAGAAGATCTGGTCGAGTAGTGCGGATGGATATCCAGGAGAATCCGGATCCATGGTTGATCAGGCTTTTGAAGATACAGTGGGATTTAGACGACCTTAACATCTTTAAGATTCCCAGTGATGGAATGATCGACTATGCTGGCCTTAACCAAGTGGTGGGGCATCCCGAGTTTAAGAGTAAACGACTTCAACTTCCTCCTCAAGTCAAGCCTGTTTCGTTTCCTGAATTAGGAACGCGAGATTTGTTTGAGGTACTAAAGGAACGCGACATCCTGATGCATCATCCCTACAACTCCATGGAACCCGTATTGGAGTTGTTGGAAAAGGCAGCAGACGATCCGTTTGTGCTTTCCATAAAAATTACCATCTATCGATTGGCAAAGGGAGAGTCGAGAGTGAGTGCTGCTTTGCTCAAAGCGGCCGAGAATGGTAAACATGTGTCTGTACTCTTTGAAGTAAAAGCCCGGTTTGACGAAGAGAATAACATACGGGAGGCAAAGAAATTGCAACAGGCTGGTTGCTTTGTGATCTATGGAGTTAGTAGTCTAAAGACACATACGAAGTTGTTGTTGATTGTTAGAAATGAACCGGATCGCGTCTATCGTTACGTACACTTATCCAGTGGTAACTACAACGAGACAACTTCGCGCTTTTATACAGACGTAGGAATTTTGAGCACCAATGATTCCTATGCCAACGATGTCTCGGAATTTTTCAATGTCATAACGGGCCATTCCCATCCTACTACTTACAAAAATCTGATTACATCGCCCCGCGATATGCGCAATCAGCTAATGTATCTGGTTCGCTGCGAAGCGGAGAATGCCCGAAATGGAAAAACAGCGGGCATTATCATCAAACTCAATTCGATACAGGATAACGACTTTATCAATTGCCTGTATGAGGCTTCAATAGCAGGAGTTTCAATCAAGCTGATTGTGCGAGGCATGTGCTGCTTGCGACCCGGAAGAAAAGGACTGAGTGAGAATATCGAAGTCGTTTCCGTGGTGGGTGAGTATTTAGAGCACTCTAGGATATATTACTTTCATAACGATGGTGCCCCTAAAGTATACGTGGGAAGTGCCGATGCAATGGTACGAAGTTTTGATAGAAGGATAGAGTCTTTGTTTCGTCTTGAATCGGATATGCTTCGCAAACAGGCGATGAACATCTTAAGATATAACTTGAAAGACAATGTCAACTCGTATGTGATGTGCGAAGACGGTACTTACAAGGTCAAAGAATTAAATGGTGAACCTCCTTTTAATATCCATAAAGAGTTCTACGGTGTCACAAAAGAGATATTTCAGGATGTAAAGTTATTCTAGAGGCCATCGCAAAAATCACTTGGCAGTCAGCCTGAGCTTGTCGAAGGCTATTTTAAAATCCGCAAGTCAGGTTTCGTGCCGATAGCTATCGGGATCAACCTGACAACGGTAATATTTTTGAGATGGCTTCCCCTAAGATTCGTTCTAGTTTTTGAACTCAATCTTTTTCTGTTGTATATTCCTCTCCAATACATGAAGAAGGATCCCATCTTTTAGTCCTACATCTGGAACGATGATGCTATTGGAGTGAGCCCATTCCATCACTTTGATGTAGATACCGCTGGCAGGAACGATTACATCTGCTCGATCAGGATTCATTTGAAGTTGATAAATTCGTTGATCAATTGTAAGCGACTCAATCTCCGCTTTAATCGCCTTCACCTTTTTGAGTGATAATGTGGCACCGGGCTTCTTTTGCGCTAATTCAAAAATTTTGGATATGTTCCCACCCGTTCCAACGGCAGTGACTTTGCCGTAAGAAAGTTTTACGTTCTCGCGTACCCAATGTTCCATGTCTTCCCACATCACTGGTGAGTCATGATGCTCGAGTATTCTCACAGAGCCAATTTTAAACGACCGTGTTTTTATCTTTTTGCCTTTCACAAAAAGATTCAACTCCGTACTTCCTCCGCCTACATCAATATGAAGATAGGTCTCATTCCCTAGGTAGGAGAAGATTGCCTTGTTAATGAATTCCGCCTCCAGGTGGCCATCGATAATATTGATGGTTACGCCAAGCTCTTCTTTCACTTGCCGGGCTACGTCTTCTCCGTTTTCCGATTCGCGCATGGCTGAAGTTGCACAAAACATATAATCATCTACTTCATACAGCTCCAGCAGAAGTTTATATGCCTTCATCAGCTTTTTAAACTTAGCTATACTGGCATCGCTAATGCGGTTGGTAGTGAAGACGTCATGCCCAAGACGAAGAGGAAAACGAACGTACTCTAATTTCTTAAAAAGCATTTTTTCTCCACCCTCTAATATGGTCGAGATTTGAAGCCTGATGGCATTGGATCCAATATCGATGGCGGCAAGCTTCACAGGCAAAGGTTGTTTGAGCCCGCAAATTACGCATTATGGCTTTTTAATTACTACAAGATTGCTTTTCTTTGCACTGCTTATCCAGAAAGACCGAGGGACAGGGCCCGATGAAGTCTTAGCAACCTTGCCAATAACTTGGTGCTAACTCCCTTCTGCGAAATGCGGAGAAGATAAGCGGCCATTTACCAAAGGCTCTTTCTGGATAAGCACGAAACTAAATCGTGAGAAAGAGTGAAAAAAATTGAAGACATTTTAAAAGAACGAATCCTCATTTTGGATGGCGCCATGGGCACGATGATCCAGCGTCACAAATTAGAAGAAGAAGATTTCCGTGGTGATCGTTTCAAGAATCATTCGCATTTATTGAAGGGTAATAATGATTTGTTATCCATCACCAGACCGGACATTATTAAAGACATCCATGCTCAATATTTTGAGGCGGGTGCAGACATTGCAGAGACGAACACATTCAGCGGAACAACTATTGCGCAAGCAGATTACCACTTAGAACATATTGTCTACGAACTGAATTTTCAATCCGCCAAGATTGCCAAAGAAGTTGCACTGGAATTTACTAAGAGGGAACCCGACAAGCCCAGATTTGTGGCTGGCGCGGTTGGCCCCACAAACAGAACACTTTCTATTTCTCCTAATGTGAATGATCCCGGGTATAGAGCAGTAACATTTGATCAACTTAAAGTAGCTTACAAACAACAGGTGAAAGGGTTGATGGATGGAGGTGCTGATCTTCTTTTAGTAGAAACTATTTTTGATACACTAAATGCAAAAGCTGCCCTGTTTGGTATTCAAGAACTTTTTGACGAAGAAGGTAAATCATTACCCATCATGGTTTCAGGAACAATTACAGATGCAAGCGGACGAACGCTTTCGGGTCAAACAACAGAAGCATTTTTGATCTCTGTTTCGCATGTGCCTTTACTAAGTGTTGGTTTGAACTGCGCCTTAGGAGCTAGGCAATTAAGACCTTATCTACAAATTCTCAATGAGCAATCTCCATTTTTTGTAAGTGCATACCCGAATGCTGGTCTTCCCAATGAGTTTGGGCAATATGATGAGGGTCCGGAAGAAATGGGAACACAGATTGATGAATTTTTAAAGGAAGGACTGGTAAACATTCTTGGCGGATGCTGTGGTACCACTCCGGCTCATATTAAAGTTATTGCGGACTTAGCAAAGAAGTATAAACCAAGGGAGGTGGTAGTCAATGCCTGATCAATATTTAAAACTAAGCGGCCTAGAAGCTGTAACGGTTACTCCTGCTTCCAATTTTGTCAATATCGGTGAGCGCACAAACGTCACGGGATCTGCGAAATTTTTAAAACTCATCAAAGAAGATAAATTTGATGAGGCGCTGTCTGTCGCTTTGGATCAAGTTCGGGGCGGAGCGCAAGTGATTGACGTAAACATGGACGAAGGCATGTTGGATTCTGAATCTGCCATGGTGCGGTTCTTAAACCTGATGGCTTCTGAACCTGAGATCAGTCGTATACCTGTCATGGTTGACTCCTCTAAGTGGGAAGTAATCGAAGCAGGCTTAAAATGTTTGCAAGGTAAAAGCATCGTCAATTCCATCAGTTTAAAGGCAGGGGAAGAAGAATTTCTTCGTCAGGCAAAATTAGTGAAGCGATATGGTGCCGCCACAGTGGTTATGGCATTTGACGAAGTAGGCCAGGCAGATACGTATCAACGAAGAATTGATATTTGTAAAAGAGCATATGATATCCTTACTCAGAAAATAAATTTTCCTCCACAGGATATCATTTTTGATCCCAATATTTTTCCGGTAGCAACAGGAATAGATGAGCACAAAAACTATGCGCTAGATTTTTTTAAAGCTACAAAATGGATTCGCACCAACTTGCCCCATGCACATGTCAGTGGCGGTGTAAGTAACGTGTCATTCAGTTTTCGGGGTAATCAGTTAGTTCGCGAAGCAATGCACTCTGTATTCTTGTATCATGCCATTAAAGAAGGCATGGATATGGGCATTGTTAATCCAGCTATGCTCGCAGTATATGATGACATTCCAAAAGACTTACTGGAGCGAGTTGAGGATGTTTTACTCAATAGAAGAGAAGATGCTACTGAACGCCTGCTTGAGTTTGCTGAAACCGTAAAGGGATCTGCCAAGAAGAAAGAGCAAGATGATGAATGGAGGAAGGGAACAGTAGAAGAACGATTGACCCATTCGTTGGTGAAAGGGGTAATCGAATTTATCGAAACAGATATCGAAGAAGTGAGGCATAAGTTTGACAAGCCTTTGCATGTGATTGAGGGGCCTCTTATGAATGGAATGAATGTGGTGGGTGATCTATTTGGTGCAGGAAAAATGTTTTTGCCGCAGGTTGTAAAGAGTGCGCGTGTAATGAAGAAGGCAGTAGCCTACCTCACACCATTTTTAGAGGAAGAGAAGATTAGAAGCGGGCAGGTAGGGAAACCAGCAGCAAAAATACTCATGGCAACAGTAAAAGGAGATGTACATGATATCGGTAAGAATATTGTGGGTGTGGTGTTGTCATGTAATAACTATGATGTGGTTGATTTAGGAGTGATGGTGCCGACTGAAAAAATCATTGAGGCCGCCAAGCGTGAGAAAGTGGACATCATAGGATTGAGCGGTTTGATTACGCCTTCGTTGGATGAGATGGTACACGTGGCCAAAGAGATGGAGCGGGAAGGAATGATACTACCATTATTGATAGGAGGGGCGACCACTTCGCGTATTCATACTGCCGTGAAAATTGACCCTGTGTATAGCGGTCCTGTAGTTCATGTGCTAGATGCCTCACGTTCTGTACCCGTTGCGAGTGAGTTTATCAATCCTGATACGCGTGGCGCTTTCAAAGCTCGTGTTAAGGAAGAGTATGTAAAATTGAGAAGTGAGCATGAGAGCAGGCAACAGGCTAAGAACTACATTTCGTTAGTTGAGGCGAGAAAAAACAAAGTCAAGATAGATTGGAATAGCACCACCACTAGTAAGCCTAGTTTTTTGGGAAAAAAAGTATTGGTTAATTATCCACTCGAAGAAATAGCAAAATACATCGACTGGACTCCTTTCTTTCAGACCTGGATGTTATTTGGTCGTTATCCGGATATTTTCAATGATGAGAAAGTCGGAGCAGAGGCACAAAAGCTTTTCGATGACGCTCAGGTAATGTTAAAAAGAATTATTGCCGGACGAAAGTTATCGGCAAATGGCGTATTGGCTTTTTATCCTGCCAATAGCAATGAGGCTGATGATGTACAGCTGTATACTAAAGATGGCCTAAAAGAATTGACCACTCTCCATTTTCTTCGTCAACAAAATAAGAAGGCAAAGGATCTACCGAATTTTTGTCTTTCCGATTTTGTGGCACCGAAAAATTCTGGAAAGCAAGACTACATTGGAATGTTTGCAGTGACAACGGGTATTGGTTTGGAAAAATTAGTGGAAGAGGCTAAAGCAAAACAGGACGACTATTCCGAGATTATGGCGAAAGCTCTTGCCGATCGACTAGCAGAAGCATTTGCCGAACTGTTACACGCAAAAGTCAGGAAAGAGTACTGGGGATATGCTGACAATGAGAACCTGACCGCGGAAGAGATGATCAAAGAGAGCTACCAAGGCATTCGCCCTGCCCCCGGTTATCCCGCTTGCCCTGACCATACTGAAAAGAAAACTATTTTTGAATTACTGGAAGCAGAAAAAGAAGTAGGGATCACATTAACCGAGTCTTTTGCTATGTTTCCAACCGCGGCAGTGAGTGGTTATTATTTTTCACACTCTGAATCGAAATATTTTGGACTAGGGAAAATAGAGAAAGACCAGGTAACTGAATATGCTCAGCGTAAGGGGATTAGCTTAGAGGAAATGGAGAGATGGTTGTCACCGAATTTAGCGTATTAAGGTGTGGAAGTATTAAAGTGTTGAAGTGTTAAGGTTGATTTTTAGTCGTGGCAAAGATTGAGAAGTTTGAAGACTTGAAATGTTGGCAAGCAGCCAGAGAGCTCGTGAAAATGGTATATGTAGCTTGTGAAGAGGGGAAGTTTGTAAAGGACTTTGATACCAAAAGTCAAATTAGAAGGGCAGCCTTGTCGACAATGAATAATATTGCTGAGGGATTTGGCAGAGGAAGCGATAAAGAGTTTATTCGATTCTTGGAGATTGCACAAAGTTCTGCAATGGAAGTAAAAAGCATTACCTATGTATTGATCGATTTGAACTATCTAGCGGAAGATAAGATAACGGAGATAAGTAAGAAAGCAGAAGAAACCAAAAGTATAACTCTCGGTCTCATTCGTTATCTACGAAACAAAAAGTAACATCAACACTTAAAAACATCAACACATCAGCACATGAAAGTAACGGATCACATAAAAAACGCCAACGGAAGGACACTATTTAGTATAGAAATTCTTCCTCCATTGAAAGGGGAGAACATCAGGACGTTATTCGACAACATGGATCCGTTGATGGAGTTTAAGCCTCCATTTATCGATGTAACCTACCACAGAGAGGAGTATGTGTACAAGAAAAAGGAAAATGGCCTGTTAGAGAAAAGGTCTACCCGCAAACGACCAGGAACGGTTGGTATTTGTGCGGCTATTCAAAACCATTACAAGGTTGATACGGTTCCTCACATCATTTGTGGCGGCTTCAATAGAGAAGAGACTGAAAACGCATTGATTGATTTACAGTTTTTAGGTATTGATAACGTCCTTGCTCTTCAGGGCGATGCCATTAAATCAGAAGCCAAGTTTATCCCCGATCCGGATGGCCACCGCTATGCGTCTGAATTGGTAGAGCAAATCGTAAATATGAACAACGGCAAGTTCATTGATGAAGATTTACAGCATGCCACCCCCACTAATTTTTGTATAGGAGTTTCTGGCTATCCAGAGAAACACTTTTCTGCGCCTAATCTGAAAACAGATTTGAAATTTTTAAAGAACAAGGTTGACTTAGGCGCAGAGTACATCGTTACTCAAATGTTTTTCGATAACAAGGCCTATTTTGAGTTTGTAGAAAAATGCAGAGAAGCAGGAATCACTGTCCCTATCATTCCAGGCATTAAGCCAATTACAGCAAAGGTTCAAGCCAATGTGCTCCCGACTATTTTCCACATTGACCTACCCGAAGAACTGGCCGATGAAATAGAGAAATGCAAAGACAATGCAGCGGTAAAGCAATTGGGAATAGAGTGGTGTGTAAATCAGTCCAAAGAGCTGATGAAGTTTGGTGTCCCTTTGGTGCACTTCTATTCTATGGGCAAATCAGACCCCATTTATAAAATAGCGAAGCGATTGTTTTAGCAAAATAAAAAAAGGGCCGAAGCCCTTTTTTTATGGTGAATTTCAATCTACTAAAGAGAAGGCAACTCGTTACCAGGATAGTTGTTAGGATTACATAGCGGAATGCTTGAGCCCCACTTAGCATTGATTGCTTGAATAAACAAGTTTGCGATATATCCCGCTCCTCTAGCATTTGGATGTACGCCATCCAAAGAGAAAGCTCCAGCAGGCGGTAATATTGATGCTGTGATAGTTGACCCATTTATTGTTAGTGCCGCACCTCCAGGTGGTGGAGTCAACGCCTTCAAAGCAGCATTGGTATCAACAAGGACTAACCGGCTATTATTTGCAGACACAATTTCTGCTATGCTAGCATTGAAGCCATTAACCACAGTTTGAATTTCTGTTTGTTCACTAGGCAACAATACATACTGGTCGGTCAAAGGAGTAGAAACGCCTTGTCCTAATGGTAAAACCGAACCTGCTGTTAGAGTCAGTCGATCATCTTTTGTAGCTTGTCGCACCTGGGCAAATCCGGCAAGTGCAGGATTTATGCCGGCCAGCAGAGAACCAAGATTGGTTAACGTTTCATCAATTATTACTGCCCCATTCGCTCCGCTAGCGGAAGTAGAACCGGTTTTAAATATTACTTTTCTTTTAGCAGCCTCTGCGGTGGTAATTGCCCCTGCTAACGCAAGCCCGTCAAGTGCTGCATTGAATCCTCCATAGGCCGCGGCTCCATTTAGTTGAGCTACCGTAGCAACGCTGGTTGGACTCGAAGATAAAAACACAATTGGGTTCCAGGTAACGGTAGTGAAAAATGGAATAGTACCCACATCTGGGATATTTGCAATAGCTCCTTCTGCCGCGCCTCCATTAGCTGCAAGTATGGGAGCTAAAGCACTTGCTAACCTTGTTTTGAAGTCTGCCTGAGAAGTCAAAATAGCAGGATTAGATGCGCCACCAGTAGCGTAACCAAGGACATCATTATTGCCTAACCAAAACGTGAAAAACGTGCCACCTGTATTTAATGCTGCTGCTGCATCACCAATAAGCGTAGACACTCCAGGATTGGTTGCGAACCTGGCATACAATGGATTGAATGCGGGATTACCTGTTGAAGGTCCACCTAGTGCTGCAAGTTGGGCAGTTTGAAGAGTTACACCTGGAACTCCAAAGTTATTGAGTTTTGATTTGTCCCCGGTAAATGTAGCGGGTGCATCCCCTGGCAATTGCGGAGTTGGCGATGGCGAGCCATTCACAATTTTTAACCTTAAACGACCAAGAATCGTTGGTCCTGATGTTCCAAAAAAACCATTCACCGAGCCAATGTCAGGTTGACTAAAAGAACCGCCACCAGCCAGTGCCATTTGAGTGGCAATAATTGATGGGTAAGAATTTGCCTGGCCAGCGGTGTAAAGCGCGCCATTCATAAAACCTGCAGCTAATGAATTTCCGACAGAAACCATCTTGGTTAAATCTAAACCTTTAGTCCCCGCGCTTGGTTTAGCAATCTCTGGAAGCTTATAGGTCTCACAGGATCCTGCAACTACCAGCATCAAACCTACCGCGATATATTTTTTTAAATTTTTCATAGTCGTAGTCTATTTATATTAATTCATCAATTCATCGAAAGTGATAGACACATAATAAATAGCGCCCAGCGTAGGGCCGCCATAGTTTAACACATACCGCTCATTGGTGATATTAGAACCACCAATCTTTATCATCGACTTTATGTTCTTGAGTTTGTAACTCACTTGGGCGTCTACTGTACCAACCGCGGGTACATTTCCCTGGCCAAAACTAGATTCCCACAAGAAAGCATTTTGGTAACGATAGTTAACATTGAACCCGATTTTATCAGTGACCTTTCTGTTAGCGAAACCTACGTTAAACTTGTGCTCAGGCGTATTAAACTCAGCAAGGAAGCCAGGTGTCAATTTTGTATTGAGTTTGTTCCAATTATAGTTACCGGTAAACCTATATCCCTTCGGTAAACTATATTCAAAGCCAGCCGCCACCCCTTGAGATGTAACTTCTTCTGTGAAATTAGTGTAGATGGAATAGGAGTTTTGCTGAGGAGTTTCTCCTGGCTGAAGGGCGAAAGTCCCCGGTGTCAATAGAGTCTGAGCGCTTCTAATATTGCCTTCTGTGCGTGAATCAAACAAGAAGCCAGCACCAGCCGGAACATTTTGATCTATCGGGCCCGAGGCCTTCCGCAAGAAGAGTTGTGTGATGAAATTGGTATAGGAGTTATAGTAATAGGCAACATCCACCAGTAACTTATCGCCAAGTAAACCTTTGTACCCAACTTCAATAGATCTAACTTGTTCTGGTTTTACTGGCTGAAAGGTCGCAACAGGCTTAAGCAATGCTAGCGTAGCTGGGTCTCCAATGGCTAAACCTGCGTTTGCTCGTCCCCCTAGAGAAGCTATGTAAGCCGGGCTGGAAAGGTTTTGGCTAAGTTTCGCGATGTACTCATTTACAGATGCTTGATTGTAAGCATTTGTAAAAATGTCGTACTTCTGAGCATAGTAAGGTAATCCGCCCAATAATCTATTAGTCAATACGTCTAAGTCAATATGCTGGCCTTGCGTAGTTGGGTTTCTGAAACCAGTTTGCACCGATACACGGAAGTTAGTTTTGTCAGTCGGGGAGAACACTGCTGAGATGCGTGGATTGATTTGCGCGTCAAAGTTTTGGTTCTTGTCGTATCTTACCGATCCAGTGATCTTTAACTTATCACTAAAAATCTTTTTAGCGCCTTGAATATAGCCGCCTGTTTCCTGGATAGTGATCGCATTACCCGGACCATCTGGGAAAATTGTTCCGTTCGATTTTAATTCGTAGTACCGGAAACTAGCACCCACCATCAATTCCATGAACTTTATTTGGTTCTTGAAGTTATATTGACCTTCGTAGTGATACAAAGCGGTTTTGTCTGCAAAAAGTGATCCCGTTGGAATAATTCCCTGTCTTGCCTTTAGTTTTGCGTCTTCAAATCCTTGGGTGCCAGGCAAGAGTCGGCCGACATCAGCGGCCGCGCGTCCTGCAGCGTGGGCTGCTTGTTGTTGCGCAATTGTTGGATCGATACCTGCTGCTGGGTTGAAACCGCTCTGTGCCAACGCACCTAAATAGTTCGCAGAGTAATCTCCAAACCATTGAGTATCACCTTTCCAAGTTCTATTAACCAACACACCGCTTAAGTCAGCGATATAAGAATCCCCTGAGTTCTCAGCAGTGGTGTAGCCTCTTAAAAAGAAGTTGTCGCCTTTCAACTCCAATTTCATTTGATTGATACTGAAGTCCTTTAATGAATAGCGTTGAGCACCTGTATAAACAGATGTTCCCGCCCCATAACTCCACTGTCCAATCAACTCTATTTTATCAGTTATTCTATAGTGAAGTGCCACATTTGCTTTCAAATTCTTTGCGTTATAGTCAACCAAATATTGCTCGGAGTATCCTGTTCTATTGACTTGCTGGTTAGGAAGATAGGGTAAAAATGCACCAAGACCGGCAGCAGTAACTCCGCTAGCAAATGCAGAGCTAAGGCCTAAGAAAGCCAGATTCGTTCCTACCTCATCACCAAAATTGTGGAGCCGATCTGCTCCTGGATTGGGGTTTAATCCAGAGGCATTATTCAAGTTAGCATTTCTGTCCTTCAAATTAGTACCATACCAATCGGTAGCCTGGCTGTATGCCAATGCTACCTTAAATGCAAACTTGTTATTGAAAGCTTTTGCATAGCGAATGGCACCCTCATACATAGGTTGAGCCCCGCCCGGTCCGATAAGGCCAGATGACCCGGCTTGTCCTTCAGTGTCTAGTTGTGAATCTCCAATATGATTGGCACCCAATTTAACAAAGGCACTTAAACCTTGATATTCAAATGGGCTTTTGCTTTTTACTAAAAGGATACCGTTGAAGGCGTTCGGTCCATATAGTGCTGAAGCCGCACCAGGAATCATCTCAACACTTTCTACATCTAATTCCGATGGACCGTTCAAGTTACCAATCGGGAAATTCAAAGCAGGAGCTTGTGTATCCATTCCGTCAGTAAGCTGAACAAATCGTGTATTCCCTGTCGAATTGAATCCCCGAGCGTTGATGATCTGAAAGTTTACTGAACTGGTTGTTACGTCTACACCTTTTAGGTTCGCCAATCCCTTGTAGTAGTTATCTGAGCTTGTCTGTTGAACCGAAAGAATATCCATCTTCTCTATAGAAACCGGTGACTTAAGGATACTCTCTTCAGCCCTGGAGGCAGATACTACCACTTCTTGCCCAAGCAGTGATTCTTCTTCCAAAGTGATTTCTAAACCGGCAGTATTCGCATCCTTTATTTCCAACTCTTGGGTGCGAAAGCCAATAAATGAAAAAACTAATGTAAGAGGCGGTGCCTGATTGACTTTAAGACTGAATTTGCCGCTTACATCAGAGATTGTGCCTATCACTTTCCCTTTCACGACCACATTGACTCCTCCAATCGTTTCCTTCGTTCCTCCATCGTTCACCGTGCCGGATATTGTTGTTTGAGCCATCAGGCTGGCCGTACCGAAGACCATAAAAAGTAGTGGTACAACTGCTTTATAGTAGATTTTATTCATACAGTTTAGTTAGTTTAATGCCTAAAACTACAAGAAAAACGATATATACAAACGATTGATATTAACTTTTTTTTAAATCGTTTGCGGGGATTGACCGCAGCTATACGGAAATTATGATTTGGTGTTCATCATTTGCTTGGCCATCCGTTCGCATAAAGCGTTGATCTCTCCACACATTTGCTCATCGCCCGTAGAGCTTAAAATACTCTGTGCCAATCCACCCAGGCAGTCAATGTAGAACCGTTTCATTTCTTCCACAGGCATCTCTTTACTCCAGAGGTCGATGCGCATGGTATTTTTTTGAGCGTGATCCCAAAGAGAGATGCTGATGGCTTTGGTTTCGCTTAGCCCGGGCTCAGGTTTCTCGGTGGCATTCCACCAGATTTTTTCGGGTACGTTATTATTGTCAAGCTCTACTTTGAAGTTGATTTCGGAGGTTTTCATTCTAATTTGAAGATTTGAAGATTCGGTAAGTTGAAAATGAACCGGGAAAGATTAAAACTTTTATTGCAGTGGTTCACCTCGTTTGACAGTAACTTTCTGCCCTTCGTAAGAATAATTCATCCCTTTTTTTCTGGTAAGTTCCCTTTGTTTCATCATTAGTTCTAAGCGTTGCTCTCCTGTTAGCTTTAGCCAATCTTCTTCATTTTCACATAGACGGTGATTTTCAAAATTAGTTTTGACTACTTTCATCTTACCTGCAAATTAACCAAATCATTACAATACCATTTCAGGAATTTCTTCACTTATAAATAATCTGCCTTCGGTGGCATTTTTTATTTGTTCTGTAGATACTCCGGGTGCTCTTTCTAGCAGCCTAAATCCTCCTGAAGGAAGAACATCGAGCACAGCCAGGTCGCTGACAATTTTCTTCACACAACCTAACCCCGTGATAGGTAAGCTACATTTTCGTAATAACTTAGATGCACCCTCCTTACTACAATGCTGCATGGCTACTATTATGTTTTTAGCCGAAGCAACCAAGTCCATTGCGCCACCCATACCCTTCACCATTTTACCTGGCACTTTCCAATTCGCGATGTCACCTGTTTCAGATACTTCCATGGCACCAAGAATTGTCAAATCAACCTTGCCACTGCGGATCATTCCAAAACTCTCTGCGGAACTAAACAAAGCTGAGCCAGGCATCATTGTAATGGTCTGTTTACCAGCATTAATCAAATCCGGGTCAATATTTTTTTCTAATGGAAATGGCCCGATGCCGAGTAGCCCATTTTCCGATTGCAGAACTACATTCATGTTTTTCGGGATGTAGTTTGCCACTAAAGTCGGAATACCGATCCCCAGGTTGATGTACATTCCGTCTCGCACTTCTTGTGCGATTCTTTTTGCAATCCCAACTTTGTCCAACATATTAATTTTTGGTTATCGTCTTTTGTTCAATCCGTTTCTCGTAGTTAGCGCCTTGAAAAATTCGATGCACGTAGATGCCCGGTGTATGAATTTCGTTCGGGTCTAATTCACCTATCTCCACCAGTTCTTCGACTTCTGCTATAGTAATGTTACCTGCTGTGGCCATCATTGGATTAAAATTTCTGGCTGTGCCTTTATAAATCAAATTTCCGGCTGCATCTCCCTTCCACGCTTTCACAATTGAGAAATCAGACCGGAGCCAGTTCTCCATCAGGTAGGTCTTTCCGTCAAACACCCGAGTCTCTTTTCCAACCGCGACTTCTGTTCCGACACCCGCAGGCGTGAAGAACGCGGGAATACCTGCACCACCTGCTCTCACTCTCTCAGCAAGCGTACCTTGTGGTATCAACTCAACTTCTAATTCCCCTGACAAGAGCTGTCTCTCAAACTCTGCATTTTCGCCCACATAGGACGAAATCATTTTACGAACCTGTCTGGTCTTTAGCAATAGGCCAATGCCAAAGTCATCAACACCTGCATTGTTTGAAATACACGTGAGTCCTTTGATCCCTTTTCTCAGCAGTGCCGAAATACAGTTTTCGGGGATGCCACACAATCCAAAGCCACCTAACATGAGAATAGCATTGTCAGAAATATCTCGAACGGCCACGTCCGCATTCAATACACGTTTGTCAATCATAGAATATGCGGTTAACTAATTTTTAACATTTCCAAAATTATCAATAATTATGATGCTTCGGAATCTTGGTCTAATTTGCAGCTAAACTTTATCCCGGTAGAGACGATAGGGCGTGTAAAAATGAAATTCAGTTTCCTGGTACTTTGCAGTCTAGCATCTCTTGTTCTTCATTCTCAAGATGATATTCCATTTATGCCAGCCGATCAATTTGAATCGAAGATTGATTTGACATTTAAAAAGAGGGAGTCAAGTGACCCGAGTACCTACACCTTTTCTGATGGGAGTCAACCTAGGAAGACGACAGATACACCTATTGCGTTCTTAGCTATCAATTTTACGTTGCTAAGAGCGGACGGAGAGGAGAAAGTAAATGTGATTAATGGTCGTTCTAAAAGAGCAAATAGGGTGAAAGTAGGCACCCCCGTAAAAATAGCGGTCGGATTCATTGAAGATGTAAAAAATAATGGCGAGGATGTTGAAATCAATTTGATTTTTTCAAACGATCTTAAAAAACCTATTCGCAAAGTCACGTTCAAAATTGGACAAGATGGATCGTACTTCGTGAATGGTGAGAAACGCGGAAAGTTCTGAATAAATAGCGTGGTGGTTTTAGATACACTTTGCTAATTTCGCCCGATTTAAAAAACCAAGTATAACCGGAATATGATTATGAGATTTCTACTAGTAGCATTAGGGCTGTTTTGCTCTTATACAACTTTCTCACAGCAACGAAAGCAGCCCAGCGCAGCAGAGATCAAACTCAAACTAAACAAGCTAAACTTTTTAGGATCCGTTCTTTATGTTGCAGCTCATCCCGATGATGAGAACACAAGGGCAATAGCTTTTTTAGCAAACGATAGACTGGCTGCCACAGCGTATCTCTCGATGACCAGGGGAGATGGTGGCCAAAACTTAATCGGTTCAGAAATACGTGACCAATTGGGCTTGATTCGCACGCAAGAGCTTTTGGCAGCCAGGCGAATAGATGGCGGGCAGCAGTTTTTTACCAGGGCAAATGATTTTGGGTTTTCGAAAAATGCCAAAGAGACCTTTGAGATTTGGAATAAAGAGGAAATCCTTTCAGATGTGGTGAAGGTGATCCGGCAATTTCAACCCGATGTTATCCTTACCCGTTTTCCGCCCGATGAGCGAGCGGGACATGGGCACCACACCGCCTCTGCCGTTCTGGCACAAGAAGCTTTCGATTTATCCAATGATGCAACGAAATACCCAACGCTGGTCGAAGACTATGGTATATGGCAAGTGAAGAGAATGTACACCAACACGGGACGCTGGTGGAATCAAACCATTAATGAAACAACACCCGGAATACTGGCTGTAAATGTGGGCGGCTACAACACGCTGCTCGGTAAATCGTATGCTGAGATTGCGGCTGACAGCCGCACACAGCACAAGAGTCAGGGATTTGGCTCACCCGGCAGAAGGGGTGACGCAATGGAATTTTTTGAGTTCGTAAAAGGTACTTCTTCTACTAAAGATTTTTTCGAAAATGTAAATACCAATTGGAGTAGATTGAAGGGAACCGAGAAGATCCAGCCACTGGTAGACAAAGTAATAGCAGAGTATAAATACGAGAACCCATCGGCCTCACTGCCGTTGCTCATACAAATCAGGAAAGAGATTAATGCGTTGCCTTTTTCCGTCTGGCGTGAAAGAAAATTGAAAGAAGTGAATCAACTCATTCAAGACTGTGCCGGATTGTATGTTGAAGTAGTGGCAGGCACGTACTGGGGCACACCTGGAGAATCGACAACCGTTAATTTTGAAATCATTAATCGGTCATCCGGTGATATCACGCTTTCGGGTTTTCAGTCAGATGCGATTCTATACGACACAGCATTTTCTGCCACACTAAAAAACAACGTTCCCTTTGTTAAAAAGTCAACTCACCAGGTCGCTGCTTCATCGACTTACTCAAGTCCATATTGGCTAAAAGAACCACATTCGATTGGTTTATTTACCGTGGCCGATCGCAAAATGATCGGCAAGCCTGAAAACGAGCCGGCAGTTATTTTCAACGTTAAGTTTGTTGTAAATGGCGAAAGCATCATCATACAGGCTCCGCTCATTTACAAGTGGACAGATCCTGTGAAAGGCGAACTCATGAGGCCATTTGAAATTGTACCGCCTTTGTTTATCAATCTTACCAAGGCGGTTTATATTTTCAGAAATCAAGATCCACAAGAGGTTACGGTACTAGTGAAAGCGGCCAAGGATGGGGTGGAAGGAAAGATTAAATTAGAGTTACCCAAAGGTTGGAAGTCAGTTCCGACCTCTATTCCCATTGACTTGGCAAAAAGAGGACAAGAACAGTCGGCAATTTTTCGTGTAATTGCCAGTAAGGACGAATTGAATGCGACCTTGAAAGCTGTAGCGGAGATCAATGATCAGTCATACGACAATTCCCTCCAGTTGATTGACTACGATCACATTCCGATGCAAACGCTGATGCCAAAGGCAGAAGCTGAAGCACTGCGCATTGACCTTAAAAAGGAAGGATCTGTGGTCGGTTATATTCGTGGCGCGGGTGACGATGTGCCCGTTAGTTTGCGCAACATGGGCTACGAAGTGTGGGAGATGAAAAACGAAGAAATAACGGCTGCAAATTTGAAAAAAGTAGATGCTGTAGTGTTAGGAGTGAGAACGTTGAACACCAACGAACGCATTAAGTTCTTTATGCCAGAATTATTGGAGTATGTAAAGGAGGGAGGCACGTTGGTCGTTCAATACAATACGAATACTGACTTTGAAATAGAGAAAGATAAATTTGCGCCTTACCCCATTACGCTTTCGCGCGATCGTGTCACTGAAGAAAACAGCGTGGTTCGAATTTTAAAACCCGATCACCCAGCATTGAATTATCCCAACAAGATAACATCCAAAGATTTTGAAGGTTGGGTGCAGGAGCGTGGATTATATTTCCCCTCTAACTGGCATGAAAACTACGATGCGTTGCTTTCGTGCAACGACACTGGTGAACCAACAAAGAATGGCAGCTTGCTAATCGCCAGCTACGGAATGGGGCACTATGTGTATACAGGTCTTTCTTTTTTTCGCGAATTGCCAGAAGGCGTGCCAGGAGCTTACAAATTGTTTGCGAATTTGGTGTCACTAGGGAAGCCTAAAGCTATGCCAACAAAAGTGAAGTCTAAGAAGAGATAGCGCTATGGAAGAAAAGCCCCCCGTCTTTAACTCGTGGAATAGCTGGTACTGGCTTGTACTCGCCGTGATGGCGCTCCAGGTAATGCTATTCTATTTCCTTACCCAATCTTTCAAATGAACGTAATTGATTGGATCGTTCTTTTCGGAACCATTTTTTCCATTGTCCTATTCGGTGTGTGGAAAACCAGGGGTTCGAAAAATATTGAGGGCTACCTGAAGGGAGACAATACCATGAAGTGGTGGATGATTGGCGTGTCCATCATGGCGACCCAAGCAAGTGCGATTACTTTTCTATCTACTCCAGGTCAGGCCATCGAAGATGGGATGCGCTTCATTCAATTCTATTTTGGATTGCCACTCGCCATGATCATTATTTCGGTCACGATGGTACCAATCTACTATCGGCTGAAAGTGTATACGGCCTATGAATATTTAGAGACGCGGTTTGACTTGAAGACACGGACGCTTGCGGCTATTCTGTTCTTGATGCTGCGAGGATTGTCTGCAGGCATAACGCTTTTTGCGCCTTCGCTGGTGCTCTCAACTATCTTAGGCTGGAATATTTTCCTGACTACTTTTCTGATTGGTGCATTGGTGATCATTTATACGGTATCTGGGGGCACCCGGGCGGTGAGTCTTACCCAACGGCAGCAGATGACGGTGATTATGGGCGGGATGATATTGGCTGGAATTATCGCTTATCGACTCTTACCTGACCGCGTATCGTTTGGCGACACTATTCAAATTGCTGGAGAATTAGGTAAGCTTAATATCATCACCACCAATTTCAGTTGGAACGATCGGTTTAATATTTGGTCTGGATTAATTGCATCCACCTTCTTGTTTCTCTCCTATTTTGGAACGGATCAATCACAGGTGGGGAGATATCTAGGTGGCAAATCCATTCGTGAAAGCCGAATGGGCCTCATTATGAATGGCCTATTGAAAATACCCATGCAATTTGTTATCCTGTTTATTGGGGTGCTGGTTTTTGTTTTTTATCTGTTTATTCAGCCTCCTGTATTTCACAATCAAACGTTGAAGACACAAGCGATGCAAACGGCACAGGCGGATTCACTGTTGTTACTCGATAAGCAGTATGATCAACTTTATATCAAGAAGCAAGCTGCGGTTGATGGATTATTAAAAGGCATTCAACAGGATGATGAAAAGTTGAAGACTGAATCAAAAGCTGCTTATGAATTACTAGAAGACGAAGAGGGCAAGATTAGGAAAGAAGTCAAGGCTAAAATTGCATCGGCAATCCCAGGAGCAAAAACGCAAGATCGAGACTACATTTTCCTGAATTTTGTTCTTCACTATCTGCCCCATGGCATCATCGGATTGCTGCTGGCAGTGATGTTCTCAGCAGCTATGTCGTCTATGGCGTCTGAACTGAATGCACTTGCCTCAACTACAACCGTTGATATTTATAAGCGATCTTTCAAGCCGGAGGCTTCGGCTTTACATTACTTAAATGCCTCAAAATACTTTACCATTTTATGGGCGGTCATCGCTATGGTTTTTGCGGCATTGGCCAATTTTGCCGAAAACCTCATTCAGTTTGTGAATATTGTGGGTTCACTCTTTTACGGAACAATCCTCGGTATATTTTTGGTTGCCTTTTATCTAAAACACATTAAGAGCAATGCCATTTTTATTGCTGCGCTGATCGGTGAGTCGTGCGTACTTGTATGCTACTTTTATTTCTATGAGGAGATCGCTTTTTTATACTACAATATCATAGGATGTGTAGTAGTGGTGGTACTTGCCTCACTAATACAAATCGCTTCTAAAAAAGAAACCCCCTCTGAGCATCTCAAAGGGGGTTAACTATTCAGGCTGAATAAATTACTTCAATGACTTTTGAAGATCTTCGTTCATCTTTTGATAGTCAGCATTTTTTGCTTTGATTGATTCCTCTAGAGAAATTTTGGATGTAGCAAGTGCTCCAGCTTTGTCGTTCAACCCTTTTTGGATACGAGCTTTTTGGTAAAGTATCCAGAATGCTGTTGGGTTGGCCTCCACTGCCTTGTTCACAAAAACTAAAGCCTGATTTAGATCTTTTCCGTTTTCCAAA
Organism: Cyclobacteriaceae bacterium; assembly: GCA_031400595.1. GTDB lineage: Bacteria > Bacteroidota > Bacteroidia > Cytophagales > Cyclobacteriaceae > ELB16-189. Next base: position 54,508 of record JANNQG010000028.1, read on the forward strand.
TAGTATACGGCTGCGTTAAAATAGTTATTTGGGTTAACCTTCGTATTGGCTTCGATGGACTTCATCACTTTGACATCGAAATCTACAGTGATTGGAACTTTTACTGAAGTATTTTCCCACATGATTTGCAGATTTGCGGATTTGCTGTTTTCTGCGAAGTCTGCAATCTCTAATGTAAACGTTTCTACTTTCTCACTTAACTTTTCAGACTTAACTACCACGCGTGCCTGATCTTTCGTTTGATCATATCCTTCCGTGTTTCCACCCATAGCCACGTCTTTGTAAAGAATAACTGTCCATTCGGCAGCGCCAGGAATAGAAAGCAACAAATAGGTTCCTTTGGGAACATCTACTCCGCCAAATTTCACATCATCGCTAAATGCTACTCTTGATCCTGTGTTTGCGGCTGTGCGCCACAATTTTCCATATGGCGTTAAAAAGTCTCCCGTAGCTCCAAAGATCTTGCGACCTTTTGCTTTTGGGCGAGAATATTCAATTTTCACCTCGGTAAGTCCGACTACGTTAGTAACAGTAGAGGCTGTACTAGGCTGAGGAGTTTGCACTTGTGCCTGAGCAGCTAAGCCAATCACCAGTAATGCAATCACTAAAATGTTTTTCATATGCGTTTGTGTGTTTAATTTGAGCCGCAAATTTATAAGAATTAATTCAGCAATGGCGAAACTAGCAAAGTCCTTTTACCAGCGGCAAGACGTTGTGAAGATTGCACGTGAGTTAATTGGTAAAGTGTTGGTAACCAACGTTAACGAAACGTTAACAAGTGGCATGATTGTAGAGACGGAAGGCTATTCAGATCGAGAACGTGGTTGCCACGCGTACAACGGTTTGACTGAACGGAATAAAGTGATGTTTGATGAGGGTGGTATGGCATATATCTATTTGTGCTATGGGATTCATCAAATGATGAATGTGGTGACCAATGAGAAAGGAAAAGCTGACGCAGTGTTAATCAGGGCACTGAAGCCGTTGACTGGGATAGACGGCATGCTAGAAAGGGCTAAAACAAATTCAATCAAGAGAATTACCAGTGGTCCCGGAAAACTGACGAAAGCATTAGGCATTAGTCGAAAGTTGAATGGACAATCATTAAAAGGTTCCCAGATTTGGATTGAAGATCAAGGGATCACAATGGCAAGACAGCACGTAGTATCTTCGTCACGCATTGGCATTGACTATGCAGGGGAAGATGCTCTTTTGCCCTGGCGATTTTCTTTAAAAGATAGTGAATGGGTAAGCAGATAAAGCAATGACGGGAAAAATGGTAAAAGGTGAATGGCTGAAAGTTTGTAGCAGATGGATCTCACTATTTGCAATACTATTTTTTCATATAACGCAATCAGCAAACGCACAAGAAGCAAATCCTTTTAAGCCAGTCAATTCCGTATATGACGAGCAAAGTCCAGTGATCAGTCCCGATGGCAAAGTACTTTACCTAACCATTGCAAACCACCCACAAAACCTTGGCGGGAAGAAGGACCCGGGAGATATTTGGGTTTCGCTAAATTTAGACGGGGTATGGCAAGCACCCATACATGGAGGCAATGAAATCAATAACGAAAACTATAACGCGGCAATAGGTTTCAGTCGGGACGGTGCTATGTTGTTTCTCACTGGACATTATTCAAAAAATGGCGTTGTAAGCACTCAGGGTATTTCGTTTAGTGAAAAAACGAGTAGTGGGTGGTCAATTCCAAAAAATATCTCGATACCTTATTTTCTTAATAGATCCGATCTCTTTAGCGCAGCTATTGCTGTTGATCAAAGTGTTCTTGTTTATTCTGCTGAATCCTATTCGACCATTGGCGGGGAAGATATTTATGTCAGTACTATCCAAAATGAAAAATGGAGTGAGCCTGTGAATGTGGGAAAGCAAATCAACACGGCTCGACAAGAAGTAAGCCCATGGCTGAGTGCCGATACGAAGACTCTTTATTTTGCCTCCAATGGTTGGCAAGGCTTCGGCAGCTTTGATGTTTTCAGATCAGAAAGGTTAGATGACACATGGAAAAATTGGTCAACGCCCACTAACATGGGAAGTGCGGTAAATTCTGAAGCGCGGGAGCTTTTCTATCGAAACATCAATGGAAAAACGCTATTTACAACTACCAGGGATAGTGATGGGTATGGCGATATTCGCCAGCAGCCGGATGGCAATGAACCACTGGCCGTAGATACGGTTAGAAGAATAGTAGAGCAAAAGTATGTGCCCACAAGGTCAAAATACATATTGATCTTTGGAAGTGTTACCAATGTCAAGGGCGACAATGGAATAGCGGCCAAGCTTATTTTTAAAACCGATACAAGTTTTGTTGTTAACTCTATCAGCAATGGAAAATATCAAATTCAAATCCCTACTACGAAGAACTACACGATTGAAGTTCAAAGAAAGGGTTTTGTAAATGTGGTGGAACGATTGGATCTTAATTCCATGAAGGTAAACTCACTTCAAATGAATTTTAGATTGCAACCCATCGAGGTTGGGACTGTCGTTAATTTAAAAAGCGTATTGTTTAACACGGGTACTACAACTTTGTTGGACGAATCATATCCTGAGTTAGATGCAGTAGTCGATTTCTTGAAGGAGAATGCAAAAGTGGAAATCCAGTTGGAAGGGCACACGGATAATAGGGGAGACGCCAAGAAAAATATGATTTTATCGCAAGAGCGCGTAGCGAGAATTAAGTCCTACCTCGTCTCAAAAGGAATTTCAGGGAAACGTGTAAAAGGCAAAGGCTTTGGAGGCACGAAACCAATCGCCACGGAGGATTCTGAAGAATCTAGAAAGCTCAACAGGCGGGTGGAATTCTTGATTGTGAAGAGTTAGTTGTAGTCCTTTTGCAGAACATATACCTTTGCACTATGGGCAGAGTAATTTTATTCCCCGGTCAAGGTCCCCAAAAATTTGGCTTTAAGCCTGTTCAAAGGAGACGGCAGTCAGCTATGGAAAAGCGTGGCCAACTCAATCTTTTTAGTGGTGGTAAAGTGGTGAGCTTGAACAAACTGTCGTTGTTTGAAGAAGCACTATTGCTAGACGAACAAGGAGATCAAAAAGCCGGCCATGCATACATAAAAGCAATTGAGCAAGGCGACTCTGTTGCTGATGCCTATTGCAATTTAGGTATCCTGGAGTCAGAGTCAAAAAACCATTCAAAGGCAATTGACTATTTTACTCTAAGTCTTAAGGAAGACCCCCGTCACTGCGAATCGCACTACAATCTGGCAAATCTTTATGCCGAAATTGGAAACATTCCTCTGGCGAAAATCCATTATCAACTCGCCATTGCCATTGAGCCAGAGTTTCCAAACAGTTATTTTAATTTGGGCTTGACGCAAGCGCTTACTAAGGAGTTTCCCGAGGCGATTCAATCGTTCCATCAATACAAGAATTTAGTGCCACGCCAAGACCAGTTGACGGCTGATGAATTGATTGAAAGTTTATCTACTTAGTGGTCACAACGACCAAATCGTCACAAAAAACAAGATCGCGCGGTACACCTCAAGAGCAACCTTTAGAAACAAAATCATAAGACCTGCTTTTAAAAAAAGCCGCCATCCTCGCTCTCCATAGAAGACACCTCCGGATCGAAGGAGAAAATAGAAATTGGTAGAAATAAAAATCGTTGTAAGTACTTCTTCGTTGAGGAATCGACCTAGTCCAAGAAAAGCTAAAAGGGAGAGCACAATTGCGTTCACGAATAAATTAAAGCAGGCCAGTTCAACAAGGTATCCTACGTGATCTGTGAAGAATCGATTTCTCTTTTGATAAAGTAGATTTAATGGAAGAGAGCCGATAAAGACAAAAATCATTACCATTAGCTTAGCGAAACCGGTTGTCTTTAGGTTGTATACCAAACTGAAACTACTTAGCTCCATGCCCAGGCTAACGATCTTATGAGCAATAATGGGTTGATAGAAATTTCGAAAGGGAGATAGCAATTGTGTGTTAAGGGATGCATTGAACAATTGAATCAGTGGAAAGAAGAAATAAATGAGATTTAATACGAAGAAAAGGGAAGTGGGATTAAGATACTTTACCCGCCTTCCTTCGGCAAATTCTCTCGAAATGAATCCGGGCTTTTTCAAGACAAGCCAGAGCGTCTTGATCATTTTACTGTCAACGAATGTGATTGAAATAAGTAGGTTGTTTAAGAACGTTTTGAACGACCGATCAGATGCCCTTATCACTTTCTCGCCACACTGATTACAGTAGTTTCCTGTAAACACGGTGCCACAACTTTTACAAGTTATTGAAGAAGTATCAGATGAATTCATAGTTTGAATAGCCAAAGTTACCGCTTTAATTCTTTCAGCACGCGGTTACCACGAGATCGGAATCCTGCGCTTGCAAAGGGCAGTTGATCTTCAATAAGCGGAATGATTTCATTCTTCAATTCTGTATTCTCTTTAGCCAGGTTGTTTAGTACGGTCATCGAAAAAACGCGAACGGCAATAGGCTCTTTTGGATTGGCCAAACAACGGAAGCAAAAATCAAAAACCTTACCCTGTAGATTTCTCGGTATAGTAACAAACTGCAACAATCTGATCGTATTTCTTTTCACGGCATTATGTACTCCTGACTGGTCGGCAAAGTCAATCATTTTTTTTAGGTGCCCCTTGATCAATTCAGGATGGTTTTGCACGCAATAGCTAATTGGCCAGGCGGCTCGTTGCGTAACACGGTAGGGGCCTTGCATGAAAATATTGACCAAGGAGGCAAATCGCACTGCGTCTGATCCGATGTAGCTAACGATCTTGCTTGCAGTGGCTTTTGAATGTTCCTTCAGAATCAATTTTAATAAATTCACTATCAATAATTTAGAGCATATTTAATATTACAACTAACTGATTATTAGGTTTTATGTATTCTCTTGCTTAAGTTTAGATTCAAATTAACCGGTGTGTGCTATGCAGCTACTTTTTACCATCGCTTCCATTACTTCTTTTCAGCTAGGCCTTTGCTTTTTTTGTTTTTACAAGAAGCAATATAAGCTAGCATAAGGAAGGTTAATCGAAGTATCCCATTTTAATAACAGCCGACTAGTGATGGCATGGATAGGTTCTGCTAACTTGCAGGCTTAATTTTTTATTAGTGAACTACCTATCTGCTGAATCACTCTCCAAATCATATAATGATCGCTGGCTTTTCAAAGACATAACACTTGGCATTGCCCAAGGCGAGAAGATTGCCCTTGTGGGCGAAAATGGAACAGGCAAAACTACGCTCATCAAGATCCTTACCGGGCAGGTAAAGCAGGATGATGGAGTAGTCAGCCTGAGAGATGGTATAAAGCTTGGTTACCTGACCCAGCAGCCACAAGTAGCCCCTCAACTGACCGTAAAGGAAATCCTATTTGACGACAAGAATAAGATTGCCAAGGCAGTAGGCGAATACGAAGAATGCATTCATGATCCTCATACCACCCCTGAGCGAATGCAACATGTCCTCGAGCTTATGGAGGAACTCAATGCCTGGGATTACGATGCCAAAGTTCAAGAGATCACAGGAAAGCTTGGTATTACAGATTTAGATCAAAAGTTTAAAGAGTTATCTGGTGGCCAGAAGAAACGGATTTTTCTTGCTCAAATGCTGTTAACCGAGCCGGACCTGATCGTCATGGATGAGCCCACGAACCATCTTGATCTGGAGGCTATAGAATGGCTTGAATCATACCTAAGTGGGCAGAACATTACTTTGCTCATGGTGACGCACGATAGGTACTTCCTCGACAATGTCTCCAAATCGGTATTAGAACTTGACCGAGGTAAACTTTACAGGTATAATGGCAATTACGCATACTTTCTAGAGAAAAAGTCGGAGCGGGAGGAGATGCTGAAGACAGAGGTAACAAAGGCACGAAACCTATTAAAAAAAGAGTTGGAATGGATGCGTAAGCAACCACGGGCCAGGGGAACAAAGGCTAAGTACCGTATCGAGGCTTTTTATGAGCTGAAAGATGTTGCTTCGCAAAACCTGAAGCGCGACAAGCTAGAGTTGGATATGCAAGAAGCCCGGCAGGGAGGCAAGATTATGGAGCTTCACCATCTTACAAAAAGCTATGGCGACCGAAAAATGGTCGATAACTTTTCATACGTATTCAAAAAGAAAGATCGAATTGGCATCGTAGGAAAAAATGGGATCGGAAAGTCCACCTTCCTTGATTTGCTCACCAGCAAGACTAAGCCAACGAGTGGCGAGATGATTCCTGGTATCACTACGAAAATTGGCTATTTCACTCAAGAGGTAGAAACACTCAATCCGGCTCACAGGGTGATTGAAGAAATAAAGGAAATTGCCGAATACATAACCATGTCAGACGGAACTCAAATGTCGGCATCGAAATTCTTAGATACTTTTTTATTCCCGCCCGAAAAGCAATACAACTACATAGAGAAACTAAGTGGGGGAGAGAAGAAGCGATTGCAGTTGATGAAGGTGCTGATCACGAATCCCAATTTTTTGATTCTGGATGAACCGACCAACGATTTTGATATTGATACGCTCAATGTACTAGAGGATTTTCTGGAGAAGTTCAACGGCTGCCTCTTGCTGGTATCACATGATCGCTACTTTATGGATCATCTGGTTGATCAGTTATTTATTTTTGAAGGAGACGGAAAGATTAAGCCTTTCAATGGAAACTATTCTGATTATCGCACTTGGCTTGAGGAGAAAGAAGAGGCTGAGAAAGCACCAGTTGCCGCGAAGAAAATTGTCGAGGAGAAAAGTAATGGAAAGAAGAAGGTAACTTTTTTAGAGAGGAATGAATTCGATCAGCTTCCCTTGGAGATCGAACATCTGGAACTCTTGAAATCAGAATTTGAAACATTGCTAAATGCAGGCAGTTCCGATCATCAACAGCTTGCAGGGTGGTCTACCGAAATAGGTAAACTCAACGAGCAGATTGAGTTGAAAACACTTCGTTGGATGGAGCTGGGTGAGTTAGTCAATTAGCTAGTAACGAGATTACAAAGAGGATTTAATCAAGAGTAACCTTATCTCGTTCGTTAAGGCAAATTTTCGAAGATAGCTCACAACCGTTAGTTCCACTTACTGACAAACATTCCCCTTTCATTTTGTGTTAAAAGGCCGTACCTTTGCGAGATTGAAAAGAGGACTATTTTGAACCAAGCTCAAGCCATTACTCTCTATCAGCCAATGTTGCACAACATTGCCTACAATCTGCTAAGATGCAAGGCCGATGCTGAAGATATTGTGCAAGACACGTTCGTAAAGTGGCTGAGCATCGACACGACCAAAATACAAAACACAAAAGCGTATTTGATCAAAGCAGTAACAAACAATTGCCTCAATCACCTCAATGCACTAAAACGAAAGAAAGAAGAGTATTGGGATTCGATCATGCTGTCAGAATTAGTCGTGAAGTTCAAAGAATCAGACTTTGCCCAGATTGATTTCGAAAAGGAGTTAGCGGCAGCCTTTAAGGTGATACAAAGCAAGCTTGAGCCGCTCGAGCGGGCCACCTATTTGTTGAAAGAAGTCTTTGATTTTGACTACGAATCCATCCAAAAAGTAATTGATAAAAAAGCTGACCATTGCCGTCAATTATTCAGCCGTGCAAAAAAGAAATTGAATGAAGCTAGTCCAAAGTTGAAGGCTGAATTCAATGATGCCAGCGCTTTGTTTGATACCTTTAAAAAGGCCTGTACCGTGGACAATGCGACAGAACTTATTGGTCATCTTAAGAAAGATATTGCAGAGGCATACGTGTCCAGAAAGCAGAGCTCTCTATCGGGTAAGTAAGCTGGCATAATCTTTTTCCTTTTTTCTGTCACAAATCCGTTTCGAGATTGTCTTACAGTTAAATCAGCCAAAATAGGCTGAATTGCAGTTATTACCTTTTTAACCTAACCTGTTGACATGAAGGCAATTTTGATCTTTTTTGTAGCGCATTGGTACTTATCTCTGTTTTTTCAGACGTTTTTCCTCCATCGCTACGCATCTCACAAGGCTTTTACAATGAATAAATTCACCGAGAAGGTGTTCTTTGTATTGACCTGGATATTCCAAGGGTCTAATTATTTAAGCCCTTTTGGCTACGGCACCATGCACCGCATGCACCATGCCTACGCAGACACCGAAAATGATCCACACTCACCCAAGTATGACGAAACCATTTGGAACATGATGTGGAAGACGAAAACGATCTATTCAGATATCGCCAGCGGCAGAATGGTTCCGGAAGCTCGCTTTACGGATGGCGTTCCTCGTTGGGATTCATTCGATAAGTTTGCCCGCTCATGGCCATCCCGCTTATTCTGGGGCGCACTTTATTTTGCTTTCTACTGGCAGTTTGCTACGGTGTGGTGGCTTTGGTTGTTGCTTCCTTTGCAATGGATGTTCAGCCCTATTCATGGGGCTATCATCAACTGGTTTGCGCACGTGTATGGCTATCGTAACTTTGAAGTAGGAGATACCTCTAAGAATTTTTTACCTGTTGACTTCTTGATGATGGGCGAAAGCTATCATAACAATCACCACAAGTATGGCTCACGCGCCAACTTTGGTGGCATCCGCTGGCATGAGATTGATCCTACATATCAAGTCATAAAACTATTAGACAAGTTGAAGGTCATCAGGCTCGTTCAGCATAAGTCAGTAAGCATGGAGCGCGTTCGCAAAGCTGCTTAAAAATCAAAATCAAGAAATTGAAAGCCGGGGTAACTCGGCTTTTTTTGTTTCTGCTATAAATCCGAAAGGAATACAACCATTTCCTTGCTTTTTACAGGCACTTGGGAATACCTTTATTCACTCTCAATTCAACAACCCAAAGGAAACCACTGGTCTACAATCTTCATTCATTTGAAAGCTATTAAAGAATCCGATGGAAGCCCATTGGGAGATTTTCAAAAGTTAATGCTGAAATTGGCTAACAATGCTAATGACAGAGACTTGGAATTGGAACTTGAAATTCAAAGAAAGCTCCTGACCATTTTTCAGGTAGGAGACTATTACTATTACATTTTTAACCTAAAAAAAACTTGTTTTGATTTTATTAGTGAAGGGGTAGCGGATGTGCTGGGTTATGACCGAGATGTTGTGACAGTCGATTTGCTAGTTAGTTGCATTCATCCTGAAGACGCACCGTGGTTTTTGAATTTTGAAAACAAGGTCGTGGAGTTTTTTTCAACTCTTCGTGTGGACCAGATACCAAAGTATAAAGTGCGGTATGATTACCGAATAAGGAAAGCAAACGGAGAATACATCCGAATCTTGCAACAAGTAGTTACCATTCAATACGATGAAAATTCAGGAGGCTTGCTTCGTACATTTGGCGTTCATACCGATATATCTCATTTCAAAACTGAGGGCAAGCCAGTCTTTTCTCTGATTGGGTTGGAAGGTGAACCATCGTATGTCAATTTATCAGTCGACAACGTATTTGAAGCATCACCCATTGCGATTTCGGATAGAGAAAGACAAATACTTCAATTGCTAATTGCAGGGATGACCAGCAAATCGATTGCGGAGCATTTCTCTTTGAGCGAAGATACCGTCAAGCAGCATCGAAAAAACATGATTCGAAAAACCGGGAGTAAGAGCACAGCGGATTTAATTGCACAGGCGGTTAGGAAGGGTTGGATATAGAATAATTGATTTGAGAATACCCATAAGTGGGTATTGCATGCAGGGTTTGTAGATCGTACGTTTACCATAGTAGACTATTAATCATCTTGAATGAAATTCAGAATAGCACTCTTCCTTTTTCTGGTACTAGCAACTTCGGCAGTAGCCCAGGTGTTTACCATAACAAAGACAGAGCGACAAGGCGATAACCTAATTCTCTATTATGACTTGCTCGATTCGATCAACAACAGAGCTTACACCATTAATGTTTATTCTTCTGCCGACAATTACATCAATCCATTAAACAAAGTAAGTGGCGATGTGGGCCTGGAGGTAAAACCGGGTGGAAATCGAAAAATTATCTGGAGGGCGAAAGAAGAGCTAGGTGCCGACTTTGCAGGTGACTTGGCGCTGGAAGTGCGTGGTAAAATCTATATCCCGTTCGTGAAGCTAGATGGCTTTAATGACTACAAAAAATTTAAGCGCCTGCGCAACTACAAAATCACATGGACGGGTGGAAGAGGTAATAGCGTCCTTAATTTTGATCTCTACCGGGGCGAAAAGAAAATTACCAGCTTCCCCAACATTGCCAACGTTGGCCAATACACGGTAAAGTTTGAAGGCAACATAAGGCCGGGCAATAACTACAAGCTGAAAGTGGCCGATGCCAAAAACAAAGACGATGTGGTCTGGACAGATAATTTTAAAATCAGGCGCAAAACACCTTTGCTCTTAAAAGTAATTCCACTTCTCGGCTTGGGCTATTTGGCTACCACATTGGCTGGTAGTAGCAGCACGAGTAATGATATTATAGATGCGCCAACTCCAAAAGGAAATTAGCTATATGAATGGATTTACAATTTTGAGCTTACCACACGCGATGCACTATCAACGTGCCAATACCTTGCTTGTAATTTGTTCTATCACCAAATCAAAGGTTTTGGGTGAGAGGGCCGCGATCTTGTGGAGAACAAGTTTTTTGTTTAGACAGAATATTTTATGCAGACGAATACCGCTTACTAGAAGCAACGACCCCTCAATCATTTCTTCATTTAACTTAAAGTACAATGGATCTGTAAGCGGACGAGAAGTGATTTGCACACAAACAAAATCGAATGATTGGTTTACTTCTTTACTTGAAATAATAAGAGCAGGTCTAAGCTTCGTTTGCGAAAGATCGGTAAATGGAAAGTGTGCGAGAATAATATCTCGCTGTTGGAATTCCATTGGGCATTATTTTTTGAGATGGGCATACGCCACATCCCAGCGCTCATCTTCTGGGCTATTCCAATCTTCGGCCAATGAAGGCTCTGAAACAAGCGTATATTCATCAGCCAAAGAGTGGGAAGTTACTTCCAAACCCATTTCTTCTGCAATACGAATCAGCAATCGTACTTTATCTTCATTATCAGCCTCAATCGTTAAGTTAGCTCTCATGGATAAATTGATCTTTAATTCAAAGGTAATAAACCCCTGCGCAATATGAAAACAGGAATACAAGACAGAAAGACCGGAAGTCCACAAGCTTTCCGTCTTTCGTGCTTCCCGCCCGGCAAATAACTGATAGCTATTGACCTATGCCTTCTTCGCCAAAAATATTAAGAAAATTCGTTACTGTGATAATCGGTATGCTCCTAAAGGGATGGAGCGATAAGAGATCTCCATCGCGGGTGATAATTGCTTCGGCTTGGCAACTGAGAGCTAATTCTAAAAACATATCATCTTTAGGGTCTCTGCAAACCGCAATTTTTTCTATAGTTATCACAGGTTTAGCCAATTGTAAAAAGTTGCTTAGAAAATCAACTTTGTTTGTTGCCGTTAGGTATTTCTGCAAACGAGGTTTTTCCAATGTTTTGACCAATTCCAAAAATGTTTTTTCCGATCGCACCAACTGGCCTTTTAGCTGGGCCGTTTCAAAAACCTTTCTACAATGTCCATCCCCCAAGGCTGCACTGACCAGCACATTGGTATCAATCACAAATGTCATTTACTCTTCTTTCAGCAAATCGTCCAGCATACCTGTATTTAAGCCCTGGCGTTTGGCGTATTCGGCCATGTCATCCATTACCTGCGGCATGCTTCTTTTAGGGCGTGAAACAAAAGCCTGTATCATGAGTGAAAGTGTACTTTTATCCCTATCTGAAAGTGCCAGAATAAGCTTTTCGGTTTCAGGTGGTATTGGCAGAGAAATCATAACGTGTTTTTTTTCTTTAACAAAGATAACGAACCCCTCATCAATATGAAAACAGGAATGCAAGTCAGTAAAGTCAGAAAGTCCGCAAGCTTCCCGTCTTCTCAACTAACAACAATCAACCATCAACGAAACACCTATCCGATGAAACCCCTTGATTCTTCACAGTCTCTCCCGTTTCGGGAACTCTGTGCAAAACATATAGCCGCAGAGTCCCTTTCGGTAGAATCTGCGGAGAAGAGGTTTTACATTACTGGCATGTACCTAGCAAACTTTTACCGATGCAAATAGACATTGTGTGCCCTCCTTTAAGGAAATTAGTACAAAATTTATTCTTAGGCATTCTATCAACATGCTGCACATTCATCAGAGCTGATGCTCAAAGTTCTATTCCTATGCATGCTGGCGTGCTAACAAACACCATGCTTGGCCCATCACCGAGTACTCCAAGTTCTGTTTTTATAGCTTCTAATTTTCTATATGTTACCAGTGCGGCAACAAACACTTTAGAGATCATAGATATTTCTATACCGTCCGTCCCAGTAAGAAAAGGAATTATATCCGATGGCTTTAATGGCGCAGTAATCAGTGCTCCATCTGCTGTCTTTGTTGTAAATAATTTTGCCTATGTCCTCAATCAAGGAGGTTCTCTTGAAATCCTTGATGTTGTAGATCCAGCGAACCCTGTTCATAAAGGAAATATTACCAATGGAACAAGTGGAGCAATGCTGAGTAATCCTGTTTCGTTCAACGTGGTGGGCGATTATGCCTATGTTGTCAGTACTCAAAATAATGCACTGGAAATAATTGATATTAGTATTCCAACGGCCCCTGTTCATAAGGGAAGTATCATTAATGGAACAGGAGGCGCGCTGCTTAATAACCCTACCTCAGTTTTTGTATCGGGGAACTTCGCCTATGTAGCTAGTAATTTAAGTAATGCACTAGAGGTCATTGATGTGTCCAATCCCGCGGCACCAATTCATAAAGGAAGTATAAGTCATGGTACAGGCGGAGCATTATTAGCGCTTCCATACTCTGTCTATGTTTCCGGTAATTATGCTTATGTGGTTAGTCAAGGTAGTAATGCCTTAGAAATTGTTGACGTTAGTAACCCTGCAAATCCAGTTCATAAAGGAAGCCTGACAAATGGAGCTGGCGGTGCGATATTAGGAACACCAAACAATGTGTTTGTAAGGGATAACATTGCTTTTGTAACCAGCACGGTCAGCAATGCATTAGAGATCATAGACGTTTCGAATCCAGCAAACCCATTGCACCGAGGCAGCATTACCAACGGAGCGGGTGGAGCATTGTTAAGTGATCCACGCAATGTGGTGGTGAATAATAATCACGCTTATATAGCAAGCTCTGGTAGCGATGCTGTTGAAATCATTGATATTTCAAATTCTTCAAGCCCTGTTCATGTTACAAATGTTATAAGGCAAAAAGCATTTCTAAGTTTCCCACAATGTGTAGCGATATCCGGAAATTTCGCATATATTCCATATCAGCGTGGCGACAATGGTGGTTATTGGCTTGAAATAATAGATGTCTCTGATCCATTAAATCCTAAATTTAAAGACATATTGAAAAACCAAACATCAGGCAGCAATAGCAGCTATTGCACCGTAGTTGTTTCTGGAAATTATGCTTACATCACTGGATCAACAATGAATGCTTTTGTTGTCGTAGATATCACGAATCCTGCAATACCAGTCCACAAAAGTACCACTGTGCATGGATCAGGTGGAGCAATTCTACAGGGAGCTCAGACAATAGTAGTCGATGGGGTGTATGCTTATATAACAGGGCAGGCCCTGAATGGTGTAGAAATCTTGAATATCTCCAACCCATCTGCTCCTTCTCATGTCACAACGTTTACCCATGGCACAGGTGGAGCTTTGCTTCAGGGCTCATATGGTTTAGCCAAGGACGGGGATTATTTGTATGTGGCTAGTAATATAAGTGGTGGTTTAGAAATATTAAACGTAAGCAATCCAGAGTTACCGTTCCGTGTAGGAAATGTACTCGGCCCTGAAGGATCCGGATCTATTTACAAGGCAGGTAATTACATCTATTCATCGGACGATGCTGGTTTAAACTTGATAACCACAAATGTCACCAACCCCGCGGCCCCCGTTGTTACAAGTAATATCCGTACATGGCCAGGTAATTTCTTATACATAAATGGGTCAGGTAATAATTTATTTCTAGGAACAATGACCCAAAATGGAAGTTTTCAGGTAATTGATATTTCAAATCCTTCAAGTCCTCTTCACAAAACCGGATTTGAGCATGGAACTAATGGTGCACAATTAAAGTGGCCGACTTCAATCGCCATTGCTGGCAACTATGCATATGTCACTGGAAATTTGGGGTCTTTAGAGATCATATCACTGTTTACTCCTAGTCCGCCTGTCCTTTCGACTGCCACATCAATATCAGAAAACTCTTTTAATGTTTCCTGGGTGAGTCGTCCAGGAGTAACAGGATATTTTGTTGACCTGAGCACTGATAATTTCTCAACATTTGTAACCGGATACAACGAGTTTTTAACAACAGCTACTTCAATAGCTACTGCTGGCCTTACACCAGGTACAACGTATCAATGTAGAGTACGGGCAATCAATGGAAATGGAAACTCCCTAAATTCAAATGTTATTTCGGTGACAACTCTTCCGACTGCACCTACTGCGACCCCGGCATTATCTGTGACGAAAACAAGTCTCACGGCAAGGTGGAACTCAGTCTCAAATGTATTCGGTTATTATCTAGATGTATCATCTGATGGTTTTTCTTCTACGCTTCCAGGTTTCAAGAACCTTTATGTAGCAGGTACCAACCAAATCGTCAACGATCTTTTAGCCGGTACTGTGTATTACTACAGAGTGCGTACTGTTAATAGCGCAGGAAATTCTGCCTATTCAAACACGATCACACTTTCAACAATACCTGCGGATCCTATTGCTATTTCTGGAACTTCAATTACACAAACGGCTTTCATGGCCAATTGGAATTCAACAATAGGTTCGAGTGGGTATTACCTAGATGTCTCTTCCGACAACTTTATCACATTTCTTACCGGGTATAATAATTTTCCAACAACGAGCACTTCTGTCAATATCTCAGGGTTGGTCGCGGGAACTTCCTATCAATACCGGGTACGTGCAGGAAATCCAAGTGGAATATCTGGAAATTCGAATACAATATTCGTTTTAACTGTGCCATCTCCACCTTCTTCAAGTACAGCGAATGCATTTACACAGAATGGTTTTACTATAAATTGGCCTTCTGTAATAAATGCTACAGGTTATTCTTTGGATGTCGCTACAAATTCCTCTTTTAGCTCGATTCTATCCGGTTATAATAATTTATCCATTTCACCTACATCACAAAACTTAACTGGGCTAACAGCAGGAACAACTTATTATTACAGGTTGCGGTCAAACAATGCTTCAGGAACTTCAATTTCATCAATAATATTTTCTAATATCACAATTCCCCCAAACCCTGTAGCCACATCTGCAAATAATTTTTCAACTACTGGTTTTGATGCTAAGTGGATATCTTCTACGGGGGCTACTGGTTATTTTATGGATGTCTCTTCAGATGATTTTACAACAGTTTTACCAGCCTATAATAATATCTTTGTAGGTAACGTAACAACATTCAGCGTAGTAGGATTGAATGCTGCAAGTAATTATAAATACAGAATACGAGCATCAAATAATTCCGGATCGTCAGGAAACTCAAATTTAATTTCTGCATCAACGACTACCCTTCCAACTATTGCAGGTTTAGCAACCAGTATAACTCAAACCAGCTTTATGGCCAATTGGAGTGCCGTTACCGGGGCTCTGGGATATTATCTTGATGTAGCCTTAGATGTTAACTTTACTTCCATTCTTTCGAATTACAATAACCTTGTGGTGACAGATACCTCAAAGCCCGTAACAGGACTTTCGCCAGGGACAAATTATCATTACAGATTGCGCTCGTATAATATTACTGGTGTATCACCTAATTCAAATACGATTACAACGGTGACCGTTCCACCAAACCCTGTCGCTTTGACGGCTAGCAATTTTGCAACGACAGAATTCAATGCAAATTGGAGTACAACGGTGGGCGCAAGTAGTTACTATTTAGATGTTTCTACGGATAACTTCGTTACCTTCATCCCTGATTTTGACAATAAATTATTAGGAAATATTGTTTCATATAAGATCACGGGATTGATGCCCGGTAAAGCTTATAACTATCGGATAAGAGCTTCGAATATAGCCGGGACATCTTCAAACTCAAATGTCATTTCCGGACTGACAGTTTCAAATCCGCCTGTTGCTATTGCAGCCACATCAATAGGGCAGATAAGTTTTGTCGCCAACTGGAGCGCTCCACCATCAGCTACGGGATATTTTCTAGATGTCGCTACTTCGAGTGACTTTGTGAGCATATTGGCTAATTATACAAGCTTATTTGTTGGAAATACAATCTCAATAAGCATCAGTGGATTGAGTGCTGGGACTCAATACTTTTACAGAGTACGAGCACAAAATGAAAGTGGTGTTTCAGCAAACTCAAATATTATTACAGCAACTACGCTTAACAATAGTGGCGTAGGTCTACAAATCGGAATTCCTGTTTATTCAGAGACATTCTTAGGGTTGCCATCAAATGTTTCTGTAGAAATATCAGGAGGTACAACACCCTATACTGTCACATTTGAATATCGAAAAATAGCAGCACCTACTTTCTCATCTAAAGCTATCAATGATCCAGCGGCAACAAAGTATCAAGTATCGGTAGAAACATCAATGCTTGATGAAATTGGAATTGAATTTTATTTTAAAGTCACCGATGCTACTGGAACCCCCCGCCAAACCTTAAAACAATATATCTATAAGGCAGTACCTTCAGAGGGAATAAAAATTCCATTCACCAAATTTGGTGGCACCAAAGAATCTTACGAGTTATTTTCTATTCCTTACGAACTGGCAAAAAATGGTGCAGCAGATATTTTTGATGAGTTGGGCGCTATTGATAAATCAAAATGGAGACTCTCGCGTTATCAAAACAGAAAAAATATAGATGTGGGCGCTGGGCTTACCGCCATTGAACAAGGCAAAGGGTATTGGTTCAATAGCCGGGAAAAGATTGATGTATTTTTCAGCAACGGCACTGTTACAAAAGCCAATCAATCAACTCCATTTAAGTTGGTATTGGATAGTGAGTGGAATCAAATAGGGAATCCATATCCGTTTAATGTAGACTGGGATGATATCGTGGCGTTATCGTCTAATAAAAATGATATAGGTAAACTGATAGTTTTTAATGCCGAACAATTTACGCTCACTGATGAGTCTAATAACCTGAAGGCATGGTCGGGAGGTTTTGTCTTTAACTCAAGCAATCAGCGCATCGAGCTTGATGTACCTGTTACGCTTAGAAATTCAGCTGGAGGAAGAAAGGCAACATCTGACCAACTTACTGCTGACTTGAGTAGCAGAGATTGGTTTGTTCCGCTGGCCATTGCGCAAGAAGGCATCATAAATCACACTTCCGGTTTCGGAATGCACTCAGAGGCGAGTCTTTCAAAAGATTACTATGATGAAATGGTTGTACCACGCTTCATCAATTATCTGGAGTTCTACACCACACACACCGATTACTTTTATCCGTGGTTTGCAAAAGATATGGTACCACCAAGCAATAGCAACAGTTGGGAATTTAGCTTTGAATCGAACCTAAAAGGGCCGGTCGAACTTAGTTGGATAAAAGAAGACTTGGGAATGAATGAAGCCCAGCTTTTTCTGTTCGATCCAATTGCCGGTGTGCTACTCGATATGAAAAAATCAAATCGCTATCGCTTTGAGCCGGGGAGCAATCAATCAATACGGTTATTTTATGGGGCTAGCGAGAAGGAACTTTCACCTGATGTAAATGCCCTCAACGCTGCATGGCCCAATCCGTTTTCGGGTGAAACAAATATCTCTTTTGTGGTTAAAGACAAATCAAGTAAAGTGACACTTGCTGTTTATGATTTGATGGGTAAAAAAATCAACCAGCTTGTAGAAGGTGTTTATGATTCGGGAGTTTACAGTTCGCAATGGCAAGGAAATGACGCGAGAGGTGAGCAAGCAGCCGCAGGGCTTTATATGGTACGGTTAGAAATCAACGGGTTTGTATCTTCACAGCGCATCATTAAAAAGTAAATTAACATGAGAGTATTGCCCGTACAAGAGAATAGATTTTCGACACTATTACTTTCAATTTGTCTTTACTTTTTATTCTACCAGTTTGCAATCCCTTCTGCCGCCCAAAGTTTCAACAGCAAAACCAACAATATCAATTTTGATTTTAAAGGGGAGGCAGTCAATGCAGTACTTCCGGTGGTCACCTGGCAAACGCCAGCTTTAGAATTTACCAATAGCCAGAAGGGAGATTTTGTAATTGATGTAACTGCGAAGAGCGAACTGCCCTTGAAAGAAATGGTGTTTCAATTAATTGATGGTGAAAAGAATATTCGCGAAAGGAAAGTAGAAATAGAACTGAACACATTTACTAAGAACTATATTCAACCCTTGCATTTGCTGGATGGCCAGTATCAGATTAAAATTATTGCAATCAACTCAAAAGGAGGGAAGGTTAGCAGTACACGTACCATCTTAGTTGGTAAAGATGCCATTGCAGATGCGATCTCTATTGACCGAAAAGATTATGCGATTCTATTTGCCACAGACAAGTATGATCACTGGAGTGATTTGGTGAATCCTGTTTTTGATGCTAATACCATTGCGACTGAATTGAAAGAGAAATATGGTTTTGAGGTCGAGGTAGTTGAAAATGCCAATCAGGAAGACGTGTTTAATAAGTTAGCTGACTATTCACAAAAAAAGTATAAGCCACAAGATCAGTTGTTGGTGTTTTTTGCCGGCCATGGCTACTTTGATGATACATTCGGTGAAGGATTTGTAGTTGCTAAAAACTCACTTGAAAACGATCGAAGTAAAACATCGTACATTTCGCATAGCAGACTTCGAACGGTTATCAATAACATTCCGAGTGAGCATGTATTCCTTGCGATGGACGTGTGCTTTGGTGGAACGTTCGATCCAATTATTGCCAGAGAAAGAGGCAGCGATTCCTATACAGAGACCAATCAAAGCGAATTCTTGATCCGCAAGCTATCTTACAAAACTCGGAAGTACATGACTTCGGGGGGCAAGACGTATGTCTCGGATGGCGTAGTAGGCAAGCATTCGCCTTTTGCAGTCAAAATCTTGCAGGCTTTGAAGGAAGGTGGTGGCGAAGATCGAATATTGACGTTAACTGAGATCAAATCATATGTTGAAAAGTTAACACCAGAGCCAAGGTTTGGAGGCTTTGGTGAGGATAACATCGCCAGTGATTTTGTCTTTGTTTTCAGGGGTAATTAGGACTTTGTACCAGCACCGGCCAGTAGCGCATTCATTGCTTGATCAATCCTTCTGGGCTTCAAGGTCTTTGCATTAAGTAATGCCCAAACGGTTCTGGATTTGGTAATCACTTTTCCATCCTTTTTCAGTTCTACAAACCGTTCAAAAGTGGCTCCTTTGGCTTCGCCCACCCAAGTGGTTCCAAGTAGCTTATCGCCCAAGAAGGCTTGACCTAGATAATCTATTTCGTGTCGTAGCAGCATCCAGGAATAGGTGTCCCTTAGCTTTGCGTTGGACGTACTCATCCAGTGTGCAATGGCTACATCTTGCACCCAACGCACAAATACCACGTTGTTAACATGGTTTAGTTCGTCTATATCGGCCGGCAACGCGACTATTTCGATTGAAAAGGGGGTAGAAACAGGGTTATCCATAAAGGGTGAATAAAGAAAGTAGCCTTAATTTGAAATTTATGTTATCTTTGTGAATTAATTATCAAATATCAATAACAAACACAATGAAAGAAGGAACAGTAAAATTTTTTAACGAAGCGAAAGGTTTTGGCTTTGTAAAAGAGACATCAACAGGACAAGAGTATTTTGTTCATGTAACGGGCTTGGTTGACAAGGTACGTGAAAATGACACCATCACTTTTGATCTTAAAGAAGGAAAGAAAGGTTTGAACGCAGTAGAAGTTCGCTTAGCAAACTAATATCTGATCACCTTAAAGTAAAAAAGCCCTGCGTTTCGTAGGGCTTTTTTTTGACACTACAACTAACACCACCATTGACATTCCAGGATTTTAATTTTGATCCCAAGCTTACTGAAGGTTTGGAATCCATGGGCTACAATAAGCCGACCCCCATACAAGAGAAGGCCATACCGGCCATTATGGCCAGAAAGGATTTGATTGCGTGCGCCCAAACGGGCACAGGAAAAACAGCGGCTTATCTATTACCTATTCTTAACAACATCATTCATTCTGAGAAGCGACACCTCAATACACTAGTGATTGCTCCAACGCGTGAACTAGCTCAACAGATTGACCAGCAAATTGAAGGGTTTGCCTATTTTTTGGGTGTAAGCTCTATTCCTGTTTATGGAGGAGGAGATGGCGCCATTTGGGAACAACAGAAGAAAGCATTAGAGGCAGGGGTTGATATCATTATTGCGACCCCCGGACGTTTGATGGCACAACTAGCCTCGGGCGTGATAAAACTGGATGATGTAGAGCATTTGGTGTTGGACGAAGCCGATCGTATGTTGGACATGGGCTTTTATGAAGACATCATCCGCATCATCAAATACTTGCCTGCTCACAGACAAACGTTGCTATTTTCTGCTACTATGCCTCCGAAGATTCGGGCGTTAGCAACGCGCATATTAAAGAACCCGGAAGAAATAAACATTGCCATCTCGAAGCCTGCCGAAGGAATTTTGCAACAGGCGTATGTTGTTTATGACGAGCAAAAAGAAAAACTCATCAACCATATTTTCAAAACAGGGCAATACAACAGTGTGCTGATTTTTGCTTCAACAAAAGAAAATGTGAAGAAGCTAGATCGGGCATTGCAGAAAATTGGCATTATGGCCAAAGCCATTCACTCAGATTTAGAGCAGGTAGAAAGGGAAAATATTCTGAGGGAATTCAAAAACAAAAAGCTTTCGATTTTAGTAGGAACGGATGTTCTTTCCCGGGGAATAGACGTAGAAGGAATTAGCCTGGTCATCAACTTTGATGTGCCACCGGATCCTGAAGATTATATCCACCGGATTGGCAGGACAGCCAGAGCAGCTACAACCGGAACTGCTATTACTTTCATCAATAGTAAAGACCAGCGCAAATT
Source organism: Cyclobacteriaceae bacterium (assembly GCA_031400595.1). Lineage (GTDB taxonomy): Bacteria > Bacteroidota > Bacteroidia > Cytophagales > Cyclobacteriaceae > ELB16-189. Next base: position 75,571 of record JANNQG010000028.1, read on the forward strand.
TTCGCGTATTGAAAGTATGATTGGAAAGGAGATTGAAAAAGTGGCTTTACCAACAGAACTAGGAGAAGGTCCACTCTATCAACCCGAGAAAGCCCCCGAAAACAAGTATCAAAAACCGAGAGGACCGAAGAAGAATTTCGGGCACAAACCAAGGCGATAGAAATTCAAAATTTAGAATTCAAGACTTGCTTGATCATCTTGGTGTAGTAGTCTCCAAAATATGGACCTACCCAATTGAGTGCCATCACTTCCTCTTCGTTTCCTTTGACGTAGTGTTGATCGGCCGTTATATAGCCTGTATAATTGCCATTAAAGCTTGTCACAATTAGTTTCTTTCCTGTAGCCGCGGCAATAGCTTCTAGTTTTTCTTGAGCAAATATTTCCCCTGAAAAATCGGCAGGCGTTCCAATGAATACTACATGGCCCACTTGCAAGTAAGTAAGATCACCTTTTAATGGATTGAGCAACGAACGAAAAACCCAATCACGCACTTTCCAATCTTTGGCAATTCGTAGTTGTGAGGGGCCAAACTCTATTGGAATATGAGCAGACGAAATGGAAATAGAATCGGTCAGCTCAAGAGCATTGGCAGCAATGACTTTCTCTGCAAGTTCTAGTCCTGCTTTTTCTATACGCTCAAAATCAGTTCCTTCTATGCCTTTTAGTCGATGGCTGCCCACCATACCAGCCATAAATAATCCGAAATCAAATCCCTTTTTTTCCAACTGTTTGGTAAGGGCCGAAGGATAGTCACCAGAAACCACGCGACTGAGTAGCTCTACATTAGTTGGATGCGCACTATAAGTAACGATCACTGCCTTGCTGCTATCAGCACGGATGAATTTTAATCCCCGCAGTTTGCCATCCACTTGACCGTTGGCAGCATCCAATCTGTTTTCAACAAACTCAGAAGCATCATTCTCCCAATATTGGATAGAGGATGGAAGACTAAAGGCCGTTGCTTTTTCGATATTGTCTAAGATATCGTTCGCAGTTTGATCTACCCATTCAGCGTGATACGAACCCAATGCAAGGCGCCCAACCAAACTCGCATCCCAGCCACCCAGACTGCTATGAGTGTGTGTGGCGGAATAATAAACGAAATAATCTTTTCCTTGTCGCTTCAGCGCTTCATTCACTTTGTCTTTTATTGAGGGAGGAAACAACATCAAGTCCAGTGAGACAATAACGCTAACACTTTTTCCATTGGTCATGGCGATCACACCGCCATATATTGAATCGTGGATGGATTCATATTTGTCTTTCGGTGTATAGCCCGCCATGGGCATCGAATAATTGGGTGTGATGTTAAATTTAGCCCAACCCACTTTTACTTTATCTTTTCTTGATTGGGTAGGATGGAGGGTATCAAGTCGACCAACCATCTTTTGATAGAAAGGTTGTTCGTTAAGCGGAGTGTTGTCGATCGGACCAACAAGCAACATTGCAAAGACCAGCAGTCCGAGCGTTACGTAAACCAGCCATTTGATGAGTTTTTTCAAAACAGATTCGTTGCCACTAAGCAACAACTATCGAACCATAGATGATTTTTCCTTTTCACTTCATGCACAGGTTTTGAACCTTGAGTCTTGAATCTTGAATTCTTAACCCTTTCGTTTAATCACCTTTTCTACAGCCTTAATGATATCATTCGGACTGAGACCGTACTTTTCCAGCAATTGCATTGGAGTCCCGCTTTCTCCGAAGCTATCGTTTACAGCTACCATTTCCTGTGGAGCAGGGTAGAAGCGGGCCAAGACTTGTGCTACACTATCACCCAAGCCACCATTAATTTGGTGCTCTTCACATGTAACTACACATTTAGTCTTTTGAACAGAAGCGAGAATTGCCTCAACATCTAGTGGCTTAATCGTATGTATGTTTATTACTTCAGCGCCTATTCCCTTCTCTGCCAATTTCGCTTCAGCCTCTATTGCTTGCCAAACCATGTGACCAGTTGCAAAAATGGTCACGTCTTTTCCATCGATCAATTTGTCAGCTTTCCCAATTGTAAAGGGCCTATCAGCAGCCATAAAAACAGGCCAGCTAGGCCGTCCAAACCGGAGATAAGCGGGACCAACGTGCTTGCCTAAAGCAAGTGTGGCTGCTTTCGTTTGGTTGTAGTCACAGGGCACGATCACCGTCATGCCGGGCAACATTTTCATCATGCCTATGTCTTCCAAAATCTGGTGAGTGGCTCCGTCTTCACCTAGTGTGAGGCCTGCATGCGAAGCACATATCTTCACGTTCTTGCTGGAATAGGCAATCGACTGCCGAATCTGGTCGTAAACTCGGCCGGTTGAAAAATTGGCAAAGGTTCCTGTGAAAGGGATTTTACCTCCAATAGTCATTCCTGCTGCAAGTCCCATCATATTGGCCTCTGCTATACCCACTTGAAAGAAGCGATCGGGAAAATCCTTTTTAAAAGCATCCATTTTGAGAGACCCGGTAAGATCGGCACAAAGTGCAACCACATTTGAATTGCTCTTTCCTAGCTCGTGGAGCCCGGCTCCAAAACCCGAACGTGTGTCTTTCTTTTCTGTGAATGTGAACTTCGTCATGAATGGATGCTTAAGTAATTGAACGCAATTTTAGTGAATCGTTTATTCAATTCCTTCAGGTGTTAATAATATGTTAAAGCCATAACTCCTGGTAGTGCAATACGTACAACATTGCATATGGCCAACTTGAGCAATACCAATAGGCGGTTTTTCCTTTGGTTATTCCTTTGCCTATTGCTAGCTATCCTACCTTGGTTTATTTTGTAAGAATTGAAGCGCGGCTGATACTGTTTCAGTTGGCATTTCTTCCATCGGCACGTGTCCCGCTCCCTCAAATACTTTTAGCTCCGCGTTTTTGATGTCTTCCTTATATCGATAGGCGTTGGACACAGGTATCCAGGCATCTTTCTCTCCCCAGATTATCAGTGTCGGTGTCGAAATATATCGGATACTGTCTTGCAAATCTTTTCCCGGCTGGCGAAGCCGTTGCATGGTAGAGGCGCGATTTCCCTCTCTCAACATCAAGTCATAAAATCGATCTACATCCGCTTCTTTAACTTTTGTAGGGTCGCCATAGACCTGCTTTAAATTCATTTTGAATAAAAAGCGAGGTGTAATCTTGATCATGCTTTTGGCAATGACATCATTTTGTAAGAGTTTGAAAATGAATGGCCTGCTTTGTTTCTTGCCAGAACTATCTGCGCTAATTTTCCAATAGCCCGCAGCGTCTACTAAGACTAGTTTTTTCACTCGGGTGGGGTGATGCAAAGCCAATTTCCAGGCCACCTGTCCGCCCATAGAATTACCGGCCACAAAAAAGGTATCAATCTGTAACTGGTCAGCCAGGCGAATCACCAACCTTTCATAGTCATCTGTCGAATATTTTTGGGACGCAACAGGCCCAGTCAATCCATGTCCCGGAAAGTCGAGAGAGATCGTGTGATAATGCTTGCTCAATTCCCGCTCCCAACCATCCCAGGTATGCAGCGATGCAAAGCTTCCATGTAGCAAAAAAATGGGTGTTCCTTTTCCTTGTTGTCGAACATGAATGTTCGCGTCATTCACAGTGATGTATGATGACTGGGGTGTTAAGTAATTGGATTCCAGCTTAGTAACAGGAATATCCTTCCTGTACCACGAAGCGCATAAGACAACAACGACTCCGAGAATAAATAGAATTGCAAGCCCAAATATTTTAAAGAGACGTTTGATCATTTCGTTTTAGCTATTTTTTTGATTTTCTCTTTTCGGCACCGGGTCATAGCCACTTGTGCCCCAGGGATGGCATCGACCAATGCGCTTGGTTCCCAACCAGATGCCTTTCAGAACACCCCATTCTTCGATCGCTTCTATCATATACTGTGAACACGAAGGAGCATGACGGCAGTGGCTACCAAGGTAAGGGGAGATCGCACCCTGATAAAAGCGAACCGGTAAAATGAAAATCTTCTTTAACATGAGGATGAAAAACAAATGTACTTTTTCGCCTGCAAGCGGATAGTTCAAATATCAAATAAGTGGCTATTTTTACCAAAATTACGGATTAAGTGTATGACTAACTCAATTATAAATATTGGGGTGAGAGAAGATAATGTTGAGTACCTCAATGAAAAAATTAAGGCAACTAATTTCTTGTGCGCTCTTTTTGGGCTGTTAAGCGTGCCGTTCTTTTTTGTCACAAGTACGTTCATGCCTTCTATCTCGTATTTGATGGCGATCTCGTTTCTTCTGGCACTGCTTGGTATTTTGTTCAACTATCTCTCAATGCCTGGGTTATCACGCCTTATTGCTTGTGTTGGCTTTATTTCGATTTACGTTTTATATACCTCTTACATAACCCCCGATAACGGACCTCTTTTGGGTTCACTTATTTCTATGCAAGTTCTTTTTCTACTTCCGCCTTGGGTCTTGTTTGATCTGGAGGAGAGAAAGTCTCTCGTATTTTATGTTGTGATAACACTGGCACTAATGCTTTGCATGCCTCTTTTCAATAATTTGTTTTCTAAGGAAGTTGAGCCCGCCATCATCGATTCGTTTCGGCAGGGCTGGCTATTCTATTTGTGCATTGCCACCGCTGTTTTTGGAATGAGTGGCGCTCTCCTATTTCTTGAATACTCGACATTTAATACAGGGAAAAGAAACGCTCAATTGATAAACGAAATGAGTGAAAAAGCATCTCAGATTGAGCTGAATGAGAAAAAATTGAATGACTATATCAAAGAAATAGAGGCTGCAAAAAAAGACAGCGAGAAAAGGCAGTGGTCGGCTCAGGGACTTGCCATGTTTGCTGATATTCTTAGAGCTCATCACAGTGATAGCCAGAAGATGTTTGACAATATCGTTTCGAATTTGGTCAAATACATTGGTGCAAATCAGGGAGCCTTGTTTTTAATCGAGGGGGAAAATGAAGACAGGTCATTGCAACTAGTTGCCACCTATGCGTACGACCGCAAAAAATACATTCAAAAAACTGTTCCAGTCGGAGAAGGTGTTTTGGGGCAGGCTGTTCTTGAAAAATCACCGGTGTACATGACTGCGGTTCCAAAACAGTATATTCAAATCACTTCTGGCCTGGGGGATGCTGCTCCTCGCTCGTTGCTTGTATCGCCACTGTTAGTAAACGAAGAAGTATTTGGGGTGATCGAGTTAGCATCTTTTCAAAAATTTGAACCCCATGTTCAGGAATTTGTGGGGAGGATTGGCGAAAGTATCGCCTCTACGATTTCCACGGTCCGTGTGAGTGAAAAGACTAAAACCCTGCTGGAAGAATTGCAGCAGCAAACGGAAGAGATGAAATCACAAGAAGAAGAGATGCGTCAAAACATGGAGGAGCTAGTGGCCACTCAAGAAGAAATGCAACGCAAGGAGCAGGAATATCTACAACGTATTGCTGAGTTAGAGCAAGGTCGCCTCACTCAATCGTATAACTAATTTCGCCTCCTTTACCATCTTTCAGCTGCACGCCAATAGCTTGAAGATCATCCCGGATCTTGTCTGACAGCGCATAATTCCGATCGGCTCTTACTTTTTTGCGCAATTCGATAAGTACGTTGATTGTGCCTTCCAACAAATCATTGTTGGCTGTTTTGTCTTCCACCAAGCCAAGTACCTCTTCCATGATGCCAGTGAAAGTGGCTTTCAATTTTTCAAAAGTCAGCGCATCAACACTACCAATTGATACATTGCCAGACTTAAAATCGTTAATCCGTGACGCCATCTCAAATAGTACGGCCAGCGTTTTTGCTGTATTGAAATCATCGCTCATAGTGCGGTAGCAATCGGAAGTCAATCGGGTGATCTCATCCTCCAACTCCTGATTTATAGTTGTAGCTGTTGGGTACACCATACTCTTGATTGAGGCCAAGGCGGCACTCAGTTTACGATACCCTTTTTCTGCTGCCCCCAATGCCTCATTCGAAAAATCAAGTGTGCTACTATAGTGCGATTGAAGCATGAAAAAGCGTACCGACATTGGGCTATACGCCTTGTCGAGCAACGGATGTTCACCCGCAAACAACTCACGCGGCAAAAATGAGTTACCTTTTGACTTACTCATTTTCTCCCCGTTTACGGTAAGCATATTGGAGTGCATCCAATAGCGAACAGGTGCGTTGCCATAGGCGCCAACACTCTGTGCAATCTCACATTCATGGTGTGGAAATTTCAAGTCCATGCCCCCTCCGTGGATGTCAAACTCCTTTCCTAAATACTTGGTTCCCATGGCCGAGCACTCTAGATGCCAACCGGGTATACCATCTCCCCAAGGTGAGGGCCATCTTTGAATGTGACTAGGTGTAACGGCTTTCCAAATTGCAAAATCAACTGAATTCTTTTTTTCTTCCTGTGCGTCCAACTCCCGCGTCCCTTCCAATAAGTCATCAATATTTCGGCCACTTAATTCTCCATATTTGTGCTTCTCCATGAACTTGCGTACATCAAAATACACGGAGCCATTTTTCTCATACGCGAAGCCATTATCCAAAATCCTCTTCACCATTTCAATTTGCTCTACGATGTGACCGGTGGCGGTAGGCTCTACGCTGGGGGGTAGAATATTGAAGATGCGGCAAACTTCATGAAATCCATAGGTATATTTTTGCACCACTTCCATTGGCTCCAGCCTTTCCAATTTGGCGCGCTCCTCAATCCGATCGACACCTTCTCCGGCATCGTTGGTAAGGTGACCCGCATCAGTAATATTGCGCACGTAGCGCACTTTATACCCGATATGGGTCAGGTAACGGAACACTACATCAAAGGCAGTAAAAGTGCGAAGGTTTCCCAGGTGCACTTCGTTATAGACGGTTGGCCCACAAGAGTAAAGCCCCACAAAGGGAGGGTTGATAGGCGTAAACAACTCTTTACGGCCGCTGAGAGAATTAGTGATGGAAACCGGATATTGTTCAAATAAATTCATACGCAATAAATCGGGGCGAAGCTACTATAAATTGAGTACAGTCGGCAATCAAAATGGTCTTGAACACCTATCTTTGAGCGATACAAAACCACGTCTACGACCATGAGTAAACCAATCATAGCCCCCTCGATTTTAGCCGCTGATTTTGCAAACCTGGAGCGCGAGGTAAAAATGATTAACGGAAGTGTCGCTGATTGGATTCATGTTGATATCATGGATGGCGTATTTGTACCCAATCTGTCCATGGGTTTGCCGATAGTCGAGGCGATTAAAAAACATGCTACCAAGGCACTAGACGTTCATTTGATGATCGTGAACCCAGAAAAATATGTAGAGGCCTTTTACAAGGCAGGAGCGGAGGTCATTTCCGTCCACCTGGAAGCCTGCGCACACCTACACCGAAACATACAACAAATCAAAGCTATGGGGATAAAAGCTGGAGTGGCGCTGAATCCACACACACCGGCTGCCGGACTTTCTGAGATTATCGCAGATATCGATCTGGTTTGCGTAATGTCGGTGAACCCCGGGTTTGGCGGCCAGAAATTCATTGAGAATACTTATGCGAAAGTGAAGGAAATCAAGCAGTTGATTCATCAAAGGAATTCTAAGGCGATTATCGAAATTGACGGTGGAGTGAACATGGCAAATGCTCGACCGCTTCTTAATGCCGGTGCAGATGTATTGGTTGCCGGCAACTTTGTTTTTTCCTCAGAACATCCTTCTGATACTATTCAACGTTTAAAATCCATCTGACCTTTGGTCTGATTTTGGCTACTTCCAGAAAAATAGATTGTCAACAAATGACCTCTCACGTTCGAATATTTCTCCTGGTAGTACTGCTTGCTTCATGTGCAAGAACAGTCACGCGGATTGACCCTGGCCAGCAGATAGATTTGAGTGGGCGATGGAACGACAGTGACTCGCGACAAGTAGCCGATCGCATGGTCAATGATCTGCTCAATAGTGAAAAATTCAAAGAGTATTGCAAGGGTCACACCAGAAAGCCGGCCATTATTGTCGGCACTATTCGAAATAAGACAAGCGAACATATTGATGCAGCGAACTACATAAAAAAGATAGAGCTAGCCATTTACAATTCAGGAGCGGCTAACTTAGTGGAATCAGGTGATTTCAGAGACAAAATCCGATTGGAGCGAATTGATCAACAAGAATTTGCCAACCCCAAGACAGTGGCCAAATGGGGAGAAGAAACCGGAGCCAATCTGATGCTCCTTGGCGAGATGACTTCCGAAACAGATATCTACAGAAAGCAGCGGTTGGTCAATTATACCACAACACTTTTTCTTACCGACATGGAAACAAACCAGCGAGTTTGGTACGGACAGCAAGAGATCAAGAAGAATATTCGGAATTAACGATGGGCAACCGTGCAAGGTCAATAGTCAATGGTCAACAGTCCACCAGCCGACTCTCGACCATTGACTATCGACTGGCCGCCCTAACTTTTATTCTTGGCGGATTGCTATCTTCCTGTGCCACCTACTACCAGGCAAACTACGAATTCAATAAAGCGTTTGAATCGGGTCGTATCGAATCTGCGCTTCAGACCCTGAGAGGGCAAGCACGGCAAGCAAATGGCCGGGATAGATTTTTGTATTTTGTAAACAAAGGGCTTGTGTTGTCTATGCTTGGTAAGTATGACGAGAGCAATGAGTTCTTTGAAAAGGCCTACTTATTCTGGGAGGACTATAAGACCGATTACTTCAGCGAGGGTGCATCCTATTTGCTGAATCCGACCATCACCGTTTATCGGGGTGAAGATCATGAGCATCTTATGCTACTTTACTACAAAGCTATTAACTTCTTAAAAATGAGCAAGATAGAAGAGGCTTTAGTTGAATGCAGGCGATTGAATATTCGACTGCAACAACTTAGCGATCGATATAGCTCAAATAATAACTACAAGCATGACGCGTTTATCAATAACCTCATGGGAATCATTTATGATGCTGGCAAAGACTATAATAACGCGTTCATTGCATATCGCAATTCATTGGACTCATACAAGAATGAATATGAGCAAATGTTTCAATTGAAACCGCCCCTTCAACTCAAAAAAGATCTTCTACGCACAGCTTGGCTAAGTGGATTAACGCAAGAGTTTGATCAATATAAAAGTGAATTTGAAATGCCGGATTATCAGTTTCAGGAAAGTGAAGGGGGCGAACTGATATTCTTCTGGCATAATGGACTAGCACCCTTCAAAGCAGAATGGTCGATTAATTTTTCAATTGATCATGGAGCTGGTAACTTCTTGATATTCAACAACCAGGAACTAGGTCTTTCATTTCGTTTTCCAAAGTCAAATTATTCTCAAGATCAGCTGCAGAGTCTAGCTCGCATGGAGTTTTTTAGGGTTGCCTTTCCGAGGTATATTGAACGACCTGTTTTTTATGATCAGGCGGAAGTGGAAGCGAACGGAGTGAAGTATAGCCTGGAGTTAACCGAAAGCATAAATAAAATTGCATTCAAGGTGTTGGAAGAAAGAATGGCATTTGAGTTTGGGAAAGCGCTGGCACGCGTTGCCTTAAAAAAAGCTTCGGAATATGCGCTGAAAAAGGAAGACAAAAACATGGGCGCATTGCTTGGCATCTTCAATATGCTTTCTGAAAAAGCGGATACACGAAATTGGCAAACTCTGCCGCACTCAATTTACTATGCGAGAGTTCCATTGCCTATTGGTGAAACCACAATCAGACTAAATTTGGAATCCAAATCATCTCAGCCACGTGACCAGTCGTTTACCTACAGGGTTACAGATGGTCAGGTGCTTTATCATACGTTTACTTCCTTGGAAGTTGCTTACCCAAATTATCAACACTAATCTGGGTTAATTCTTATCTTTCAGCTTCAAAAGGTGCTATTCTGAATAAATTGTCAAATATCGTTTTGCTGATTGCCGCGGTGGCGCTATGGCTACCTTTTGAAGCCGTGTCTCAAGATCAGGAAAAATCTCCCATTCCGCTGGATCATTTTTATGCAAAGCCAAGGAAAGGCGCAGACTTTATTGGTCGCATTTTGAAGAATGTCAACTTTGGCGCTAGTACCGGCTATGGCAATACCTTTTTTAGCCATCAACTATCCGGATTTGGAATCTATCAAGCGCCAGGTGGACCACCTCAAATTTTCTCAAGTTCAACCGCCACGCGATATGGAAATTGGGTGAACGATGTAACCATTGATAGAACAGCACCTTTAGCAGGCGCATTTATTGAAAATCCAGGCACCTCAAGTTTAGGTTTTAAAGGCAATGGGCTCAATATTCCACTCCAGATTTTCGTATACTATGGAATTAAGGGCCGCTATCGAATTGGTGCGGGATACTCTTATGAACTGATGAGTATTGGAAGTTTTCAACCTACTGCTTCGGCTGGCAGTGTTACAAGTTTTCAACCTACCAACCCTTCTGGTTTTGTTCGAAAATACTATGGGTTTTTGGGGTATTCTTTTTATCGATGGAATGACTATCTATTCACGGGCGATTTACAGATTGGTGATTTCAAACCAACCCCCAACTTTAATACGGCCGTGACCGGTGGAATGTACTACAACCTAGGCGTCACGATCGAACGAGATTTATCTGAATATTTTAAGGTTTTTGCCCGGCCGTCTTTCGAGCTAAAAAGCTACGTTCTTCCAATACCAGAAAGTGGACTCGCTATTGATCATTCAATGAACGCCTTCTATATCAATATTGGAGTGACCTATAGAATCCCCGAACTTCCACGATGTTTTCTAAAAGACTGCCATGTGCAAATCAACCATGCGCATGGGAATAGAGAGTATAGAAGTCGCAGGCATCCGGTTTACAAAAAGCAGAACCCTGGCTATGGCGAAAATGATAAGACGCTCATCAAATACAAAGGGAAAAACAAGCGGAAGTTGAACCCATACTAGCCGGCTTTCAGAAACAAATTCAAATTGTTTCTGTTTGTATTAATAACTTTAAAACATCTTAAAATGAAAAACTTATTCGTTGTATTTTCTATGTCATTATCCATCTTTTCTATGGATACAAAAGCTCAAGAAATGAAGGTGGTGACCATTGTCGAATCAATAGTTCCGGGTGGGCTAGGTCGTTCAAGAATCATTGAAGCAAAGGAAGCATTGGATGCTAAGACATTGACAACCTCCCGCGTTGATGGAAAGAAAAGCGAACAAGACGATATAAAGCGGTCTGATGCTAAAATTGACAATTTCGAGGAGACCAAGCTGCTTAACTTCTACAGCCTAGTTGGTATTAATTTTCAAAACATTGCTTCCAATGATGCAGCCATTACATCAAAGATCAATGACTTATTGAAAGACGGCTGGCAATTGCAATTCGTCACGAGTGGCGTAGAAAGTGACGCGGGCAAGAGCGATGGAACAGGCATATTCATTACCCGACTATATTTCAAAAAATAAAGTCAAAAAGGCGGCTTCTTGCACGCGGGAAGCAAAAATTCGGATTGGTGAATCAAACACAAAGAGGAGATAGAAATACAGGCTTTTCAATCATCATTTTTGACACATTTGACGCTCATTTTCGGGGCTTTTTAGTTACATTGCACACTTATTAAAACCTGAATTTAAACGTGGCCGAAGAAACGAGTGACCTCCCTGCAAGGCAGAATATAATCCCGATAAATATTGAAGACGAAATGCGTGGCGCATACATCGATTATTCGATGTCAGTCATCGTTTCAAGAGCACTGCCAGACGTGCGTGATGGTTTAAAACCAGTTCACAGAAGAGTTCTTTATGGCATGCTAGAATTGGGTGTCAATTACAATAAGCCCTTTAAGAAAGCTGCTCGTATAGTCGGTGATGTAATGGGTAAATACCACCCTCACGGAGATGCATCTATCTACGACACCATGGTTCGCATGGCCCAAGAATGGTCAATGCGCTATATGTTGGTAGATGGGCAAGGTAACTTCGGATCGGTAGACGGAGACCCTCCGGCTGCGATGCGCTATACAGAAGCTCGCCTGCGAAGAATAGCAGAAGAACTCTTGGCAGATATCAACAAAGAGACCGTTGATTTTCAGCCAACTTATGACGACCAGAATACAGAGCCAACTGTTTTACCCGCCAAGATTCCCAATCTTCTCATCAATGGATCTTCCGGCATTGCCGTTGGTATGGCCACCAACATGGCACCCCACAATTTGTCGGAAGTAATTGACGGGATTACCGCTTACATCGACAATCGTGAAATCACCGTTGTGGAATTGATGAAGCACGTCACTGCTCCGGATTTTCCAACAGGTGGAATAATCTATGGCTATCAGGGCATACAAGAAGCGTTCTTGACAGGAAGGGGCAGAATCGTCATTCGTGCCAAAGCTGAAATCGTAACAAACGCGCACGGTAAAGACCAGATTGTAGTCACTGAAATACCGTATCAGGTCAACAAGGCAAATATGATCGAGCGGACGGCCGCTTTGATCAACGAGAAAAAAATTGAAGGCATTAGCGATATGCGCGATGAATCAGATCGCGAAGGATTCCGTGTGGTGTATGACTTGAAGAAGGACGCCATTCCAAATATCGTTTTAAACAATTTATTTAAGTACACACAGCTGCAATCTTCCTTTGGTGTAAACAATGTTGCACTGGTAAAAGGAAGGCCGCAGACGCTTAATCTAAAAGATCTCATTACTGCCTTTGTAGAGCACCGCCATGAAGTAGTGGTACGCAGAACAAAGTTTGAATTGGATGAGGCGGAAAAAAGAGCCCATATTTTAGAAGGCTATCTAATCGCACTTGATCATCTCGATGAAGTGATCACACTGATCCGAAATTCAAAAGACCCAGAAGTAGCCAAGCTTGGTTTGATGGAGCGCTTTAGTTTATCAGAGATTCAGTCCAAGGCCATCTTGGAAATGCGTTTACAGCGACTTACCGGTTTAGAACGCGATAAAATTCAAAATGAATATGCGGAAGTAAAAGCATTGATTGATAGGCTGAATGAAATTTTGAGTAGCGAGCCCGTTCGAATGGGCATCATCAAGGCAGAGCTGCAAGAAATCAAAGAGCGGTATGGCGATGCGCGCAGAACGTTAGTGGTCCATAGTGAAGATGACATCACCATGGAAGACATGATACCCAACGAAGAAATGGTGATCACTATTTCCAGTCAAGGATATGTTAAGCGGACATCTTTATCTGAATACCGAACGCAAGGTCGCGGGGGTATAGGGTCGAAGGCCGTATCCACAAAAGATGATGATTTCACGGAACACCTTTTCGTAGCACAAGCACATAATTATCTGTTGATATTTACCGCGCTTGGTCAGGTCTATTGGAAGAAAGTGTATGAAATACCAGAAGGTACCAAAACTTCTAAAGGCAGAGCTATCCAAAACCTGTTGAATATTCAGCCGGGTGACAGTGTTCGTGCCGTGCTCAATGTAAAGAGCATAGAAGACCAGGAATATATCAACAACACCTTCGTTATTCTTTGCACAGAAAAAGGAACCATCAAGAAAACCTCGTTGGAAGCATACTCTCGTCCGAGAGCAAATGGTATTACTGCCATCACTATCCACGATGGCGATCGCTTGCTAAATGCAGCACTCACCAATGGAAAAAACCATATCATCATTGCCAAGAGTGAAGGAAAGGCCGTCCATTTCAATGAATCGGATGTGCGCCCCATGGGTAGAACAGCAGCAGGTGTGCGTGGAGTAACCTTGGAATCTGATCAGGATAAAGTGATTGGAATGGTATGTATCTCGCGTGAAGATGCCAACTTGTTGGTGGTTTCTGAAAAAGGATATGGTAAGAGGTCTGATATTTTTGATTACCGAATTACTCGCAGGGGTGGTAAAGGTGTGAAAACTATCAACGTAACCGAAAAAACTGGCAAGCTTGTTGCAATCAAGGAGGTCGTAGATAATGACGACCTCATGATTATCAACAAATCAGGTATAAGTATCCGCATTAAAGTAGAAGAACTTCGTGTGATGGGTAGAGCAACCCAGGGCGTGCGTTTGATAAAATTAAACGAAGACGATGCGATCTCGTCCGTAGAGAAAATTCAAAAAATAGAGATTGAAGGGGATGAAAGCGAACCCTCTATTGATGAACCAACAACCAATTAACCTAAACCAAAACTTGAACTATAAACTAATCAAAAAATGAGAAAAATTGCGATCGGGCTCCTATTTGTAATTCCCCTTTCTGTGCTTGCCCAGAAGGAGATTAAACCAAGTATTTCCAAGGCGGAAAAAGCCCTCAAAACCGGAAAAATTGATGAAGCCAAAGCCATCATTGATGTGACGGTGTCCAACCAGGAATTTATGGTTGATAAGAAAGGTAATCCTTCAAAAAGTGCGGCTAAAGCATGGTATTTAAAAGGATTGGTCTATGCAGCTATTGACACTACGAAAGAAGCTAAATTCAAGTCACTGGAAGCTGAACCTTATAAAGTAGCGGTAGAAGCTTTTGCAAAAAGTAAAGAAATAGGAAAAGGCGAACTTACTTTTTTCAGCGATGACATGGGCTTACCAATCTTAAATACCCAGCTAGACGGGAAGCTGGCACAAGCCTATCTAAACGTAAGTTTGAAAGCGTACCAAGAAGACAAAGACTTTAAAAAAGCGTTTGAATATATGGAGCGCGTGGTTTACTTCTTACCCAAAGACACTACCATGTTATTGAATGCCGGTGTTTATTTTGCGCCCTCTGCCGAAGAATACGACAAAGCACTTGACTACATCGATAAGTATCACGCTGCTGGCGGCATAAACCCTGATTCATACATCCAGAAATTGAGTATCTATCTCAACAAGAAAAAAGACTTGGATAAGGCACTCGCAATTACTCAGGATTTGATGAAAAGATACCCTAGCAACACGGATTACCCAAAGTATGAATTAGATATTTATATCAAGCAAAATCGCTTGCCCGAAGCAAAAGTGGCTATGGAAAAGAGCGCCATTGCAAACCCGAAAGACATCGAATCGCGCTACTACTTAGGTGTCATCAGCAATGAAATGAAAGATCCTATAGAAGCAAAAAAATGGTTTAACGAAGCCTTGAAGCTAAACCCTGATCACTATGAATCGACAGCTTCACTTGCCGATATGAGCTACAAAGATGTGCGAAAGGTGAGAGAAGAGCGTAATGATATTTCCGGAACAAAAGATGCGGATCTTAAGAAAAGAGCAGAATTGTTCAAACTGATAGAAGTGAAATTAAAGGAATCAGTTCCTTATTGGGAGAAGTGTGAGGCACTAAAACCCAACGAAGAGACGGTGCTTTATGGACTGCTTTCCGTGTATGGAGATTTAGCAAACTATGATGAGGTAACCTACAACCCGAAATTGGAGAAGCTGAAAAAGAAGATGAAGTCCTTAAAGCTTGAAGTAGACTAAGTAACAGTAATTGTCTTAAAGAAGCGACTGGGCCAAAAGCTCAGTCGTTTTTTTTTTGCTAAAAAAATAAGTTTTTGCTTTTATTTGGATCCATATTTTAGTTTTTGAATTATTATTAAAATACTGATAATGAGCACTTTATTATAAATTTTAAACAAAAAGTAATCAAATAATAAATACTAATAAATTTAGTATTTAGTTATATTTGGGGATCTAATGCTCATGATTCCCCTAAAAAAACTTGACATATTCAACCGACTCCAGTCAGAGATACTAAAGCTTCAGGGGTTTAAATCAGCCAGTCAGATGGCATTGGGTGCCGGGCTGGGAGTCATTGAAAAGGCATTTCCAAACGCTACTTTTCCGCTTGGAGCTATTCATGAATTCATATCCCAAGAGTCAGAAGATGTTGCAGCCACGAGGGGCTTTCTAGCTGGGTTATTAAGTTCTCTCATGAGGAATGATGGAACAGCCATCTGGATCAGTTCTCAGCGAACCATTTTTCCTCCTGCTCTGAAGAACTTTGGCCTGTCGCCTGATCGATTTTTATTCCTCGATTTATCCAAAGAAAGAGATGTGCTTTGGGCGATGGAAGAAGCGTTGAAATGTGCAGCATTGACTACTGTAATCGGAGAGATGCGCGAAATTAGTTTCACCGCTT
Organism: Cyclobacteriaceae bacterium; assembly: GCA_031400595.1. GTDB lineage: Bacteria > Bacteroidota > Bacteroidia > Cytophagales > Cyclobacteriaceae > ELB16-189. The sequence continues at coordinate 91,540 of JANNQG010000028.1, forward strand.
CAAGACGTTTGCAATTGGCCGTAGAGCAAAGTAAAGTGACCGGTTTTATTCTTCGCAACAACGCAGCTCGCCTGAGCACAACGGCTTGTGTATCGCGGTGGAAAGTGAGCTCGCTTCCCAGCAAAACGGTAGATGGACTGCCAGGCATCGGCTTTCCACAGTGGCGTGTCGAATTACTGCGCGTACGCAATGGCCAGCCTGGTGTGTGGGATTTACAATGGAGAAAGAACAACTTCGTTCACATCAGTGGCTACGACCAAGCATCAAGTATTACTTACCCGGCCAAACAAGCCGGATGAATTCATGGACAAGCGCTTCGTGTCGATATGGTTTCGGTATTTTGCTACCGACTGGTTTAGCCTCCGACAGCCTGAATTAAAAAAACGACCGCTGGTGCTGCGAATGCCTTCGCACGGACGTATGATCGTCACCGCAATAAATGCAGAGGCTGAGCGCAATGGCTTGACGCGCGGTATGGTATTGGCCGATGCCCGCGCGCTCGTTCCAGCATTAGAAGTACTCGATGATGAGCCTGGCAAAATAAGTCGTGTGTTGAACAAATTGGGCGAGTGGTGCATTCGCTTTACGCCTTTTGTAGCACTTGATTCTACCGATGGACTCTTCTTTGAGGCTACCGGTTGTGCACATTTGTGGGGCAGTGAGGAAAAATATCTCAGCGACATTATTCAAAAAGTAATGGCCCGTGGCTATTCTGTAAAGGCCGCCATGGCTGACACACCAGGTGCTGCCTGGGCCATAGCGCGCTATGAAAAGAGGGGCGGAGTCATTTCACCAAGCAAACACATCGATGCTTTATTGCCGTTGCCGCCCCAAGCGTTGCGACTAGAGCAAGAAACCGTAGAGCGATTGCATAAACTAGGGCTTCATCAGATTAACCAATTCATTCGCTTGCCACGCACTGCTATGCGCAAGCGTTTCGGTCCGCAATTTCTGCAGCAGTTGGATAAAGCCATAGGGCAGGAGATGGAAATACTGGAGCCCATTCAACCTGTGGAACCGTATCAGGAAAGACTGCCTTGCTTAGAACCGATCGTGACTGCCGTGGGCATTGAAATGGCGTTGAAGCAGTTATTAGAGAAACTATGTCTGCGCTTACAGCAAGAACAAAAAGGATTGCGCAACGCTGTACTGAAAGGTTATCGGGTAGACGGAAACATAGAGCAGATTTCAATTGCGACCAGCCGCCCTTCGCATCATGTACCACATCTGTTCAAATTATTTGAAATTAAAATATCTTCTATGGAGCCGGCTCTTGGCATTGAGCTGTTTGTGTTAGAAGCTCCCAAAGTGGAAGATCACTTGCCTCAACAAGAAAAGATGTGGGAAGCTGTTGGTGGACTACATGACCTGCGTTTGTCAGAGTTGGTAGACCGGTTGACCAATAAGATAGGTGCAGATCGTATTCATCGCTACTTGCCAGCTCAGCATCATTGGCCGGAGCGATCATACCAACCTACAGACTCACTTCAAGAAAAGCCCGAGGCAGATTGGCGTACGGATGTGATTCGTCCAGTGCAGTTGCTTCCTTCACCGTTACGCATCGAAGTAACGGCACCTATTCCTGATTATCCTCCTTTGCTATTTCGTCATAACGGAAAAGTGCATTCCATTGTAAAAGCAGATGGCCCTGAACGCATCGAACAAGAGTGGTGGCTGCAGCAAGGCCAGCACCGCGACTACTACCGGGTAGAAGATGAAGAGGGGCATCGGTATTGGTTGTTTCGATTAGGTCACTATCATGAGGAAACATATACTTGGTTTTTGCATGGGTACTTCGCTTAGATTCAAAATTCAGAGCCTGTACCCAAGTTATTCAATCTTGAATCTTGAACCTTGAATTAAAATGAATTATACAGAACTTCAAGTCACATCTAACTTCAGCTTTTTGCGTGGCGCTTCGCACCCGGAAGAATTGGTGAAGCACGCGGCTGCACTCGGCTATGATGCCATTGCCATCACCGATCGAAACACGCTGGCAGGTATTGTTCGCGCTCATGTTGCTGCAAAAAAAATTGATATTAAATTTATTCCTGCCTGCCGGGTTGACCTGCAAGATGGACCGAGTTTACTGGCATATCCTACTAACAAAAACGGCTATTCGCGCTTATCACACTTACTCACGGTAGGAAATCTCCGCACAGAAAAGGGTAAGTGCGAATTGTACAAAGCCGATGTATACCAACATGCCGAAGAAATAAAATGGATAGTAGTGTCACCCACTGTACTCAACGATGATTTTCAGTTTGACAGATCGTTCATTGAAACAGTAAAAGAATACCGTAACTCATTGGGCACATCGTTATACATCGCAGCTACCCGCGTGTATCATGGGACAGATGCTAAACTGCTGCACCGCATTCACCAACTCGGCCTACAGCTGAACATCCCTATGGTAGCCGCTAATGATGTGCACTACCATGTTGCCGAGCGAAGAGAATTGCAAGACGTTGTTACCTGTGTGCGTGAGAAGTGCACGATTCATACTGCTGGCTTTCGTCTTCATCCCAATGCCGAACGATACCTGAAGACGATCGAAGAAATGCATCGCCTGTTCCGGCCTTATCCGGAGTCTATTGAGCAAGCACGACTGATAGGCGAGGCCTGTACCTTTTCGCTGGACGAACTGAAGTATCAATACCCAAAAGAAATTACCAGCGATGGGCGCACACCGCAGGAAGAATTAGTATACCTCACCTGGCAAGGGGCACACGAGCACTTTGGTGAAACGATACCCGAAAAAGTAAAAGGCACGATTCACTACGAGCTAAACTTTATCGAACAGATGAACTATGCCGAATATTTTCTTACAGTCTATGACATCGTGCGGTACGCTCGTCAGCAAAAAATTCTTTGTCAGGGAAGAGGCTCTGCTGCTAACTCTACTGTGTGTTATTGTTTGGGTATTACTTCGGTAGACCCCGCCAAGTTCGATTTACTCTTCGAGCGATTCATTTCAGCGGCCCGCAACGAACCTCCGGATATTGATGTGGACTTTGAACACGAGAGGCGTGAAGAAGTGATGCAATACATTTACAATAAGTATGGTCGCGACCGTGCAGCGATTGTAGCCACCGTCACCGAGTTACACCACAAGGGCGCCATCCGCGATGTAGGCAAGGCCATGGGGCTATCAGTAGATGTCATCACCCGATTGTCAGGATTGATCTGGAGTTTTTCTGAAGATGGTTTTGATCGTGATCGAATTATCTCGCAGGGCATCAATCCCGATGAGCCTACGATTCGAAAAGTATTAGAACTCACAGCTCAGTTCATGGGATTCCCCCGTCAGTTGGGGCAGCATACGGGAGGTTTCGTAATTACGCAAGGTAAGTTATCTGATTTATGCCCGATCATAAATGCGCGCATGGAAAACCGCACCAACATAGAATGGAACAAAGATGATATTGAAGCGCTTAAGTTTTTAAAGATTGACATACTGGCGTTGGGTATGCTCACTTGCATTCGAAAAGCATTTAACTTGGCGAAGAAGCATTACAACCTAGATTTAACATTGGCCAATATTCCGCAAGATGATCCTGCCGTGTATGAGATGGTAAGTCATGCCGATACGATTGGTGTTTTTCAAATTGAAAGTCGTGCACAGCAATCCATGCTGCCCCGCTTGCGCCCAACATGTTTTTATGATCTCGTCATTGAGGTGGCCATTGTACGGCCGGGGCCTATCCAAGGCGATATGGTGCATCCTTATTTGCGCAGGCGCAATGGCGAAGAGCTGATCGAGTATCCTTCACTCGAGTTGAAAGAGATACTCGGACGCACATTAGGTGTTCCTTTGTTTCAAGAGCAAGCCATGAAGATTGCCATTGTAGCAGCGGGGTTTACACCCACAGAAGCCGATGAATTGCGCAGAAGCATGGCCACTTTCAAAGCAAAAGGAAAAGTTTCTTACTTCCGCGATAAGTTGGTGAATGGCATGGTAGCGAAAGGCTACGCGCCAGAGTATGCCCAACGGGTGTTTAAGCAGTTGGAAGGTTTTGGTAGTTATGGATTTCCCGAAAGTCATGCGGTGAGTTTTGCATTACTGGTCTATGTTTCTTCGTGGCTCAAGTGTTATTATCCTGACGTGTTCACGTGTGCATTGCTAAATAGTTTGCCAATGGGTTTTTATCAACCTGCGCAAGTAGTGATCGATGCGCGCAACCACGGAGTAGATGTTCGACCTGTGGATGTGAATTTTTCTAACTGGGATTATCAATTGGAAGAAAAGTCAGGAAAGTATTGTGCGGTGCGATTAGGCTTCCGGCAAGTGAAAGGATTACGAGAAGAGGAAATGAACTTACTCATAGATAAAAGAGGCAAAGGATTTACTTCAATTCACCAATTGCAGGAGTTGGGATTAGCCGAAGCAACGCTGGAAAAACTAGCGGATGCCGATGCCTTTCGCTCGTTGCAACACGATAGGCGAGAAGCATTGTGGGAAGTATCCACGCAAGAGAAACCAACTACTATTTTTGGAAGCCAGGTGGTAGAAGAAGCATCCGTAGAACTTCCTGCTATGACCGCCTCAGAACATGTGGTGCACGACTATGCGTCCACAGCGTTATCACTCAAGGCACATCCGGTAAGTTTTGTGCGAGAGGCGTTAGCGCGATTGCATGCCATCACTAGCCGCTCACTATCCGACACAAAAGCAGGAACGATTGTAAAAGTAGCCGGTCTGATACTCGTGCGGCAGCGGCCCGGCACGGCTAAGGGTGTTTGCTTCATCACACTCGAAGACGAAAGCGGTGTGGCGAATTTAGTGCTTTTCAAAAAGCAATTTGATCAGTATCGCAAGGAAATAATTCAGTCACGGCTGTTGATGGTAGAAGGTAAGCTACAGCGCGAAGGCGAAGTAATACACGTGATTGTAAAACGCTGCTTCGATTTATCATCGCTGCTTCGCACCTTAACGGCTTCATTGAGCGAAGAGTTGGCCGTCACTACATCTCGTGCCGATGAAAAGACATCTGTGCATGATCCGCGCAACAAAAAACCCGCTCCCGTCTTTGAGCAAACCAAGATATGGTCGGAGGGAAGGAATTTTAGATAGCCTTCTGCTACATTGCTAGCCCAACGAACTCTTCAACTTCATGGCTACCGCTTCTTTATAGTTTCCTCCTATGGGAATTACCTTTCCAGGTATTTCTATTTCGTGCCCGTTGTATGCCTTTATCTTTCGAATCGCTACAATAAAAGATCGATGAACACGAAGAAAACTCTCATGATCAAGCTCTTCCTCTATTTTACTTAGTGCATATTTGGTTGAGTAGGCATCGTGCTCAGTTTGTATTTTAATGTATTCCTTTTGACTCTCGATGTATAAAATCTGATGTGTAGGGATGATGACTTTTTTATTCTCTGATTGGATGATGATATTTTCGCTCGCGAAGGAATGAACAGATTTTTGTTGTGCTTTGTTGACCGCTAATAAAAATCGACTGAACTCAATGGGTTTCAATAAGTAGTCAACTACACCCAATTCATAACTTTGAATTGCATAGTCGTGGTAAGCGGTGGTCAGTATCACCTTCGGAGGTGCCGGCAAGCTTTTCAAAAAATCAAGTCCCTTCATTCCGGGCAGATGAATATCAAGAAATAGCAACTCAATCTTTTCGCGCTGTAAAACGTCCAAGGCGAACAGCGCATCCGTGCAAACACCTCTTAAATTTAAGAATGAGACTTGTTTTATATAATCTTGTAAGATATCGGCCGCCAACGGCTCATCTTCTACAATCAGGCAGGTTATCATGTCAGGGGAATGATAAGATTAACATTGAAAAAACGATCCTCCTTTTTTATAGACAAGGAGTGCTTCGGATAAAGCAATTCCAGTTGTCTCTTGATATTATGTAACCCAATGCTTTCTCGCTCTTCACTATCTCGATGCTCCTCCATGGTATTGCTTATATAGGCATCTAAAGTACCATTTACCAAAGTCATTTTCACTGTAATCACCGAATCAAAGCGCGATTCGCTGGCTCCGTGCTTAAATGCATTCTCAACAAAATGGATCAATAGCAACGGAGCAACGGGTTGATCAGGATTATCGATTTCCGTACAGAAATCAACACGTAAGCGATTTGAATACCGTAATTTTTCTAATGCAATATAGTCTTCAATCAATCTCAATTCCTCGCTAATTCGTATGAACGAATTATTTGATTCATAGAGCATAAAACGCATGAGCTTTGAAAGCTTTAGAATAACCTCCGGTGTCTCTTTCGATTCCTTTCTGGCTAGCGAGTAAATATTGTTGAGTGTATTAAAGAGGAAGTGTGGATTTATTTGTGCTTTTAGGAACTTCAACTCTGTGACTACTTTTTCTTTAGTCAAAATTTGCTCGTTTATTTTTGATCGCAGTTGCTTTCGAACCAGCTTGACCGCGCATGCGATACCTACTAGAGCCCCCAAGTTGAACGCATGGTACAGATGACTACCCGCTTCAAAAACAAGTTTGAATGAGCGATCAGGATATAAGTAGGGGAGAATCCATTGATAGTTGATGATGTTAATACTAACTACTGCTAAACCAAAAAAAATCAAAGATATGAACAAGACGACCGTGAGCGACCACTGATCGTTGAAGTACTTTTCGATGCAATAGAAAATTCCGTAAACTGCCGGAACGCTACTGATTGAAAAAAAGAGTTGAATCGTCAGGAAAGTTAGTGAATCGTGCCATAATGTTTCCATCGCCCAGTCTTCTTGCAGTGGCTCTGCTGTCACATTCAAGACTACCTTGAATAGGATGTAAGCAGTCCAAAAAAGCAGGTGATAAAGTAGTCGATGCATATGCAAAGTAAATCAAACTTGTGCGGTGCGACAAGAAAGTATTGATTTCTGTCATAGAACTATTTTTGCTGACTCTATTTCGTTGACTCAAGAACCATTTTCGTTGACCGATTCTATCTGTCTATTGACTTCTTTAGCAGAAAAATTTATTTCGCGTAGTATTGTGCTATGAAAGTATATTTAATTGTTCTTTTCGCAGCTCTATTTCAATCTGGGTTAGCTCAAAATGCATTTCCTTCTGTCTTACAAGATGCTCCTACAAAAGCTTCTCTGCTTTCAGAAGGATTTATTTCCACTTCAATGAATGAGCGGGATTTCTCGGTATCGCCTGATGGCAATGAAATCTATTTTACTGTTTCTAGCCCAAAGTCAACATTTCAAACGATCGTATTTAGTAAAAGGGTGAAGCCCGGCCAATGGACCAAACCTGAAGTCGTTTCATTCGCGGGGCAATTCAGTGATTTGGAACCCGCAATTAGCACCGATGGAAGTACGTTGTACTTTGCCTCAAACAGACCAACAACGGGAACTACCCCCAAGGACTTTGACATTTGGAAAGTGATGCGCGTTGGTAATGGGTGGGGTGTGCCGGAAAATCTAGGCTCTACTATTAATACGGAGTCGGATGAATTTTATCCCTCAATCACCAAAAGTGGAAACTTGTACTTTACGGCACAGTATAAAAACGGCATAGGTCGTGAGGATATTTATGTTTCATCGCCCGTAAATGGAAATTATCAGAAGCCAACCGTTCTTGATTCCGCTGTTAACACGAAAGCTTATGAATTCAATGCCTTTGTGTCACCGGATGAGAAGTTTATTCTCTTTACCTCTTACGGACGGAAGGACGATACAGGAGGTGGAGATTTATACATCAGTGTAAAGGATGAAGGCAACAAATGGAAACCCTCGGTGAATTTGCGAGAGTTGAATTCTCCGCAGCTAGACTATTGCCCGGCCGTTTCACCTGATGGAAAAATTCTGTTTTTTACCAGTGAACGCCACCAGCTACCAAAACAATTTTTAAATTCGAAAGCAACTTACTCTGATGTTCAAAGTCTCTCAACTAATTCACTGAACGGAACCGGAAATATCTATTGGGTGGATTTTAGCAAAGTCCTCAGCAAAGCAAAATCAGACTACTGAAATGTTATAGAAAGCTATGGCCAGTACCAATTTCAAAGCTAAACTAGAACGGTTCTCGAAACCTATACTCGACTTGATGATCGTAATCACAGGCGTCTCTGTTGCCTTCATGTTAAATAATTGGAACGAGGCTAAGAAAGAGCATTCGGAAAGAACTAAGGTGCTCACCAGCCTTCGAACTGAATTGCAAAACGTAAAAAAATACTTTCCGGAGTGGGCCGACTATCAACAAGATCGACTTCAAGAGTGGGACAGTCTAAAACGACTAGGTCAACTCGCTGATTTCTACAACTATCGGTATATACAGCCTCAATACAATTACGAAATACTAAGCTATGCGTTGGAAACACGTAACAGCGATATTGTAGATTTTAGGCTCCATGAGCAATTGATGAAAATCTACAATTCAATAAAAATGTTAGAGCAGGCGGAGATTTACATGACGGAAGTCGCGTTGCAATATCAGCCTGGTTCATCTAATGGCGGAGATCCGATTCTTCAAGCTCGCAACGCTTTTCTTTTTTCAAGATTTATTGTATTCGGCAGAGATCGAGCGTCCATTTTAAAACTAGTAGCAGATTTAACAGACGAGACCTTGCCGATGCTCGAACGTTCAGGCGCTTCAAAGTAAAAGTAGGCATTAGATGGAAGAAAAATTTCCTGCCATGCGAAAACTTGATACCGGTACCATAATCGGTCTGGCGGCAATTCTCATCAATCTGGTTACGGTGTCTGTATATATGTACCAAGCGCACATCATGCAGAAACAACAACACACATCTGTCTTGCCGTATATTGAATGGTTATACAGTAATGCAGGTAATGAGTTTGTCATATCGGTTGAAAACAAAGGCATCGGGCCGGCCTTCATAAAAAATGTCACCATGAAGTTGGATGACGAAGAGATAGGTTCCAATAGCGCCTTGTTTAAAAAATTGCTTGGTACAAGTAGTTTCAGCTTTATCAATTCTACTGTTGAAAGACGCGTGATTTCGCCCGGTGAAAAGGTTGAGATGGTGCATGTGTATGATAGTGCTCAAGCCAAGGCTATCGATTCGCTGCTGCTTTGGAACAACTCACCCCATAAATTCGCGTTGGAGATTTGTTACTGCTCTGTGTATAACGATTGCTGGACAACCGATGGGACAACATCTAAAGAAAGTTCGTGTAAATAGATTTATATGACCAAACTTAAACTTCTTTTAGTCATTCTCACAAGTTTTAGTTCGATCCTCTGTGCTCCTGAAGAAGAAGTGACTGGTAACGTAAAAATGCTTTTTATTGGGAACAGTTTTACCTACGCAAACAACCTGCCTGAGCTTGTAAAAAAGGAAGCCAAACGAAGTAAAATTGATTGCGCTACTCTCATGATAGCTTATCCAAACTATGCGTTGGAAGATCATTGGGCGGAGGGAAAGATTCAACAGGAGATTGCCGGCGGTAAGTACGATTTTGTTGTGGTTCAACAAGGCCCGTCATCACAAGCGGATGGCCGTGCCATGCTCTTGGAATATGGAAGTTTGATCAAAAAGCTATGTGATGAGCATCATGCCAAACTTGCCTTCTTTATGGTGTGGCCGGCCAAAGCCAACTATCATATGTTTCCAGGTGTGATTACCAACTACACCGAGGCAGCACAGCAAACTAACTCCATTCTGTGCCCGGTAGGAGCGTTATGGAAAGCACAAATGGATGCTACGAATGACTTCAGTTACTATAGTGCGGATGGCTTTCATCCATCGCTAAAAGGAAGTCAGTCAGCTGCTGAAATTATTGTGAAGCATCTGTTTAATAAATAGTGAAATGCTAGATGCTAAAATAAACCCTATGCTCCAACACAACCTCCTAATCCTCTACCGCAACTTCAAGCGAGATACCAGTACATTCTTAATTAACCTGATTGGCTTCACGGCTGGTTTGGTTTGTACGTTTTTGATTTACCTGTGGCTAACGGATGAGTTGAACGTAGATGCTTTCCATGAAATGGATAGCCGATTGTTTCGGGTAATGGAACATCAGGCTTACAGCGATAAGATCTTGACCACGACATCAACACCAGGACTACTGGCCGAAACGCTAAAAGAAGAGTTTCCTGAAGTCGAGTTGGCTGCTACTTACACTTGGGTGAATGACAATACCCTGAAAGTGAAGGAGAAAATATTGGTGGCGGACGGACTTGATGTTGGCACTGATTTCTTTAGTATGCTCAGTTTTCCGATTTTGTATGGTGAGCATGCAAGACTTCTGTCTGATAAATATGCTATTGTTATCTCGGACGAATTAGCGGTAAAGCTATTTGGGAGGGCCGATGAAGCTGTGGGCAAACAGATCACAATCCAGCAAAATGAAACCTTCATCGTATCCGGAGTTTTTAAAAAAGTTAAAGCATCATCACTTCAGTTTGATTACGCGGTTTCGTACGAACTCCTTAAAGACAAACAGGAGTGGCTTAAAAAGTGGAATAGCAATGGCCCAAATACGATAATCGTTTTAAAAGAGGGTGTACGGGAACAAGATTTTTCGGAGAAAATAAAGTCATTCATTAAGAAGTTTTATCCAGAAACGCATGTGGAGCTTTTCTTGCAGAAATATTCAAGCTCCTACCTACATGGTAAATACACCAATGGCAAGCAAGATGGCGGCCGCATTGAATATGTGCAGTTATTCGCAATTGTAGGCATAGTTATCATGTGTATCGCGTGCGTGAACTTCATGAACCTTTCCACCGCACAAGCATCACGCAAAGCAAAAGAAGTTGGGATAAAAAAATCAGTAGGAGCGGAGCGTCCATCGTTAATCCTACAATATTTTACGGAATCGATTTTGGTAGCGCTACTTTCACTTTTTATTGCATTCGTGTTGATAGGTGTAATGTTGCCTGTCTTTAATCTGATAACGGGTAAGGAATTAGAAATGCGACAATTAGGTATGCTTACCTTGCTACAATTTGTAGGCATAGCACTGTTGTCGGGTGTACTGGCTGGCGCATATCCAGCTCTTTATCTATCTGCTTTTCGACCGAGTGAGGTGTTAAAAGGTAATCACAAAGGAACTACCGGTGAGTTGTTGACGAGAAGGGGTTTGGTAGTGTTTCAGTTTTTCACCACCGTTATCCTTATTTCCGCAGTACTGGTTATCTATGCGCAGATAGAATATACGCAATCTAAATCGCTTGGTTATGATAAGAACAACCTGTTAAAATTTCCGATAGAAGGCACAGTAGTAAAGCAATTAGATGCCTATTTAATCGAGCTAAAAAAAATACCGGGAGTTCGCAATGCCTCCAGTCTTGGGCATAATATGGTGGGTAGAAATAACAATACGCGCGACCTCGAATGGAATGGTAAACTACCTGAGGAAAGTCTGTTGTTCGAAAGGTTTGGTGCGAACTATGGAACTATAGAAATGCTAGGCATTGAGATGGTTGCCGGCCGATCATTCTCTGAAAAATTTGCACCCGACACCACCAGCATCATTTTCAATGAAGCCGCCATTAACGCCATGAATTTAGAACAACCCATTGGGCAACGAGTTAAACTTTATGATAAAGAATTTGAAATAATAGGCGTTGTGAAAGACTTCAACTTTCAATCGCTGCATAACAAAGTCGAGCCTTTGTTTATGACCTACAATGTCGGCAACACCTGGAACATTATTGCCCGTATTGAGAGTGTCAACATGGGAGCTACCATTAAAAGCATTGAAAATATGTACAAGAGTTTTAATCCCGGCTTTCCATTCCAATACTCTTTTCAGGATGAAAACTATGAAAGGATGTACCGTTCGGAGCAGCGCGTAGCGAAACTGGCCATTTACTTCTCTGTGTTTGCGGTGTTAATATCATGTTTAGGACTATATGAATTGGCTTCATTTACGGCTGAGCGGAGGTATAAAGAGATGGGCATTCGTAAAGCATTAGGCGCAACGTCTGGCTCATTACTGGTTTTGCTTTCATACGATTTTACCAAAATGGTCATGACAGGAGTGGGGCTTGGCTTGCCATTGGCGTATTGGCTACTAACTCAATGGGTTGAAGGCTTTGCGTATCGCATTGATCTTTCGGTGTGGTTCTTCGTGATAGCCGGAGTGTTAGCGTTGGTCATTGGCTGGGTCACCGTACTTTCAAAAGTAATGTATGCCTCTAAGGCCAATCCCGTTAACAGTTTAAGGCTCCAGAATTGATTGAGTGATCAGTATATTAAAACATACGCATTTAAAAAAAGATGAAAACACATACTACTCAAAAGTTTAAGTTAGATGCCGGTGTAGCCATTGGTTTGATTGCTATTATCATTAATGTGATCACCGTATCAGTTTATATGTACCAGGCTAATATCATGCAAAAGCAGCAACATGCCTCGGCATGGCCTTATCTGGAATGGTTGTTAATCTATAATCAAGACGATGGATTAAAACTGGAAGTAAAAAATAATGGAGTTGGGCCGGCAATTGTCAAAAATGCAATTGCGAAAATAAATGGTGAGCCAATATTGCTGGATTCATTATTTAGTCGTGTCATTGGAACAAACAACTTTCCTCGTCTTACTTCCGTCATTCAGAACCGGGTACTTCCAGCGAATGCTTCAATAAGACCATTTCAAATTAAAAATATAGAATGGGCTGAAAAAATATATTATGAATTGGTGGCTCAGAAATTTGAATTTAAAATCTGCTATGAATCAATTTATGGAGAACAGTGGGTGAGTTCAGGCACAACTGTTGAAAAAAAGGCTTGTGAGAATAATTAAGTTAATCTTAAGAATGAAAAACCATGTTACCTAAAATAAATGATATGAAAAAAATACTATTTCTTTTCCTATCTCTGTTTGCGCTCGAGGCCGGTGCCCAAAAGTCCGATGCGCTTAAATGGATTTCAGGCACGTGGGTGTTAAAAACTAATCGTGGCGATATGGTGGAAAAATGGGTGGCTGTGAATGACTCGACCTTCCGAGGCAAGAGCATCATGGTAAAAGCTCTGGGTGATTCGGCAGTACAAGAAACCATCGAATTGCAATGGCGAAACAAAGTCTGGTTATATGTGCCCACGGTGCAAGGGCAGAATAACAATAAACCCGTAGTGTTTCCTATTATCTTCTCGGGCCGTGAGGAGTTCATTGCACACAACCCTAATCATGACTTTCCGCAGCGCATTGCTTATAGAAAAGTAAAGGACCGATTGTTTGCTAGCATAGAAGGAAGTCGGAATGGAAAGTATTCAAAAATCAATTTTGATTTCACCTCAGCAGGTCAGTAATGGAATTAGCACACAAAGAATTTAATAGATTATTATTTAATCTAGGGATCGTATTGGCTGTAACAGCCTGCTCTACCAAACAACAAGTTGATTCGTCTGAACAGGAAGTAATTCCAACCGTCACAACTCCGTATGGTCATCAGGTAATGATACTGGGTTCCTTTCATTTTGATAGGGCGTTAGACGGTAGCGATGTAATAGCGAAAAACCATTTGGATATTGCCGATCCGAAAAACCAAAGTCAGATCATTGCCTTAGTGAATACAATTGTAGCTGATTATAGACCGACTCTTATAGCAGTTGAGTGGATGCCTGACAAACAAGCTAGGATTGATTCGTTGTATCGTGAGTATCTAGCTACTAAAAAAATACCCGGAAAGAAGGAGGCATTTCAATTGGGGTTCCGAATTGCTGAAAAGCTTAACCTGTCTACCATTTATGCCGTAGATAGCCGGCCGCAGCAACCCGAAACAGTTACTGAGTTAGATGACTTTGAGGCCTATGCGCAATCACTAAATCAACTTGAGCTCATGACCGAATACGATCATGAAAATTTGATTTACAATAATGCCATGGATAGTTTGTTAGGCGCCTATGATGTAAGCAGCTACATGCGCTTAATCAATAGCGAAGCTAACCTGAAGCGTTCTAAACAACTTTGGTTCACCGGACTTGTAAACCTGGGGCATGGTGATAAATATGTTGGAGCGGATTTAACCGGCCATTGGTACCGAAGAAACACCCACATTTTTGTGAATATCAGAAACCTGGCAAAACAGAAGCAAGAACGGATTCTGGTCATTTATGGTACAGCCCATAAATGGACTTTAGAGGAGTTGTTTCAAGGCTCGCCTGAGTTTGAGGTGGTCAAAACAATTGATTTATTGAAATGATTATTTGATATGAACTCCGTTGTGAAATTGTTATGTCTTCATACTCTGCTAGCCTTTACCATTTTCTATCATGCCCAAGATTCATTGTTGATCAACTTGCTTAACCAAAGAAAATACACGTTTAACCCGACAGGAAACTCCTTTACCGGGAAGGGCTGGAAAAAAATCGACTTGGCCACATATACCTGTTAGCGATTGGGAATTGAAAATAGAGAGTTATGAAAACACTATTTGTTTTTTCCTTTTTTTCGATTTCGTTTTTGGTTAGTGGCTTTTCTCAATCGAGATTTTCTACTTTTATGGGAATTGGAATGGGCGCCCACTTCGAAGAAAGTTTTCCCTACACTGAGAAGACCTCCAATGGACGAGTTGCCATGTTTATCACACCCTATTACCAACTTTCATCGATGTACTCCATTGGCTTGTCGGCTATGGCCAGTGGAAGAATTTCTTCCTTGTTAGGTGGAGCACAAGGGCCTGGTGACTACTATGAACCAGTTACGAATACTATTATAGTCAACTTCAACAACCTCAACACATCGACCTTTTTGGTAAAGAACAGACTTCAACAGACACTGACAAACCGCATTGGGATATATGGAGATTTGGGGATAGGAATAACAACCTATTCGTACACAGGCCATACTCGTTCTTCACTTGCGATCGCACCAGAGCTTGGTTTTACAGTCGGCCAGTTTCAAATATCAGCCACCTTGGTAACCGGTGGACAAACACCTGTATTTACTGAGTTTTCCAATTTTAGTAATATGACTATTACTATGAATAGTATTGAGTCAACTCGGCTTTATCTCGCTGTATCGTACAAAATTCTTCAGCTATAAACAGCAAAAAATCTATTTACTGGCCGCGCTTGCATTTGCTTTTCACGCTAGCATTTCGCCTAATTTCATTTTTCACAGTTTTTGAACGAAGACAAGAGCAGACTGTTCATTGACTAAAACAACGCGTATGTTGCCATCGATTGTTTGTAATCTGTATGCAAACGTATTTGGTACTGGCAACGAGTTTTTCGATCTAAGTTCAACACCGATACTATAGTTTCTTGTGGAAACATATTTAGGTGAATTGGCAATCGAAAAATTAGTGAGCCAATAAACCAACTAACTAACTATTTTATGAAAAAAAATCTACTGTTATGTGTCTCACTCTTTTTTGTGCTCAGCGCTTGGGCACAGGAACGAGTGATTACAGGTAGGGTCTCATCCTCAGAAGACGGATCGGCCTTACCGGGTGTGAATGTCATTGTCAAGGGTACCGCTAACGGATCAGTCACTGATGCGGATGGAAAGTACACGCTTTCTCTACCCAATTCAAGTGGTAGCCTGGTGTTTTCGTTTATCGGATTGAAAACGACTGAGATTGAAATTGGCGACAGAACAGTCGTGGACGTCCAGCTTGGATTGGATATTACTCAATTGTCTGAAGTAGTTGTAACTGCCGGGGGTGTTGAGCAGAACAAAAGAGCCCTGGGCTATGCCATCCAAACTGTTAATGCCAATGATTTGATTGAATCTTGCCAAACAAACTTGCTAAATGCGATTAACTCAAAATCAGCAGGAGTTTCAGTAGTAAGTAGCGCAGGTACACCGGGTGCTTCTGCACAAATACGAATTCGTGGCGGTTCATCCATATCAAGAAGTAACGATCCTCTTTTCGTAATCGATGGAATTCCCGTTGACAACAGCTCCACTAACAATGGCGTTGCCGGTGTGAACGAATCAAATCGATTGATAGATATTAATCCAAATGATGTGGAGAGCATGACAATATTGAAAGGACCTGCCGCTACAGTTCAATACGGAATCAGAGGTTCCAATGGTGTTGTTATCGTGACTACCAAGAAGGGTAAGAACAAACAAAAGGCGAGCATTACGTTTAGTAATACTACTACTATTGATGAAGTCAATAAATTACCAGAAATGCAATTGTCTTGGGCTCAAGGCAGAAATGGAGTTTATCGTGACCCTTCGACTGGCGAGGGAACTGCATGGGGACCAGCCATATCTTCACTTCGCTTTGTAGCAGATCCAGCTTATCCATATGACAGAAATGGTAGACTAGTTGACGCAGCATCAGCTCCCGCTGGCTCTTTTCCTGCCAGACCATATGATAACACCGGAACATTCTATCAGCGCGGTTTAACACAAGACAATTACATCAGCGCCTCGGCTGGTTCTGATAAGTCAACTATCTATGCCAGTGCCGGATATTTGAAACAAACGGGCATTGTACCGCTGAGCGACTTTGAGAGATATACATTCAAACTCAATGCAGAGACATCTATCTCTGAGAAATTGAAAGTAGGCGCGGGGGTAACTTATTCTCAATCCGGGGGACGAAGAATACAACAAGGATCAAACTTGTCAGGTCTCATGCTTGGAATTTTACGTACTCCTCCAACGTTTGACAATACCAATGGCTTGAGCGATCCTGCCAACAACCCAGATTCGTACAGATATGCAAATGTATCGCCAACAGATGAAGACAACTATCAAAGAAGCTATCGTTTCAATTATGATAATCCTTACTGGACGATCAACAACTCTCCCTACCGCGACAAAGTCGATAGAACAATTGGTAACATCAATTTTGTGTATACCATACAGCCATGGTTGAAATTAACAGCCAGAAGTGGTATTGACTTTTTTACGGATTTCAGAAAGGAATCATTTGACATAGGCTCCAAAACAAATCTATCAGGCCAATCCACAACAGATCAAATCTCCAATCAGCAGGTCAACCATGATGTTTTTATAAATGCTGATAAAGATTTAGGGTCATCGTTGAATTTATTTGCTACGGTGGGTTACAATTTTTTCGGATTGGAGCGCAATCGCAATCAGCAGACATCTACTACTGCTACTATTCCTGGGTTCTTTGATCCGTCAAACTACTCCACGACCATCCCCAGAAACTTTACAACCAGAAGGCAAATACATGGTGTGTATGGTGAAGCTCGCCTCACGTGGAAGGAAATGATTTTCCTGAATTTTTCTGCGCGTAACGACTGGTCATCTACCTTACCCAAAGCGAACAATGCTATTTTCTATCCAAGTGCAAGCTTAGGTGTGGATCTTACCCAAGCATTTTTGAAAGATGTAAAACAACTAACTTATTGGAAGATAAGAGGATCGTATGGCACAGTCGGTAATGATGCCCCAATCTATTCTACGGATAATTACTTTGCACCATTTAGATTTACCGATGGCTGGACAGACGGGTTAACTGCTCCTATAAAAGGACAAAATGCATTTGTATCAAATGGTGTTTTGGGAAACTCTAATTTACGTCCCGAATTGACCACTACGATCGAAATTGGTACTGATGTTACGCTGTTCGATGGACGGCTGTCATTAGACTACACCTATTTTTCTACGGAAAATAAAGATCAGATTCTACCAGCTCAAATTGCAGGTGCTTCTGGTTACTATCAGACGATTGTCAATACTGGATCTATCATGCGTTCCGGCCATGAGCTGGTACTGACAGGAAAGATTTTGCAGCTGACCAATGGATTTGCCTGGGATGCTTCAGTGAATTTTACTCAATACAGAGCTGAAGTAAAGGAATTGTTTGGTGAACTAGATCGTACGCAAGCTGGGTTTAATGGATTCGTCAATTATGCTGTAAAAGGGAGAGCGTTTCCGACTTTCTACGGCACCAGATTTCAGCGAAATGCAGCCGGCCAAGTAGTGGTTGGATCAGATGGCTTACCGATCCAAGCAGCAACGGACGGGCCACTTGGTTCGCCTATTCCTGATTGGCAGGCTGGCATACGCAACTCTTTCAGTTATAAGGGTCTTACTCTTTCTGCCTTACTAGATATTAGACAAGGTGGTCAAGTATGGAATGGAACAAAAGGAGTGTTGAGAGGTTTTGGAACGAGCAAAGCTACTGAGGATAGAACCACTACTACAATCTTCCCCAATTCGGTATTTGCAGACGGCACCCCAAATAATGTTCCAATCGCACTTGGAGGGCAGACCTACAATAGAAATTATGGATTCACAGGACTTGACGAACTGAATATTGAAGATGGGTCATGGGTTCGTTTAAGAGAAGTTAGTTTGTCTTACGCTTTTCCGGCCACACTGCTGCAGAAGACAAAATTCATCAAGACTGCTTCATTGGCTCTAACCGGTCGCAACTTATTCTTAAGCACAAACTATAGCGGCATTGATCCCGAGACGAATCTTACCGGTGCCTCCAACGACTTTGGTGAAGACTATTTCAACATGCCAAATACGAAGAGCTATGGTTTTAATCTGACCGTTACATTTTAAATATTCTACTTATGAAGAAGATATATCCGATTTTACTGCTTTCTATACTGATCACATCCTGTGATTTTGGAAGCCTAAATGTTGACCCTAATAATCCTAATCCAAATACTGTTCCCCTGGCACTTATGTTGCCTTCGGCTCAGGCTTCTCTTGCCTATAATATTGGAGGTAGGGGCTCATGGAACATAGGAATGTTTACTAATCATCTGACAGGCGTTATCGCGCAGCCTCAGGATTTCAGTAATTACAACTATACTGAATCAGATTGTGATGGACTCTGGAGAGATATGTATGCAACCACTATGATTACATTCCGTCAAATTATTGACAAGGCAGACAAGCAGACAGGGGGTAAATATTATGCAGGCATTGCGAAAGTCCTTCTTGCCACATCGTTGGGAACGATGACATCGTATTGGGGTGACATACCTTATACCGATGCATTCAAAGGTTCTGTTGCAAACATCACTCCGAAATTTGACACGCAACAAGCCATTTACGGATCCATTCAAGGCCTGCTTGATGAAGCAATCGCTGATCTAAGTTCACCTACGGGCATTCAGCCGGCAGGCGATGACTTGATATATGGTGGCTCACTGACATTATGGACCAGAGCTGCCTATTCATTAAAAGCGAGGTATTTTATTCACCAAACTAAATCCAATCCCTCGGCAGCTGCAAGCGCGTTGTCAACTCTTTCAGCAGCCAAAGGAATAACAAGCGTAGCGCAACAAGCGGAGATGAGATTTGGCATCAATCAGACTGACGCCAACCCATGGTATCAGTTGAATCGTCAACGCCCAGATGTTCGTGTTAACGGAGGCTTTATTGCTCTGCTAAACTCACTTACAGATCCTCGAGCTGTTGGCTATATAGATAGTCGATCAACAGGTCCATTTGTGGGTTTGAAGTACTCTTCAATTGATTCACCCGTACCCATTATTTCTTATGCCGAAGTTAAATTTATCGAAGCGGAGGCTCTTGTTCGCACAGGTGGAGCTGGAGCTCAGGCGGCCTTTCAGGCAGCAATTGATGCATCTATTGTTGATGTAACAGGATCTTCAAATGCAGCCTACTTAGCAGCTAATGGTACGTTGTCTGGAACGCAGGGGCAGCAATTGGGACAGATATTGACTCAGAAATACATAGCTCTATTTACACAATCAGAATCCTGGGTTGACTATCGAAGAACAGGTGTACCCTCGTTGACTCCACCGGCAACAGTGATAAAGAACGAAGCAAACCCTAATGGAGATGTTCCGCGGAGATTGCCCTATCCAATTTCGGAAAGATTGTTCAATGCTACGAATATTCCTACTCAAAGTCCAAGCTTGCAAACACCCAGACTTTGGATAGATAACTAGAGTTGGCAAAAGTTGATCCAAAAGGCCTTGACTAAATTCTAGTCTTGGCCTTTTTTACTTTCTTCTCCTATCGACTTCAGCATTATTAGAAATAATTTGATCATTATCTAAGCAGATCATACGTTGCGCCCACAATGCTTCGCGTATGGATGAAAACAGCTGTATCACAATCACACGAAAATTACCCTCTTGTAAAAACAAGTTGATTTGCTCCTAGAAAACCAATTTGATTTGTGAAAAAAGTTTGTTAACTCTCGAATTCATACACCATATCTATTATGAAGTACTCTACAACTTGTTTACTGGTTCTTGTATCAATTGCTGGTTATTCTCAAGCCCTTACACTGGAGGCAATTAAAAGCTATCCATTCCCAACAGAGTTAACATCTTCAGCCGTTGGTGCAAGAATTGCGTGGGCGATGGATGAACAAGGAAGGCGAAATGTGTATGTGGCGGAAGGGCCTGAGTTCAAGCCTAGGAAACTTACTGCGTATGACCAGGATGATGGGCAGGAAATCACCAGCCTTTCCATTTCCCACAATGGACAATGGGTGGTGTATGTACGTGGTGGTGATCATGGATCAAACTGGGACGATGAATTGATTGTGAATCCCTCTTTTGCGCCTAGTCCTGCCAAGACAAAGATCTTCAGTGTGCCTTTTGCTGGAGGCAAAAATAAAGCATTGAGTGAAGGTGACCTTCCTGTGCTTTCGCCCAAAAGTGATGTTATCACATTCATCAAAAACAATCAGGCATGGGTAGTTCCCATCGATGGATCAACGGCCGCTAAGAATTTGTTTTCTACTCGTGGTACAGTCAGTTCACTTACTTGGTCGCCAGATGGTAGCCGCCTCTCATTTGTTGCCAACCGAACAGACCACTCTTTTGTTGGAGTATTCACCGATTCGATTCAACCCATTCAATGGATAGCTCCTTCTTTCCATCACGATGGATCTCCGCGTTGGTCACCCGATGGAAATAAACTTGCCTTTATCCGTACGCCAGGTAGTGGCGGCAAGCCTGACTCGATACTGCAAAGAAGACATCAACCTTGGTCGATTTGGATGGCCGAATTAGCAACTGGCAAAGCTACGCAACTATGGAAAGCGCCCACTACGCTGAGGGGGTCTTACCCCACCACGCATGGAGAAACTAATTTGCACTGGGCTGCAAGAGACCGTATTGTTTTTCTCTCTTACCAAGACGGGTGGCCTCATCTTTATTCGATTAGTTCTCGGGGAGGCGTGCCTCTACTATTGACTCCCGGATCGTTTATGGCCGAGCATATCAGTCTTAGCCCTGATAAAAGATGGTTAACCTTCAGTGCCAACACTGGGCCTGACAAAAATGACTTAGATCGTAGGCATGCCGTGCGAGTGCCTGTTGACAAAGCGGCCCCGGAGGTGTTGACGCCCGGCACAGGTTTAGAATGGATGCCGATAGTTACAGGAGACGGAAAAACCATGGCATGCATTAGCGCGACCGCTCAACGTTCACCCTTGCCGGCTGTGATGAGTTTTGCGTCCAACCAAAATTTAACACTAGTTGGGAAAGAGTTAGTACCAACTGCTTTTCCAGAGAAAAATTTAGTTATGCCTAGGAAAGTTACTTTTCAATCACCAGATGGAGTAACTGTTCATGCCGATTTGTTTGAGCCCATGAATTCGAAAGAAAATAAACCAGCGATTGTTTACATCCACGGAGGACCACCTAGACAGATGCTCTTGGGCTGGCACTACTCTGATTACTATTCTAATGCCTATGCATCTAATCAATATCTGGCAAGCTTGGGATTTGTAGTGCTATCAGTAAACTATCGGTTAGGAATTGGATATGGCTATGACTTTCACCAGCCTGAAAAAGCAGGCTTACGAGGAGCTTCTGAATACCAAGATATCAAAGCAGCAGGAGAGTGGCTGGCGAAACAGGCGAATGTTGATGCTTCGCGCATTGGCGTATATGGCGGATCGTATGGTGGCTTCTTAACGGCACTTGCGCTTGGGCGCGATTCCCAACTCTTTGCTGCAGGAGTTGATATTCACGGAGTACACGACTATACCACCGACCGCTTTCGCGGATTCGTGAATGCAGATCGTGCGGTGGAGAAAGCACCTGACTTAGAAAGAGCCATGCAAATAGGCTGGGAATCATCTCCAGTTTCGAGTGTTAACACTTGGCTTTCTCCTGTATTGATTATTCACGGTGATGATGATCGCAATGTGCGTTTCAACCAAAGTACTGACTTGGTGAAACGCCTGGAGAAAAAAGGTGTGCCCATGGAAACACTAGTAATTGTAGATGACACACATCATTGGATGGCACACAAAAATGCCTTGCGTGTGTACAATGCTACCGCTGATTTTTTTGTTAGGTATTTGAAGACGAAGTAATCTCAATTTCTACCAAAGGTGAATGACGCGGTTGCCTATCGAAGAATCAAAAATTCTCTTTTTGCAAGTATAGAAGGAACAAGGAATGGAAAGTACTCAAAGGTAAATTTTGACTTTTTAACCGAGTAGAACTGTCAAATCTAGCTCGTAAATTACCACAGGAAAAAATTAAGATTGGGCACTCGTTTTTATTGCTATTCGGCTGATTTCACGAACGGAAAAATAGTTTCTATTTTAGGGTATTAAACAACAAGGCATGAAAGTACTTTTTTACACCCGCGAATACCCACCCAATGTGTACGGAGGAGCAGGTGTGCATGTAGAATACCTGGCGCGCGAGTTGGCACACTTGATGGAAGTGGAAGTTCGTTGCTTTGGCGATCAGCTAAGTAACGATGACCAGCTTCGAGTTCTTGGATTCAATGCTGATTCATTTTCCCTTGACAATACGAAAAAGGAACTAGCTCCGATTTTCAAAACGTTGAATACCTGTATTCAAATGAACAGCGGAATTATGACAGCCGATGTTGTTCACTGTCATACCTGGTATGCGCAGTTTGCAGGAATCCTATCAAAACTCTGTTATGGCACACCGTTAGTCGTAACAACTCACTCTCTTGAGCCACTTCGGCCTTGGAAGCGTGAGCAACTGGGTAGGGGATATGATGCCTCATCCTGGATCGAAAAGACAGCAATTGAAATGGCCGATGCCGTGATAGCCGTGTCTCAGGAAACCAAACAGGACGTATTGAAGTATTTTGATGTCGATGAAAGAAAGGTAAGTGTTATTTACAACGGGATAGATTTGGATGAATACAATGTAACGACCGACAGATCTGCGCTTGACAAATATGGGGTCGATCCGTCTAAACCATTTGTACTTTTTGTAGGACGCATCACACGGCAGAAAGGAATTATTCATCTGGTAAATGCCATACAGTATCTACATCCAGATACGCAAGTAGTGTTGTGTGCCGGTGCCCCCGACACTGAAGACATTGGTCGGGAAATGAAACTGCGGGTAGAGGAAGTCCAGAAAAACAGGAGTAGTGTAATTTGGATTGCTGAAATGATTAGTAAGAAGGAAGTAATTCAATTGTATTCCCATGCAGCTGTTTTTTGCTGTCCGTCCATTTATGAACCCTTTGGTATTATCAACATTGAAGCAATGGCTTGCAAGACAGCGGTGGTAGCGAGTAGCGTGGGTGGCATTAAAGAAGTAGTTGTGCATGGTGAAACAGGACTTCTGGTTCCACTGGAACAAGAAAAAATGGCTCCTTTTGAAGCGTCTCACCCGGATAAGTTCTCGAGGGATATGGCAGCAGCTATCAACCAATTGATGGACGATGAGAAGCTCCAAATTGCCATGGGCAACAAGGGTAGAAAAAGAGTGGAAAAATATTTTGATTGGAAGGCAATTGCCAAGCAAACCGAGAGTCTTTATAAAACAATTCTAAGCGATGATAAAAGATGATGTTTTAGCGATTATTCTGGGCGGTGGCCAGGGATCGCGTTTGTACCCATTAACGGCAGATCGTTCTAAACCTGCAGTACCGATTGCTGGAAAGTATCGATTGGTGGATATTCCTTTGTCCAATTGTATTAATTCGAGTATAAACAGAATGTTCGTGGTTACTCAATTTAACTCAGCCTCGCTGAATCGTCATATAAAAAACACGTACAATTTCAGTGTCTTTAGCAATGCGTTTATTGATTTGCTTGCCGCAGAGCAGACCATGTCCAACAAAAATTGGTTTCAGGGTACGGCAGATGCGGTGCGGCAAAGTATGCATCATTTCCTCAACCATGATTTTAAGTATGCATTGATTCTATCAGGAGATCAGTTGTATCAAATGGATTTCAACCATTTGATCGAGCGCCACATAGAGAGTGGGGCCAGGATTACCATCGCCACGCTGCCAGTAACAGCTGGTGAAGGTACTGAGTTTGGCATCATGAAGACGGACGAAGAGAGCATGATCACCCAGTTTGTGGAGAAGCCAAACGCAGAGGAAATTCTGAAATGGAATTCTGATGTGAGTGACTACATGAAATCAGAAGGTAGATTGTACCTGGCTTCAATGGGTATTTATGTATTTGAAAGGGAGCTATTGATCGAACTCATGAATGATCCCAAAACCAATGACTTCGGAAAGGAAATTATTCCACAATCCATTGGGAAACACAAAGTCTTGAGTTACCAGTTCGAAGGGTACTGGACGGACATCGGGAACATACGGTCTTTCTTTGATGCCAATCTTGGATTGACAGATCCTATTCCAAGTTTCAATTTATTTGATAATAGAAATCGGATTTACACACATGCGAGGCTTCTTCCACCGTCAAAAATTTCGGGTACATTGATTACTGATTCGGTCATTGCAGACGGATGTATCATCCACGCGGGCAAAATAGAGCGGTCTGTGATTGGAATTCGCTCGAGAATTGAGATTGGAAGTACCATCATCAAAACATATATGATGGGAAATGATTCCTACCAAACACTCAAAGAAATAGCTGCAAAGCCGGGTGATATATTAATGGGGGTTGGCACAGATTGTCATATTGAAAATGCCATACTTGATAAAAATTGCCGAATTGGAAGCAATGTCACTATCATTGGTGGTGCTCATTTGGAAAACTGCGAAACAGATACCTATGTGATTTCAGGTGGAATAGTGGTAGTAAAAAAAGGAGTTACTATCCCACCTGGATTTGTAATCAAATAAGAGCTTCTTTAAAAACCTTGACGTGTAAAAATAATTCCCCCCAACGATGAATCTTTTTTTTCAATTCAAGTTCGAGCAGTGAATGGGTATCCAAGATAGAATTTGAGTTGACATTATTTTTCATAGCGGAATCAAAAAGTGCTATTTGATAATGTGCACCCAGTCTTTACAAGCAACGAAGTCTCCTACCTGAAGACTAAAGAAGTAAACTCCACCTTCGATGTCGCGAGCAGTCCAATCGTTCTTGTAGTCAAAAGACTGAAAAACATTTTTACCCCAACGATCAACTACACTCAACTGAAGGGTAAGGCCAGCCACAGCAGGATCTATCGCACCAGATCCAAGTCCTATTTTAAAGGTGTCATTAAACCCTGAAGTGGCATCAGGGGTAAATACATTTGGCACAAATAGCTTAAAAATTGGAAGTTGCGTAGTTTCTTCAAACAAACAAGATTTTTTTTCTGCGATAAGTTTCAATGAGTATAAATTATCGCTTTTATAGAAATATTCAATTTCTGCGTTCTTTGTGATTGTTCCATCTCCAAAATCAAATCGAAACTCGACCCCCTCTGAAGGTGGAGTTAGATTTTTTACCAAGACAGATGGCCTTTCTGTACAATTTGCAATAATGCGATGTTGCCATTCTAAATCGACTTTAGTTACCACACTCACTTTGACAGTATCCTTTTTTACACATCCATTGGTATCAAAAATGGTAACAAAATAGTTAGTTGTAACTGCTGGCTTTACAGCCGGGGAAACAGGGGAGGGATTGGTTGAGATATAAATGACCCCTGGTGATGTCCATAGATATCCAATTCCACCAGTGGCTTTTAATTGGTGCACAGCACCTTCGCAGATTTCAACATCATCTTCGGCTTGGCTGTCATTCCTAAAATAGTTAATTATTCTAAAGGTTGAATCGGTTTGACTACACGTACTCAAATCAGTGATTTCTAGTTTGACCCTGTACTGACCCACTTGTTTATACTGGTGAACCAAAAATCTCGGGTCTGTAGATAGTTGGTTGACAATAGTTCCGTCACCAAAGTCCCAAATAATATCTCTTCCACCTGTACTTAAGTTTTGAAACACGATAGAATCCGGATAGCAAACATTGTTAAATCCAGGTTTTGTTAGCGCCAGATTGTTTGTATTAAAAATGGCTCTGAGGGAAGATAAATCGAATTTGAATGCGGCATTGTTGCAATTTTGGCTGCTGTTTAGTCGCGATTTAGCGTTTGGTGTCGTTGGGAAATCAGATGAAGGGAGACCTGTTGTATTACCAAACTGACAGCCAGAGCATACGGCATGGTATACAATGCCAAACTTATCAAAACGTGAAGTGCCACCATCGACATGCGTTTTTGAAGAGCCACCACCCAAATAAGTGGAATAGACCAACTGCGTTGCGTTGCCATTCAGTACCATAAAGTAGAAATCTGAGCCTGATGTCGTTTTCTGGTAGGCATCGTTGGTGATGGGCATCCCAAATGTTGTGCTTTGCCAGAAACCCGTGTTAGGACTTGAGTTCACAAAACCTCCCCAACCGGCCATGTAAATATTGTCGCAGTCGTTCACTAAAAAAGCAGTAGGGGAGATGTTTGGAATGATAATTCCGCTGCCGGACTCTGAGCCAAAAATAGTAGAGAATTCCAGGGTAGATAGGTCAGTGGAAAATTTTTGAAGGAATTGTCCGCTGTTTGGATTATGATAAACACCAGGCGTTACCGGCATTTGCCCGGCCGTTTGCCCATAGCAAAATATATTTCCGTTTGCATTCAGGTCTATGAAGTAAACCTGATCGAATGATATCGTGCCGGTGAATGTGGCATTCAATACAGTACTTCCATCGGCAGCAACGCGTGCAATCCAACCATCCACGATGCCATTAAAAATAGTCTGGTAGGCACCAGGAGTTGTCGGAAAATTTGTACTAGTCGTTCCACCCGCCAATACAATATTTTTATTGGCATCAAATTTTATGGAGTAAGCGGCATCAAAACCCGAGCCGCCCAGATAACTGGACCAAACGATGGAAGATAAATCAGAAGCCATTTTGACAACCACACCATCAGTAGTGCCACCATTAAAAGAATTGTCAAAACCATTCACGATGGGGAAGTTACCAGACCCGGTAACTGAACTGATATACACATTCCCTATGTCATCTGTAATCACATCGCCCCGCATTTCGTCTCCATAGTTCACTACCAATGGGCCACCCGATTGCTTTGGTAAATTCAACCCATCATTGCCCGATCCTCCAAGAAACGTAGACCCAATCAGTCTATCTCCCTGTGGTGAAAGGCGAGTGACTACTATATCCCATTGGTCGTTTGTGTTCAGCACGCGATTAAAAACAGTAGTGCCCAGATTGAAGGTTCTGTCAAACGATCCAGCGCCAGTTGGATAATCTGGCGAACCGGAGATACCTAATACAATCAAATCGCCCGATGTTTTATCCACCACCAGGCTTTCGGGAGAGTCGTTGCCGGCACCACCCAAATGCGTAGCGTACAAAAATTGCATCCCTGCCGAATCATATTTAATGATGGCCATATCAAAGCTTCCTCTATTGCTCGTTTGAAACGCGCCCGTAGTGGCCGGAAAAAATCCGCCAAGGCTTTGATGCGTTACACCAGCCGAGTAAAGCGTTCCATGTTCGCCAGGCGTTGCTGTGCTTCCCCAATTGTCGGCTGTAGAGCCCGAGTAAGTAGAAAAAATCAAGAGTGGATCGATGACCAACGTGCGGCATTCATCGTAGGCGGCAGGAAATGAAAACGAAACAGTATTGCTATGTAAATCGTATTCGCTCGCAACAGTTCGCTTATTATTCTCATCATCTGCCTGGTAAGAGAATGGTATAACTTCTGTAAGCGGACCCACATTCGTTGAGATTTTCAAAGCACCATTTATTTTCTCTACGCCATCTGCACCGCAGTATTCAATTTTGATTTGCGATGGGTCAGCTTGTGGCTTTACGATGAAGTCATATTTGAGATTATTCCCACTGGATGACACGCGAAAATCAATTCCATTGTACACATTCTGATAAAGAATCGATGCATACGCTTTTACGTTGGTAGCCCATCGGCAAGAATCGCCACCCAGGAAATAATTGGAATAGCCATCCAATGGCATTTCAACGATGGCTTTTGCCTGCTGATTTGATCCTAACAAGTTGATCTGGAAATAGTGCCCTGTGGTTGACTCGTTTGATGGCTGCAAATCAGATTCATTGATTTCACCATGACTCGCCAAGTGGTGCTGCTCTATTTTCTCAAGGTCAAGGAGTACAATAGAAAAACCTTTTGCAGATACACCCACGCGCCCCCCTTGCACCTGTGCTTGAAAATCAATACCCTCATTCCATTGGCCTTTGTTCTCCATAAAACGGAGGCCGTTGGTATTCTGGCTCATGGCACAGAATGAAATCAATAAAAGGACGAGAGTTAAGCGCATACCAGCTCAAATTTACCAATTTCTAATAACGCTGGAAAGGCATAGTCAATTCGTTGGGATTCAACTGGATGAGCCGCTTGAAGCTATTGAAGAGCTCATGTATACTAAAGAATAGTGGCCGCTGGTACCTATGTTCCCAAGTGATTTTATAGAATCTACATTCCTTGTATTTCCAGCTTGTATCCCTTCCCGTGAACATTTGTAATTCTCAGCTCAGGGTCGCGGCTCAATTTCTTTCGAAGTTTAGAGACAAACATATCCAAACTGCGACCGGTGATGACACCTTCATTGATCCAGATCTCTTGCATCAATGTTTCGCGCGGAATCAGTTCACCAAAATTTTTATTGAGCAATTCGAGAATCTTATATTCCTTTTCTGTGAGGCTAATCACCACGCCCCCCAATAACAAGCGCTGACCCTTCAAGTCAAACATGAATTTTCCGATGGCAGACCCTTCCGGAAGGGAATCAGTCGATATAGCATGGTCTTGATGCTGGGCCAGTGCAGGCGTTACATTTTTCCTAAAACGCCCAATCAAAAAAGTAATGCCCAACAAAACAAGCATGGCGCTACCCACCTTAATGAAAAATGGATTGTCAAAGATTTCCATTTTGAAGCCTTTACCTTTTGGGTTGGCTTCCAGGCGATCACTCAACGGATCGATGTTCGCTTGTTTCTGCTCTACGTTCTGAAAGTTGTCATATAAATCGGGAAATGTTATTTCGATCGTGTAACAACCCGGCAACTGATCTCTACCCTTGCACGGTAAGACATCGGGTGTTGTATTGTTCACTTGAAAACCGTAAACAATGCCTGCTTTGTTGCAGTCATGAACCGTAACGGTGTAGCCCAAAGGGAACTGTGTTTTGGGAAGCAAGCGCTGTGTCAGCGCCATCAGCGAGTCGTTGTTAAAAACCAACCTGCTTTCAAACGTGAGTAGGAAGGTACCTTCTTGAATCTCGGCAACCGGCAACACGCGCGAGGTCTCATCACCCGATTGTTGCAGCAACCGATGCCCAATCTCGCGGATCAAAACGTTTACTTCCTTCGCCCGCAAGTCGCGGTGGGTGCGTTTGGTAAAAGACGAAACAGCAACAAAAAGGGTCAGCATCACCATCGCTCTGCCAAAAAGCACGTGCAACGGATGATTAAAAAAGTCCTTAAATGAAGAATTTACAACCATTTACATTTCTTTTTACAATTCATTTACAGCAAACGGTATCTCAGAAGCGTATGTTTGAGTGCGCAAAGGTAAAGCAATTTTTTCCGATGAAACTTTATGCTAACTGAAAATCGTAGTTAAAAAATAAGAGTCTTAAAAACCAAATCTACTATGCGTTACTTACATCTGACTTTCTTGCTTTGTGTGTTGAGCGTCTTTTCAGCTAATCCGGATCTGGAAAATTCACCGTCAACTACCACAACCACCTTAAATTCCGCCACTGCCAATTCCACCCCGGCAAATGACGTAGCGCCAACAGCGACCAATATTATTTTACAGTCAAAAGATGGCGGGCAGACCTGGCAAGACATAAGTCTTGATTTGCCTGAAAATGGGGAGCCTCAAGATTTTTTTGCGGGGGAGTCGGACGTGTACTTACGTTTAAAAAATTCCATGTATCACAGTAAAAGCAATTCTGCAACACCCGTTTGGGAGAAAGCGAATGTTCCTGATCCTGGAAAAGCTTCAATTGTTTTCAATCGTTCAGGAGTCATGGCCTACAATTATGCAGGAGAAGTTTATAAAAAGGTGCCCGTTACCGGAACTTGGATGCAGATCTACCAGGATTTTAAAAAACATTCGATGAGGACAATTTTTGAAACATCCAATGGTACGTTATTCTTAGGTTTCGATAGCGGTCTTTATAAATCTGCTGACAAGGGAAAAAGTTGGAAACAAGTCCAGAGTGAAGGTTGGCTGGGGAATTTTGTGGAGTCTGAAGGGGTTCTGATGGGAACGGGTCAAAAAGGAATCATGCGTTCTACCGACAATGGGGAACACTGGGAATGGGTAATCAGCGAGGGTGGCGTGGGTATAGCGGTAGAGCGTATTGATGGTGGGTTCGCGGCCATATCTTATAATACAAGAACCCAATCCAGAAGAATACGCATTTCATTGGATAGTGGTAAAACATGGAGCGCCATTGATGAAAGCATTCAACCTTTGCTGTACATTCCATCTTTCAACGGATTTTCAGATGCTGCGTCTATTTCATCGATCAAACAAATGGGCAACTATTTTATTTGTGGTCATCCAACTGGTATACTACTGTCAGGTGACAAGGGTAAAACCTGGAAAGTTGTTCATAAGGGTGTCGATCAAAAAGTGTTTAAGGTCTTTGCTTCTGGCAATACGTTATATGCTGTGCTAATGAATATGGGTTGCTGAAATCAGCGACCAGAAAAATTATATAATGGCATTCTTAGCGAGTAAAAAGTTATATAATGGCGAGCGTTATGTTAAGTAGCTTTGGCATCCGGGCTTAACGGAATCTTCATAGAAAGTTTTTTAGCGCTGGCTTTCAATAACTCAATCTTCATCATTCATCACAGGGCTGGGGCAGCGACACTCTTTGGGTAGGCTTTGGTCTTAGCGTTGGCATGTGTGGCCTGCACAATGTGTGTTGCTGATAGGGTTGGGTGTCTATTTGTCTTGTATTCTACTCCATTCAAGTTTGTTTATTACAGATACTATAGTCTCCGAATCATCAGTATGCTCGTTGAGTTGTCTGATTCCCTTTAAAAGAAATAACAGATAATCCGTTTCCTGAGGGGAAAGTTTAATTGCTTTATCCCTTTGACTTAAAGAGTCATAAAAATCATTATTGTCCATTTTCTCTAAGTTTGATTAAGGTTTAAATTTAAAAAACTAAAATCATATTTTGGGCGCAAAAGCAATAGGGGTAGAAGCGGAAAGCACGAAGCGTGCTGGCAGGAGCGAGGCCGGACTTGTAGCGAATAGCCCGGGCCGTAGGCATTGCTAAAGACAAAATCTGTTGAATTTGGGTCTTTTTGACACGATCTGTCATTGTATTTTCATATTTTAGACGCTGATATATCCGTTTATTTAAGATTAGGATTAAAAAATCTAATATGGAGACACTGCAATCGAAAAAAATTCAACAGTACATTAGGAATCACCCCGCACAAAAGGTAGAAAACCAATCCTTACCTGTACCATATGGAGGAAAAATGCATCGGAAAGAATTATACAACATTCCAATAGAAGATTTCTTGATCCATAACATCAGGAATGGAAGATTTAGATCAGAGTTACTTGAAAAAGAGGAACAATTAAAAAGGAAACTTGACCCCACCAAGAAGAAGGATGATGAGATAATAAGAAAACTGTTGCTTGAGCAAAATGAATCTGAGACAACAGCATTGATGGACGACATTCAAAAGAATGGTCAGCTAGAACCTGGCATAATCACTTTCGATGGCGCTGTTATTAATGCCAATCGGAGGATGGCAATAATGCGGACTCTTTTTGATAAGACAAAAGAGGAAAGATATAAATACCTTATGGTTGCGATTCTTCCTCAAGGTGTTAATGAAATTGATTTATGGAAGATTGAAGCTGGCCTTCAGTTTGGTCGAGATTTCAGATTAGAATATGGTGGTGTAAATGAGCTCCTAAAATTGAGAGAAGGGGAAAAACAAGGTCTTAGTGAAAAAGAAATATCCATAGCCCTTGTGGGGCGATATTCTCAAAAACAAGTCAGGGAAAAACTAGATACTCTTAAGCTGATTGACAGCTATCTATTATTTATTGATAAGAAGCACGAATACCATAGGATTGCAGAAGGAGGTGACCTTGAGAAATTCAACAGTCTGCAAAAAAGTGTGATTGGAACCCTTTTAAAAAAGCCTGATAAGAAGAAGGAGATACCGGACTTAACATCGATCGCGTTTGCATTAATTGAAAAAGCTGATATTACTCACTGGGATATCAGGGATTTAAAAAGTATTTATCTAAACTCTAGGGCAAAAGCAGAATTACTTGCACCATTTGCCAAAAAAGGAGTGCCTGGTAGCAGTAAGGAATCTAAAATAACTAAGGATGCCCTTGAAGAAGCATTTACCTCAGCTCAAGAGATTACTGAAAATGAGAAGGAAAAGGATAAACCAGAGAGACTACTAAAAAAGGCAAAATCTGCCTTGGATGGTGTTGACGAAAAAAGTCCAAAGCTCAGGGAGAGTAATGTTATTAAGTTACTTAAGGAATTGGAAAAAAGAGTAGATATACTTATTAAAGCTGCTGGAAATAAATGAGCAATTCTGTTCGCTTAAGCATAGCCAACGATTTATTAAAAGTAAGTGTTCCTAAAAACTCTCCTTTCCTAACAGGAAAGCATCGAATATACTTGGCGAACGTCATCGGACTAAATGAAAATGATGAAGACAACGGATATTACATTGAGATTGGTAAATCCCAGCTTTCAGACATAGTCAATGAATTAGTTAAATATTTCAAAGAGGCAAACACGAGCATTGAATATGATGACGAGGTTGGAAGCATCATCCACGTTTATGATGAAGGTAGCGAAACGTTTGGAGAAGCTAGAGAATTTGGGATTCAATTAAAATCACACCCGCCAAAATCTGTAGCGGTACCAGGCTTCCAGAGAAAATTAAAAGGATATCAAGTGCCTGCGGTTGCACACCTAGTCAGCCTCCGAAGTGTTGCTAATTTCTCCGTTCCTGGAAGCGGGAAAACTACAGTTGCACTTGCAGGCTTTTCGATTCTTAAAAACAAAGGTGAGGTAAATAAACTTGTTGTAATTGGACCTCGTGCTGCGTTTATGTCTTGGGAAGACGAGTATAAATCATGTTTCGGAAAAAATCCGAAGTCAATAAGAATTACAGGCTCAGTTGCAATTAGAAAACAGCTTTACCGAAAAGCCTCGAATGCTGAACTTATACTACTGAGCTATCAAATGGCGTCACAAGATGAAAATAAACTTGCTGCCTTTTTACGCGAAAATAAAGTAATGCTAGTGCTTGACGAATCGCACTATATAAAGAGAATGGAAGGAGGAAAATGGGCATCGACAGTAATTTCATTAGCCCCATATGCCAAATGTAGACTAATTCTTTCAGGAACCCCTGTGCCGAATTCATTAGAGGACTTATATTCTCAAATGACTTTCTTATGGCCTAACCCTAAAATTCTTGGCACTACAGATGAATACAAAGATCGAATAGTAACAAAAGGAATTGATGCTGCTGAGGATATAAAAAATGAACTTTTTCCTTTCTACTATAGAGTTCATAAAAGTCAATTAAAGCTTAAAAGTCCAAAGTATCATAGGATTACAATTAAGATGCGTCCATACCAGCAAGCAATCTACGATGCATTAGCAATCAAGTTACTCTCGGAAATTGTAAAAGCGCCTGACGAACGATCGAAGTTACGCGCTTGGCGGAAAGCTAGGATAACAAGACTTCTACAAACTGCTTCAAACCCTGCGCTTCTTAGTCAATATTCAGAAGAGTTTCAGATACCTCCAATTGATGCTACTGGTCTTTCAATTAGTGAATTGATTGAACGTTACCCAAAATATGAAACTCCATCAAAAATAGATGCTGTAGTAAAATTGACTAATGAGCTTCTGAATAAAGATGAGAAAGTAATTATCTGGACATCCTTTATACACAATATCAAAGCCTTGACAAAATTGTTAAAAGAGCATAGTCCCAGAATAGTATATGGTGATGTTCCGAAAGATGCCAATGAAAATGAATCTTTCAATAGAGAAAAGATGATTAGGGATTTTAAATACTCTTCAGAGTTTAATGTTCTTATTGCCAATCCGAGTGCTTGCGCTGAATCAGTCTCCTTGCATAAGATATGTCATCATGCAATATACCTTGACAGAACATTCAACTGTGCATTGTACATGCAATCTTTAGATAGGATTCATAGAATTGGATTGGAACCAAATGAACAAATTCATTACTATATATTTCAGGCATACAAATCAATAGATGAAATTATTGATAATAGATTGAAAGAAAAACAGGGAAGAATGCTTGAACTATTGGATGATGATTTTGCTATTCTCGATTTAGAGGCATCTTATAGTGAGATTTCAGAAGAATCAGAGGAAGAGACAGACTTTGCCGCAATTGTTAGAGGCCTTAAAACTCAATATGAATAGTCTATATGATTGAGCAGATTGCGGAGTTAAATAGAGTGTTACTAACAGCCAGTGAGTTGGCAGATCCAATAAAAGGATTAGATCAACTTGAGCTAATTGATGGCTGCAAAAGGATAGCTATTGAGGCGAGGATGCCAGACCACGAAACGAGTGTTGAATTTTGTATTGAAATTGGATTACTCTTAAGAAAGAAAAAAAATAAAATTTATCTGACAGTACCAGGTCAGGAGTTCTTGGATTTGAATCCTGATAAGTTATTTGATCTTTCAGCAGAACAGAAGCAATATCTAATTCGCGGTTTTTTCTTAGATGGAGCTCTAAGAAAACAAGTTAGGGATTGTTTGAAGTGCTTTGCAATGTCCGATGAAAAAGAAACACTTACGTGGTCAGAAGTTGATGGGATTCCATTTGGAAGTAATACTTGGGTGGTGACGCATATGGAACAACTTGGTCTTATTGATCAAGTAGATGAGGGGTATGCAGTTGGTCAAAGCTATGTTGAAACCATTGCAACATTTATTAATGAGCCAAAAGGATTTACAGAGGAGCAATTATTTAAATGGCTTGAGGAAAAAAAGAGGCTTGGAAATTTTGCTGAGGAACTCATTTTTAATTTTGAACGAGATCGTTTGAAGGCATTAGGGCAAGTTGTTGAATCGAAATGTGTACGACCTGTTGGGAAACTTAATACTAGCGCTGGTTATGATATCGAATCTTTTAATTCAAAATCAAAGGGAATGAAGTTTGACAGATTTATTGAGGTTAAAGGTTCTGGCAGCCCAAGTTTAAGGTTTGTATGGAGCCAAAATGAAATGAAGGTGGCTGAGAAGTTGAAAGATCAATATTGGATCTATTTTCAAGGAGGAATTGATAAGAAAACAGGAAAAACCAAATTCAAACCCATTATGATTCAGGACCCATTTAATAGTCTTGATAAAGATGCAAAGTTTATTAAAACTCCAAATGGAGTAATTGTTGAGGGCGCTATGAGTGGAGAGAAGATTTGATCTAAAAGATCGTTAAATTTATGCCAATAATGGATTACTCTACAGCATCAGACCAAACTATCAAAGGGGCAGAAGTTCATCATGCCTTAAAGAATATAGGGAAGATAAATACTCCATTTGGTTATTTCGGCTCAAAAAACAAAATCGCCCTACAGCTTTGTAGTCAGTTGCCTCCACATACTTGCTGGGTTGAAGCTTTTTGTGGATCAGCAGCACTTACACTGGCTAAACGAAAATCACCGATAGAAGTAATTAATGATATTGATGGTGAGATAATTAACGTCTTCAATCAGCTCCGTAATAGCTCTGATGAACTGTGCAGGGTCATATCACTTACTCCTTATGCTAAAGGTGAGCTGGAAAATTCAAGATTGATAGATGTGAACGATAGTGAACTTGAAAGAGCTCGTAAATTCTTGATTCAAGCAATGATGGCCGTCAATGGTGTTTTTGGAAAAGAGAGGGGAGGATTCTCATATTCGCAATCATATTCAAGAAATGGCAGAGATGCACGGGTTAATCGATGGTATAATTTACCTGAGAGACTCACTGAAGCTGTGGAGCGGTTAAGAGATGTAAGAATTGAAAATAGAGATGCGATCGAGCTTATTAAAATGTTTTTGAGACGACCTGGAACACTAATCTACCTTGATCCACCATACTTTGCAGATCGAACAAAAGGCTATGCAATTGATGCTTATGATGAAAAGTTTCATGTTAAACTCCTTGAGATTTCTTTAAAAGCAAAGTGTATGGTATTCATAAGTGGTTATGACAATGATCTTTACAATTCGATGCTTACCAAAAAGAAAGGGTGGAGTAAACGAACGATTGATACAATTACAAAAGATATAAAAGGTAACGACCATCATCGCGAAGAAGTAGTTTGGGCCAACCAATACTTCCAACAGGCATCCAAACTTAATAAGCTGCCTATACGGCTAACTAAGGCTGAGTTAAAAGCTAATAAGTTAAATCCAGAGCGTAAGTAAAAGACCTAAGCTGAAACACAGCAATTAGATCCGAATATTCAAGAAAAGCCCCCTAAAAAGGGAGCTCTGAGATGGAACACTCAAGCCAGAAGCACCTGAGGAAAACCTCTTTGATGCCAGAGGGAAACCATGCAAACAGGAATGGCCTAACGCCAAACCGAACGCCAACCGATAGCCACCAGCCACCGAAATTGACTTTTATAATATATTTAAACATGACGCTCACCACGGGATCGGATAGAAAGGTGCAAGGGCTGCCGTAAAAAAATACTACCCGAGGCATTTGGGTTGGCAGGAGGGGAGGGTGGAGATTTTTTTACGAGCAGGCGTAGCAAACCCTTGCAGCTTTCTATTCCGCAAGCCCGTAACTTTGTGTTATGTTTAAGTATCTCCTAGCAACACTTCGAAGAATCATGGGAAAAATAAATAACAATGTCATTGGTATTTTGGCATATGGGTCTCTGATTGAAGATCCGGGTGAGCCAATTATTCAACTCCTTGTTAAGCGTATTGATACCGTTACACCATTTTCAGTTGAGTATGCTAGGACGAGTAAGACAAGAGGAAATGCTCCAACTCTAATTCCTTTTGATTCTGGCGCTCAGGTCAAAGCCCAGATTTTAGTTTTACGAGCTGAAACATCGGTTCAAGTTGCTTCCAATATTTTATATCAAAGAGAAACAAGACAAACAGCAAGGAACTACGAGAGACCAAATGAAACTGATATTACGAACAATACAGTACTGATTGAGATATTGACGAATTTCGAAAATATACAGACAGTCCTTTACACAAGACTTGGCAGTAATGTTCCTGATCTGACAGCAACCAATTTAGCTACAAATGCCATCGCAAGTGCCGAAGGCAAGGCCGGTGAAACCAGAAAAGATGGAATAAGTTATTTGATCAATGCCAATAGAAACGGAATTAAGACGAGTTTGTCGAGCAATTACGAAGAGGAAATTTTGAGATTAACATCAGCGACAAGTTTAGAAGACGCATATAATCGCTGCAGGAAAAATAAAAGTTAGTTGTATCGTATGTGTGATCAACTTTGGGCAATGCTGCATTCTAATGATACTAATGATTGTAATTTTGCAATGGGAATCATCCGCCAGAGGTTCCTTGATCCTACAGGTGAGAATCTAGAACTGCTCCTCTGTATACAGAATCATACTCAACATGATATGCATTTGGGCAATGCTTCAAGGGAATTAATTGAATTAGAATTGGAGATCTACGAACTTCTCAATTGAACCCAAAATTATGTTAAGTAACCATGCGCGGTGGCCCGAGCCAAATGCGGGGTGGCGCGATGGGATGTGCGTGGAAGCATATTTGGCTCTTGATTTTTTTCGTTCTTTTTGCATCAAGGCAAAAAGGACAAAAGAAAAATAAGGTGCGAACACCTTTGAAGTTCTGGTGAGCGTTCTGCAAGATTCTGGTTAGTAGGGGGGATAGCTAAGTAAATAATTGCTTAATCCTGCCTCATTAATAATGCTAACCCAACGTCCATCCCTTGTAAAATACTTGTCGCCAGGCCGTACATAAACCATGTTAAACAGATCATACATGTCATTAGGTTGCGCCTTCATCTTACCGATCTCAAGTTTCTTATAGTAGAAGACAAAGGCGCTTAGAAATAGCTCAATCTTCCTTATATCAAAGTCTTTTGTTAATTGTGCTTTGCCCTCACTATAGCCGTTTAAAAAATTGTTTAACAAAGAAATTATCCCACTCAGGCTTGATTTGAAGTACTTGACCTTATCTTCTTTCCATAGTTTCCGTGATTGCTTTCTTACTTGACCTGCTAAAGAATTCTCAATAGCAGATACAGCTTCACTTTCATTAGTTTTGATTTCTATATTTCTCTCATAGAGTTTACCAATTTCTTCTGAAGGTTTGAAATTACTTGGCAAATTTCCGAGTAGATGAATTTCATTCCAATTCCTTATTCCTAAGTTATAATGATAAC
Source organism: Cyclobacteriaceae bacterium (assembly GCA_031400595.1). Taxonomy (GTDB): domain Bacteria; phylum Bacteroidota; class Bacteroidia; order Cytophagales; family Cyclobacteriaceae; genus ELB16-189. The sequence goes on from JANNQG010000028.1 coordinate 130,040, forward strand.
GTTTATCCTCATGCAATGGATAAATGAGTTTTGTTAAATATAGAATTGCATTTTCTAGATATTGATCGCATGAGTTATCAACTATAGCCTTAGCTGCTGCTTGTACTTTTGAAAAATCCTTCACGGTTTTAGGTGTGCTATTCAGCTCGTCAAAGTTGTAAAATGTCGCTATTAGGCAATAATCATTTAATTCTTCAGGTTTTATTGTACGATCACCTAAGTAATACCAAATATTTGTGTCGCAGATGACTTTAATTTTCATAAGATGCTAAAATAGTAAGAATGTATGTTGGATCAAGCATGTGTAATGCTGGCTTTGGCCTGAGCCTGGCATGTGCGGCCTGCATTACTTATGCTTGGCGCGGCTGGTTGCCATTCATGCGCGTGGGTAAAAAACTTTCCTGCTCAATCTTTATAGTTTAAATAGACACTCAAGGACGAGGTGTGCACGGCCCGGATGAGCGCGGCCTTGAGCGGCTATTTAGCATAACGTCAAATTATATAACTGCGCGGTGGCATGTGTGAATTCCCCAAACTCCGATACGAAGCACAAAACCCCCAGCGTTTCGCTGGTTTGTTTAAGTCAATCTAATTTTCCTGACACAACTGCTAATTGAGCGTAGTTTCGAAATCGTAAGTTATATCAATTTCCGGAATCAATCCCTTTAATCCAGCTGCAGTCAAATCATTTTCCGGATTTAAACGAACTCCAAACTAACGGTTAAATCAATTTCCGGAATAACCATCATGATAAGTGTAGAGTTGCAAAATTCATTCTGAAATGGGGTATTTTAATGGTAAGATTATCAAATCTTTACTGGAGGTGCTAAGTAGAACCTGCAGTGACATATTGTAACTCGTTGATTATGATATATCGTATTGCTTTCAGTTGGTAGATTAAATCTTCAGTTGGTTGATTTTCAGATACTTACATAGAGGGAAAACTCAGTAAAAAAAATGTATTGGGCAGGTCACTTTGTCAGGCATAAAGTCGCAAATTTGAACAGAAACGCAATAATATTGCATATGGGGAACTGGCACCGTCGTTGAGTTCACTCCAGCAGATTGTTTCGCTTTTTGATAAGGGATGCAATTAGCCTCCCAAACACCAAAAATAGATGAAGATAAAAACCCTAACTCTTCAAAACCTCAAAAGCTATCCCAAAGCAAAGATCAGCTTGTCGCCTACAATTAATCTTTTGATAGGTGAGAATAACTCCGGTAAGACCACCATCATACGCAGTCTTTTGAACTTGCAATACCGGGCTTTCGAACGAAAAGACATACGATCTGAGGAAACCTCTGCAAAAGTTCTGATCGAACTCTCCGATGTGAGTGAGGCTGACATTCGACTTTTTCAAAACCCAAAGACTTTTGACGCTGTCAAACAAACCAAATCGATAGAGGTGTTTTGGCATTTAGGCCTAACCCCGGCGGGCGCTATTGTCGAGGAAAACTTATTTGATAGAACCGGTAAGACTGTTTGGAGAATGAATGCCAAGTCAAAAAAATACGGTAAAGCAACTGCTCTTGAAAAGAGTTTTACTGACTTTCCATTGTTTCCAGATGCAGAAAATAAATCAAACTACATTTTCCCGTTTCTTGCAAAACGAAAAACTGAATACTATGACGCTAATATAAATCACGAACAATATTTCAAGATACTCGAAGGGATGCGAAACCTCGCAGCCCGTATTCACAGACTTGAGAACCCGTCGCATCCGAGGCACGGTGAATTCATTTCCCTTTGTGAAGACATTCTTGGTTTTAAAATTGGTGTGATTCCGGTTGATCAACAACATGGCAACGGCCATGAGCCCGGAATGTATGTTACTGGCACCACAATGATACCGGTACGGTCAATGGGAGAAGGTGTTGTTAATATTTTGGGTTTCATTGTGACACTGCTAACTGAAGATGCTAAGCTTATTCTTGTAGAGGAACTTGAGAATGACATTCATCCGACAGCACTCAAGAAATTGTTGGCTCTAATTCGTGAAAAGTCAAAGAAAAACCAATTCGTCATATCAACCCACTCACACATTGTTCTTAAATATCTCGGCGTTGTGCCAGATGTTAGGATCTTCTTTACCGAAATAGTAAATGACTTTAAAACCAACCCAATTCCAACTTCAGCAGTCACGGTAATGAAAAATGACCCGAAAACCAGGATGGAAGTCTTGGAAAAGCTTGGGTATGAATTTAATGACTTTGAGCTGTACGAAGCATACTTGATTTTAGAGGAATCATCCGCTGAGCGCATCATTCGTGATTTTTTGATCCCGAATTTTGTTCCCCAACTATATGGGAGACTGAGAACAATCGCCGCAAGAGGTGTCAACGACCTTGATCTACGTGTCAGTGATTTTAACCGTCTGTTTGTATTTATTCATACAAGCCCTGTTTACTTTAAAAAAGCATGGGTTGTTGCTGATGGAGACACCGCCGGCAAGGAATGCATTGCTGGGTTAAAAGCAAAATTCACATCGTGGCCAGTTGATCACTTCTTGAATTTCTCTAAAAACAATTTCGAGGAATTCTATCCGGCTAGGTTCAAGGAACAGGTCGATACTGCCTTTTCGCTTACAGGCAGCAAGAAGCAGATGGCCAAAGGAAAATTGGTTGTTGAAGTCATGGAATGGGCTTTAACGAATAGACAGGAGGCAATGAAAGCATTCGTATTTTCTGCCTCCGAAGTCATAAACGTGCTCAAAAGGATTAGCAAAGGACTTGAAAAAACCAAAAGATGATTGCTTGAATATTATTGGCGTTTCGAATAATAAATTCTAACGCGGTTATAACCATCAATAACTATGAATTGGAACAATTTTTTGACCTACGCATATCTTGGGGGAAAATATATAAACTACTAGGTGAATATAGAAACAATCTTTGGGGAATTGCTTCCTGAATTGGAGCATTTGTTAGCAGAATTCGAAAAGGCTAAAAGTTTTAATACTGAACTTCCTTTAAACGGGAAATTTCAGGTCCTTATCGAAAAGGGAATATTAGACCGTGCGAAGCTTTCAATTATTTATGACTACCCTAATGCGTTACTGATCGGAGCTGCTCTGACCAATCAACAATTATTCCCTTCCACCAGCCTGAATGATATTCAGCTATTGCTCCGCAATGTAATTCAAGCCGCTACTAAAAGAGGCATCACATCAAACACACATCATTTTGGAAAACATTTTATAAAAGATTTAATCATAACTTCATTTCAGTCACACGAAGATCTCGCCCAGGAGATTCTCAAAGCAGAAAAGGATGATCCACGCTTACGCCAAATAGCCGAACCACTCTTTGTTTCATTGTCAAGTCTGCCAGTGAAGATCGACCTAGTCTATCGCATAGCGAAACATACCTACGACTGCATCTACGAGGAAGGCGGGCACTTTGAGATATTTACAAACATTCAAAAATTGGCATCGGACAATCATGAAAAACTTTACGCGCTAGCGAAAGAAGAAGTCCAAAACCTTGGATTCCTGGCCAATCTTTTAGTGGGTGAATACAAGAACTATCCCATATACTTCTGGAAAGAATTAGAAGCATTGCGTTTACGTAACGTGAAAGAGGCGATCACTGCAATCTTCACTGTTACCTATGAGACGAAGGAAGAGACTGACAAGGCAGTAGCATTCCTGGAAAAATGTTCTTCGTCTGATGAGTACACGAACGATCTGATTTGGGCTTACTGTTCTCTCATCAACAATTCATTGCTAAATGAAGAGACACGAAAGCGATACCTCCTAATACTTGGAGAAATGGCCAAATTAAAAAACGCCCTCACTCTTCAAATGATTATTCGCAATATGGGAGGTCTTCAAGTCGATAACACCGAGAAATTGAAAATCCTTAAAGAAATTGACTTTTCAATTACCGGTGGTCACATGTTAGGCCATGCGATAAAAGACTTTAATGCTAGTCTTTTTCTGGAGGTCTTAATTCATGTTGGGCTCGCAAATGGAATGTTATTCCAGGTGGACGATTATGGACACTACATAAGAAAAGTGTTTGAAAGAGAAAAGACTGAGTTCACCACAAAGTTGACTGACTTACTGACTCACCGACTTGGTCGGGTAAGATTTGCAGCAACACGTCTATTACAAGAAATAAATGGAGACAGCTTTCCTCCGATATTTGAAATAACTATATCCAATTTGTCATTACAAAATCAATTAATCCTAATATATACCCTTCCTATTGAAGTACTGAAACCCAAAACGGTGATCTATTATTTGCTTCAATTCAGAAAAGTAAATAATGTACAGGTCCAGCAGGAAATGGTAAATGAATTGTCACTTATCGTTCAGGATCATCTTTCTACTGCCATGGAAGCTTTTCGGAGCATTTTGACTGATGCGTCCGATGAAAAAATGCTTGGTGTATGGGAAAAGTATTACAAGGATCTTCAGGATTTGATAGAAGCAAGAAATGAAGTGCGTGAACTAGATCCAAATAGAAATGATGTACTTAACACGACATTATTTAATCGCCTGTATAAAAAACGGTTCCAGGAACAACTCACTTCTTCGCAAAATGAAAGTCCATTGTTCAGTTTGGTTCAAAAAGTTTCCATCGCTAGAGGGAAACTTTGGAGGATTGGTGGTGATGACAGAGCCCCTTCGGAGCTTTCTCTAATCTCCTCAAATTTTGCATGGCCACGGCTAATGATGCTGAATCCCGATGAATGCGAGTGGAGAGCCACATCCCGAATCAACGCTAACTACGAGATCAATGAGTGATATCAATAAATTATTAATTGTCGACTACCTTGAATCATTAAAAGAAGACAAAGAGCTAGATGCAATATTTCCGACAGTGCTCGACATTGCTGGCTATGAAATTATATCAACCCCAAAAGATTCGAAAGGCCAATCTCAGTATGGACGTGATGTAATTGCTATAAAGGAAGTTGACGGAGTAATGACGCGCTTTTATTTTGAGTTAAAAGGCGGGTCGGATCGCAATATTACCGATCAAGTACTTACAAAGAATGACGGAGTGATTGCCTCCATTCGTGCATCTAAATTTACTTCATACACCAACAGCGCTATCCCTGGTTTCAATGATTTTCCAATAAAGTATGTGCTCGTCCATAATGGAACCCTAAAGGAAAATGCGAGACCAACGCTTGAAGGATTTATCGAAACAGAAAAACTGCAGGGGCAATTTGAGAGGTGGGATATAAGTAAACTTGCCACACTATTCTCCGATAACCTCTTTAATGAGTATTTACTGACTGATGATGATGGCAATGTCGCACTTTTTAAAAAAACCCTTGTCCTCCTGGATGTTCCTGAATATGACCTTACTCATCTGCATCAGCTAGTTCAGAAGTTGTGTGAAAAGACGAAACCACACAATGAGCGCTATGTTCAGAAATTTCTATCGTCACTCAGCCTGATTGGTGTCATGATCTATCACTACTGCAAAGCCTTTAATGATCTTGATAAGGCGAAGGCCAGTATTGACTTTATCGTCTTAAAATCGTGGTCTTGGATTCTGGAGAACAATCTGGAAGAAAAACCTTTTGTTAAAACTGGTTTTCACACCATAATGGTTACCCAGTTAATTATCTACCACGACTACTTAGGTAAAACTGGCCCCATCGCCAGGTCACCTGACGGTTTATTTCAGGAGCGTGGTGGACCTTATGAGGAAGTTGCTTATTCAATTCGTTGCAGTGACTTTTTAAATATGATGATCTACTCGTTTCGGTTGGACGAATATTTCGACCCGGCACAAGATACAAAGACGTTGATTGAACTTCTTATAGAGGTCGTCAACAACAATTTAAGTGGTTTACCCAGACCACTTCTGGACAATCAAGGGGTAGCTTACTTAAATGTTTTCATCTACCTGCAAGAAAAGTCTGACGTTTTAGATACCAACGAATTTCAGAAGAGGTTCCTCGATAGCCTGTTCGAGAATATCTGTATCATCAAAAACGTTAAAAAACGTCTCCCAGAACTACACAGTAGGAAACCAGTGTTGATTGAATATATTGCAACCGCAGAACGACCTTTTAATTATGATGATGCGAGTTCTACACTCATCTTAATGCTGTTTGAGATAACCATTATTTTGGACGCTCCTGACATCTATAACCGCTACCGCGATTATTTCACAAATACAAAAGTTGATCTTCAAACTTTTCATCCGATGAAAGATAAAAAAACAGAGTTGCGCTTATTCAATAAGGAAATAACGGACGAAGGATGGTCCGATACTTCTATCAAATTGCCGGAAAAATACACAGACTTTGTCGAGATAGTTAAAAAAAGTCATTGTGATACTTTCGCTTATCGAACGGATGCAGCTGGCTACGGTCATTTAAAATATCTTGCACACGGATTTTACAAAACTCCATTTTTTCCTATTGATTGGCGGTGTTTCATAAAGGATTAGGAAGCACCTCTCTCAAGTGCGGGTTTTTGCATACTTAAATGTGCGTAAAGTTCAATTTTACAGCATACACTCATCCATTTGCTTATCTCACTCATTCTACTACATCTTTGCAGCCGGAGAATAAACACGGTAAGCATATGATGGACAGAGTAAACATTGGTTTGGGGATAGTAAATGTTTTGATCATTAGCCTTTTAGTTGCCTGGTTTCTCAACAGCCGCGATAGGATCGTATATGTCGATTCTAATAAATTGGTCAATGGCTACAAAGGCATGCAAGACGCCAAAAAAGCATACCAGCAAAAGGCCACACAGTGGAAAGCCAATGTAGACACACTCACTTCGGAACTTCAGGCGGCAATTATGAAATATGAGAAAGAAGTGGGGAAGATGACCGCCAAGGAAAAATCGCTGACGCAAGAGTTGCTCAGATCGAAGCAGAAACAGTTGGGAGAATTTCAGCAAGCAATGAATACCAAAGCGCAGCAAGAAGATGGGCAGATGACCACGCAAGTGATTACGCAAATCAACGCGTATCTAAAAAAGTATGGTAAGAAGAAAGGATACCGCATCATCTTTGCGGCTACAGACTATGGCAATATTGCTTATGCCGAAGACGATATGGATATAACGGAAGAAGTGTTGGAGGGTCTTAACTCGGAGTATCAGGGAAAATGACTAGCTGATGACTAATGTATGTTTACACTCGATGTTCTTTTGACTATTGACCATCGCCTAACTAAGGACCACAAATGATCTTTAAAGTATCGCCATTTTTTCTAATAGTGTTGTTGATAGGCTGCGAGCCAAAAACCTTCTCGACCGAGAAAGAATTGATCGCATACATCCAAGATGAGAGCAATGGATTGAAGGTTACTAATGACGTTGGCGATTACAAAGTAGCTGTTACCTATCGCCCCATCGATTTATTAGTCAAACAAGAGGTAGGGGAAAAGCCCACAAAAGAAGCCATTGAAAAAGCAAGGAAGAAATACCAAAACTACTATTACTTTATTCTCAGCCTCTCCAAATCTGGTAAAGAAGCGCTTGATCAATCACAGGGCTTTGGCCAGTACAGTGAAATGGTACAAAGGCTTTCCTTCCGGGTGCCGGAGTTTGTAAACATGACCACCAGTGCCAGTGACACCATACCTGTAGCCGATTTTATTTTGAACCGCACGTATGGATTAAGTAACTCAACAGATGTACTAGTGGTGTTTAATAAGGAGAAAACCATCGATGAAAAATGGGTTCAATTCAATCTCAATGAATTTGGCATGAACCTGGGCAATAGCCGTATGCGGTTCATGATCAAAGATTTAGAGGGCTGTCCTAAGGTTACACTTTCACACATGTAAGTTTTGCGTGCTTTTGTAGCTCAAATTAACCTATTAATTTAATGGGGTTTTATTTTCTTGCTTTCACAAAAGCCGATGCCTTAAATGATTTCCTCACTCCGTAAACTAGCCCGTCCTTGGGCTGCTGTTTTCATTCTTGCCAACGTTCTTAATGTTTTAGCACCTACCATTTCTTGGGCTTTGACTTCTGGGCCTACCGCTCCTGAGGCTACTAGCTTTGAGCCGGTCGATACAACGGATATGGTTAACTTGGCCACAGGCGACTTTACTTACAATGTACCATTACTTGAGGTACCTGGCCCCGCGGGCGGATATCCGTTATCACTATCTTATCATGGAGGCATACAGCCCAACGAAGATGCGAGTTGGGTCGGATTGGGTTGGACGCTAAACCCTGGGGCGATCAATAGAACCGTTAGTGGATATGCTGATGATTTTAAAAACGTAGCAGGTGTCGATAGAAGCTTTTGGGAAGGAGGTAGTACAACTACTTATTCAATTGGTGTTTCGGTTGGGGCAGCAATGGGACCGAATGTAAGTGCTGGGCTAACTATCTCTGATGATACCTATAAAGGATTTGGGATTGGTGGTTATGTTGGGGCAGGTTATGGATTTGGAATAGGCCCCCTTGGTGCTAATGTTGGAACTACTGTAGGGATTTCTCCCTATGGCAATACATATTCTAGCACAGGTGTTAGCCTTGGCATTGGAGTAACTTCGAAAAGTGGGTTAGGCCTCGGCCTAAGTACCGGGGCATCTATTGATCAAGACGGAGCAGTTAATAGTTATGTCGCCGGAGGGCTTAGCTACAAGAAAGGCGAAAAGGGGAGAACGCAATCATTACTTGGCTCTTCTTTGTCGTCTTCTGCTGGAGGACCATCTGTATCAGTTGGAGGCGGTAGTGTGGGTATTCATAATTCTAATGCTGGTAAGATAAGCACTTCTGGATACGATTACTCCCTGACAATACCCGTTAATGGCGCGCTAAGTATCCATTTAGGAACTTCCTACCAAAGGTATTGGACAGATGAGACAGTCACGGTATTAACTAATGGCTCTCTTTACTTTCCAAAGACGAAGTTGAATGAAGGAGATTTAGATAATAAAGCATTCGATTCTTATGACCTTATGGGTAAACTTCAAACGAAGTCAGACGAGCAGCTGAATGGTAGTTTTGTTGATTATGACCATTATGGTGTTTCCGGCCAAGGTATTTCTGGTAGTATTAAGCCTTATCACTACAAGTCATTTTTGTATCGCCAAAATAAAAAAGATCAGAATGGCAATTACCTAGTAAAAGGTTACCCATTAGGTGGAAATCCAAATCCAGTGCAATTCCGGTTTATCAATGATTTTTCAAATAGATACACTTATTCACCACCTTCATTTAGTGGTTCAAATCCTTTAACTTATTCTTTCGATTCCAACGAAAATACTGGAGAGTCTGGTGATGATGGGTATGATGCTGCAAATAACACATTATATGGATCTAAATCAGTACAATGGTTTACCAATTATCAGATAAGTCCCCCTCGGAACCAAGAAACTGGAGAGTTGCTTGAAAGTAACTCAAATATCGCGCAGAGATCAGGATTTATTGATTCCAAACCAAAGGGATTCGATCGGGCTTACGACTCTTTTACTTTTGATTTCAATACATCTGAGGTTTCTTTTGTCGCACCAGCAGACCAAATTGGTGGGTTCAAAGTTACGAGTCCTTCTGGGGTATCTTACCATTATGCCTTACCTGTTTATGCATTTGAGGAATACACGTATTCAGGTAACAAGGATGAAAAGGGCAAAGACTTCTTTAATCGTTACAAAAGAAAACAAAAATATGCATATACGTGGCTGTTAACTACAGTAACCGGTCCCGATTTTTATGATAGAAACCAAAATGGTATTGCCGACAATGGCGATTATGGTTATTGGGTAAACTTTGACTATGGAAAATGGACAGATCAATACAATTGGAGAAATCCGGCTGAAGGCTACAATAAGGACGTTGATTTAAGGTACAATAATTTTTCGAAGGGAAAAAAAGAGATTTACTTTTTAAATTCGATAAGAACCCAAACTCATACGGCCTTGTTTGTTAAGGAGATAAGAAATGATGCAAAGGGAACTGTTAATCTTTTTAATGAAGCTGTGCAAGCTTCTGAAATAACCACTGGTGGTGGCGGAAATTTTTTTACCGATTTGTTTGGTATAACCACGGGATCATCAACAACTAGGACTGTAGTTATTGATGAAGGTGGATTTTCACCTAAAACAGTCGGTGGTATTACTCGTTACCCAACAAGTCAATTGAAATTAAGAAAAATTTATTTGGTTAAAAATGAAGACCTAGCAGGCTTCTCTGATCTTGAAAGCAAGAGTACTGTTTATAATCATTCAGCTAATTCAATAAATTATCACTTGGGCTACAATGTTCTTGACATCCATGATGTCTATAGTATCGAAAATGACCTGATGAATAAATCAGTTAAGGGAATAGATTTTACGGTTTAACAAGGAGTATTTTTGACGCTTTCCAAGCTGGGGGAAATCAAGGGATCATGCATGGCTATCTTCATGGCAATGGTCAGGTAGATGCCCCAAATTCCCAGAGAGGGCAGGTTCTCGGATGGAATCTAGGAAATACTGCCTATTTGAAAAAAAATGGGAATCAGTACTGGCCAAATTGGAACATGAAAAAATAAGCTATGCGAAAAGTAATTGTTATTTTTCTGCTTGTGTGTTTTTCTTGTTTGCCTACCACTAATAAGAAGTATTTGATATCTCCTGACGGGAAAAAGTATATCACATTTATTGAACATGAATCTAATACTCATTGGTATTACGTAATACCAGGTAAGTATGAAAGTCGAGATAAACCAACATCCAACTATGTAATAATTCAATGGAGTGATGTATTTGATTTCGAGGTGAATTGGAGTCGAAAAGATAAATACCGTTTTGCATATCCTTTTGTGGTTAGTAATAAATTGGATTCTGAAAAAGTAGATTTCAGTGAAAAATTAGATCAAGAAGGTGAGGTCAAAATAGAAAATGGAAAGTCAGTCTATAAACTTCCTCAGATTGAAGGGTATTTAATCGAGTATATAATGCGTGAGGAATACATTGCTCAAAGAAAGAAAATGTATGAAGCGGCAGGAATAAAAGTTGACTAATTTAATTATTTAATGTATCAATAGTTCTCTCGTTGGCGCGCGCTTGCAGTGCGTTGCCGCTGTTGATAAATACAGAAAGCCCAATACGTTGGTGCACGCTTCATTACCTCGCAGAGTTACTTGTTTCGAGAACTCTGCGCTAATAAGCGAACCCCTAGTTGTCGTTGGTCAAAAATCAGTAGTAGCGGGTCGCCTGACCTACCTTGTGTAAATAAAAAAATGAAATGGCGTATGGCGGCTTGATTACTTATCTTTCCTAAATTTAACCTATGCTTAGACCATTGATCACCACAGCACTTATCTTGATGGGTTTAGCCATCACTCTTTTTGGGCAAGAAGAATCAGGATATGTTATTGGCTGCGTCATCACCACTAAAAAAGATACTTTGTATGGCGAGGTCAAAAATGTAAACTTATTTCCATATCGAGTTCTTGAGAACATAAAATTCAAACTAGAAGGCAGCAGCAAGGTTGTAACGTACAAGCCAGATGAGCTAATCGCTTACCTGAGCGGGGTGGATCTATACTTTGCTAAGGAACTTGAGGATGGAAATAAATCTTTTGTAAAGCAGGTTTTGAGAGGGTACCTGAGCCTTTACAGCGACTTGGCCATCAACACCACCTCAACACTGGCTTCTGGCACGTCAGGTGGAACCCAGAGCGGTTCATCATCCACGATTTATTATTTACAGAAGGTAGGTGAGCCTATTTTGACCAGAGTAAATGCGAATTTTCTTGATGGAAGTTTTAAAGATCAGATGCTGAAATATTTAAACGATGCTCCCAATGTATGCAAACAGATTGAGAGTAAAGCGTTAAAGAGAAGTGATATTGAAAGTATAGTCTATCTGTACAATCAGGAGAAGAAGGGAAGGTAACCGTGCAGCCAATGGCTTCATCTCTTTGATCTATCGAACGGATATGAAGATGTGTACAAGTGGTTCGATCATCTGAAAAGCAATATGCACTTCACTACAGAGTATGAAATAATGCCTAACCATATTCAGGCACTCATCGCATTCAGAAATACACAAGGCGTATCGATTAACTCCATGATCGGAGAGGGTAAGAGATTTATGTAATACGGGATTGTGAGAAGGCTAACGGAAAAAAACGACCAGGAAGTGCTTGCGAGATTGTCAGCATTGGTAAAGTGGTGATCAAACCCAAGGACACGAAAGAAATTCAACATATAGATGACACGGGTTTAAAAATTGCTGGTATCCCCGCAGATAGTTGTTGGCTTTTCTTTCTTTTGATTGGATTTTCCGCAGTTTATTTTTAGAGCGGCAGCCTAATATTCTCATTGGACGTCATCGCTGAAACTACCGGCATTCGCAGTTAGAAAAGACAAGAAATCGAAAGAATTAACTTTCAGAATAACGGTATAAAAGGCTATTTTTACTACAAGTATTTCAGCGTCTGCCAAAGCTATAGAATACTCGCCAAGCCCATGAGATTATTTCTTCTTTTGTTTCTTGTTAGCTGCTCGATAGCGGGGCAGTCGCAGTCTATTTTTAGCAAGAAAAAAATTAACTCCGCTGTTGGTAAGATTGATACACTGAAGCTGCCGGAGTATCAGCAGATCGATTCCGCAAAAAGTAAAACCGACAAAGGGCTAAATTCAATAAATGAGTTTGCAGAGCAAGCAACTCATTTGGCTGACACTCTAAATCCCTCGGCCAAGTTGGAGGTGTATACAAAACGAATTGATTCTACGGAACAAGCGCTACAAAAGAGGTTAGGTGCTGTGCAATCCAAACTTTCGTCCAGATTAGATAGTTTGAACGCTTTAAAGTTACCTACCGAGAATGTCGAAAAAGAGATGAAGAGTTTACAGGCACGGATGGACAGTTTGAAAAACAGCAAGCCAATAAAGGATATTCAAAAAGCAGAAACTAGATTAAATGAACTCCAGGAAAATTATGCGGAGAAAGTGAGTAGTGCAGAACGCAAGGTGAATGAGAAAGTGGAAGAAGCACAGCAGAAAGTCAATTCAAAAGTTAATGGACTTCAAACGAGCTATACCGAAAAGGTAGCCGGATTGGAAGGAGCTCAAACTAAAGTCAATTCTAAGTTGAGTGAATTATCCAGTGGGCAAATTCCCGGAGTTAGTAATGTAGATAAGTTGAAATTGTCCAATCAACAACTTCCACAAGTTGGAAGTCAGATCCCCGGTCTGTCAAGTGCGAGCACGCCTACCGTTCCGAGTACGCAAATTCCGGGGTTAGGAAATGCGCAAATTCCAGCGCTGGCAACAGCGCAGATACCTGGTGCTAGCTTTCTCACGCTTCCAGGATCTCAAAATTTCGGAACCCTACCATCGCTAAACTCAGCTACGTCAAATAATGCGTCACTGCCTTCAGTACAAAGCCCCAATCTCTCGTTGCCAAATTCTGTGCCTGGCATGGAGTCGATCAATAACATACAGAGCCAGCTAGGGGAGGGCAAGCGGTTGCAAGGAGATGTATCCAAGTATTCAGATGAGGTAAAAAATTTGAAGAATGGCGATTTAGAGAAGACGGAAGAACTTCAGACACTTGCAGAGTCGCAAGTCGAAACGAAAGAGTTAAAAAAAATGAGAGAACAGGCTTCGGCTATCGAAAAATATAAAGAGCAGTCTGCAAAATACCGAGATCCGGAAGCGATGAAAAAGGAACTCGAAAGACAATCAAAGGACATCGCATTTGATAAACTGGCGGATCAGAAAAAAGAAGTAGACAAAGCGATAGCGGATTTAAATGACCAGAAAACAAAGTTTGGAAGTATCAAAAGCATAAACGATTTGCCTAGGCGTAGGTATAACCCCATGCGCGATAGAACCCTCCGCGAACGAATGCTCCCAGGAGTTAGTGTAGAGATTCAAACAAAAACTAATTTTTTGCTGGATGTTAACCCTTATTTGGGGTATCGTCTAACTGAGCGGTGGATTATTGGTTTAGGATGGAACGAACGAGTTGCTTCGAACTTCAATAAAGGAACCTATTTCATTGATGAGTATCGCGTTTACGGCTCACGCTTCTTTGCTCAATTTAGGGTTGGGTCAAAGCTAACGCTACGCGCAGAACTGGAGCAGATGAATACATTTGTTAAACCATCTCTTTCACAGCCCATGGATCAACCAAGGCGCGACTGGGTGTGGAGCTATTTTGTGGGAATCAAACAGGATTTTAAAATATCAAAAAAGGTGAACGGCAACGCCCAGTTGTTGTACAATGTTTATGATCCCAGAAGGGAGAGCCCTTATTCCGATCGTATCAGTCTACGATTTGGTTTTGAGTTTCCTTACAAGAAACCCAAGAAGAGTGATAACGATTAGGGTTGAAATTTGGTTGGCATTTTATCATGAAGTACCTAGATCTTATTCAACAACTTGACAACAAATCCAACTACGAAAGACTCGCTATCATTGTTAAGCAGCTGGATGATTTAAAGGTTGCATACCAAAAGCATGAATACTCGACCGGGACAAATTTGATTGTAGACTTAGGGCCGGCTAGAAAAAAAGTTGGGGTAAGTTCACATTTTGACAGAGTTCAAAACTCAGCTGGGGCAAACGACAACGGTTCCGCGATAGCTGTATGCATAGACATCATTAAGAAATTTAAAGAGTCGGGAAATATAGATTTGGGAATCCGCGTTTTCTTTTTTGACGAAGAGGAGACTGGATTAAAAGGCTCGACCGCTTATGTCAAGGAATATGGGACAACGGATCTCATTGGGCTTATAAATATGGAGCTGGTGGGGCTGGGCGACAAGTTTGCCCTGTGGCCCGTAGACCAAAATAGCAACGCGGAGCTACTCACTTCTTTTGAAGCGACTTCAAGCGAAAGAAAAATTATTTCAAGACGATTTGACCAGATTGTGACCAATACAGCCGACCACCTACCTTTTCAAAAGGCCGGACTGCGAGATGCGTTTACTATTACTTGCATTTCGGACAAAGATATAGCCGCAGCACAGCATTATTTTAATGCTTTAAAGCTTGGCCTCGGCAAAGAGGCAGTATTTCAAATTCTCGCATCTGCTCCGGTTTTTGAACATTACCACAAGCCAACTGACACTTACGACAGATTGAATGAAGATTCGATACTTATGACTTCAGAGACTATATTGGACACAATATCTTCTGTTCAAAGAAATCTAGGCAATAAAGCGCATAAGCGGTAGTAGGATTAGATAACTAGAGCTTATAGATATCAAATTACCTCTCATTTTTTATATCTAGCTTCATTCTCGATCTTGATTTCTTATTGGCCATCTGTTTGGTAAACCGGCTCCTTTTCCTGTTCCGAAGGTGCTTAGCCCAAGAAGACTTGCCAAATTTTTTGTAGAATTCCATAGATGTTGCTCTCGTCTGTTACTTTGCCTCGCAGGCATTTCTAGTTAAATTTAAGAAAAAAGTGTAGTACAAATTACCAAAATGATTAAAATCCAATACTGTTCAGATCTCCATCTAGAATTTATAGATAACGCCCTTTTTCTGGAGGCGAATCCAATAATACCAACTGGAGAAATACTCATCCTCGCAGGAGACATAGTACCCTTCCGCTCCATTGAGAAAGCAAATCAATTCTTTGATTTTATTTCAGAAAATTTCGAAAAGTCCTACTGGATACCCGGTAACCATGAATACTATGGAGGGGATATACGCAATAAAGAATTTTCGTTTATAGAGGTGATAAGACCAAATGTCTTTTTGGTAAATAACCAATCTGTTTTAGTTGGTGATCTGAAAATTGTTTTTTCCACCCTGTGGAGCTATATCTGGCCGGAGAATGTATTTGATGTCAGAAGAAGCATTGCCGATTTTGGTTATATTCGGCATAACGATGACAGGTTTACACCTGCTGACTTTAATGCGCTACATTTGAATTGCCGAAGATTTATCTACAATGAGTTGTTGGATAGCAGCATTCCTAAAAAAATCGTTGTTACTCACCATGTTCCAACGCTTAAAGACTATCCAGTGGAGTTTATTGATAGCCCAATTAACAATGCCTTTGCTAGTGAATTGTCGAACATCATAACAGAAACACAGCCGCAAGTCTGGATTTATGGACACCACCATCGAAACACTCCAAATTTTAAAATTGGTGAGACTAGTTTAGTGACCAATCAACTTGGCTATGTTTCTTATGGCGAAGGTATTGATTTCACAAGAACAGCAACTTTTTTGATTTAGCCTTATCTGTGTTAACACAAGTGGTAACTATCACAATGAAATAGCTGATCCAGATCCGCAAAATTTCCACTTAAATCCCAGTTTAGATTTCATAAATCAATATTATTAGCTTCCTTTTTTAAGGCTCTGTTGGAAGTCCCTTTTTAAATTTGGATTCTATGATTTCGGCTTCCTCTTGAAATATTGATTTATAAACTTCGGAGCATTTCCTTTTAAGATTGGAAATAATTTCATCCGGTCCTGTTTCATCCATCACACGGTCGTGAGGAAAAGTGTCAAGAGATTGCGGTGTTTCAAGGTTTTTCACCAATGACATCAAGCATTGCTTTTTAGGCCAGGGTGGATACCGTTTATTGTATAATGAAAGTAATTCAGATAAAGGGTGATAGGTAGTGATTGCTTTTAGGTCTATAAGATCTTTCCACGTGTTTCGTCCGTTTTGAGCATGTAGTTTCATAAGCCCTATGTTCAACAAACTAGTCAACTCGATTTCATCAACTTTGTTTTTTGATTTAACGAAAGGATCTCCATAGTCGAAAACATCAAGCTCGATGTATAGATTGTTTAAAAAAATCCTTTCTGTAACGTCCAGTTCGCGGTCTCTATTGACCACATCATAAATAGTGTCGGGAGAGAAAATAACAAACAGTCTGATTATGTCGCTTAGAGTACCGTATCTTGTCACTCTCGTCACAACCAGTTCAGGGCCGAGCTTGGGGATTTCGGATTCGCTATACTCCCAGAATAATGACTTGTCATATAACAAAAGAGCTCGTCCTATTTCAGATTTATCAGTTAAAATTTTGCGATTGCCTTCCATGCTGTGCGTTGATTCCATTTTTGACGGCAATGTTTACATTGAATTTCCAATCAGGGTAACTGATCATTCACTGCTAATCATAGACTTAACATCCTTTTCAACGTATCCTGCATAGCAATCTTAAAAGCATCGTCTTTTGAGATCATGCGGTATAAATCCAATTCAGATTTTCTTTGCTTGGCCATTACATCATCAAACATTTTCATGAATGCGAGGTCACGGTTCTGAGTATCTGGATTTTGGGCGTACTTGGTCTCGTAGTCAGGATGTGAGCGGATATCCTGCGCGATATTCACAAATTTCACACGCTGTTCCTCGGGTGTGGCATCCCATCCCTGAAACCAACGCTCATTAAAACTCTTTATGATCAAATCCAACGGATCTTTTTCTTCATCACCGCCATGCGCACCGCGCGGATTGGCATTTGGTGGTTCTAGTTCAGTTTCGGATGCATCTAAACCGATTGACACGTTAAGCTTAACGCGCTCTAGTCCATACGTAGAAAGATCAACAGAGTTTAATAATTCATCTATACGATCTATCGTGTTAGTGACGATGAGTTTTGGAACTAGGAATTTCAGAAACCAAAACAATTTCTCCCACTTCGGTATTTCATACGGCATGATGGAAGCCACCTGGCCGTAGATCTTCACAAACTGTTTCGCTTTGATTTTAAAGTCTGCCTTGCGATTTTCATCTAACTCAAGACCGTTGTTAAACCGCTCGGCAGGAACATCAAGGATTGCGCTTAACTCCTGACCGTTTATTTTTTTGAAATACTTGTCAATAAAGTTCTCTACTTCAGTCCATTCATAAACGCCCACCTCATCTAAATGCTGTTTCAATTCGTGCAACACGTTTACATCTGTTGCTTCACTCAGGGTTGTAGATGTATAGAAAGGATCAAATGAAGCTTTGATTTCATCGGTGGAGTTAAAGAAATCCAATACAAACAAATCTTCGGTTTTCTTGCCTAAACTATCAGCTGAACGATTTAGTCTGCTAAGCGCCTGAACGGCAATCACGCCTTGCAACTTCTTATCTACATACATGGCTGTCAACTTTGGTTGATCAAATCCGGTTAGATATTTATTTGCTACCACAAGCAGACGGTACTGTTCCATATCAAAATATCGTGCAATTTTATCAGTGATATAACCCGCGTCACGTGGTTTGGCAGTGTCTAATTCTGGAGGAAAATTGTTCAGGCTATCTTCTGTGTATTCAATACCATCCATTTTTTTCTTTCCTGAAAAAGCTATTGCTATTCTGAATGGGTTTCCCTTAGCCGCAACTAAATCCCGAAGAGCAAAGTAATAGCGAATGGCTGACTCAATGCTTTGGGTCGCTATTATGCCTTTAGCTCTGCCCTTCAATTTTTTCGCGTTCACTACTTTTGCAAGAAAATGGTCTAGCATAATGTCGGCCTTGGTGCCGATCGTTTGCTCGTGCCGTTCCACATAGGCTTTCAATTTTTTTTGCGCTTTGACCGTATCAAACAAGGGATTGTCGGCAATTGACTTTTCGATCTCGTAGTAGCTCTTGTAGGTGGTGTAGTTCGCCAGTACATCGAGAATAAAACCTTCTTCGATGGCTTGCTTCATCGAATACAAATGGAAAGGCTTAAAACTTCCGTCCGATTGCTTCACACCGAATCTTTCGAGGGTTGTGTTTTTGGGTGTGGCTGTAAAAGCCATGTATGAAGCATTGCCTCGCATCTTGCGCGATTGAATTGCATCTAGTACGATGTCTTGTGGATCGATCTCATCTTCATCAGAGCTATTACCCATCGCTTCATTCATCTTTCCAGCCGCTATACCACCTTGCGAACTGTGGGCTTCGTCAATAATTACCGCAAAGCGCTTTTCACTCAAATCGGCAATTCCGTCTACTATGAATGGAAATTTTTGAATCGTGGTGATAATGATTCTCTTTCCTGCTTCCAGACTCTCCTTTAATTCTCGTGAGGAGTATGCGGGAGCCACTACGTTCTTCACTTCCGAAAACTCTTTAATGTTTTTACGAAGCTGCTTGTCCAGCAGCGTTCTGTCAGTAACTACAATTACTGAATCAAAAAGTTGAGTAGATACACCTCGTCCTCCGGGTGTGCCGGTTGTTTCGGGGTAGGTTTCGATTAACTGATATGCCAGCCACGTAATGGAGTTAGATTTCCCCGAACCTGCTGAATGCTGAATAAGATAGGTCTGTCCTACTCCTTTTACGCTTGCATCCTTGATCAACTTGCGCACGACATCCAATTGATGGTAGCGCGGAAAATACAATGTCTTTTTGGTTAAAGCATCGGTATCCTCGCCATCAAGGCGAACAAAATGCTGGAGGATGTTTGCCACACTTTGGCGTGTTAACACCTCATCCCACAGGTAAGAAGTTTTATGACCGAAGGGATTTGGCGGATTTCCTTTTCCGAAATTATTGCCAAGGTTGAAAGGCAGGAAGAAAGTACCTGCCCCATTTAAACGGGTGGTCATGTAAGCCTCTTCCGTGTCGACAGTAAAGTGTACAACACACCTGCCGAATTGTAATAAGGGTTGAGTAATATCCCGTTTGTACTTGAATTGATCTTGCCCATGCACCCGCGCGTTTTGACCAGTCCAATGGTTTTTTAATTCCATGGTAATGATGGGCAGGCCGTTGATGAAAATGACCATGTCAATTTCTTCACGTGGATTTTCCAATGAATAGCGAAGCTGACGGGTTACGCTAAACTCGTTGCTTTCAAAAATATCTTTTACCGTTTTACTGCTCGATGCCAGTGGTAATTGATAAAGCAACGTAAAACTGGCATCATCTACTTCCAATCCTTTGCGCAGCAAACGCAACACACCATACTTCCTGATCATGCGATCAAGTCGATCCAAAATCTTTAGTTTCCAATCACTTTGTTTTTGAAGCTTGTCGAGTTCTTCTTTCTGTGTGGATTCAAGAAAATGCCAGAAGCGATGTTCATCAATGGCATACTTTACATTAAAATGCTCGGGCAAACCAAGGTAAAAACCATTACCACCGCGATAGAGTTCAGCGCGTTCGGCAATGTTGCCTGAGCCAGCAAGTTCCTTTAACTCTTCAAGGCATGTACCTGTGAGTTTTTTTTCTATGGTTGCCTCAAGGGCTTGTTCGTTGGTTTGACTGACCATGCATTCTAATTTGAAACAGTACTCAAGTGAGAACCTATATATCCAATGAATACCATCTTTGTTTCATTTTGAGGGAAGAAATGAAATCTCAATCCACCCGTTTTAATATGCAGTTCGAAGTATGCTGTGCCACCTTTAGGCAGTGGGAAAATTCTCTCGTTGCCAAACTTTGACATTGTGAGTTCAGATTCAGGTGATATTCTCAGTGCATAATTTTTATTGACTTCCTTGTAACTAAAGGCACCAGCCTTCCATTCAGAAACAGCTTTGTTAAATTCTCTTAGCCTTTCAACTATTTGGTTAAAATGTCCTGAGTTTCCGGCTGAATATACATGATCTTCTATTTGAGGGCAGAAAATTAAACTGGGAAAGAGTTTTTTACGCTTTCCCCAAAAATTCTTATAGGAAACCTTCCATAAATTAACCTCATTAAAATTTTTGTAAGAAGCTTCGTCCTTAACTTGAATATCAACTTCAATTGCTGTTTCTTCAAAATTTATACCCAGAAACGCATTAGTTTCATGTTGAAAAATTGCATTTAACTCTTCTGCATTACTCACATCTTCCGTTGAATTTGAAAGCTGCTCAATAAAAAGAAGGAGCGTTTGCTCATCAGGCCCATAATTTTGACATAGGCTAGAATAGAGGTTAATATAATAGACTGATCCATGCTTGAAGAAAGTATCGTCTTTTTCAAGCCTGATTGATGCAAGCTTTAGCAAACCAGAAACAGAATAATCGTAGTCAGGAAAATCAATTGCGTGATTTAGAAGGAAAAAATTACTCATACTTTTCTAAACTTGAAAAGTTCTGCGAAATCACTTTGACTCTGATCGAAAAAACCCTTAGGCCACTTGGATAACTCACCCTTTGCATTAATTGCTATAGATTCAATATCAGGCTGAATAATGTCCTCCTTCTGACTAAAGAAGTTAATGGTTACTTGTTCAGGCGCAATGTCATTCTTAGCGCAGGCTATCTGGATACCATTTACTAAATGATCGCTATGGGTCTCCACAACAATCTTAACGCCAGCCTTAGCAACCATTGCCAAAAAACCACCAATTTTTGATTGCGCTGAAGGATGCAAATGGGCTTCTGGATTTTCAATTACGCATATTGCTCCTCTTTTTGCAATTAAACCTGTAACGATGATTGGAAGGACATAACTTATTCCAAATCCAATATTCGGGGCAATTGTAGAGTCACCTTTCGTAAAGAAGTTATCAACCTTAATTTGAGCTGAATGAGTTTCTGGGTTATAGGATGCTGTAATCGAAACACCAGGCATCAATTCATCTAACCAAGCGTTAACCTGTTGTTCGAGGCGAGGGCTTTTTGATTTTTTGCTTCGTCTTACTTCCTCTACTTCAAACTTATAGTTGGTTTGAGTATCTGAAATTAACTGAGCTACGAACTCACCCTGGTATCCTGCATTTTGAAAATCATAAAACTTAATTCCTTGTGCTATCCGTGGACCGATTCGTTCCGCATTTAGATAGTAAAACTCCTGGATGAAAATGCCGCTGGTAGAGTTGGTATTTTTTATGTTAATAGGCGTCAACCATAACTCTCCGGTACTTGTGTCAAATTCTATAGACAATTCTCTATTTTCATTGACAATACCCAAAAGAATTGTATTGCGGTCTGATTTTTTTGGTATTAGATAACTACTGTTGCCAAGGGAAAGACAATACGGGCCATTAAGTTCAACGTTTAATCCATTGAGTTCAGTTAGATTATACCTCTGATTCTCCCATTTCGCGCAATGCTCTATGGTTCTTCTTAGAAATAACAGTGCTTGAATGGCAGTACTTTTTCCATTACCGTTAGCCCCGGCAAAAATTGTTAAATCATTGAGCGGAACCTTTGCATCATAAAAGCACTTAAAGTTTTCTATTTTAAGATATGCCATAGATTACACTTTTAGGTGTTTTTTAATAGTGTCTTGAGCTACTGAAAATGCATAAAGAAGATTTGCTCTGCCATTTGTACCGTATGACAAATAGTTCATCAATTGACGATCCTCCTTGATTAGAGATGCTAGTGGACCTAGAAGAATACCAGGCTCATTCTTAGATTGAATAATTGGGAAAGTATAATCTGCCAGTAAGACTGACCAACTGGCGAAAAGCGCTTTATTAATTAATTGTTTGTACGCCTCCGGTTCTAAATCTTTTGGTGTTATTTTTCTAAATGCATACTTACTTCCGAACAAATGCTCCGCATTCTTCATAGAGTTTGAAAAGAGCATAACATACTTTACTAAATCTTCTTTTTTAGACTTCAACAATTCTTCTGTTAAATCATCAAGTGATGTGTCCATATACCCATTATAGTCATTAATGGTACCATCGCCATTATCCCGCATTCGCCTAAAAAGAATAAAGCGCAACGCAATCTCTTGGTCATCCATGCGAGTTGGCTTAATACTATAATCTGTTGCAGACATGAACTCTGGAAGGTTTACCATTTCCTTAAGTGTTTCCCGCAAAGCCTTTCCGGCAAGACAATTACGAATCTCCTGATTGTTCAGTGGCTTTCCTCCTGTGTTAATTCTCCTAAAAATATCATATTTGACTTTTGGCGGAGAGGTAGGGTCGATTACATTTACAGCAAATTGAGTCATATTAAACCATCGAAAATATTTAGCATCAATAGCAAGTTTACCATTCGGTTTTCCGCTCTTGTCTTTTGGTGAATAGTACCTTCCTTCGCAACTATCTTTCAGGTATTCAAGATTTTTTAAAGGAAACTTATTATCAATAAATTCCTTGATAGTCGTCAATCGTTGCAATCCGTCAACTACTGATATCTTTCCTTCCTCATCCTCTGAAAAATAAAACATTGGCAATGGAATCCTAAGAAGTATTGATTCAATAAGCCGTGATTTTTGGACATTATTCCAAACGAAATTTCTTTGAAAATCAGGCGTAAAATCGATGTCTTCATTTTCGATCATCTCTTCAATAAGTTTAATGCTAAACTGTTTAGAGTTGACTTTTATCTTGTCTGGATCGTACGGACTTACATCTTCAGTAGTTTTAGTTTCAGTATTTTCAGTTCCTGATTGTGCCTTTTCGATAATATCAAGGACTAACTTATCAAGTTTTACTTTGAGATTATAATCATTTTCTTTTATTCGGATATCCTTTGAAATTATACTGAATGAGTTATTCTCCATTTTTAAATGCATCCAGAGTTGATTTGACTCGTCTAAAAGAGAGTATAATTCTCCATATGTTTCATCATTATGAACGCGTATTGGGCTCAATAAAACATATTCATCATCGGTAGTTTGCAATTCAATAGTCATATTCTAAAATTATAAATTTGTAATCTTAATCTTCCCCGTTACCGCACTATTTATTAATGTGGCTTTGTATTCTTTCAGCTTTTCAATTTCTTTCTCTTTACTCAAAATAGCTTTTTCAGTCATAAGATTCAATTTTGAAATGAAATTGGAAATTTTTGTTTGTTCTTCTAATGGAGGGAGAACAGTAACAAGCTGTTTAAATTCATTCCAATAAAGTCTTTTCCTGAAATCAGTAATTCCTTTTGAAAAACGATCCATTTGTTGAATGAATTCTTCAGTCCGATGTTGATGTTCAAAGAAAATTGAATCCAATTTCCTTATTGGTTTTGCAACTATATAGGCAGGACTAACCATCCCATTAATAACCACGCAGCCAATTGCCCCTTGCCAAGCTCTCATCATATTGAATACAACATCTCCAACTTCAACAAGCTTATATTGAGATTTATCTTCAATTCGTATTTTGCCTCTTATATTATCCTCATCACTTAACTCTTCGGAAGAAACAGCAGAGTGAATGGAAACAGAGAGAAGGGGCAAACTTTCGTTTCCTGACTCATTGCGCTCCTGAAATAGACTACGATTCTTAACAATCTCCCAATGCTCGGGAATCTCCCCAATCCATTTCACACCGCTGTCCTTCAGTTGCACGTTGGGGTTTAGCCCGCGGGTAACGGCTTTGTGAATGAGTATTTGCCTGCGTTCTTTTAAGAGTTCAATTTGTTTCTCCTTTTGCTTAATGGCTTGGTCTATCTGTGATGTTTTGCGATCAAGAAATTGCGCGATTGCGGCTTGTTCATATAGAGAAGGAATGCAAATACTCAGCCTTCCTAAATCAGTTGAATTTATGGCAGGATAGCTCATTCCTGTTGAAACCACATCTACCTGTCTCGTAAATGAATCACTTCTAACCGCCATTGCTAAAAACTCCGGTATTATCTCTTTTGGATTTAATACAGCAAAACCAGTTGAATAAATATAATTGCTCTTTACTTCATCAATAAAATCAATCGCCTTTAGATATGTTCTCACAGTTGAAATAATCGTATCACCGACTCTTGCTATTCTTCGTGCTCTTGAAGGAGCATTTTTAAATGTGAAATTCTCAGTTTGCTCTATCCCATTTTCTAATGTGACACTTCCTATATCAACATATTCGAAAGAAAAATTCTTATTTGTATTTTCAGGAATAGAATTTTGATTAATACCACAAAATCTTTTTAAGCGTTGAACCTTCCAGTCCTTAGGAATCTCGCCTAACCACTCTACTCCCGAATCTCTGTAAGCAGAATACTTCTCGGTTTTAATTTGCTCAGCTGCTACTTCCATCACCCCAGATTTAGGATTTCATGAATCAGGCCTTCGCTTTCTTCTTCCAGTTTTAAGATGTCGGCACTTACATCTTCTATGCTGCGCAGGGGCTTGTGGCGGTAGAAGTATTTATTAAAGCTGATCTCATAGCCAATCTTAGTAGCATCCAGATTAATCCAAGCTTCAGCTACATGAGGCTTTACTTCGCGCAGGAAATACTCGTAAATTCTTTCTTGCAATGGCACATTTTCGGTGTCGCGCAAATCGCTCTCGGTTTCGTATTCAATGTAATCACCTTTCTTACTGGTGGCAAAGTAGCCGTAGTCGGCCAGCTCGGTTTCTTTGCAGTTCAAATGGGTCAGCAATTCGGAAAGTTTCTCACTTGCCAGCTTGGTTATGCTCTTCACTACTTTCTCGGCTTTGTCATCGTACCAACTCACAGCATTCAATATGGCATTGCGCTCAGAGGCGGAGAGTTTTATTTTTTGTGCTTTCAGCTGTTCATCTACTTTCTCGGCAAACAAATTAAAGTCGGTGTACTCTTCATTGCCAATTGCTTTCATTAATGCATTGGCGGTGTTCATCAACTCTACTTGATTTTGCCAAAGGGTTGCGCTTGTGAGTGCTTTGTTTTGCTTGGCACTCAGGTTCAGTTCATTCTTCTCGCACCATTCCAGTATTTCTTTTTCGCGCTTTGCTAATTCGGAATAAATTTTATCGCCAAACGTTTCGTAAGCCCATTGCATGGGTTGGCGTAAGCTTTTGTCAAAGCGTAATTCAGCAATGCGTTCTTGTGTGAACTGCGCTTTCAAACGCTTAGGCCGCTCAATGGTTACTTTGTAATAACCAAAGGCGCTGTTGTTAAAAATCTTGGAAGTAATGCCTTCCTCTTCCTTAGTATCGGCATTTATCTTTCGATCTACTGCTTTCAACTCGGTATACACGGAAACAATTTCGCGGATGTGCTCAGGCGCAAACTCACAATTCTTGTTGCCCAGGTTCTTGCGCAGCTTGCGGAAGAGCAGCGCGGCATCGATCAATTGAACTTTGCCTTTTCGTTTCTGTGATTTGTTGTTAGTTAGCACCCAGATGTAGGTGGTAATGCCCGTGTTGTAAAACAAGTTGTTGGGCATTTGAATAATACAGTCCAGCCAATCGTTCTCAATAATGTATCGCCTGATGTTGCTTTCGCCACCACCGGCATCGCCTGTAAACAAGCTGGAACCGTTATGCACCGATGCAATACGTGCGCCAGCAGGGCTTTGCTTGATTGACTTCATTTTGCTCACCATCTCCATGAGGAAGAGTAACTGGCCATCGGAAGAGCGCGGTGTGGCATCCGCATCTTCTTCGTTGCCCCAATAGTCTTTCAGCTTAATCTGAAAGCGTGGGTCAATAACATCTTTGCCATCCTTAATGTATTTCTGATCACCAACCCATGATTTTCCATATGGAGGATTGGACAACATAAAGTCGAACGTGGTACCGGCAAACTCATCAGTAGAAAGTGTAGAACCTACTTTAATATTTTCCGGGTTGTTGCCCTTGATCATCATATCTGATTTGCAGATAGCGTAGGTTTCGTCATTGATTTCCTTTCCGTAGAGATACACATCGCCAGTCGCCTTTATTTCACCGCCTGGGTCTTTGATAAAATTCTGGGCTTCAGTAAGCATACCACCCGAACCACAAGCCGGATCGTAAATAGTAATGACGGGAGGAAGTTTAGTTTTAATCGGTTCAAAAATAACATGAGTCATTAAGTCGATTACCTCACGTGGTGTAAAGTGCTCTCCGGCCTCTTCGTTGTTTTCTTCGTTGAACTTACGGATCAACTCTTCAAATACGTAGCCCATACCTAAGTTTGACAGGGCTGGTAGCTTGCGGCCTTCGGGATCTAGCTTTTCAAAGGGGGTGAGATTAATGTAGGGTGAGGTAAATTTCTCGAGCACATTGAGCAGCACATCTTTCGAGGCCATGTGCTGAATCTGGCTTTTGAGTTTAAACTTCTCAATAATCTCTTTTACGTTATCGCTATAACCTTTGAGGTAGTCAAGAAAGTTTGCCTGAAGTATCTGTTGGCTATTGGTAGCCGTAGAATGCAGCCGCTGCAGCGTCCAGTCGCTGGTATTATAAAAAACATAACCCGAGGCGGTGCACAAACCACTTTCGTCCCACTCGGTAAATTTTGCTTCATCTCTTTGGAAGAGCATTTCTAGTTGCACGGCATCTTTGGTTTCTTCCAACAGTACATCTAACCTTCGTAGTACAACCATTGGCAGAATTACATCACGATATTTTCCTCGCACATATACATCGCGCAGGCAGTCGTCTGCAATAGACCAGATAAAAGAAACTAATTTGTTATGGACGGAGGTGTTCATTTAAGTGTTAAAGGCTATTCAGTAATTTATTTTTTATAAAATCCATCGTTTCATCCGGATCTAAAGGATAGCCAGCTTTAGCGCCAGATCACTTCATACCCTCTTGGATAAATTCAAAACTCACAACCCACAAGGAGATGCTTTTATGAGCCTCAAAAAGAGCTAAAAGCTACAAAAAAAAATGAGTTTAAAGTTTTTAAACCTTAAAAATGGTGCTAAAAAAGGGCATTTTTTAGACGTTTTTGATCTCATATCCTTTTGCAAGAAATAGGTATTGGATTGTAGGTAGTACGAAGCACGAAATGGGTAACCGTTTCAAAGATCACTGAAAGGGGAGGGGTGAGTTTGCCAATTCAATGTTCTCAAATATTAAATGACATTTTCTTGAAATAGTTACGATCGATCGCTTTTTGCGCATATACCATAGTGGTCTCCATTGAAGAGTGACGAAGTGTTTTTTGAATAAATTCAAGCGGAATTTTTTTATCGTACATGATTTGTCCTGCAGTGTGCCTAAGGCTATGTGGCGAATATTTTCCAGGCTTATTAAGCAAGCCTAATTCTTGAAATTTATCTTTGATTACCCTGTCAATTTCAGTTTTTGAAATTCCCGGAAATGTCTTTCCTTTTGAAATTGAATTCAGTTTGAGGTATGCCTTCGTTTCCGCGATAGGTACTGAGAAGAACCGGATAAGATCCTTAGACCTACTAGATTTACCTTTGCCCCAAACCGCAATTTTTCTATCCTTGAACAAACAGTCAGAAACATTAAGTCTGGTGATTTCAATGGTTCTCAGCCCATTCCAGGCCATAAGGGAAATTATGGCTCTTTCACGTTGGTTTTTGCAAATACGAAGCAGTCGATCACGTTGTTTTTCTGTAAGGCTTTCCTTGTGAAATCTTTTTAGTTGGCTCCTCGAAGACCGAACTTTTATTGCAGAAATCTGCCGAAGTGACTGTGTACTGATTAATAGAAGACCCTTTTTGACTACTTTTTGCTCTTTGGAAAGTTCTATATTAGAATAACCTTGGTAAAGGATGGCCCAATCACAAAAGGTTTTTAAGACGGATTTATAAAGTCGCTTCGTATAATCGGATAGGGAAGGGGAGAGGACAAACTTTTCAGCGGCCCTCTTGTTGAACCTGCTTAGATCAGACTCAATACTATTGAAAAATTGGTTTAGAATTGTTGCATAGGTTGCAAGTGACAGGTCCCCGCGAAGACGGTCTTGTCTTTCAGCCAGAAAGATTTTAACGTAGATATTCGAAATCGGAAGCTTCTTTTCGTTTAGATCATTTACCAAGTATTCAACCCCTCTTTCTTCGAGAAATCTCCTAAATCGCCTAAGGAAAGACTGTATAGTTAGGCTACAGCCATTCAAATACGTTTCCAATTGGGATATAACCGTTCCTCCTTCCTTATAGGTTTTCAGAAACGTTTTGGCGTTGGTCAGATAAGTTCCAGCTTTTCCGTACTGCTTATGCAGCCAGTATTCGTAGTCCAATAGAACTTGAGAGGCTAGGGGAGTAGCCCTCCTTATTTGATTCGACCGTCTAATGAGGTTCAAAATAGATCAACTACATGGTGAGGAAGAAAATTACAAAAATTTATTGATTACTAAAATATATAAACATATATTTATTTTATGATAACAATTAATAAATTTATATACTAAAATATAGATATGAAAACGTTGCGAAAAAACATTGACTTATCGAATGAAACTATTGCAATTCTTCAAATTGAAGCAACCTTAAGCAGCTTTGGATCTCTTAAGCCATTTTTAGAGAAAATAGTGAATGATTTTGCTGCCAAAAGCAGCAAAGGGAGGCCAGAGATTTATAGTAAGGTTTTGTCAAAAAAGGCTTTGAATCTATCTCGAAAAAAAGCGCCAGATGGAAAGCGGAAGAAATTGAAAGGCTGATTTGCCAAAAACACAGGCTCTATAAAAACAAATAGGGGTAAAATTGGCTAAAGAATATAAATCTTTCAAGTGCGTTGAATATCTGTCCAAAGTAGGTTTGAAAATTCTCTGATATTTAATTAGATACTTTATTGACACGAAACGTTCAAGGTTGTATAATTGTGTAACCATAAACATTTACATTATGAATGGTGAGTTACAGGAACTCAGATCGATCACAATTTTGAATGGAATCTCAAAACCGGAGAATGGCGGATTTTTTCATGGTTGGTGTAAAGAGCCCTTTTATAATGATTTAGGAGGGTATATCACTAAAACATATGCACTCATTGAGCTTTCTAACGGAATTGTAAGATTCATCGACCCATCTGACATAAGGTTCACCAAGCCTTATATGACAAAAGAAGAGGCTACTTCAGTTTAGACACGAATTCCTCCAGTGGAACATCTAGGATAAGCGATATCCTGAATAGGGTATAGACATTAGGGACTTTCTTGCCATTTTCTATATCGGAAAGAGCATGTCTATCAATAGAATTCTCTTTTGCTTCAAAATGCTTCAGACTTATGCCCTTCTTAAGCCGTAGTGCTCGAATCCGCTGCCCCAATGATTTCGCAAAATATTTCCTTGGTTTAATTGCCATAACATGACAATCAAGGAATTAAAACAAAGCATAAGGTTATATAATTATATAACCTTTTAGACTTAGTTCGATTTATGACTCACTGGGGATTTCGTCCTGGTTACCACTTTTTTCGCAGCTTTGTAAGTGGAAGTTCCGCGGAGCCGGACCAGTTTTTTCCGTCATAAGGTGACCACTTTTACTTGCTTACAATCAGTCGATTATGATTATTGCAAAACAGCGAAAAAAAGTGGTCACTCTGTGCGGAATCTCCGGGTAACTCAACTACTTGATGCTGGACATCGCAATGTGTAGCTTGTTTTTTATATCCTCAGCAAATTTTTCATTTGATAGCTGATTTTGATAATCTCGTGCGTAACGAAATAAAAGATCGTTAACGAATTGTCTATTTTCTTCGGGAATTTGGGAAAGATAAACTATTGGCAAAAATTGAGCTTGGGTATCAAGAAATACCTCCGGTGAGCAATTTGCAAAAAAGTAATTTGGCGAGATTTCAAAGTACTCACAAAGTTCAACGATCTTTGAAAAAGTTGGGTCAACCCCATGTTTCATATAACCATGCAGCGACATAGAATTGATTTTTGATACTTGATTGATCCTATAGACGGAAGTGCCATTGGCCTCCACCAGCTTCCTAAGTTGCTCCCCGAAACCCATATTTTGATTGCTAATTAAACATTTTATTGATATATTATAATATACTAATAAATTGTTTGAATGCGAAAATAGTACTTTTTTGTAAATATATAATATAATTTAGTATACTACTATTGCTTTATTTCACTTTTACGCCTAGAATTGACAAACGTTCCAAAACAAACAAACTGGTAAATCTTGGTTTGTGTTTGATCGGTTATCTCACCCGAGCCATGCGCTCAGTATAACCTTGAAAACACAAGAGTTCTTCTGATGAACTCAATCACAATTGTTTTTTACAAGTATAAAATGTTTGTTTTTTATGATCGAATTTCAAAATTGCTGTATTGGTTTGACATGCAGAATAGCATTGTCAAGTAGTTCTTATCATTTTGTTAGGCACCCTTTTTTTTCTAGTCTACGGCTGGCAAGCCTGCTTAACTTTCTGTCACTATTCATATCTCTTACATTTTACTGCCGAATCGGTGACTGGCAGACCTTTTGGGCTTATTTTCCTTTTGTAAAACGGACTAGGTTAGCATGCTTTTCAGTAGGGCTGAATCGGTCAAACCCCCTTAGACTTTGCTGCTCTGCTTTGGAAATCCAACATTTCACAGCGTTAGCTTAACACAAACAATCAAAAATCGAAATGGAACAAATCGAAACACAAGCCGCGACCAGAATGGCCGCCCCCAAATGATGCTTATTCTCACAAACAAAAAAATGAAACCAATGAACCTAACGATTCTGATCAAGGAAGCTTTTTTCAACATCAACTGCTTTGCGCCTTATTATGATGTCTTTAATACATTTTTTCGATTTGATCGCATTTATGCAATTCACAATGCGAAGACGATCGCCGTGGTAATAAGGTGCACGCGGCTGCATCAAACTTATGGCTTCAGCTATTCTGTTCTTTTTGAAACTCTGAGGGAAATATTTGGTAAACCAGAAAGCACCATCATGCTAAGCGACCTAGTGCATCTTTCCGATTTCGAATCTTTTCTAAAGTGTGTCAACGAAATTCTAATTAAGTATGACACTTTCACCGACACAAGTCCCACCGAATCAGAAACCAAAAGTTTACATGAAACATTGCAACCCAGCTATGAACGCCATCGCTAAACCGGCAATGGATTTTTCCGGCGTCAAATATGTGCTAAAAAAAGAAGTCCTCAAAAAGGTTCCTTACAGTTCGTACCGCAACGGAGTTTCTTTGCATGACAGGGGAGAATCAACTCGATGGGCACGCGACTACTTTGATGGATACGAGTACTTGTTATGGGATTCATTGACCCCATATATACAAGGGAAAATCGGAAATATCCATGCACTGCTTGAAGAGAGCATCTCGACAAAAAAAAGTACAGACCCTGATGAACTCCAGCCTCAACTAGAAACACGACTTGAATTCGCATTTAACCAGAAAAAAGTCTATGAACAATTTGGTGGACTGTATAGAGACCGGTATTTCTACCCTGGTGAGATCGAGGTTTACTGCAGGATGCACTCCTTTGTGGTAGAGATTCTTTCTTTGAAGGAGATTGGTCACGACCTTAAGACGGTCTACGCGGCATTTGATCACGTAAAGAATCGCATCCCTTTGTATAATTTCAGAGTCAGCTCATACGAATATTTTTCCGAAAAATTGCTCTACCTCGAGGAGATCGGATTAGAAAAGGGAATAGTACATGGCAACCGCAACATGGAAAAGATCAACAAACTGCTCAATGACTATGTTAAGAAGCAGGTAATCAAATTTTATTGTCAAAACAAACCATGCCTAAAGTATTCCGAAATAACTGAAAAAGTAAATAATGAAATTTCAAAGAGAGGTTTCATCACTATCAGTCTTTCGCTTGTTAAATTATTTCTTAGAGACCCAGAAATTCAAAACTTGTATAAACCCTTCCGTTTGGGAACAGATTGGGTTACTAAATACTACGATCCCTTTCAAGCTCGTCTCCACCCTCAGAATGTACACGACAAATGGGAGATGGACGGAACAGTTCTCCCTTACTACTTTATCCTCGACGGTAAGATAACCCGTCTTTGGTACATCATTATTGTTGACGTGAATTCTCGAAAAATTATTTCATGGGCCGTTGGACTCTATGAGTCGCGCTACCTGATTTTGGAATGCTATAGAATTGCAATCACCTCCTGCAAAGTTCTTCCTGTTGAGTTGGTTCGAGACAATGCAGGCGGTTATGATACTAAGGAGGTATTGGAACTTGAAACCAAGTTGGA
Source organism: Cyclobacteriaceae bacterium (assembly GCA_031400595.1). Lineage (GTDB taxonomy): Bacteria > Bacteroidota > Bacteroidia > Cytophagales > Cyclobacteriaceae > ELB16-189. The sequence continues at coordinate 162,613 of JANNQG010000028.1, forward strand.
AGATTTGAAATGCTTCATTAGACCAGCGAGACCGAAAAATTCAAAGGACAAAGGAACGGTAGAGAAAGTGCATGACATTCTGAATTGCGATCACTTCAGCAAGGACTTTGAACACTTTATCGGAGATCCGTGGAATGCCGAGCGAGAGTTGTACAGAAAGAGCTCTGTTGAAATACGTGAAATGCGAAAAGTAAAAAATGCCTACCCTGCAAGTGAAGCTCCACGAATTATGGAAAGCATAGTGAGTAGCTATAACAATAGAGTATTTTAAATTATTGATATGAGAAATTTAAGCGACAAAGGTTTTTCTTCAAACGAAAGGTTCTCAAGAGGCTCGACAAAGAATGCAATCCAACTTACCAATGGTGACGTCATCAGAGTTGTTGCTGACTATGACAAAATGATTAAAGTCTTAAATATCATGATCCGAATCCAAGACCAGAAAAACTGCGACCGTATAATGTTTTTTACACTCGACAAGGCTTTGGCTGCCAAATTCAATCGAGAGTGGGTGAGGGTCCGTATGATCAAAAAGAAACCGGATCATGTTTATCTGTTTGAGCCAAAGACTGACACCTATTTGGGATGCGTTGCCCGCGACCTTGAGCCTGCGGGCGACCTTGCAAGCAAAACAGCAGCTGACTGGAAGAGTCACCAGGATTTTCACGAAATGAAAAAGGAACACGAACGGTATCGTCAAGAAAAGTACAATGAAGTTATGGACGGGATTGATCAAGTAAATGTCGTGATCGACAAAGCAGCCTTACCGCCTGAGACATCAGAAACCGGAGGACTGATAATACCCGAGGAAGAGAAACGAATAGAAGCCGAAAGCCAAGAAGAATGCGGGGGAGGAGTGACCGTGCCAGAGGAAGAAACCAAGTCCGAATCAGCTTCAGCAACTGAACAATGCTTCGAAGGAGACTTGGAGGTTGTCTATGTTGAAACACTAACCGAATCCGAAGTTGATTACGAAGAGTTGGAAATTGCTTAATACACACAAACAAAATACCATTATGAAAAAAATAACAATCAAAGATTGGGTGATTCTAAAGACTGAGAATTACTCCATAATTACAGAAAAATTACACAATACCCACACCTATGCATTGCTCACTTGCATAATTGGCTTTCCTGGTGCCGGTAAAACAACTACTTTCAGGAATTACAGATCTGGCCGAGGAAAAGAAGTGGTATACATTTGTTTAGATGTAAGTTTCAATGCAAAAGACTTCTACGTAGCGCTACTGCGGGAACTAGGAGTTCCTGACTATGGTTATGATGTCCCCATAAAATTTTTGGCCACAAAAATTACTGAAACCATAAAAGACAGGGTAGAACCAGTACTTATTATCATTGATGATGCTGGACGTTTCACAGCTAAAATGATGGAGTGGTTCCAACTCATCTACGATTCTGAAAACTGCGGTCTTATTCTTTCTGGCACAAAAAAATTCAAAGATGATTTCGAGGGCTGGGTAAGACTGAATCGGCTAGGAGTTCCAGAACTGTCATCTCGTATCGATGAATGGGTAATTTTGAAAGAACCAACAAAAGAAGAGATGCGAAAAGTTGCGCAAAAAAATGGAGTTACCGATTCCACAGTGATGGGTAAACTACTCAAAGAATGCAAAGACTATAGACGGCTTACGAAACAGATCTTCAAACTGAGAATTAATCAAGTTAATAATGCCAAACGAATGAAAGAAGAACAAGGAGTTTCTGCTGAATAGAACAAGTTTTTTATGACAACAGATAATGCATATGTGATGCTTCCGAGGCTTAAGACATTTCGGTTACTAGTAAAGTCAGCCTTAGAAATCAGCAGCAACAAGATAAAGGTTAAGACTGATCAGCAGATTCTTACAGGTAATTTTCAGCCGAAATATTATTTTTCTAAGACAGAACTAAAAAAATTCGATCATTTGCCCTCCAAACTAGCTAAAATGGTAACAGAGGCGGATGTCGATACAACTAGTATTAATACTAAAAAACTGAGAGACCGATTCGGAAAAGGCGAGTGGCGAGGACAAACTCCATTCGGACACAAAAAACATTCAGACGGTTCAATGCGGCCTTGCCACAAAATATTTATAGTCTCCTTTGTCTTCAATACTTTTATTCAAACAAGATCCCTTCTTGTGACTCGTAAAGCATTAGCATCTTTTGGTGTTGATTTAATTGAAAATAGGATACTTCATTTATTGCAGAATGGTGTCTATTGTGGAGTGATGACTCACGGCTTCGAGAAATTGAATTTAGAAAAGATATTTAAACCAGTAGTATCAGAAGCATTGTTTGATTCTGTTCAGAATATCCTAGCTTCTAATCGAAAGAGTCGAAAAGATAGGCTTTCACTAGTTACCATGCTTCCACTTCGAGGCTTTGTTATTGATTCTGATTCGGGTATCGGTTTAACAGGTAACGGTCATAGTGCTAATCTATTCTACAGGGTAAATTTCGGAAGAAGAATGAAAGGACTGCCATTTCAAATCAAAGCAAGCACATTGGAACCTGTTTTCAAAGAGCATCTTAATACACATTTTTCTGGACGAAATGGTGATGCAAAGTTGTTCTTTCATCGGTGTCATGAGTCGTTGAGACTAGTGACGTTGCGATTAACTGAAAAATTGAAGAAGGAGTCGAGCAGATCGTTGGAGGCTACGGAATCTGAATCAAACAGACATGGATTTTTTGACCCGCATACAACTAGGCTTCACATGATTCGAGAGCAACTCGAGCATTTAACATACTTTCAAGATAGGGAGAAGTTTATTGAATACGGTGTCGAACTTATGAACGACATTGGGAATACTTGGGAGAATGCAGATTATGAAGCCAAAAGAATACTGCAGCTTCTCGTCTTCTCAAATGGCATTTTATTCAACAATGACCGAAAGGAATTTCTCAATGAATTGGGCATTATTTTTTGATATTAGCTATAGCTCTGACTTATTGCGTTGTCTTGGATCTCAAGCATCGTACCTTGATTTCGGTACAGTACGAAAAATCATCCAAATCAGGCTTTTTTCAGCTACCGGCTTTCTCTTCATAAACCTTATAGGTAATACCGATTTTTGTACCGATGTTTTTGACGGTAAGCTGCTTTGCAGCTGATTTAACGGCTGTTTTGAGAAAATTCCGGAAAATTGAATAACCTTAGTCTGGAAAGTAGATTGACTTAAACAGGTTAACATAATATAATTATAGAACTGTGCGTCAGGAACTTAGCGAGGAAAGAGTTATATAATTTATATTATGTTAAGTAGACTCCCTTGGTATACGGTAAAATCAGCCGAGCACCTCTACCAACTCATGTGCTGTCGCCTTCTTATGGTTAAGCGGAATTTTAACAATGAACTTGGTATAGCTGCCGGGTTCAGATTCCATAGTGATCGTACCACGAAGGGCTTGCACCGATTTCTGAACAACGTACAATCCTAAACCGTTGCCGGATGACTTTTCATTCCCTTTGAAAAACATCTCAAAAAGTTTGGGACGAATCGCATTGTCAACTCCTACCCCATTATCGTACACACTGAATTCCACCAGGTCCGCTTTCGCTTTCGCTGTAAACTCCACAATGGCTACCGGGCGATCGCCCATCTTACTGTAGAACAATGCATTTTCAATGAGATTGCTCAACACAATCTCAAGCAGATCCGGATACGTGTAGAACACAATTGTCTCAGGGCAATTTATTTTAAATTGTATACGGTTGCTTTCTATCTGCATTTTAAACCGATAACGTACTCGCTCAACGGCATTCAACAAGCTAAATGAAGAATAGTCGGTGGGGCGATTGATTTCGCTCATCATTTTGAGTTTGCTTAGCAAGTGGTCCATACCACTGGTGGTCAGCGCAACCTTGTCTACCAGCTCTTCACGCGTCAGGTGCGGTGCAATATTGCAGAGTCCGATGATAGAACTGAGTGGCGAACGCAGATCATGTGAAGCACGATACAAGAACGTATCTAGCTCATGGTTGGCATCTACAAGCAATCTCGTGCGATGCTGAACGATCCCCTCCAGGTTCTCGTTTACTCTTTTTACTTCGTTGTTTGCAAGAATAAGGGCTGCTTTCTGTTTGCGGAGTTTTCCTCTAACAGTGATTAATAACACAATTAAAATCGCAAAGAGAATGACTAAACTTGATATGGCAATCAGGCGCTGACGGAATGTTCGCTGCTCTTCCAGCCGCATTGCTTCCGTTGCTGAAAGCTTGTTCTCCAAATTCCGAATATCAAAATATTTTTCTTTTAAGCTATTGATGATATTCTTGTAGTCGTTTTGATTTTTGTAAAACCGACTTTCGTTTTCTTTCAAAAGGTTTTCCAGCAGGGTTAGGTCTGAAAGCAATTTCTTCCGTTCGGCTGCATCTAAGTTTACGATTCCCTTTTCCAATTTGCCGGTAACAATCTTAATTTTTGAGTCAAAGTCAGATCGATTGCTTTGGAGCGTTTTGTTTTCGATGGTAGCCTGATTCAATAAATTGCGAATGTCATCTCTTACAAAAGAGGAATCAGAAATACTCTTGATAAAACCATTCCCCTGCAGGCGAACAGGATCCTGCAGCTTGCTAACCAATTCATTGAATTTGGCATCGACTCTTAACCGCGCATCCGGTCTCAGTTCCATAACAGGAATATTTTTAAAGAACGCATAGAAAACGGTTATAGATTGAATGGAATCGAGTGTCTCCAGGTCTACATCGCTGAAGGTATCAACGGGTTTTTGTGCTGCGGCCACCACCGATTCGACTTTCTTTTCTTCCACCTTTTCTTCTTTTGGTTTTGGTGGTTCGGCAGTCAGCAAATTGTCTTGTGCGCTAAATCGTACAATTCGATAATCTTTGACTTCAAATTGATTAGCCGAAGCAATCCTTTCGTCAATGGCCAGTGGCACGTCAAATTTGCCTTCCGCATCTGTTTTTACATCTACTGATTTTTTTCCCTTAAACGAAATTTGCGCCTGACCAATGGGTTTGCCGTTCGGGAACCTTAACACCAGGTGGGCTAGTTGATAATTCTTTTTGCGTACAACAATCTCCAGCACTCCTTTTGTAAAATTCCATGAAGCGGGTTCTAACTGTTCATCTTTAATTTTAATGGTCTGGATAGGCAACTCATTATTGTTTAGATCAATAAACACGATGCCCTTGCTGCCTACAGAGAAAAAGCCCTTTCCATTGATGGAAAGTTCAATATTCTTAAGAGGCTGTAATTTCTGGTCAAAGGTCTTTACCTGGATAGATTGCTTCTCTTGCGCATAGCCTGTTATCGTAGAGCCCAAAGCCATGGCAACCACAATAATTTGTAGGGGCGTTTTGAATACCCCACACCATGTTATCGACTTTCTTATCATCTATTTGGTAAAAAGATCTTTGACAATAACGATTTCATAGGCACTCAGCTCCTTCCTGTATTTTAATATCTCTAAACTGGCCTTGTGTTCATCGCCCCCCTCTCCTACAATGCGAATAAAGTATTTACTAAAGTACGGAATGACGATGGAAAAATTTCCTTTTGCATCGCTGACACACTCAAATACACTTACATTTCTCAAATCGTCCACCAGAGATATTTTTCCATTGGGCATTGTCTTTAACTCGGTGTCCTCGCTCCAAGTGTGTTCTTTGAACTTGAGTACTCCCGAAATGGTGAGTGGATAGGTTTGCAAATCCATATCAAATTCATACAGGTCATCGTCATAGCCTCCTTGCTTTCGATTTGAAGATAAATAACCGTGAGTGCCAACCATGTCTAGTACAAAGCCAAAATCATCCTTACTCGAATTGATGGGGTATCCAGCGTTTTGGGGTTCATCAAAGCCATCTGACTTAATGATTGATTTAAAAACATCCAATCCGCCCAACCCGGCCAATCCATTCGAAGAAAAATACAAGGTATAGTTGTTGTGCAGAAACGGGTATGCTTCGTCTTTGAGTGTGTTTATTTCCTCACCAAGATTTACCGGAGAAGTCCATAGCCCATCTTTTAACACAGATTTGTAAAGGTCCTTGCCCCCAAAGCCACCTTTCCTATCTGAAGAAAAGAAGATGGTTTTTCCTCCTTGATCAATAGTAACATCGTAAATGGAGTACTGATTGCTATTGTGCGTAAAGGACGATGTGATTTCCCATTTCCCATTTTTTTCGACTGCAAAATAGAGCCCCAACGTGCGCTGGCCTTCAGCGTTGGGCGTATGAGAGGACGCAATGAAAGCTGCCCCCTTTTCTTTGTCATAAAAGGCTACTGGCCCGGTATTAAATTTCGAATCCAGCCCTTTGCCAAAAGTAAGTGCTTTGTCAAATTGAAAGGGTGTGGTTGTATTGACCGAAGAATCTTGCTTCGTTTTAGAAAAATACAACTCATAAAAAGTGCTGCTCACAGAGGCATTGACGTTCTTCACAATTTGTAGTGCCTCGCGATTGGACATAAACACCACGCCATTTCTGTACGGCACTGCACACAATTCACCCTGTGAGGTATTCAGTGCCACGGGCCGCAAGGCGTAGTGGGCAGAATCTTCATACAGATATTGTTTGTTGTCTAACCTCCATATCTTTTTTGCCACCACCTCATTATTGGGCGCAAGGCGAAGGTACTTTTTGTAATACTCGGTGGCTTTTCTATAGTTCAACAGAGCTGCACTTGCCTCCCCATAATTCAACAAATCTTCTGCAGGCAAATCCCCCTCCTTTGAATAGCGATCATACGCATCCATTGCCTTTTTGTATTGCTTCATTGAATAGTGGCATTCGGCTATTTTCAAATAGAGATCTTTGTTTATTTTTCTTTTGTGGAGAGAACCATTGTACAGCTTCAGTGCACTTTGGAAATCCTTTTCCATAAAATATTGATCGGCCAGTTTTTGATCACTTTGAAACAAAGAAAAGACAGTCGTTTGAGATTTTACCGACCATGAGATTCCTAGAAAACAAACAATGAAAATCAAAATGGTTTTTTCGTTTTTCATCTACTTTATCTTGGAGAGGAAACATTCTTTCGTATGTACCTGAAAAGATAATTCACCATCAACTCATGCGATCCACTGCTTAGTCGGGTCGTATTGGCAATGGGGTGATCATAGGCATACCCAAACTGAAGTTGAGGGGTTACCTTAGCTCTTAACAAAAAGTCAACGGATTCATTTACCCGGTAGGAAAATCCTGCTGTCAAAATTCTGCGATAAACAAAGTTCAGGTTGGCATCGTACGATAAAGGTAGAGCAGGTATATATTTCACCAGGGTACTAGGTTCTAACTCCCAGTTGCTGCTTAGGGAGATCCTGTATTTTGAAAACAAGAAATAATGGGTGCCCCCTATTTGAATATTTACAGCTTGGTCCAAAGTAACTTGCTTGGGCACAAATTGGGGAGATGACACCCCTATATGAAACCGCGGGCTTCTGAAATAAAGACCAAAGCCAAAATCAAAATACGTCTCATTGATCGAATTAACTAGATTTGGATCAATGGGGCCTCCAGGCGATTGTAGAGATAAGTAGTTAGCTCGATTGTTGTTAAAGCCACCTTGCAACCCCATCGACAGGTAGGAGTTCCTTCCTGTTTGAATGTGGTAAGCGAAGCTCGCTAAGGCATTTAAATTTTGATAAACGCCAATCTTATCATTTATAACAGATAGGCCAAGTCCAATATTTTTTTTTCTCACCAACGTGTGTGCAGAAAGTGTTTGAGTGGTCGGTGCATTGTCTACACCCACCCATTGGTGCCGGTCAATGAAGGTTAGACTTAGTGCCTCATCCGCTCCTGCATAGGCTGGATTGATAACGAGCGTGTTGAACATGTATTGCGTAAACTGTGGCTTTTGCTGAGCACTACTTTCAAGTGTAGCGAGCAATACAAGGCTTACTACAAGCAGACATATCTTCAAATAAAGGTGTGAAGTGGTACTCATACTATTTGACTACTTCAACTGAGCCCTTTTTTTCTACACGCTTACCTTGAAAGGAAACGACCACAGAGTAAAAGTATGTTCCTGTTGGCACGAAAGCTCCTGATGAATTAGTGCCATTCCAAACTACCTTTCTATTGTCATATTGAGAAGCTTGAAAGATTTTGTTTCCCCACCTATCCACCACCAATACTTCATTGTCACTAAAGTTTTCAAGTCCCCGGATCTGCCAATTTTCATTGATTGGGTCTCCATTGGGAGTCAAAGCCTTACTTACCTCAAATTCAATTTCTTTATACGATAGAATGACATTGAACTCACAACGGGCACGAATACCGGCAGAGTTTGGGGCCGACTCGTAAGTGATTTTTGTGGTACCTATACCAAATTCGGTATTTGGCTTTCGCGAAGCCGTCAGCGGCACATTTCCACATTGGTCGGTTGCGGTCGGCTCATCCCATATAACAACAGCTTTCCCTGTTTCATCTGTTTTAATTGCGATGTCCTGGGGGCAACCAGAAATAACAGGCGCGCTTTCATTCCGTATGGTAACCTTAAATTTACACATTGACGCATTACCCACATTATCAGTAGCGATATAAATCACTTCGGTAGTACCTTTTTCAAAGGTGGCCCCGGGTTTAAAATTAGAAGTAGGTACAATTGATCCGCTGCAATTATCGGTGGCTATTGGCTCGACCCAATTCACAGTTGCTCTGCAAGAGGTGTTAGAGGAAATAGTTATGTCTGCGGGGCATCCCGAGAAAAAGGGAGCTGTGATGTCATTGACAGTAATATTGAAGAACACATCCGAGGCGTTGTTCAATTTGTCCTTAATGGTGTAGGTCACTTTGGTAGTACCCAAAGGAAATAAATCATTAGGGTTGTAATTACTACTTAGAGTTATTGGAGAGCTGCAATTGTCAACTGCCGTTGGCAAAGGCCAATTGACGTTCGCTTTGCAGGACGCATTTGCATTGGCCGTCATATCAGATGGTTGAGATGTCACAGTTGGCCCTGTCTTATCACTTACAACAATGTTAAACACGCAACTGGAGGTATTGCCCGCTTTATCTTTTGCCGTGTAGGTTATAATGGTCGTGCCTATTGGAAACTCATCGCCCGGCTTAAATACGGGAGCAATCACAGCTCCGTCAAGGCAATTATCGGAAGCCGTAGGAACAGTCCAACTTACCTTCGCTTTGCAGGAAATAGGATCTGCATCTTTTTCAATATCGGTGGCTGGGCATCCCGAGAAAACAGGAAAGGAATTGTCTTGAACTACTATATCAAAAGATGAAGTTGAGGTATTTTGAGCGCTATCTTTTGCCGTGTAAATTACCTTGAAAGTACCAAGTCCAAAACGATCGCCTGAACGGAAATTACTAGTCACTTTGAATTTACAATTGTCAGTAACAAGGGGCTCTGTCCAATTCACAACTACATCGCAGCCAGCAGTAAGTGGTTGTGTCACGTTGGGTAGAAGGGAAATAACTGGGGCTGTTTTATCCTGGACTATAATCTTAAAACTGTAAGGCGAAGTATTGCCTGAGACATCTCTTGCAAGATAGGTTACCGTTGTTGTGCCGATAGGAAATGTCTCACCCGGGGCATGGTCTTTTGTAAGGCTTAATCCTGCAGGGCAGTTATCATCGGCAATGGGTTCCACCCAGAAGACTACGGCCCCGCAGTCTGTAGCCTGCACGGTAATGTCGGAAGGAGTAATATTGAAAGTTGGATTTGCGTTATCCACAACGGTCACAGTAAATGAACGCTCTGCACGATTGCTTGAACCATCTATCGCGGCATAGGTCACTGTAGTAAGCCCAATGGGAAATCGATCTCCCGAGTTTTGAGGAGGAGCCGTCACAAAAACTCCACCACAATCGCTGGCCACTGGTCTCGTCCAACTTACCCTCGCATTACAAGACGTAGTCGCAAAAGCAACGATGTCGGTTGGAAAGCTGGTGAATACAGGCGCAGCCTTGTCATTACGCCTCACTTCAAAAAGGCAATCTCGGGAGAGGCCGCTGTTATCAACCGCAGTATATACAATTTGCGTCCCACCTAATGGAAAAAGAGCACCAGGTTTGAAGTCATTTTGCTCTGTGAAGCTTACAATCTGACAATTGTCTGAAGCGATCGGTGGCAACCAAGTCACTGCACCTAAGCAAGTTTGATCCAAGACATCTACTTGTACATTGGATGGACAGTTAGTAATTGTTGGAAAGCTATTCTCATCTACAAATAGATTGCAACAAACGGGCCCGCTAACTTGACTTTCAGCAGCTACGACCGTAAAACTCCCATAGGTATCACCTACCAATACATTATCGCTGCATCTGGTATTAATAATGACATCAGTGATCCCATTTACTTTGATAGTCACCTTACTACCAACAAATAGGTCATTTTGTTCCGAACCAATTAAAACAACCAAACCAAGGGGCGAGACAAGACTCGAAAACAAATTATCCCCACCCGTATCAAAGGCATCGGCACTGATCTGTTGAGCTACGGGTTGATTGAACTTAAGTTCTAGTCTAATCAAGCCCCCTCCAGCACAAGGGGCACATACAGGGGGGCAGTTACACGACTGCCCGAAAGTTAGGGATGCATTGCCCAGCAACAAAAAACAAAAGAAGGTAACTTTTGTATTCTTGAATAGTCGACTGAATAGGTTTCGTTCCGAATCCATCAAAAAATCAGAAGAATGTGCTAAAAATTAAAAAACAACATCTTAAGACGGATAAAACTACTCAAATATTTGTAAATATTGAAGAATGATAGTTCATGAAAAGGGTAATCGTTGGTAATACTGGTAAAAGGTTTGCGTTTTTACTGCCCCATCTGGTCAAGTCTCTGACAACCCTATACGCTGCTTTCAAAAAAAATAAAATCAAATCCTTATCTTTGTCGTCAAAAGAGATCACTCGTGGCGTATGAAGAACTTCGTTTCTAACTCGACAGAATCAATCCGCATGTTTAAAAGCGGGTTTTTAGAGATATTTTCAAAGGTTCATTTCTCAGTACCCTTGTTTATCTACATACCTACAATAGCATTTTTCGGTTGGAAGGGTTTCTCTGCCCAAAGTATATCCGCGGGGGAGATCATTCTTTCGATCACTGCTGGCTTGCTCTTCTGGACTTTGACTGAATACGTATTGCATCGGTTCATTTTCCACTACATGCCCAAGTCGACATGGGGTCAGCGCTTGCACTTCATCTTCCACGGTGTACACCACGATTACCCAAATGATGCACTGCGATTAGTGTTGCCTCCCTCGGTAAGTGTTCCTCTGTCGTTGCTTTTTTACTTCTTGTTTAGTCAGGTGATTCCAGCCAGTTATCTCCCGACTTTTTTTGCTTCATTTCTTACGGGCTATTTGTGCTACGACATGTTTCACTATGCCTTCCATCACGGCAATTTCTCCAATCCTATATTAAAGAAGTTAAAGCAGCACCACATGCTACACCACTATACAGACTCTGATCACGGATATGGTGTTACGTCTGTTTTGTGGGATATTATATTCAGGTCTGACATCAAGAAGACCAATTCTTAGATTCAGAAAAAAATCTCCTGGGCTAATCGGAATGTGTTGGCGTGCGCTTCTATAATGTCGCGAAAATCGGTTGAGTAGCCGCCACCCATGCTTGCCACCAAAGGTACCCCACTATGTTTAGCGGCCTGCAATACAATACGATCTCTTTCTTTACACCCTTCCCTACTTACACTCAACTTCCCCAACTTGTCGGTCTCTAAAATATCCACTCCGGACAGAAAGAAAATAAAATCAGGTTGGACTTGCTCCATCAAATGATCGAGGCTACCGCGCAGCGTATTCAAATAAAACTCATCGTTGGTAAAATCCGCCAAGCCAATGTCTAGGTCAGATATCTCCTTGTGCAACGGGTAGTTATTTTGCCCATGCATGCTGAAGGTAAAGACGCGTGGCTCATGCTCAAATATCTGCGCAGTGCCATTGCCCTGGTGTACGTCTAAGTCAACGACCAATATTTGTTTTGCAAGTCCCTCGTCCAATAAATAGCGGGCTGCAATGGCTATATCGTTTAATAGGCAGAACCCTTCACCTTTATAAGTAAATGCATGATGCGTGCCACCAGCGATGTTCATGGCTACACCATATTTCAATGCGAAAAGTGAGCACTGAATTGATCCATTTGCGATTGTAATCTCACGAGTCACCAACTCTCTGGTAAGCGGAAATCCAATTCGTCTAATTTCCGCTGGCCCAAGTGCCAATTGCTCTAGCCGATTCCAATAATCCACTTCATGTACAGCCAGAATTCGGTTGCGCTCAAGTGGCAGTGGCGCAAAAAAATTTTCAGACCGGAGGGTTCCTTCATGAAGTAGTTGCTGTGGCAACACCTCATACTTGCTCATCGGAAACCGGTGATTGGGTGGCAATGGCAACACATACGATTCTGCCCAAGCAACCTTTAGCATACCGTGATTTCTATAAAACGAAAACGGGTTGAAAAATCAACCCGCTTCTGGTTTGGTATAGGTAATGATAGGTCAATGCTTTTCATGTTCATGTTTCTCCCCTCCTCCGTGCCAGGCCTTCATGATAGAGTGAAAGCTGTCATGCAGCGCGTTTAGTGATGAGCCAATAACGGCATCATCAGCTCCGCTCTTTATAAGGTCGGCCAATGCCCTTGTGTCTGTCTTTAATTTTTGCAAGTTCTCCTTCACTGCATCGGTGTTTACTTTTTCAGGTAATTCTGCAGTTGCCCATTTTTCTGCTTCGGCAGCCATCTCTTCAGCCAACTTCTTGGCAGGCGCTAAATTGGTGGAGTCTTTGTAGGGGTGGAAGGCTTCGGCCATTATCATATGAAAAGAATCCATCTCTTTCCATTCCTCTGATTCGGTGGAAGTTGACTCGGTCGTCTCACTGGTCTCTGTTCTGGACGTGCAGCTTAGCATGCCGCAAAAAATCAATAACAAAACGTAGGATAGTTTACTCGTTCTCATGGTCGTCTTTTTTTTCAAAGATAGGGGGCTACTTGGAAATCACAATACCACGAGGCCTAAAATCCAGTCCCTCAGCCCTTGCCTTTGTACTTTCTACGCATTTCCATACTGTGAATGGCCTTCTTTAACAAGTCAAAATACAGTGTAATAAAAAGAAAAATGGTCATCGACCAGATAACGGCCACGTTGAAATAAAGAGTGTCATACTTCTTGCCTAAAAAAAGCTTGGTGGGTACATAAAAGTTTTCCATAAAATCAAATTGATTGGTCGGCCGATGATCGTCAAAATAGATTGGATATATTTTTTGAACCAACTCTCCCTTCCAGGACGCAATACGCACTACCGCGTTTGTGTTTTCAACGGAATTCGTGACAGCCTGATTCTGGAATCTCATTTTTAAATCGTCAAACACTATTTTTTTCTCAGGCGTGTTCGTCAATTCCATCATTAGCTTCTCTTTTTCTGCAGTTGCATTTCGATTGCGAATGCCATAGTACTCCTTTAAGGTTCCCAGAAACCCGTGCACTTTTTCATACATAACAGAGTCAAACTTGCCGATTGCTATTTGCTCGAAATCCGGAAACCGTTCACGACCAATCGAATTCAACTCAGCGTTTATTTCATTTCGCAATAAGTCCATCGCCTGGCGTGTAGTATTCGTTGGGCTGGTGCTTCGCCACTCATTCCGGTGGTTGATAATATAAGCCAACTGCGATTCCAGTTGAGGTATGTAGTAAATTCGTTTATAGTCGGCAATGGCGCGTTTTTGGTCCAGCTGATAAAACTGCTTCTCGTAGGGGTTGTCTTTAAACTGCGTCACCATATACGCCTCAAAAGCCCAACGCGATGCCATCAGCTCACCAACGATGGGTATTCCGTTGGGAGAACCGACTTTTGGATTAAACTTGTCAAAGCTAATAACCACCCCACTCAGCAATAGCTGCGGAATGATCAAAATGGGAATTATAATATAGATTGTCACTGCCGAATCGAAGGCAGAAGAGATATTCAATCCGAGCATATTGGCAAAGCATGAGCACGAGAACAAGATCATCCAGTATCGAATTTCACTAAAAGGAATCTCTAATAGCCAATTGCCTACGAGTATAAAAGTAAACGTCTGCACTGCCGATAGCACAAACAAGATGATCACTTTAGATGTCAGATAGCTGCCGTTGCTTAAGTGAAGGTACTTTTCTCGCTTTAGAATTTTTCGGTCGCGGAAAATCTCTTCCGCGCTCACAATTAACCCAACGAACAATGCCACCACAATGCTCATGAAAAAATAAACGGGAATATTGTCATTGTTAAAAAACGTGTAAAAAGGATTCTCAACACCTACCGCTTCGTAATACTTCACAAAAAAACCTATGAAAAAAGCCAGTGTGGGTGTCAGTAACAAGTTAACGGTAACATACTGCCGGTTCGCAACTTTTGACAAAACATCGCGAATAATAAAAACCCATAATTGCTTAAACCGGTTAGGAATCTTTTGTGTAACGGGCAATGGATCGTTCACTTCTTCTACTTTTGGAATCCGCATCTTCTGCTTAAAGTACTGATACCACTGCCCTGGAGATACTTTTCGGGTATGAGTAAACCGACCATATTCATTGACCACCCTCGTTTCAATGATGTTGAAAATTTGCTCTGGATTTATGTTTCCACATTCCGGACAAGCGCCAGGTGTTTTATTTGCCGCATTGATGATGTCCTGAAAATAATTGACAGACTCAACTGGGTTGCCATAATAAATTTGAAATCCGCCTACATCTAGAATGATCAGCGTATCAAACATTTTAAAAATGTCTGACGAAGGCTGGTGAATCACTACAAAAATCATTTTGCCCCTCAGCGAAAGTTCTTTAAGCAAATCCATAATATTCTCTGAGTCGCGTGATGACAAGCCGGAGGTAGGTTCGTCCACAAACAAAATGGTTGGTTCTCTCAACAACTCCAAACCAATATTCAATCGCTTTCGTTGTCCACCACTAATAGTTTTCTCTAAGGGAGAACCCACTTTCAAATTTCGAATTTCGGACAAGCCCAGACTAAGCAGAACTCGCTCAACTAACTCGGCATGTTGTTGCCGTGTGTAATGTCCAAAACAAAGACGGGCACTGTAGTATAAATTTTCAAAAACCGTAAGGTCTTCGATCAGCAGATCATCTTGTGGAATAAACCCGACAATCCCGTCCAATTTTTTTGAATGCGCGTGGATATCATTCCCATTTATTAAAACCCTCCCACTCGAAGGTTTCTCTGATCCATTCAGTACATTGAGCAGTGTCGATTTCCCGGAACCGCTCGCTCCCATCAGCCCAATCAACTTGCCTCCTGTTTCGGCAATGTTAACATTTTGTAATCCGGCCCGCCCACTTTTGAAATGGTAAAACAAATGATCTGCGATAAAACTTATTTCATTGTCGCTTTCCTCAAATAGGAATTTTCCAACCACATCGCTATAATAGATTGGCTCAATTTTAGAGCCGCGGATGGTGCTACCGGTGGGGAATACATCAATTTTTCGACTCTTAACTGTAATTCCATTAAGTGTCAATGGTGTAATACCAAGATACTTGATAAAATAGGTCTCCGTATCCTGAAGCCGAAGGACCGCGATCAGTCCTGTAAGATTACGTGCTATTATACGAGGGCCTGGATGATTTACCTCATCGGAGCCCTCGTCAATGACAAGGATATTTTTTGAGGCCAACTCGTCAATATCGTATCCCAACACAAACGACCGCATAGCCCGGAAATCCTTTGGCGAAATCTTAAGCGCTTCACTAATATAAAAAATCAAATTACTCTGACGCTCGGAAAGGTTTTCATCAGCAAAAACAAGCTCAATAATCTTGATGACCAATACGGCTTTTTGTTGGGTCGTGAGTGCTTGATTTACCTTTTTCGAAATCTGCATGATCTGGGCCCAGTCATCGACAAATTCCTGTGTGGCTTCATCTAAATTCTCGAGGGCGCCATTGGCCAATCTTTTATTGTCTTTGCAGAAATCGTCAAAGAGAGAGAGATAATAGCGAGTGCCATCCTGATTCAAATGAAGCGACAAAAATTCTTTTATGATCGCTCTCTCATCTTCCGTGATCCGCTCTTTCGAAACGATGGCAAAAAATTGGATAACAGCTTTTAAAAGCTCTTCGCTCATTGATTAAATGATAAACAGGTTTCTTGTGCAAATTATAGTTAAAAATGATAAGTTCTATGCCGATTAACCGGTAAGTCGGTAGTTTTGGGTAAAAAAAGATCTCGTACGTTCCAGTCCAATCTATTAAATCACTCAGTGTGTTTGCTCGATTTCAATTTTCTAATTAACATCAATTCGCTTTATTTGCAGATCGGTTAACCCGTCTAAAATGAAAAACCTTTGCGTACTCTTTTGTTTGTCCGTTCTTTCAATATGTACCCAAGCACAGAGTTCCGTCCTTTGGGAAATTAAGGGAAATGGCCTTACTCAAACGTCATATCTATTTGGCACCTTAAAATTTACCGGAGAAAAGGAATTCTTCATTCCCAAGCAAGTGAGCAATAAGATGGATGAATGCAAGGTTTTTGCTATTGAAGACCAGGTGGATCACCATGCCCAGCATGAGTTAAACAAAGCAATGCATTTTCCAAAAGGGCAGTCACTCTCAACCCTGCTTTCCGTTGATGAATATAAGAAAGTGCAGTTTTTCTTTGAAAAAGAGTTTGGTATTAATAAAGCTTCTTTTGAAGCTAAATACAGTAACATCAAACCCCTGGCATTATCTATTTTGATGACCAGACTCTCGCTGGGTGAAAAGTTAAAGTTCTATGACATTGAGCTATTGCTCGCTGCTAAAAAGAAAAAATTGACGCCCTATAGTCTTGAGTCAATAGACCGTGAAGCAGAAGCGATTAACGTTTATCCAATGTATAACCAAGTCAAAGCGCTTCTTCACAGTGTCGACAATTTTGAAGTACAGAAAGCTGAGTTCAAGAAGATAATGGAGCTGTATCCACAAGAATCGTTGGAAGAAATTTTTGAATTTACACTACATCCAGTCGAGAACAATCCAATCTTTGTGGAAGAATTCTACTACAAGCGAAATGCGGAATGGCTACCAAAAATTGAGAAAATGATGAAAGAGAACCCCTCGTTTATTACTGTGGGCGCTTCCCATTTCGAGGGTGAAAAGGGACTTCTAAAGTTGTTAAAAGAAAAAGGATATATACTTAATCCAATTCCAGTTACTAAATAGGCAAACTCAAGAAACTTTTTATTTATCCAATCCGCTTGGATAACAGTTCAGATAGAATCAATAGACCCTCGCGCAGGAATTCGTCTTGTAGTTTGGTTAAGTCTGTTACAGGCAATCCCTCTTTACTTGCAGGAAGTTTTGTATCCAACTTATCGGTCAGCTTTTTCTTTTCAATCTCTTCCAACTCTTTCTTGCGGGTAGCTTCATTCAAGGAAACGCGCGACTGATTAAGATTAAATTTCAACTCTTCTGTTTCGCGAATATACTTTTTTAGGGTCGTGTCAAACTTTGTGCGATCCAAATACGAACGGTTGAGCTTTGCAATTGTCTTTTCATTGACATCAATAGAACGTTGAAAAGAAGCAGCTTTAATCACGTCCCATGGCAAGGCGCTTGGGCTTGCGCTCTCTCCAAAACGAGCAGCGTCCAATGCGCTGGGTAGTAAAATATCAGGAACTACTCCTTTGTGTTGGGTACTGCTTCCGGTAACTCGATAAAACTTTTGGAAGGTAATTTTTAATTCGCCTACCGGTTCTTTCTCATTCAAAAATCGATTCAAATCCAATACAGATTGAACGGTTCCTTTTCCGTAGGTTGATTCACCCACAATCACACCTCTTTGGTAATCCTGAATGGCACCGGCAAAGATCTCAGATGCAGACGCGCTGAACCTGTTTGTTAAGACCACAAGTGGCCCGTTGTAAAAAACCTCTTTATTGTCATCGGGTAATACTTCCACACGATTGGCGGAACTCTTCACCTGCACAACAGGCCCCTCTTTTATGAACAGCCCTGTCAAGTCAACTGCCTCTTGAAGAGACCCGCCCCCATTGTTTCGAAGGTCCATAACAAGTCCATCGACTCCTTCTGTCTTCAATTCACCAATCAGCTTTCGAACATCGCGGGTTGTGCTTCTGAAATCTTGATCACCCCGCTGATAAGCATCATAATCCATATAAAAGCTTGGCAATGTGACCACCCCCAATTTCATATCCTTCCCATCAAGTTGATAATTAACAATTTGTTTCTTGGCGGCCTGATCCTCTAACTTTACTTTTTCACGAACAATTGAAATCTCCTTTGAAGCTCCACTTACCCCGGTTTTCGCAGAAAGTATTTGAAGGCGAACAGTGGTTCCCTTTGGTCCCTTGATCAACTTTACAACATCATCGATACGCCAACCAATGACGTCTACTATCTCACCATCTTTACCCTGAGCTACTCCTGTGATCAAGTCATTGGCGAACAAAAGACCGGATTTATCAGCCGGACCTCCCGGGATGATCTTAGCGATCTTGGTAAAATCATTTTCTGTTTGCAATTGTGCCCCAATCCCTTCTAAGGATAGGCTCATCCCTTGTTTGAATAGGTCCGAAGCTTTCGGAGACAAATAGTTGGTATGTGGATCAAAAGCCTCTGTGATAGAATTCATGTAGAGGCTAAAAACATCTTCAGAATTGAATTGCGACACTGATTTTGCAGAGCGCTCATAACGTTTCTTGAGCGTCTCCTTAATCTCATCGGGCTTCTTACCAGCTAGTTTCAAGCTTAGCGCCTGACTTTTGATCACTTTTCGCCAGATGTCGTTAAGCTCCTCAGTCGATTTTGCCCAGGGTTCTTTCTCTCTATTGGTCTCATAAAACTCATTGGCAGAATAGTCAAAGTCAGAACCAACCAGTTTGTCAACTACGACAGTCATACGTTCCGTATATCTCTTTTTGAAAACCCGATAGATATCAAATGCCGGAGACACATTTTCACCCTTTGTCAAGTCATCAATAACCAAACGGTATTTTTCAAAGGATTTAATGTCACTGTCCAGAAAGTAGGACTTGTTATTGTCCAACTCTGATACAAAACGGTCAAGTATGGCTGATGACAATGAATCACCTAATTTGATTTTCCGGTAGTGATTGGCATTGAGAATCTCTGCAATCAATTTTGCCTCTTTCCCGAAAACCGGCTTAGCAGCGATAACGGTGTCTTTGAGAACAGCTTGTGAATAGGAAAAAAATGAAAGGAGCGAAAAAAGAGCAAGCAGCGTACGTCTCATGTAAAAATGCTAAATTTCAAAAAAAGAGTTCTAAGATCATGCCAACTTATCAAAATCGAATTCGGCCAGAAACTTCTGTGCTTCTTCGACTGAAGAGAACTCAAACGATTTTTTCTTGCCAAAGTTGGAGTGGAGATCGATTTTAACCAGTGCCACGTTCTTTGTGCCTGCCTTTAAATGCAATCCCTGGGCTTTGTAGTCCTCTGATTCCTTTTTAGAAACGTTGAATATAGTGGACCTAACATTCTCACAATAAGTACACTGATAGTGTTTTAAAAGCTCCTTTGGCGAGCCATCTTCATGCCTTTCAGTAATCTCCTCACGTTTGACCTTCATCGTGTAAAATCCACAATTATTGCATTGCAACGCGATCAAATGGCCATTGTACTTTTCGATCTTTATATCAGACGTCTTTTCATCAATCCAGACGTCATAATCCATCGAAAACAGACTTTCCTCGGCCTGCATTCCCTCATCGAGGTGAACATCTTCTTCCGATTCGCTTAGCAGCTTCATCTTATTGCCTGTCTTAGGGTTAACTCTCGGTGAGTACCGTAGTTTTCTAAGTTTTACGTTTAAGACAGAAGGATAGTAATAATCAAGAACAAGGGAAGCGACATAGCCCACCAACGTAGCTGCACACAGAGAGACAAAGAATCGTACAAAAAACCATAGACCAATATCCTTATACTTTTCTTCGCCATAAAGATTGATCGCAAAGACGATTGCAATACCCAACAGGAAATAAGACCATTTATACCACTTAACTTCACTTAAGTTGATGAAGTCATGTTTCTTCTTGTTGTCTGAAAAAGAAGAAACGCGCATTTTATAGACTAGATAGACAATGATTGATAGCGCAACCATTACGATCACGCCAATAGACATCACACTGTACCAAACCTTCAGGAAAGAACTCTCATTCATAACGTTTACCCATTTTTTTTAAATATAGAGATATTTTGTTGTTGTAGTAGTCTGCGAATATCTGGCAATTTGACCAAATATGGACGGTTTCAAAATAAATGTGCAATTACGCACAATAAAATATAGTTTAAATAGATTAAAATGTATATCATTGTGTATTAATACACATATATATGAATGATTTCGAGATAAAAAAAGTGGAAATGGAGTTAAGGAACTTTACAGCCAGGAACTTTGAGAAGCCAAGTAATTGTCGAAACGATGCTCAGATAAGATTCTATATCAGCGAGTTATGCTCCAAGATTGAAGAGTACGAAAAGCGATTCAATTACGTGCCTGATTGGGCTTACGCCCTGTTAAACCAGTATACTATTGTGCAAAATAGCTTTGTACATCTTGAATTTGTCAAGTGCTACGCTTGAGGCGGAAATGAAATACATCCCCTCTCCCACCCCGATTAAATATGACTACATGTACAGTGCCACGGCCAACAAGTCGGGGCGCATGCAGTATCACAAGGTGCGGCCTGGGGTGAGCAAACTTAGGATTAGCCGTACTGAGTTTATAAAGGCCTTTAATGATTTAGCACTAATTGCCGTCAATCCTATTCAACAGCGCGGACAGGATATCGTATTTCAGTTAGAATTTTTTGTTTGATCTATTTAAAGGATCCTTTCCAGATTTGCTGGTGAATAGTTAATGGACTTTATCGTTTTGTTGTCGCTGGACCTGTATACCAGCCATTTGCCCGCTTCTTCTTTGTAGTAGCAATGTGTGCCATCCTTTTCCCGATAGTGTTCAACTGTTTTTATTGCTTCCGCTTCCGTTAGACACGCCTTACTCATGTTTGACCTTTGTACCTCTTCAAACAAAGCTTTAAATTTCTCGGCAAGGCCAAACTCTAAGATAGCACCAGAGAGCACATACTGAAGATCGCAAAAAGCATCAGCCACCTCGACAATATCGTTGTT
This sequence comes from Cyclobacteriaceae bacterium, assembly GCA_031400595.1. GTDB lineage: Bacteria > Bacteroidota > Bacteroidia > Cytophagales > Cyclobacteriaceae > ELB16-189. The sequence continues at coordinate 183,721 of JANNQG010000028.1, forward strand.
AAGAATAGCAACCTCTAGTTCCTTCAATTCCTCAGCTAGCAGTGCTACCCGTAGCTTACATCTGGTTTCTTCGGGTATTGCCGGAGTTGGTAAAATGGGGTGCTTGAAGGTTCGATGAAAATCGGCCACAAGGATAAGTGAATCGGGTTGTTGCATGAATTGGTTTAATTAAAGCTTCAAATCAATGAAAAATGAATCGAATTTTAAACATGCTATACTACTTTCACTAAACGTGCATATTGAATTGAAATACAAATAATTACGTCTTTTCATCGAATTTATGCAATTCAAAATTCTTAATGCATTCAAGTTGCCTTTACAGGCTATATTTGCGGCTCAATTTTTTTAGTAGATGAAGACAAATTTCGTGGAAGAGTTGAAGTGGCGTGGAATGATTCACGACATTATGCCAGGTACAGAAGTTCAGTTAAGCCGCGAGGCAACGGCAGGATATATAGGCTTTGATCCCACTGCTGATTCACTCCACATTGGCAACCTTGTGCAGATAATGACATTAGTACATTTTCAGGCAGCAGGACATAAACCAATTGTTCTGGTGGGCGGTGCTACTGGGATGGTTGGCGATCCTTCCGGCAAGTCTGCGGAACGCAATCTATTATCAGAAGAGCAATTGAACCATAATGTAGCCTGCGTGAAAGACCAGTTGGCCAAGTTTCTTAACTTCCAGGACGGTGAAAACAAAGCTGAGCTGGTAAACAATTATGATTGGTTTAAGAATTTTCGTTTTCTTGATTTCATCCGGGACGTAGGAAAACACATCACCATCAACTACATGATGTCTAAAGATTCGGTTAAGAATCGCCTCGAAACGGGTCTTTCATTTACTGAATTCAGCTATCAGTTAGTTCAAGGATATGACTTCTACTGGCTCTATAAGAACATGAACTGTAAATTGCAGATGGGCGGCTCTGACCAATGGGGCAATATTGTAACAGGAACTGAGCTGATTCGTAGGAAAGAAGATGGTGAAGCATTTGCACTCACAACCCCACTGATCAAAAAGGCAGATGGGAGTAAGTTTGGAAAATCTGAACAAGGGAATGTGTGGCTAGACCCCAAGCGAACTTCAGCTTACAAATTCTATCAATACTGGTTGAATGCTTCTGATGAAGATGCTGTTAACTTCATTCGAATATTCACTCAAAGAGGAAAATCGGAAATAGAACAACTTGTAGATGAACACCAACAAGCACTTCATTTGCGTAAGCTCCAACAGGAGTTGGCAAAGGACATAACCATCCGAGTGCATTCACAACGTGCGTACGAAACCGCTGTAAATGCATCGAACATATTATTTGGCAATTCTGCAACTGAAGATCTGCAAAAACTAGATGAAGAAACACTATTAGCCGTTATGGAAGGGGTGCCGCATACAAAAATCAGTCAGGCTGATTGGCAAAATTGCGCGAATGTAACAGATCTTCTTTCCGTTCAAACGCAGTCAATTATTTTTCCATCAAAGGCAGAAGCACGAAAAATGATTCAGGCAGGAGGTGTAAGCATCAATAAAAACAAGTTGGCCGATCCTGCAAGTAGACCTAATTTTGAACTACTACACGGCAAATTCCTACTGGCACAAAAGGGAAGAAGAAATCATTTTTTGATTGAGGTAACAGCCTAATTCATGCCCCTGACCTGGAAAGAAGCTATCTCAAACAGAAAGTATGTCATACATATGTTTATCTGGCTGGTCGGGCTTGCCGTTTTCGTATCGGTGCTTCCTCATTTCTTCAACAATGTGCTATTGAACAAACCGGGGCCTAGGTTGGACGATTTTGCGTTTCGGTTTTTGGCACCAAGAGATTGGTCTCCAGTAGTATTTGCGCTGGTGTTTGGGGCGCCAGCCTTGTTCCTCTTCGCGAACTTTTCCAGTCCTGAAAAGATATTGGTGATTTTCCAATGTTATGTTGTTGTCAATTTCTTGCGAATTATCTCTTTGTATATTTTCACGTTGGAAACCCCAGAAGGAATTATTCCACTCGTTGATCCCTTTCTAGAAAAAGTAGCCTATGGAGGAAATGCAGCCTTTACTAAGGACTTGTTTTTCTCTGGACACACTTCGACACTTTTCATTATTTCTTTAGCTGAAAAGAGGCGCGGTTTAAGAATAGTACTCATATTGTCTACTATTTTAATAGGATTATTGTTGGTGTGGCAACGGGTTCATTATACAATAGACATTGTAGGAGCATTGTTAGTGACTTTTGCAGTCTATAAGGGCATCACGGCCCTGAATCGGTTGACGTTTAGGCAGGATTGAATTTTACCGCTAAACAGGATAAAATTGACGCTTTTTTTGAACTGTTCCACGATTTAACCGTTTACCAAATACATAAAAATAATGTAACTTTGAGGTTGTTTTAAGCTAATACTAAAATATGGAGGTGAATGGCGCAGCCAAGAATGGCAAGCACGCATTGACGAGCAAGAACCTTTATCCGGAATTTACTTTAGGCGAAAGTCTTGCGAAGGAACAAATCGATTTTTTTGAAAAGAATGGCTTTATTCATTTCAAAAATTTCATTTCAAAAGAAATGGTTGATATCCTGCTCAGAGATGCAGAGAAGATTCAGGATGAGTGGGTTAGTCAAGGGTACAAAATGATAAATGGTGTGCCTATCAAATATGGTACAGATATCACCGGCAAGACGATAGTACAGCGATTTGCGTTTCTCAACCAGCACAGTACTGTTTTTGCAGATTTACTTAAGGACACTAGATTAAAAGCCTTATTCAGCCTGATCGGAACCGAAGACTGCCGGATTGGTGAGACGGAGAAAGATGGTCTCGTTTTCAATCACTATATCAACACTGAGGAAAGTAATTATACCCAGCTTGGTTGGCATACAGACGCACTTCGTGATGTGTTTCAAGGTCAAAAAATATTACCCATGCTGAATGTAGGCATACACATGGATACCTCTACCACCGATAATGGTGGTCTTCGCCTTATTCCAGGTACCCACAACCAAGGATTGAGAACGTTACTCTTTAAAAAGTTCTACTTCATTAGCCACAAGCCGGACAAAAGCGAGATTGGATTGAATGTTGAACCAGGAGATCTTACTGTACATGACGGACGTCTTTGGCATAGAGTCGCGAGGTCTCCATTTGTGGGAGAGAAAAGCAGGAGAAGAGTCATGTATATCCCGATCATCACTGGGAAATTCAAGCCGAGAACAGAAAACAGCAAGCCGCTTTTTTATCAACGATTTGCGAGCCTACTTACCAACAAGTAGCAAATGCCTTACGCGTTAATAACGGGAGCAAGTGGGGGCATTGGCCTTTGCATGGCGAGAGAATTAGCTCAACGTAAAATTGATTTACTACTCGTTGCCCGATCTCAGGATCGCCTTTCAGAGCTGAGCAAACAACTCGCCAACGAATTTGGAATTAGAGTTGAATATCTGTGCATAGATTTAAGTGAAAAGAATGCCGCCATTGCAGTCACCAGATGGCTCTCTGAAAAATCATTTCCTGTAAACATATTGATTAACAACGCAGGCTATGGCCTATGGGGTCCTGTGGAGACAACGCCATGGGATCAACTAGAAAACATGATGCAACTGAACATGAATGCAGTCGTTCAGTTGTGCCATGCAATGATTCCTGAATTGAAGCGGCATTCAAAATCGTATATTCTAAATGTGGCGAGTACAGCTTCCTATCAAGCGGTGCCAACCCTAGCTACCTATGCGGCTACGAAGGGATTTGTTGTACTATTCACCCGTGGACTAAGAATGGAATTGAAAGGCACTTCTATTTCCGTGACCTGCCTTAGCCCTGGTGCCACGTCAACGAACTTTATCGATAGAGCTGGAATGGAATCGATGAAAGAAAGGGCCGAGAAATTTAGTATGAAGCCAGAGCCAGTTGCAAAGATAGCAATTGATGGAATGTTCAAAGGCAAGGCTGAAATACTACCAGGATTTGTAAACTGGATCTCCGTTCAACTAACCTATTTTATGCCAAAAGCAATACCTGAAAAAATAGCTGAGGGGCTATACAAGACAAAGTAGTCAGGGAAAAAGAGAGTTGTTTTTTTACTTTGTTTTTAGCACAAACACAATCGTTCCCTTCGAGCGTTCAGGCACTCTTCCTGACGAGGTCCGCACCAGCGAATTCTTTCGGATCACTTCTTTCAAAAGTTGCTCGGCCTTTGGGCTTAGTCCACGCTGAGTGGTTGTGATTTGAACTATCTCTCCTTCTTCATCGCATTCTATATCAAAAACAATTCTTCCGTCTTCATTGTCCGGCAGTTCCGGAATTTTTGGTTGTTCAGCCCACTCCCATCCTGACATGGACAGCGAAATGCCATCACCACCACCTCCTCCTCCTGGTTTTCCATAAAGAGCTTTCGCATCTGGTTTACCTTGAGGACTTCCTTTATCTCCCGTTTTCCCCGGATCGTCACCATGACTTGGCGCGTCCTTGCCTTTTGCGGTTGCGACAACCACTAGTTTTGTGTCATCTTTTTTATCAACTGGCTGTTTTACCTTCTCTGTCTTTTCAACCTTCTCTTTCGGCTTTTCTACAATGGACTCTTTCTTCTCCTCTTTCACCGCTACTGGGCTCTCCAATTTTGAAACAACCTGTGTTTCAGCTGACTTTTCTTCAACAACTTCTTCCTTTGCGAGTGTCTCTGCTGGCTGAAGGTTCTCTGCGGTGGTCTCCTCCGACCCGGGTCGATCGTCAGGTTGCTGCTCGCCATCCCCTTGAGTGTCCAGTCCGAAGTTAAGTTCAATGCCAAATTCCGGCAGTGGTGGATCAGGCGCTCTCCACGCGATCAAAAAAATAAAAACGATCAGTAGAAGGGCGTGAATACCGAGTGAAGAAGCGAATGCAATCCGCTTGTTCTTCTTCTCTTGATCCAAGGGGCTTAGCATTACTACTTCGGTTTAGTTGCAATAGATACTTTCGCCTCTAACGAAGTGGCAATACCAGCCACAAAAACTAATTCTTTGGTCGGCACACTTTCATCTATATGTAAGATGACGACTCCGTTGGTTCCGGATAATTCTTTCTTCAACTCAGTTTCTAGCGAATTCTTGTTGACTTTCTTTTCATTAATGAAGTACTGCAAATCTTTTGTAACGGTGATTGACACCTTCTGTACTTCAATCGTACTCGCTTTGCTGGTGGGTAAATTCACCGGCAGGCCAGAAGGCGTAACAAAGGAGGAGGTCAGCATAAAAAATATGAGCAACAAAAAAATAAGATCCGTCATCGAAGCCATGTTAAAGGCCGAATCAACTTTATTTCTTGTTTGCAAATTCATGACTACCTCGGTTCTTGTAAAAGGTCAATAAACTCAATCGCAGAATACTCCATCTTGTTCACCACTTTTGAAACACGGGTGACTAAAAAATTGTAACCGAGGTAGGCAACGATTCCTACAATCAAGCCGGCTACGGTAGTAATCATAGCAGTATAGATACCATCTGCCAGTAACTTAGGGCTTACAGATCCTTCCTCTTGTGCAATAGAGATGAACGCTTGCACCATACCAATAACAGTGCCCAGGAAACCCATCATTGGCGCAGCACCTGACACCGTTGCCAGAACCGATAGATTTTTCTCCAGTTTAAAGAGTTCAATTTTCCCTACATTCTCAATCGATGCTTCTATATTTTTCAATGGGCTTCCGATTCGAGAGACACCCTTCTCTATCATTCTCGCCACAGGTGTATCATGCTGATTGCATAACATTTTTGCGGCTGTAATATCCCCTTTTAATACAAGCTCCTTTATTTTTCCAACAAAGGCATCGGGGTTTTCATTCGCTTTGTTAATTGTGATTATCCTCTCAACAAAAATATAGATAGCCACAAAGGAAGAAAGTACAATGGGAATCATCAGCCATCCACCTGCCAGAGCAAGTTCCATAATGGAAATGGTCTGATCCTGTGTAGAAGGCTGTGTTACTATTTGCGCAAGTGTCATTAAATACGTCTAAAGAATAAGCTTAAAAAATAACGTTCAAAACAGGCTGGTATTGTTAATACCTTATCACCCAAACCGCATCGCCATATTCAGCTTTTGCTGCATCGGCCTGCGTTTGCGCTCCTTGAAAATTGTCAAAGTCAGCAATTGCCAATCGATTGAATTTCCACTTTCCAAATGGGGGGATAATCTTTGAGCTGACGCCCTTAACACTCAATTTTTTGGCATAGTCCATCGTCAAGTCAGCATCTACTGCGCTCGTTATCACCACATAGTATCTCTTTGTTGGATTTTCTAACACTTCGATAGTGCCTTCTGCAGGTTTTGCGTTTGCAGCTGCTTCTGCAGCCAATCGTTGCCTCTCCTCCCCCTCACGTTGCTTTGCGAGTCGATCCTCTTCTTCACGTGCCTTTAAGGCTTTCTCTTTTGCCAACTGCTCCTGTCTTGCTTTTTCGTTGCTGGGCACTATCACGTATTTCCAAACTAAGTACCCTGCCGCTAATACAACAACCACAATAATCAGGGCGATAAAAATCGGAGCTTTTGACTTTGGCTCCTCTTCGGGCTCAAACTTAATTTCCTCTCGAATAGTCTCTTCCTCAGAAGGTGTGGAATCTGAAAACTCCTCCATCAAAGGTGACACCTCAGATCGAGGCTGTTCCTCTGTATTTTCTTCTAGTTTATCAAGGGGTTTATAATCCAAGTCAGGCAATCCGAAGTCATCTTCGTTCTGGCTTGAATCTTTTTTCTCCTCGTCTTCTTTATTAAATGACATAGGCTTGAGGTTTAACTTTAAATTACTCTACAAATAACGCAATTTCTCTCAAATAAGCCACCTAGAAGCTCCAAGTTAACCCTGCCAGTGCCTGAAAGCCTCTAACCGGATAGTACAAGTACACTTGATATTGGCTATCCAAAATATTGTTCGCCTTAATAAAAAAGGAAAATTGGTCCGATACTAAGTAGCTTACTTTCAAATTTAAATCGGTGGCTTCGGATATCGTAATCGACTTATATGTCTTTATGATCGGATCATCTATGGAAAGAGCTTTCATACCGCCCTGCAAAATGAAATCAGCATCAAGCAAAATTTTATTGTAGATATTATAAGAAGCCTGAAATCCAATCCGATAGGTTGGCCGATGCCATGCCTCTTTTATCTTGTCCGTTGAGTAACCAAAGTAGTCTCCCCGAATGGAAACCCTAACCTTTTCTGCTGCTGAGTAGCCTAGTTCTGCAAATAAGTTAACGCGCTGTGTATTCCCCTGATCAATTACCACCGCAAACTGCTGGCCTTTTGTGGAATCGTTTTGATAGAAATAAAGGTTCTTCAAATTGGCTGCACCAAATCCCGTATGAAAGGCAACATGCCCCCCCAATTTACCTTTTAGTCCTCCCAAAAATTCCACTGTCCGATTGGTATGATTGAGAAGTACATTCTGCCTAATCCAGCTATTCTCACGAGACAGTGAGTGAAGCGAAACTTTGTCCATGTCTCCGGTAAGGCCGGCATAAATTTGAACTGACGGACTCAGCTCAAAACTAGCCAAAAGGTTCGGATAGAGATTGACCGACTTGATACTTCCCAGTGTGTCATTTTGAAAAGCAGTATTCACTCCAATCGTTAGTGTCAGATTCTCTATTGGCGAAAACTGATAAGAAGGCCTGATCTTTAGTAAATGTCTGGATATTGCAGCCTGTGGTTCGAATTTCCTGGCCATTAAAAAGTAATCCGCATTCAAATTTATTCGATTTGACTTCTTGAATTTATAGGCACTTGTAAGGTTCAAGTTAATTTCGCTTTCGCTGGAAGATAAACGATCGGTCATGTAAGACAATCCCCCTAGCAACTTATACTCGAAATCGGACGTGGCTAAGTTGCTAACATCGGCACCAACACTGTAAACAGTATACGATTGAGCGGACGCATCTCCTTTGAAAACACCAGGCAGCGTGCCATAGAATTTATTGTTCCAGTTCTCAAACGAAAGGAATGCACCAGAGCTAAACGTCTTGCCAAAAGAATTTCCAAAAACCTTCACAGCTGTTGAACCACTAGAAGAACTCCCACCATCCACCGGGCCGCTTCCAAAACTATGATGGAACACTTTAAGCCCGTAATATTTATTCCTATCGCGTTTAGAGGTAAGATATCCCTCAATAAGCGGTGAGGCGTAGTTGCCATAGCCAACTCGCACATAATTTCCATATAATTTACTGATGGGCTCTGTCTTTAACTTTAGAGGGCGTATAGACGGACTATAGTCGGGTGTTCTAAAATCAACTTTCTTAAACGAATAAGTGATTTCCGGTTTTATTGGTTCAGCAGGTCTTGGTGGAACTTTTTCAAAGTTACGATCAACTCTTGGCAGAACGATCTGTTTGTCTTTTACAATTTGAATTTCAACTTTTTCAATTTCGCCTTGATCTTGCGCTTGGGCCTTCCCTATCAAAAAGAAAAAAGACAACATAGCTAATGTACCCCTGAAAAGGTAACTTCCTCGACAAAAAACGTGCACTAATTTCTTCATCTACCTACCGTTCATTTTCTAAAGTATCTGATTTTATTTTCTGCAATCGTTGTATTTCAATTTGATCTAACGAATTCAACCTTTCAGCAGCGGTGCGCCTAACCGTTTCAACGGGAAAATTGTCTACAAGTGATTTTAATACAGCTTTCGCATTAAAAGGGTCGCCAACGGCTAAAAAGTTATCGGAAAGCAAGAGGTATGATTTACCGACCCATTCCGGGTAGTTCGCAAAATCAGTGTTAAGACTTACAAGCGTTTCGTAACACTGCTTGTGCTCTTTGGTGAGATAGAATAGCTCACCAAGCAGATATTTTGCTTCTGCGCCATGCTCGTCTTGGGCTGCATTTATCGTGGCAATAAATTCATCCTTTGCAGAATCAAAATCGCCTTGTGCTTTGGCGATTTTTCCCAGGTATAAAGATGCCTTGTTGATTGCTCCGGCATTAACACTCCCACTCTGCAAAATAGTTTCGGCATATGATTTAGCTGAGTCATATTGCTGCAAAAAGAAGTATGATTCCATCAGTCCATTCCATGCTGCATTTTGTTCCTTTTTGTTTGAAGCGATTTTGGAAAGTCGTTGATAGGCAGGAATGGCTTTGCCAAAAGTGCCCTGCTTGAACTCCAGTTCTGCAATGCGCGCCACTACTTTATTGGCGAACGCAAAGGTTTGATCCTGATTGATTAAATAAAAGATGCGAAGAGCGTCTGTGAAATTTTTCGATCGGTAAGTAGCTTCAGCAAGGTAATAATTGGCTTCGGTCACTCGCGGGCTTGTAGGATATTGGCTGGTGTAGGCCATGAGGCGTTGAATGGCTTTCGTATACTCCTGATTAAAGTAGAGATTTTTAGCTGTTTCATATTCAACAGACTCAATGCCCTTTGAATCTGGATTGGATTTTTTGTAGTCTGCTAAATAGTTGTCAAACTGCTCCGATCGACCAGCCAGGTTCAATGATTCCTGAAGTGGCAGTAATATGTCTGAACTGGCAGGATGACTAGGATAGTTTGTCAACACCGTAATATAATCATCCGATGTTTTACCAAAGTCCTTCAAGTTATAGTAACAGGCTGCTCTCCGGGTAAAAGCATATGGAGCGAATTTGGATGAGGGAAATGATGAAATGATTTTCGAATAGTTAACCACCGCGACTGCGTAATTACCCTGTTCAAAATCCAGTTGAGCGCGTTGAAACAATCCTTCGTCCATGAATCTCGATTTAGAATAGTTCTTCACAAAAAAATCAAACTCTGCAAAGGCTTCACTATACTTTCTTAACACGCCCGATACAACAGCTGCCTGCAGATGTGCGTAATCCGCGTCAACCGCGTTGGCCGAAATTGCCTTTTTGTATGTTGCCAATGCATCGGTATACTCTTTTGAAACATAATAACAATCCGCCAACCGCAACAGACCATCGGCATAGTTTGGCTGACTCCTGGGAGCTTTGTTTGCAAACTCTTTAAAATTAAAAAGTGCACGATCATACTGCTGCAGATTGAAATAGGAATACCCAAGACCGTACCCTGCTTTCAACAAGACATCCATGTTGGAATATCCTTTTAACCCGACCACTCTTAAGTAATGGATTGCAGCTTGCTCATATTGCTTTTGTATCGACAAAGATTCGCCATTCCAGAAATTGGCTTCAGCCACATAGTCCTGACTAATCGGATACTGAACTGATTTCTCAAAATATTGACTCGCTTGAAGGTGGTCTTCTCGATTAAACAGGTCAAGGGCCTTTAGCAAGGTTGCTTTCTGATATGCTCGATCTACGGCTACACTTCGTGACGACAACGATTCAATATAGGCTATTGCCTTATTGTAGTTGCTGGCGTTTACATAGGCTTGCGAAAGCAGTTCTCTGATTTCATTTGAGTAGGCGCTTTGCGGAAAAGCATTTAGCAAATTTTCAAACTCACCAATAGCTTGATCTGCCCGACCTGATTCATAGGCAATTTTTGCAAATTGAAAAGTAGACTCTTCGACTAGCTTTTTGTCGGATTTAAACTTCCGGGCGATGTCAAATGACGTAAGGGCCATCGGCTTTTGTTGTTTCTTCAAATAAAGAGACCCCAGGTAGTAGGCAGAATAATACCCTATCGAATCGGTATCGCTAAATGAGGATTTTAGATATCGCAGGGCGATGTCATCTTCACTCAAGATAAAAGCTGCATAGCCAGCCCGTAGTAAAATACCTTTGTCGGCAGTATCCTCTTTGCCATTCAAATAAGTAGTGTAGGCAGCTAAAGCCTCTTTGTTATTTCCTTTCTTAAAATAGGCCTCAGCAACCAATAGCGATAGATCCTCCGCATTACTAATCCCTTCCCTATTGCCCAACTGAGAGCTATAACTTAGTAGCTCATCGTACTTTCTCTGCTTGTAATACACGTTGGCCAATAAGTAGGGAACAATTTTTCCGTATGCCTCATTTTGCTCAGCCCGTTGCAAATCTAAACGTGCGTTCTCGAAGTCACTTTTTCCATATTCTATAAAACCGGAATAATAGCTGGCAGCGGGGCCATACTGCCCCCCTTGCGTTTTAATAAAGTTGAATTGATCAAGCGACTCAACTAAGGTTCGTTGGCTGAACAAACTGTAGCCGAATCTGAATCTGCCACGGTTTTGCTGTTCAATACTCAGATTAGAAAAGTTAACCTTGCTGAAATAGTTGGAAGATTTCTTGTAGTTTTTTTCGATGTAAAAAAAGTTAGCGAGCTCAAAATTCGCCACGATTGCTTTCGCATGGTTCGGATAGGCATTTGCGAAATCTGAAAATCTCTTTTCCGCGTCTGAATGATATAAATTAAGAGCACAGTAGGCGATATAATATTCTGCATCTATGAAACGTAAATCACCGGGCGCAAGCAGCATCTGCAATTCAGAGAAACTTTCGCGAGCCGGCCCAAACTGCCCTATATCCACTTGGTCAATTCCCATTTGATAGGTTCTTTCTATCTTCTGCTGTGAAAGAAGGTCTTGCGCACCAACAGAATGAAATAGGATTAGACTGAATGCAAGGGTGAAAATAACTTTCATGAAAAGCTTTTCCACAAAACAGTAAAATGCGGTGCTTAGTATAGTACTCCGTTTAAAAAAAATCATTGCGTGCAAAAAATAATTCAGCTACACGAGTTCAAAGCTACCAATAACTTGGTAATTAGTGGAAGAATCGAGGGTAGATATTCAATAAAAGCAAAAATAACTTATCAAACTTTCAGTTGATTTGGATGAGGATAACTATCAGAATATCAGCCTAAAAACTAGCTCCTTTAGAATCTGACTTTCATCCTCGCTCCCCACATTTACACCTTTCAATTTTAGATCAGCTTGTTTTAAGAGCGAAACATTTCTGATAATTTGATCCGGACGAAAATTTCTTAATGCACTCAGATAGTCTTTAACAGCAAAAGGACTAATCTTCAATGCTGTCACAAGCCCTTTCTCACTTCGATCAGGCGTTGAAACAGCAATTAGCAATTTGCTGAAAAAGGAAAACAAAAAAGCAACGAGAGGAATACCTGGGTTCTTCTTAACATTCCCCTCAAAGTAGTTCAGTATTTTGGTCAACTGCAACGTTTCCTTGGCAATCAACGCTTTCTGCAATTCAAAGATATTGTACTCGCGACTAATGCCCACTTGTGCCATCACCTTTGTTGAAGTAATCACTTCATTGATGGCAGCACCAATAAGCACCTTGTCGATTTCGTTTGCTAGCCTGTTTAAATCGTTTCCCACGTACTCCGTCAGTACCCGTATCGCACCTTCTTCCATTTGAAAGCCCTTGTCGCTAACATAAGCCGCAACAAACTCAGGCAGATGACTCTCATATGGCTTTTTAAACGTGGCGGAAGTAGTCAATTGCTCCGCCTTTTTACCCAATTCTTTTCTCTTGTCAAGTGTTTTATGCTTGTGGCACAACACCAAAATGGTGGAGGGTACTGGTCGAGAAAGGTAGTCCAGCAATAGTTTTGTACCCGATTCTTTTTGCAAATCGGGAATATCTTGTGCTTCACGAACGATGACCACCTGCCGTTCCGCCATCATTGGAAAACGCTTTGCATTCGTCAATATCATGGCCACCGGTGCGTCCTTTCCATAGAGAACTACTTGATTGAAGCTTTTTTCACTCTCACTTAATGCGTGTGCTTCAATATAATTGGCAATCAAGTCGATATAATATGTCTCCTCACCCTGTAACAAGTATACGGGGTCAAACTTCTTCGCCTTGAGCCGATCAACTATTTTTTTTGCTGAGGCATCCATATCATCGTATTCTTTTTTTGTCAGCCAAGTTAAATGCTGTTACACTTCCTACCAATGCCCCCGCCAGGTGCGACTCCCAGGATATGCGCGGGTCCATCGGCATAACACCATAAAATATACCCCCGTAGGCAATAACCACGGCAACTGAGATCAGCAAGGACAAAAAATCCTGACGCAAGAATCCGAAAACAATGAGAAATGCAGCTAACCCATAAATCAAACCACTGGCTCCAATATGGTAGGAAGCACGAGGGCTAAAAATCCAAACAAGCAGGTTTGTGAAAAGGTAGCATCGAAAGAAAACGATGGTGCCAATTCTGTCATAGAAGAAAAAAAGTAACGTACCCAGAAATAACAAAGGAAAAGTATTCGACAGCAGGTGCATGTAGCTTCCATGTATCATGGGAGCAGTTAAGATTCCAACAAGGCCGGAAAGACTTCGGGGCATGATTCCCAAAAAACCTAAATCAACATGATAGAAAAATTGAATGCTAAAAGATAACCACATGATAAATACCAGCCTGAAGGGGATGGCGGAACTATCAAAAACACTTCTACTTTGGGGCATTAAAGAGTTTCAAAATTTGCCCCGAAAAATACAAATTAGATTGCTGCCATCCTCCTACTCACAGCTTGGGAAGGTGGATGGAAGTGTCTTATTTCTGCGTTGGGTTGTTAATCATGGGAAGGTTCACGAACCTGGCCTCTTCTTCGCCAACCGACTTTAAACCCAGGAGTCCCCCTGAAGACTCCGCTGTTTTTCTCGCGATCTCAAGCAAACTTTGGTAAAATTCTGAAGCCAGTTGCCTGTCAATTTTTGAAAAGATTTGATTCAAATTGGTGAGTTCTTCAACAATTATTGGCTCGCGTTGAGCCGCTTTTGGCGGAAAAGACTGGATGAGCACTTTCAATTTATCCTCAAAGTCTTCAGCCATTAGCCGATAGAATTCCATCAATCTTGACTTCCCGCGTCCTTGGTTTTTTTGGGCAAGTTGAATCGCCTTTTTTATCTCCTTTCGATCAATGTCGTCATCAGCGCCCGCAATTAGGATGCAAACGAGCAAGGGAGCTTTGAGCATCAAATCACCCTCGGAAGGGGAAAGCTTGTCGAGTTCTCGCATCATAATTTTACGTGCTTTACGAATTTAATGTAAAATTTATAAATTTTGCCTTAATAACTAAGTGTTTTCGCTTACTTTTAAACAAAGAGCATACGGATGTACGAAAAAGACCCAATTAAAATTTTTGTTGTTGAAGATGACCCTACCTACACAAAATTCTTGCGCTATGTACTTGCTTTAAACCCTGATTTCGAAACAGAATTTTATGCCAGTGGAAAAGAGTGTGTCGATAACCTCTACAAACAGCCCTCCGTAATTACGTTAGATTACAGCCTGCCCGACATGGCTGGGGAGAAAGTGCTAAAAGCGATACGCGAGTTTAACCCGGATATTGGAGTTATTATCATCTCAGCGCAGGATAAAATTGGTACGGCCGTGGAACTCCTCAAGGCAGGTGCATTTGACTATATCACAAAAGATGAGGAAGCAAAAGACAGGATACTAAACTCGATCAAAAATGCAAGGAATAAGACAACCCTAATCCGCGAAATTGGGCGTCTTCAGCAGGAGATCTCTGTTAAATATGACTTCGAAAAAAGTATTATCGGAAATAGTAGTCAAATAAAGAAGGTATTTGAGAATATCGAAAGAGCCGTAAAAACCCTTATCACTGTATCGATTACCGGAGAAACAGGAAGCGGAAAAGAACTGGTTGCAAAAGCCATCCACTACAATTCTAAACGAAAGAACAAACCGTTCATAGCGGTAAATGTTGCTGCGATACCAAAGGACTTGATAGAAAGCGAATTGTTTGGTCATGAAAAGGGAGCCTTCACGGGCGCGTTGCAACGAAGAATCGGGAAATTCGAAGAGGCCGAAGGTGGTACTTTATTTCTTGATGAAATCGGAGAAATGGATATCAGCCTCCAGGCTAAATTACTACGGGTTTTGCAAGAAAAAGAGCTTACGCGCATAGGCAGCAACCAGGTTCAAAAATTAGATGTGCGTATTGTGGTGGCCACTCACCGAAATTTGCAGGACGAGGTACGCGCAAAATCATTCCGAGAAGACTTGTATTACAGATTGCTTGGTCTACCTATACACCTGCCCCCGTTGCGAGAACGCGGGCAAGACATTATTTTGATTGGCAAACATTTTCTAGATCAATTTGCCCGGGAAAACCAAATGCCTAAAATGAAAATAGGCGATGATGCACAAAAAAAATTGTTGGGATATAGTTTTCCTGGTAATGTGCGGGAACTAAAAGCAATTATTGAATTGGCGGCTGTACTGGGCGATGGCCAGGAGCTTAAAGCAGATGATATCTCATTTAATAGTCAAATCCATGCTGACAATTTTATGCAGAAGGAAATGACTTTGCAAGCGTATACCTACTACATTATTAGAAGCTTTCTGAAAAAATACGATGACAATGTGCTTGAAGTGGCCAGGCGACTAGACATTGGCAAGTCGTCCATTTATCGGTACCTAAAGGAGATGGAACAAGCGGGAATATAGCCTATGAGTGAACTAAAAAATTACGTTAAGAGAGGAGGTTTTTTCAAGGCAGTGGTTGAGGACGGTTCAGACATTATTTTTGTTATAGACTACAGTGGCGATATTCAGTATGTAAATTCATCCGTCAAAGAAACACTTGGGTATCGCCCCAACAGTCTCATCGGAAAGAATTTTTTTAACTATTTGTCGGCTTCCTATCTTCCTCAGTTGATCTCCATCTTTAAGAAAATCAAGAGAAAAGTCTACGCGGAGTCGATCGAATTTCAATTTCTCTGTAAAGATGGAACCTATAAATACCTGGAATTTAATTCGATTAATCTTAAACAGAAAGAAAAGATAGAAGGCTTCATCCTTGACTGCCGTGATATTACGCAGCGAAAAAGGGATGCAGAGGAACTGCAAAGAGCGCAAAAAGCCAAAGAGCAATTTCTCGCAAACATTAGCCATGAAATACGCACCCCTATCAACGGGATTTCCGGCATGGCAACGTTGCTGAGTCAGCAGCCCAGTGAAACTGACCAAGCAACTTATTTAAGCGCTATCAAAAGTGCAGCGGATAATCTAAAGGTAATTATTAATGATATTCTTGATATTGCCTCTATCGAATCGGGAAAACTGAAGTTTGAGCAAATCGGCTTTAACCTAAATGATTTGCTTCAGTCGTTGGCCAGTACGTTCAACCATCAAGTAAAGGAAAAAGGAATAGAGTTTCACTTTGATCTTGAACCCGAGGCAAACCAAATCTTTGTAGGCGATCCGGTACGATTGAATCAAATCCTTATTAACCTGATTAGTAATGCTATTAAATTCACGCACAACGGCTCGATTCATGTAGGTTGCAAAGTCCACAGTCACATAGGAAAAAAATTCCAAATCCAATTTGAAGTGACAGATACAGGGATTGGAATACCAAAAGATAAGTTACATACAATTTTTGAAAGCTTTAGCCAGGCAGACACAAGTGTTACGCGAAAATACGGAGGTACCGGACTGGGTCTCACTATTGTAAAACAGTTGGTCGAACTTCAAGGTGGTCGAATCAGTGTCCATAGCAAAGTAGACAGAGGATCCACTTTTTCATTTGTACTCCCCTACCAAAAAGGTGACGCAAAATCCATCAATCTATCCAGCTATACGACAAGCAACGGCACACAACAGAAGTTAAGCGGATTGAATGTGCTACTGGTAGAAGACAACGATATTAATCGACTTTATGCTGGGAGTATTTTAAAGATGTGGGGCTGTAAGGTGCGATTTGCCGAGAACGGTGCTTCAGCAGTGGAAACTGTAAAAACTTACTCGCTTGACTTAGTGCTGATGGACATTCAAATGCCTGTTATGGATGGATTTGAAGCAACCAAAATAATTCGTGAACTGAACGACCCCAAAAATAAACTACCCATTATTGCGCTAACGGCCAATGCCACTAGGAAAGATGTAGAACAATGCTTAGCAGCAGGTATGAACGATTGCATATCAAAGCCCTTTACTCCTGAAGATCTTTTTAAAGCGATCAAGCGCCAAGTGGTTGTTAGAAAACCGAAGGTATCGGAAGTAAAAAATGTAGATCGTCCTTCATTTGATTTGAGTTATTTAAAAAGTGTTTCGAACAATAACGAAGACTTTGTGAACGAAATGATTGACGCCTATTTGAAAACAATGCCAAAAAGCATTGCAGAAGTAAGAACCTTTTCTAAACAAAAAGATTGGGAAAATCTTTCGCGTGCAGCCCACAAATTAAAACCCTCTATTACTTTGCTGGGTATACATCAAGCAAAAGAATTGGCGGCTGACATCGAACGAATCGCAAAAACGAGACAAGTTTTACCCGAGTTCCATCAGTCGATCGAATCATTCTGTAGCATACTTGAGAACGCAACTGCCGACATTGCAGCGTCCAAAATCTAGTTCTGATTCATCACTACCAATTTCCGGTAGACAGGTACTTTCCCCTCGGCACCAATCAACACATAGTAGACGCCATTGGTGAGTGTAGATACATCAATTGATTTTATTCCATTGACAGCGCCCGTAAAGTCTCCGGTCAACACAAAAATACCTCGTTGATCTGCAATCTTCCAGATGTACCCGTCTGGGTAACTGCCCGGATAGCCGAAGTTAAACTTACCGTTGGCCGGGTTGGGGAAGATTTGAAGATCCTTCAAATTAGTTACGGTCAGTGGATCGTCTTCCAACCCAACCACCACAGATCCCACCTTGCGCCTCACTCTCATAATGGTGCTTTGGTAAATCTCACCTGTATTTTTGTCTTGCACGAATCCAATCAACTTTAAGTTATTAGGATTAGAGATTGGCACATTGATTTCAACATCTGCCGCTGGTTGCGCAGGGCGTACTGCCGATTGTCCAACTGTAAAAGGTTGTGTTACGGTTATTCCATCAGGCTTTGTGGGGTCACTGCCAAAGAGCAATTTCCGAACAACGTTCTTAAAGATCCCATTGGGTGTAATAACGTTATCTTCCACCAATGCGACCTGTGCAATCAATGGTGAATTTACTACAGTGTCTGCCACCATTGTTAGCCGCACGTTGATCAAATTCTCTCGGTTAGCTCCAGTTGTGGCGGTCGTATCAAGTCTCAACTTAAACTTAGGTGCCCTCAGCGCGCGCCTATCAATTTCAACGTTGGTAAGTTTGGTTGTAGTGCCATCTAACTTTTGATTCTTTAGTCCATCCACGAATGTTTTAGGTGGTTGGGACACTCCGTAGCTAGAAGCCCGTGCATTCGGGTCATTCGGGTTGTCTGCATTGAGAGGGTCGCTATTTGCGCTACCAAAACCGACATGATACTGAATGTCATTGAAGTCATTGCCACTAGTGCCTCTTAGTGCAATATCATTGTCAAAAAGATTATTCAAGTACGCGTCAGCTGCCAGACTTCCACTGAGTGAAGAATTGGTAAAATGTTCAAGCAACACTACGCGCTCTTTCTCACCAATAAAGAAATTATCAAATGCAAAACCATCAAAATTTGGATCCGTGGCCCCCTGAGGATTGCCTTGGTTGCTACTAAATGCAACCCGGACGCGAACTTGACTTCTCCTAAGAGGATCGACCATGTCTAAATTGTAGCGGGCATTTTTCCATTTGCCGTTCTTGCCAGTCCAGCCATAGGGACCAAAGAACGGCTGCTGCCCGGGATTTGCTTGTATGACCGCATCCTTATCATACCAATTAATTCCCTGGTCGCGTTGCGTTGTAGGCAGCCCCGCCAATGGGCCAACAATTTGCCAAGTTATTCCGCCATCAACAGAATATTGCAACACAGCGCCATCAAGATTACTTTCGGCATCTGCCCAATAATCCAAGGCAACCATCGGACGATTTAATTGTCGCAAGTCAAAGCATGGGCCATTTACCCATGAAACTTCGTTTCCATAATAGGTAGGGCGAGCAACACTTGCCGATTGGTCGGCAATAATTTTTTCACCGGTCCACCAAGCGCCCGTACCACCTGCCGTAGATGTAATCGTAGAACCAGAAGGAGTCACTCGCAACCAACTATTAGCACCATACACTAATGGAATAGCATTTAGAGGGCTAATAACTTTTGATTCTCTAAACCAGTCAAGATCGGGAGCATCAAAATTATTTTTATATGGCGTTGTCGAACTTGGCGTTACGGTTGGCCCAGCATTAAGAATAGTTATTGTCTGATCAATGATGGCATTGCAACCATCATCAGTATCAACACGCAGTCGTACGGTCCTAACTCCAGGAGTTGCATATACGTGAGTTGGGTTTTTAAAAGTTGGACCGAATCCAGTTAATGGAGGCGTTAAGTCTCCAAAATCCCAAGTGTAATTTACAATATTGCTGAGCCCCGGTGGGGTCGTTCCTAGCACTTTTGTTGTCTGATCATTAAATTGGGTTACTGCATTTGTGCAAATGGAAGACCAAGCATAATTCGGAAGGGGAACATCTCCGACTCTAATCGGTATGCTCGTTGAACCAGCGCAGCCTTGCGAAGTGGTAACATTTAGAATCACATTGTAAGGGTCGGCTTTTGCATATCGATGGCTCGTAGTATCGTATGAGTTTGTCGCATCCAAACCATCACCAAATTTCCACTGATAACTAACGATCGAACTTGGAAATGGAGTTGGAGGGATGTTAGAGGCCTGGGTAAATTTAACTACATCTTTAACACAATTGTTTGGCGGGGTTGTGATGATTGCATTGGGCTTGGAAAATAAGTTTAAGTTAAAACTCAATTGGGTTACTGCGCTCACTGTATTAGTAAACGTGTACGTGATGAGATAGGTATCAGAAACTGCACCATTTGTATCTATGAAATAGTCCGGACCTCTTTTAAAAACCGTCAAGGCATTGCCGTACAATAAGCCGGAACTAGCAGAGAATACTCCGACTCCGGCAGGGCCTGTCGGAGGGGGGCTTCCAAACAATTGAACATCTCCTTGATTGCCGCAAAGCTCCCATTCGAATGTAGTTGCGTTTTGCCGAGCTCCTTTGGATGCGTCAATCGTCCAATTGATCGTGGTAACTGGATTAATCAAAATTCCCTGAGAACTAGAATTTGTGCATCCTTTCACGTCTGTGTATGAGTAGGTAACTGTATTTGGGCCAAGGGTAACAGCACTTGGGTCAAAAGACGCCTTATCCAAAATAGGGCTTTGCACGGTACTACCTATGTTAGATGTTATAGGTAAGATTGTAAAAAGCCCACCCGACTGATTACCAGATAAAATAACTACAGGATTATTTTCAGCTAGTGAACCAGGTAGTCCGAAAAACGCCACAACGGGCAACGGGTTAATAGTCAATTTCATCTGGTCTGTCACAGAAGTACAAGGTCCCGCCCCATCCGGATCGTTTCCTGTTAATGTTAAAGTGACAGGGGTTGTGCTGCTAATCTCCAATGGATTGCTGAAACTATAACTACCGGTTGGGCTAGTGCCAGAAACAAATGATCCAAGCCCCCCTGACCAGACAACACCAGCTGGTGCATAGGTTGCA
>JANNQG010000004.1:0-108866 GCA_031400595.1 Cyclobacteriaceae bacterium
TATTTAAAAGTAGCATTCAGGAATCTTACCAGAAATGGAGTTTATTCTTTTATTAACATCGTAGGGCTGGCAGTGGGTTTAGGCTGCAGTATCCTTATTTCACTTTGGGTGTTTGATGAACTTTCTTACAATCGTTTTCAACCAAAATTAAATCGCCTATCGCAGCTTTGGATCAACGCCACTTATGATGGTAAGGTGAATACCTTCCAGTCAGTCCCTTACCCTTCTTATTTAGAAATCAGGAATGAAGACAGTCGTATTAAAAATACAACCATTGCCAATTGGGGCGGTGAAAGTTTGCTAACCGCGGGTGAAAAACGAATGAGTAAAAAAAGCTTCTATGTAGGCGAAGAATTTCTGGAAATGTTTCAATTCCACCTGCTTTTTGGAAAGGCTGATAAAGTACTGGATGATCCGAATAGTATTGTGCTGACCCTTTCCACGGCAAAAGCACTGTTTGGTACGGAAGATGCCATCGGAAAATCAGTGAAAGTTGATAACGCAAAAGAACTGACAGTAACAGGTATACTGGAAGATGTTCCCTCCAACTCTTCTTTTGAGTTTGATTGCTTAATGCCTCACAAACTACAGTCTGCACAAATTGACGAGAACAGCAACTGGGGTGACTATAGCTTTCAGGTATTTATCGAATTACAACAAGGAGCCGTTCTTGGAGATGTCAACGAGAAGATTAAGGGTTTGCTGGTAAAAAAAGGTCAAACAGATGTCCCACGCGAATTCTTCTTACATCCGATGGAACGATGGAGATTGCATACTTCTTTTGAGAACGGAAAAGAGTCCGGTGGAACAATTGATTACGTCATTGGTTTCTCAGCCATCGCGATTTTTATTTTGGTGATTGCTTGTATCAACTTTATGAATTTAGCCACCGCACGGAGCGAACGAAGAGCGCGTGAGGTGGGTGTGCGCAAAAGTATCGGGTCTCGCAGGCGGGAATTGATTGTTCAGTTTTTGGGTGAATCCATTCTTCTGACATCTATCGGGTTCGCTCTCTGTTTGGTGTTGGTTGAGCTTTCGCTGCCGTTCTATAATGACCTCACTCAAAAGAAACTTTTTTTAGATTACAGTTCACCACTATTCTGGACAGCCTGTGTTGGCATTGTATTGCTTACTGGCATTGTAAGCGGAAGCTACCCTGCTATTTATCTTTCTTCGTTTAATCCCGTAAAGGTTTTGAAAGGGAAATTACAAGTGGGAAAAAGTGCGGCCACGCCTCGGCAGGTATTGGTAGTACTTCAATTCTTTTTTGCAACGCTTTTAATCGTTAGCACGCTCGTAGTATCCGAGCAAATACGCCATGTAAAAAAGCGCGATTTAGGATACAATCAAAAGAACCTGATGATGATACCGTACTCAGACGATATCGGTAAAAACTTTAGAACGATTCGCAATGAAGTGGTAGCTACTGGTGCTGTCAGCTCGATGACCAAATCCAATAGCCCCATCACCGATATTTATTCAAACAATTTTATGAGTTGGCCGGGCAAGCCTGAGGAAGAAAAGGTGCTGTTCGCAACCATTGCCACAGAACTGGACTATACCAAAACCATGGGCATCAAAATTTTGGAAGGTCGTGATTTTGCCAGTGATGCTGATACGGCATCCGTTCTTATCAATAAAGCAGCAGCAGATGTAATGAATTTGAAAGAGACACTAGGTACCGAAGTCGTGTTTTGGGGAGATCGAAAATGCAAAATCGTTGGCGTCCTTGACAATGTGTTAATGGGTTCACCCTATAGAAAAGCATCTCCTATGTTCGTTGCTTACTTTCCCGAGTGGGCAAGTTCTGTTACGCTTCGCTTAGAAGAAACCGCTGACTTACCGTCTGCAGTAAAAAAAATTGAGGAAGTGTTTAAAAAGAATAATCCAGCCTATCCGTTCACCTACCAATTTGCGGACGTAACATTCAATAAAAAGTACACCGCAATTAATTTGATCAGTAAGCTGGCAAATCTTTTCGCGTTCCTGGCCATTCTAATTACTGGCTTGGGTTTATTTGGATTAGCTGCGTTCACAGCCGAGCAGCGGACGAAAGAAATTGGTATTCGCAAGGTGATGGGTGCATCGGTTCCAAGTTTGGTAACGCTGATCTCAAAAGAGTTCTCCCTGTTAGTTGCGATTTCTTTTGTTTTTGCAGTACCGTTTTCATGGTGGACACTAAGTTCTTTTTTAGAGCGCTACCCCTATCGGATTGAATTCCCCTGGTGGACGGTGGTTGTTGCTGGTGGTACCTCGCTACTATTTGCTTTGGCTATCGTTAGCACCCAAGCGCTAAAGGCCGCTACAAGCAACCCTGCGTCCAGTTTGCGAAGTGAATGATAGCTTAATATCGAATAATCTCAATTCGTACTACTTTATACGCAAAAAATAAATCGTAAGATTGTAGTGATTTAGGTAGTGTATGAATCCCATTAAACGAATTGCCCTCATCCTTACGATGATTTTTCTAATACCGGTATTATTCTTTTCGGTATATGAGATTTCGTCCCTCAACAAGGATGAAAAAATGATTGAAGATATTTATACAAAGCAATTGGAGGCAATTCTATTTTCGGTGAACCAGCACGCAGATAATGCGCTGGAGAACTGGGTGGCCAAAGCGCAGCGTGGCTTTGAAAGTAGCACGATCGAGCAAGAAGTTCCTTCTAGCATACAGGCATTGCTTACCAATGCCGCAGTAAAAATGGTATTTTTAGTCGACAGTCTAAACGACACTTCAATTCATGAATACGCCCAAGATAGCGTGTTGTTGGTTTCGCTTCGTCCGTCTATAAAAGATGCATTGCAAAAAAACAGCGTGCAGATCAACAGGTTAATCGGCTATAAAAAAAGCGGCTTTCAAAAAATAGAAACGATTCAAAGTGATTGGCAGGGAACAACCAATGCGCGAATGTTGATTTTCATAGCCGATGGCATGGACGCTTCTTTTCGAGTTGCCGGACTTATCGTTGATCCATCTGCAGTTATCGAAGATATTGTTGGTCCGCGTCTTCAAGTGATTGCCAAAGACCAGTTTATTCTTTCTGTCTTCTCAAAATCTTCAATTAGCCCTATCTACTCGACCCAAAAAGGTGACACCACCCGCCTAAACTCCGATGCCTTTACAAAAGATCTTTGGATTTTCCCGGACTACTCCATTGGTATTCGCACAAAAGGTGCTTCACTCCAACAAATTGTAAAAGAGCGCACCAACACCAACCTTATTTTTCTTGTTGGGTTGGATATCGTACTCATCATCGCCCTCATTCTTGTTTTTAGAAATGTAAAAAAAGAAGTTCAGCTGGCGCAAAATAAATCCGACTTCGTTTCCAATGTCTCGCACGAAATTCGTACCCCGCTGGCATTGATCAGCATGTTTGCTGAAACCCTTGAAATGGGACGCGCCAAGACAGAGGAGAAAAAACAGGAGTACTATTCAATCATCACAAAAGAAACACAACGCCTTTCAGGTATCGTCAATAAAATATTAAACTTCAGTCAAACAGAAGCGGGAAAGAAGAAGCTACATATTGAATCTATTGAACTCACTAAAGAGATTCAGGCAATTCTTAAAACCTATGACTTCCATCTAAAAAATAAAGGATTCGAATACCATTTTGAACCAAGAGAGGCTATTGTAGTTAAAGCCGACAAAGAAGCGATTACAGAAATGATCATCAATCTAATTGACAATGCCATCAAATACAGCAGCACGCAAAAGAAAATTGAAATCACTCTAGGGCATGACGTTAATTTTGGATGGGTGGCTGTAAAAGACCTTGGACTGGGGATTGCCAAAGTTGACCAGAAACATGTATTCGATAAATTCTACCGCGTATCGAGTGGTAATTTGGCCAAAAGCCAAGGAACAGGACTTGGGCTCTCCATTGTCAAACAACTGATTGAACAGCAAAATGGAAAAATAACTGTTAGTAGCGAACTAGGCAAAGGATCAACATTTACTCTTTACTTTCCACACACATAGAAAATGGCAAAACTATTAATCATCGAAGACGAACCTTCCATGCAACTCGGGTTAAAAGACAACATGGAATTAGAGGGATATTTGGTTGAGACAGCAAGCGATGGAGAGGAGGGTTTGTCTAAAATAAAAACCAATTCGTTCGATCTGGTTTTATTAGATGTGATGTTGCCTAAACTCTCCGGCTTTGACGTTTGCAAAGCGGCAAGATCTGTTGGCATAAGCACTCCGATAGTTTTATTGACTGCTCGCGGAGAAGAAATCGATAAAATATTGGGTCTTGAGTTTGGTGCTGATGACTATATCACCAAGCCATTTAGTGTTCGCGAATTATTGGCGCGAGTAAAAGCGATTTTGAGGCGCAGTCAGCTACAGCCTGTAAAAGATTCTGCAAGAACTACCATAGGCAGGCTCAATATTGATTTTGAATCCTTTTATGCCACCGAGAATCAAATCGAAATAAAACTATCACATAAAGAGTTTGAAATCTTATCCTATTTGAATCAACATAAAAACCAAGTAGTAAGTCGTTATGATCTACTAGAAAAAGTTTGGGGCTACGATGAACAACCCACTACCCGAACCGTTGATAATTTTGTGGTTCGACTTCGCCAGAAGGTTGAACTTAATCCCAACCAACCAAGAGTCATTTTAACTGTGCACGGCACCGGATATAAGCTCGTGATTTAGTCTGTAGTCTATAGTCGATGGCTAGCGGGCGATTGACCATGGACTATTGACTATTTCCCATCGACCAACAGTTACATCTTGTTACAAACCTTTACTGCCCGGTGACATCTTCACTAGGGAGCATGCCGTTATTTGTAGTGTGAATCAAACAATAGAAAACACTAAAACAAATAATAGTATGAAAACAAAAATCATCATTGCAGGGGTTATTGTGGCAGCAGTTAGCGTCATGACATTGAGAAATGTGCAAGCACAAAATCAACAGAGTCCTTCTGTTAAAATTATTTCCACTACGCAAAAGGACATTATCAAAGTTATTTACGCCTACAACTCAGAGGAAGTAGTAAACGTAAAGTTCAGCAACCGCGAAGAAGTAGTTAAAACAGACAAAATCTCTCCGAAAGACTTTGAAGGTGGGTTCTCCAAAAAATACAATGTGGAAAAAATGGACGACAAACCATTTTGGGTAGAAATTAGCAACTCCGCTCTATCCGTTACTTATAGAATGAAATCCCAAAATGGTAAGTGGTCAGCGCAACTTGAAAAGACAACTTACACCAATCCAATAGTTGCAATGAATTAGGGTTCGTTTGAGAAGGGTGATGTAGCTTTTGGTCAGGCTACTCACCTTTACTCAAACATTTGTAATTTTACAGCACTGAAAAACTATACTTCCTTTGAAAACAGGTATTTTTTTATTCCTTCTCTTCGTTCTTTCCATTGATTCTATCTTTTCGCAAGTAGTCAGTTTAAATGGAGACTGGAAATTTCATATCGGTGATCGCCCTGGGTGGTCTGCAACTGATTACCAAGACAGTGGTTGGGAGGGAATTCGCGTGCCTGCTCATTGGGAAGACGAAGGCTTCAACGGCTACGATGGATTTGCGTGGTACCGAAAAAGCTTTGACGGTACTAAATTGGTAAAAGAGGAAAACTATTACCTCAACTTAGGTTTTATCGATGATTGTGATGAAGTCTACGTAAATGGAGTATTGGTTGGTCTTTCCGGCTCGATGCCGCCCAAATTTAAAACCGCCTATAATACCGAACGAAAATATACACTGCCCAATGAACTGATAAACTTCAAGGGTCAGAACAGCATTGCTATTCGGGTATATGATGTTACGCAGGGTGGTGGAGTCATTGATGGTAAATTGGGTATCTATCGTTCTCCGAAAAGTAGAATGCTGGTAGACCTGCAAGGTTTATGGTCATTCACCACTAGTAAAGACTGGCAACCGATAAAAGATGATCGTGAATGGAAAAAAATAATGGTTCCTTCTAATTGGGAGCATCAAGGATATTCAAGATATGATGGATTCGCATGGTACAAAAAAACATTTATACTCGATGTGAAATCCATTGCAAGTGACGAAGAGTTAGTTCTTTTGTTAGGAAAAATTGACGACTTCGATAGAGCTTACCTAAACGGCAAACAAATTGGAAAAACATATGATGGCCAACCATACGGAGAGAGTCAATCATACAATCAGCTCCGCGTCTATACGATCCCGATCACACTTTTAAAGAAAGATGGGCTGAATACACTTGAGGTAATAGTGGAAGATATGGGGAACGATGGAGGAATCTATCAAGGGCCTGTGGGTATTACAACGCGAACCTCTTTTGAAAGGTTTTATCGGTAAAAAAGGTCTCGGAATTTAGCCTTCTGTCTCTCAATCAACTCGTCCGCATACGGACGATAATACTTTAAATCGGACGTTTTGTTTTAAAAAATATTGCATTTAAGGCCTATTTTAGGTCTTTTATACCAATGGCATTGTTGTTGGATACGAAGAGGTACCATCTAACCTCTATGGACAATGATCATCAAAAACTTGCTCCTCTCATTCCGCCACCTAGGCCGCCAAAAGCTGAATAGCTCCCTGCACATCATCGGGCTTACACTTGGCTTGAGTGTTTGTTTGGTAATCGCATTGTTCATTCGCTACGAACTAAGTTTTGACACTTATCATGAAAAGGCGGATCGAACTTATCGGGTTATTTCCAAGTGGACACAAAATGGCAAATCCGATTACCACTTTTCAACTCCCTTTCCGTTAGCAAACGCCATTCGTACAGAAGTTACCGGGCTTGAACATGTGAGTTTTGCGCACCCTGTTTACACCAAAATTGTAGAAGTAAGCCCACAGAAAAGATTTATTGATGAACGTATTTTGGCTGTGGAGCCTGAGTTTATCGAAATCTTTAAAGTTGAAACCATCAATGGCGACTTGTACAAAACCCTTCGCACCCCCTACCAAGCTGCGCTAACTGAATCTACCGCCAAAAAACTTTTTGGCAATGAAGACCCCATCGGAAAAACAATAAGTTTTACTACTGGTGATAAATTTGAATTTACAGTTGGGGCACTCATCAAAGACTTCCCTTCTAACACGCATCTGCCTGCTTCCATGCTGGTATCGTATTCGTATGCAGAAAAATTTCTGCAACACAATTTAGATGGATGGACGTATGTTTCCGGAACAGAGACATTGATCGTGGTTCCAGAAAATGCTGATATGAAACTTATTCTAGCTCAAATCAAAACGATTGGTGACAAGCATATCAATGCAAAAGAAAATTTACCTGATTTCAAAAGCGAACTGGAAATTCAGCCACTGAGCGAAGTTCATTTTAATAGCACATTTGCAGGCGGGGGCGGTTGGGTGCAAGCAGTCTCACCTAATTGGTTGTGGTTCTTTGGCATCATCGGTATAACTGTATTAATACTGGCCTGTATTAACTTCATCAATTTATCAACCGCGCAAGCGTTGACAAGAGCTAAAGAAGTGGGCGTACGTAAATCCGTAGGCGCAGGAAGGTTTAATCTTATCGCTCAATTTTTATCAGAGGCCTGGATACTAACATTTATATCTGCGATTTTTGCCATTGCCTCAGCTCAATTGGCGCTGCCAAGTATCAATTCCCTCTTGGATAAAAATATCCCGTTCGATGTTATCCAGTCACCTATTTTACTGCTCTTTATCCTAGCCGCTGCTATCTTCATCGGATTGACGGCTGGGATTTATCCAGCTTGGGTAATTTCGAAATTCAATCCATCGCTTACATTAAAAGCTGGATCAACTTCATCTGGCGATCATAGCTCTGCGTGGTTGCGCAAAGGATTAGTAGTTGCTCAATTTAGCATATCAATTGGCTTATTGATGGTGGTGCTATTAATTTCCCAACAAGTCAATTTCTTGCGCAGCAAGAATCTAGGTTTTAGCAAAGACAATATCATTAATGTTGAAATACAACCACGCAGTAACAAACACGAACTCTTTAAGAATGAATTGGAAAAGATTAAGCAAGTGAAAGATGTTTCATTTGCCACTGCTACTCCCAGCAGTCAGGGCCATTGGGGAACAATCATGAATCGCACCGGCAGACAAGATCCTTCTAGAAAAGAAGTGACACTTATTTTTGGTGACGATCGCTTTTGCAAAATGTACGACTTTCAACTATTAGCAGGAAGATATTTAGAAGCCTCTGATACCAATTTTGTAGCGAGTACGGTTCCAGAAAAAGACCAAATCATGAAAGCAGTTGTCAATGAAAAGTTGATTCACGAGTTAGAGTTTAAATCAAATGAAGAAGCCATTGGTGAACGAATTTGGGTTGGATGGAACAGCGGCAATGTAGAGATAGTAGGGATAGTGAGTGACTTCAATACCGGACCTTTACAAGAGCTGATAAAACCAGCATTGATAACGCCCAATGCAAGAGATTATGAGCAAGCAGGTATTAAAATTGAAGCCAATAGCAATGTGCCAGACACCATAGCAGCTGTAGAGGTCGCTTGGAAAACAACTTATCCTGAAGGAATTTTCTCATACAAATTTTTAGATGAGCAGATCGATTCTTTCTATAAAGCGGAAGAAAGACTTTTTACACTATTCAAAGTTTTCTCAGGCTTGGCCATGCTCATTTCATGTTTAGGCTTATGGGGACTCGCAACTTTCTCAGCTCAAGCAAGGACAAAAGAAATTGGAATCCGAAAAGTTTTAGGAGCATCGGTCAATAGAATAGTTGTACTTCTTTCAAAAGATTTTCTTATGCTTGTATTGGTTGCAATGATCATCGCGACTCCTCTTGCATGGTATGGAATAAATCAATGGTTGCAGGGCTATGCGTTTCGAGTTAATATTAGTTGGTGGACTTTTGGATTTGCAGGAATTATGGCTGTATCTATTGCGATCATCACAGTAAGTTTTCAAGCGATTAAAGCAGCAATGAGTAATCCGGTAGAGAGCTTGAGAAGTGAATAGGAAATAAATAAATGTGCCTATGCTAAGGAACTATTTGAAAATCGCTCTGCGCAATTTGTTGCGCAACAAAGTTTACTCCGTCATCAACATCTCCGGCCTTGCCTTAGGTGTTGCTTGCTGCCTCATGTTAACACTTTACATGCTGGACGAAATCAGCTATGACAAGCATCATCAAAGAGCAGAAGACCTTTACCGTATCAACAGCAAATTTCAATCTGATAAAGGTTTAGATAAACTAAAAACTGCATCGCCACCCATTGCCATGACGATGAAAGCAGAAATTCCTGAAGTAGAGTTTGCCGTGCGCATACTCAATCCTCCAGGAGTAGCACAAAGTCTTATCCGCTATAAAGACAATCTCTTTTATGAAATAGATGGATTCATTGCCGACTCTACCTTGTTTGACGTATTCACTTATAAATTGAAAGAAGGCAATCCTAAAAAAGCTTTGACCTTAGGTAATTCGGTGGTGCTTTCAGAAAAACTTTCTCAAAAACTTTTCGGGAATGAATCTGCGCTCGATAAACTAATCTCGATCAGCATGGGAGGGACGCCAAGGGAGTATAAAGTAACTGGCGTATTCGCTGAAAAAGGCAAAAGCATTATCAAAGCAAGTTTTTTTACTTCCATGACAGGCGAAGGGTGGGGTGAATGGATTCGTACAGAAGGAGAAAAAAAATGGGCTGGAAACAATTTTGTTCCCTCATATTTAAAACTAGTGGCAGGTCATAATGCGATTGATGTTGAAAAAAAGATGAACGAAGTTTTGCTGAAGCATGGCGCGGAGGCTATGAAAGTTCTTGGATTGCACAAAACACTTTCTTTGGAGCCCGTAAAAGATATCTATTTAAAATCAGATGTAGGCCAGAGTCCTCGTATTACGTATTTATATGTGGTCGCGTCCATTGCAGTTTTCATTCTCTTAATAGCGTGTATCAATTTTATGAATTTATCAACTGCAAAAGCAACAAAGCGTGCTGCGGAAATTGGTATTCGTAAAACAATGGGTGCTTATCGTTCTTCCCTCATGCAACAAATCTTAGGTGAAGCGATGCTCATTGTGATTTTCTCCGTTGCGATCAGCATCGTGTTAGTTCAATTGGCGCTTCCGTACTTCAATGAGCTGACAGATAAAAATATTTCAGTTAATTCTGATAATTTTATTTATATCCTGTTTGCCTCCACTATTCTAGTAATTGTAACCGGAGTGGTGTCGGGAAGTTATCCTGCTTTCTATTTGTCCTCTTTTCAGCCGGCACAAGTCTTAAAAGGAAAATTGAATATTGGCAATTCTGCCGGAACATTAAGACAGGCTTTGGTTGTATTTCAATTCATTATTGCGATAGCTCTGGCGTGCGGGATAGTTGTTATTTCCCGACAACTAAATTTTATGCAGGAAAAGAATTTAGGCTTTGATTATCGATCCAAAATTGTTTTGTCTTTACGCACCGATGAAGCCCGTAATCAATATGATGCCTTGAAAAAAGAAATTGAAAATAATAGCAGCATTAAAACTGTTTCAGGAGCTACCTACATTCCCGGATCTACGATCTGGAGCGATATGATGTTCTATCCAGATGGAGGAAACATGGACAAGGCTGTTGATATCAGGCGAAACACTATAGACGTAGGCTACATGGAACTATTGGATATGAAGTTGCTTGCGGGTCGCACCTTTACCAACAATCGTCAAATGGATAGCAGGTTCAAATTAATCGTGAACAGAACTTCTGCCACAAAGCTCGGATTCACACCTGAAAAAATGGTTGGACAAAACCTGCACTATGATTGGGAAGGAAAGAAATATGACTTTGAGGTGATCGGTGTGATGGAAGATTTTCACCAAAATTCTCTTCATGAAGAAATTAAGCCAACCTTATTTGAGTTGGCCGATAGTACTAAGCGATATGATTTTATGATTGCTTCTGTTTCAACTAGCAATTTCGAACAGACCGTTAGCTCCATTGAGAAGACTTGGAAATCCCTCATCACCGACACACCTTTTGAATTTTCCTTTCTTGATCAAAAAATTCAGAAACAGTATGATGAGGACCGCAGGATATCAAAGATCATCACCAGCTTCGGAGTGATTGCGATGATCATTTGTTCCCTGGGATTGTATGGACTTTCATCTTATATGGCGGAGAGCCGCATTAAAGAAATTGGCATTAGAAAAGTGTTAGGTGCGAGCGTAAGTCAAATCGTGGCCATGATGTCGACCGAATTTGTAAAATTGGTTTTAATTGCATTTGTCATTGCAGTTCCAGTTGCGTGGTATGGTATGGACAAATGGCTCGAGAGTTTTGCTTATCGAATTCCGGTTGAGTGGGTAGTTTTTGCATGGGCCGGTACTTTGGCGCTATCCATTGCATTGGTTACTGTTAGCTTTGAATCGTTTAATGCTGCGAAGAGTAATCCGGTGGAGAGTTTGGGAAGTGAATAAATTTTCGTTGTTGGTTGCTCGCGAGTGGATGTTGATAATACAAACCCAAAAACGATTAACCATCAACGAACAACCAACAACGAACAACGATTTTAATATGCTAAAAAACTTCTTCAAAACAGCCTGGCGAAACATTATCCGCCACAGAACCTATTCGATCATCAATTTCATAGGGCTTACGTGTGGCCTTTCCTTGGCGTTATTGATTGTTGCCTACGTACGAAGTGAAATGAGCTTCGATCAATACCATGAAAAGATCGATCGTATGTATCGTTTCCGCTATACGGTTCCTAACGGGTTGGAAATCGCTAGCGTACCACCTCCCATTGCGCCTTCGCTCAAGGAATATTTCCCACAGGTAGAGGAAGTGGCAAGAGCGTATCCTCGCAATGTAAGCATCACCCTGCCCGAAAATGACAAGGCGTTTGAAGAGTCGAATGTCTATTTTGTTGATTCTGCTTTCTTAAAAATATTTTCTATAGAGTTTGTTAAAGGCAGCGCTTCCAGGGCCTTATACGATAAGTACACATTGCTCATTAACGAAGAAATGGCAATCAAGTACTTTGGTGACAAGAATCCGGTTGGCGAATCACTACTGCTTTCGGGTAAGCACCCGTTTAAGATAATCGGTGTTGTTAAAGACTTTCCTGAAAACTCTCATTTACGATTCAACATGCTAGCTCCATTCGATGATATGTATGAGCTAGAAGATGAGAAAACAGAAGCTGTTCTACGCAAGAATTTCGCAATGAATTTTGTGATCAGTCATTCTTACACCTATGTTCTGCTGAAAGACGGAACTACTTACCAAAGTGTAAATGATCAGATGGATGCATTTCTAAAAAAGTACGCTGATCCGAGGGTACAAGTAGGGCAAAAATTTGCCCTGATGCCTGTTAGGGATATCCATCTAAAAAGTACTTTACAAGGTGAGCCAACGCCAACTAATTCGATGACCAACATCTACATCTTCGTGGCAGCCGGTCTACTTACGTTGCTCATCGCTTGTATCAACTATATTAATCTCAGCACAGCCCAATCTTTGTCTCGGATTAAAGAAATAGGAATTCGCAAAATTTTAGGGTCAATGAAGTACCAATTAATTGGTCAATTTCTGGCAGAGAGTTTTCTATTTTGTTCCGTGGCACTCTTGATGAGCTACCTAGCTTTTGAGTTGACATTGCCGATACTAAACCAGTTGACAGGAAAAAACCTTCAATTTTTTCAATCGGTAGATAGCACATTGGTTGTTGTTTCCTTTGTTCTTCTAGTTTTAATCACATTGCTGGCGGGCGGCTACCCGGCCTATTTTGTCACTCAGTTCGAATCGGTTGGGGCGCTAAAGGGCAGTGGAGCCCAGGATGTGGGTAGTCAGCTCCTCCGAAGATCTTTGGTGGTGGTACAGCTTACCATCGCTTGCACTCTGGTATCAGGCTCAATACTCATTTTGAAACAACTAAACTACCTGGAAAGTCGACCACTCGGTTTTCAAAAAGAACAAGTAATCAGTATCCCACTTTATAGCGAGAATTTGAATGGATTTTTCCAACAATCAGATTCTACCTTCAAGAGTCGGTTACAAAGTTTTCGTACTGCGATTGAAGTACAGTCTGGAATTGTTAATACAACTTTATCATCGGGCGCTCCTGGTGTTGGTGCTGTCTACCGGGGAGTCATACCAGACGGTTTTGCAAAGGAAGATAATCTATTCTGTGCAAACATTTCTGCCGACTATGACTTTCTATCAGCATATGGGATGGAGCTGGTTGCTGGCAGAAGCTTTAGTCGCGATTATGCAACAGATCCGAAAGAAGCCTTCATCATTAATGAAACAGCCGTTACTGAATTCAAGTGGGACAGCCCAGCACAAGCACTTGGAAAAACAATCAATCGCGAAGGAAAAGAGGGTCGTGTAATTGGCGTGGTGAAGGACTTCAACTTTGCTGCACTTACTACACCGATCTCTGCATTGATTGTTTCTATAGACCCCAACCAATTCAATACACTCTCTATCAAATTTGAAAACAGAAATATAGAAACTATGATCAGTCAACTGGAAAAAGAATGGTTAACCATTTTTCCTGAAAAGGCATTTGAATATTCCTTTCTCGATCAGCAATTGAATGAACAGTATGCCGTGTTTCAAAACTTTGGTCGTATCATTCAATCATTTAGTGGTATCGCCATCTTGATCTCCTGTTTAGGTGTGTACGGTTTGGTGCTTTTCATCGTACAGCGAAAAGTAAAAGAAATAGGTGTACGAAAAGTATTGGGCGCTAGTATTACGTCTATCCTGCAATTGATATACAAAGATTTCGCGCTTCTTCTATTCATTGGTTTTGTGGTAGCCACTCCCCTGTCCTACTATCTACTGAATCAATGGCTTACCAATTTTACCTACCACACAGCTATTGATGTGCCGACATATGTACTGAGTTTTTTACTTGTCATGACTATTGTTTCGCTAACGATCAGCTATCAGGCCATTAGAGCGGCCCGAGCAAATCCGGTCAAAAGCCTTAGAAGCGAATAGCGCACATCAACAAAATAACATTCCCAAATAAAAGAAAGTAACTATTTAAACCGATAACTTAAACCCGCAACCCATGTTGTTCAATCACCTAAAAATCGCTTTGCGCAATATCTTGCGAAATAAGTCTTTCAGCTTTATCAATATTGCGGGACTTGCTATCGGGCTAACCACTTTCTTGGCGATAAGCTTGTATGTAGTTGATGAGCTTTCATATGATCGTTTCCACGAAAAGAAAGATCGTATTTACAGAGCCGTGATTAGCGCAGACTTTGGCGGGCAAACCAACAAATGGGGTGGTGCGCCTAATCTATTGGGCCCTACTTCAATGAAAGAAATACCAGAGGTAGAAAAGGCAGCACGCGTTTTTCATCACAATTTTGGGGAACTGGGCTTTATAGCCACAGAAACTGAAAAATTCTCAGAGAAAGAACTTTTCTATGCAGATCCTGAAGTGTTTGATGTCTTTACTATTCCTTTCTTAAAGGGTAATAGCAAAACCGCACTTACCAGACCCAACACGATTGTGATCAGCGAAAGCGCAGAACAAAAATATTTTAATGGCGTTGATCCTATTGGTAAAGTACTTACGATCGACAATGATAAGCCACTTGAAGTTACTGGTGTATACAAAGACTTCCCCCCCAATTCTTTTTTACAATGTAAATTAATCGCTTCCTTTTCTTCCAATTGGTTTGGTCAAGATAAAAATCAAAATTGGGGAAATGCGAGTTTTGATACCTTCTTTTTGCTAAACAAAGATGCCTCTCAAGAGCAGGTCGATAAAAAAATTGAGGCCATGTTGGCTAAGAATATTGAGAAAGATAATCGGTGGTTCACCATTGCATTGCAGCCATTATTGGACATACGGCTTTCGTCTGGTGATCTTAATGCTACGTTTGATCGCAGGCCATATGGAGATTTAGGTCAAGTAAAGATTTTAATTGGATTGGCTCTTATTGTCATTCTTATTGCAGCCATCAACTACATGAATCTGACCACTGCCCAATCGCAAAAAAGAAACAAAGAAGTTGGCATTGCCAAAACATTGGGAGCCACGTTCGCTCAACTGAACGGCAAATTCTATTTTGAGGCTTCTGTGTTTGTGCTGCTTTCTATGCTTGCAAGTTTAGTGCTGTTTACTTTTGTGCTACCTCTTTTTAACAGTCTTTCAGGTAAATCCATCACAATGCAGTTTGCAAGCAGCGGCTATTTCTGGATTGGTTTCGTAAGCATTTGGTTGATATTAACTTTTTTGTCGGGATTTTATCCAGCACTTTATCTTTCCTCTTTTTCTCCCAAATCAGCCTTACAAAGAACTTCATCTGGGGGCGGACAGGCTTTTATTCGAAAGGGACTAGTAGTTTTCCAATTTGCTGTATCGATCGTTCTTATCATATGCTCTGTTGGATTTTATAAGCAAATGAATTTCATCCGTGATAAAAAATTAGGGTATCAACCGGAACAGGTGGTAGCAATAATGGTGACGGGGGCGAAAGATCGCGACCAAGTGATGAGCTTGAAAACAGAATATGAAAATCTCAGCAATGTTGTGTCGGTTGGGCGTAGTCAATCATACCCAGGTATGGGTACCAGCATGCGCAATATTTTACGTGAAGGCGAAGAAGGTGATGGCGCAGCACTACTTACTACACGTGCGAGCAGTGAAGTTTTGGATGTGCTCAACATCAAATTATTGACAGGCAAGTCATTGCCCGAAACAAAAGACCCGAAAGACACTACCGTGCAAGTAGTCATAAACAAAGCTACTGCGGATTACTTACAACTTTCGCCCGAGGAAGTTATTGGGAAACGGGTACAGATACAAGGTTTTGACGGCCCCACAGAAGTAGTGGGAGTAACTGAAGATTTTCACTTTACTTCTCTTCATCAAAAAATAGGTGCCTTTTGCTTTCATAATGCTAAAACAGAATCACTGTCCTTCTTATTAGTAAAAGTGAATACTGAAAATTTGGCTGGCACATTGAGCCAACTGGAAGACATCTTTAAGAAAAAAATTCCCTCTGCATTCGAATATGAATTTTTAGATCAGCACCTTGATAACCTGTATAAGTCAGAACACACGTTGGCCAACGTGGTATTGCTATTTGCCAGTCTTGCTATTTTTGTTGCCTGCCTGGGACTTTATGCCTTGGCCGCGTTCACAGCAGAGCAACGCACAAAAGAAATAGGCATCCGCAAAGTAATGGGCGCGTCCGTACTACACTTAGTGGGTATGCTCTCCAAAGATTTTATAATGCTTGTGTTGATCGCTTTTATGATCGGTATACCCGCTGGTTATTATGCAATGAACTATTGGCTGGAAGATTTTGCCTACAAGACAACGATTAGTGTATCTGTATTTGCCTTGGCTGGAATAGTAAGTCTTGTTATTGCCTGGTTGACCGTGAGCTTTGAATCGTTCAAGGCTGCGAGGAGCAATCCTGTAAATAGTTTGAGGAGTGAGTAAATTGATGGTTACTGGTCACTAGATTCCATTTACAGGTAACCAAAGAACCAGAAACTGGAAATTAGCAACCGCTTTGAAGCCCGAACTTATGAAAGAAGACTACACCATCCCCAGCGAAACCCGTATCGGTCATGTGCATTTAAAAGTCTCCGACCTAGATCGTTCATTAAAATTCTATTGTGATCTCCTGGGTTTTGAGATAACAACAAAGTTTGGGTCAGAAGCTGCTTTTATTTCAGCAGGTGGCTACCACCATCATATTGGCCTAAACACTTGGTATAGTAAGAATGCTCCACCTGCACCCTTACGAACTACTGGACTTTTTCATACCGCTATTCTCTACCCAACTCGAAAAGATTTAGCTATTGCTTACAGGAGATTGCTTGATGCCAATTATCCCTTGACAGGAGCTGCCGATCATGGTGTTTCTGAAGCATTGTATCTCAACGACCCAGATCAAAATGGCGTAGAACTTTACTGGGATCGGCCGAAGGAATTGTGGCCAAGCCATGAGGACGGGTCATTGGAGATGTATACACACCCGATTGACTTAGAAGACTTATTGAAACTAGTGAGCTAGTTCCAGGTTTCCAGTTACCGGTAACAGGAAACTGGGAACCAGAAACCTACTTCGCAGAAAACTTATAAATTGTTTTCTGCTTGTACGTTTCTCCGGGCTTCAACACGGTAGTTGGGAATTTTGGGTGATTAGGCGAATCGGGAAAATGTTGCGCCTCCAAACACAGAGCCGACCGAAAGCCATATTTCACACCACCCTTGCCAACGTCAGTTCCATCCAAAAAATTACCAGAATAAAACTGCAACCCCGGCTCAGTTGTCCACACCTCCATCACCCTTCCACTTTTTGGCTCGGTTACTCGGGCTGCAAATGAAAGTTCGTTTTCCTTCTTGGCAAGCACCCAGTTATGATCGAAGCCTCGCCCCAAACGTAGTTGCTCATCCGAATCATTTATGTGTTCACCGATCTTCGCAGCCTTTCTAAAATCAAAGGCAGTGTTATCGACTTCTTTTAGTTCACCGGTAGGAATCAGTGTGCTATCTATCGCACAAAATCGATCGGCATTAATTTCAACCAAATGATCAAGAACATTGCCAGCGCCCGCCAGGTTAAAGAAAGAATGATGGGTCAAGTTAACAACGGTGGTCTCATCTGTTGTTGCTTCATAGTCGATGACCAATTCATTTTGATCAGTTAGTGAATACGTTACTTTTACTTTCAGATTACCCGGAAAACCTTCCTCCATATCTTTGCTCAGGTAATAGAGTTCAAGTGCTTGATTCCCATTGATTGTGACAGGCTCGACTCGCCATATCACGTTATGGAAACCAGCCCTACCGCCATGCAACGAATTCATTCCATTGTTTATTCGCAACTGATAGTTCTTGCCCTCAAGCGAAAACCTGCCCTTTGAAATGCGATTGCCAAAGCGACCAATCATAGCTCCAAAAAAAGGATTGCCTGTCAAATACTGATCAGCACTATCGTAGCCCAAGACAATATCACCCAACACTCCATTTTTATCAGGAACATAAAGAGACATGATCTTTCCTCCTAGTGCGGTCATGGATAGTTTGAGACCGCTACTATTTGAAATCGTATACACTGATGCAGACATAGGGGGGTAAATCATCCAACGACCAGTAGTATCCCAAGACTCTGAAGCCTTTTCTCTTTTAAAAGGAGAACAGCCAATTGTCATTAGCAATAGGCCCAGTTTAACTACCCTCATCTTACTTGAAAAGTAAGAAAAAGTAATGAATTCATTTGCTTAAAGAACTTGATCTTTTGTATTGTTTATATTTACTTTGATCAACTAAACGTCATTATTATGTCAAAAGGACAAGACAAAAAAAAGGAAACCAAGAAGGAAGCGAAAAAAACAGACGCTGAAAAAAGGGCTGAAAAGAAAGCAAGAAAAGAAAACCCTAAATATTGATTTCCGACAACAAATCAGCCCTTCAAATGAGGGGCTGATTTGTTTCTTGCTATTCGCCAGGATGGTAGCTGCGCTCGGCATTTTTGAGCACATCTTCTTTGTAAAATAAAACGTCTTTAAACCGAGGCTCGCAATAGATTCCGGCTTGATCCCTGAAGTGGGGTGAAAGAGGATTGTTGTTCACCCCTCCGGCCAGAACTGATTTAGCTTTTACTTTTTTGCCAAACTCTACAGCCGCGACAAAACTATTGCCGACATAGCCATACATTTTTTTTGTGCCTGGATACTTTTTGCTTCCAAAGGCTGCCAGCGAGCCCCAAAATGAGGATGCGAATGCAACCGGCAAACTTGGTTGATTGTCATCGAATGTCGCATCGATTTTTCCTGTTAGCCTTTGAAACCGATTCACATCACCCCAGGCCACTTTCCATGAACCAAAATCGCGTTGCAACTCGTCCACTACTTTGGCAAGTGCCTTCATTTTTACTTCGGGAGATGCTTTGACAAGGTAATCGATGACATCCAATTGACCGATTCCGGAAGGTATCTGATCAGATAATTGCACCCTAAGCTCTTGTCCCCAATAAACGGCCAATGTCATTGGCACAGAAGAAACAGAAAATTTTTTATCCCAGTCACGAAGAATAGAAATAGGTTCGGCGAATTTTTTTCGGATGGCTTCATCTGAATTTGAAATTGTGGCGTACGATTCCAATATTGAAGGAATTACTTTTTCAAATCCTGGCAAGTAAGGATCATAGGCCGCCAGAATCAACTTATCGATCGTGAATGAGGCTTCGCGACTTAACACCTCAACGGCATGAATACCTCTTGCGTTTTCGAAATCAGGCGCCATATAAGTCGGGTACTTCGTTTTATCAGGGCTGCTAGTTCCTGCCGAGGTGAAAGGCGTAGAGTTGCAATTTTGAATCCATCCATTGGCTGGATTTAGCAATTGTATTGTCTCATTGGCATTGTGTAACCCTTTCCAGTCGGTCTCCGGATCGCTGCCATCTACCGGCACGCTATAGTCATAGGCTGTATTTCTTTTCGGCATAAAATTACCGTGCCAATACGCAATGTTGCCTTGATCACCTGCATAGGTGGTATTGTTAGATGTATTCGTTTTCAACTCCATCACTTTTTGGAAGTCTTTCAGTCCAGACGCTTTTGTTCGCAAATAGGATTGCGTCAATGCCAGCAGCGGCTCTTGCATCATCTTAATACTAAGCCATTGCTCACCGATTTTTGCAATCACTGGCCCATGATGCGTAAAGTAGGCAGTGAATGCCCTCTTCATCATTCCCTTGTCTGTTTTATACGAAACCACAATTTTCTTCTCACGCATCTGCTTTGTTGAATTTCCGTATTTGTAAAATAAAGAGTCGCCTTTTTTTACAATCGTCTCCTTGTACTC
Source organism: Cyclobacteriaceae bacterium (assembly GCA_031400595.1). Taxonomy (GTDB): domain Bacteria; phylum Bacteroidota; class Bacteroidia; order Cytophagales; family Cyclobacteriaceae; genus ELB16-189. Next base: position 19,762 of record JANNQG010000004.1, read on the forward strand.
ATCAATGGCATCTGCTGCACTCGTAGAGTGCATCCATCCACAGTGCTCATTAAAACCCTGATAAATAAAAAATTGTCCCCACGTTACGGCACCATAAGCGCTCCATCCTTCCCCGCTCGTCATTTGAATTTCGGGGCGGAAGTAAAAAGAAGTATGCGGGTTGATCATGAGCAAAGAGTTGCCATTGGCAGAACGAGAAGGAGCAATCGCGAACCCATTGGATCCTTTTGGTTCGGGCTCTAATCCATCATCTAAATTAATTTGTTCAATTTTCGTGGCATCCTTTCCTCCTCCGTAAAACTCTTTCAATTTGGTAAGCGAGACCGCTTCAATATCACCCCCAATGCTGCCTTCGCTAAACAACAACGGCATCCAGGGCTGAAAACGCTTTATCAATTGCGGCTTCTTTTCGGGATGTGTGTATAAAAAATAATTCAAGCCATCCGCAAAAGCATGTATCAGTTTTTTCATCTCACCCTGGCTACTGTTGAAAATGGAAATGGCCAAGGTGCTATCCTGAAACAATCGTGTTCTTAAATCATTGTACAATTTGCCCTCCCCGTCCACTTCGGCCAATCGACCCAAGGCATTAATGTAGTTCAACTCGACTCTTTCAAAATCATCCTCGCATTGCGCATATAACATTCCAAACACGGCATCTGCGTCCGTTTTACCATACACGTGCGCAATGCCCCAGTTGTCGCGAATGATCTCAATCCCCGCGGCTTGCTTTTTCCATCGACTGATTTCGTCTGACGTAAATTTCTGGGCTGACAGCGAAGAGGAAATGAGAAGTAAAAAAAGTAGTTTTTTCATTTTAGTGTACTTTTACGAGGACGTCAATATAATAATTCAAATCACAAAGAATGGATTGTTTTACACTAAAGGAACTTACTTTACGTCTTTAAAGTTATTTGAACCTGATTTTAACCCCTATGTCTGTAGTAAAAGCTAAATCGAAAGTGACCATTGGCCATGTTTTTAAGACCATCATCTGGCCAAGAAAAAATATACTGTTTGTAGGATTGCTGTTGATCATTATAAGCCGGGCGGCCGGCCTGGTGCCCCCTTGGGCAACAAAGCCATTTATGGACGACATCCTCGTCCGTCACGACCTCGATAAACTTCCAGAACTATTGATTTGGGTTACGGTGGCCATTCTAATACAGGCAGTCACTTCATTTTTATTGACAAGAATATTAAGTGTAGAGGCACAACGGCTTATCTCCATTCTTCGATCAAATGTGCAGAAACACCTGCTTAGGCTTCCTACTCGCTTTTTCGACAATCAAAAGTCGGGCGCTTTAGTATCCAGAGTAATGAACGATGTGGAAGGCGTGAGAAACCTTGTCGGCACGGGTTTAGTTCAGTTGGTTGGGGGTGTTTTGACAGCCGTTATCTCTGTCATCTTTTTGATCAATATAAATCCATTAATGACATTGTTCATTTTGTTACCGATGTCGATTTTCGGTGTCATTACATTGAAAGCTTTCTCTATAATCAGGCCCGTTTTCCGGGAGCGTGGAAAAATAACCGCTGAGGTGACTGGCCGCCTAACCGAAACATTAAATGGCGTAAGAGTCATCAAAGGATTTAATGCCGAGCAACAAGAAATTAAGGTTTTTGAAAAGGGAGTTGAACAGCTTTTTCTAAATGTTAAGAAAAGCCTTACCTCCACCAGCTTTGTAACCAGTTCCGGAACTTTCCTTGTTGGACTAGCTAGCGTGGGCATCATGGGGTTGAGTGGATACTTTAACTTGACAGCGGGTGATTTTCTTCAATTCACAATGTTTATGGTTTTCATGATTGCTCCTATTGTACAAATGAGCAATATTGGAAGTCAGCTAACCGAAGCTTTTGCGGGTCTTGACCGTACCGAAGAATTAATGAACATGCCCATCGAAGATGACGGCACTTTGCGAACAATTAGCATGAATGAAATTAAAGGAAACATTGAATTCAACGATGTTTCATTCGCCTACGAAGAGGGCAAGGCTGTTCTAAAGAATATTAGCTTTTCTTCTCCGGCAGGATCTGTTACAGCACTAGTAGGCACTTCTGGATCTGGCAAGACAACTATTGCAGGATTGGCTGCCACCTTTTTAAATCCAGAAAGTGGTTCTATTACAATTGATGGAGTTGATCTGGAAAAGGTTTCCCTGAACAGCTATCGAAGTCAATTGGGTGTAGTGCTACAAGACGATTTTTTGTTTGAAGGAACTATCCGTGAAAACATACTTTTCCCACGACCGAACGCTACCGAAGACGAACTTCAGAGGGCGGTGCGGGCTGCATTTGTGCATGAGTTTACAGATCGCTTTGAAAAAGGTCTGGAGACTGTCATTGGTGAAAGGGGTGTAAAATTATCTGGTGGGCAACGTCAACGCATTGCCATCGCACGAGCGATCTTGGCGAATCCAAGAATCTTAATTTTGGATGAGGCGACATCTAATCTAGACACAGAAAGTGAAAGCTTCATTCAAGACAGCCTAAAAACATTGATGCAGGGTAGGACTACATTTGTAATTGCCCATCGACTAAGTACTATTCGCCAGGCCGATCAAATTCTGGTTGTTGAGGAAGGACAAATTCAGGAACGCGGTAAGCACGAAGAATTGATTGAAAAGAAAGGAAGATACTTTCAGCTCTATACCTACCAAGCAAGAATTTAAAAATATTAATTCAGCCACAGCCAGAAACAAAATGAGCCACATACGTGTGGCTCATTTTATTGTATGCAAGACTAGATTTTAATTTCGCTTCAGTGGTTCGTAATTTTTAAAGGGCGAAATACTAACTTTTTCCATCAGCGTACGATACGCTGGCCAAGTCTTTTCATAAAAGAGATTGACCCGCTGCATCAATTTGTTAATTTGAAGTTCGGCCTGTTGAAACACCCGTTGATCGGTAGCGCTAATTGGATCTTTAGACGACCTTATAAAAGACTGCGCTGTCCCCACAAAAGAAAGGGGCGTGGGTGTAGGTTGGCGTACGATGCCCTGGCGTTTGTCTTCTTTACCAACGATATAGTCCATGAGCGTGGCAATTGAATCTTTAATCGCCTTTGTCTTTTCTGTCGCTTCTTTCAAATCATCTCTTTTTGCTTCCTTCATCTTCTTTTCAAATTCCTCAGCGATTTCTTTTGATTCGCGCAACTGATTCATTGCCTCGGTGCCAACCGCAGTCATTTTTTGTAAATCCTTAAGCAAATTGTAGCGTGCTTCAATAATTGAAGATGCCGTTGCATACCGAGGGTCAGATTTTACATTAATCATTGCCGAATCTTTCACACCACCAAATGTTATTCTAAGCTTGTAAGCGCCAGGCAGTACTTGTGTACCTGATGGCTCAGCGGCTCCGGCTTTTGTCTTTTCCCTAGATGGTTGGCGTACACCTTTTTCATTCAGCGACCAAGTAGTACGATTAAGCCCGTTGTCTTCCGGGGCTTTTTGTTTAATGGTTCGGATTTTCTCACCCTTACCATTGAATACCTCAAGCATGAGCGAATCATACTTTGGCTTTTTGTCATCCTTCGCGTCCTCCTTCTTTTCGTCCTTCTTGTCAACTGGTTTCACTTCCTTTTTGACGTCTGATTTTGGTTCGTCTTTTTTTGCTTCCGGTTTATTGATCACAAAAGAAATCATCGCACTAGTTGTCCGGTTTTCGCCTTGAAACATGGCATTGCCTGGGAACAAAATTCCTGCAGGATCCTGTGTTTCTACCTGGTAGGCATCAGGCGCGTCAAAAATATGTACCGTCTTATTCAAAACCTGTATTCCTTCCTTCACCATCTCACGCAGAGGACGAATATCATCCAGGATGTAAAGGGCACGGCCAAAAGTACCGATTGCCAAATCGTGCTCACGTGGATGAATGACCAAATCCATAGTCGGAACTCCGGCAGGATAGCCACTAGTCCAACGTGTGTAAGTCTTTCCTTCGTCCAAACTTACCCACAATCCATTTTCTGTTCCCACAAAAATAAGTTTAGGCTCGAGCGGGTCTTGTACTACCGAGAGTGTATAATTGTTCTCTCCCACTAGCGATGGCGTTACAATATTTTCCCACGTTTGCCCGAAGTCTTTGGAACGGAACAGATAGGGTTTAAAATCAAATTGTCTGTAGTTATTTACTACCACGAAAACCTCTGCCGCATTGTGGGTAGAAGCTTGTATCTGTGGTATCCAAGCTCCTTTCGGCATTCCTGTAATTTTAGAAGTAAGGTTAGTCCATGTTTTCCCAGCATCTCTGGAAAGTTGCACTTGTCCATCATCGGTACCTACCCACAACACACCCCTTTCTTTCGGGCTGGGCGCTATTGCTAAAATCGTACAATGGTTTTCTGCACCGGTTGCATCCATCGTGATGCCACCGCTCTCATGTTGTTTTTGTTTTTCTTTATCGTTGGTTGTCAAGTCACCTGAAATAATATCCCACGTTGTCCCTTTATCGGTCGACTTGTGAACAAATTGACTTCCATAATAAATAGTACCCTTGTCGAAGGGATCCAATCCAAGAGCAGAGTTCCAATTAAATCTCAACTTTAAAGTTGCATCCGGGTGAGTCGGTCTGATAATCTTTGTGTGTCCAGTTTTGCGATCATATCTTCCAAGAAATCCTCCTTGCGACATGGCATAGCCAAAACGGTTATCTTCAGGGTCGGCTTGCACATCGAAGCCATCGCCAAACATAACTGCTTGCCAATACGTGTTTTGGATTCCACCGTCTTTCCACGTGTAAGCTGGCCCTGCCCACGAGCCATTGTCTTGCAAACCACCATACACATTATAGGGCTGATCCATGTCCACACTCACATGATAAAACTGACCAACCGGTATGTTCTCTACAAAACGCCAATTCTTTCCATAATCATGAGTGATGTTTAATCCGCCATCATTCCCGTCAATCATAAAAGAAGGGTCTTCAGGACTGATCCACCAAGCGTGGTGATCAGGGTGAACACCTGAATACGGCAATAATTTTTGAAACGATTTGCCACCATCTTCACTCACGTTCACTTCAGAATAAATGGTGTATAGTCTGTTTTCGTTTTTAGGATCAGCATGAATCTCGCAATAATAAAAAGGTCGATCACCAATTTCACTCATCTTATCATTCACCATCGACCACTTGAAACCACCATCGGTAGATTTGTATAGTGCATTTTTTTTGTTTTCAATGAGTGCATACACCACCTCTGGTTTGTTGGCGGAAATGGCCAAGCCCATGCGGCCCAGTTCTCCTTCCGGCAAACCATCTTTATCAGTTTTCTTTGTCCACGTTTTTCCACCATCAAAAGTGATGTGGAGTCCAGAGCCAGGGCCTCCTGACTTAAATGTCCAGGGCCAACGTTTGTGTTGCCACATGGCTGCCATCAGTTTATTTGGATTCGATGGATCCATGATCAGCTCTGCACAACCTGTTTTGTCATCCACAAACAAAACCCTTTCCCAGTTTGCTCCGCCATCAACTGTTTTGTAAACACCTCGCTCAGGATGTTCGCCCCAAGGGGAACCAATAGCCGCCACATAAATTACATTTGAATTTCCCGGATCGATGATAATGCGATGGATATTGCGCGTTTTTTCCAAGCCCATCACCTTCCAATTCTTGCCTCCGTCCAGGCTCTTATAAATGCCGTACCCACCATTTAAACTATTACGCGGATTGCCTTCACCAGTTCCGACCCACAATACAGATGGATTATCTTGTTGAATAGCCACCGCACCAATCGAAAGAACATTTTCTTTGTCGAAAATAGGTTCCCAATTGATACCTCCGCTTGTGGTTTTCCAAAGCCCGCCAGATGCAGACCCAGCATACATAATATCAGGGTTGGTGCGTACCACATCGATCGAAGTAATCCGCCCGCTCATGCCGCCCGGACCAATGGAACGGGGCTTCATGCCCTTTAATTTTTCCATATCAAGCTTCTGTGCAAACGCAGCCTGACTTATTAGCCCTATCGCAAGGGCAAAAAGTAAGAGTATTTTTTTTCTCATGAATTGAATTTTTTTGGTGGCCAAATATAGCCCAATGACCAGTTCTATATGTTCAGGCCTTTATAAATGCGCGGTTTTAATGATGGGTGGCAAACAAAGCGGCAATTGCAATAAAAAACGCGTCAAACAGGATGCCTATAAACTAAGAAAGGGGTCAATAATAATCTCAATTCCACCGAAAGACGAAAAAGTTGGTTTTCCTAACCCGATAAAAAATGAATTAGACCCTAAGAAAATCGGTCAAATACGGCTATTTTTGACATTCAGAATTAAAATAGAACTTAAAAAAAATTGCGATGGCTGAGATTGTACGTATGCCCAAGATGAGCGACACGATGACCGAAGGGGTGATCGCTAAATGGCATAAAAAAGTGGGTGACGCTGTGAAGACAGGCGAGTTGATGGCAGAAATCGAAACAGATAAAGCCACAATGGATTACGAATCTTTCAACGCAGGGACAGTATTATATCTCGGGGCAAAAGAGGGCGAGCCTGTTCAAATAAATGGCGTGTTGGCCATTGTGGGAAATAAAGGCGAAGACTACTCGGCACTTTTAGCAGGGGCTAACTCAGCTGCGACAACTGGTGGTGCAAAATCCGAACAGCCAAAACAAGAAGTGAAAACAGAGTCACCTGCGATCGCCATCGACACAACAGGCATAAAAGCAGAAATTGCTCTGATGCCTAAGATGAGTGATACGATGACGGAAGGTGTGATTGCCGTGTGGCATAAAAAAGTAGGTGATCAGGTAAAAACAGGTGAGCTTTTGGCCGAAATCGAAACGGACAAAGCTACGATGGACTATGAATCCTATAGCACTGGAACTCTACTGTACGTTGGCGCAAACGCAAAAGAGGCGGTCAAGATCAACGGTGTTCTCGCCATTGTTGGGGAGAAAAGCGCTGATTGGCAAACTTTATTGAAAGCACACGACCAAAAATCTTCTGCAAGCACTACGTCTGCTGCATCGGCACCCAAGGCACTAGCTGCGCCAGTAGTAAGCGCCTCGAATGGCACTTCAGATTCTTCTGCCAACGGACGAGTAAAGGCCTCCCCTCTTGCCAAAAGCATTGCGAAAGAATTAGGCTACGATATCGGCAAGATAACAGGCACCGGAGACAATGGACGAGTTACTAAGCAGGATGTAGAAAACTACAAGCCTTCGGCTCAAGCGGCTGCAGCTCAGGCAAAATCATCAGCTGCACCTGGTGTGTTGCCGCAAGTTGTAGGCAAAGAAAGCTTTGAAGAAATTATGGTTTCTCAAATGAGAAAAACCATCGCCAAGCGATTGGCTGAGAGCAAATTCTCTGCGCCTCATTTCTATCTTACGATGGAAATCAACATGGATAAGGCTATCGAAGCACGCAAGAGCATGAATGAAATTGCTCCGGTAAAAATTTCTTTCAATGATATGGTGATTAAGGCAGTAGCTGCCGCCCTTCGTCAAAACCCTGATGTGAACGTAAGCTGGCTGGGCGACAAAATGCGCAAGAATCATCACATCCATATTGGTGTGGCTGTGGCCGTGAAAGATGGACTCCTTGTTCCCGTCATTCGGTTTGCGGATAACAAATCACTCTCGCACATCGCGGTAGAAGTAAAAGACTTGGCACAAAAAGCACACGATAAAAAATTACAACCCAGCGATTGGGAGGGAAGCACGTTTACTATTTCCAATTTAGGCATGTTTGGCATAGAAGATTTCACGGCTATCATCAACCCTCCGGATGCCTGCATTTTAGCTATTGGTGGAATCAAAGAAACAGCGATCGTGAAAAATGGTCAACTCGTTCCTGGTAGCGTGATGAAAGTGACCATGTCATGCGATCACCGCGCAGTAGATGGAGCAGTTGGTGCTGCATTCTTGAAAACATTGAAGGGGTTGTTGGAAGATCCGGTGAGGATATTGATTTAATCTAAAAGATAGATGGAAAAAATTCACGCCACTACCATTCTTGCTGTGCAACATAATGGGCAAGTGGCTATTGGAGGTGATGGGCAGGCAACCATGGGCAACACTATTGCCAAGAGTAACGTAAAAAAAATCCGTAGGCTGCAAGATGGAAAAGTACTCACAGGTTTTGCTGGTTCCACAGCTGATGCGTTTACGCTACTTGATCGGTTTGATGAGAAGTTAAACGCATATAGTGGCAACATGAAGCGCGCAGCTATCGAGCTAGCCAAAGACTGGCGAACCGATCGTTTCCTTCGCAGACTGGAAGCCATGTTGATAGCGGTGAACAAAGATGAAATTCTGGTTATCTCCGGAACAGGCGATGTGTTAGAACCTGATCATCACGTAGCCGCCATCGGGTCGGGGTCCATGTATGCTCAATCTGCTGCGTTGGCATTAAAAAAACATGCCCCGCATTTAACCGCTGAAGAAATGGTGCGAGAAAGCCTGACGATTGCCGCTGACATTTGCATCTATACCAATCATAATTTGGTGATAGAGAAAATCCAATGAATGAAACTGTGTTTTCTTTTTGCCCTCCTGCTACCCAACTTCTGCGTAAGCCAAGACCCAACCACAAATAATATTCTCACGACAAAGAAATTTGTAAAAGGTATCTATGTTACATTTCGTGAGTTTAAAGAGAACGCCCCAAGCATTGTAGAAGATTTTATAATCAAGGCGGATACCAGCGAGTTTGAGAGATACGAGTTGCTCGTTCCTAACTCCAAGAAAAAATTCAGAAATATCTATGGCTTTTGTGACGGAGAATCTGTTTTTATTAACGCACAAACGTACGAGCAGAGTGCCTATTTCGTAAAACTGTTAATTCTTGGCAAGATTATTTATTTTGAAGACGCTCGCGCAAAGACCAAGATAATTGGCATGAACAATGCGGCTGTTGGCCACCTCCTAGGAGGTATTATTGTCGCTCCTTTTTTGTACGCTGAAGCGGCAAAAAGATCGGTAAAAAATCCTGGGTTTGTAGTTTATATGCCTGATGACGATGGCCGCCCGTTCATTCTGGAATCGAAAACACTCAGATCCATTTTGAAAGAAGGCGATCAGGAGTTAAATAAAAACTATCAGCAAGAGCCTGAGAAAAACAATCACAAAGTTCTAATTAAGTATATCTTAGAGTTCAATCGAAGACATCACAACTGATCTGTTGGCGGTAGCTCTTCCGGTACAGATTGCTTATCTTCCAAAAGAATAACAAACGGCTTAAGCGAGTTCGAATAGGAAAGTAAAATTTTCAGTATTCCTACTGCTGGCACAGCTAAAATCATTCCCGCAATACCCCAAATCTTTCCTCCTACCAGCAATGCTACGATGGCAGCCATTGCATTTATACTAATCTTTGAGCCTGTTATCTTAGGAGTTATAAAATTACCTTCTAAAAACTGTACAAAGCTATGCACCGCAATCACACCGACTGCATACCACCCACTGTCTTTGGTAACCAATGCTAAGAGTGTTGGCAGGGCAGCACCAATGGTAATGCCTACATAGGGGATCATTGTTAATGTTCCGGACAGAAATCCAAAAAAAATGGCGTGCTCAATACCTAACAACAACAACCCAATACTATTTAATACAGCTGCAATGAGCGTGACGAGTGTTAAGCCCGAGATGTAGCCTCGAATGACAGCCTGAATTTCTAACTTCCATGACAGGCTTGATGTAGGCCAAACCGCCAACAGGAAATCATTAAATCGCTCGCGGTAAAGTAAAAACAGAAAAATATAAATCGGTACCTGCACAAAAAAATATGCGAAATACGAAGTGGAAAGAAGTAAAGAGCCAAAATAGGACGAGAAATTCTTCAAGCCATCTTTCAAAAGCTGAGTTTGTTCATGCGTATCAATTCTAAGAATGGTATTCGCCTGCTCGCTGACCGAGTTGATCAAGGCCATAAACCGTCCTTCCAGATCAGGAAGACTATCTGAAAGGCTAGCAAGTTGTGCAGCCACAAACCAAAAAATAAGGAGCATTACAAAAAACGCAAACAGCAGTACAAGTACAATAGAAAAAATCCGACCGGTCTTCCTTTCGAATCGCTTGGCCAGGGGCAACAACACCATCGAAAAGAGCGCACCAAATGCAATGGGCATAACGATATCTTTAGCAAAAATAAGACCTGCAATGGCCAGCGCGATCACCGCCAATGTTTTATACACTCTGTCCAGTTTGTTTTGGGTTGCCTCCATGTTATTTGTTTTTAAGAATTCTCAATAGCTAGTAAAATAACAGCACAAGCTTCTCTGATTTCAGCCTCGGTAATAGTGAGCGGAGGCGCAATACGAAAACTATTTGGATGCGAGAGAAACCAATAACAAATCACTCCGTGCTCCTTTGCATATTGCACAATTCGATTTACCCTTTCTTCAGAGTCAAAATCAAATGCGAAGAGCAATCCAAATCTTCTTACTTCCTTTACTCTAGAATGGCGCAATAAGTCTTCAATCAGTTCACCTTTTGCCTCTACTGTTGCTAGTAGATTTTCTTCCTCAATGATTTCAAGTACTGCCAGTGCAGACGCGCAACACACCGGATTGCCGCCAAAGGTGGTAATGTGACCCAACATCGGTTTTGAAGCCAGCGTTTGCATCTTTTCAAAACTTGAAATGAAACTGCCAATCGGCAACCCTCCGCCAAATGATTTGGCAAGTGTTAGGATATCTGGCACCACATCAAAATGCTCAAAGGCAAACAACTTTCCTGTTCGTCCCATACCACATTGTATTTCATCGAAGATCAACATGGCGCCTGTGTCGGTACATTTCTTTCTTACGGCTTGCAGGTATTCTTTACTGGGAATGCGTACACCTGCGTCTCCTTGTACCGTCTCCATGATCACGCAAGCCGTTCGCTCCGTGATGTGATCGAGATCAGCAGGATTGTTAAAATCAATAAAGTTTACATCCGGAAGTAACGGGCGAAAAGCGCGTTTCTTTGCTTCGTTGCCCGAGACACTCAACGAACCATGGGTGCTGCCATGATAACTCTTGCGGCAGGCTATCATTTCTGTTCTCCCGGTCACTCGCTTAGCTAACTTCAAAGCTGCTTCATTGGCCTCAGTCCCAGAATTCACAAAATAGCAGCAATTCAAATTGGGTGGAAGCAGGCTCGTTAATTTTTCTGCAAGCAAATTAGAAGGTGATTGAACATACTCGCCATACACCATTACGTGCAAGTACTTATCGACCTGACCTTTAATGGCTTTTACAATTTTTGGATGGCGGTGCCCGACATTACTTACGGCAATACCTGAAATCATATCGATGTATCTCTTGCCCGTGGGGCTATAGAGATAAACTCCTTCTGCTCGTTCAACAGAAATTAAAAATGGATGCGGAGACGTGGGCGCTAGTTTCTTAAAAAATGTATCCTCACTGTAATCCATTCGGTAAATCTACTCTTCAAGTTGTGAAAAAGTAAATGAATAAAAAAAGCCCCGATGATTTTACTCACCGAGGCTCACACTAAACACCCAATCTTTAATTTTCTTGTATTATACCCTGTTGATTGTTATCGGACTGGGCTACTAAAACAGGCTTATAATTGATTCGAACATAAGAAGGAGGATCGACCTCAGCCTGAGGCTTATACTTTGCTGGCTTCGGCTTTCCTTGAAGAAAAGCAAAAAATGGTTGCTTTGGTTCTTGGGTTCTTTTCTTAGCCAAGATAGAGCAAACCTTACTGTTTATTTTTATTTGTGACTTGTATTTGCTTTTGAAATGCTTCGCTTTCGATTTATGAAAATCCTGTGCTTGTAGAGATTGTGATATCGCTATTCCAGCAAGAATGAGAGCTGCTAAAACTAATACCTGCTTCACTCTGCTTTTGATACTGATGTTCATTGGCTTTTCCATACTCCTCGGGTTAACGGGAACAAATGTCCGCGTCTGCCGGGTCACAATTTTGATGGAATTATATGAAATCCTACATCCGTACAATAGGAAACCAAAAGAGGTCTAGGTCATTTTCTACCTGTGGAGATGGGGGTAAATCCCCTAAAAAATGTGTTTGTGGAACGAAAGGCTAGCTTTTCTGAAGTTTTAAGAAGTCAATCACCTCTTTTCTTACATCCTCGGGCGAGGTGCGGTCAAATTCGATAGTAGCTATAGACTTAAACAGGTCCCCGACCATGCCGTTAGAGAAGCCCAAGCGGGATGCATAAATAGATGCGACTTCCAATTCTGAATCATCTACCATTTGATCCAGGTAAATCATGTGAACAAGGTGATAGACAGACTCTAATCGGTCTATTTCACTTGCGGGCGGAACATAAGGTGCGTGAAGTCCCTTACCTATAACATCAATGTCGTGCGCGCTGATGTTCAGCTGAGCACCCCATTTCAAAATGCAACGCATGTGAGATCCGCGTATGTGCTCTTGCTCGAAAAAAACAGACAATAGATTAAAGTAACTGTCCTTTATCGGTTTTACATCTTCGTTTTTCACGTTCTAATGGGTTGTGCGGCTGCAAATTAGTTGAAAAATACTAGCTGGCTGTTAAAAACTATCAGATTTCTGACTTTGACCTACTACTCTAAATGTCAGCCCTGCGACTCGAAAAAACGCCTGAAAAATGGACATTTGACGAAAACCAATTCTATGAAGGGTAAATTGATTGCGCTAGTGCTGTTAGGATGTGCTTCTTGTATCGGAATAGATAAAAAAGACGCGGTGCCTCGCAATCCCATATTAACCATGTTAGCCGGAGGAAAACTAACCACCACCGACAAAAGTGGTGTGCCGATGGAAAAAGGAAACATGGGCATTCTTGCTCTGCAGGTGGGTGAAAAACAAACGGTTTCGCTTGAATTTTTCAATCAATTTGGAGTGAGAGAAACTCCTTTACTAGTGTGGACGGTTGAAAAACCAACCGTTGCAAGTGTTGCTAATAATGAAATCACTGCGCTAACTGCCGGTACCACACAAATAGGTCTATCAAGCGGAGGCGCAACTGCCAGCATTGGCTTAACTGTAGTTGGTGATGCCAATGCAATTGCATCAGTGGTGGTTACACTACCTCCCTCGACATCCTCTACCACTTTACAGCTCAATCAAACCATTCAGCTCACGGCCACCGCAAAAAATATCAACGGCCAAACCATTGTGGGAAAAACCTTCGAATGGTTTAGCGAAAATAGTGCGATCGTTGCTGTCTCATCCACTGGCCTTGTAACCGCCAAAGCAGATGGCACTTCCGAGGTACACGCAAAATCGGAAGGTGTGAAAAGCAACATCCTCAAATTCAATGTAGGTGCAGCGGCCGGTATTAGAACGGGAACCTTTCAAAGCGCTGGCGGATACTCGACCGTTGGATCTGTAACGGTCGAAGAATTGGGCGGCAAGTTAACTGTGAAATTGAGCAGTAATTTTCAAGCTAGTGTGGCGCTGGGCACTTTCATCTATTTGGCCAATTCCACTTCAGGCGGAAATGTGAAATCAGCCGGACTTGAATTGGGTCAGTGGAGTAGCGGGGCTCGAAATTTTGACGTGCCGGGAGTTACCTTAAATCAGTATAAATATGTGGTGGTACTTTGTAAGCCTGCTGGTCTTACGTTTGGATTTGCTGAATTAAAACCCTAATCATTTATGAAAAAATTTATCGTAGTTAGTTTGATCTTTCTAGTTGCTGCAAATGCCTTAGCCGGTGGTGGATGGCCACAACCCAAAGGCAAGGGTTATTTCAAATTGTCGCAGTCCTACCTACTGTCATCCAAAATTTTTGATGGCAATGGCGATGTGATCGACCTCACTCCTTCCTACGGATACTTCGCAACCAGCTTATATGCCGAATATGGGTTCACTAATCGTCTGACCGGAATCATTTACTTGCCTTTCTTCGCCCGTGCCACAAAAAATGAATTGCAATACAATCAGCCGGGAGTTCCCTCCGAGCCGGGCGCTGCTCTAAATTCGTTTGGTGACACTGATCTCGCCATCAAATATGGCTTGATTGTAAATAAACCCATTGTGGTGAGTGCCACCATTTTGTTTGGATTACCTCTTGGCGACAACGGTGCGAGAAACACCAATGCGTTGCAAACGGGCGATGGTGAGTTTAATCAAATGCTTCGCATAGATGCGAGCCATTCCTTTTATCCAAAGAAATTCTACGTCTCCGCCTATGGCGCTTTCAATAATCGCACGCTAGGATTTTCGGATGAAGTTCGTTTTGGCGCTGAGATTGGATTGACATTAAAAAAATTCATTCCCATTCTGAAAGTAAGTACCGTGCACTCGCTTTTTAACGGAGATACAGGGGTGGTACAAAATGGCGTTTTCTCGAACAACATTGAATTCATCTCACCGGCCCTAGAATTGAATTATCAATTGACAGAGAAAGTAGGCATATCAGGTTCTATGGCAACCGCTTTGGCCGCAAGAAATATTTTGGCTTCGCCCAATTTTGGAATTGGTGTGTATTTAAAGTTGTAGGCTGCGTGAGGGATGTAGGCATTGTTTGAGCCCGAAATGGAACGCGCGGTTGATTGGCGAGTGCCGGCAGCCCGACCCCGATGGCCAGTGGGCGGGCACGTGCGCATCGGGGACACGCCAAAAAAAACCGCCTGACTCTATTACAAATCAAGCGGCTTGGTTTTACTTTTTTTGAGTTTATTACAGCTTGGCCAACTCTTGCACCAAGTCAATGAGTTTGTTGGAATAGCCCCACTCATTATCGTACCAGGCAACCACCTTCACAAACTTATCGTTGAGGGCAATGCCTGCTTTGGCATCAAAAATAGCCGTGCGTGCATCACCGATAAAATCTTGTGATACTACATCGTCTTCGGTATAGCCCAGAATTCCTTTCAATTCACCTTCTGAAGCTTCCTTCATTGCTGCCTTTACTTGTTCGTAGGTGGCAGGCTTCTCTAAGCGCACGGTCAAATCAACCACTGATACATCAGCGACCGGAACACGGAAGGACATGCCCGTCAATTTTCCTTTCAACTCAGGCAGCACCAAGCCTACGGCTTTTGCAGCTCCGGTGGAAGATGGAATAATATTTGAGAAGCCACCACGACCACCTCTCCAGTCTTTATTGGAAGGACTATCGACAGTTTTTTGTGTTGCCGTAACGGCATGTACTGTACTCATCAAACCTTCTGAAATACCGAAACTATCGTTGAGTACTTTCGCTATAGGCGCCAAGCAATTGGTGGTGCAAGATGCGTTAGATACGATTGTATGTGCGGCAGTTAGTTTTTTATGATTGACACCCATTACAAATGTTGGTGTATCGTCTTTGGCCGGTGCCGACATGACTACTTTTTTAGCACCCGCATTGATATGCTTTTGCGCATCGGCCAATGTTAAGAATAAGCCTGTTGATTCTATGATGATCTCCGCTCCTACTTCGCCCCACTTTAGATTGGACGGGTCTTTCTCGGCTGTTACGCGAATGGTTTTTCCATTTACCACAAGGTGTTTATCCTTCACTTCTACGGTGCCGTCAAATCGACCATGAGTGGAATCATACTTAAGCATGTAGGCCATGTAATCCGGCTCTACTAAATCATTGATGCCGACCACTTCAATGTCTTTGCGCTCCATCGCAGTGCGGAACGCCAGGCGACCGATGCGCCCAAACCCGTTGATTCCAATTTTTGTCATGATGAGATTTTTTAAAATTTATGAGGTAAAATTATACTACTCTGAAGCGAAAACCAATGTAAAGAGTTCAGATGAGTAACTTTTTTAATGCGGGGGTTTGTAAATCTACCGTAGGAATCTATCTTTGCGCCTCTTTACAGAAAGACGGTCCGTTCGTCTAGGGGTTAGGACACCAGATTTTCATTCTGGTAACACGGGTTCGATTCCCGTACGGACTACAATAATCGTTCAAAAAGCCTCAAATTGAGGCTTTTTTTGTTTACAGCGTCCAATATTGCGTGCACATTCTTTGGCCCCTCCGCCAATTAACTCTACTTAATATCTTGCTATCGTCTATTTTTTAGCTAGTTGAGACAACTATCCGAGAGGGTCTGTAATGCGCTAAAAACAAAAAATATCACCATCTGTTGTGTGGCTAATTATGCACTGCTGTTTCAATAAACATCGAATTATTACTATCATGACAAAAAGAATAAAACTATCCTATGAAAACAATCTTGTTTACAATCCTTTGCATGTCATTTCAATTTGCATTCTCCCAATCTAACATCGAGGAAGGATTAATTCGTAAGGAACGCCAAGCGTCCAATCAAGCTATTGCCCGACACGATATAGACGGCATTTCAAAATGCTGGCTGGACGATTATGTTGTCATCCGTGGAAGCGGTGTAATTCAACAAGGCAAAGAGGCTATAAAAAAAAACTGGGTGAAAATTTTTAAAGAAACGCCACAAACTAATTTTGAACGCTTTCCGTCAGAAATTATAATCAGCAAAAACAACCCAGACTTGGCTTGGGAAAGTGGAGAATGGAAAGGATATAGTACTTACAGTAAAGGCGGTCGCTACAGTGCACAGTGGAAGAAAAAAGATGGTGAGTGGAAACTGCAGGCCGAGTTATTTGTAGCATTAGAGAAGTGATTCAAACGTTCAACCTTGTTGAAATTTGACTAAATACTGTCTTGATAAAACCTTTGATTTGCTTGACAATGCTCACCGGCAAAGAGAAAGGCATTTATTACTTGTGACTTAATGAAATCCTTAGCATTATTACTATGTACTACGAAGCTGTTGCGAAGTAGTAGACTGTAAACCGCCTGCGCATGTCGGAAGCCGAAATCCGGAAAGAGCAAGAAGTGATCGAGCGATCGAAGCATGACTCTAAAGCTTTTGGCGAAATCTATGAATATTACTTTGATCGAATTTACAACTACCTCTACCGCCAAACGGATGACGAAGACCTAGCTGGCGACTTGTGTTCGCAAACTTTTGTGAACGCGCTCAACCACTTGAGCAAGTATGAGTTTCGTGGGTTTCCGTTTTCGGCTTGGCTATACAAAATTGCAGGCAACGAGGTGAATAAACACTACCGCAAAAACAAAGGAAAAAAAGTGTTTAGCATCGAAGAGCTAAAAGTAAAAGAGTTGGTCGAGCAAAGTGATGGCGGCTGGGACGAGGAATTGATCACTCAAGTGATCAATTACATGAACGAGCTACCCACAGACATGGTGCAGGTTTTGGAACTTCGATTTTTTGAAGACAAGGACTTTAAGGAAATTGCATTTATATTGGACATGACGGAGAGTGGCGCAAAAATGCGGACGTACAGGGCATTGGATAAATTGCGCACTCAATTTAACATCAAAGTGAAGTACAATGGGTAAGCACGAAATACGTATGCGTAGGCAGCGATTGACGGCCCGGGGCACGGATCGGTTTAAGAACTATGGCGCTGTGCTAAAACAGCACGAAGAGGAAAAACGCATGAAGAAGATTGTAAGAGTATTTGTTTTCTTTTTGCTGATCGCGCTGGTGATCGTATTAATTATGATGGTTAACAAGTGGGAGAAAAAGGCTCGAGAGAAAAAGTTACCAGTTACTAGTTACCAGTTGAAGGTTCGATGCCCAAGGGTGAATACTTGAAACTCTTCAATTGCTCAGGCTTATATCTTAAGTCTTGTGCCTTAATTCTTATATCTCAAATCTAAAATTAATTACCCCGAACCAGTGACTCTCGCTTCCCACTTGGATTAAGAAGTAAAATTCTAAACCAAATCGATTATGGAAGCAAAGAAAAATCCCAACAAAGATTTAAGCCTTCAACGAAACAAATTTTTCTTAATTGGCTTAACCGTAAGCATCAGTCTTGCAATAACTGCATTTGAATGGCGGACGGTGAAGACGAAGCCAACTGTCCCGTATTCAAACCCGATTGAAACAGGTACTTTTTTATTTCCTCCCATTACAACCATCGCTCCACCAGAAATTCCGCAGCCGATCAAAAAATTAGAACCTAAAATTAAATCGGTAACACCTACTGATTTTGTAACACTTGCAAATGATGAACCTGGTGAAGATCTGATTCCATTGGTCGAAACCGACACTGAGGCTCCTTTATCCCCGGTATTCACTCCCTTCGTTGACGAAGTCGATACTGTGTTTGTGATTGTGGAAAAAAAACCCGAGCCTGTTTACGGGTTCGAAAATTTCTACCAACAACTTGCAAAAAACTTAAGATACCCCATTCAAGCAAAGCGAATGGGCACAGAAGGAAAAGTATTTGTGGAATTCATTGTGAACCGCAACGGTGAGCCTTCTGATTTGAAAGTGATAAGAGGTATTGGTGCTGGCTGCGATGAAGAAGCCCTTCGCGTACTCTCTTTGACAAAATGGGAACCAGGCAAACAGCGCGGAAAGCCTGTGCGAGTAAAGATGGCGATGCAACTCAATTTTAAATTGAACTAAATTTTGATATTCAGCGATGCCGTCATACATCTTCCATAGCCATCAATACCAGAGGCATAAACGCGATAGGCTTTGTCAAAAATATTTTGAGCGGAAACTTGAACACTGACAAATTTGAACGAGTAACCAGCATACAGATTTACAATATCCCAGGCCGGCATCGCGCCATCAATCAAGCGCACATTGATTCGCACATCCGACTTATCGCCCGCAGCCAATCGATCTTGTTTTCCGGCCATGGCCCATTCTGTCCGGATCCAAATCCCTGACAAATGGGTATATCGAAATCCAACTCGACCAAACATTGGAGGAATCCTGCGCATGGGTTCCTTCTTCGTTTCATTTTCGCCATGGGTGTAGGTTATGTTTCCGAAAACAGTCAGTGACTTTGCAACCATTGCCTCGATATCTGCCTCCACGCCTTTTACCAACGCCTCGCCTACATTTTGCTTTTGATAAACAGTTCGTCCATCAAAAGTGGTAGAACCGTTGTAGCTAGCCGTTACACGATCAATCATATCAGTCAGCTTTGTTTGGTAGGCAGTGATCGTCCATGAAAGTTTACGACTATTGTACTTGAAACCCGTCTCTATATTCAGCGAACGCTCTGGAGAAAGGCTGCCGCTCGGAATCTCAAACACATTTGCTTCTAGCGTGCCAAACTTGCTCATGTCATCCACATTGGGGGCGCGAAAACCTGTATTGACAGTGCCGATAACGCGCCAATTTGTGTTGATCTTATACATAACTCCAGCATTTCCAACCCATGCACTGGGATTGATTTGTTGATTACCAAATACATTGTCCAAAACAGAAACCGTCACATTGTTAAATCGGGCTCCTGCCGAAAATTGAAATTTTTTCCAATCCAATTGGTGGTTTGTGAAAATGGCAAGATTTGAAATAGTGGAGCCATCGGCATAAGATCCTCTCTGAGACGTCTCGGTATTGGTTGTTGTATTCAATAGGTTAGCCTTGCTATTTACTTTGTCGGAATAAAATTCAATACCTGATTGGACGTGCCATTTGGCAGTGGGATTTGAATGAACCTCGGCTATTGCTCCCAAGGTATTTACTTCATCTAGCTGCTTTTTGATTTCAGTTGAATTGTTCTTTTGAGAAATGGTTCCTTCAATAGAACGATTGATAGAGCCCGTCAACCGAAACGACCGAAGCCAAGGGCTATTTGACGAAGTCTCCCAACGTAAATAGCTCAGTTGGCGGGTTTGAGGTTCAAACTCAAATAGACTAAACCCGCCTTGAACGACTTGATCATAGCGTGGCACATGATTTTGAGTTGTTTGTTGAAAAGCTGCAGTGAGCACTCCTTGCGCACCCGTCCGTAGTAATAATTTGGCATCTCCTGAGCGCTCGTAATAGCGTGTTGGATTTAACACGCCCAAGTCACCGCCAGCCACCACATCACCGAAGTTGCGAGCTGAGAAACCACCCAAAAAAGCGATCTGCTTTCCTCTCAACTCAATCTCCGGTCGAATGCTCTGTTCCATGCCGGCACTCATCCATTTTGTTTGAATACGTCCACCAACTTGCAATCCATTGGAGTGAAAAGAAGGTGTGGCCGAAATAACCTGCACCACTCCGCCTAGCGCATCACTGCCATACAATACTGATCCACTTCCTCGATTGACTTCTATCCGTTCAATTAATCCGGGATCAATCGTGGAAAGGTATTGATTAGGCCCGTAGCGATACGTGGCATTGTTCAACCGGATTCCATCTACTACCAACAGTACCTGATTACCCACAAGGCCTCTAATGATCGGTGAGCCTCCACCGTGATTTGTTTTTTGAACCCATACGCCTGACTCATTCATCAAGGCCTCTGGCGTTGACCGTGGGGAGCGTTCCGCCAATTGGGTCGCAGAAATGGAAGACGTAGTTTGAGCCACATCAAAAGACAATCGTTCACTGCGCTGTGCGGTGATCGTAACAGCATTGTTGAGAAGAATAGCCGAAGGATTCAACTCGATGGTAGATTCCTTTTCCCTTCGCATGACGTATTCTATGGTCGAATAGCCTATCGCGCTAATGCGAAGACGAATAGAATCTGAAGACAAGTTATCCAAAACAAATTTACCTTCCTTGTCGGTAATCGTGCCGAGTGCTGAATTGATAACTGCGACATGAACATCGGCCACTGGTTGCCTTGTTGCTTGATCAATGACAATGGCCTTGTATTGCGAAAACGCCAGTTGAGTACCCAGCAAAAACAGGATCGTTGAAAAATATTTGATCATACTGGGGACGATTCAAAGTTCAAGATTCAAGATTGTAAAAACCAAATTTTGAATTTTGAATCTTGAATTCTTAGTGATTTACTTTTGTTCTTCCGTCATCTTTTCTTTTCGCATTCTCTTTCATGTCTTCTGGGTCATCCAACTCGGGCGAATCGCGAAAAGCTTTCCAATCAAACTTTTCATCAAGTGGCGACATCGCTTTTGTGGGATCAAATATTCGAGGGTCAACTGGCAGCGCGTTGTAGGGAGCAAAATCGGGCTTGTTGGTGAAGCAATCGTTTAGGTCATTCACACCAAAGTCATATTGATTCAAGTAGGAAGTACCCAATACATTCCAAAATGTTTTGAAGATGCTTCCAAAGCTAAAATGCTGGTGACTGTTGAAATTCTTCTTGGCATAGGGAGAGATCACCATGAGAATGCTTCGGTGGGCGTCAATGTGATCACGGCCACCCTGTGCATCGTCTTCCGTAACAACGATCATCATATTTTTCCAATACTCGGTGTGACTCAGAAACTCAACCACCCTGCCCAACGCCAAATCGTTATCGGCCATATAGCTTTCGTTGAATGCAAACCCAGCTGCTGCGCGCTCACCTGCTCCATGATCGTTGAGTAGTTGTAAAGTCAGCACAGAAGGCAATTCCTTTTTTGGATTGATATACTTTTCTGTGATCTCCTTCACAAAAATATCGGTCCGGAATTGATCAGGGATCGCCATATTAAAAGTCGGGAACAATCTAGAAGTACGATTGTACAACGGCCCCGGCAACGGATAATTCGCCAGATAACGAACTCCACCGTATTTAAAAGTAGAATCAGAAAACCCACCTGCATCAAACTCTACTCCAAATCCAAAATTATAAAATTCCTTTCCATGTCTTTCCAAATTTTCCCACATAGAACCGGCTTGGTTATAGCTCTCCGGAAAAATCGCCCCGGCTGCGCCCGTCATACCAAACTTGCCGGGCGCTTTTGATTCTTCGCGTGGACTTCGCTTGCCACCGTAGGAGGCCGGATGATGAGTTTCCATCCATTGGTTAGGATAGGTGTTGGTCAACCACACATGCCCATCGGCCGACACATCCGAGTCGACATAAAAGTTATCGCTGATTGTAAATTGCTCGGCCAATGCCAAATGATTGGGCATCACGGTTGCTTTCTCCACTTTCATCGTTTTCTTTTTGTTCGTGAACGAAACATCTTTGGCGTAGTGAGCGAGTGAAGAATCTCCCTTTCCATTTTGAAGCTGACCAAACACCTCATCATAGGTTCTGTTTTCTTTTGAAATGAAGACGATGTATTTGATCGGAGACTCTTTCGCCTTGGGATATGAAGGGATCGGATTCTCGCTCTCTGCAGAGGCGATTTCTTTAAAATGGAAATTATTGGCAACTACTTTTTCGGTAAGGGCTTTCAATTCCGAATGAGCGGGAATATCAATGATTGAAACGGTACCCAGCATCAATGCACCAATGTAACTGGCGTAGGGATGATCAAAAGGCGGCTTGAAGTCTTTTCCTCCGTTAGGCCCGCTACCGAAGCCTTTTGCATTGGATACGATCAACTGCTTACCGTCAGGCGTAACCTTCAGCTTTGAGGGAAACCAACCTGTTGGAATATGACCCAGTACTTTCTTAGAATCTAAATCAATTACCGCGACAGCGTTGATACCCGCTTCCGCTACGTATAATCTTTTTTGATCGGGGGAAATGGTTAATCCAAATGGGATCACCCCTTTCAAACTTCCCAGGCGTTCATCCAATTTCAATTCGATGCTCTCCACCACTTTATTCTGTTTTGCATCGATGACAGAAATATTGTCGTTATTGCCATTGCTCACATACACAAATTGATCGGTAGCAACCATAGAATTTGGGCTTGATCCACCTACGGCAGAAATTCCGTCAATCTCCTCTCCCACCAGCACACCTGTTTTCACTTTCGAAGTTACTGCTGGAATTTCTTTACTGACATCTATTCCCCACACTGAAAATGATTCGGGTGCATTCGGATCGCCTAAGCCAGCAAATTCAATCGAGTCGTTCTTCGCTCCTTCTTTCATTTCTTTGGAGCCGTACGCGGAAGTGGGAAATTTAGCCGCGGTTTCATTAAGCCTTTTCTTATCCAAACTTTTGATGTAGGAATATTCGAACATCCCCACATTGGCCACATAGACTGTCTTTTCATCAGGCGAAAGGGTTATGCCAAAAGGATAGCGACCTGTTTTTATATTGTGAATAACTTGATTGGTTTTTGTGTCGATTACCATCATGCGAAATCCGATTTGATCGACCGCATACAATTTCGATCCATCTTTGCTCAATGCCATGTCGCCAATGTAGCCATCGCTATAGTCTGTTCCGTCAAACGTTTTGTTGCAATTGATCTCTGCTAGTTTTTTATTCGTCTTCAAATCAAAAACATAAATTTTGTTTTGTTGCCCTCCGGCCACGTACACTTTTTGGCCGTCTGGTGAGATGGCCAGCCCCATGAACGTTGCTTCCAACAAGCCTTTCTCCGGGTTGAGTGTTTCAGGGATTTGTTTTACGATGGGCGATGCTGTGTTGTAATCGGAGATGATGGAAATCGAAAATGGCCCAACACCGGAGTTGGCAGTGATGATCGTTTTGCCGTCAGGGCTTAATGTTAAACCAAATGGATGGGGCGCAACTGTAATTTGTTTTCCCGTAGGCGTGATGATTCGGCCGTTGGGAAGAATGGTTTCGCCCGCTCGATCAATGTTAGTGTAGCGATCGCCCGCTGGAGCCGTTGCCATCCATACTTTTAGGTTTTCATTTTTTGAGGAGTTACAAGAAATAAATAGATAGGCAAGGCAGGTCAAATAAAGGATGGGCTTCATACAAGAAATTTAAGAAGTAAATTAAGACAACCAGAATGGAAGATGCTATTTGTAGTGATTAATGATATGTTATGTTTATGCTCTACACCAGAACATACATTTTAAAAATGCAAACAATTTTATCTCTCAAGCAATTCCATTATTTTATTGAAAATCTCAGTATTTTGATAGACTGCGGTAAACAAGGCAGAGCCAGGCCCATAGGCAAATACTGGCACTGGTATTGCCGTATGATCATTTGTACTGAAACTGCCCAAAACAATTCCTTGCTCAATATCCCCACCCAGCAAAGAAAGCCCACCCGTTTCATGATCTGCGGTTATGATTAACAATGTTTCTTTATTGATATCCACAAATTTCAATGCATCGCCAATTACCTCATCAAAGTCTAATACCTCTGTTACTATATAGGGCACATCGTTACTATGTCCACCCCAATCTACCTGGGCAGCTTCGAGCAGTATAAAAAAAGGTGCACCTGTACTGGTAAATAAGGAAGTAGTTTTATTGAAGGAACGGGTAAGAAAATCGCCACGACCTTCCTGTTTTTTTCTACTTGCTAAGTCATCAACAATTACAAGTTTTTGATTTTTTACAGTATCGATTAAACCAAACCGATTCGAAGTTGTGTATCCTCTAGCCGATAATTCCTTCAATAAGTCACGTCTGTCGTTCCGTTGTTGAAAGGCTGCCACTCCACCACCAATTAATATATCATTCTTAGATTCCAGAAAATCGAGTGCAATGGCCTCGCTCCAACTGCGCTCACGCTTATGAGCATAAAATGATCCCGGAGTTGCATCGGTAATATCTCCATTTGAAATTATTGCTGTTTTAAAATTCCTGCTCTTGAGCAATTCTGTCACAAGTGCCAGTGGTTTACCAAGCGGATCCACTCCCACATATCGGTTTTTGGTTTTATAGCCGGTAGCCATAGCAGTAGCTCCTGCGGCCGAATCTGTAATATAACTATCAGCCGATGCCGTTTGTACTAACCCAATATCTTTAATTCCGAAAACATTGAGTTGTGCGTGATTTGAAGTGTATCCACTAAACCATTGTGCAAGGCCAGTTCCATCACCTATCATCAAAATTATGTTGCGAGGTTTTGCATTCCGATTGTGAGAATATGTCGGAGTATATATGGTATGAAATTTTTTGTTTGTAAAGGTGCGCTTGGGTGAAGTTTCCAGGAAAGTCACGAGCTCATCTACCCGGTCGGTACCAATCACGTCAATCTCCAACTTCATCAAGTACAACCAAGCATTTGCAAAATCTGGTGTCGCCCAAAACCTTATTTTTTTACCGGCAGCATGTACCTCTTTAATTAAGGCTTCAATTTTTGTCCGTTCTGCATCAGGCATAATACCCTTACCATTCCACTGCGAATATTTCTGAAACGAATCACTTACCAAGCTAATACGGTTCAGTTGGTACGCAGAATATTTTATTCCCGGACGGCCATCAAAGTGTATAAAGTGCGGGTATTGACTCCAAGTTGCCGGATCTGGAATATTGCCACTGATTACAAAACTCAATTGCTTAGCTGTAACCAATTGCGGATACCGGTTTAGCGATTCTACTAATATGGTCAATGTTGTTGCTCCGTCTGACTTTATATCAAGCATCAGTGTTAGGGGCTTTCGTATATCCGCAAAGGGATAGCCGTTGTTATAGATAACCTTGGATAGCAATGGTCTGAGGTAGAGGCTATCTAATGTATACTGCTCATCTAGCTCGGCTCGTGTATGTGCAACCAATAGCTTTCCGCGTTCCAGAAAAACATCGGCTTCCAAATATCCTACCTGATTGCGATATGCATTAAAAAACGGGATAGGTTGTACATAGTCGTTATGTGCAAATACCTGAACATTTGAAGAGGACTGTGCTAAGCCATTTAGTGCAAGAAATATTTGAAAGAGTAGCAGATTAATTTTCATTTTGTTAAGGTTGTGGTATAAATCACCTTTCCGTTATAGTCGATTGTTTGCACTAAAATCTGACTGGATTGAATAGAGAGCAACATAAAACCATATTCTGAGGCAATAAATTTACTGATTGGTAACTTACGCACTGGTGTAATTTCAGATGCAGCCCCCGAAACAAAATGGTGAGTACCAAAACTTGTGACGTGATGCTGAAGGCTATGTTCATGTCCTGCCAAGTAAGCATCAACTTTATATTTTTCGAAGATGGGTTGCAACGATCCACGGATACTACGGGTATCGTGGTTTTCTGTTCTGCTGCCGCCAGTATACATGGGATGATGCCCCACTACAAACTTCCACTTTACTGTGGATGGTACATCGCGCACTATTTCTTCCAACCACTTCTTTTGAGCAGTACTATCTTGGTCATGCACCTGATGGCCATCCCCATTATAGTAACCTTTTATGAGCGGAGTTGTGTCAATAAAAGCAAATAAGATTTGAGAACCGTCACTGCCCACGTTTATCAATTTGGAGTAATAGCGCGCAGGCATTTGCCACCTACGACTAATGCGTGAGTAAGCAATCTGCGCCTGTGGATTTGACCCATAGTCGTGGTTGCCCAATACAGGATACCAATCCCATTGCAAAGAAAAGTCTGTATAAATATCTTCAAATGAATACTTCCAAAGCGGATCAAATTCACTCACTACTCCTTTTGGATAAAAATTATCGCCAGCAGCAATAATGAAGTCCACGCTAGCCTCAGAAGCAGTTTTTCCCATCTGCCGAGCCACTTGTTTTTGATGATCGGCACCGTTGCGGCCCCAATCACCCATCAATATAAAGTTTACTGCCGATGGATCGACCTTGACTTTCTCTTGTGCTGCACTCTCGATCGAAAAAAAAAGTATGAGTGCGATAGGAATTTTAAATTGTGCCATTATCAAGTCGTTAACATAAATCTGAAGCTTAAAAACCAGAGGTGAAGGACGAAACTCAAATAGGTCACTTTAAGTTGCATGATGTTGATTTTGAAAGCACCGGGTTACACTGGCTGTACTTACCACCAAAAGTAATTTCAAAGTCTTTGTTGGGGCTTTGTGACTTTTGATAATAGTCCGTACTGATTAACTGAGCCCCAGATCGAAAGGCTGCTTCAAATCTGCTCTTGTTTCCAGTTCGTGCCTCTTTGGTTTCAGCATCAGAACGGGTGCGAACCATAAAGCCCTGCTTCACTCGTTCAGTTATTTCTTTCTCAAGCTCAATGGGATCATTCATGATGAAAAAAGCAGCATGCGGATTGTCAGCGTTGGCATTTGAAAACATGGGTCTTGTATAGTCTTCATCTCCCACTATGTACAATTCGGTCAGCTCTTTTCCGGCATCAAGCACGAATAGTACTTTTCCTCTAACATTGGCAAGGTATGGCCAGCCTTTATCCACGATTGCTTGCCGTAGTGTTTTTTTCGTTCCCTTAACAAGACTTGGCGTAATCAATTCATCTTGTTTAAAGACTTGAAGAATCTCTTTGTCAAGAGCATCTAACACATTTTTATCAAAGGGTAGCACTTTCACAAAACCAGGCCTGTCAATTCCTGAGTCCTTGGGGTTAATGGTAATAATGATTGGCAAGTGATCTTTATGCAATTGGGACCAATTTCTGATGTCTGCAAGGCATACTTTGAAGGTAGAGCAGTGAGTTCTGAAGTCTATATCGGGTACATGAAGCACTTTAAATCCTGGATCTTTCATAGCCTCTGGGTTGTATGGCTCGGCTTCTACTCCTTGGGCCTTAAGGATATCAAGTCCTTTTGGATTTGAGAACCGACCACCGTATGGGTCGTAAAGCACATCTATCTCCAGCCCTCTCAGGCCTAAGTCTAGTTGTTGTGTAATGGGAATGTGTGTGTAATCTAATCCTATTGCTTCTGGGCGTTCGGACAGAATAATGTCCATCAACGGTTTTTCAATTCCAATCTTGTAACTGTTATGACTACCTATTACCTGAGTCTGATTCATTTTGAGAATCTGCCCATTGAGTGAGGCAAACGACAAGCAAACCAAAACCATTGAAGTAAGACTCTTGTATACTTGATTCATAATTATCTATTAGAGAATAGTCAATCTAGATGATTTTTACGCCTTGTAGATTAGAAAAAAGTCGAAAGCAATTTTGAGCTTTCGACCTTTTGATGATTTAGCAATTTTGATAATTAACCAGAGTCAATCAATATCCAGGGTTCTGTGATAAGAATCCCGCCAAATTAGAAGCACCATCAATTGCTTTTTGCGGGATCGGGAATAATCTTTTGTTAACATCACTACCTGTCTTACCAGTCCAGTTGCCTTCATATTTGCCAAACCGAATTTGATAGTTTCTCCTGAGACCCTCCCAATAAAGTTCAAACCCAGATTCGCGGAATAATATATCGAGGTTTATAGAAGATAAAGCCGCTGGTGTTTGGGTAGGGCGAGCATTCCTGGAAGTCCTGAGCGTATTTACATCTGCCAATGCACCAGCATTATCTCCACTTCTCAACTTAGCTTCTGCACGCATCAGGTAAATTTCGCCCAAGCGGATCAAAACTA
The DNA here is from genome assembly GCA_031400595.1 of Cyclobacteriaceae bacterium. Classification (GTDB taxonomy): domain Bacteria; phylum Bacteroidota; class Bacteroidia; order Cytophagales; family Cyclobacteriaceae; genus ELB16-189. Next base: position 47,736 of record JANNQG010000004.1, read on the forward strand.
TATCTACACTACTGAAATTGCAACAATCGGGCGCGGTACTGCTAAATTGATACTTTGAGAATCGGTGACCTGTATGATGCAAACTGCCTTGGTCAGTAAAATCAACCTGTTTTATATGATCAACATACGCTCGGTTTGCACCACTGGTTCGCGCATTGATAACGGGATAAATTCGCACTTTGCCATCTGCACATTTCAGGATATTACCTGCAGCATCTTTTCTGGGACCCCATATATTACCACGAAGTATTCCCCTGTTTATTTGAAAACTTTTTGCATCCACACAGAAGTAATGCTCCGAATCATTTGCTGGGGTTATCCCTGTAAGGTCTTTAAGGTTGCCAGGTATAATCGTATTTTCTTGGAAGAAGCGGGCATCGGCTGTGGCCGGATCCACATTGCCGTAGGCATCAACCCAAGTCTGATAAAAATCAGGAGTTAAAGCGCCAGCATCTGTACCGCGTGTATTCGGCCACTCAGGTCTTGGCACCAAGTCACCAGATATAGACCAATAAGCCCAACGGCTATGCTCAGATTGCAGCACACCCCGTTGGTCAAGCGAGAATATGATTTCGCGATTGGAATTGTTGTTATCATTGAACAATGCAAAATACTCAGAAGACAACGAGTACGGCTCAGCGATGATTTCATTTGTGTATTTTAGAACGTTCTGCATATCTGCTGGTTTAAATTCCGGAGTTCCGTAAGGATTTCTATAAACTGCAGCATTCAAATATAAACGTGCTAACAAAGCCTTTACGGCATTTTTTGAAAACCTACCGGGTCCTTTATCACTATTAATCATGTTAACGACCGATAGAAGATCACTTTCAACATAACCAATGGCTTCTTGCCCCCTTAAAATCACAGATCTTTGATCTGAACTTAGTTTCTTAAAAACAATACCCCAATTATCCAATAACTGCATATTAAGATATGCCTTCATCGCTATCATCTCATAGAGTGCACCCTGAGCCTCTGCATTACCCGATGCTTCTTGCTTCAATCTCTCCTCTGCTGCTACGGCTCTCGATAAAGTTAGCGTCAGGTCGGTCCATGTGTCCCCTACCAAAGCGTTTCCTGGGGTCATCAGATGCTGATGAACCGCAATAAACTTTCCACCATCAAACCAGTCCCTACCCCCGCGATAGGGTAGAATGGCTTCATCGGAGGCGATTTCTTGTAACCCGAAATTACGTGTATGCAGCCATACGTTCCTAAGAAGACCATATGCAGGTGCTATCGATCCACTAACAGTTTCTGCCTGGCCTGTTCCAGTTAACGACTCATCAAGTATCTCTTCTTCCAAGTTGGTGCAACTTAGAAAAGCGAATAAAAATGCAAAGATCGGAAGTGTCTTACTATACATTATCTTTTTCATATCGTTCTATTGTTTTGTTAAATGAATTGGTTGCTCTATCATCAAAATGTTACATTAAGGCTAAACAAAAACGTTCTCGCCCTTGGATAGGTAAATCGGTCGATACCAAAAGTTTGAATTTCAGCTAACGTTGAACCCGTGTTTACTTCCGGATCAAATCCGGAATATTCAGTCATCGTAAATAAATTTTGACCGGTTATCGAAAGGCGAATGTTTTTTAGCCCATTGCCCAGTCCGATTTTATTAGGTCTCAAATTATATCCAAGGGTGGCATTGTTCAATCTCAAGAAAGAGCCATTTTCCAAATAACGGGTAGACACGGTATTGGAATTACTGGATGACTCATTGGGGAACTGGGTGGCAAAATCAGTTGTGTTGTTCGATCTTGTCAATTGTGCTTTACTGAACAAGGTCATTGTAGTATGGTTATAAATCTGGTTTCCGGCAACACCGTTAAAGTTGAAACCTAAGTCAAAATTTTTGTAGTTAAAGTTCATATTAAAGGCATAGATAAAATCAGCAATGGAATTGCCAACAACCCTGCGGTCATTGTCTAATACAGCTCCGTCTCCGTTAGTATCCTTAAATCGGTTAAGCCCGTCTGCACCAATTCCATCGAATTCAAGCATATAGAAAGCACCTATAGCTTCATTGTTAACATAACCATTGATAGTTGCGCCCGTTTGACCAGACCCTGAGGCCGCCCCTGTAGTGAGCACAGTGAAGGGTGAATTTGTCACCTTATTTCTAATATACGTAACATTACCGCCAATGCTATAAGAGAAGTTGCGTTGTGCATTGCCCTTATAATTTAGTGATAGTTCCACCCCACTATTCTGGATGATCATATCGTTGATATTAGTCCAAAATCTGTCAGTAGGCTGTACTGGATCTGCCGGCTGTACTTCCAACAATATATTAGTGGAGCGTTTATTAAAGTAATCTAACGTACCGGTCAACCGATAATCAAGAAGCGCAAAATCAATTCCGATATCTGTTTGTGTCGATACTTCCCATTGTAGGTTGGGGTTTGCCAAACGGGTAAACGTAATTCCAAAAGGATAGCGATCAACCGAAGTAGCAGTAGGATCGATAGGGTACGTGTTGAGACTTGAGCCACCTGTTGTCAGCCTAGATTCTGAAAAACTTGCTTTTGTAATCTTAGGTGGTATTTCCTGATTACCTGTCTGTCCCCAACTCGCACGTATCTTGAGGTTTTGAAAAAAGGAATTAGACATGAATTTTTCGTTAATAACATTCCAACCTAAAGCAACCGAAGGAAAGTACCCGTACTTGTTGTTTTCCCCAAACTTTGAGGATCCATCAGCTCGCAACGTAGCCGTCACTAAATATTTATCTGAAAATCCATAGTTCAATCGACCAAAGAAAGACTGTAACTCATTTCTCTCGGCACCGGAAGTTACAGAGGTGGGAAAAGTAGCGCTACTCGTCTGATCCTGATATCTTGGCTCAATGTTATTATTGGCAAAACCCAGAAAATTAACTGATCGGCCTTCTTCTAAAAAATTTTGGTATGAGTTTCCTGCTAATAGCACTACCGAGTGAATATCCTTATTCCAGTTATAGGTAAGTGTATTCTCGACTAGTTCGTTAGTATTTGTACTAATTGTATTTGTTAAAGATCCATTTGAAATATTCGCCTCGTTTACAATCGTTGGAAATGGTTTGAATTGAACGTCCCTGTTTGTGGTAGAATAATCGACACCCAAATTCAATTTATAGACAAGACCTTTCACAATTTCTACCGATGGCGAAATGGAAGCCAGGATACGGGTATTGGTGGCCAAATCACTATATAGTTGATTCCGCTTTAGGGGATTTAATGCGTTGATGTTTAGCAGCGAAGGCTCACCGTTTGTGTAGGCCGGTATCGTTGGGTTTAAACTAAGCATATCACTCATAGTCGGGTTTATCTGAGGACGCAAATTTTCGGTGCGAGATGCAGTCAAGTTATACTCGATCTTCAACTTATCGTTTATAGCCTTCTGGGTCATATTCAATTTCCCCGAATAGCGTTTAAGGTTGCTATTCTTTAAGATTCCTTCTTGGTCTTGCAAGCCTAGCGAAGCGAAATACGATAGTTTATCTGAGGCACCGCTCAAAGAAAAATTAGCATTTGTCGATACTCCAGTTTGGCTCAATTCATCCTGCCAATTTGTATTTCCACCAAAGTCTTCCAGAAGTCCGCCCTCGGCCACTACCTTACTGCGGAACTCATTTGCGCTAAACACGGGTATCTTCTTGGACATGGAAGACACTGCTGAAGAGATGGAAAAATTCATCTCCGTTTTCCCGGCTTTACCCTTTTTAGTTGTGATTACCACCACGCCATTAGAAGCTCTGGATCCATAAACTGCTGCAGCGCTAGCATCCTTTAACACATCGATACTTTCAATGTCACCAGGATTAAGAAAGTTTAATGGATTAGTGTCAAAGCCATTATTCGCATTGTCTAGTAGCAAACCATCTACCACGTAGAGAGGCTGTGTCCCCGAACGCAAACTGCCAATACCACGTATGATCACATTTTGTGCAGCCCCGGGCTCACCGCTATTAGCTGAAATATTTACCCCTGCCAATTTGCCCTGCAAAAGTTCACCGGCATTGGTGAACACCCCTTTGTTAAAGTCGTCACTTTTAATAGAAGCGATGGCACCAGTAACATCCGCCCTTTTTTGCGTCCCATAGCCAACTACTACAAGCTCGGATAAAGTCTCAGTACTTGCCAACAGTGACGCGGAAATCTCCGACCGATCTCCAACCGTGATTTCTTGGGTTTCAGATCCAATAAAACTAAAAATCAAAATCGATCGTGATGAAGAAACAATAATTCTGTAGTTACCGTTTGCATCACTCACTGTTCCGTTTGAAGTCCCCTTTTCGAGAATGTTGACACCTGGAAGCGTAGCGCCATTTTCATCTTTTACATTGCCCGTTACCGCAACTTCAGCTTGAAAGTTGTGGTCTTTTGCAAATAATTCTTGAGGCTGCAAGTTGATAAAAGATAATACCCCAACTACTAAAAAAGACTTTAGATACGATGTTAGCAATTGATGTCCATTGTGGAAAAACTGGTAAAATTTTTTCATAGATTTTTTTAAGTGAAGAGTAGATGATTTTTGGTTTAAGTTCTCGATGTTAAGCGATGCAAAGTAACATAGGGCTTGAGAGCGAAAATCAAACTCAGTGTTATGTTTCGGTTAGGGGTGAGTTAAGCTTGTTTAGATTATTTTATGATCGCTAACGTAGTTTACAAAAAGCAATTCGCAGTCCGACTTGTTAAACGGAGCGTTAACTTTTTAAGCGCAACGAGACAGAGCGTGTTTGAAAACGCGAGACATCTTTCAAAAAAATTTCAAAGTACTCAGGCGACCAGCAAAAACGCGGGGACGAATCAATTTCCAAGTTGCTTTTGCTTTACCTTGACAGTACTAAAAGCAAAATCAAATAAATCCTTTTTATTTTTTTGATAGCGATGCCAAAGGTTTTTTATGTTGTTGATAGAAAGCAGCTCGCTGCTTTTCTTCGTCATCCATTTCCGGGCCAGCCATAATCTTCTTCATATCAAACGTTTTGTGATAGACATCCATGGCTTTTTGAGGATCGAAGATGCGAAGATCACAAGGTTCTAGTGTATAAGGCGTAAAGTCGGGCTTGTCAGTAAAAAAATCTTGCAGCAAGGAAGCCGTTGCATCATACTGATTTACATACGGCACATTCAAAATATTGTACACTGTCTTTATCAACGATCCAAAATTGGCATGCGTTTGTGAAACGTAGCCACGCTTAACGTATGGACCAGCCATCATCAATACAGATCGATGAGCGTCAATGTGGTCTACCCCGCCTTGTGGATCGTCTTCCATGATAATCACGAGCATATTCTTCCAATATTTCGTGCGCGACAGAAAGTGAAGAATCCGACCAATCGCCAAGTCATTGTCTGCCATAAAAGAGTGTACGTAAGGGAATCCTGCTGCTGGCCTTGGATCTGCTCCATGGTCATTAGGCACCTGCATGGCAATCAAGCTGGGCATTTTTTCGTTTCCTTTGACCCATCGTTTGGTAAACTCCTCCTCAAATTGATCCATTCGATACTGGTCTGGAATATTCATGTTGAAGCCGGCATAGTTCCAGGAGGTATTTTTATAGAGCGCATTTTGCATCGGGAACACAACTGGCTGACGTGCACCAAACGAAGTATGATTCCATTCTTCCCATACACCCGCATATTCGTTGCCTTCTCCGAAGCTATAAAACGAAACCTTATTTCTTTCCAGCGCTTCCCACATCCCACCAATCTCATTGTAGTCTTCTGGATCAACAGCTCCCGTTGATTTAGGAAACCGCCTGCCCGGTGCCGATGAAAAAGTATTAAAAGTACCTTTCGATGAAGAATTGGCTTCGACATACTCGTTAGGAATAACACCTGCCAACCAATGGTGTCCATGAATGGATGCATCAGAATCGCAATAGAAGTTATCAGAGTAGGAAAATTGTTTGGCAAGCTTGTGGTGATTGGGCATGACCTTCAATCCTTCGAATTTACTTCTCATCGAATCCGGCAAAGTGTAGGCAACATTTACCCCGAAGCGCGCCAAGGTTGAATCGCCTTTTCCATTTTTTAGCTGTCCGAAGACTTCATCGTAAGTACGATTTTCCTTGTTGATGTACACAATGTACTTGATTGGGCTTTCGCGAAGCTTAGGCAGAGGCGGCAACGGGTTTTTTCTGTCATCCTCCAGGTCAACTTCGCGAAAAGTATTGGTAAGCGCTTGACTGGTGTAGCGCTTTAGTTGCTCATCTGTAGGCACATCTACTTCTTGTAAAGTACCTAATTGAATGTCGCCAATGTATGTGCCTTGCGGTGGCTCTACAAAATCCGCTCCCCCATTGGGGCCGGCACCATGACCACGTGCAGAAATGATATATATCTTTTTCTCATCGGGCGATAGCTTGACGCGTGTAGCGCCCCAACCTGTAGGGATAAATCCTTTTGTTTTTTTTGTTTCTACATCTATCACGGCCACAGCATTAAATCCCAACAGAGCAACGTACAGCGTCCGCTCATCTTTGCTTAATGCTAGTCCAAAAGGTGTAAGGCCGCGGTATTTATTTATCCGCTCATCAGCTAGAATTGGAATTTCTTCTTTGATAGAATGATTCTCCAAATTAATGACAGAAATATTATCGTTGGTGGCATTGGAAACGTAGGCATACTTTGTTCCCACCACAATAGAATTAGGACTTGCTCCCCCAACAATTTCCGCGCCCTCAATCAGTTGGCCAATCTGATGACCCGTTTTTTGCTTATCAATTACTTTATTCGTTTTCAAATCAATTGTCCACACGCTCATCGCTTCAGTAGCTAAAGCACTACCCAGTCCAGGTATTTTTCTTCCCTCCACCTCCACACCTTCTTCCATCTCCTTCGAGAAAGTACCATAAGGGGGTTTTTCCAACATCATGGTATCGCGGTTATCTTTGGTAACGCCCGGCACCGAGGGATATTCAAATAATCCTGCATTCGCAACCAGCGCATACTTTTTATCCTTGCTCAACGCAAGGCCGAAAGGAATTCGTCCTACTTTGATAGAGGCAATAATTTTTTTTGTTTTGAGATCAATTCTTACCAATCGGTTATTTGCCCGATCTAATGCAAACAACTCATCGCGGTCATAGTCGATCGTCAAATCAGAAGTGAAACTCTCTTGATAATCAACTCCCTCGAAAATGCCATTCAAGTTGATCTGGTCAACTTTTCTATAGGTGAGTACATCCAACACAACTATTTTGCCTAAATCGCCTCCACTCAAGTAGGCTAGTTTAGAATCTGCTGAAAAAGCGGCTCCCAGAAACGAAGCGCCTTCCATCACGGGTGCAATTTTTTTATCAAAACTTGGAACGCGCACGCTGGCATTTAGGTTGAAAGCATCCGAAATGGTAACCGTTCCGTTGTGGTGTAAAACCAATATCTTTTTTCCGTCAGGTGAAATACTTAAGCCATACGGGGCTCGATCTATACGAATCGTTTCGTCTGCGGGCGTGACGTATCTGCCGCTAGGCAATACTGAATTTCCCTTTGCGTTGATGACCGCATATTCATTGACGCCAGGCACTTGCAATACCTTGACCTTTCTTTTTTCGGGCTGGCAAGAAATTAAAAAAGAAAAGCCAAGGATCAAAAAATAGTTTCTATTCATTTTGCAGAGAAATTATCAGATCAATGAGCAGGGGTTAAAAAAATCCGGGGCTTTTTTAGGGCCCCGGAAATTGATTAAAAAAACACCTAGCAAGTATTGTTCGTTGGTGAACTAATTCTTATCCCACCAAACTTGTGTATTGATGTCATCAGCACCCTGCCGACCAACTGCTTCAGCACGATTTGTTCCGTTTAAAGATTGTTCTGACTGTGGGTATATGTAACGCACTGGAATTAAATTATTATTCAAATTTCCTGCACCAGGTGTTAGCACAGGAAGTCCGGATCTTCTCCAATCTGCCCAAGCCTCTAAACCATTGAAGAAAAGCGCCACCCATTTTTGCCGTGCAATTAAACTCAATTTTTCTGCCTGTGTTCCTGCGTAAGCAATACTTGGCTGAGTAAAATAGTTGGCGGGCAACGTCAGACTTATTCCGTAAGAAGAAGGGACAATTGCTCTATAGTAGTCCAGGTTTGAATTTATCCCATTTGCGTAATAAGTGTCAGCGACACCGGTTGTTATTAGGTTTTTCTCACGGGCTTCGGCCAGAATAAATTGAACTTCTGAAAAGGTCATTATCAATCCTCTGGAAGCATTAGCTACAGGCGCAGGTGTGCTACAAACCAGACACGCAAACGTTAAACCTACACGTGAAACACCTTGCGGGCCACCATTAAAACTCAGTGCTTGCGTATCTTCAAGCCCATTAGGGATTCCTTGTATGACAGGATTTCCCGCAGTTACAGACGCTTCAGTTGGCCTTCCGAAAACTTGCAGGCGAGGATCACCAACACTTGTCAAGTAGTCACTCATTGTTTTGCTCAATCTGAATTCATCAAACGAACCAACTCTGGCGGTATATAAAGGCCATTGATTAGGCGCAGCAGATTGATAAACAAGAACTGCATTATCCGTATTATTTTCGAAGATCGGATTGAGCGTTGCATTGTCCAAAATAGATTGAAGATCAGCCTGCACACTGCGTTTATTTGAAATTCGCATGAGATATCTAAGCCTAAGAGAATTGGCAAGCTTCCTCCATCTTGTCAAATTACCGTTAAAGATCAAATCTCCTGACACTGTTTCGGGGCTCGTTCCAAGAATTTCGTTTGCTCGCTTCAAATCGGCCAATATGCCGTTGTATATGACTTCCTGTGCATCGTATTTGGGTGCGTAGTTTGCAGCAGTCTTTCCTTTGGTAGCATCGAGATAGGGTACGTCTCCGTAGGTATCAGTCAGCACAGAAAACATCCACGATTTCAAAATCAACGCAATACCCAAGTAGTTATTTTGTACAGGTTTTGCCGCCTCAGAAGAAGCGATGATATTTTGTACATTTCTTAGATTTACATACACACTGTTCCACACACCGGAACGTTCACCCCAAAGGTACCGGTCTTCATTTACGAACTGAATTTTTGCGGTATGCTGAACCACAATGTTGCCAATGCTCCAGGCCTCATTCACTTGATCATTGATCGTGTTTCGGATTACACCGGATAAAAGCAAGTCTGGTGTTATTGTGATTGGCACGTTGGGGTTCGTATTAATTTTTTCGAAGCCCTCATCGCAGGAAATTACTGTAAAGACAGCAACGACTGCAACAATAAATCTCTTTAGGTTTTTCATTTGTTATTTCTTTTTTAAATTCGACTACGCGGAACTTTTTGTAACTCTTTACAATTAGTACTGATCGTCTCCAAATTCTATTTTAATAAAGGATTAAAATTTAAGTCCAACATTAAATCCATAACTTCTCGATGAAGGGATAGACATGTTTTCGATACCAGGAAGTGCAGTGCCGCCTGTATACGACAACACCTCGGGGTCAATGTGCGGAACATTTGTCCAAAGCGCTAGGTTTCTTCCAACCAATGAAATGGTGACACTTCTAAAGGGCGTTTTGCTAAAAATCTTGTTAGGGATAGTATAACCAATTTGCAACTCACGCAACTTCACAAATGACGCATCGTAGACCACACCTTCGGCAATGTTCCTTCCCCCGGTGTAAGCGGAATGCCATTGGCGTGGCAAAATCCTGTTATCATTGACTTTGAAAGTACCATCGGAATTTAGATTGACACCATTTCCTACAACATACGTTCCAACAGGTGCATTTAACAAACGAGGGTCTGCGGTTGCTAAGGCTTGAGGGTAATACCCATTTTCCCTACCTTCTAAAGTCTCCATAATAATTCCACCTTCCCTGCCTACTGTCTGAGTTTCAGAGTATACTTGACCTCCCTGACGAATGTCAAATAGTACGCCCAGTCTTACGCCTTTGAAAGTGAACGTGTTGTTGATACCAGCCATCCAGTCTGGATTGTAGTTACCTAATTTTATTCTTGCTGTTGTTGCAATCGGCCGACCTCCTCCCTGACCTTGAGCATTAGGGTTGCTAAATACCTGCTGGCCTACAAACTGCCCGGACGCGTCATAATAAGGCTTTGTCGGATCAGTATTTTGCACCCTTGCATAGCCAATTCCATACATATCCCCCATTCGTTCACCTACGCGTGCCTCAATTGAAACTCTCCTAGTCGCAAGCACATAGTTGGTCAAACCGTCAGAAAGAGAAACCACTTCGCTTCGGTTGCTAGAAAAATTAACATCCAAATTCCATTGAAAACCGTTTGACAGTCTTACTGGAATTGAGTTCAACATCACCTCAAATCCGTAATTTTTTATTTCCCCCGCGTTAATTCCTCGTGTATTGTATCCACTCGTATTAGAAAGCGGAATATCTAATATCTGATTTTTTGTAAGCGTCTGATAATAAGTAAAATCTAGTCCTAAACGATCACGAAAGAACCGAACATCAAACCCTCCTTCATAAGAAGTGCTAATCTCTGGCTTAAGACTAAAGTTTGCTAACCTGCCTGTCTCTGAATAAACTTGCGTAGTTCCAAACGGATCGCTCGGGTTAAATGCTTGAGTAAAGGCGAACGCGTCAGTATCATTACCCACTTGAGCAGCGCTCGCTCTCACTTTTGCAAAAGAAATGAACTCTGGCAATTCGACCATATCAGATATCACTGCGCTAAGCGCAGCCGATGAATAGAAGTAGGAATTATTTTGAGTGCCGATTCCCGCATCCTTAAGTGCCTGCGGCAGCGTCAGCGCGCTTGACCAATCATTGCGTGCAGTCAAATCAAGAAAGAGAATGTTTTTGTACCCCAATTGTGCTGACCCATATAAACTGTTGATGCTCTTTTTAACATCTGTCTGAGAACTTTGTAATGCCGCTCTGAAGTTGGTTAGGCTATACACACCCGGAATATTCAATTGTGGAGCATTGACTTCTAAGAACTCTGATTTTTGGCGTAATTGATTTCCACCCAATGAAGCAGTCAGTGTAAAAACGGAAGGTATGATCTCCTTATTAAATGTCAACAAGAAATCAGTATTACGCTCTTCAGTTACGATGTTTGACTCCCGATATTGCCCAAAAGGAAAACGCTGCGTACTGAAAGCTCTTCGGTATTGTCTTCTCTCGTTTCCGTAGTCTAGAGCTGTGCGTAATTGTAAATTTAGCCAAGGGGCAAACTCATATTTAAGTGAGATGTTACCGATAATTCGATCAACGTTTTGGCCATTGGTATTTTCGTACACAGTGAAATAGGGGTTATCATGATAGTTGTAGTTCCATCCTGATTGTCTTATTCCTTCCAGTCCCGGCATCCAATAGTTGCGAAGCGATTCCATATCGACTGATCTTGGCAACCAACAGTTGAATAAATACATGATGTTCTCCGTGCCATAGCTGATCGAAGGGCGATTATCACTTTCGCTTTTAATGTAGCTTACGAACGCACGCGCAGAGAATTTTTTAGACAAGTTATATCCACCACCAAACGAAACGGTGTTACGTCTCAAATCAGTGTTTGGCACTATGCCGGTTTGATCAAGGCCAGTATATGATAGTCTAAAGTCTCCATTCTGATTGCTCCCAACAAGCGCCACGTTGTTTGTGAATGTCTTTCCAGTTTGGAAGAAATTCTTTACACCATCTTTGTCATTTTTCCATAGAGTTGGAGTAATCACACTTCCCGCAGGTGCATTTAAATCCCCTCCTCGAAAAGCGATCGGTGAACCATTCAACGTTCTAGGCGAATTGAATTGTGGATACAACTGGCCGTTAAAGGCAGGACCCCAACTTTCATCTGTACCATCAGTTAAGCCGGCACCACCTCCATTGACAAATGCAAAGTCGCCACCATTACCGTTACCTTGTCCATATACATTTTGGTAGTCAGGCAATCGTAACGCAGATTCAAAAGTTGTATTAGAATTAATTTCAACGCCAATTCCTTTAGTACCTCTGCCGGACTTAGTCTTAATAACAATAACACCGTTAGCTGCGCGAGAACCGTACAATGCTGAGGCGGCAGCGCCCTTCAGTACAGTCATCGATTCAACGTCATCGGAGTTTACAAAACTTGCTCCATTACCAAAATCAACCTCCAGATTACTTCTGCCGTTTGCTGCTGTTATTCCGTTGCTTATTGGCACACCATCAATTACATATAGAGGTTGATTGGCATTCAAATTCAAAGACCGCTCTCCGCGAATGGTTACTCTTGACGATCCTCCCACTCCTGAATTGCTTCCGATAACGGTTACACCTGCAATTTTTCCTGCTAATTGATTCGAGATATTTGTCTCCCTGGCTGTTGTTAGGCTTTCCGCGCCAACACTTTGGATTGCATACCCAAGACTCTTTTTCTCCTTTTCTACGCCCAATGCCGTCACAACGATTTCAGATAGTTGTTTGGCATCAGATGCCAATGTCACATCAAACGATGTGCGTCCACCAATAGGAACTTCTTGAGATGTGAATCCAACAAAAGAGAACACCAAGACATCATTGCCCGAGGCGACATTAATTGTAAAAGCACCGTTGGCATCCGAAATAGTACCACTGGTTGTTCCTTTCACCAAAATGTTTACTCCCGGAAGCGGGCTTTGGTCTTCTCCGGACGTCACCTTGCCAGATACCTGGAACTCCTGTGCCATTGCAACGGAACAGGTTATGAACACAAACAAGAAGGGCGCGATTCTGGGAATCACAAACTGCCTGTGCAAACTGTTTTGTAAAAATTTAAGCATACTAATAATGGGGTTTAGTTTTCGCTAGCACGTCATTCCGTGCTTAGCTTGCTCAAATATTGATTTAACATTTGATGTTGAGTTTAGACGCAGGTTAATGATCGGTTAAGAATAGACGAGTGAAAAAAAAAATATTCACACTCGCTTAAAGCCGTTGGGGAAAAAGGGCACTTGGAAGCGAAACAAACGTATCTTTTAAATAACAATCAGTTCATACTTGTGTGATAGCTTGCATGGTCAACCAAAAGTTGACAAACAGTAAACAATACACTATGGTACAAGAAGAACTGATCCCTCTTATTGCTAAAAGAATCAAGACGTTACGCATTGAAAAGAGCCTTACTTTGCAAACACTGAGTGAACGCACTAACTTAACGAAAGGGCTGATCTCTAAAATAGAAAACTCAAGAACCATTCCGTCCGTTCCGGTTTTATTCAACATAATGAATGCGCTCGAGATAAAACCGCAAGACTTTTTCGACACACTATCAGCTGGTAGCAGTCAAAACTACCTTCACATCAAACGAAAAGAATACAAACACATTAAAAAAGAGAATCGCCCTGGGTTCGACTATAGATTCATCTTGGCCCAATCCCTTCAGGGATGTACGATGGAGACCGTTCTATTAAATATTAAGCCAAAATCTGAAAGTAAAGCCACCACCACTGACGGTTTTGAATTCAAATACGTAGTATCCGGTGATTGCGACTACTACATTCAAGATGAGAAAATTTCATTACGCGAAGGTGACTCAATTTACTTTGATGCCTCAAAACCACATTACCCCGTCAACAATACAAAACGAAAAGTAACGATGCTGGTCTTTTATTTTCTCACGATAAAATGACTTATGTTGAACCGAGTAACACAAGTTATTTAACTTTCGTGATTGAGAACTGATCTCTTACTTGCCCGTCAGCACAAATCCACTTGGTATCCAATCGATTGTCATTGAAATCCATCAATAGCGAGCCACCCACCGTTGTATTGTAATAAGTAGCTGCCCGCAGGGGATAACCTTCTGCCTGGCCGCCCACCTGCCCACCCGATCCACTTACTATATATATAACGCCTTGGCCTTCTTTACCTACTCTATAGTTATTTGGCGAATCCTTCGTTTCAACAATATGCTTTTTCGGATCAAAAGAATTGGCTTCTCCATAGTGACCACGAAGCGGATGAGTGCGCTCGTAGACGTGACTATGGCCCGTTAAAACTAAGTCGACCTTGAAGCGCTCTAGAATGGTAATTAAATTTTCTTTGATCTTTACTAATTCATTCTCACGATCAGAATCGTGCGATCCCTTCGTATAGGGAGGATGGTGAAAGTAAACTATAGTCCATGGCAGTTTATTGGCCGCCAAATCTTTCTTCAACCAGGTAATCTGTTTACTCAAGGTATCATAAATTCGAAACCCTCCATCCAATTCACCTTGTGAATCCAGAGAAATCAAATGTACATTCCCAAAGTCTACTGCGTAGTAAGATTCCGAGCCCGAAGGAATTCCCCCCGATTCTCCATTACTGGGCATGGTAAATATTTTGAAATACGAAATATCAGATGGATTACGCTTGGCTCTTCCATAGTCGTGATTCCCTGGCGAAGGGTAAAGATTGGTGTTCTTGAAAAAACTCTCTTGATAAACTCTAAAAACATGACGTTGATATTCTTCGTCTAAGCCGATATTATAAGCATTATCGCCCAACCAGAGCCACGCATCTGGACGTTGGTCAATCGTTTCTTTAATGATCGCGTCACGACAACTAAGTTGATTTTTTGAGCCATCGCCAAAATCGCCCAGCGCCCAAATGCGAAGTGGTGAAGTCGAGCCAACGGGCGGAGCTGTTACCAAAAATTGGTCTTCATACATTTTCGGCTTTGCGCTGATAGCACCCACTGAATAGAAATACTTGGAGGCGGGAGAAAGACCTGAAATGGTAAGTTCATGATCTATTTTTAGCTCAGCCTCACTTACTACACTAGCCTGCTCGACTTTGACGCGATTGGTGGAAAAGGACACTTTGCTATCGGTGGGCTTTTCAGTTCTCCAACGGACAACAGCTGAGGTGGATGATACACTATTTAAATAAGGGCCTCTGATAATATCTAGAGATTGTGAGAACGATCCTATGGCTGGAAAGAACAAATAAACAAGTAAGACGAATCTATTCATGGGGTCCTAGAAATAAGTCCGGAAAAATTTGAATAAAGGAAACACAACAATCGATTGATCAAATGTAGCACTTTTAATTATCGGCTATGGTGTTCTTGCTATCTGTCAATTTACAATGGCAGTTTATTGATTTATAAACTCTTCATTTATAAAGCCTTCATGAAAAGAATTCTTGCCTGATTAACAGTTTAATAATATCAATTAACCAACTTGGCAAAATTACGAGCGATCAAATGAAGAATCATTTTGACCTTATTATTGTCGGTGCCGGAGTGCTAGGGACATTTCATGCTTATCATGCTGCCAAATTTGGTAAAAAAGTGTTATTGGTAGAGAAAGATCAGTACCCCACACAAGCTACGGTTCGAAACTTTGGTCAAGTCGTGCCTTCTGGAATGGGCGGAGATTGGTTTCATTATGGGGTAAGAGGAACAGAACTGTATAAACAAATCCAACAAGAGTTTGATATCTCCATCCGAAACAATGGCTCTGTTTATATTGCTTCTGATGCCGATGAGCAACAACTGATTCATGAACTAAAAGCGATCATGGATGTTCGGGGCTATGAGGCAGTGCTACTCACCACTGAGGAATGCTTGGCAAAATGGCCTGCGCTACAAAGTACCTATTGCAAAGAGGCGCTATTCTTTCCGCAAGAAGTAAGCGCTGAGCCAGAGAAAATGATTTTCAAATTGCTGGAATACATACGAATAAATTTTCAAAACCTGACCTATCGTCCAGCCACTACGATTATAGATTGCGCAATATCGAGCAACTGGGTCAGGGTGGTTTCCAATCAAAAAGAAGAGTTCACGGCCGATAAAGTTATCATTTGTAACGGAGGAGAATTCAAATTGCTATTTCCGGATTTGTTCAGAGAGAGTGGCATTGTAACCAGCAAGCTACAGATGCTACGCACGCTGGCAATGAAAGATGTAGCCCTGGAAGGAAACATATTAACAGGCCTCACAATCAGGAGGTACGAGTCATTTCAAGAGTGCGCTTCTTTTAAAAGCATAAAGACTCCCGACCATCTAGCCGAATTGAAGAAATGGGGAATTCACATTCTCTTCAAAAAAGCAATTGATGGCTCCATTATTATTGGTGACTCGCACGAATACGCTGACGTGAACCACACCGATGACTTGGGATTTGGACAAAATGAATACATCAATCGACTGATGCTAAACGAAGCGCAACGCATTGTCAACTTTGACGTAACTCAAATTGCAACTGCCTGGTCTGGCTTTTATCCGCAGCACAATGAAAAAGACATTGTGGAGATTGACATCGAAGATAAAATTCATATCCGAACTGCGATTGGGGGAAAAGGCATGACCACTTCGGCAGGCTATGCAGAGGAGAGCATCAAAAAATTAATTTGAAGATGAAACAATTTGAAGATGTGAAGATATTCCACCATCTCTAAAGGCTAAATTTTTAAATTGACTAATTTTCAAATCTTCAAATTGGATACCATTTTCAAATTATCTAATTTTCAAATCTTCAAATTGAAAACATGTGGTCTAATTTCCATACTCATTCTAATTTTTGCGATGGGAAAAGCACGCTAGACGAGCACATTCAAAAAGCAAAAGAATTTCGGTTAAAAAGTCTTGGTTTTTCTTCACACGCACCAGTGCCCTTCGAATGCAATTGGTGTATGAAAACCGAAAAATTAGAGTCGTATTTGCTGGAAATTCAAAGGTTGAAATCAACAACCAATGAATTGCAAGTATACACAGGTCTAGAAGTAGACTATATACCAGGTATCGTATCCCCCACTACATTCACCGATCGACTTGACTACACCATTGGCTCCATCCATTTCGTAGATACTTTCGAGAATGGTACGCCCTGGGAAATTGACGGATTACATGTTCACTTTTTAAAAGGACTTGATGAAATCTTCCATCAGAACTACAAGGCAGCTTTTACCCGCTATTTTGAATTGACCCGCGAAATGATCGTTACTGCCTGCCCAACCGTTATCGGTCATCTCGATAAAATGAAAATTCAAAACCCCGACAATAAATTTTTTAATGAACACGAAACCTGGTACCAGGAGCAGATTAAAAAAACAATTCAAACCATCAAAGATTCAGGCGCCATTGTAGAAGTAAACACAAGGGGGATTTATCAAAAGAAAACAACCGCGACCTACCCAAGCCCGTGGATATTGGAATTGCTTGAACACCAAAAGATTCCGATAACCATCAGTTCTGATGCACACCATGCCGATGACCTGATCAACGAGTTTCAGTCAACTGCCCTACTTCTTCAACAAGTCGGCTTTAAAAAGATTCAAATTCTAAGTGACGGTGAGTGGAAACCATTTACCTTTAACCAAAACGGAATAATCTATTGAAAACCACTAACTCCAAAATCACAAACTGGCTGCAACACACGCATGGCATTTGGTTTACCATCTACGCTTCTCTTGCTGCCTTCTGCCTGTATACTTGTGTGTACGCATTTCGTAAAACATTTGCTGCCGCTACTTTTGAAGGGCTTGCTTTTCTAGGCATCAGCTACAAAGTATGGCTTGTGACTTTTCAAGTAATCGGCTATGCACTCTCTAAGTTTATTGGGATTAAAATTATTTCAGAGTTAAAAGCACATTCTCGCGGGATAGGAATTCTGTTGATGGTAGGCGTTGCTGGCACATCGTGGTTGTTGTTTGCGCTTGTACCCGCGCCATATAATATTGTGTTCCTTTTTTTTAACGGACTACCCCTCGGAATGGTATGGGGGATGGTGTTTGGCTATTTAGAGGGAAGACGCATGACAGAAGTGTTGGGCGCATCGCTTTCCGTTAGTTTTATCTTTTCTGCGGGTTTGTGTCGTTCGGTGGGCGCATATCTCATTCGCGATTGGGGCACCTCCGAGTATTGGATGCCCTTTGTAGCCAGTTGCTTGTTCTTTGTTCCGTTAATTTTCTTTCTTTATCTGCTCAATCAACTTCCTGCACCATCCGTATTAGATGAGCAATTGCGCACCAAGCGTTTGCCCATGAACAGTGTAGAAAGAAAAAAATTTACAACCACTTTTTTGCCAGGCATTATATTCTTTGTGCTCGCTTATGTGTTGCTTACAGCTTTCCGGGATTTCCGTGATAATTTCTCGGCTGAAATTTGGAAGTCATTAGGACTCGGAAACGATCCGTCCATCTACACGCGAACGGAAGTTCCAATATCCATTGCTGTGTTAATTTGTATGGGCAGCTTGATGCTTATTAAGAATAACAAACTTGCACTAATGATCAACCATGTCCTGATTGCATTCGGTTTGGTTTTAATTGGCGTTGCCAATTACTTTTTTGAGCAGTCGATGATCAGCCCACAACTTTGGATGATCTTAATCGGTCTTGGACTCTACCTCGGCTACATCCCTTTCAACAGTATTTTCTTCGATCGACTATTAGCTGCATTTAAATATACCGGCACCGTTGGCTTTATCATGTATGTGGCCGATTCATTTGGCTACTTGGGCAGTGTGGGTGTTTTGTTCTTCAAAGAATTTGGCTACGCAAAACTCAGTTGGCTGAACTTTTTTATTTCCGGAGGGTATTTAGTTTCCGTTATTGGCACCTTCTTGATTGCTGGCTCGATGATCTATTTCCATTACAAACACAAGAATTGGAAATTAGCTAACGGGTAGCAACAAGACGTTGTTTTTCACTTAGTCCGTTGCATTTCTTCACAATTGAAAAAACAGAAACCTGATCATGAAGGCGCAATCTATTTTGACTAATAAAATCTTCCAATTCTTTGCCATACACCTGAACAAGTAAGGGGAAAACGGCTGACTTAAAGTTTTTTAATTCCGTCAATTCATTTCCAAACCAGCAAAAGAAATCATAGTCGTGCCCCTCATTGGCTTCTAAGGGGCTTACACTCCTCTTGAGCTTTCTCATCACTTGCACTGGGCCGTAGATCACAATCTCAAAAAATCGGTAGGCTCCATGGTGGCGCAATGAGATGAATTGTCGATTAATATTGTTGACAGAATCGAAATACCGAAAAGAGTTTACGCGGTGAGCTGGTAAAATGGAACAAACAGTTGTATCAGAGTTTGACTTAAAAATCACGACATCGAATGCCGTCTCAACAGCAACCTTGGCAAGAATAACCTCTTGGCGATGATTCACAACAACCCCATCATACATTTTGGGTTGGGCCGAAATGACCCAAGAAACAGCTAGCAGAAGGCTTGACAGAATAACTTTCACCTCATGTTAAGTAATATTAACATGAAGTTAACAATTTAGTAATATTAAACTACACTTGCGTGCGAATTAATTATTCCTAGCACTTCAGGAATTCGGCTGATTAAATGAGTGTGAGGAGTCACTAATAGTTGCTCGTGTGTAAATGCACCTGTTGTAATTCCGATTACTAGCCCACAGCCTGCTGCATTGCCTTCGGCCAAATCCGAAGCCGTATCACCTACTTTGGCCACGCGCTTCACATCACTTACGCCAGCTAACTCCATGGCTCTGAAAATTAAATCCGGATGTGGACGTCCATGAGCTACTTCATCACTTGTCACACTACCATCAATTAACTTACTTTTTTCCCAAGCCATCCGTTGAAGAAGAGCATCAACAATTGGCCGATCAAATCCGGTATCAACAAATACTTTTATTCCAGCAGCCTTCAACTGACGAAATGTTTCTGAAACGCCTTCATTCTCCTCTACTGTCTTGTCGTTCTCATAAAACAAAATCATGTCTTCTACAAAATCGGCATGTATGGATCGAATCAAATCATCGCTGACTTCTTGATAGTCCAACAATTCCAACAGCTGACGAATGGCAACAGGCTTGGGAATTCCCATTACCAAACTGGCCTGCTCAATTGTAATTTCTAGTCCTACTTTGGCAAAAGACTTTTTAAGTGTGCGCTGCACATCATAATTTTCTTTCACGGTTGTTCCCGCTAAATCAAATACTATTAAGTCAATCATAGCTTTTCCATTTTAAAACAAAGAATGGGAGAATGTTCGTCATATCCTCGAAGAGGCATCTTAATTAACTATTTAGTAATGTCATCTCAGATCCGCCAAGTAATTATCTTGAGTACCTTCGAAGTAATAAAAATAAGAATATGAAAAGTGAAGCGATTGTAAAAGAGGTTTTTGAATTGTACGATAGATACGGAAACGAAGACTACATCGGTGAACCTGTTTCTCAAATCGAACACATGTCACAGGCGGCAGCTTTAGCGATACGGGAGGGATACGATGACGAGGTTATTTTGGCAGCATTCTTTCATGATATCGGGCATATTTGTGTAAGTCGAAACAAAGAGAATGACATGGGCGGCTTCGGAACAAAAAGCCACGAAAAAATAGGGGCTGATTTTTTGCGCGAGAAAGGATTTTCTGAGCGTATCGCGAAATTGGTTGAAAATCACGTACAAGCAAAGAGATATTTAACCTTCAAGCAACCGGACTACTTCTTAAACCTTTCAGAGGCCAGTAAGAAAACGCTGGAGTTACAGGGGGGCGTGATGAGTGAGAATGAAGCGGTTGCATTCGAAAAAGATCCACTCTTCGATACCAGCATAAAAATGAGATACTGGGATGAGCAAGCGAAAGAATTAAATACCCCGCTGATCAACCTGGATAAAATAAAAGCCAGAGCACTTCATGCTCTGGCTTTTTCAACAAACTATTATTAGTAATTAGAGTATAGGAACTCCAATAGGGTCAAACTTCACGGTGTCATCCAATCTGAAATTTCCGTTCCTGCCTGTGGTTACATAGCCAAAGCTTCCTACACCAAAACCGATCGCAGCCTCTCTCGCCACTCCACCATATTGGTTATTCATCGAATAATATTGTGTCCACCGATCGGTAGTTGGATTGTATTGCCATACATCGGCTAATGCGGTACCATTGACGCCTCCGCCAACGATATAGCCAAACCCATCAATGGTGAAGGTCGAAGCCAGCTCTCTTGCTGCAGGCTGATCTATCTTATTTCCACTTTCATCTCTTTGGTTGAGTGAAAGCTTTTGCGTCCACGTATCATTGGTCGGATCATACTGCTCCACGTTACGAATAGTTTGTGCATTGTTTGTACCACCTACTACGTATGCAAAATTCCCGATTGTCATCACAAAAGCGTTCACACGCTTAAATGAAACACCCGTGCGCTGTTCCCAGGTATTTGTTGTCGGCTTATACTCCCACAAGTCATTGGTCGCGTTTGAGCCAACCGTAGTTCCTGCACCCACAAATCCGCGATTGCTGATAGAAAATGCAATGCAACCGTATCTGCCCGTTTCTGTAATGGGGTCGCCAAAATCCTTCACTTGTCTCCACGTTCCAACTCCACTGTTGCCGGTAGGATCAAACTCCCAAAAATCTTTGAGGCGGTTACTTGTTGTGCCGATGCCTGTGCCCACATAACCCTTTCCTGAAATAACGAAAGCCACGGCACCACTTCTGGCTGGTCCCGGAAAATCAGCTTTCTTAATCCAACCATTTTTGATGGGATCAAACTGCCACCAGTCATTCAGGCGCTTTCCCTCTGAGTCAAAGCCACCGCCCACATAGGCTTTTCCATCAATCAAGAAAGAAGCAGCACCACTCCTGCCAGAGCCACTAAAATTTGCAATCTGCGCCCAGTTCCCAGGTTTCGCAACAGTTGGTGTAGAGGATGAACCCCCACACGAGGAAAGGGTTAGTGCAAAAAAGCTCACTGAACTTATCGCCAAAAAATAAAATAGGTGTTTCACAGTGCTATTAGTTTTGTACATACGAATAATTGATTTTTAACTTGATTTTATGTTGCAAATTTCGTTGATCTCCCAATACAACCCGATTTACTTCGGCAAGGTAAGCCGGTGGTGCCACTGCGATAACCAATGGTGTAATAGTATTGAGACTGGAGACCAATTCACTTCCCAAAAAATTGACCAATGGGAAAGAGTATTTCGTCTTTACTCCATATTCGAAATCATACGAAATAGTTGCGGAGAGATAGCCTGATCGATCAACTGCGGGCGCACGACTCAACACCACATTCGATGGGTCTGTAACAAACAATGCCAAAGAATTGGGTACTCTCAAGCTGGTAGAGTACGTATTTTGTACAGGCACAATTTCTAACGAAGCATCAATTAAGATAAAGTTCTTTTTCGAAAAGAAACTCTTCAATGTTGGGAATTCAACTTTAGTAGCCAATCCTATCCCAGATTGAACAAAAGTAGTATTCCCCGTAAGGGTAGATGAAATCGAACTACGGCCTGTGAGTGCAGCAAGCGGAGTGGCGCTCCGATCGCTCTGTATACTATTGAACTGGGCGGAAGCATTGCGTATCGGAAAATCGAAATAGGTTTGTTGCAATAAGTCACCAAATAATCTTTTATAATAAAGCCTAATCTTAACCTTATTAGCTCGAAAACCAACTACGCTTCCGTTTTCAAAAGCATCTGTGGTTAAATGAAGCCCATTAAAAAATTCAGTGATAAAAGAATTAGAATTAGTAAAATAGGACGTGGCCGTTCCTGCAATTGCATCCGCCTGCGCCAAATCAAACCAGTTCTTACCAAACGCTGTCGGTAGCTTGATGTAAAGTGAGTCCCTGCTAGGCGAGAACTTTACGCTAACTGTCGTGATTGGAACCGGATTAAAATTGGCTTGACTGGTATTATAAATAGCCGACTGCGTGGCAGCCACAAAAAAAGAAATGTTATCGTCTATTCTATACGGCAACGGAGTTCTCAGGCGCGGGATACTAGTCATTTGATGAATCTGAATAGTCTGCGTTTGAGTGGTATCACCATAAAAATATTTTGAATAAGGAAGAACCAGGCCGATAGAATCAAATGAACTATTTTGATCAGGCGCAAATGAGCCTGAATAACCCACTTGAAAATAAGTAGAGGCAGAAACCTTTCCCAAAAAAGCATCTTGATATCGACCGAGCATAAGTTGATTAGTACCAGTGGTGGGTAACGAATCGACCAAAATCGTAGAAGTTACTACAGAAAAGGTATCTACGAAAACCGTTCTCAAACTGCTTTTGCCAAAATTCTGGTCTCCCTTTAAAATACCAGGATCCTCGCAAGCCATTAAAAGCAAACAGGAAATAGCAAAACCTAACAAGGGTCTACACATCAAAACAGCCTTACTTGCACGTTTACTAACCACCTTCACTAAGACTATTTGATTAACCGGAAAGTTTTACAATTCTAAACTAATAACAGCGGAACAATCAAATTATTGCAACGCAACATAAAGTGAGCCTGGAGGGATTCAAACCCCCAACCTTCTGATCCGTA
Organism: Cyclobacteriaceae bacterium; assembly: GCA_031400595.1. Taxonomy (GTDB): domain Bacteria; phylum Bacteroidota; class Bacteroidia; order Cytophagales; family Cyclobacteriaceae; genus ELB16-189. The sequence goes on from JANNQG010000004.1 coordinate 70,919, forward strand.
GTCAAATGCTCTATTCAGTTAAGCTACAGGCCCATATTTCAACATACAACTAAAAGAGTGCCTACTGCATCTCCTATTCGCAATTGGTCGGCAAATTTAAGAGAATTAATCCTTTGAACAAATCTTTGATGTTGGCCACTGAGCACTAAAAATGTATTTTTGCCGTTTCAATTTTCAAAAAAGCTATGTTTCGCCATCTTTTTCTTCTAATACTGCTTACGACCGCCTACCAATTCTCTACAGCGCAGGAAAAAGTGCAAAAAGCAAGAAGGCCCGATCTACCAGGTTCATTTATTGTTGAATTTGGTTTTAACAGGGCACTCGGAAGCACACCTTCCAGATTCGACCAAGGTTTTTGGGGATCACGTACACTCAACCTATACTACCAATATCCGATACGACTTCTGAAGTCAAAATTCAGTTACAATCCTGCTTTTGGCTTGTCATTGGAACGCTATAAACTGACTAACAATTACACGTTGACAAGAACTCCCGAAGCTGATGGAGCCTACGCGCTTCGACCGGCTAGCGATCTTGGCATGCCCAATGCCGATAAAAGCATGTTAATCATGAACTATGTTGATTTTATGCCGGCCGAACTAAGATTTGATACAAACCCTGACGACAAGAATCGCAGTTTACATGTTTCGGCAGGCGTTCGGGTTGGCTTCTTGTTTGAAAGTCACACAAAAGTAAACTACAAGGATGGAGGGGAAGACATTACATTGAAATCAAAACAGAATTTCGGGCTTAGTTCTTTTCGCTACGGGTTTTATGGCAAACTGGGTGTTGGCTCATTTGATTTTTTTGGATACTACAACGCAACTCCGATATTCAAAGAAAACAAAGGACCTGAGCAAACAGCCATGAATACACTCACCTTGGGAATATCGCTCAGCGGATTCTAGTTTTAGAAATTCAAATTTCTATTTTCCTAAAAAAGCGGGCTTTCTCTTTTCTAAAAATGCCTGTACACCTTCTTTGTGGTCGTGTGTAGCTCCAGCAATCTCTTGACAGTACGCTTCGTACTCGAGCATTTCCTCTAAGCTGGCCGTGGTCGATTTATTGAGCATCTTTTTGATAAGGCCAATGGCCCTGGTTGGGGCAACGGCAAAATAATCTGTGTACTGTTTCACTGCATCGTCCAAATCGGCAGGAGCAACAACTTTGTTCACTAGCCCAAGTTGAAGTGCTTCCTGAGCCTTTACACGTTGGCCCATACTACACAACTCGAACGCTTTGGCCATTCCCACCAAACGTGGAAGAAAATAAGCGGACCCAGAGTCCGGAACCAGACCGATATTGACGAAGACCTCAATCAGTGTGCCTTCTTCTGAGGCCACTATAATATCGCACGCCAATGCGAGTGAACAGCCCGCTCCGGCCGCAACGCCATTTAGCCGACATACGATCGGTTTGGGCAAACTGCGCATTGCTGCAACGATTGGATTGTATCGTTTATGCAAGGAATCCATGAACGATCTCTTTCCTTGTTTAGAACTATCTTTTAAATCCTGTCCCGAGCAAAATGCTTTTCCTACACCCGTCAAGACCACGACACGAACCTCGTCATCTTTTGCTATCGCTTTCAATACATCTTGAAGTTCATAGGTGATCCCATCATTCAGGGCATTGTAAACTTCGGGGCGATTGAAAGAAACGGTAGCGACTCCTTCTTTCTTTACGTAGGTTAGAAACTGAAATTCCATAACTCGCTTTTTTTGATTGATGTTAAAACAAAATAATCATTCCAAAGAACCCAACAAGAAACCCGACTACACCTCCATACATCACTTCACGAGGTGTATGTGCATCCAACACTAGCCTAGAAGACATTACTAAACCAGTTGCTAAAATCGTAAATGCCGTTGGCCATAACAAATTCAATTGGTCTGTCACCTGATTCAATGGTAACAAGATACCAATGCCTCCACCCATTGCGATGCTATGAATACTAATTTTATAGTAAAATGTAATGAGTAGCGAAACTACCACCAATGCCGAGATGATCATCATCAACTTATTAAAATTCGCGCTAAATGGAAGTTTGAAGTAGAAGAGAAACGTAACGAGTACGTAGAGCAATGAAATAAAAACAAAGGGTAAAATTCGTTCTTGTCGGGATTCCAACGTAAGTGATTGAATGCTACCAAATGCACGAAGCATCACAATATTGACGGCTGGAAGAACAAATGTAAACACGAAAACTAAGCCAATGACAATCATTCGGTTCTCTTTGCGAATCATCAACATAGAAGGAAAATAGTACGATAAAACAATGACCAGATAGGTGGTCAACAGCAAGGGATGAAAACCGACAGAAATAAATTTTGCTACGTGCTTCACTCTTACATCTCTTTTCGCAAACGAGCCACTGGAATATTCAATTGCTCACGGTATTTTGCAACTGTACGCCTGGCAATGTTGTATCCTTTTTCGTTCAATAGATCTTCTAACTTATCATCAGGAAATGGCTTGCTCTTGTCCTCGCTTTCGATGAGATCTTTGATAATTTGTTTCACTTCTCGGCTACTCACCTCTTCTCCCGAATCGGTTGAAATACCCTCCGAAAAAAAGTACTTCAGTGGATAAATACCAAAATCAGTTTGGATTGTTTTGCTACTCGCCACCCGACTAACAGTAGAGATATCCATATTGATCATCTGCGCGATGTCTTTGAGAATCATCGGCCGCAACTTGGTTTCATCTCCCTCTTGAAAATAGTCAAATTGAAAATCAACGATGGCCTTCATGGTTCGCAATAACGTATGCTGACGTTGTCGGATAGCATCGATAAACCATTTGGCCGCATCCAATTTCTGCTTGACGAACGAAACTGCTTCTTTTAGCTTTTTGTCCTTTTTGTCGCTTTTGTCATACGCCTTAAACATGTCTGAATAAGAACGACTGATTCGCAGTTCAGGTGCATTTCTAGAGTTTAGTGACAACTCTAACTTGCCGTTGTTATTGACGAGAATAAAATCTGGAATGACGTATTGATTTTTCACGTTACCACTGCTCACTTCCCCTCCGGGTTTTGGATTCAGCCGAACAATCAATTCGATCGCATCTTTGATATAATCCTCATCGTCTAAATCTAATTTTTTGAGGATTTTCGCGTAGTGCTTTTTTGTAAATTCTTCATAGCACTCTTGCAAAATTCGTTTGCCCACAATTACGTCTACGTCCTGGCCATCATCCATTCTTTCTAGCTGAAGCAAGAGGCATTCCTGTAGATTCCGAGCCGCAATCCCGGCTGGATCAAATGATTGTATTTTTTTAAGAACAGCCTCCAGATCTTCTAATGTCGTTTCAAAACCCTGCGAAAAGGCAAGGTCATTCACAATGGATTCCAATTCTCTGCGTATGTAGCCATCGCCTTCTATGCTTCCGATGAGCTGTTTCCCTATGGTGTTTTGTTTTTCATTTAATCCCAAAAAACCGAGTTGAGTCGTAAGGGTTTCGTGCAATGAGGTAGAAGTTGGCATCGGCATCTCCCGCTCCTCTTCATCACCATCATCATTGTACGTTTTGTAACTGGTGTAATCGTCATCACGCAGATAGTCGTTGATGTCAATTTCATCATTCGCACTGGGCTCCTCGGCTGTCTGCTCGTCTGCAGGTGAGTCCGAATCAACAGACTGTTCGGGTGTCTCTTCCGGTCTGTTTTCTTCCTGTTCTTCCTCCTCTCCTTCTTCCAGCACCGGATTTAACTCCAATTCCTCTTCGATTCTATTTTCGAGTTCGGCCGTTGGCACTTGCAGCAACTTGATAAACTGTATCTGCTGGGGAGATAGCTTTTGCTGTAGGGATTGATGTAAGCCGAGTCGTTGCATTTATCTTGCCAAGTCACAAAGTTATCAATTAGCGAGGGGATGCAAAATCTGATCCAAAATTTATGAGTACGGGTAGGACAAAACTCACAACCGTGTGACAATTACACCTTCACACGAGGGATGTCAACTTCGCTTGTCAAATTCTTTGATTAAAAATTCAAAATGCCTTGCTTTGCGATCCAAAATTTGAAGCTGTATGAAACGAGTCAAAATCAAAGAGTTATTGGCAACACCTCCTGCCGGACAGGTTGTAAAAATACAAGGTTGGGTGCGCACCTTTCGCAATAACCAGTTTATTGCGTTGAATGACGGATCTACCATTCAAAACCTGCAGGCTGTGGTTGCACTATCTTCGATCGATGACACCATCCTTAAAAGAATTACTACTGGGGCTTGTCTATCTATCCAAGGCGAGCTGATTCCCTCTCAAGGAAAAGGCCAATTGGTAGAAGTAAAAGTGACAGAGCTCGAAATTCTGGGCGACTGTGACGCGGAGAAGTTTCCATTGCAACCCAAAAAACACTCCCTTGAATTTCTTCGGGAGATCGCACACCTACGCTCACGTACAAACACCATCAGTGCGGTCATGCGCGTGAGACACGCAATGGCTTTTGCGATACACAGGTTTTTTAATGACCGCGGGTTCTACTATGTTCATACACCAATCATTACAGGATCAGATGCTGAGGGGGCGGGAGATATGTTTAGAGTAACTACATTAGACGGAAAGAACCCTCCTTTAGATGAAAACGGTCATATCAATCACAAAGAAGATTTTTTTGGGAGAGAAACTAATTTAACTGTTTCCGGCCAATTGGAAGGTGAAACCTACGCATTGGCACTAAGTGAGATTTATACGTTCGGGCCTACCTTTCGAGCTGAGAATTCAAATACAGCGAGACACCTGGCCGAATTCTGGATGATTGAACCTGAAATGGCATTTTATGATATTCATGATAACATGCAGTTGGCCACCGAGCTGTTGCAATACTTGGTGCGCTATGCACTGGAAAACTGCATCGATGACTTAGAGTTCCTTAACAAAAGAGCGCAAGAAGAAGAAGCCACTAAGCCGCAGGAACAACGAAACGAGCTGGGTCTGTTAGAGAGGCTGAAGTTTGTTGTTGAAAATGATTTTCAGAGACTAAGTTATACCGAAGCGATTGATATCCTGAAGAATTCAACGCCCAATAAGAAAAAGAAATTTCAATACGTAGTAGAAGAATGGGGTGTCGATCTACAATCGGAACATGAGCGCTATCTGGTGGAAAAACATTTCAAAAAGCCCGTGATCCTGTATAACTATCCAAAAAACATCAAAGCCTTTTATATGAGGCAAAATGAAGACGACAAAACGGTAGCCGCAATGGATGTGCTTTTCCCGGGTATCGGAGAAATTATCGGTGGTTCACAGCGCGAAGAACGATATGATCGGCTATTGAAAAGAATTCAAGAAATGAATTTGCCGGAAAAAGAATTGTGGTGGTATCTCGAATTAAGAAAATTTGGATCGGCACCGCACAGCGGATTTGGTCTTGGCTTTGAAAGACTCATTTTGTTTGTAACCGGCATGACAAATATCCGTGATGTAATTCCTTTTCCACGGTTTCCAAAGAGCGCAGAATTTTAATTTTTAGATATGGAAACGATCGAGGCATCGGGAATTATTGGGATGACAGAATTTGTCATATTTTGTTGCCTTGTAATTCTTGGCGTGTCATTTTTCAGTTTTACACAGCGAAAAAAAACAAATTGATTACCTGAACACTAACACGTTATCTATTAAATTTTCAAAGTCTCCTACATGTTGAAGATCTGCTTTTTCATTCTTTCATCGCTGGCTCTTTTACAGCCTCTGTCCGCACAAAACAAAGATACCATCACGGTGATCGGGGTTGGAGATATTATGATGGGTAGCAATTATCCGAATGATTCTAAACTTCCAACTCAGGACGGCCTTCTATTAATGAAGGAAGTCGAACCGATTCTTAAAAATGCAGATATCACATTTGGAAACCTGGAGGGCGTACTATTAAATCAAGGTGGCACAGCAAAAACGTGTCGCGATCCAAAAGTTTGTTACGTTTTTCGAAGCCCTGAAAAATATGTACAAAACCTAGTGAATGCCGGGTTTGATGTCATGAGTCTTGCGAATAATCACTCTGGCGATTTTGGCGAATTAGGCAAACGAAAGAGTATCGAAACATTAGAGAAAGCTGGTATTCAGCAAGCGGGTCAATTAAATAGACCCTACGTCATCATTGAAAAAAATGGAGTAAAGTTTGGGTTGGCTGCTTTTGCACCGAATGCTGGCTGCCCGGATATAAATAAAATTGGAATCGCGAAAAAAATCATTGCTCAACTGGATTCATTGGTTGATATCATCATCGTTTCGTTTCATGGCGGGGCGGAGGGTCCACTGCATGTGCACGTACCTCGCAAAAACGAAATTTTTTATGGGGAAAATAGAGGAGATGTTTACCAGTTTGCCCACCAGCTCATAGATGCAGGCGCAGATATCGTTCTGGGTCACGGTCCTCATGTTACACGGGGAGTCGAGGTCTATAAAGACAAGTTCATCACCTACAGCATGGGAAACTTTTGCACCTATGGAGGGATAAATGTGAGTGGGATCAACGGCTTGGCTCCCATCATAAAGGTCTTTATGAATAGCAAAGGAGATTTCTTTAAAGCGCATATCACGTCTACCAAGCAAACATTTTATGGCCCAGTGATGCTGGACGAGCAAAAACAAGTATTAAAGCGCATTCAGACATTGACAAAAAAGGATTTCCCTGAGAGCCTTATTGAAATCCACAATGATGGGTGGGTTCGGAAATCCACAAAGTGATGTGAATAGCTTGTAGATAAAAAATTTACCCAACATTGCTTACAGTTTAAAGAATTGTTACTTTGCATGATGTTCGTTTGTCAAAACGATCAAAAATCAGGCGCTATTCAACTTCATGGCTTACAAAGAAAAAGAAATCGAAAAGCTGTACTACTCGATCGGTGAAGTTGCCGAACAGTTTAACGTAGCCCCCTCTTTGATCCGTTTTTGGGAGACTGAGTTTGAATTAATCCAGCCGAAAAAGAACAGAAAAGGAAATCGACAGTTTACCAAAGAAGATATTGAGAGTGTTCGCACCATTTATCACCTGGTAAAAGAGAAAGGATTCACGTTGCAAGGTGCCAAGGAGATGCTCAAAAATGATACACAATCCGTTCGCGATAAAATGGAATTGCTGGATTCGTTGAAAAAAGTACGCCAGTTTCTGGTGGAAGTAAGAGAAAAACTTTCCTAAATAATTCGTTTATTCGTTAACACTTTGTTGGTGTTTTTCATCAACGGTAAGCTTAACGCATGGATCAAGAACAACTTTTCTTTGTTGCTTTACACCAGATACCTGGAGTGGGTGATTACCTACTACGTCAGTTGATTAGCTATTGCGGATCCGCTGAGCAGGTATTTAAGACTCCCATTGGCAAACTGCAAAAAATTCCAGGGGTGGGCAAAATAACGGCTGAAGCAATCCGAAAGCAAAGTGGTTTTGATAGTGCGGAAAAAGAAATAGCTAAAGCTGCAAAAACAAACACCGAAATTCTACTGTTCACGGATAAGAGATTTCCGAAAAGGCTTCGTGAATTCAATGATTCGCCAAGCCTACTTTATTTTCATGGCGATGCCAATTTGAATGCAAGAAAAACCGTAGGGATCGTTGGCACGCGTCAGGCAACGACTTATGGAAAAGAAATGGTTACTCAAATCATCAACGATTTAGTTCCGCATCAAGCATTGATCATTAGTGGGCTTGCTTATGGAATAGATATTCAGGCCCACAAACAGGCACTCAAATCAGGGCTTTCAACAATTGGTGTTATGGGTAGCGGCATGGATATCATCTATCCATGGGCGCACAAGGATACAGCACACAAAATGACACATCAGGGGGGATTGCTCACTGAAAACAAGTTCGGCACCAAACCCGATGCTCATAATTTTCCAGCTCGAAACAGAATTATTGCAGGGTTGTGCGATGCGTTGATTGTAGTAGAGGCGGCCGAAAAAGGTGGGGCACTCATTACTGCGGAAATTGCTAACACGTACAACAAAGATGTATTCGCTGTTCCCGGAAGTATCGGTGAAACCTATTCGGAAGGATGTAACAAACTGATTAAAACAAACAAAGCCAATATTTATACATCGATCAAGGACTTGGAATACATTATGAATTGGTCTGTGGAAGATGGCAACCAAAAAAAAGAAAAAGCTTTTGCAATGGATGTCAGCCAACTTGAACCCGATGAGCAAACCATTGTGAAAATATTGCAAGAAAAAAAAGGCGCCATGATGATAGATGAGCTTACTATTAAAACAATGCTCCCTCCAAGTCTTTTGGCTTCCCTCCTTCTAGGGCTCGAATTCAAAAACATAGTTAAATCACTTCCCGGAAAGATGTTCTCGCTGGCTGGCTTTAAGTAAATGCAGGAAACAAAATGACAAGGGAACTGTTTTAAAAACAAAATAACGTTCTACTAATAATAGTTGTCACTATGGAAAGAAAGGAATTTCTATCGCAAGTAGGTTTTGGAGTTGCTGCTCTATTGTTGCCAGCCTGCATCGGTACCCTAACCAGTTGTTCTTCAAACGATGTTGCCCCAACAACACCTACCAACGTAGATTTCACCGTTGATGTATCTTCAGGTCCATTAGCAACGACCGGTGGTTTCTTAGTAAGTAATCGGGTAATTGTTGCTCGCACAACATCCGGAAACTTCTTAGCCGTATCTGCCATTTGCACCCACGAAGGCACTACTATCCAATATCAAAGTGGGAGTAACAATTTTCGTTGCCCAAATCATGGAGCCACATTTAGTGCGACAGGGCAAGTGACAAACGGCCCAGCCAATCGACCACTTACTCAATATAGAACTGAATTAACTGGAACATCTCTACGCGTTTTTTCTTGAGTAGTTCTCGATCATTTTCTTGCCTAGTGTGGAAATATGGTGTCAGCCAGGAGAAGCGCCTCATTAAATGCCAATCTATCGATCGAAGGTGCATCCTGCTTGGAATCCAGATAAGAGAGAACCGTCTCAGTTGCCAGATTCCCCACAAGTTGATCTTCTGCCATTGGGCAGCCACCAAACCCTTTAATCGCGCCATCGAATCGCTGACAGCCTGATGCATAGGCCGCGGCAATTTTTTCAATAGCTGTTGCGGGGTTGGAATGAAGATGGACTCCAAATTCAATCGCAGAATATTTTTTCGTTAAGCTACCGAACATATTCTGAATCTGGTCGGGTTTGGAAACCCCAATAGTATCAGCAAGAGAAATAATGCGAACATTCATTGCGCAGAGTAATTCTGTAAACTGCTCCACAATCTCGGTATTATACGGATCCCCATACGGATTGCCAAAGCCCATACTTATATAAGTGACTAGCACTTTGTTTTTTCGGAGGCAGATCTCCTGGATCTCTTTAATAGACAGTAAGGCATCTGCGATTGATTTGTTGGTATTCCGTTGCTGGAAGGTTTCGGAAATAGAAAGGGGAAACCCAAGATAGGTGATATTGCTATGCTCTGCTGCCTCCTGCGCCCCTCGCGTATTCGCAACAATAGCCAAAAATTTTGACTTTGTCATTGTAAGATCCAATCGTGAGAGTACTTCCGCGGTATCCCTTAGTTGCGGAATTGCTTTGGGTGAGACAAAACTACCAAAGTCGATAGTATCAAACCCAACCTTTAAGAGTTGAGATAGATATGCTACTTTTCTTTCCGTGGGAATAAAAACGGAAAGGCCTTGCATTGCATCTCGGGGACATTCAATGATCTTCATATTATCTAAACATTAAACAAAGTTGAACCAAATAGAAGTCAAAGTGAAATTTAGTCTGGTTAACGTTAAAAAAGACAGTTTAACCTTTTGAAGAGTTACCTATTAATAATTATAGGATTAAATTTCAGAAAAATATAATTCATTCATGCCTCTTCCATTATTTTCCGGAACTCTTGGTTCTAAACGTGCAGCTCACTTACTCCATCGAGCTTCTTTCGGTCCAACCAAGGAGTTGATTGATGCTTTTGCCAACCTTACCGCAGATCAGGCCGTGAACCAATTATTTTTACAGCCGCTTCCCGACCCAATACTACCTGTTGACCCAGAGACAAACAAAGAATGGTTTCTTTCTGGAATCGTTGAAGACGTAAACAGCGGCAGCCTGGAGCTACAGGACTATTTTAAGGGCTGGTTCATCGGGCAAATGCTCAGCCAAGGTATAAGCCCTTCGATATCTCTAGCGTATGCCACCCGTGAAAAAGTTGTTTTCTTTATTCATACTGTCCTAACCACTATACTTTCAAAAGTAGACGACAGTCGGGCTGCCTACTTTCAAAATCAACTCTTTCGGCTATATGCATTCGACAAAAATGCCGGAATCAAATTCAATTTTAAAGAGTTAGCAAAAAAAGTCAGTGTCGACAACGCTATGCTAAAAGTGTTGGATGGCTACCTAAACGTAAAAGGAAGTACGCAAGAGAACTATGCCAGAGAGTTGCACGAGCTTTATACCATCGGCCGCGGATTAGAAGGCACTCCAAAGCCCGTCACAGAAATCGGAGACTACTTTGTTTACAAAGAAACAGATATACAGGCAGCCGCAAAAGTATTGTCCGGTTGGGAAATCAGCATTGGCAGTAGTACGGTCATCGACAATTCATTTGCCAACCTTGATCCGGATACGCTTCTACCTAGAGGAAGAGTGCGCGGAAGCGCCACCAACGCATCTGCTCACGACAATTCGCTAAAACAGTTTAGTGATCGTTTCGGCAACCAAACTATTCAACCCGATCCTTTATTGTTGAATGGATCTAATCCAACGCAAGCAAGTGCACTGGACGAGATTAGCAAATTGATTGAACAGATTTACGCCAAACCAGAAACAGCGCGAAGTATCTGCAGAAGAATCTACCGCTTTTACGTTTATCATGCGATTGACCAAACGCTTGATGACACCATCATTGCCCAAATGGCAAGCACCTTCACAGCCAGTGGCTTCAAGATCCAACCCGTTTTGGAAGAACTTTTTCAAAGTCAACATTTTTATGACGCAGCTCCGGGCGTGAATGATGATAGTTTTGGGGGAATCATTAAGTCCCCCCTAGATTTAGTAGTGGGCACCCTACGCCTTTTTGGAATTCAACTCCCTCTCTACCCAACTGCTTCAGCTGATTTTTTCTCTAAAACAGGAGAACTGCTTCGCGAAATGAGTTTAATGGGCATGTCTTTTTACGATCCCTTTGATGTAGCCGGCTATGATGCATACCATCAGTTTCCCATCTACCATCGTAGTTGGATCTCCACCAATTACCTGACACAGCGATATGATTTCATTAATCGCCTTGTGATGGGGTCTACGCAACAAGGTGCGCTGAAAATTGATGTTGTCAATTTCGTGAAAACTAAATTTAGCCCAGCAGTTGCTTCAAATGCACGAAGCTTGATCATCGAGTTAGCAAAGTATGTCTTGCCAGTAAATGAAAACCTGACCTACACCACAGGGGCAGATACCAACTCAGGCCTCACAGCTGCTCGCATAAACTATTTTCTCACTGCTTTTATCAAATCGCCTCAAATAGATCCCGATCCGGAAGTGGCCTGGACTAACCGTTGGAACAATAACCTTGATCCAGATACGGTGGAAAACCAATTGAAGAATTTGTTCAATGCGATGATGCAATCGCCAGAATACCAACTTTACTAACCGACAGATGAAGCGCAGAGATTTCATTCAAAAATTATCAATGGCCGCTTTGCCGATTACCTTAGGCGGTATTCCCATGAAACTCATGGCCGACAATTCGCTTACGCGGATGGCAGGCCAAAGCACGAATGATCGCGTCTTGGTCATCTTGCAAATGCATGGAGGCAATGATGGTTTAAATGCGGTCATTCCCATAGCTGACTACGACCAGTACTATTTCAGACGCCCCAATATTGGGATCCCCATCAAGAATAGTGTCCGAAAATTAATCAAACTGGATGCTACTCTTCCACCAGATGCCCAGGTTGGATTGCATCCGGACATGATTGGCATGAAAGATTTATATGACAGAGGACGAATGGCCATTGTACAGGGTGTTTCATATAAAAACAATAACGGCTCTCATTTCCGGGGAAGAGACATTTCTTTTATGGGTGGAAGTTTTGATGACTATCTCAACTCCGGTTGGGTAGGTAGATACTTACAGCAAGAGTTTGCTCCTCAAAGTTATCCGGCCGATTTCCCTAGCCCTTCGATGCTCGACCCATTAGCCATTGAAATGGGAAGTGATGTATCGCTCATATTTCACCAAGCAGGAAATATCCCAACATCGATTTCTATTAACGATCCGAAGGGATTTGCTGATTTGGTAAATGGACTCGAGGGATTCAAAGATGCGGGAGTAGATCCTCGCGGTTATCCACCTGCTGCTTTAGTGAATTCTCCCTACGGAAAAGAACTTTCTTGGATTTTAGGACTGGAAGAAAAATCTAAAGACTACGCACAACGGCTCTACGATGTATTTCAAAAATCAAAAGAGCCTACAGTCACCTATCCGGAAACATATCCGTTCAATGCCCCCTCTGGAAGCTTGCGGAATGGACTTACTCCGCAATTGAAATTAGTGGCCAGACTTTTGGAGGGCGGTGCCAAGACCAAAGTGTTTATGGTAAAGATTGGTGGTTTTGATACCCATGCAGGCCAAGTAGAAAGTTTTGATCCAACAATGGGTACCCACGCGGCATTAATGTATCACATCTCGTCTGCTCTACACGCTTTTCAAAATGACTTAAGAGAAAGAGGTCTGGAGGATCGCGTACTAACTGTGACTACTTCCGAATTTGGAAGAAGAGTAGCATCAAATGGCAGTTATGGCACCGATCATGGCACTGGTGCACCCATGTATCTTTTTGGAAAAGGGGTACAACCAGGAGTAACAGGCAAGGTACCAGATCTAACAAAAGATAACGTAGATATGCAATACGACTATCGCCAAGTGTATGCAAGTATTCTCCGAGACTGGATGCTCGTCAGTGAAACAAAAATCAACAATGACATTTTCTTCAAAAATTTCCTCAACGGTCCAAAAGAGGAAGGTACCGGCAACTATGAAAACTTAACGCTAGCCACACCCATTGTTTCGGGTGTCCGGGAAAACTTTATAGGTGAGCGGTTTGCGTTGATGGATTGCTTCCCGAACCCAGCCAAAGAAACTACCACCATCCAATACAAAATAAACACAACCAATCACGTAAGCTTGAACCTACTTGATATTAGTGGACGAAACATTAAATCACTTGTCGATCAAGAAAAGGAAGAAGGTGATTACTCGGTGACCGTCAATGTGAGTGACCTTCCTTCCGGGACATATCTTTACAGACTTAAGACCGGATTCGTGGAAGAAACTAAAAAATTAATTGTTTCCCATTAACGACATGAGAAAAACTGCTATCATTTTTACCATTTCATTGATCACTTTTTGCGCTGCTGCTCAGGGCAAAAAAAAGGCTGGTGCTTTTAACGGAGCGAAAAACAAAGTGAGCGCCAACCAATTTCTACAGCAACAATGGTGGCTGGGTATAAAAGGCGGAATAAACCTAGCGCAGGCCGATGCAGCCAAACGGTACTCCATCCTCACCCCTACTAATTATGATGCTTCGTTGCTGGACAAAAAGTATGACGCCTTTACCGAGCTGGGAATTCAAACTACTTTGGAAGTAACTTATTACTACAAGGGATTTTATTTTAGCTTTCAACCTAGCTATATCAGTTCTAACTTTACCTATTCCAACCAACTGGAGTGGGTCAATCCGCAAAATCTAACAGAATCACTCCTACAAACTTATAAACAAACTCAAAAGGTGGAGTATGCCGACTTACCATTTTTTGTTAAGTATGACATAACCGGGGCAACATTACGACCCTATGTGCAAGTGGGTGTATTTTATTCGATATTAATCAATGCGGTAAAAACTGTGGAGGTATCAAGTGTGGATCAAGCTTCAGGAGGAACAAATATGATTGTCAATGAACCGTTGATCGTTGGCGCAAAAGATTTGTTTAGCAACTATTGGGGTTTAGTGGGCGGAATTGGTGTTGCTTACCAGCTGGGTAACGTGCGATTGACGTTAGAAGCCAACTACCGTCAGAGTATGAGCAATATTGTGAACCCACAAAATCGTCTTTCAAATGATCGACTTTCCGGGATTGGAGACGCGCAGGACGACTTGAATTTAAAAAATGTCTCAATTTCAGCTGGCGTACTTTTCCCCATGCGCTACCTAAGTAACAGTTTCAAATCCAATGACCGCTAGCCGTATGAACAAGTTATTAACAGTTATACTACTAAGCCTCCTATTATCCTGTGCAAAGGATTCTGATCCCGCTTTGGACAAGGCAAATTTCACACGCATCTACGACAACAATAAGTTCAATGGTTCCTATTTTCCAATTGATGTAAAGCAAACACCTGATGGCGGCTTCCTCATACTAGCAGAAAGAAGATTGGTTAACTCAAGCTTTAATGGAACATACCTTTTAAAGGTAGATGAGTTTGGAGCTTTTGTCTCAGAACTGGAAGTGCCAAGCAATCAGGTTGCGCCAATCGGTCCGTTGCTAGAAGCCAACAACAAATACTATTTTTTTAGCATGGAGCCGGGAAACTTTCAAACACAACTGAGCGAGGTGGAGCCAACAGGCACGGTTTCAAATACGACTTTAGTTGGTGGGTCTTATCCATCCGCGGCTTACAAAGATAATACCGATGGTAGTTTTGTGCTACTCCGATATGACAATACCACTAAAGAGAGTGTCGTGACAGTCATGAGCCCTACAGGAAGCGTTTCAAAATCCATGGGCTTTACAATTGGAGCTGGCGATGGTGTCGAAGAGAAATTCATCAGCCATTTTCTTCGCACAGGCCGGCAGTTTCCATTTCAGGTTGGAAAAACAGCAAGCGGCCAATATTTTTTCAATGGCTTCTATAACTATAATTTTTCATTGGTCTTTTCTAGCTTAGCAACATCCAATCCTACTGGCATCGCCTTTGGGCAGCAAGATCAAGGCGGATTTAGCTGCGTATTCCCTCTGGAAGGAAACAATTTTGCTGCTGCACGTTTCAATTTTGGGGACAACTACTTACTTCCAAGCGCCACCATCAACTCAACGGGCATTAGTCAGATCGTTGATTTGGCTGGCAATAACCTACTAGAACTATCACCCAACGCTACGGTAAAAGTCATCAACCTCCCACAAAACACAAAGTCGATCTTACTTTTTGCTAGCAACACCAGAAGTAAGCAGATCTCGTTGTTCGGGTATGATCGAACAACCGGTAAGCTAGTAGGAAGCAAGTATCTTGGATTCTCAAATACCTATGAAATTGCATCTTTAACTTCTACTTCAGATGGAGGTTTGGCCGTTTGTGGTACTACTTATGTGGCCGGCCGGTTTCCACGGATTTGTTTGTTTAAACTTTCAAAAGAAGAACTGGCAAAATCATTTAAGTAGTAATCGTCAACTGATACGAATTCCGTCAGCTATTTGAGCCATCAAAAAACTGCCTAAGGGTGCAAGCCAGCTGCTCTTTTATTTTTTATGCCACTAGTTTAATATGTGGTGAGTTTTTTATTCCTTGCTCTTCGATTTATGGTTCAAATTGAAGAAAATAAAGATCTTAAAGCCTTCAACACTTTTGGATTCAAGGTAAAGGCAAAGTACTTCGCCACCATTCATTCAAAAGGTGAGCTTGAAGAATTGATTCATTCCGATATCTACCAGCGCGAAAGGCGCTTGATCTTGGGTGGTGGAAGTAATATGCTATTTAAGCGGGACTACGATGGATTAGTTATTAAAGTAGATCTCAAGGGAATTACAGTAATGTCTCAGACAGAGGACTCCCTCTCGTTGAAGGTTGCTTCCGGTGAAGGGTGGCATGAATTGGTTCTTCATTGCGTAAATAATAACTGGGGTGGCATCGAAAACTTATCACTTATACCCGGTCTTGTTGGAGCCGCACCTATTCAAAACATCGGTGCATACGGTACGGAGATCAAAAATATGATCACCGAAGTAGAAGCGATTGATCTGAAAACAGGATTGACTAAATCGTTCAACAAGGAGGAATGTTGCTTTGGATACCGAGAAAGTGTTTTCAAAAACACGCTTCGAGAAAAATATTTTATTTCAAGTATTACTTTAAGTCTTACCAAAAAAAATCATCAACTCAACACAAGTTATGGAGCCATTCATGACACGTTGTTGAGTATGAACATCGAGCAACCAACGATCAAATCTATCAGCGATGCAGTGATTGCGATACGACAGAGTAAGTTGCCAGATCCACGAGTGATTGGAAACGCAGGAAGCTTTTTTAAGAACCCATCTATCACCATAAATCACTATCAGTTACTGCAAAAAAGTATTCCAACGATACCCTCTTACCCGTCTGCTAATCAGGAAGTTAAAGTTCCGGCTGGATGGCTCATTGAACAATGTGGATGGAAAGGAAAAAAAATAAATCACGTAGGTGTTCATCCTCAGCAAGCACTTGTGTTGGTCAACTACGGAGACGGAAATGGTGAAGATATTTTTAATCTTGCGATGAAAATTTCATCTAGCGTCAATGAAAAATTCAACATCGAATTAACACCTGAAGTAAATATTATTGAATGAGAAATGGAGTCAAGTTATATGCGAATCGACAAAATCATCGACATGAATTTCTTGCCTCATAAAAAAATAATTCGCTAAAAATTTTTGTAGATTAATTTTTTGTTATACATTTCGTAAGTTTTAAACCAAAATATAAAACGCTATGGCAAAAAAACCCGCTAAGAAAGCAGCTAAGAAAGCAAAGAAGGCTGCTAAGAAGAAAAAGTAATCAGGCTTAGCTTGATACTCAACAAGGGAAGTGATCTTAGATCGCTTCCCTTTTTCTTTTTGTAAAAACAAATTGAACGTTGAAGCCATCGCCTTGTAAGTCGATGATATTTGTTAATATTTTTAGCTCTCCAAGCCCAAAGATTAACTTCTTTTTTTGACTGAGGAGACTGTTGTACTCAGAGCGCAATCCATTTCAAAAGCCTTAGTTCAAGAAACGATTGCGTAAATATTAAGTGATTCTCACTTGTTTACGATCAAGCAATGACCTTAAATTTGCACAAAACAAAAAAACTATGGCTAAAACTACTGCCAAGACCCCTATTGCAAAGGCTGCACCAAAGAAGGTAGCCGCCAAAGCAGCTTCAAAGGCATCTAGCTCAACTGATATTGAAAAGCTTTCAAAAAGCATCTTACAAAAACTAAAAGCTCTCAATCTAGATGGACAACTTCAAGCTGACATCGAATGGTGTTTAGGAAGCTTCAGCTACGATAAAAATCCCGTTGGGCTAATTAAAGCGGCTCATAGTGCGGTGAACGTATTTAAGACTGAGTTGGCAAGAAAAACCAAAGGTGTTACTACTAAATTGATTGCAGATATCGAGAAAGCGATAGAAGCTGCCTAAACTTATTATTCTATTGAATGACAAAGGCTGGAAGTTCCAGCCTTTGTCATATTATCTCAGTTCAGCCAGCACAGATAGTTCAGAATGACGACATGGCTAAATCATATGGGTAACGTTGGATAATTCTCCCGAGTAGCGCGAGCACTGCACGCCAAACTTGTTTAAGAAGTCCACTCCCTCATCTGATGCAATTTTCTTGTATTCTGCATAAGACTTGAGATATATCACCTTATTTATGCCCATGCTAAAGATGATTCGAGCACAAGCCAAACAAGGCGACAACGTTACATACAGCGTGGCACCCTCCACAGAGGTTTTATTCTTTACAGCATAAAGAATTGCATTTTGTTCTGCATGTATTGCAAGTGAGCAACTCCCTTTCGAATCTCGAGGGCATCCGGCATCAGCCCATTCTTCATCACAATTGTGGGTGCCCGATGGTGGACCATTGTAGCCAATGGAGATAATACGTGTATCCTTAGTAAGGACTGCTCCGACATGCCTCTTCACACAATGCGAGCGTTTTGCCAGGTTGACAGCCAACTCCATATAAATATCCTCGAATGCAGGTTTCTGTTGATTCATCGTTTAGTGGCCTAGCTGGTAAAAATACCAAATAAAAAATTCGTAGAACAACGGGTAGCATTAATGAAACCTCTGGGCACACAATGCGCTCCGGGTTACAGAAAAATCCTCCCGTTTTTCTGAGTAAATCAAATTACTATCTTCGCCTTTGAAACTTAAGTTGAATGTACCAACGTTTTCTGTTAGGTCTAATTGTATTCCCATTGCTTTCATCTGCTCAACTGGCAATTCAGCCAAGAGTTAGCCCTCTGTCGATTGTAACTGCTCGCTACAAAGACACATATCTTAAAATCGTTTATAGTCAGCCGCAAAAGCAAGGCAGAGAGGTATTTGGAAACCTTGTTCCTTTTGGGCAGGTCTGGCGCACAGGTGCAAACGAAGCAACTGAAATTACTATAACAAAAGACATACAGCTTAATAGTCAGATATTGAAAGCTGGCACTTACTCCATTTTCACGATACCAAACCCAACGGGTTGGACAATAATTATAAATGCAGAGCTAGGATTATGGGGATCTTACAACTATAATCAAAAGTTGGATGTGATGCGTTTCGAAGTACGGTCGGAACCAATTATCGGAGCTACTTACGAACCGTTCACAATCGCGATTGATCAAAAAACCGACACCGCTAGAGTATCCTTGATATGGGACAAAACCAAAGTCAGCTTTCCTATTCAATTTATTGACTAAATAGTTATGCGAATTTTTCTTCTCTGCCTTACCTTCATCTCCTCTTCGATTTGTCTTTTTTGTCAAAGTGAATTAGCAAAGAGGAACGGCTTTAAGGACATCAAACTTGGAAGCAGGGTTGACAGCGTGAAAGGAGCTGTCCTTCTGAAGGATTTCATCGAGAACAAAGAATTTCAAGCCAAGCTTTGGGAGGTAGAACATAACGATTACCAAAAAATTGGCACCGTTGAGGTCAAACGCATTGAACTCAAAACATACAACGGTCTGATTTACGAAATCAACGTCAGCACAGCCAAAGACCCTCAAGTGATGAAAGCCCTGGAAAAATCGTATGGTAAAGCGATCTACAGCATACGTGATGAACGTTTCTATTGGAGAGCCCCCGATACGCTAAGCTTGGTCTACAAGGGACATCCCAAAAAAATTGAACTTAGTTATCGTTCTGTTCCTGTCCGCAAACAAATGTTTGCCGACAAGGGAAAGAAAATCGAAGAGATTGCCGATGACTTCTAGTCCTATTTATTGAGAAATTTAGTAGTTAACCTTTATAACTTATTCTGTAAATCACGCCCGCATAGTCATCGCTTACCAACATTGACCCATCGGGCAGCAGCAAAACATCCACAGGTCGCCCCCAGACCTTTTGCGTAGCATCATCTAACCAACCACTGGCAAAGGTTGTATAACTAGTGGCAGCGTTGGATTTGTCGACTTTAACTAAGCTTAGTTCGTATCCACTTTTCTTTGAGCGATTCCATGAGCCATGCTCGGCCAAAATGATTTGATTTTTGTATTCTGCTGGGAACATTGATGCTGTATAAAATTTCAATCCTAATGGCGCTACGTGTGCTCCGAGATTTTGTGCCGGTTGCGCAAACTCTGAACAAGCCCTTTTGTTACCGAATTCAGGATCCTTTATGGTGCCCCCGTGGCAATACGGATAACCAAAATGTTGTCCTGCTTTTGTGGCGGTATTCAATTCGCAGGGAGGAGTATCATTACCCATCATATCGCGGCCATTATCGGTGAACCAGATATTCTTCGTTTCAGGATGCCATGTAAATCCAACCGTATTACGCACACCGCTAGCATAAACCTCCACACCGGAACCATCCATATTCATGCGTGTGATCGAGGCAAAAACAGGGTCTTTCGACTCGCAAATATTGCAAGGCGCTCCGACAGGCACATACAATTTACCGTCAGGTCCGAAAGCGATATACTTCCAGCCGTGGTGTTTTTCGGTTGGAAATTTATCATAGACGATCTGCGATTTTCCTGGCGCAGCAAGTTTAGACTCGATACCGGCAAACTTGTGAATTTGATTTACCTCGGCTACATATAAATCGCCATCCTTGAAAGCAACTCCATTTGGCATATTTAAGCCAGAAGCGATCACCCACTTTTTATCGGCTTTGAAATCACCATCAGTATCCTTTACAGCATAGACTTTGTCCTCACTACGATTGCCAACAAACAAGGTGCCGTTGGGTGTCAAAGCCATCGATCTTGCATCTTCCACCTCTGCAAAAACGCTTATTGAGAAGCCCTTGGGTAGTTTGATCGACTCCAAGGGAAGCTTCGCGCTTGCCTCGGTAATAGCTGGAAAAGAATTGTCGGCAGCAGTTGATGTTACAGAATTCTTGGTTGATGTATTATTGCAACACAACGCCACAATTAATAAACTAAAAAGCAGAACGGATTTTTGAAAGCTCATAAATTCGATTTTGAAGGCTCAAATTACCAATTAGAGGCACAGCTTCAATCTTTTTTGCTTTCTAAATCGAAAGAACTTGACAAACGGTCTTGAATGAGGTGTGGGAATGAGCCGGACCAAGTACCACCAAATAGAAAACAAGAAATAGACAAAATCGAATTACCTTTGTTCGAATTTTATTTAGAATGATTTCCATTTCAAACATCTCCTATTTCATTGGTGGGCGTGCACTA
This sequence comes from Cyclobacteriaceae bacterium, assembly GCA_031400595.1. Lineage (GTDB taxonomy): Bacteria > Bacteroidota > Bacteroidia > Cytophagales > Cyclobacteriaceae > ELB16-189. The sequence goes on from JANNQG010000004.1 coordinate 91,535, forward strand.
TACCAAAACGCCTCGATGTTTATTAAACCGGATGACAAAATAGGCCTGATCGGCTTAAATGGACGTGGAAAATCAACATTGCTAAAAATCATTAATGGTGAATTGAAAATAGATGCCGGATCCATCAGTAAGGCAAAAGACTGTACCATTGGCTTTCTCAATCAGGATCTTCTCTCCTACCAAACAGATGATGCCATCTTAACAGTGGCGATGGGCGCTTTTAAAGAAGCCGTAGATACACAACGTCAACTAGAAAAAGTACTACATCAACTAGAAACGGAGTATTCAGATGAGTTGGTTGATAAGTTGACAAAGTTGCAAGAAAAATTTGAACACCTGGACGGATACACCATGCAGTCCAAGGCGGAAGAGGTGTTGGAAGGAATTGGATTTACAACCAAAGATCTTCACAGGCCTTTGCGCGAGTTTTCCGGTGGGTGGCGCATGCGTGTCATGCTCGCTAAGCTTCTTCTGGAGAAACCTTCCTGCCTCATGCTGGATGAACCTACCAACCACTTGGATCTTCCTTCTATCGAATGGGTAGAAAACTACTTGCGCAATTACGAAGGGGCAGTAGTCATTGTCTCCCACGACCGTACATTTTTAGATAATGTAATCTCAAAAACAGTAGATGTAACCCAAGAGCAGTTAGTCACCTACGAGGGTAATTATACCTACTACCTTCAAGAGAAGGAAATGCGCGAGGAGATTCAACAAGGTGCTTTTGAAAACCAGCAAGCGAAAATCCGGCAAACGGAAAGGTTTATTGAACGCTTTCGCGCGAAAGCAACGAAATCTAAACAAGTACAGTCTCGAGTAAAAGCATTGGATAGAATGGATTTAGTTGAAGAAGTAGTGAGCGACAACGCAGCTGTCAACTTCCGATTCACTTTTAAGCAACCATCCGGAAGGCAAGTGGTAACCTTGAAAAATGTATCAAAAGCATATGGACCACTTGATATTTTAAAGAGTAGTAATGCGATTATTGAACGAGGTGATAAGATTGCATTGATTGGTGCCAATGGAAAAGGGAAATCAACGTTGCTACGAATTATCGCCAGCGATGAACCCGTGGATGGCGAACGGACCATCGGCTACAATGTGATTTATGGCTTCTATGCACAACATCAACTGGAATCTCTTCATGTAGATAGCGAAATTCTGGATGAGTTAAAGCACGCTGGAAGCGGGAAGACGGAACAGGAGCTGCGGAATGTTCTAGGCTGCTTTCTTTTCTCGGATGAAGACGTGTTCAAAAAAATAAAAGTGCTGTCGGGGGGCGAAAAATCACGGGTGGCTCTCGCCAAAACGCTCATCTCTGAAGCTAATTTTCTGTTGCTCGATGAGCCTACTAACCACTTGGATTTTATTTCTGAGAACATTCTGATTCAAGCGTTACAACAATACCAGGGTAGCTTTGTGGTGGTGTCTCACAATCGCCATTTTGTAAGTCAGGTGGCCAACAAGATCTGGTATATCGAGAACCATGAGATCAAAGAGTACCTTGGAACCTATGACGAGTATGAATATTGGCGCAAGAAAAAAGAAGCGGAAGCCCTTCCTGCACCAACTGCTGTAAAAAAACAAGCACCCAAACCACAAGCTAAGCCGGCTTCTGGGGCACCGCATCCAAATGCCAAAAAGATTTCAGATTTAAATCGCGAACTAAAAAAGGTGGAGGATGCTATTCACCGTGTGCAACTCGAGAAAGAGAAAATAGAAGCAGAGATGGCCTTGCCCGAAGTATACGGAAACTTTGAAAAGCTAAACGACTGTCAGCAGCAATACGAAAAGGTTGATCTTCGACTAGAAGAAGAGAATAAGAAATGGGAGTCGCTAGCATTAGAGATTGAAGAGCTTGAAGGGAAATAGGAATCGGAATTCATCGCCACCCAAAACCAATTTGCAGTAATAGCCGATTGAATTCATTTTTTGTGGTTGTTTCGTTATAAACAAGGCCTTGAAAGGATTGATATTCATATCGAGAAGAATAACTGGTTACTTGACTTTTGTATCCAACCGAAAAGTTTAGATTCCATTTTTCTAAGCCAACCCTGTATGTCAATGCCGGGTGAATCATGAATCCACCAGTTTGTTGAAAATTTGGTAGCGTGTATTCTTGCCTATCATACCAAGCCCATGCATAGCCTGAATTTAGTTGTAAAAGGAGAGCGTTTTTTGTTCCCGCGATCTTCTGTGAAAGGTGTATAAAGAGCGGCATTGTTTTCCACTGCTGATAGCTATCAGCCCCCACACCAACGCCAACCGCAAAACCCTTTGTCAATTGAAAACCATTGATCAAGTAGGAAGAAGCAGTCAATTGATTTCCCGTTGTGCAATTACTACACCCTATCTGAACACCACTCAGCAAAGTGCCGAAATAGTGCATCTTGAATTTTGTGGAATCAAGTGCGTGCTGCGAATAAACTGATTGGATGCTACTACCCATCAAGAGCAAAACAAATAATTTCATACTTACTCCTTTGAAAAAGTCAGGCGACTCAGTTGTTTAATATCTTTTGGATTGGAGTAGTCGAATTGATAAATCCCATCTTTACCCGTCATAATCGCGACATTTTGGTAGGGGATCACATCGTAGGTATTGATGTTTTTGTAGTGAGCCAATTGATTGTCAGAAATTTTTAGATGATCTGTGGCATCGTATATCTTTAATCCGTCATCTCCATCACACACAAAAAGATTCTTGTTATCAATACCTAAACCGTGTGGATTGGTCATGGGATAAATTTTTAACAGCACCGGGTTAGTCAAGTCTTTGATGCTAATCACCTCTAACTGATTCGTAAAGCCCTGGCAAGTAGTTCCTGAACGAAGGGTTACGTAGGCTAGGTCACCTTCGACTACTACCGGATCGCAGCTTCGGACATGAGTGTACTGACTGATTCGGTTGGGCTTTTCCGGATCCGTTAATCCATAGATGTACATTCCACTTTGAGCTCCAAAAAAGAGAATCCCGTTATTGGGAAAAATCGTTTCAATATCCCACGCAATCATGTTTTTGCTTTTTGCAACAGGATTAGCCAACACTTCTATGTTCACAGAATGAATACTCCCCGCATCTAGCATATACAGGTAATTCCCTTCGATTGTAAAGCGCGCCATTGAGCCTCCAATGCCGGAGGTAGAAGGATTGCCGGGAGCAGCGGCTGTCGTAATGCTTGCTAGTTGTGTAAATGCCACACCCCGATCATACCAAAATCCACCCCACGGCTGGATTTTTGCTTGACCCTTTGAAGTTGTCACGACTACGTTTTCCTTTTGCTTCCAACTTGTTATGATTCCCTTTACCGGGTCAACCCCGAGCCCCATTCGATTATACACAGAAAAAATTCCCTCCAGCCTTTTTGCGATTTTGATGTTCGTTTTATCTGTAATATCAATAGCAAGTAGATCAATGTAGCTGTCGGCATAAAGAAAATTTCCTTTAATAGTTAAGTCATAGTTTCCCGGAATTGTCAAGAAACCCTTGACGATAGGATCAGCCGGATTTGTATTGTCGATAATATGAATTCCTTTTCCCACTTCATTCACAAAAAGCCAATTGTCTTTAATGTAAATCTTGCCTGCTTCTTTGATTTCTTGCGGAGGCGTCAAGCCCACAGATGCTCTGATCTCGGCAGTGGTGGTGTAGACGGGTTCAAAATAGGAATACTTCTGTTCAATTTCATAGTTGTCCTCGCAGCCAAAAGAGATTAGAAGAAAAATCCAAAATAGGAATCGCGTGATAGAAGTAAGTGTTTTCATAGATCAAATGTATATCACTCTGACACACCTGAACTAAAAAAAGTTGGAACTAAGAAAACAAGAAAGTGCGCGCAGACAACGCCAGCTGACCTTTCACAAATCCAAAGGTGCCAATAACCAACAGGAAGCTTCCAAACAGCAACCCCGCTGCTAAAAAAACAAAAAACAGAATAAACCCTATTGGTGCGAAAATGAAACGAAGGATGCTTTCCATATAGCATTTTTAAAAAATCAAAGGTCACACTCCACTTACACCGCCACAACGTGGAAAACCACGTATTTTTCTAAATCACTAGCGTATAAACAGCCTTTTCATGCTAAAAAAGATATTTAAACCGGAAACCAACATCCCAAACAACCGGAAATGTGGTTCCAGTCTTCAATACAGGATTAAAACCATAACGTAACCCTGGGAGCAACGAGACTCGATAATGATTAGATATGCGGTAGCTTAATTCAGTGCTCGCCAGCCCCATCCAATTGATAGTTCGATACGCTGAATTATCGCCAGCGCCTTGGGAATAGCTTGCTAACTTTCCGCCTTCATCTATCAATGTGTTTTTCATAAAAAAATCAGATGAAACGCCCGCATTAAGTTGAAGCCCGATCTTTTTGTCTAGCAAAATAAACCCTGCTTGAAGTGGTATCGATAAAAATTCATTACTGCTGTTTATCTTATAAGGGATAGTTGTTGTCAAATTTGAGGAGTTAGCATTTAAGTCGGCTACAAATGCTTGCGCTCTATTGTTGATATCCAAGGAGGCGATATTTGAATTATATCCAATTGATTGATTCAAGTAATTCAGTCCTGTTACTATTACCCAGCGCTTAGCGATTCTCTTTCCAAGATTGACTCCATATGAAAAAGCGGTACCTGTTGATGCTTCGCTGCTATTAGGTGCGGCATTGCTGGAAGTGGGCAATCCAGTAAATTGAGCCTGTGAAAAACTCGTGGACGAAGAAGTATTCGGATTGTAATTTCCAGCTGCGCCCCCGACCGATGCCCACCAACTTCTATCATCCTTTTGCTCGTTAGACGGCTTTGACGGCTCTTTAAAACGCTTTGCTTGGGCAACCGTTTTGATTGGTTGGCCTAATAGCCTAATTTCTACTTCAGGTAATTCTTCACCCGAAATCGTAGGAAACGCGCGTGATAAATGCGTAGGTTCTGCTTTACTATTTTTTTCAATTGCAATTCCATTTTGTCCTTCGTCCGCAACCAGGGATACAAGATAGTTAGGACCCAAAGGATGTTGACTATCTCTCTCTTTTGGAGTCGCGTATTTTCTTATGCTCTTTTCTCTAGTTCCCTCATCTTGCAAAGAAGATGGCGCATTTTTTTGAGTTAAATCTTCTTCGGACAATTTACTGGCGCTTGTGCCATTGATTGCATTCGTCATCTCTTTTTGACTATTGCCATCGACCAGAGGCTCCTTATTGATACGTATACTCTTCTGCACTACATTCTGTGGCAGTTGTCCCTCTTTGGTCGCCCAATTCCATACGCCTACTCCACCTGCCAAAAGCGCAAACAATATTGAAGCTGCAGCTAAACGCTGATAGAAGACAACGCGCCTTTTCATACTGCCACTTTCCATTTTTGAAAGGTGCAAGTCAATGCCGTCCCAAACTTTTTCTGGCGGGTTGATCTCTACATCAGAAAAAGCTTTTTCCCAGCTTTCCTCAAATTTTCGATTCTCCGAATTTTTCATATTTTTTTGCACCTGCCTCAAGTTTACTTCGGAGCAAACTTTTAGCTCTACTATATTGTGATTTTGAAGTACCCTCGCTAATTCCAACCATCTCTGCTATTTCTTTATGACTGAATCCCTCTATGGCAAACAAGTTGAACACAATGCGACAACCATCTGGGAGTGCCTGCACAATTGCAATCAATTCCGAAAAATGAAATGAAGACAAGCTAACTTCTTCCTCTTCTCGAATTGAAATATGGTCAACGTCAACCATTGGGAACAGGTACAACTTTTGACGCTGTGTATTCAAGGCCGTGTTTATGATGATCCTGGTTATCCAGGTGCTTAACTGCGATTCTCCTCTGAAGGATTTTATACTTGCAAACACTTTAATAAAACCTTCCTGCAAAATATCTTCAGCTTCTTGTGTCGATTTGGCGTAGCGTTGGCACATGACCATCATTTTTCTACAATAGCGGTCATACAAAGCCTTTTGCGCAGACCTCTCTCCTTTCGCACAGCCTTCAACTAGCTCCTTTTCGCTTTGCATGAACCCTATCTGATGCTTAGACACGCGATAAAAACGATTGGTTGGAATACAAATTGAAGTAATTATTCGTTTAGTTTTGAGTTTATGAGTCGGAATAAAAAAAGTCATTTAGGGGCCTTTTGCACTCGTAGGTGTATAAGACATAACGGGAGGATTGTTTTCACAAGTCTGTTGGCACTTTGTGCTTCTTTTGGAGCATTCTCTCAAAAAAAGATTGAATTCGCTGATCAAACGTACGAGCCACAAATAAAAACAGTTCTTTTGTATCCTGGTTTGGGCAATCCTAGAGGCAACCTCGGACCTGCAGTTGTACCACTTCAACAGCAGTCATTGGTACTTGAATTTGATGACCTTCAAGCAAACAGTAATGACTATTACGTAAAACTTATCCATTGCAACTATGACTGGACAAAATCCACGTTAATGGATTTGGATTTTCTTGAGAGTTTTAATGAGAATCGCATTCTCGACTATGCCTACTCGATAAACACACACACACGCTATGTACATTACCAATTTCAAGTTCCACCCGTAAAACTACCCGGGAATTATTTATTAGTTGCTTATCGTAATGATCCAAGCGATCTCATTCTATCAAAACGAATGATGGTGTATCAAAATCAAGTATCCTTTTCGCGAGACAATCAATTTGCAGGGACTGGCACGCTGCAACGAGGAAAACAACCTTTCAATTTTGATATTGAATACTCCAATTTAGAAATTCTCAATCCAATGGAAATGGTGCATGTTAATATCCGCCAAAACCAGCGGTGGGACAACGTGAAAACAAATGTCCAGCCTAATTTCATCCGAGAGAATACTCAACAATTAGAATACCGCTTTTTCGATATCGAAAATCAATTTGATGGCGGAAATGAATTCCGTTTCGTTGATTTCCGATCGTTGGTAGCGCCCGGACAAAACACGGGAAAAATCAATCGCACCGTAAAACCATACGAATTATATGTAGCGCTTGACCAAAATCGAAGCAGCGAAGTTTACTCCCAGTACTTAGATCTAAATGGAAATTACCTAATTGCGAATCTTGATTTTGGTGAGCCCGCCCTCACTGGAAACTATCTACATGTCAATTTTTTATTAAAGTCTGTGGAACTCCCTCGCGAAGATGTTTATGTGGTGGGATCCTTTAATGGCTTTCAACGGGATGCCGAAAGTAAAATGAGCTACAATGGAGCGGGCTATTATGAGTCAAGACAATTCTTGAAACAAGGCCTTTATAACTATCAATACGAAGTAGGCACGAATGGAAATAGCTCAACTTCTATTGAGGGAAATCATTTTGAGACAGAAAATTCTTATGAGGTATTTGTCTATCAACGCCCTTTTAGACCAAATGCCGATTTGCTGGTGGGCTATTTTCAATTGCCCATTAATCCACGCTAAGCATAGGTAGCTTCCAAATCAGCTTCCTTCTTTTGAGTGCTCGATCCGGAAACGTCTAGCATTCCGAACCCTTTGTGAGAAAAATAGCCCAGGCCATTTTCATAGATAAACTGTTGCACTGGCTGAGGCGCATACAAAATAAAGGGGAACGTATAACCGCGTACTTCATACTTCACGTCAGAATCGTAAAGCGGATAGATGCGGGCAAATTTTTTGTGTGAAGATTGAATCCGATCGATATAGTCTTTATCGGCTACCAACTGAAATTTATAAAACTCAGCCATCTGCTGATCGGAGAAATTGCCGCTGGCAGTCATTCGTTCAATCGTATTGTCATAAAGTAAATCGGAGAACTCATCGGTATCAGGGGGAATAAATCGCTTACTACCGTCATCATTGAAAGAAGAGGGAAGCACAACGACTGGAGAGATACAGAGAAACTTGACCGAGTCACTAATTACCACTGGTTCTTCCAATTCCTTTGCCTCTGGTACCAATTGCAGGTTACCAATTAACAACTCCTTTTGGTCGAATAATACCGCAAGAAAATGCTCTAGGAAAGCGGGGTTGGTAGCCGAGAACACGAGCGTAACGCGAGAGGAATAAAAATGCAATCCTTTTCGACTGATCTTGGTCTGGCCTTTTAGTCCTGAAAAGTTATATTGGGTATAGGAATAATATTCAGGCTTTTTTCCGAGCATAATCAACCCCTTGATGGTTTGAGCCAACAAAAACTGGTGGTGAAAGGGTACGTACGCACCTCTATTCTTTAACGAAAAAACGATTCTTGTTCTCACAATGAAAGAGCTAAAAAAATAGCCTGAACTATAAATCCGCCTAAAAAATCAAATTGCGGAAAGCTAAAGTACTAAAAATCAGATGAATCGATAAATGCGATGTAAGGAAATATTAAACATTGAACCGAAAATGCATCACATCTCCGTCTTCCACAGTGTATTCTTTGCCCTCTACCGCCAATTTACCGGCCTCCCGACACCCAGCTTCCGACTTATACTTCTCGTAATCGGATAACTTTATAACCTCAGCCCTAATGAACCCCTTCTCAAAATCGGTATGAATAACCCCCGCTGCAGCGGGCGCTTTCCAGCCTTTATGAATGGTCCAAGCTCGTACTTCTTTCTCGCCCGCAGTAAAGTAGGTGATCAAATCCAGTAAATCATAAGCGGCTCGGATAAGCCGACTTAATCCTGATTCCTTCAAGCCATACTCATCCAAGAATACTTTCCTGTCTTCTTCACTCTCCAGTTCTGCAATCTGAGCTTCAATAGCGGCACAAACCAAAACTACTTCCGCGCCTTCCTGCTTTACTAATTTACGCAATGCCTCTACATGTTGGTTGCCGGTATGAATTGACTTTTCGTCTACATTGGCAACATAAATCACTGGCTTATCTGTTAGCAACAGTAGGTCTTCTATGGCTTTTTTATCTTCCGCATCGACCTGCAGGCTTCGCGCGTTTTTGCCCGCAAGCAACGTATCCCGATAAGCCGTTAACGTCCCCAATTCCTTTTTTGACTTGACGTCCCCACTTTTTGCTGTTCGCTCTACTTTGCTTATTTTCTTCTCTACTGACTCCAGATCCTTTAATTGCAATTCAGTGTCAATAATCTCTTTGTCCGAAATGGGATCAACCTTACCTCCAACATGTATAATATTATCATTGTCAAAGCAACGCACTACGTGGGCGATCGCATCGACCTCTCGGATATTGGCAAGAAATTGGTTCCCAAGCCCTTCACCTTTACTGGCTCCTTTTACTAAGCCAGCAATATCAACAAACTCAAAACTTGTGGGGATCACTTTCTGGGGGTTCACCAAACCCTCCAAAATTTTCAATCTGGCATCTGGCACAGAAATTACACCCACATTGGGTTCAATCGTACAAAAAGGAAAATTAGCAGCCTCGGCTTTGTTGTTTGATATCGCATTAAAAAGGGTTGATTTCCCCACATTCGGAAGACCTACAATACCGCACTTTAGTCCCATTCGCTTGCTTTAATTTTAAATTAGCCCGCAAAGATATGGGTTTTGCTATCGAGTACAAGTTGCTTAATTGCCCTATCATATAAACGCAGCAATTTAGAGGCCTCAATCTTCTATTCGAAAAAGAAAAAGCCCCAGTTTTCACCGAGGCCTTTTCCAGTTTAGGTAAAGGTTAAATCTTAATCCCACTTCAAATCAGAACCCACTGTAGTCACAGTTTTAGGTTCCTCGTGAGCCTCTTTTTCTTCCCGGGCCTGATCAAATGAATCAAAATCAACATCTGGAAGAAGCTCTTGCTTAACATGATTTACCGTATTATTGAGTGCTTCCATAAACTTGTTGAAGTCTTCCTTGTAAAGAAAAATTTTGTGCTTTTCGTAGGTAAAACCTTCGTCATCTTTGTTAAATCGCTTCTTGCTTTCGGTAATGGTCAGGTAATAATCATTTGACCGGGTCGACTTGACATCAAAAAAATAAGTGCGCTTTCCGGCCTTTACTTTCTCAGAAAAAATCTCATCACGGCCATTGCTCTTGTTCTCTTCCACAGATCGTTAGGTTTAGGTTAGGTTTTAGGTTTAATGGTCAATTCGAAGGTAGTATTTTAAAAATTTAATGCAAACAGAACACACTAATTTTAGGCCGTATTCCGTTTATTTATGCCCAAATGAAGTCAACCCTCGAAGAAACAAGACAAACTGGAAGCCTGGAGCTACTTGCAAAGCAATTAGTCGAGGGGTTTATCACCGGTCTACACAAGTCACCCTACCATGGTTTCTCTGTTGAATTTGCAGAACATCGCCTTTACAATGTAGGTCAAACCACTCGGCATATCGACTGGAAAGTATTTGCCCGAACTGATCGGTTATATACAAAACAGTACGAAGAAGAGACCAATTTGCGCTGTTTGCTTGTCGTAGACTGCTCTTCATCGATGTACTACCCCAAAGAGTCTTTAGCCAAAATTAGGTTCAGTGTTTTCGCTTCCTCTGCTTTGGCGTTTTTACTTCATCGCCAACGAGACGCAGTGGGGTTGAGTTTATTCGCAGACTCCGTAGAAGAGTTAACGCCTATAAAATCATCTTCCACACATCTCAACAAGGTTTTCACACTGCTGGAAAAGAAGTTGCAGGCTAGTGAGAAAGCCCCAAAGCACACGAATGTGGTTGGCGTCCTTCATGAATTAGCGGAGAAAATTCACAAACGTTCCCTCGTTATTATTTTCAGCGATATGTTTGATGGAAGTGAAAATCATGAAGATATTTTCAAGGCATTACAGCACTTAAAACACAACAAACACGAAGTGCTGCTTTTTCACGTCACTGATCACGAAACGGAACTTCGGTTTTCGTTTGCCGAAAAACCGTACGAATTTATCGACTTGGAAAGTGGTGAAAAATTGAAGCTACATCCGTCAGAAATCAGAGAGAAGTTTGAGACCCAATTGGCGAAAATGCATGATCAGCTAAAGCTAAAATGCAACCAGTTAAAAATTGATTTCATCTCGGTGGATTCAAAAAGTTCGTATGATGAAGTATTACAGGCTTATCTGATTAAGCGCAGCAAAATGAAGTAGTACGAAAGTAAATCCAAAATTACCTAGGCCTGCAACTGCTCATTGTGCAAATAGGCCTTTCTCGCCATTAACACATCTTTTGATTCCACATGTTCGGGATCGGGAACGCAGCAATCTACAGGGCAAACGGCCGCGCATTGAGGCTCCTCATGAAAACCAGTGCACTCAGTGCATTTACCTGACACGATATAATAAAATTCAGCCGATACCGGATTTTGGTCAAGTTTGGCATCGGTAGTGGTTCCATCTCCTAGCTTAACTTCTTTCAATGCGGTTCCTCCTGCCCACGTCCACTCCCGTCCCCCTTCATAAATGGCCGTATTAGGGCACTCCGGTTCACAGGCTCCACAATTAATACACTCGTCTGTTATCTTTATGGCCATAATCGCTTCCTTTGAGTCTTTTTTAAAAGAAATTGCAGCAAAAATACGGTTCAAACCGCAATAGTCAAAACAGAATTCAGTGTACAAAGTTCAACTTAAAAATGACATTAGAAGATAGAATTGAATCGTTTGTTCGGCTAAAATCAATCATTGAAAACCAATCAGCAGCCGACAAAGAAAATCTTTTTGCTAAGGCAACAAGCCAAAATCCATGGTTCACGCACGAAAATATTGAGTTAGCACTACATGGCGTCACCAAATTTTTGGACAAAAAAAATCTAACCGAATGGGCCTACCCTTACGTTCTCCAGAGCGAAAAATCAAGCAAGAGAGTGGGCGTGGCAATGGCAGGAAACATACCACTCGTTGGCTTTCATGACCTGCTTTGTGTGTTGGTTTCTGGGCACGTGTTTGTAGCCAAATTGAGCTCTCAGGATACCGTATTGATGGAATTTATCTGCAACCAATTGAAGCAAATTGATTCGCGTTTCAGCGAGTCAATTTTTATCGAAGAGAGATTGACAGATATAGATGCGGTAATCGCTACGGGCAGTGACAATACCGGCCGCTACTTCGAATATTATTTCAGGAACATTCCACATATTATCCGAAAAAACAGATCGTCCTGTGCAGTGATTAGGGGCGAAGAGGATGAAGCCGCATTAAAAGAATTAGCGAAGGATGTATTCAGCTATTTTGGTCAGGGGTGTCGGAATGTTTCAAAGTTATTTCTGCCCGTTGGTTTTGACATCAAAAAAATAATGAGGGCTTGGGAAGAATATGGTGCTATTGTCAATCATAACAAATACGCCAACAACTATCATTATCAGCACTCCATTTTATTGATCAACCTTGTCCATTTTTTTGACAACGGTTCGGTGATCCTTACCGAAAGCAAGTCGCTCGTGTCACCAATTGCAATAGTGTACTATGAATTTTATGGTGACCTTACCCAGCTTGAAAAAAGGATGAATGAGAATAGGGAAAAAATCCAATGTATCGCATCAGCAGACCGATGGTATCCGAAAAGCGTAGCGTTTGGCGAAACACAAACTCCAGGTCTTTTTGACTATGCTGACGAAGTAAATACGCTTGAATTCCTGGCGTCAATGACCTGATTGGCAAAGAGCGCAAGGCAGCTAGAGACGTGTATTACTTGCCTCTGATAATTTCAACCCATCCGGTAAATGTATTCCCTCCGGCTACAACACGGTAGAAGTAAACACCATCCGCATTGTTACTTCCATTCCAATCATTCTGATAGTTACTGGAGCTATACACCTCTGCACCCCAGCGATTGGAAACATTTACTTTTGAATCAGCCGGCAAGTTTCGAATGAAGAAAGTTTCGTTGGAACCGTCTTCGTTAGGTGTAAACACGTTCGGTATAAAAATATTTACATCTACTTTAATCTCAATGTCAGCATACGTTTTTTCACATCCGAGGGCATCTCTTATTTTCAATTCATAGAATCCAGCAAATAAACTCCGAATGTTGTATTCGATCTTTAAATTCTGTGTGTTTCTAGGAGGAAAATCGGTATAGTCAAGCAGAAAAGCTTGAAGTGGATCAATCGGTTTTTTTAGTTCTAGTCTAACTTGATACGGTGGTTGTTGGCTTTCCTTTAGGCCAACGAGCATGGTGCCGGTGGGCTGATCAGGCAGTGATATCGTGCGAGTAACATAAAGCGTATCCAAAGCCGCGGTAGGTCCAAGAACAGTAAAAGACTTGAATGCTGACGAAATAGGAGCGACACACCCGCTAGCTGCTGATTGGTCTTGGAATAGCCTTATCTTATAATCTCCAGCGGTTAAACCTAACAAGTTTACAGTGCCCAGCGCTTGAAGCTGATTAATTGGGTTGGCAGGGGTTACACTGCTGGCAGGGACAATAGCTCCCGTTGCGTCTACAATCTCGTAATTATAGTTCACCAATGGCGATCCTTTAATAGCTGATATCGCAACGCCACCTCTGCTTTCAAAACAAAGTATGTTCTGCGCACTAAACGAAAAGTCAACTTGGTCTGGTCCGGAGTTAATTACAAATGGTGCCTTCGTAGGACAAGCTGCGCCCGTTGGCGTCAATGACACATAGTAGGTTCCTTTGCTAAGCCCACCAAAAGTAACTGATGTGCTTCCAGCAGATACTACGTTTTGAAAAGCTGTTGGTGGTGCAATTGGATCAGTAGTGATACCCGCTAAAAACGTACCAGTAGATGTTATTGTCAAAACAATACTTCCATTTTGACCAGAGCCACTGCAATCCGGGTTGTTAACTGCAGTTGTATAATTCACTAAACCGGGAAAATTAATCGAAGTAGCAAAATCAACCTGGCAATTTTTTGAGTCGATAACAGTTAAAGTATAGTTACCTCCACTTTTGGCAGTAATTCTATTCGAAGCAGGAAGAGTTATTGTTGTACCATTTAACTTGAACGTATAGGGACCCACTCCACCAGAAACGGCACCGACTAAAATACTCCCATCATTATTAGAGCAAGTTGCATCAGTGGGAGTTAACGTAGTTGAAATCGCTTGATTTGCATCTTGAATAACTATTGTTACAGATGCATTGCATGGGTCACCCGCATTCCTGCGAACACTAATCACGCGCTGGAAGGTGGGGGCCAATCCAGCTGGAACACCCGTGATGGTACTACCCGCGGTAAAATTCGTAAATGCAATTCCATCCAACGACCATTGCAAAATATTTCCTGTTTCACCAGGCACGTCCAACGTAAGAGATCCAGTTGAGGACCCAGCACAAACGGGCCCAACAATATTTGAAACAATGGGCGTCCCGACTGTACCTGATTGATCGACTGTAACCTGGCCTGTCTTCAAACAGCTCACATCTCCATACTCAATTGAATAATTATATACCCCGATGGGCAAGGCAGGGAATGCAGGATTATTAAAGTTAGTCCTCGCAATCGTTGAATTAGTTGTAGAAATACCAGTGATCGTAATTTTCACTCCCGATGGGTTAACAATAGGTATTGCAGGATTGATATTGAAATTAATCGATCCATTTGAAAGTGTACAAGTCGCAGGCGAAGGAACTGGTGTGATCACTACGGTTGCACAAGTTCCTGTTCCCCCACCTGTACAGAGTGGATCAGAGGCCAACAATACAGTAACGCTGGAAGTGTTAGTCAACTGGGCAGAACAACTACCATTGGATGCTAGAATATTGAATATCGTGTTTACGGCCAGATTGCCAGTAGGCAGATCCAAATTGCCTCCAGTGCCCGCCAAAGCCGAGCCAACTAACGCATTTGTTGCATTGTTTCTAAGCTGGTAAGTTACGCCTAGTTCAGAGGCGGTAACCCGTACATTGGTTGCAGTATTCGGACACACTGATGGATTTACAGCAGCTACTGAAAGGCCACTATCTAAACTGCCCGAAACAGTTATCGTTTGAGTTGTAGCTAACTGGATCGGTGGGCAAGTCCCACTCGTAGCGAGTACGTTGAATGTAGTTGTGGGCAGTAGTGGTCCGGTCGAAAGACTTATCGTACCTCCATTGCCAACTACGGCTGCACCCACATTTACACCTCCATCTCTCAATTGATAGATGACACCATTTTCTGAAAGTGAAACGGTTACTGCGCTAGTTCCGCCTGTGCAAAGAGGCGTAATCGTTGCACCAACCACCAAAGTAGTATTGGGTGCAACATCTACGGTTATCGACACGGTAGTTGTCAGTTGAATAGAGCATGTTGCGTTAGAAGCCAACACATTAAATGTACCTGAACTAGATAGCGATCCCGTTGGCAAAGAGATGGGTGCGGCTAACCCTGTACCTGCAACCAGTAACCCAATTGGATTATTTAGATTATCTCGCAATTGATAGGATACGCCAAGTTCTGAATTGGCTACTAATACATTTGTTGAAGAACCTGAACATACTGATGGTGCCGCTGAAGTTACCGCAAGGCTAGAATTGATACTTCCGGATACATTGACGGTAACAGTATTTGTAAGCTGAACCGAAGGACAAGGTGCCAGCGTAGCAAAGACGTTGAAAGTAGTTGTTGCAAACAAAGCACCAGTTGATAGATTGATCGTCCCACCTGTTCCTACAACAGGAGCGCCAACTGTAGTAACACCATTTCTAAGCTGATAACTAACCCCGACTTCAGACAATGCTACTGAAACAATCGAAATACCACTGACGCAAACCGGATTGGGGCTTGCACTTACGACCAATGTCTGATCTAGCGCACTTGAAACTGCCACTGTTGGAGTTGTTGCAAGTTGAATTGAACAGGTTGCGCTCGAAGCCAGTACATTAAATGTAGAAGTAGCCACTAAAACACCCGTTGGCAAACTAATCAGCCCACCCGTTCCTGCCACAGCTGCCCCTATACTCGAATTGTTAGAGTTATCTCTCAATTGATAATTAACACCCACTTCAGAAGTTGCAATTTGGATAGATGTCGCATTTCCAGTACAAATTGCAGCGGCCAATGGAGTGACCGTTAATCCCGCATTGATTGATCCAGATACGGTGACATCTTTGGTGGCCGTTAATTGAATCGAAGGACAAGTAGCCACTGACGCAAACACATTGAAAGTCGTGGTGGCTAGCAGAACCCCAGTAGGCAAATTGATAGTACCTCCGTTCCCAATGACCGCACTCCCAATGGCGGTAACGCCTGTCCTTAATTGATAGCTCACGCCTGCTTCAGAAAGATCAACAGTAATTGCACTACTTCCACCAATGCATACTGGGTCAAGGGTTGCTCCTACTGCAAGCGCAGCAGAAATACCATTGATCACATTTACAACAACCGGTGTTGTAGGGCCGTCACCACAACTATAAATTGAAGCAACGTTGAATGTGGTAGAACCAGCCACAGCCATATTGAGTTGCGCACCATTCGGTGTAAAACTAGCTCCCGTAAATAAAAGAACATTCGTACTTGAATACCAATTGAAACCAGTAGCGTTTGCATCAACTGTTGTAGCCGCTAAGGTTGGGGAAGTACCGCCTACACAAACAGACACTGGCGTGGTGACCGTTGGAGAAGTGAGTGGCTGAAAAGTAGCGTCAGCAGTCAACCTCGAAAAACCAGTGTTCTCAAAATATTCAATTCTTAGGTCATGTGTCCCCGTCAAGCAAATAGC
This sequence comes from Cyclobacteriaceae bacterium, assembly GCA_031400595.1. Classification (GTDB taxonomy): domain Bacteria; phylum Bacteroidota; class Bacteroidia; order Cytophagales; family Cyclobacteriaceae; genus ELB16-189. The sequence continues at coordinate 108,041 of JANNQG010000004.1, forward strand.
GCTGGAAGAGTACCCCAAATAAGCATGGTTGGTAAATGAATTTGCTGGACTTGTTACTAAGACTCTTGTTAATGGCACAGCAACATTGTCAATAAAAAACCTAACGCCATCATCTGAAGAAAAATTAAACGTATAAATCCCAGCCGCAAACGTCTTAGTGTTTCTAAATCGAATGCTGTAATTATTCAAGTAGGAGCCGCAAATGGTGGCAGCAGCTAAAGGAATGTTATTTGAAAGATTCAAATCAAATGCATCTGTTGCGGAGTTATAAGTAGATGTACCAAATGAAGTAAAGTCTGATTCAACAATAAATCCGCGATACTTTGGCACCGAAAAATCAACACCGCTTTCATACGGTACAGTAACATTTCCTGCATCCGAATAGACATCCCCGACCCAAGTGTCTATGCCCGGTCCGGGGGAGACTGGCAAAGCATTGACCGTAACCAGCGCACTACCTGACCCAGCCACCGTACAACCATTTGCATCCGTTACTAAGCCAGCAATACTAAACGTAGTGGTTGCCAATGGGCTCACTGAAATCGGACTGCCCGATGTATAACCCGCCACTGCACCAAAACCGGTAATCGTAAAACTAAAAGGTGCAACTCCTCCCGTGATCGCCACTGACAAATCGGTAGACTGTCCTGCACATATTGCAGCCGCTCCACTTAAATTCGCTGCTGTCGGTGATGGATTAACTGTTATTGTCGTAGCTGAACCTCCAACACCTACACAAGTGGTCGCATCCGTGACACTGGTAATCGTATAGGTAGTCGTAACTATCGGATTAACAACTACCGTATGGCCGGTTGAGATATTGGGT
>JANNQG010000026.1:0-321044 GCA_031400595.1 Cyclobacteriaceae bacterium
CTCACCTAATCTGGCTTTTTTGCCCAATTTCCCCCTTTTCGCTAAAAGGGAGTGCAAAGGTAATATCTAAAATCCCTTTTGCAAGCTATTCCCTAAATGTTTTTAGCCAAACCCAATCAATCACTGAATATCAGGTAGTTAAATAACTAGGATTTTCTGGGGGTAAAACAACTCTCCTAGTTTCAACTAAAAAACTAAAGGAAATGGGATTTTTAAAGGGAACCTTACAATCCTAAACAGAAAGCCAACGGGTGTCGAAGCTCATCCGGCAAGGGATGGAGGCATTGTTGGAGCCCGAAATGGAACATGCGTGAAATGGCGACTGCCGACAGCCCGGCCCTGATTTTTTTTTAAGTGAAGAAAAAAAATCAGGGGGCCGCATGACAAATATTGCTCATGATAAAATCAAATTCCTCGTCCACCTGTCAACAAAGAATAGAGCTTTGGTGTGAGGGTGCGTAGAACACCCCCGATTGCAATACTACCTATGACAATCAATGTTGGTAAAAGGGCAAATGCAATGAGCCTATATCCCTCTACAAAATTCAGCCACTGAAACATGCCATCAATCAGGATCGCCACCAATGGTGCGTGAATGGCGTAAATGATAAAAGAAAAGGAGGTAAGCCAGACAAACCAATTATGTTTCATTGACCAGGCTACCCATTTATCAAGGCCAAACCAACACGCGACCAACCCACTTACCACGGTGAGTTTATGAAGTAGTGTAATTATGGGATAGACCGAACTGCCTAGCCAATCAACACCTTTAAATGCTAAGACCGTTTTGATCATTGCAAACGAAAGAAAAATAACCATCCAAGGAAAAGGTTTTAACCATCGCGCAGGTGATGTAATTGAGAAATTTGTTTTCTGTATCCATACACCCAACGAGAAAAATAACAGTCCTTCACCTTCAACTATTACGAACCCTGCCGTTGACAACCAAAGCAATGTTACAAAACCAAAAAACACCCAACGCCATTGCCGATGGATGACGCACCACCGAATAGCCGGGTAGGCTATATTATAAAAAAGAAGAACACGAATAAACCAAAGCTGATACGAAACTGGAAAAAAAAGCCAGCGCGCAATTGTTTCATACCAATGGTACTGATGCACCTGCATTCGTTCATTATCTATTTGCACCACATGCGAATCGATGACCAATTGTTTGGTAAAGGGAAACAACTCTAAGGTGTAAACCATTGCTATTCCTAAGGCACTCCAGATGAGATAGGGAACCAACAGCGTACGAACGCGCTTGCCCAGCCTCTCTTTGTTTGGCAATTGATCGTGGAGTGCGTAGAGATAGCCTGAAATAATAAAAAGCATAGGGATGCGAAAACGAAACAACCCATTCGCAAATAAGTATTCGATGAACGTAGTAACAGTCAATGGCTCATCGGGTGTGGTCCATGGTTGAAGGTAGCGGAGGTTCAAATTGTATCCATGCACGAAAACCAACAACACCATGGAAACAAAAGCCCAAAACTTAAACTTGCTGCTTAGGAAAGGTGTGAGTTGGTACAAGTGTTAAACAGGTTTTTCGTTGGCCTCTTTGATAGGTTGTACTTGGGCCGGTGGGCGTTCACCTATTTTACTTTTTTGAATATTAAACAAGCGGTAGGCTAAAAGTTTACCGGCATCCCGTCTCTCAGCAGCCTCGATCCGAAATACGCCACCGATCGATTGACTGCCCTCTACGGAATAATTAACGTCCAGTGCCTCACCTCTTTTTGTAAAAGAGATTGACACCAAAGGGGCTTTTTGATCTTCTACAAACTCAATACGACTATTTCGAAGCTCTTTCAAAATAGTATTCTCTACTTCATCGGGTTCACCCTGAACATTTAATCGAAATGACATCGTCAAATCACTGAAGGGAATCAGTTGCGGATATCGCGCGTACAATTGTTGTGTATAATTTGTTTGTTCAGCACCACTACTGGCTAGGGCCAACCCTTCATACACGCGAGCCGTCAGCATGGTTTGGTACGGATCATCCATGTCGGGGTCATTGAGGATCTGCTGAAAATAGTTAATTGCTTCAGAATCTTTTCCCTCTGCCAAATAGAGTTTACCCAGGAAATAGCGGAAATACTTTTTTACTCTGGGGCGTTTATCTGTAGCCAGCCTATCCTTATAGATCTTTATGAAGTACTCGTTTCCAAAACCCTCGATGACAGACCACACTTCATCAAACGCAATCAGGTTTTCGGGTGAAAATACAGAATAAAGCACCTGCTCGCGCTCCGGGTTTTCAGCCACCAAAGACGCCAGCACCATTTTATGATGCCGAATCTCCAAGGTATATTTCACCCACTTATACCAGTTGACCGGGTTTAGCCAAAAGTACCACTCGTTGTGTTCGAACCAATGTTCCTTCTTGAACTGAAGTTGATTGAGGTAATTCAAAGAAGCTACTGCCAGATTGTATTGCTCCTGACCCCATGTAGTGCCGATGTGCAACTCCTGAAAACGCGCTGCTTTGTTTGTGCGCTCCTGACTTTCTGCTGTGAGCCCTTCATAGTGTTGTGCACGTGCCAGACCAATGCAATGCCAACCGAACCCGGGTGTACTACCCTGTTTTTGCAATACATCGTTCAACAAAGAATCTGCTTTCTCCGGATGACCGCGGTAGGTTGCCAACGTGCCCCGCATATAGTAGTATTCCTTCGTTGTTTTTTCGGGACTATTTTCTCGTTGCTCTGCTTCTTGAAAAAAGAGCTCTGCTTCTTCAAATTCACCCATTGCTAATTTGAACTCTGCGTAGTTATTGCTAGAGTAAGCTTGGTTTTGGATGAGCAAATCATAATAATAATTGGCCGAATCAATATCCAATAGGTAATCATGGATCATGGCCTTATAGTGATACGTGCTCAAGTATTGACGATTAATAAATTTAGGATCATAGAGTCCATTATTGACCGGCATGTCGTTTTGAATTTTTTGCAGAGCCGAATCGAGGTAACGATTAGCTGCAGCTACATTTTCCTTTACTGAATTTTTTAAAAAGGGAAACTGCTTTGACGTATAGACTCGGTTTCGATGAAAGATCCAGGCCATGGTGTTATAGGAATCCATGTTTATTTCTACCTGAAAATTCCGATCACGAATGTGTTCCAACACTTCCATGGCTTTGTCCTGGAGTTCTACGTTTTGATAACATCTCCCTAAAAAGTAGGTGATTAGTCCGTAGTCAAACTGGTAGCGATAATTAGCACTGTAGACAGCATAGTTGTTCGTGCGGATTCGTAAAATCGGATCGAAGTCGTACTCGATTTTATTCAATGCTTTTTCCAGCGGAGCAATTGCTTTTCGAAAACCCAATTCGTCATTGGCACGAAAAAAAAGATATGCACCCTCCAACATGTGACCCACATAATAGGTACTGTCTTTTCGAATAAAGCCTCTCGCCTTCTCATACGTTTTATCGTCTAAGAATGAACCGTCACGCTGGCTGTCGATTTGTTGGCGAATAGAGTTTTGGGCTTTAACGGATTGCGTTAAAAAAGAAAACAAAAAAGAAATAATAAAAATGCTAACTCTGCTCATCATTTTGCTTTATCGCTTTCTTTTCAACAGCGCACTTTTTTATAACGTAAGGAATAGTGTTTATGGTTCTTTGCAAGGAGGTTAATCTGTGAAATAACTTGTGATTGGAATCTGGTTCCTAAACGTTCAAGTTGCTCATTATACCATTCCGTTGCTTTCTGGATATCGATCAGTGCATCGGGATCAATTAAAACTCGATACAACTTCATTGACAGCTACGGCTTCAATTGCTTGATCGCTTTCTCCCAATTCAACATTCGGGTCGGATCTTGTTTGGCTTTTCTTATCCGATCCATCACCAGCCTCTGATGCTCAATCGGTATTTCCATTTTTTCATCCCAAATTGCTTCGTTCAACTTCATTTTTTCAGAAGCGTTGAGTTGCTTAACTATTGATGTTAGCTGCTTAAAATTTAATTTTATTTTTAATTGAGTTGCTTCCATTCTATTTTCAGATTTTGACTAAAGCAATGTACAGAAATTTAAATTCATTTTTTTCCGCTGATTCCCATTTTTGATAGCTTATTCACCTCCGCATCCACTAATTGCTGCAAGGCTGTTCGCGATGCTTCCCGATTTCGGAAGATGAGACGGTGATGCATAACAGGCTGCGCCAATGAGCGCATGTCGTCTTCAATCACGTAGTCGCGCTGATTGACCAATGCCCACGCCTTCAAACATTTGATAAAGGTAATGCCTCCTCGTGTAGAGCAACCTAATGCAATTTCCGGATGGTGACGGGTCGATTGAACCAATCTCACTACACCTTTGATTATTTCTGGATGCACGTACACATTTTCAGCTTCTTGCTGCAGATGAATAATGTCGCTGTACGTAAGCACCTGCTTTACTGTACTTTTCCCATTGCCAATGGTGAGGTAGTTGGTGTAGATATCAAACTCTACTTCTTCGGATACATAGCCGAAAGAAATTTTCATATAAAAACGATCGAGTTGGGCGGCAGGCAATGGATAGGTGCCTTCCATCTCGATGGGGTTTTGAGTGGCAATTGTAAAAAAGAATGGATCCAACTGAAAAGTTGCATCTCCTGACGAAATCTGATTTTCAGCCATGCACTCCAGCAACGCACTTTGCACTTTTGGAGAAGCCCGGTTGATTTCATCTGCCAACAATACATGGGTAAACAAAGGTCCTTTCTTAAAAACAAAATCTTTCTTTGACTCATCGAAAATATGAGAGCCAATCAAATCCATCGGCAACAAATCAGGTGTGAACTGAATTCGTTTGAATGCAACGCCTCCATTCGTTGACTGAAACTCTACACTTCCTTCCGAAATGGATTGGGCCAGCGTTTTTGCCAACACAGTTTTTCCGGCACCCGGATTATCTTCTAAAAGGATGTGGCCTCGCGCCAATAGGGCAGTGACTACATATTTTACCTCTTGGGGTTTGCCCCGGATAATGGTTTCAATGTTTTCAGTAAGTGCTTTTAATTTAGTGGCGTTGGTTGTCATAACAATTGATTTTCGTAGTCCGTTTTTGGGGTTGGTTGAATGTAGCGACTCGCTCTTAACACATTAAAGTAATTAACAATCATTTTTGGAATGCCCATCTTCTTTCTAACAGATGATCCAATATTCTTTGCAAAACGGTTAATTGCCTCTCCATCGCCATCGCGCAAATTTCCATTTGCATATTTTAGCCTTAGGTATATTCGCATGAACTCTTCAAAGCCTGCTGACAACGTTGGGTCTACTTTATGTTGTGCATATTCCAGAGGTGTTTCATCTTCACGCTCCAAACCGGCCATATGGAATCGGTACAGAGCGGCCCGATATACATGATTCGCTTTGGTAGTACTATTGCCAGCCATTGAAATGCGTAATAAGCAATACAACAGATAAAGTACCGGCAGTAAAAGGACAAAAATCAAAAGCCCAATCAAAACTTTACCCGCGAGCCGGATGATCTCCTGCCAAGTCATTTTTTTCTCTTCAGCCGGCTTTGCCTTTTTGCCTGCTCCGTCTTTCTTTTTGTCTTTTTCTTTTACGCGAATGTGAATTTCATCAGCAATGATCGGACTTGGGAAGTCGTTCACTTGATCTTCAATTGACACACCTGCTCTTGGCATTGGAATTTTTTTGGCTTCGTCCTTATAGGAAACAATAATCATCGAGTCGCCCGGTTGAATGGCCGCAAACGTTGTATCTCGTTTGTCATAAAGCACCCGGCAAAGTGAAGCATCAACCGGTCTTGTAAAGGAGCGACTCATTTGGTGAGGTTTATTGAAATAGATCAACTGATCGAATGATACTGTCAGACTCTTAGAACTGGTGTTTACATTCTCTGCTTTGCCATTGATCACTAACCAAGGTTCGGGGGGAGGCAACGGAGGCGTGCCATCTGGCTTCGGTGCGCTTTGTTGATCTTCGTTACCGATGGTCATGTCAAAATCTAACCATCCGTAGCCTGGGAAATAAACTTGAGTCCAGGCGTGTGCCTGACTTGCATAAAACCAATACCAGCCTTTGTTCTTGTCGCTTCGGTTGATGGTAGCAAAGCCTGTTGTAAACCGAGTAGGTACACCCAACGCACGCAGCATGAACAATGAGGCGCCAGCGTAGTACGTACAATACCCTGCGTGCGTTTTAAACAGAAAGTTGTACAACATTTTTGAACTCGGAATATTGGGATCATCTACCGCACCCGCCTTTAATGTGTAGCGAAAAATTCGTTTCCCATTTTCATTTCGCTTTAAAAAGAAATCGCGCACCGCAATTACTTTATCTACCGGCTTGCTGCCTTTCGGGATTAAATTAAGCGCGAGTTTAGAAATCGAATCGTAAATGCCACCCGTTGGCATTTTGGTGTAATAGTCAAAAAACTCTTGATTCGTTTTTTCATAACTCTTTACTGACCGAAGCTCTTCATGACGTTGCTCCTGCAAAGGCTCTAGTGTGGGACTAGCTGAAATGTTATAGACGAAATAAGCGTTATTCAGCTCTGACGTAAAAGACGCAATCTTATAACCTTGAATAAACGTCTTCTGAAAATCTTTCTCGACCGGAATAGTTTGAATCGAAAATACACTAGCGGGACCCAACACCGAATGCTTCCACGTATTCTCAGAAAGATAAATCTGCGCCTCCACTACCTTGCGAAGTTTGCGCGCCATTGATTTACGAATCATCGAAGTGTCGGTGTAGCTATAATACATCGGCAAAGCCGTAGGATCCACGTTGATCTCATCGAGCGAGGGCACATTTATATCTCGTGTAAATGTTTCCTTTACGGGATCATAGCGCGTGAGGTAGTGGTACACAAAATAAATGGGAGCCGGAGAACCATCCGGAAAATAGTTGTCCAGTTTGCTACAGAACATTAGCTTGTCGGATTGACTCATTTTAGAGGTGACACGCATCGTGTCTTTCAGGCGATAGCCATCGTCAGTCTTATCCATCAGTCCATCCCGATCGTCATAATTATCTTTGTCCTTTTTCGATCCGTCTTTGTCTCCTTTTGCTCCACGCGAAGCCAGCTCTTTTTCAACCGCCTTAACATTGCCCTTTAATAAGCTCTCGGCAATCACAAAAGCAAGTGCAACCAACAACACGAACAACACCACCCGCAACAGAAACTTCACAGACTTCTTTTTGTCCAATTCGATTCGCTCTGCCACCAGCGGGGAAAGAAAATACATGTACAAGCCGTAAACCGTAACCGGAAAAATATGAATCAAAATATAAGACAGGCTGAGATCTATCGTGTCGGATATCGATACTAGCGTTACTATTGACAAAACAGCAAACAAAATAATGTAGGCCCACTTTATTCTAACCAAGAGCAATCCAAATACCCAACCGAAAATGAAAAGCGTGGAGTAAAGCTGAAAGCGAGCTGTCGTATAAAATACATCAAACTCACCAGGCAATCGGTTAATCGCTTTATCGAACAACCAATAAGCCATCCACAGCAAGAAAAACGTAACAACCCAGCGGGCACCGTAGTAATAAAGCACGTAAGCTGCTACCAGACCCAAACTGAAATAAATAGTTTGACTGAATAGCCCGGTATTTAATGAAGTATACGAGAAGTTAAGAAATCGAAGTGTGATGTAGCCTATAACAATAGTGGGTAGAACCACCACGGACAGGCGGATGAGCAATTGCTGAAGACGATCTGATTTACTGCCTACTGTCATTTTTCAATTTCAAACGCATTTGTTAACCAACTGTTGCCTCTCTGCTTGAGTGCCTCCGCAATCTCTTTCTCATTTTTCATCAACGCCCTCCGAAGAGACGAAAACATCCACGGCTGACGAAGACGATCGGTAGGTTGCTTTTCAGGTTTGAACAAAATGTCTTTTACCTTGAAAAGAAACGGGGAGGGAATAGCGTCTGATAGCTTAATAATAATCACCGGAACCGACAAAGGCAAATTGCGCAAAAGCAATTCTACTTCGGCTGCAGACACCAGCGAAGGCAAACATACAAAGGCCGCTTTGTTATAATTCACATAAACCGATGGCGGTTGCACTGACTGCCAGAAAGCTGCGGTGATCTGGAACAATTCACTTTTCTTTTCGCTAAGCCCCGCTAACTTAGGCACCTCCTGATCTTGGGGTATTCGCACCTCATAGCCATTCTGCAGCAGGGCTTCATACAAATTTCTCACCTTGTCTTTATATACATTAAGTAACTCTAACTCAAAGGCACCTTTCTGATTTACTAAACCATGAAAAAAACTGGCATAAAAATATAAGTGAGAGGCGTAAGGATCTTTTGTTTCTGGAATGCGCACTACTAGCTGGCCGCTCTTTGCATAAATCTTCCAAACGATTCGCTGGATGTTGTCGCCTGCTTCAAATTCTTTATAATTAACATGCTCGCCCTCCACCCGCTTAGGGATTTCAATGCGCTGCTTTTGCTCCTCTGTTGAATTAGGGCTTGCATTGGTTTTTTGTATATGCTGCGGTTTGGGGAGCGTAAACAGTTGCTGAGTAAATGGAATTGTATAAGGAAGCGAGAGCAATCCCAGCATGTCATAAAAGGAGACTAATACTTTTTCAACATCATACACGCCACGATCGTGCAAAAAAGCTTGCCCCGTGCCTTTAATGCCCTGCCTCCACCAATGCCGCGGTTTTGGAACATTTCCATCCAAAATCACAGGCTCTGACATTCTCATTTCGGAAAATATCAAACGAGCCTGTATGGAACCCAATAGTGGTCTTACTATTGGACCTGTTAACATGATTGTCAATGGTACCCATCCGGCTGACGCTTTTTGTCCGTCCCCCAATCTCGCACTCACCAGAACCTGCTTGGTCTTAATGGTATACACAAAGTAGGCCCATGTCAATAACACTGATAACAGGCTAGTTAATAATAGAACAACCAACGTCCATTTTACTATTTGCCCAAAAAGACTCATTACTAACCATAGATTAGAATCATCCTGCCCGTATTCGTGTTTCAGCCAACTGCTTGCACCCCAGATAACAACCAACGACAAGAGCAGTTGCCATCTGACTCCAGCCAACTTAGACCAATAGGAAGTGACGCGAAGGAAAGACGAAAGGGAAATAGCGCTCATTCAAAAACTAGATGTACAAGAAAAGAAAATAAACTGAATAACGGATAAAGTCTGGCAGTGATTGTTTTGAGTGAGTTGTTGAGCCAATTTTGATCACAATATTTTCATCCAATGATGCTTCACCTAATTCAAGTGATGTAGGAAAAGCGAAAAAAAGAGAATAATGGCCTCTTTTTAACCAAATTGATTGCTTCTCAAGCATCATTTAAATTTCGCAAGTCTTCATTTTACTGCTTAAACCGATTGCGCTGGCCCTTAAATAAGCCTGTAAACAAAATTATATTCTGATTCATAAGATATTGAGCGATAAAATAGGGCGCTTCGGTTGGCAGCCTTTAACAAATACCGCTACAAAGCCCAATTGTGTGGCGATATTCTGTCTTGTAGATTGTGATCGTTTTCTTACACACATTTTCGTTGGGTTGATTTCGGAAAAGTTCAACGACTGGCTACCCCCACCTTTGCATCGTCAAAAAAAAACAGACGCAAACTAAAACAACTATGAAATCAACACTTAATGCCATCATCATCTCTTTAGTACTTATCTCAGGTTCATTTGCTGCTAGCCCTACCTCGCTTACTGTTAAGAGCGCAGAGAAACTCAATGTCTATAACATCCACTACAGAACAGCTGAAAAAGGAACGGTAAAACTTTCGATCATCGATAGCGAGAACAATGCAGTTTATTCTGAAGTGCTTTTCAATACTTCTTCTTTTGTAAGACCCTTTAACTTCAGCCAATTGCACGAAGGTGAGTATACTGTTGTGCTTGAAGACAAGAATGGTAAACAATCTGAAAAAATCAGCTACACAGTAAACCGCGTAACTAGTTTCGTAAGCGTTTCACCGGTTGCCAATCAAGATGGCAAGTACCGTTTGAATGTGTATAACAACGGTGCTGAAAATGTAGACGTAAGAATCTTCACTCAAGCAGGTCTTCTTGTGCACGACCAGGTGTTAAGTGTAAACGGAAACTATGCCTTGATCTATAACCTAAAGCAAGTGGTATCACCGGCATTCACATTCGAAGTGACTACCAGCAACGGAAATGTTAAAACGGTCAAGTTTTAATCAGCTCAAGAAAAAATCAAGAAGGCCATCCCGCAAAACAGGGTGGCCTTTTTTTTATAACCGATAGCTTATTTATTCTTCGAATATGCCATCACGGCTCTCAACTGCCCATATCCAAATTTCCCTTTCGTTGCGTCAAACAAATCCTTGGAGGTTGAACCTTCTGGCAATTGACGGTGGACATTGATAATTTCCATCACCGTTTCCTCGGGCATGAATTTGAAAATATCAGCTCTTCCTTCTGCCACCGCTTTTGCTAAATGGGTTTCAATTGTGCTTACCACTAAGTCGCGCTCTTTGGCAATCTGCTCTACCGTTAGTCCGTTGTTCAAAAATTCTAACGTGATATCATAGGTGTTGCGTTTGTCTGTTTTTTTTGGCTTGCGATCTTTGCGCGGCTTTTTCTTGCTTGTAACAGGAATTTCCTTTTCAACTTTTTTTCTAATCTCGATCAAGATGGCATTCCGCTGAATTGATCTCGCTTTGTTCAGCGCACCAAACTCAAATTTTTCTCCTCCTTTCAAAATGGCTTCTGTGAGAAATACTGCTTTGTCTACTTCTTCTAACTTTTTGTTTATCGCCTGATCTAAGTCGGTCAGTTGGGTGAGGTAGGTCTTTACTCGTTTTTGCTGGCGCGTCACCTCCAAATGGTGTAACAGTATTTTACTATTTTGCCAGAGGTGATTTTTATAATAGTCGCTGCCTTTGCGGATGCGCTCTATGAGTCCGGGTTGGTTATTCGTGTTCAGTAACTCTGTCAATTGCCTTCTAAATCTCTCTGTATTGATTTGCTCAGCTTCCTGTGCCTCGGTAATCTGAGTGAGCAAAGGTTTCATTGATTTTTCTGAAAATCCTTCTTCGCCCTGCTCTCTCTGGATATAACGAATGTCTTTGATCAATGCCGTGAAATCAAATGTTTTATCGAGCAACTGTCTGATAAATTGTTGTTGCCGTGACTTCATGACCTCGCTTAATTGATCAGGACGATGATTGCTTTTTGCAAACGCCACAACTTGCTGATCGGTGCTAATGACCGATGTATTGATTCGTGTACGCAATACGAGGCCTTCGAGTGTACGCAATCGAGAAAGCGCTACATACACCTGTCCATCGGCAAAAGCTTGCCCTACATCTATAATGGCTTTATCAAAGGTCAGTCCCTGGCTTTTATGCACGGTGATGGCCCACGCAAGTTTAATTGGAAATTGCTCGAACCCGCCAACCACATCTTCTTCCAGCTCCTTGCTGTCTTCCTGAACGATATACTTTTTGTTCTCCCACCGCTCGCGTTTCAATTTATAACGAGTGTGGCTTTCGGCCATCTCCACCCACACATCATCCCCTTTTATTTCCTTGACGGTAGCCAGCTTTCCGTTGAAATACATTTTGCTCTCATTATCGTTGCGAACGAACATAATTTGTGCACCCTCTTTCAACTGAATAGTGGATAGCACCGGGTACATGCTTTCCGGAAATTCTCCTTCCAAATGCGCATCAAAAAAATGTGAAGGAGCATTGACAGCATTCAATTCTTTTTGATTGATTTCATCCGCTTTATTGTTGTGCGTAGTCAACGTAACTACCTCACTTAGGCCGTTGATCTCATCCGGGGTTTTGTAGTATTGGTTCAGCCTTTCGATGTCTTCAACTGTGGTGACGTTGTTGCGTAGATTGTTGAGAATGGAAATAAAACCATTATCCGTTTGTCGAAATATTTTATCCAGCTCGATATAGACCAGTTGATTGTCTTGCAATGCTTTGGCTTCATAAAACCAAAAACTATGGTAGTATCGACTCAACATTTCCCGTTCCTCGTTTCGCACCACCGGTGGCAATTGATAAAGGTCTCCGATAAACAGAACCTGGACACCACCAAAACTTTCCCGGAAATTGCCACGAGCCGCCTGCATCCGATAGTCTATTGCATCTAACAAATCTGCTCGAAGCATGCTCACTTCATCAATCACTAAAAGATCAATCGATCGCAAGACTTGTTTACGGGCGCTGTTTAGTGGGTGTTTTCGCGCTAGCGTATTTTGATTGATGAATTTTCCTCCTTCGCTAAAATCGTCCGACAGAGACCGATCTGGTAGAAAAGTGAGGGGAGGTAAAAGAAATTGTGAATGAATGGTAACACCCCCTGCATTCAGTGCCGCAATACCTGTAGGCGCCACAACTATAAATGACTTATGGGTAAGATTGGGTAGGTTTTTTAAAAAGGTGGTCTTTCCGGTGCCAGCTTTGCCAGTAAGAAAAATATGACTGGATGTCGTATTGATGAACTGTGCGGCAGCAGCAAGAAAGTCTTCCATGTGTTGAATCTCTGATTATTCTGTCTAGCCGTTGAACCTTTGCAAAATCGATCAAAAATAGATAATAAAACTTTTAATCTCTGGGGCAAAACAAAAAGGGCAGACTGTTACGTCTGCCCTTCGATTCAATCATTAAAAAAATTTAACGCTGTCTTCCGTTTACATGTACGAACGCATATTCGGCTACACTTTTAACTGTTTGAATTATACGCGCTGCCACTTTATATGGATCGGCCGCTGAATTAGGTCTACGGTCTTCCAACCAGCCTTTCCAACCGTTTTCTACAGTTGCGATAGGTATCCGAATCGATGCCCCGCGGTCAGACACTCCATAGGAGAATTTATCCATGGATTGAGTTTCGTGCTTACCTGTCAGGCGCAAATGATTGTCAGCACCGTATACCGCCATGTGTTCCTTTACAAAAGGAGCAAACGCTTGACATACTTGCTCATAGACATCCTTCGAGCCACACTCACGCAACATCGAGTTGGAGAAGTTGGCATGCATGCCCGAACCATTCCAATCGGTGGCACCGAGTGGCTTGCAATGCCAGTTGATGGCTACTCCGTATTTCTCAGCCGTGCGCTCAAGCAAGTAGCGCGCAACCCATACTTGATCTCCTGCAGCCTTGGCTCCCTTCGCGAAAACCTGAAACTCCCACTGCCCAGTGGCGACTTCTGCATTGATCCCTTCTACATTTATTCCAGCGTCTAAGCACATGTCCAGATGCTCTTCAACGATATGTCTGCCAAATGCATTCTTAGCGCCTACGCTGCAGTAGTACGGTCCTTGAGGCGCAGGATAACCACTTTCTGGAAAACCTAGCGGTTTGTTGATTTCAGGATTCCACAAAAAATATTCTTGTTCAAATCCAAACCAAAAATCTCTGTCATCATCTTCAATTGTTGCACGACCGTTGGAAGGATGCGCAGATCCATCAGGACTTAAAACCTCACACATCACAAGGAATGCATCTTTACGCCCCGGATCGGGAAACAACGCCACCGGTGTCAACAAACAATCGGATGATCCTCCCGGTGCTTGCTCAGTGGAACTTCCATCGAAGCACCAAACAGGACAACTGTCCAGATTGCCATCAAAGTTCCGTACAATTTTCGTTTTGCTGCGTAGCGATTGAGTAGGCTGGTAACCATCCAGCCAGATATACTCTAATTTTGTTTTGCTCATAGTAGTTGTATTTTGATTTGATCTGTTTTTTAAAATTTATAAATCATAGCCATGCCTAATGTGGTTTGGCTGTTTTGTGTGAACTCGCCTTTTGAATCCTGGAATTGTTGAAATTTTTCGCTGCCCACGCCTTCTGTCTTGCTAAACACGTCCGCCCTCAGCTCTGGCTTTAGTAGCAAATGACCGTCTGCCAACGTGAAGGTGCCTGTAAGTGTATAGGTGTTCACCGATGCTCCTACTTGTTGGCCTGTGCTATTTACATTCCTCAAGCCGCGTGCGCCCGATGAATTATCAAAATACTCGCCTCGAAAGCCCAAACTAAAAACATCTGTCAATGCATAGATGAGGTATAAATTCGCACCTCCCCATGTTTTTACTTTGTCTACATCGCCATCAGCAGGAACAAACGTACCCGGTGAGCCCAGCGTTCCTTTTTGAGTTCCATACATGAACCAATAGCCGATGAATAATTTTTCTGTGGCCTGATAACCACCATTCAAATCGTACACGGTAAAGTTGCCATCAGGCGTATTGCCCAGTGAGTCTGCATTTGACTCGTTGCTGTTGATGTAGTTCAAATAGACACTCAATCCTTTGGCTGGCGTCAACGACAACTGTCCGATTAGTCCCTTTGCACGGTTGTTGTCTTGCACATAATCAAATCCATTTACTGCGCCCAACATCAACGACACCTTGTCACTAAAGGCATACGTACCTTTTAAACCCGTATGGTAGAAAGGGATTCCGCTATTGAACGTATGGTTGATGGAATAGAAAAAGTTAAGAGGCGCATCGATGTATTCATACCCTATATGGGTTCCGAACTGGCCCGCAATAAACGAGAGTTTGTCGGTGGCATTGTATTTAAAGTAGGCTTGTTTGATCATGAGGGCAGATGACACATCGTTGCCCACTTTGTAACCGTAGGCAGGACCTGATACCTGCAGGTTTCCGTAGTTACCATATTGGGCGCTTGGTCCAAAGGCCAAATCAACAATGGCCTCCGACTTTTTGTTGGTGTACTTAAACACGGTTTGTACCATGCCCAGTTGAAATTGATCTACACGTCTATCGAATCCACGACCAACACCGGATTGCCCCATGTTGTCGCGCGAGGCGGGATTGTTAAAATTGGTGAAGTAGTAGGAATCTAAGTATCCCGAGATACTGAGCTTACCTTCTTCTTTCTTTTCCTCTTCTTCTGCCTTTCTTTCTCCCTCGGTGACTATTTTCTCTGAACCGATTGTTTTATCAACCACTGGCACAGCTTTCTTATCCAAGGAGGCCACCAATTGCCCGTCCTGCGCAAAAAGTTGATTGCTAATGCAAGCCAACCCAATAACTAAGCATAGAATTCCATTTCGTAGATTTTTCATAATTTTGAATGTGTTTTAATGAACAATAAACTAGAGCCTCTGGAGGGGTGTCTCACCACCCCCCGGAGTGCTTTGGTGATTTTTATCCAGCCTCTCTTAGCCGTTCCATATCTAGTGAGTGAATGTTTTCTCCGTGTTGGCTAAAATCAGAACCTATCTCCTTCTCCTCCTTAGTAATCGTCATAGGCGAAAGTAGATCTGTAATTTTCAGAATGATAAATGAACCGATCACGATAAACGCAATGGCCGCCACCAACCCGATCACTTGAATTTTGAATAGGCCAAATTCACCAAACAACAATCCATTTCCCGTGGTGTTGGCTGCATTGACCGCGGTATTCGCCAACAAACCTGTCATTAACATACCTACAGCACCACCCACTCCATGACAAGGGAATACATCGAGGGTGTCTTCCAAAGAGGTCTTTGATTTCCAATGAACGACAACATTGCTAATTAAACTAGCGAAGGTTCCGATGAACAAACTGGACGGGATAGTTACAAAACCCGCGGCTGGCGTAATAGCAACTAAGCCAACGACAGCTCCGATGCAAAAACCGAGTGCTGAAGGCTTCTTTCCGCGCACAACATCTACAAGTACCCAACAAAGTCCTGCTGCCGCAGATGCAGTATTTGTGGTGGCAAATGCAGAAGCCGCTAATACGCCAGCACTTAATGCACTTCCGGCATTGAAGCCGAACCATCCGAACCACAAAAGCCCTGTACCCAATAACACAAAAGGAATATTAGCAGGCGACATGGCCACTTTCTTTACCGATTTATCGCGGAGATAAATGGACGCGACCAAAGCGGCAAATCCTGCTGACATATGCACCACTGTTCCCCCTGCAAAATCTAGTACACCCAGCTTAAATAGAAATCCCTCTGGATGCCAAGTCATGTGAGCCAATGGCGCATAAATGAAAAGTGAAAAAAGAACCAGGAAAATAATGTAAGACTTGAATTTCACCCTTTCGGCAAATGTGCCTGTAATAAGAGCAGGCGTGATAATGGCAAATTTCAATTGAAAGAAAGCAAACAACAATAGCGGAATGGTAGGAGCTAGTGACCAAGGCTTGCCATCCAACACGTTTTGAAACATAAAAAATGTGGCCGGGTTTCCAATAAACCCACCCACAGAGTCTCCAAATGCTAAGCTAAAGCCGACTACGATCCATAGCACACTAATTACGCCCATGGCAATAAAACTTTGAAGCATCGTGGAAATAATGCTTTTTGTATCTACCATGCCTCCGTAGAAATAGGCGAGCCCTGGCGTCATGAGTAACACCAATGCCGAAGCGGTTAACATCCATGCCACATCGCCCGAGTTAATACCCTCGGTGACAAGCGTTGACGGCACAGCCGGAATAAACAGCGCTAGCACGCTAATGGCTAGCAGTAGCACCAGATAAATCACTGATTTTTTCATAATGTTTAGTTAAGGTTGGGATAACAATTATTTTATAAATATTGAAAGTCATGGGTAATTTCAAAGCCATATTTACATATTTATTACAGAATTCGATTGCAATACGGTATTTTATGAACCGCATTTAGAAATATTCAATAGTTTTTATCACATATTGGGTAAAAAACGAAATAAAAAGAATTCGAATGATGGCCATTCCGCTGTTGCATGGCGTAATCTTACCTTTTACCTTAAGGGACAAATAGAAAAGGCATGAGAATAAGGATGGTGGTGTTGATGTGTCTCTTTTGCATACACGCCAGCGGACAGCTTAGAAAGTATGATCAGTTTGAACTAAAAGAGGGAGACGTGGTATGGAAAAATACCTATTCTCATTTCGCTAGTCGGGATAGTCTGCGGGTAGCAGTGGTTCAAATGCTGAAGTCAAAGTTTTTTACGTTCAATGTGATTCGCAATGAAATCGGTTATAACGGTGAACTCCGCCATTACAAAGTAGACTGCAAGAAGTATGGTCGCAATTATTTAAATACCCCACGTATGTATTGGGAAGGTGAATGGACGGGCAAGTTTATAGTAGAGCTAAAGGAAAATGAATATGTGTTGACCGTTTATGCACTCCATTACGAATCGCCTAAACCATCTACCGACTACTACCGCACAGAAAAACAAGTGAAGGGGCGGTATCTAGAGGCCGTCACCAAAAAGGATCGTAGCTTTTTCTTGAAACGCGAGCTGCCCAATTTGTCGCTGATGAATCTAAGTTTAAAAGATGAGTTTAAACTTTCCAGTACATCCTATATCAATAACTAGAAGCCATCTCAAATACTTCGTCATCCGACTTTTTCTTCTCGTCATTGCGAACACCAGCAAGGGAAGTGCGCAAGAGTGAAGCAATCCCCCGTTCGAAGCCTAAGATTTAAACGGGAGATTGCTTCGCCCCGCCCTCAAACCCCTCGCTCAGTTCTCGCAAAGACGAAAAACTATTTTTTTAAGATGACTTCTAGGTATCAGACAACCTAGCCTCTCAGTTTGTCAAGGACTCTATTGAGTTCACGCGCTTCGGCTGTCGACACTTTTTTCAGCGAAGCGATCCACAGGTCAGCGCTCTCATCAATTTTTTTAAGCAAGGCGAGGCCTTTTGCCGTAATGCCTATATCCACTTGCCTGCGATTGCCCACGCACACCTCTCTGCTTAGCAATGCCTTTACCCGAAGCTTTTCCACAAGCCGCGTACAGTTGCTGCTTTTGTCGATCATCCTAGAACTAATTTCAGATAACATTATTTGATTGGGATGGCTACCTCTCAGAATTCGAAGGACGTTGAATTGCTCGGGTGTGATACCATGTGGCTTGAGCCGAACTAGGTTGCCACTGTGCAACCAACTACTGGTGAACATGATGTTCACTGCCATTTTATGAAACTCGTTGTCAAATTTTTCCTGCTTAATATCTTTCTCAATGGACATAGCCCAAAGGTAGCGACTATTATTGTAGATACAACTTTGGGGAGCTAGGTGGTAGTCTCCCACCACTTCGTATTGGGATAGTGTCTGTCAATGTTTATCAGTTCGCCCATAAACGGAGTAGTTAATAGAACTTGATTTTTTTCGGCTGCGATCGTAGCACGTTCAATCGGTTCCTTCCAGGAGTGTAGCGATAACTTAAATTTTCCCCAATGAATCGGCATCAAGACCTTCGCTTGCAAGTCGATGCTCGCCTGTACAGTTTGTTCAGGCATCATGTGAATATATGGCCAATCTTCGTTGTATTGCCCGCACTCTAGTAGCGCAAGGTCAAAGGGGCCAAATTTTTCACCGATGATTTTAAAGTGCGTGTCATAGCCAGAATCTCCGCCCAAGTAGATTTTATGTTTGGCTGTCTTCAAAATAAATGAAGACCAAAGTGACTTAAACCTGACAAAATCGCGACCCGAAAAATGACGAGCTGGTGCGGCCATAAACTCAATGCCCTTGGCCACTTGTTTACTTTCCCACCAGTCAAATTCAATAATTCTGTCATTCGGAATGCCCCACCTTTCCAAATGTGCGCCCACTCCCAAGGAAGTGCAAAACAACTTTACTTTGGGTTGCAAATCAACAATGGTTCTATAATCGAGGTGATCATAATGATCATGCGTGATCAGCACCACATCCAGCTCTGGAAAATCAACTGGCGAATAACTATTTGAGCCTTTGAAGTTGGGCGTGAAAAAAGAAACCGGTGAAGCATTGCCACTAAAAACAGGATCAACCAAAATGTTCTTGCCATCAATTCTAATGAAATAAGACGAATGGCCAAACCAAACTATTTGTGGCCCCAGCGAATCCAACTTCTTCAAATCGGTTTGAACAAACGGCAACGGACTCGAGGGAGTAGTGTTTGATGGTGAGTTAAAATATTTCCAAAGCGTCTTGGCAAAAGAGAAATTCTCGGATTGAAGAGGTGTGAGGCGTTCATTTTGAAAGGCACTGCTTTTGTAATTGAGCGATGTTTCTATTTGTAGCAACCGCTCGCCAGAGGGCCGCGCACCAAAAACAGCTGTTTGCATGAAGAGAAAAATGCCACCAACAACGAATGCTACTAATGCAATAAAAATCATAAAGAACAATTAGTGATGTGAAAGCAAGATGAGTTTGACAACCAATAGATTAAGACCAGAGACGCAAAGAAAATGATTTTATTTTCTTTTTGCCTTACGTATATTGTGATTCGCTACAACTATGTTGCACTTTAACACTACCATCCAACGATTTGATGAGAAAGGAGAAAAAACCGGCTGGCACTTCATTGAAATCAGTGCTGCTAAAGCCAAGAAACTGAAAGATGGCAAAACCTCCTTTCGAGTCAAGGGTACTATTGATGCATTAGCCATTCAAAAAACAGCCCTGATTCCAATGGGTAACGGAGATTTCATTTTGCCTCTTAATACTACCATCCGCAAAGCCATTGGCAAAAAACACGGAGACAAAATCACCCTCAATCTTGAACTGGACGAACGCAAATTGATTCTCTCCCCTGATCTAATAAGTTGTTTGAAGGAAGATCCGGCTGCATTACAATTTTTCAAGTCACTGCCGCCTTCACATCAACAGTATTACAGCAAATGGATAGAGAGCGCAAAAACAGCTGCCACTAAAGCGAAGCGGATTGTCATATCAATAGAAGGCTTCGGAAAAAAACAGGGTTACGCAGAAATGATGCGTGCCTATAAAAATCGAATAGATTGATAATTATAACCAATGGCGGACGACTTGCTTATTTAAAAGCGACTGTCTTTCATCTGATCTTTCATCCCTCCATACAGAACATCCACTACACCCGCTTCATTGAAAAACTTTTGAGGAAAAGGTAGTTCTATTTTTGAAACCTCATTCAGCTCCCGGATAGCAGTAGGCGATAACTCAAAATTCACACAGCCTAACACGTCTTCCATTTGCTCCTCTTTGGTAGCACCCACAATGGGAATCACACTTTGATTTTTTCCCTGACGTGTCCAATTGATGGCCACTTGTGATGGCGACACATCCAACTGCTCGGCAATTCCCACTACTTTTTTGGTGATTAAAGTAGATCGATCACTCAGTCGCGCGCTCGATTCGGGCAGCCTTCCTTTTTCACCTTTTAAGTATTTGCCTGTTAAAGCACCACCGGCTAACGGAGCCCATGGGGTTACGGTCATGCCATACGCTTTTGCCATCGGCATCAGTTCTGCCTCCACGGTGCGTTGTAGTAAGTTATACTCAATCTGGAGTCCAATGAATTGCGACCACCCTCGCAATTGTGCCATTGTGTTCGCCTGGCTTACCACCCATGCGGGGGTGTCACTTATACCAATGTAATGAACCATCCCGCGCGAAATCAAATCCTCTAATCCTTTCAAGATCTCCTCGGTGGGTGTCCAACTATCCCAGATATGCACCCACAACACATCGATGTAATCGGTGTTCAAACGCCACAAGCTTTCCTTCACGCTACGCATCATATTCTTACGATGATTTCCTGCAAAGTTTAAATCGCCCGAACGATCGCGCAACGAGTATTTCGTAGCCAAGACAAAATGGTCGCGGTCTTTGGAGATAAAGTCACCTACAAATTTTTCAGAAGTACCTTCGGTGTATCGGTTGGCCGTATCAATAAAATTGCCTCCGCCCTTTGCGTAGGTTTCAAAAATTTGTTGGCTAACTTCCTTGTCGGCACCCCATTTCCACTCGGTGCCAAAGCCCATCGTGCCGAGGCCTAATTCCGACACACGCAATCCAGACTGCCCTAAAAGTTTGTAGTTCATATCGTTTGAGTAAAGATTATATTTGTTGACACTTTTTGAGTTTGAGCTTCAGGTTAAATTTGAAACTCCGCACCAAGTACAAGTTAAATCACAATTGAGGCAAAAAAGTTTATATAAATCTTCCTCGGATGAAAAAAATTGCGATCGTTCTTTTTGATGATGTAGAAGTACTCGACTTTGCAGGGCCTTTTGAAGTCTTTTCAATTGCAGGAAAAAGAAGCACGGGCGTAGCTTATGAAGTATTCACGGTGGCTGAAAAATCTATTGTCGCAGCCCGTAATCAACTGATTATAACACCCACTTATACGTTTGCAAACTGTCCCCCTCCCGATATCTTCCTGATTCCGGGAGGAGGAGGTTATCATGCGGATAGCACCCCTTTTGGATCTCGCAGAGAAATGAACAACCCGGTGATGCTTCAATGGATTAATCACCATTTTGAAAAGGCAGAATTAGTTTTATCCGTTTGTACGGGAGCTTTGATTCTCGCCAAGGCAGGGTTACTTGAAAACCTGGAGGCCACTACCCACTTTTTGGCAGTCGAAGCACTTCAAAAAATCGCGCCCTCTACCCGAGTCTTACCAGACAAAAGATGGGTAGATAATGGCAAAATCGTTCTCTCAGCGGGTGTTTCAGCGGGAATTGACATGTCCTTTCACGTATTGGAAAAATTGCAGGGCAAGGAAGTAGCTTTGGAGGCAGCCGGGTATATGCAGTATGATTACTGGAAATAATTTTTTTGCACAGATAGAAATCTCTTTTACCTTTGCAGTCCTTAAAAATGGGAGCTTAGCTCAGCTGGTTCAGAGCATCTGCCTTACAAGCAGAGGGTCGGGGGTTCGAACCCCTCAGCTCCCACTAAAAAACCTCAGAAAGTTCTGAGGTTTTTTTATTTGCATAGACGCTCAACACCGATCATTTGCCTTGTTTACCAAGTAGTAGCTTTCAAGTTCTTTGACGCCCTCAAAATATCCCTCCTGCTTATCTGCCCAATCAACACACCATTTTCAACAACGGGCAATCGCCTGACCGGGCTGTTCAGAAACTCGTTGGCAGCGGCAACAATATCACAGGTTGATTCAATTGTTTTTACCTTGGCCGTCATGTAATCCGATACTTTGCGCGAAGAGGAAGGAAGGTTGTAATAAGCCTGATCTACAATGATGCGTAAGCAATCCTTTTCAGAAATAATACCGACCAGCTTTCTTGCATCATCTAACACAGGTGCACCCGAGATGCCTTTGGCTATAATGATATCAATTACTTCTTCGATGCTTTGTTCCGGTTTGAACGTGATCAAATCACTAGCTCTCACCATGTATTTGGTGGCCAGTTCGTATGTGGGCTGCTCAGCCGCCAATTGTTCTTTCGATTTCATCTCAGGCTTAAAATTCATGACTAAATTGATTAGGGTGAAACATCAATACACGAAATTAGGCTGCGTTGAAAGAATCGGGTGAATCTTGCACAGCTCCCGTTTGGGTGAGGTGAATATACCAAAAATATAAATAGGTACAAATAGGGAACCTAGCTACTTTCTGCTTTAAGAAAGCAAAATCAAATCAATTCTGGAGAGTAATTTGACCGAGGTGCGATGCTTTGTGAGTCACTCTGCTTAATAGCACATTCAGTTTATTGCGTTGCGGCTCCCTTCTAAAATCTTCTTCTGACGCTGCCGTATGCCGCTGCAGCCAATCATTTTCTGACAATGACTTGAAGTGATCATCCAACGCTTTCACAATGTCAGTCCATTTCGCAATTAGTTCTTGCCTTGATAAATGTCCGGATTGATTTGATCCTCGCTCGTGATGGTAAATCTTAGCTAACTCAGGATGAATTCGCTCGCCAATTCCAAGTAACGGCAGTAGTGCATCATCTGTATCTGCTAAATGCCCGAACAACCAGGAGGGAGAGTTGCCACCGGCTACCACAGGGTTATTAAAATTTTCTTCGCTAACGGTGTTCAGCATTTTCAACATTCTTCGGTTGTAGCTGTCCAACTGCAGTAAACAGATTTGGATGGTTGTCATGATGTATTAGGTTTTTTGGTTGAGAGAAGAACAGCCGAGCAGGCAAGAAGGTTCACCTAGAAATCAGATCTGGTTTCTTCTGACGATTTGAGTGATAGTTTTCTACCTTTGAGCTCTCACTTGAAATGAGCCATACAATTATGAACAAAACAAAACTTATCATCAACAATAACGGATCGATAAAAATTGAAGGAGACTTTGAAATTGTTGATACCAAAGGAAATTCATATGGCCTACAGGGGCGTACAGTTGTCTCTCTTTGCCGATGTGGGCTATCTGCCAACAAACCCTTCTGTGATGGCGCTCACAAGGAGAAATTTGTACATGAGGCTGTAGCGTTCGAATTGCCTCCTCGCAAAGTATAGCTTTCCTACTTCTCTTTATTTCGAGTCGCTGCGGTATACATCTTGTATTTCGAGTAAAAAGTATATTTTTGCGCCTCAATGAAGAAAATCATAGAGTCAAGGAAACTGTTGGGTGTCGCGAAAGAGGTGGAACTGAAAGAATTGAAATCCATTTACCGGAATTTCATGAAAGACTGGCATCCGGATAAAATACAGGATGATCCACAAGCAAAACTTCACGCAGAAGAAAAAAGCAAGGCATTTATTGAAGCGTACCACCTATTGGTGAGTATAGCCCCGGAAACACGCGAGCAGCAACTGGCTCAATATACAGAGGTAATCACAAATTCAAAGATGATTGACTTTGTCTACAAGGCACAAACGCTGGAAGTTCGCTTTGCCGATGGCAGCCGCTATGAATACTTTGGTCTTCCCCATGGTATCTACAACAAATTGGTCAACTCCGATACGCCAGATCGCTTTGCCAGAAGGCATATTTATCACTCCTATGTGTATCGAAAAGTGAGCAAGGCTTCGGAGGAATAATTCAAGACCTCAAATAGAAATCTGCTTTAGTGTCCTTGGCGCCAAGAGAAGACAGATAGTCAACTATCGGCTTTGCGTCCATCCCTCCTTTTTGTGCATGATGTAGCATGGTAAAGCCGTGTGGCCCTTTCGAGTTAAGAAGGCCGGGGCTAATGGTAAGAACATTTCTAACTACCTCCAGATGCCCAAGCATGCAAGCCAAGTAGATATTGTAGCGGGCACCTTTGCCAATCAAATAGTGCGCAATGTCTTTATTACCCACATGCCCTGCCGCTTCTATGGCTGATTCAAAATCCCCACCACCCCAATCATAGGAACAGTGCAAAAGCAGATGGTCGCTTTCAAGCATTTCCTTTACGCGATCAAATTTGCCATGTGCTGACGAGACAAACTCCTTCACCAAGTCTATTTTCATTGGTGCTGGTTTCTCCTGAGCAGCAAAACCCGTTATCAATGGTAAGGCAACCAACCCACTTGCGCCTAAGAAGGCACGTTGAATAAATTGATGACGAGTAAGAGAATTCGCTTTTGTCATAAGGAGTTTAGTCTAACTTCCCTGCTAAAACGAAGCATCGCAGATAGCGTTGGTTTATTGTGTTGAATGGGGCAACGGAACCAAGAGAGGTAAAAACCTGAATTTTTCATTGGGAAACATGCATTTTTCGCATTGGCAAGAACATAGGTTTCGCATTCATTTTCCCTATGAAGATCAGTTTATTCAAAATATTTTTCAACCCATTTTTCTACGAAGAAAACTAATTTCCCCTATGAAAAGCTTGCTTGCACGCTTTTGTTTTAGCTTTAGCTTGCTAGGGTGAAGTGACTGTAAACCTCACACTTAGCATTTGAGACATAAGCCAAAAACAGACAATACTAGAACTTACAGATAGTGCTTTTTCATAGGAGAAAGTTGTTTTATGTTATTTAGCCAACTACGAATTTCCCTATGAGAATTTGGGATTACTCATTTTTTTCACTTTACTTCGCACTCGTTAAAAAAAACCACTAAACGCTATGGCAAAAAAAGCAGTAAAGAAAACAGCTAAGAAAGCAGCTCCTAAAAAAGCAGCTAAGAAAGCAGTAAAGAAGGCAGCTAAGAAATCTGCCCGCAAACCAAATGCAGCCTTCATGGCTCCTTTAAACTTGAGCGATGCATTGGCAGCAGTAGTTGGCAACAAGCCACTTCCAAGAACTCAAATCATCAAAAAGATTTGGGAGTACATCAAGAAGAATAAGCTTCAAGACAGCAAAAACAGAAGAATGATCAATGCTGATGAAAAGTTGAAAACACTTTTCGCTGGTAAGAAACAGATCTCTATGTTTGATCTGGCGAAGATTGTGAACAACAACGTGAAGTAATTCTTTCTACCTATTGAAAAAAGCGAGCTGATGTAAATTAGCTCGCTTTTTTTTGCTCTTTACATTTACAGGAATTCTCCCTGCTTTCTTTTCTTGTTTGCGAGGATGAAAACAAACTCTATTTCAACCGAACTTGATAATTTTTCTTTCTTGATAGTCTAAAAATCACCCAATATTTTTAAATCTTTATAAAAATTTAGCAAAGTATCTTTTATGAAGAAATCAGTTATTTATCTGGGTTTGTTACTCACCATTAGTATTCTGGCTTTGTTTGTTCCGGCCGTGCCTGCATCCATACCTACTGAAGGAATCAACGCAGGTGATGTTGCCTGGATGCTTACCGCCTCTGCATTGGTTTTGTTGATGACACCCGGGCTCGCCTACTTCTATGGCGGCATGATTGACACCAAGAATATGATCTCCACCATGCTCCAAAGTTTTATTGCCATGGGGGTGATTAGCGTGTTATGGATCGTTGTTGGTTTCAGTCTCTCCTTTGGCGATTCGATCGGTGGCTTCATTGGCAATCCCTCTACGTTCTTTATGTTTAAAAATGTGTTGGATGGAAAACCCTGGTCGCTTGCTCCCACTATTCCACTTGTTCTGTTTGCCTTTTTCCAGCTGAAGTTTGCAATTATTGCACCTGCCTTGATTACGGGCACGTTCGCTGAACGGATTCGGTTCAAGTCATATCTAATTTTTCTCGTGCTGTTCTCGCTGTTCATCTATGCTCCTCTAGCGCACTGGACGTGGCACCCAGAGGGTTTTCTTTTTAAGCTTGGTGTATTGGACTTTGCTGGAGGAACTGTCGTTCATATGTCAGCAGGATTTGCCGCTTTGGCAGCAGCTATCTATTTGCGTAAGCCGAGCCAATCAGAAAAAAAGGAGGCCATCTCTCCCGCCAATATTCCTTTCGTCCTGTTGGGAACGGGTCTACTTTGGTTTGGCTGGTTTGGCTTTAATGGAGGCAGTGCTTTCGGTGCGGGCACCTTGGCCGCATCGGCATTCGCTACCACCAACACAGCCTCTGCGGCTGCCGGCTTGTGTTGGGTGCTCGTAGATGTTGTACGTGGCAAGAAACCCTCCGCATTGAGTTTTTGTATTGGTTCCGTGGTAGGCTTGGTAGCCATCACGCCTGCTTCCGGGTTTGTTACCATCCCATCAAGTCTTTTCATCGGCACCATCGCAAGTTTAATTAGCAACTTGGTCGTTCATTGGACTTCAAAGACATCTTTGGAAGATACACTAGACGTTTTTCCCTGCCACGGAGTAGGCGGTGCAGTGGGAATGTTAATGACCGGACTCCTGGCGAACACTGCAGTCAATGGCGCTAACACCACCGGCAACGGCCTTCTCTTTGGCGAGTTTGCACTTTTCAAAGCGCACCTCATTGGGCTTGTTGTGGCTATCGGGTTTACATTTGTCGGTGCCTTATTGATTTTGAAAATTACCGATTTGTTGTCGCCCCTTACGGTAAGTGACGAAGAGCAACGCATTGGATCAGACATGAACCAACATGGCGAGAAAATGCATTCTTTGGATTTGTCCGCTAGACGTTAGGTTGAGTAACCTGCCCAACTCCTACAACTAATTTTGTTAGCCGCTTTTCTTATTTTTGAAAAGCCATGAATCGCCTCGACCGCCTTACTTCCATTTTAATTCAGTTACAATCCAAAAAGATTGTCAAAGCTTCAGAAATAGCTGATCGCTTTGAAATCAGTTTGCGTACTGTCTATCGCGATGTAAAGTCGTTAATGGAAGCTGGTGTACCCATTGGCTCAGAAGCCGGTACTGGCTATTTTATTGTAGATGGGTTTCACCTGCCCCCTGTCATGTTTACCGAAAATGAAGCCAGCGCCATGATGATGGCCGGCAAACTGGTAGAACGCATGACCGATCAGTCCATACAAACTTCTTTTGAGGGGGCACTTTATAAAATTAAATCCGTACTCAACGAAGCACAGAAAGATCACCTCGAAAGTTTACAGGAGCATATTAAAGTACTCAAACCACAAATGAACATTCCTGCACAATCAGGAAATTTTCTAACTGATCTGCAAAAGGCTGTGGTAGCCAAACAAGTTATATTACTAGACTACTTTAGCAACAATCAAAACGAGCTCACCCAGCGACAGGTTGAACCCATCGGTCTATTTTATTACAGTGCCGCATGGCATTTAATCGCCTGGTGCCGCCTGCGCAATGGCTTTCGAGATTTTCGTTGTGATCGTATCAAAATCCTCAAGCAAACTGGAGATGTATTCACACCACGTAGCATCTCGACTATGCGAGAGTATTTCAACAGTTTGCAGCAGGCCAATGTTGAGATGAAGTCGGCCACTATTTTGTTCGATCGTAAAGAAGCGCACTATGTTCAGAATTCGCGGCACTACTTTGGGTTTATTTCAGAAGAAGATGCTGATGGACAAGTACGCATGAATTTTCTCACGGCAGACCTCAATCTAATGGGGCGTTGGTTACTCTCTTATGGGCGAGGGGTAGAAATTGAAAGTCCTGAGGAATTAAAGCGAACGATTCAAAGCTTTGTGGAAGAATTACAAGAACACTATTTGAAATTGGTGTAGGGTTCGTAAATCTACTTCGCCAAGCTTTGCGTGCATTCTTTGGCGTTCCTGGCGGTAAAATTTTAACCGAGGGGACGCAAAATTTCGCAGAATAGCCTGATAGTTTATCACTACTGACATACGGTTGTCACCCATTCAAAGAAAATAATTCAAGTTCTTTTTTGCTGTTGACATAGGGCTGTCATAAGGCTATCGTTGATTTGATAAAAAAAAACAAACATCTATGGAAACTGAGACAATTACGCAGCCAGTGATCACGCCAAGAATAAAAGAAGTCAAACCCATCAATTTTCTGTTTCATCGCGCTGAGGTGAAGATCAGCGACTTGGCCAATCAGATTCCGGTTGCAAAAGAACTTTTCAAAGAATCTGTTCGGCTGGATCTTCATCCGTCCGGTCCTATCCATTGGCACTACTTTGGATTCATGGGGGATGAATCTAAGCCGTTCACACTCGAAGTGTATTTGCCTGTTGCATCGATCCCCGCAGACTATGACGGAAATTTTCACTTGAAACGCACAGAAAATTTCAAATGTGTTTCACTTTTGCATGAAGGTGGATGGCAAGAAATTCCCAAGAGTTATGGCATTTTAATGGAATACATGAAACAGCATCAACTTAATCCGAGTGGAGTCACCCGCGAATTGTACATCAATGCGGATTTTGTAAATCCAGAATCTAATGTGACTGAAATCCAGATGGGTATAAATTGAACCAGTTATGAAGAAGGTTATCATCTTGTTCGGAGTAGTCACCGCATTGTTGTGGCTACTCATCTTTTCTGTGAACGCGCAAACTAAACCTGGCATGAAACTAAATGCCGGTTTCATCATTCCTAAACTACAGGAGACAAAGAAGTTCTATGCTACCGTATTGCAAATGGAAGTTGTTTTTGAAAACGATTTCTATTTGTTACTCCAAACAGCAGGAGGAACTGATCAAATCAGTTTTCTGTTGCCTAATCACGAAAGTCAGCAGCCATTATTCAAACCCGCATTTGTAGGCAAGGGCGCATATCTTACGATTGAGGTAGAGAACGTTGACTTAGTGTATGAAAAAATAAAGAAAATGAAAATCCCTGTTGTCATTCCAATACGGGATGAACCATGGGGTGATAGACATTTTGCAATTGTAGACCCGAATGGCATTGGAATTGATATTGTCACACATACACCTCCAACGAAGTAATATGGAAATTCTCGTTTTTGCCACATCCGTAGCATCAGCGCAAGAAGTAAACACGCTTGCGCCTGTCATCAATAAGTTGGCGGGTAAAGGCAATTGGAATTTTGCGTTGGATGATTGTGACCACATCTTGCGAATCGCCACAAAGCAAGTAGATGCTAGCAGGGCCATTCATTTACTGAAACAACACGGTTTCGACTGTAGAGAATTAGAATGATTTATTTTTAAACCCAAATAATATGACCAATACATTGACACTTAACGCCTCCATCTCCATCAACGCTCCCAAATCGAAAGTATGGCTGGCGCTGATCGATCCGGAGCAAGTAAAGAAATATTTCTTCGGTACAGTTCTGAAATCAGATTGGAAAGTAGGTAGTGCCATTACTTTCAGTGGCGAATGGGAAGGCAAACCATACGTGGACAAAGGCACGATCTTAGAAATAGAAATGGAGAAAATCTTGAAGTATAATTATTGGAGTTCATTTTCTGGAACCGAAGACAAGCCAGAGAATTATGCCAATATTGGTTACTCCCTAGAGGAAAAAAATGGCGAAACAGTTTTCTCCATTTTACAAGACGGTATCAAAACCAAAGAAGCACGTGACCATTCCGAGCAAAACTGGAAAATGGTAATGAACAACTTAAAGGAACTTCTAGAAGAATAATTTACCTTCACGTTATGACAACTGCAAAGAAATCATCAGCAAAAAAAGTGGCCATGAAACCACCCAAGGGAAAAACATGGACAGATAAAGTGAACGACCCTACGAAGGAATTTCAAATAAAGAAATTGGAAAAGGACTTTGCTGATATGCCAGCGGGTTCAAAAATGTTAATCGCCACCCCCCGGATCATTGATGAATACGTTCGACACATACCGAAAGGAAAGAGCGGAAGCTTAGCAAGCATGCGAAAAGATTTGGCCAATGAATACGGAGCCGAGTATACATGCCCAGTCACCTCTGGAATTTTTCTACGCATTGTCTCAGAAGCCGCTCATGAACAAATTGAAAAGGGCACGCCAATCACAAAAGTCACTCCATTTTGGCGAGTAGTAGATGAACGATCTGCGCTTAACAAAAAGCTTTCATTCGGGCCAGAATTCGTTTCAAAACAACGCAAGAAAGAAGGCATTCAAACTATCTAATCTTGAGTACAGGCATCAAATGAATTGACTATACTTTCAATGGCTCTAACGGAAGCCAAATAGTAACTGTAGTGCCAATACCATACTGGCTCTCAAAGATGACGTGGCCATGCAACTTTCCTACTGCTCTTTTCACAATGTACAAACCTAAACCATTGCCTTTGGATGATTCATTCCCGCGAAAGAACATTTCAAAAATTCTGCTCTTATACTCGTTTTCAATACCTACGCCATTGTCCGACACAGAAATGATAACTGCTTCGCCATCCACTTTAGCAGCTATCTTGACAAACGGGTCTTTAGTACCACAAAAGTGAATGGAGTTTTCAACTAGATTGTCTGCGATTATTTTCAAGAATGCGGGAAAGGAACTAAAATTTGGAATTTCGTCAATCTCCATTAATACCTTTATCCTCTTTTGTTGAAGTACTTCCTTAAATGTATCGCAGGTGGTTGAAAAAATATTTGGCAGTGAAACAATTTTGTAGATGAACTGCTCAGCGCCTACATCACTAATTGATTGAAGCTTCACCAACATCCGATCCAGGTTGACGGCTGTTTCCTTTACTTTTTGAAACAGATCTAATGCATTGGCGTCCTTAACGGTGATCTTTGCTACTTCTGCCAGACCCATAAACGTAGTAAGCGGCCTTCTGAAATCATGTGAGGAACGATAGAAGAAAGTGTCTAATTCTTTGAAGGCCTGCTGTAACTTTTCTGTGCGTTCTTTTACTTTTTCTTCCAGCCCTTCATTCAATTGAGAAATAATTTGATTGCTCTCTCGCAATTCTTCTGACTGCGAGGCCATCTCTTCGTGACTTTCCGATAGTTCGCGATTCAGTCTTGAAAGAGCCATGTTGGCCTCCGACAATTCTTCTGCTTGGGCGGCCATCTCTTCATTTTTTTCAGCGAGGTCTCGGTTCAGTGTTTTGAGTGCCACGTTGGCCTGACTTAACTCCTCGGATTGCGCGGCAATTTCTTCCTGTCTTTCAGAAAGCGTTTTGTTTAACAATGCAAGTGAGGCATTGCTCTCTTCTAGTTCTTCTGACTGAACTTGTATCTCGTCATTGCGTTCTTGTATTTCTCGATTGAGCCGAGACGTCTTTTTAAAGAACTTATATAAGGTAAATGTAAGTATACTCAACAACACAAATCCCACAATCCCGCTAATTATAATCAGCCGTTGTTGACTGATTTTACTTTTCTGAAGGCTTAACTGATCTTCTTGTACCTGTTTGCTCTGCTTGAGTAACTCAATCTCTTGATTCTTTTTATCCAAATCATAAAGGCTTTGAATACTCAGTATTCTATTCGTAAGTGCCGCGTTATTTACTGAATCCTTTAACTTTTCAAAGAGATAGGAATAACGAATGGCCGCTTCCAATTTCCCTTGCCTACGCAGCAACTCCCTTCGAACCTCATATACATTGATTAACACCACGATGATACCCGTACTTCGTGCAGTTTTTTCGGCCTCGTCAAGAAAGAGTTGGGCCTTCTCGAAATTGTTCATTTTGGTATACACGCTACCCAGATCAAAATACCCCCACGCTAACCCACTTTGAAAGAGAATTGCCTCTTTAATTGCAACACTTTCTAAATGGTAGCTAAGTGCTTGCCGAAAATCTCCTAGCGCTTCCAAGGTTTCACCTATGTTAGCAAGTGAGGTCGATTGCCCCCTTCGATCGCTCAACTGAATCCGAATGTCCAATGCCTTTTTAAAAAATTGATTGGCTTGTACATATTTTTTTTCTGACTTTAGGGTAAGACCTTTTTGGTTATAAGCTCTAGCCAACTCCGAAGTAAAGTTATTTTTTTCTGCTAGATCAATCGCTTTTGAAACATAGTCAATAGACATGGCTGGTTGCTTGAGTCGATAGTAATTTCTACTTAATCCAATCAGCGCATTCACTTGAACTTTCAAGAAAGACTTCTCCTCTGCTATTTTTAATGCATCGAAATAGCTTTTCAAGCTGATATCATAATTTCCAATCTCTTCCAATAATTCACCAATGTCTAACAATAGAGTTGTGTAGGAAGCTAAACTAGAATTGACGAAGTAAAAATCCTTTACTTCCTGGTACAATTTCAACGCTTCTCCATATTTTGCCTGTCGAAAAAAGATGACCGCCTTTTGCTGTTTAATTTGCAATTGCGTTTCTGTGGGCGCATTGATTGTTCCTAGCTTCTCAGCACGATTCAAGTAAGCCAACGCTTTTTCAATGTTCGCCTGTTGAAGATGCCAATTAGAAAGCAATACCAATACGTCAATAAGTAACACGTTATCCGTAAGCCTTTCACGGATAGCTAGCGCACGGTGCAAAAAAACAAGCTCTTCCTGTGGCTTGGAGATCGCTTCATAATACCTGCTCATGTTTCTGTAAAGACTCGATAGATGCCAGGGATGAAGACTATCTTTCAGCACCTCATACGATTGATCGTACCAAAGCTTTGCAGAATCATAGATGCCTTGCGTACGGTAGATGTTACCTTTTTGCACCAGGGCATATCCTTGCCAACCTGAATTGTCAGCCAATTTAGCTTGCTCTACTCCAAGGCTTAACAACTGTAATGCTTGCTTTTTATTGCCCGTCAAATTTTCATAAATACCCTGAAAAATAGTCGCCTCGGAAATGCCCTTTTTATAGTTCAGTTGTTCGGCCAGTGCTTTGGATTCCACAAGCGTTTCTTTGGCCTTAGCAAAATCTACCAACAACAACCGGAATGAGAGCTCATTGAGGGCATCCACTTTTTTTATGCCAACTGAATTCTTAACAATGTTTTGAAGGCTGTCTATTTCGGGCGTTTGTGCATTTGTAACGGTAACAAACCAAGCCATCACACCTAAAATCAGCCAAAAAAATAGTGGCAGATTTCTTTTAAGTTCTTGGCAATGATGATGTTCCCTGTTCATTACTGTAAATTAAGTAAAGTTATTCAGAACAGTCGGACTGATTTACATCAGAGGTTGAAAAACGAAAACCTATTGTTGCCATTGAATTACCTTTTGTGTGAAGCTCCAATCGGCACTGCTCTATTTGCTTTAGTAGAGTAAAAAACGATTTTGTTTACTTTTTTAAATTCTTAAGCGCAGAATAATTAAACAAAAAACGCTTGAAGGCGCGAGAATCAACAACTCTTTTGGGTTGGCCGTAGAGCTTGCTCTATTGCGGCATTGAAACAGAAAACGTGCTGCCTTTCCTTAAGGTAGAGGTGAGTTGGATGCTACCGGAAAGTTTTTCAAGAGTCTCTTTTACTATGTACAAGCCCAATCCTGACCCTTGTGAAGACTCATTTCCGCGAAAAAACATATCAAATATCTTAGTCTGGTATTCGGGCGCAATACCCTGACCATTGTCTTGCACGTGCAACGAAAACGAAGTCTCGGTCTGATGATGATAAACACGTATGTATTTATTCTCCTTTCGGTGATCGTGGTAACGAATGGCGTTGGCAATCAAGTTACTGATTACAATGCGCAAGCGTGATCCATCATTGCTCACTATCAAATCACTTGGCAACTCATTAATAAACTCAATTCCCTGTGCATCTGCACTGTACTTTAATGACTCCCAAATATCAAGCGCCAACGAAGATAGACTCACATTTTCACGGACGATTTCCAGCCGATTGTTGCGCGAGTAGTCCGTTATATCATGGATGAATTTATCAAGAGAAAGCAATCTGCTATGAACTAATTGGCGGTACTTAACTTGTTCTTCGCTGGACGTGGATATATCCATCAATTTTAGAAGTCCCTGTACCGACAATAGAGGTGCCCGTAAATCATGTGAAGTGCTATATACAAAACGATCTAATTCCTGGTTCAATTTCTCTAGTTGCTTATTGCTTCTAACAAGGCTGATGGCATTGTGGTGGTTCAAACTTATGAGCAGATAAACAGCCATGATAGAAACCGGAAAGGCCATTGAGAAATTGATTAACTGGTTTAAACGGATATGAGATTCTGTATAATGACGAAAGGAAAGCAGTGAGAAATCGCCTACCATCGCCAAGATAAAAAGGCTAAAGCTCAAGACGGCAAATCCTACCGCAATTTTTCGCTGACTGTAGTTGAACACCGCGAACGAACCTAGCGTAGCTGGGATAAAAAACACAAACGCACCGGCTGAAAGGTCTTCGCTGGCGACCACTAAGTATAATAAAATATTGAAGGTGGGGAAAAGAAAAATATTGGCTGAACAATGACGCTGGTAACGATGCAAAACTAAGGAGGTGCTTACCAAAATCAAAGCAACTGAAAAAACGATCGCCATCTCTAGATTAAACGGTGGCTCGACAATATCCCTAATCAAATAGAACGTGAGTACAGCGAACGAGATCAGTCCGTACTGACCGGAGAGCATTACTTGCCGAAACTCATTTCGCGACTCAATGTAAACACCTTTTCCAACTATCAGATTACGGATGGCCTTTTTCATTTTTTTATTTCCCTATTTAAACACAAAAGTAGATCGGCCACGAATTCTAATTTTTAATATGTTAAGCAATTAATAATTCACGCATGATTTGAAGAAGAATATGCAAGATTTTGAAGGTGCCACAAGACATTTTCTAAAAAAACACCATGACCCAATAAATCCTTGTCAACCAGCATTGCCAGTTAGTTTGGCTTGATCCTTTACCAGACCTACAGGCGTCTTGCTTCATTTTTATAGCCAACGAGATTCTCATATGCGCCCAGAAAAATAGTGGCCGCTGAAAACTGTAGTTAATTTGCCGCTACTGCGGCATTGAAACAGAAAACGTGCTGCCTTGTCGAAGGGTAGACGTCAGCTGAATGTTGCCAGAAAGCTTTTCGAGGGTTTCTTTTACAATGTATAAACCCAACCCGGAGCCTTGAGAAGATTCATTTCCACGAAAAAACATATCAAATATTTTAGTCTGATATTCAGGGGAAATCCCTTGTCCATTGTCTTGTATGTGCAACGAAAAAGAAGTCTTAGTCAGATGATGGTAAACTCGGATGAATTTCTTTTCTTTTCGATGATCATGATAACGAATGGCGTTGGCTACTAGATTGCTGATCACGATTCGTATGCGCGATCCATCGTTATTCACAATCAAATCAGCCGGCAACTCATTGACAAACTCAATACCCTGCGCATCGGAACTATATTTCAATGAGTCCCAAATGTCAAGCGCCAGCGAGGACAGATTCACATTTTCACGGACGATTTCCAGTCGATTGTTGCGTGAGTAGTCAGTGATATCATGAATAAACTTATCGAGAGAGAGCAATCTACTTTGAATCATTTGCTGATACCTACTTCTTTCTTCGATGCTAGATACCTCCATCAACCTTAATAATCCCTGCACGGATAATAGGGGCGCTCTTAAATCATGAGAGGTGCTATATACAAATCGATCCAATTCCTGGTTCAATTTCTCTAACTGTTTATTGCTCTTTAAAAGGTTATTGGCGTTGTCATGGTTTAGACTAATAAGCAGATAGACGGCCATGATAGAAATCGGAAAGGCTAACGAAAAATTGATCAATTGATTCATCCGAATATAGGCTTCAGAATAAGTACGGAAAGTGAGAATAGAAAAATCACCAACCATTGCCAATGCAAAGAGACTAAAACTAAATAGTGCAAAGGCAATTGCAATTCTTCGTTGTGAGTAATTGAATACGGCAAAGGAACCTAATGAAGCTGGAATGAAAAATACAAAAGCGCCAGTCGTGAGATTTTCACTAGACACGATTAAATATAGCAGAATATTGAAAGTAGGAAACAGAAAATAATTGGCAGTGCAGTGACGTTGGAATCGGTGAAGGACCAGTGAAATCACAATCAATGCCAACGCTCCAAAATAGAGGTAAGTCGTTTGGGGAATAATAGGCCAATTACTAAGATCTAGAATAAGATAAAATATGATGACCGCTATCGAAATAAGGGCATATTGCCCCGAGAGCATTATCTGCCGAAATTCATTGCGTGACTCTATATAAACACCTTTCCCAATTATCAAATTACGAATGGCTCTTTTCATTTTCAGGCTTCCCTATTTTGATACAAAAGTAGACTAGCCGATAAACGTACGTTTTACCAAACAATCGTTTATTTGATGCATGCAAGATTTTCGGGGAAATATTGAATAATTGGTCTCCGACCAGGATTTTACTTTAAGCAAAAGGGCTAAAATTTAAGCTAAACGAATTTTTCTAAACAAAAACTAGTTCGAACCTGAGTAGGGCCTTGTAATTTCGGTGATGCTTTGCCAATGTTTTAGGTCAGAGTTGAATTTCTAAGACGCTTAAATGGACTTCTACTTAGCGATAATGGCATTCAACTTGGCCCATAATTCGTTTTGAAAAGTAAATGGTACTAAAGATGCATCCGGGACATCGCCCATACGAATCATCACGAGCTTTTTACTGGGCACTACATTGATCAACTGCCCGTTTTTTCCCATTGCGGCAAACATATCATCGGGTGCATTGGCCGTTATCTCTGCCGGGAAAACCACCTGCGAGCCGGGCGCCATGGAAGATGCTTTACCATTCAACCAAGTGAGATAGCCGTACGATAGATTGATATTTTGTGAAGTGGTTGTCATTAAAGTAAAATAGTCTTCTGGAATCAATTGTGTTTGGTCCCACTTCCCTTTATTTAAAAGCAATAAGCCAAAGCGAGCCATTGATCGTGGCGTGCTTATAAAAACATTATTAAGATCTATCTTCACGTAGCTTCCATCCATGCCAATTTTAGTCAATAATTGTTCACTTAGATAAGCGTTCAGGGTTTTGCTAGTAGCGTTTGCGATCACACCGTCCAAGAGAGTGTAGGGTGCGTTATGATAGGCCCAGCGTGTTCCAGGATCTGCTTTATAAATCAAACAGGCTTTATCAGTGCAGTCCTTATTGGCAACGCCATCATCGAGGCCACTTGTCATCATAAGCTGATGGCGTACAGTAATTTTGCTTTCTTGTGTGGGTGTAAGGCTAGTCCAACCCACGCCAAGGTAATCAGATGTCTTAGCATCAAAGTTTATTTTTCCTTGACTGTTGGCGATGCCCACTATCGCTGAGGTGAGTGTTTTTCCAGCGGAAGCCCAATACCAGTTGCTCGTGACCGTGAAATCGGCAGTCGAGTTGGATTGCTTGCCTAAGTATTCTTCAATGACGATTTTACCATCATTTAAAACAATAAATGCACGTGTGTTGGACGTCTGTAAAAAACTTTTTAGATCTGGAATTTTAGATTCATCCCAACCTAAACTAGCGGGGGTTACCTTCTCCCAATTCGGTCCGGATGGCGGAAAGTACTTCTCAGGCGCAGCCTCATCACTTTTGCTACAAGATAAAAAAACAAGTAAAGTTGCTGAAAGAATATAGGAAAGCTTCATTGGCGAAAAAATTTTGGCTTAGACTACCGCAAACGTATAAGGTTTAAGTTAATTTATCCACTAAGGCTAACTTTCTTTAATATTGTTTAATGAACTAAACTACCCCTTATATGAAATCGAGCGATTTCTCAAAAAAAATCGAAGTCACGAATTCCAAATGACGGGATGCCAATAGCAACAACAATAGTTATGAAATCTGTAATTATTCAACCGACCACTTTTTCCTTTTTAAAAAGATTATCTAAAAACAATAACCGCGATTGGTTTAACGGGCGCAAAAAAGAATACCTGAATGCGCAGGAAAATATCCATCAATTTATTGATGCTCTTATTGTAAAAATGAATAGCCACGATCAAATTGAAACACCCTCTGGCAAAAAGAGTCTTTACCGCATTTACAATGACGTTCGATTTTCGGAAGACAAGACCCCCTACAATCCGCGATTTGCCGGAAGCCTAAGAAGAGTTAAGCCGATGCTGCGTGGAGGTTATTACTATTGGATCAAACCTGGTGGAGGTTCACGCATTGGCTGCGGCTTCACCTATCCAAATCCGGAAGACCTAAAAAGAGTGCGAGAAGATATTCAGCTGAACTATAAAGACTGGCACAAATTGTTGAGATCCAGATCCATTGTAGGAAACTTTGGCGAAATGATGGGCGAGCAAGTAAAGACGGCACCAAAAGGATTTTCGAAGGAACATCCCGCCATTGAGCTTCTTCGCTACAAGCAATATTGGTTTGAGCATGATTTTACCGACCAAGAAGTATTGGCGCCAGATTTTATAAATCAAGTGAATAAAGTCTTTAGATCTATTCGTCCTTTTTTTGATTATATGAGCGAGGTGCTTACCACCGATTTGAACGGAGAATCAGTAGTATAAACTAAATCGTACCGTGGCGGCTTACCGCAAATAGTTAAGCGTTGTGGTTTCTTCCTTTGACAATCCCTTCAGTTTACTATTGCGACTTGCTCTATTCCATTTAGAACGAAAAATGCCTTTAGTCCAATCGGACAATATAGCTGGGTGAATATAACTGGATCTACATACAGTTGGGGTATTGCCCAAATCAGAGGCAACAGTTTTGACTACCACGTTTGAAACTCTTTTCCTGGCAGTGGCGGTGTCAGGATCTAATTGCTTGGAAAACCGAGAAGCCGTCTTCCATGTTGCTGCCCAGGTGCGAAAATCTTTGGCAGTCACTTTTGTCTCTTTTGAAGTAACTGCATCCAGGTATTCATTAATATGGTTTGATTTTACATCAAAGTCGTTCCCATTTTTATCTTCATATCGAAATAGGTCTTGATTCTTTTTTTTACGACTAATCTCCCCAGATGCCCTGATGAGTTTAGCCAAATTATCTTCCCAAATTCTTCGCTTCCAAAGTTTACCAGACTTACCAACAAACTCAAAAACGGCATCAAGCTCTCCTTCTGCTTCTTTCGAGCGATCGATAATCAGATGACCTTTTGTGAGCGTTGTTAATCCATATGATTTGTTCTTTTTGGCATATTCATCATTACCCACCCGAAAATGGTAGAGATCAATTAACTTGATGATGAGGGCTACTACTTTGTTTTTAGGCATTCCTTTTAATTTCAAATCCGATTCTACCTTTTTTCGAATGGAAGGGAGTGTTTTTGCAAAGTGAGTCATGCCATCAAACTTCTCAGCTGCCCTGGCGCTAGTCCAATTTTCATGGTACCTATATTGCAATCGACCTTTAGCATCTTTTCCTGTGGCTTGTAAGTGCGATTCGGCATCCAGCGATATCCAGACGTCTTTCCACGCTGGCGGAAGAACTAGTTGATTACAACGTGCGATCGTTTTTTGGTTTGAAATTAATTTGTCTTTCGTGTCATAGTAATCCCACTTCAGTATTTTCTTATTGCGATTCTTGCTTTTCTTTCGTGATATCCCCCTTTTTTTCATATTAGCTTATCATGACCAAAGAAAATTTACTGATAATGTTTGTTATACGAAACTGCCGGTTAGATAAAATTGATGAGGAAAATATTTTATAAGGATCAATGAAGCGAATCCGATTTTGCGCTTGGCTAGAATAAATTTGCTTTTTTGAGAGCTGTATGAGTCCAGATCGCAAATGAAGTTTCAACGGCTGCAAAAACGTACAACATTGGGTCTCCTAAATTTAACGCTGCCAATACTACCAAGCATCCACAAAACCAATAACGGCCGTAGACGGTCGCTTTAAAATACGGCACATGCTCACTTTTTATGCAGGCATAGTAATAACCAGCAAAGCCAATCACTAAAGCTCCTAACACTCTTATCCACACCTCTATGGTAGTGGCCAGACCAAATAGAGGAAGAACTCCATTCGGCACAAACAAGAAACCTGCACCCATGCCCAGCATGTAGAACATTTGTACGTATAAAGAGTTGGTTACGTTTTTCATAAAGGTTAGTTTGATGGTACTTCGATTGAGTGAATATACTCTTTTCCCCTGCGTTCTGCAAAGATATCCGCGGTAAGCATCAAAGCCCCTTGTAATAACATGCCCACGCCAATACCTAACCAAAATTCTTTGGTGGGAGCGAAAAAAGTAAGCAGCAGCCCGATGACAACAAATGCTACTTCTACTTTTTTGTAAAGCGAAAAGTTTTTCATCACGGTATTCATGCGCGGTGTCTCTGCTTTCGCGATAGAGGCTTGGCCTTGTTGATATAGTGTTTCAAGTTGAGTGATTTGGTTGTTGGTTCGGAAATAGACTGTGCTACCCACTACGATTTGAATAATACCGATAAAAATGACGGGTAAAGCAAAGCCACGTGAGTCATCTAGAAAAACCATAAGAAATACCTTGCAAGTTGATAAATTGCCCGTTGAAACGGATTACTATGGAAAGTGAGATCGACCTAACGCGCCTCAAAGACTACATTTCAAAGTTCGGGGTGTATTCAGACGAGGAATTAAGCGTTTTTTTAAATAGTCAAAAGAAAAGGGTTATACCGAAGGGTGGCTATCTGATGGAAGCTGGCCAGGTGTGCGACTACGTGGCCTTTATCAATAAAGGATATTTCCGTTCATTTTGTGTGATCAACAATACAGAAGAGACTTATAATTTCTCTTTCGAAGGGAACTTCTTCACTGACTACCCGAGTTTTCTCACCAGAACTCCTTCCAATGAAACCCATCAGGCACTAGTAGACTGCGAGGTATTAACGATTTCGTATGCCGATATGCAACGCGGCTATCTCGAAACTCCCACCATGGAAAAGTTTGGCAGATTAATGGCCGAGTTTATTATTATTGGCATAGCTGAACGAAATCGTTCCATGTTATTTATGAGCCCGGAAGAACGTTACTTAAATCTAATGAAAACAAGGCCAAAAGTAATTGCAAATATCCCTCAGCACTATATCGCATCCTATTTAGGTATTCAACCCGAGTCTCTAAGCCGAATAAGAAAGCGCTTAGCCACAGCAAAGCGCCTTTAGAAAATGCTTAAAAGGCTCCAACTAAACAAACAGTTTTCCGCTGCCAAGCCTTGAGCACAAGTTGATCCAATAAAAATGAGGCAACCGTAGCCCTACTTATCTTTGGTGGCGTTGTCCAAAAACGGGGTGCTTGACTCGGTAGAAAGGAGACTGGCCCGCGCCCGGCCGAATCATTCCGATTACTGAGTGAACTTGTCATCACCAAGGCAAAATCAATCGAGCTTTGATAGAGTAACATTTCTTGTTCAGCTTTTGCCTCAAACGAACTTGTTAGACCAGCCATACAAATCAACGCCTTCAATTTCCACCCGATAAGCTTTTTCGTGGAGCCTGCCCCTAAGGATGAAAGGCAAACAAATTTTTTTACGCGGCTATGCTCAATAGCGCGAATGATATTGGCAGTGCCTTTATCGAGGATCGCGTCTTTTCTTCTATCTCTACCTAATGCGGAAACTACTGCATCATTACCCTGCACCGCGTTGAAAATATCCGGATAATTCAACACATCTCCTTTTAAAACCTCCAGATTTGGATGATTCAACCAAGCACCCAGTTTCTCTGGGTGACGAACCAGCGCGGTCACATCAAAGCCTTGCCGTAATGCTTGGTCAACAACTAGTCTACCTGTTCTTCCGGTAGCACCTAATATCAATATCGATTTAATACCCATGACTGTATTAGTTTGATGTTGGAAGTACTAATTGTCTCAGGTATGGACGAAATGTCGTTGATTCTTTTTTCACCAATTGCAAATTGGCCCACGCTGTTTCAAACAGGCGAAAATATGACTCATCTGATTTTTTCACATACACTTTTTTATG
Source organism: Cyclobacteriaceae bacterium (assembly GCA_031400595.1). Classification (GTDB taxonomy): domain Bacteria; phylum Bacteroidota; class Bacteroidia; order Cytophagales; family Cyclobacteriaceae; genus ELB16-189. The sequence continues at coordinate 41,634 of JANNQG010000026.1, forward strand.
CAAAAGACTGAAGAAGTTACAAACTCTTTCGTTGATTCTGGTCAAGATCGAACCACTAAGAATTTTATTAACCCAGATCAATACGATGCGCGCAAATTCGCACAAGGTGGAATCTGCTGATTGATCTAAGTTAAGTAATGCAACCCCATCACCAATCTTAACTTAAATCAACGTTGAGTATACCCTCTCCACTACATCTTTGCATCAACAACAAACAAAAACATGAAAACACAACTAACAAAAAGAACATTATCATTGGCAATCGCGATAAGCATGTTTGCTTTAATGATAACGATTTCATCATTCGGCCAAAAAACACAAACCGTGCGTGGCAAAGTGATTGACGAGGTAAGTCAAACGCCGCTCATCGGTGTAACCGTGCAAGTGATCGGAAATTTTGAAACCCTGTTGGGTGCGTCTACTGATGCTGAAGGAATTTTTGAAATGAAGGCAGTGCCACTCGGCAGACAGACCATCAAGGTAAGTTACGTTGGCTACGAGGAGCATCTGATTCCAAACGTAGTAGTCACAGCCGGAAAAGAAGTAATTCTAAATGTATCGCTCACAGAAGGTATTGCTCAACTAAATGAAGTGGTTATTACCGCCAACACAAAGGATGACAAGACCGCGACTAACAATGACCTCGCAGCAGTTAGCTCTCGTTCCTTTAACGTGGATGACACAAAACGCTATGCGGGCGCTTTAGGTGATCCCTCGCGCATGGCTGCCAACTTTGCAGGTGTTGGTGGAGGCAACGACTCACGTAATGATATAGTGGTACGAGGAAATTCACCCACCGGAATGTTGTGGCAATTGGAGGGACTAAACATTCCTAATCCCAATCACTTTGGTGCTCTTAATAGTACTGGTGGACCCGTGAGTATGCTGAACAATAATAACCTGGACAAGTCGGACTTTATTACGAGCGCTTTTCCTGCGCAGTATGGGAATGCGATTGCAGGTGCATTTGATATCCGTCTGAAGGAAGGCAACAATCAACGTTTAGAAAAAGTAGCACAAATTGGCTTTGCTGGTTTCGAATTCGGATTAGAAGGACCTTTCTCGAAAAAAAGCAAAAGTTCTTTCATCATCAACTACAGGTATTCTACATTAGGTCTGTTTCAAACGTTAGGAATAAGTTTTGGAACCGGAGGAAACACACCTAACTACCAAGACCTAAATTATAAACTAACTTTCCCTACAAAAAACAACGGCAAAGTATCCGTGTTTGGTATTTTAGGAACTAGTTCTATTGATCTACTAGGTAGCACGATTGAAAAAACAGAATTACAAAAGCCTAACAACACTGACTTGTATGGAAGTGAAAATCAGGATTCCTATCCAAGTTATGGAACTACCATCAATGGAATCAGCTATGAGAAGAATTTATCCAAAAAAACATTTGCAAAGTTCACGCTTGGATATAGCCGCACCAATGAAAAGTTCACTGCCGATTCATTATCCAGAAATGTGGCCTTAGATGTCGTTGGACGATTCAGAAGAGGCGAGGCAAAATTCAACACAGGGAAAGCCTCATTTGTTTTCTTTACGCGCACAAAATTCAACGCTAAGAACTCGCTGACTTCTGGCATCTACATCGATCACACGCAGTTTGACTTATTCAACCGTGATACCTACGCGAATGTAAACAAAGATACTGTTCGTGTAAACATCAACGACAATAATGTATTAACTCAAGCTTATACCCAGTGGAAGCATCGATTCAACAATCACTTTTTGTTTTCAGCAGGGGTGCATTTGCAAAATTATAGTCTGAACAGTCAAACGGTTGTAGAGCCGCGCGCCAATGTTAGCTACCAAATCAATGGACGTCAATCAATAAGTATCGGATACGGTCTGCACCACCAGGCGCCATCTATTTACACTTCTTACGTACAGACAAAAACGCCCACCGGATTTGTTTATAGTAACAAATCACTTGATTTTATACAAAGCAATCATTACGTTGTTACCTACGATTGGAATTTGACAGACAATTTACGTTTGAAAGCAGAAGCCTATTATCAAGAATTGTCCAACGTTCCGGTTGAGAGAAATAGTTCTAGCTTCTCTGCCATCAACACGGGTGTAAGCTTCGGGCCCTCTGACAGAGACTACTTGGTAAATAAAGGAAAGGGAACAAACTATGGAGTTGAACTTACGCTGGAACGCTTCTTCAGCAAAGGGTACTATTTCCTCATCACGACTTCCCTGTTCGAGTCGAAATACAAAGGCAGCGATGGCATCGAGAGAAACACCGCCTATAACACCCAATATGTTTTTAACACGTTGGTAGGAAAAGAATTTAGGGTGGGTAAAAACAGAAACTTCCTCAGCCTAAATCTAAAAGTAACATCTATTGGTGGTCGCTACTTAACGCCTCTTAACTTCACGGGATCTCAACAACAAGGTCAGGCTGTCTACAATGAAAGCAAAGCATTTAGCGAGAAACAAAATGGCTATTTCCGAACTGACTTTAGAATTGCCTATCGCAAAGAATACAAGAAGAGTACGCTTGAGTTTGCTCTTGATTTGCAAAACGTAACTGGAAATCAAAACATATTCGCCCAAACCTATAACCCTCGTACGAACTCCATAGCTAACCAATATCAGCAAGGATTCTTTCCGGTGCCGTTTGTCAGATACACATTCTGATGCCTACGATACTTGACCCCGTCATTCAAGACTCTCCTTCGGGAGAGTCTTTTTTTTGCGAACGAAAGATACAAGCGACAGTTACCGCATTACCTAAAAAAGAGCTAGATTTACTTATTCTATAAATCGTCTTCGATAGACTCAAAATGACGATTACGTCAATATCTACTCTAAGGAATCTACTTATTCTATTTCTGGTTTTTGCGGGGCTGCATTATGCGCAGGATTTCCTAATGCCCTTGGCGATTGCAGGAGTATTCGCTACGCTCTTTTTGCCACTAACAATGTGGCTGGAAACTAGAAAATTTCCAAGGGGCCTCGCAGTATTTATTTGTTTACTAGTGTTGCTGCTAGTTGTGGGTGTAATTGGTGCTCTGCTGGGCTGGCAAATATCAGAGCTCATTAAAGACATTGCACTGATCAAACAAAAGGGAAGTGAAGTAATAAATCAACTTCAACAATTTATTCTCAATCATTTTGAAATCTCCATCGAGCAACAAACGCAAGTTCTCAAAGGGCAGCAATTGTATTACTCCGACATTATCCAGCGACTAGCCGGTTCCCTCACCTTTATTCTCGTTAATTTTGTCTTGATACTAGCCTACATTTTCTGCTTACTTTACTACCGAGGTCACATCAAACAATTTGTCCTCAAACTGACAGTAGCAGCGCATCGAACGGAAATGAATGAAGTACTGCATACAGCTTCAAGAGTTTCTCAGCAATACCTTGTCGGAATAGCAAAAATGATTGTTTTATTATGGATCATGTATTTCATTGGATTCTCCATTGCTGGTGTGAACAATGTCTTGTTTTTCGCCATCCTCTGCGGATTGTTAGAAATCATTCCATACATCGGAAATATAACAGGTACTACGTTGACAGTACTAGTAGCTGCTATCCAAGGTGCAAGTCCGTCCGTATTGCTTGGCATTGTTGTTTCGTATGCTTTTATACAACTCTTTCAAGGATGGATTTTGGAACCGATTATCGTTGGCCCGCAAGTAAGGATTAATTCCTTTACAACCATTATTGCTTTAGTAATTGGAGAACTAGTCTGGGGGATTCCCGGGATTTTTCTGGCGATTCCTCTCGTGGGGATGTTTAAGATCGTATGCGACCACAATCAGTCGCTCAAACCGTATGGCCTTTTTATTGGGGTAGTAGCATCCAAAAAAAGAGAGCATGAAATAACCCGAAAGATTAGAAGTTGGTTTAGGTTAAGGCGACATAAAGAAGATTCCTGACTGTTGTCTAATTGAAGCTCATTGAACTTCATAATTTCTAATAATTCCTCTTAAAACATCTTGGTTCTTATCCCCACTTCTAAACCATTCAAAAGTATTACTGTTATTTTTGCTAGATTTGCTAAAACAATGCTAGCGATATGAAAAAAGCCCTTTTATTATTGTTTATTCTTATTTCAGTGAAAAGTGGGTTGCTATTTGCCCAATCGGAATCAGACGCTTTACTGGGAGTCTGGGAATCCGGAAGCGGAAAAGCCAGAGTAAAAATTGACAAAGTTTCAGATAAATTTTTTGGCAAGATTGTGTGGCTGAAAGAACCCAACAACGAAGAAGGAAAACCGAAGGTCGATAAAAATAATCCGGAAGAAAAACTGCGGACAGCACCATTACTCGGCTATCGTATGCTGAAAGAATTTTCCTACAAAGGAGAAAAAACGTGGGAAGATGGAACGATCTATGATCCGGAAAACGGTAGTACCTACAGCTGCACTATTAAGATGATCGATGAGAATACCCTCGAAGTGCGAGGTTTCATTGGGGTTTCATTGTTTGGCCGTACAGACGTTTGGAAACGAATTCAGCTAAAAAAGAAATAGTCGAATGAAACAGTTTTGCTTTTTGTTTTTTATCCTACTCACAACTCTTTCGGGTCTGGCACAAGAAGCTGATACGGTTGAGGACTACAGCATGTACGGAGAAGCCGAACTGGCAGGAGGCGCAAAACGATTTTGCACATCCAAGGTTTTTGATCTCAGTCCAAATAAATTGATCAGTGTCGGCTACGATTTTCAAGGAGGCTATCGCGGAGACTTTGGCAACCAGGGCACCATACAGAGTCAATCAACCAATATACAAAGCAACTCAGGGCTGAGATTGGCAGCTAATGTTCCGGTGATTTCAAAAACAAATATTTTGTTAAATGTGGGCGCCAACTACTGGGAGAATTTTTACAGTTTCAGTGAAGCCAACTTAACTCACCCACTGGCTCAATCGCTTGCAACCTATGGGCTTCGAACCATTGGGCTTAGCTTTACACTTTTTAAACCGATCAACGAGAAAAAATTCTTCCTCGTTAATGGCTCTTTCGATCTAAACGGAAATTATTCTTTTTCAAATTTTCAATCGTTGAATACGACAAAGATATCAGGTGTTGCTGTTTACGGATGGAAGAAGCACGACCGATTAATGTATGGCTTTGGCGCTGCCAGAACTTTCAGAGTAGGCGAAACAAATTACCTGCCTGTATTTCTGTATAACTACACTTTCCCCAGCAGAAAGTGGGGCGTGGAAGCGCTTTTACCCGCTCGAGCAGCATTAAGAAGAACTTTCAGCGCCCGCACACTTGGCTTCTTTGGTTACGAGCTAGAGGGCAATAGCTACCTGGTTAGAAATTTATCCAATGAATTTCCAAACACTTTCAATAGTGTCGAGCTGCGAAGAAGTGAGTTGAGAATACGGTTTACATTTGAGCAATCTATCAAAGACTTTATATGGCTCTCGCTACAAGCGGGGCTTCGCTACAACTACCGATTCAACGTGGATGAAAAAGAATTTTTTCGAGGCCTCGGTAATCAAGCCTATTTGTTCGAAAATAGTTTAGCCAACTCACTCTACGTCAACTTTTCTATTAATTTGGTCAGCCCATAAGTTGAGTTCCAGATTTTTTTGACCCAAGGTTAATTCTTCTCCACGTACTTTTTAAAACTGTCGAGAATGGCCTGCCAGCCGGCTCGTTGAAGTTCTTCGGAGTTTTCAGTTTCCGCCTCAAATTCTTCTACAACTTTGCACGTGCTTCCATCAACAACGAATTCTACCATGACCTTTCGCCCATCGGATAGCGTGTAGTCAATTCGTTTTTGCATCTCAACCCGGTCATATACGCCTTCGAGATCAAATCCAAAACTACCATCCTTTGCCTCCATACGAAAAGAGAATTTTCCTCCCTTTGTCAGATCATTTGTAGCGCGGGGTGCCCACCAATCATTGGACGCAAAGTTCCACCGTGTAATATGTATTGGTTCCGTCCAGGATCTCCAAACCTTTTCGATTGGCGCCTTTATTAAGGTGGCCACAGTAATTGCTTTCTTCATTTCTTTTTTTTCAATAATTTTTTTTGTTCATTTTCTTTCAATCGAAATCTCACGATCTTTTTGATCAGCGTAAGTGGCAAAGGTTTATCGATGGGGAAGCGCACCGTTCCTTTCGATCCTTCATAAACCGAAAGCTCTTTTTTGAAGGCACTGATGCCGCTACCAGTTGGATAAAACCCAATGTGGTTTTGATAGGCGCCAAAATACACGAGCACACCATGAAACTTGTAGCCAGGCATTTTATAACTGATTATTTCCTCGGCTTTTGGAGCAGCTTTCTTGATTGTCTCCCGTAGTTCTTCTAACGTCCCTCGTATCTCAACTGGTTGAAGAGCAATATATTCGTCCACATTTTTTGCTTTGATTGCTTTCATCTTGATTACATTTTAGAAATAAGAACTTTCTGGTTTTTACAAATTATTTTTCAGACTTTAAAGCCTTCACGCCAAATTCTTTCATCAAATCGGTTCCATACTTTCTTACCATCTCAATAACGGGTATTGACTTTACTCCGCGTTTTGTAATAGTGTACTCCACCTTAGGTGGCACCACAGGAAAAACTTCGCGGGTGATAAATCCTTCTGCTTCCAAACTTCGCAACACACTTGATAGCATTTTGTGTGTGATATGAGGTAAATCCTTTTTTAGTTCGCCATAGCGTAGTTTTTTTTCGCGCAAGCGCCAAAGAATAGGCATTTTCCACGTGCCACCAATTCGGTCCATGGCAAATTCCACCGGGTTGTAGTAAATCTTTTTGTCGTAAATGAAATCAGGCATATTCAAGAATTTAAGATTTGAGATTTTTTGATTTAAGAATCTATTCGCGTTCGGTTGACAGGGCAATCACAATTCTAAAATCTTAAATCTAACATCATTTTACCATGCTTTCCTAAAAGAGAGTGACTCTCTTAATGGACAATATGATAAACCAAGGAACATATTAGATGCAATTTTGGGTTAAGCAATCCAAACAAACAATCTTTATGAAGAAAATTATTCTACTAACAGTCGCGCTGATGGTTTCAGCAATCATGCAAGCCCAGCACAACGCGGGCAACAATGGAAAAATTTTAATGATCGCTTCCAATAAATCAACCAGCCAGCAAACAGGTTGGCCTATTGGAGTGTGGTATGCCGAGCTCACGCACCCCTATTGGGTTTTTAATGAAGCCGGTTACTCTGTGGACGTAGCCAGCCTGGAAGGAGGTGAACTCTTCTTTGATAGCTTCAGTGATCCCGAAGATGCAAGCAAGTATGCCGCGTTTGACTATATCTCGCTGGGCTTTAAAAAAGACCCTGCTAAAGTGGCGCTTACAAAAAACACGCTGAAGCTGTCTACTGTCAATCCTGGTGACTACAAAGCAATTTTTGTCTGTGGTGGTCAGGGGCCAATGTATACCCTCTATAAAAACGCGGAGATTGAGAAATTCTTCGCAGATTTTTATCAAACAGGCAAACCCGCGGCAGCGATTTGTCACGGCACATCCATCCTTTTGAATACCAAATTACCAAATGGAAAATTTTTGGTGGAAGGAAAAAAATGGACGGGTTTTGCATCTTCAGAAGAACAGTATGCTGATAACTATGTAGGTATGAAAATCCAGCCTTTTCGCATTGAAGATGAAGCCCGTAAAATGCCGAACAGCAAATTTGTTGTAGGTTCTCCCTTTTCTGCTTTTGCCGTAAAAGACGGGAACTTGATTACTGGTCAACAACAAAATAGTGGCGCAGCGGCTGCAGAACTGGTAGTAAAAGCAATAGATGAAGGCAAAAAGCGCTACGAGACCTACGTGCTAGTACACGGGGCATGGGCAGACGAAAGTGCGTGGGGCTTCATCCGCAATCAACTGGCACAAAATGCAAATGTGGTAGTAGTGAATTTACCTGCTCACGGTATCGACTTAACACCCGCTACCTCAGCTACCTTAAGTAGCTATGTGAAAACGGTAACAGATGCCATCAATGCTCAATCCGGAAAAGTAACACTGGTTGGTCACAGCATGGCGGGTATTGTCGTTTCGCAAGTAGCTGAAAACATTCCAACTAAAATTGACAAAATTATTTACGTCTCAGCTTACCTTCCACGCAATGGTGAAGATTTACTTTCCCTTGCTAATCAAGACAAAGAAAGCAAAGCGGGCACTGCATTAGAGTTTACGGCAGATTATTCTGCTGCTGCTATCAAGAAGGACGCGATAGTTCCTGCCGTATGCGCTGATTGCCCTGATTTCATGAAAGAAGCATTAGTGAAATATCACAAAGCAGAACCGGCCAAACCTCTTGGAGAGAAAGTAATATTAACCAGTACAAAATTCGGAAATGTTCCAAAGTATTACATTCACACTACTAACGATGCAGCCGTAGGGTATGAATTGCAAAAGATAATGGTGAAAAACAATGGCACCATCAAGCAAACTTTTGTGATGAATACATCGCACTTGCCATTTGTAGTGCAGCCTGCAGAGTTTCTGAAAATCTTGACAGGCATTAAATGAAATGTAAAGTTGCACTATTGATAATTGTCTCGCTCCTGATATGGGGCGAGACTTTTTCACAAATACCGGTAGAGGTATTTGGCGGAAACGAGAAGACAACTATTGACATCTTGTTTTTTAAATATATAAGAAACAAGGAAGAGAAAAATTCTAAGTTTCTCTTTTTCAATCGTAACCGAATGAGCATTGATTATCGACAAACCTCAACAGCCTATTTGCCGACCTTTGGATTTACGGAGGCCATTTCATACAATCACCCCAAACTAAAAGGGTTCGCTCCCGTAGCCCTCGTTCAGATTTTTAACGCTGGTTTTTTCCCAAAAGCGGGTATTCAATATTTTTACGGAAAGAAAGAGTTTACTTTCTTTTGTTGGGTGGTCACTGAAATGAAGAATACTCCAACTATTGATTTTTTCATGCTTACCCGTTTTGAACCAAAACTTTCTGAAAAGGTGAATCTCTTTACACAGTTGGAGCTGATCAATCCATTCCCAACCAATGAGATTGAAAACTATAGTTTTACGCAGCGCATTCGTGTGGGCATAAAAATTACCGAGTGGCAATTTGGATTTGGATCTGATTTTAATGAATTTGGTCGAGCTTCGTTTACCAATACAAGTAACATTGGGGCATTTATAAGATACGAGTTTAAATAGTTAGCTTATGACAATTGCGATCATCGGAACGGGAAACGTTGGAAGCGCATTAGCAAAAGGTTTTGCCAAAGCTGGGCATCAAGTATCGTTGGGGGTTCGAAACAAAAATGAATTTAAAGGTGTTGGTTTGGCAAGCGAGAAAAATGTCAAGGTTTACACCATTTCACAGGCGGCCGCAGCTGCTGACGTAATTCTGATCGCTGCCGTGCCACAAGCGGTGAAAGAGATTGCCTTACAACTAGGGGATGTGAGCGACAAAGTGATTATTGATGCGATGAACTCCGTTCGCGTTAAGCCTGAACCATTTAGCAACACCACTGAAGCATTAATAAAATTGACCAATTGCAAAGGCATTGTAAAGTGCTTTAACACAACTGGTGCCGAAAACATGAGCAATCCCATCTATAGTGGTAAGGGCATTGACATGTTTTATGCCGGGGACAGTGAAAAAGCAAAGAAAATAGCCGAGCAACTCGCCAAAGACATTGGCTTCGAAAATGTGTACAACTTTGGAGGAAATGATAAGTTCAACTTACTTGAACATTTCGCATTAAGCTGGATCAATTTAGCGATGATGCAAGGATATGGAAGAGGTATTGCTTTTAAGGTACTTAGTAGATAACTGGCAAAAATCTACGGTTTGAATTCTCTTCCAAATACCATACGTTGCAGAGCCAATTTTTAAAATGTTGGACTGCCCGAGCTTTATGAAATTGATCCCTCTTCTTTTTATTTTTTGCCTTTGCTATAACCCTCCCTCTTTTTCACAAATGTTTAGTGGAAGCAGCTTCCTATCTGACCATAATGGCAGTGTTCTTAAACCCAATAAAAACAATGACGGTGTACAAGGTAATCCGTACCTAACGGAAGACTGGTGCAAAGGTCAAATAGAAAATCGCACTGGCATTAAAATGGATGTGGAAAAACTTCGATTCAATATTGTGCAAAACAGAGTAGAGTATGAATTTAACAAGCAAGTGTATGAATTGGCCATTCCTTGTATCCGATTTACAATACAGCTTCCATCAGAAAATGGTCGGGTGAGCCCTCACTTGTTTCAGTCCAATTTCCCAGCAGTTGATGATCAAAATGGAACTACTTTTTATGAAGTTACTTACAATGGTAAATGCAAGCTACTAAAACTGCATAAAGTAATCATGAGCGAGTATGCCGAACCACTTTCCATAAATCGGATTAAGCGAATGAGAAAAATAGCGGTTTTCTACATTTACACTCCCGTAAAAAATAGAATAGTGAAATTCAACAAGCGCAGTGGCGAATTGGAATCCATTTTCGAAGATAAAAAAGTTGAAATCAACGAATTCATCAAAAATCAGAAAATCCGAAAAAAGCTTACAGACACCGACATAGAAAAAATTTGCAGCTTTTACGACAGTTTAATTTAGTCAGCAACCTCAAACCTTGCCCCATTCAGCGGCAATTATTTACTCTACGTTTTGCCGAATAAATCCCAGCACATTCGCACGATGAGAAGTGTTAACACAAAAAGAAAAACATATCTGATAAATCGGTTTCCTTTCAGAATAGCTGCTTTACTCCCGATGTAACCTCCTAGCATATTGGAAACCATCATGGGCACAGCTACTTTGTAAACAATTGAGCCCGAAATAAAGAAGCCTATCAGCGAGGCAAAGTCAGCCATTGCGTTTACAATTTTCGCGCTTGCAGAACCTTGAAGAAAACCAACTTGTAAAATGGTGACGAAAGCGAATACAAGCAATGTACCCGTGCCGGGCCCAATGAACCCATTGTAAAAACCGAGCACTGCTCCTATTAGTGCGTTCATTATCCAAAGCTTTTTGCCATCATACCTTGGCGCATGCTCGATGCCCAAATCTTTTCTTATCAACGTATAGATGGCCAACACGACAATGATGCAAAGTAGCATAGGTTTAAAAACCTCTGAACTCACCAGGCCCATTGCAAAAGTCCCACCAAATGAACTCAAGCCAGCACTAATGCCTGCGACAAGGACAAAGGTCGTATCAATTCCAACATGGCGAATGTATTGAACAGCCGCAACTGTAGTACCAGCAATTGATGCGAATCGATTAGTAGCAATCACTTGAACATGCGAAAGTTCCGGGAATAGAATAAACAGGAGGGGCACCTGCACTAGCCCTCCGCCACCCACTACAGCATCAATAAATCCCGCAAAAGCGGCCCCAAAACAAATGAGAAGGTAGATCCAGTAGTCCATGCAAAGGGATAAAGCTAACGGTGTTGGCCTAAACCGCCAAAAACAGGTTAAAAATGAGGTTTACTAGTGTTCTATTTTTTAATTGTATATACAACTATTGTATGAACTTTCTTTATACCTTTATGGTTGTACATTCAAATCAAAGAAAAGATATGAATCGAGCGCAATTTTTAAAAGCTGGATTGTCAAGTGCGGCAGCGGTTGCGACCACTGCGGTTGCAGGAAATGCACTTTCAGAAAAGAAAGCATTTGCAGCACCTATCGGATTTAATCATTTACCTACTGAAACCATTACCACTATGAATACTGTATTGCACAAAGCCGCCACACGCGGCCACGCCAACCATGGTTGGTTAGATACCAATCACACCTTTAGTTTCGCTCATTATTATGACCCCACCCGTACGCACTTTGGAAAGTTGCGCGTATTGAACGATGACTTTGTCGATGGCGGAATGGGCTTCGGGACACATCCACATGATAACATGGAGATCATTTCCATCCCCCTGGCAGGAGATCTGGAACACAAAGACAGCATGGGCAATATCGCGGTGATCAAACAAAATGATGTGCAGATCATGAGTGCAGGCACCGGCATATATCACAGCGAATACAACAAGAATAAAGATTCAAAAGTGAACTTCTTGCAGATTTGGGTTTTCCCAAAACAGCGAGACATCACTCCAAGATACGATCAAATTGCTTTCAAGCCGGAAGACCGTGTGAATAAATTGCAACAGATTGTAAGTCCGTCAAAAACGGATGAAGGCGTGTGGATCAACCAAGACGCATGGTTTCATTTGGGTAACTTAAAGAAAGGATTTGCCACAGATTACAACATCAAGCAAAAAGGCAATGGTGTATATGCGTTCGTACTCGAAGGGGAAGTAACTGTTAATGGACAAAAGTTAAACAAGCGCGATGGCTACGGAGTGTGGGATTTAGATAAATTTTCTATTGTAGCGGATAGCGATACGGAAGTGTTGTTAATGGAAGTACCGATGTAATGATAGGTCGATAGTCGATGGCCCATTGTAACTATTGACCATGGACTATCGACTTTTTAACAAACAAAATATGATAAACATACTCGTCATTGGTCGTCACCCACAAATCATGGAAACCGTTTTGCGTTTGATCAATAGCCAATCGGGTTGGAAGGCCGAAGGCGCAATAACCGATGAGGAAGCAGCCGAAAAATTTAACTCCAATTTTAATTTAGTCTTAATCGGTGGAGGGGTGGAGGAATCTTCGGAAAAAAAATTGAAAACTGCTTTTGAGAAAATAAATCCACAAATAAAAATGATCCGTCACTATGGAGGTGGGAGTGGATTGTTGTTTAATGAAATTGAAGAAGCGATGGGTCGATAGACCATGGTCGATTAACTGATTGCTATTGACTTTTAAAATACTATGAAAAACAGATCTGTATCCAGATTACTTTACGCACATCAAGTCGATATGGGTGGAATGCCTATTAGGCAACCGTTACCCACACAACAAGTAGCTCAGCTAGACCCATTTTTACTATTACATCATGCTAACATAAAAGCACCCACGCACATAGACCCCGATCACGCGGGCATAGGTCCGCATCCGCACAGAGGGTTTTCACCCGTTACTTTTATTTTTCAAGGAGGTGTACATCACCGCGATAGCAGGGGAAACGATAGCGTGATTTATGCTGGCGGTGCACAATGGATGAACGCAGGAATGGGCATCATTCATAGTGAACGGCCTCCACATGATATTCATCAAATAGGAGGGCGACAGGAAATAATCCAGTTGTGGATCAATACACCGGCAAAAAATAAAATGGATCAACCGATGTATTTTCCTTTGAGTGCAGACGAAGCCCCAAAAATTCAGACTGATGATTTGCGCGTAAGCGGAAAAGTCTTTTCTGGTGAGGTGCTCGGAGTGAAAGGCCCAATCCCCTCTCAGGCGATTGTAAACGCAGCCACGTTTGAAGTCAAGCAAGGAGGGAAAGTGTCCATTCCTATTCCCGCAAATCACACTGCCTTAATTTATTTATTGGATGGAAAATTGACAATTGAGGGCTTTGGATTGGTAGAGAGCTTACACATTGTTCACTTTAAAAATGACGGAGAAGGAATTACCTTCGAAGGATTGGAAAACACTCGAGTTCTCTTTTTAACTGGTGAGCCTTTGAATGAAGCCGTTGTATCACATGGTCCCTTTGTAATGAACAATCAAACTCAAATCATGGAGGCGATGCGCGATTATCAGATGGGAAAAATGGGAATGTTAATTGAACAATAACTTTACGCTTCTAAAGAATATCTTTTACTAGTTTAATCATAATCAATACTTATACCCAAACCTAAACAACAATGGAAACACAAAAATTAACTATCGTTCAAGCCCTTAAAGGAGGTGCGATCGCAGGATTAATTGGAGCTGGACTTAACAACATCTGGAGTTTGATAGCCAGCGCAATGGGCGCTACCATTCCGCCCGGTTTTGCTATCGCGGTGACATTATCGTCATTTGTTCCGGTTCTCATTGGCGCGCTCATTTTTTTTGTGTTGGTGCGCTACGCCCCTAAAGGGACGACCATCTGGTATGCACTCTCAATCGGATTTACGCTACTTAGCTTTTTCCCGGTATTTAACACACCCCAATTGCCGGATGGCACTTTGCTAGATTCTACGTTCCCGTTGTTGGTGGGGCCGATGCATGCCATCTCGGGCTTTTTAGCGGCTTGGGGAATCCCTAAGTGGGCTCGTTGAACTGTTCTTGCAAAATCTTGTTATCATTGGCTGAACCCTTTTTAACTTTATGGAAACCGAATTAGTAATGCAGAAATCTTCAGTTATTGAACAACCGCTGGTAGATGTTATCTCAGATAGAAAGAGTAGCAGGGCCTACGCTGAGACTTCGATAGAACCAGAAAAAATTCAGGCAATCTTCGAAGCCGCTCGTTGGGCGCCCTCCAGCAACAATGAACAGCCCTGGGCTTATATCTATGCTACTAAAGATCAATCAGAACTTTGGGGTAAATTGTTTGATACGCTGATGGATGGAAATAAAATTTGGGCGGAGCGCGCTCCTCTGCTGATATTATCTATGATCCGCAAGAATTTTATCAGCAACGGAAAACCAAATCCTTCTGCAAAATATGATCTAGGCTCCGCTAACGGCTTTCTATCATTACAGGCCACGCACCTTGGACTAAATGTTCACCAAATGGGTGGATTTGATCGTGAAAAAGCAAAGTTGAATTTGAACATTCCCGATACCCATGAGGCTGCCGTGATGTTGGCTATCGGCTATTTAGGAGACGCAGCTTTATTACCATCGTTTTTACAAGAGCGCGAAGTGGCTCCCCGCTCGCGATATACACAAGAAGCCTTTGTGATGAATAACACATTTTAACATGGTTACGGCTACCATCGGAACAGATCACTTCCGCACCGAGATAACTGTGGGTGGAAAAATGGTGGTTGCCGATGAGCCGGAAGAACTGGACGGCACCAACCAAGGCCCCGCCCCGGGAGAGTTTTTATTGATTTCGCTTGCTTCGTGCACGGCCATCACCCTGCGCATGTATGCCGACCGCAAGAAATGGTCACTGGAAAAAATTATCGTGGAAGTAAATTTTGAAAAAGTTGATAATAAAACTATTTTTAAACGAGAGCTTCAATTGACAGGTGAATTGACCGAAGAACAGCGAACACGCTTACTACAAATTGCCAACGCATGTCCCGTTCACAAAACTTTAACAAACCCGATTGAAATCCAAACTAGTTTGTCGTAGAGACACTTCTAAATTCTGACTTCTGTATTCTAAATTCTTTGGATTATGAAAGACATTACCAAAAAATACACCAACGGAGAAGTGACCATCGTATGGAAGCCAGCGATGTGCATTCATTCAGCGATTTGTTTTAATGGACTGGGCGATGTATTCCATCCACAAGAAATGCCTTGGATTACGCCCGAAAAATCGACCACCGATAAAATCATCAATCAAATAAAAAAATGCCCGTCAGGCGCGCTGAGTTATTACCTCAATCGGGATGCAGGCAATGAAGAAGTAAAAGTAGAGGCTGAGACAATTGTAGAAACCACACCCAATGGCCCGTTGATGGTGTATGGAAATGTGACTATAAAAGATTCAAAAGGCAATCTCACAAAGAAAAGCAATGCCACTGCGTTCTGTCGGTGTGGCGCCTCGTCCAATAAACCTTTTTGTGATGGCAGCCATAAGAAGATTGATTTTCAAGGTTGACGATCCGTTTCAAACTCAATCACATACTCTGAGCTATACTCGTTAGCTTCACTGTCTTTCACAAACAACCTTGCCTTCTTGCCAAGTTTTAGGCAAGTATTTTTATTGGCAACATCTTCCGGTGTGTTCATGGGTTGCAATGCGGGATACCACAGTACCCGCCCGGGTTTGGTGAGTAAAAGTTGTGGCTTACTCCACTCAATGGCATTGTCACCGGTACCGAGATCTCTATTTTTGTTAAACGAAATATAAATACTGCTGCCACGCCAACTGTAGTCTTCGACTTTGCCCATCAGCATCACCCAACAATTTAAATGATAGTTCCAACTAACCGAGGGACCCCAATGGTATTGACCTTTGATCGAGGCTGCACCGCCACCTCCTGCTCTTGGTATTTGAAGAGAAGGAATCGGAGATCCTGACGCATCATGAGAAGCCGAAAAACTCTTACCATCCCAACGGGATGCTTTGCCCTCCGGATCGTTCAAATCGTGCAACTTTATACGAGCAACACTGATGCATTGCCCACCCCACTCCGTATCTTCATTATAGGTAGATGAATCATACTTCACCGGATAACTATACTCTCCATAGAACAAATAAAGATAATCGCCACTTGCAACAGCCGAAGGATCTCCTACACCGCCTGCGAATGTTTTGGATTTATTATGTGGTAACAAAATCATGCGTGGTTGCAGATCCTCTATAAAAATTCCTCGGTTAGTCCAACTTTTGCCGCCATCCAACGACTTCATCACCCCGATTCTACAAACCGCAGCAGCAGATTCGGGACCGCGCAAACCTTGCGGCCAATTGATATTTTTATAGCCAATACCGGTTGGGTCATCATACGGAAGTGTTTCAGGATAATTTTCGTTATGGTAAATACCAAACAATGTCTTTCCCGTTGTATCGGTGGTATCTTGATAAACCGTTTCAAACCAAACCGCTCCGTGAAGTCCATTTGTACCGGGCTTTGTGTTAGCAGGCATAATTGGACTAACAAACTTTTCGCGGGGTGTCAAAAATACTTCATCGGCATTGAGGCCGTTGGCGTACTTCAATTCCAGCGCATCGCCCCAAACGGGATCTTCTCCATATTTTCCCGGAAAAATTCGGAGCGTATCGCCAACCCATGCCTCGGCCATGTTGCAATCGACAAATGAATTGAAAGTAAATTTTTCAGTGGGTGTAAGTCGAAAAGCAGGTGTATTTTCTGATTCGCTGGATGTTGATGATTGTCGACAGCCTATAGCTACTGCCAATACTAAAAGTAAAAACGAAGTTTTACGAAATTTGGAATTATTCATTCAGCCAATTTACGTGTCTCGATAATAATTATCAACCAAGTTAAACGCTGGTTTGCTCCATTGCCGTTTTACGTCTATTTTTAACCTTTCTTTTAATGCCAAAATGGTAAAGGGGCTGTTAGCTCAGCTGGTTTAGAGCACTACCTCGACAAGGTAGGGGTCACTGGTTCGAATCCAGTACAGCCCACTTCATTATGGTTTGGATTGATCTCGGTTAATAAATCACCTTTTCACATAATCTTCAAATACAAGTAACCCTGCTGTTGCGTTAATAGGGTAGTTTTAACATCAAAATTAATTTTTCATCTGATTATGCGGTTGTGGCGGTTGGTGTTTTTTGTTGTTTTTCCGATTGTGACGAATGCGCAAACGTACAGCCTTACGGGATTTGTAAATGACAGCACCGGGGTAGCGTTATCTTCAGCGCACGTTCAAGTATGGGCGCCCAAAAAGAAGACAGTTGCGTCTGGGCAACAAGGGGACTTTGTCTTTGCCGTGATTCAAGGCGAAGTACGTGTTGAAATCTCCTATACTGGTTTCAAAAAATTGTCACGTTCGTTTTTTGTCAAATCAGATACTACCGTCTTTTTTCAACTGGAAAACAAAGAGGAACAGCTCAGCGAAGTCGTTATAACTGCCGACCGCACATTCCAATCCGATCAATTCGAAACCACTCGCATGAGCACCAATACGCTCAGCGGAAAGGAAATTAGTAGCATCCCGGTGCTCGGTGGTGAGGCCGATTTAATCAAAACATTACAACTAATGCCGGGTGTGACGAAAGGAGCAGATGGAACGACTGATTTGTTTGTGCGTGGTGGCGCTGCCGATCAAAATTTAGTCTTGTTAGATGGCGCGCCTGTTTACAATACCGGCCACTTGTTTGGCTTCCTCTCCGTATTCAATCCCGATATTTTAGACAAAGTAGAATCAATCAATGGCGCGTTCCCTTCAGAGTACGGAGGCAGATTGTCTTCGATCTTAGATGTGAGTTCAAAAAATAGCTTTCCCACCCAAACAAAGGTGAAAGGAAACATCGGACTATTAGCTACTCGATTGATGATCGAGCAGCCGCTCGTCAAAGACAAGCTTTCTATTTGGGTAGCAGGGCGAAGAACATATGTTGATCAAGTAGTGAAAGCAGTAGGCCAAGAACTACCATACTATTTCTATGATTTCAATGGGAAGATAATGTATCGGCCCAGCGCTACAAGTAGGCTGGAGTTTACTTTTTATGAAGGCAATGACGTTTTAAGTTTTGCCAGTCTTTCACGTGCCTCTTTGCGCAACCGTAATATTTCCAATGAGTTTGTTTTAGGAAATTCTTCACAAACACTCCGCTGGGATCGCAACTATAGAAATTTTAATTCTTCGTTTTCCTTGTATCGGACAGCTTTTAGGTATTCCATTCAAAACACCTATCTGGAGAATAAATTATCTGTTAATTCCAGCATCGTTGATATCGGAGGCAAGTGGGTGTTAAGTTCCGACTCGGTCAGGAAAAATGTTTCATTTAAAGCAGGTATCGAACTCATCCAGCACCAGGTCGCGCCAAACCGGATTAACACCAGTGGTGAAATTTCAGAACTACTCAAGACGAGTGCGACCACTCCACAAACTTCTTACGAGACAAGCGTCTTCGTTCAAGCGGATGGAAATCTACTTACTAAGCTAAGATACAGTGCAGGTCTGCGAATTTCATCCGCCTATGTAGATCAAACGTTTTACTACAATCCTGAGCCAAGAATAGCCTTTCGATATTCGCTCGATTCGGCCACCGCACTTAAGTTTAGCTATTCCCGCATGTCGCAATACTTACACCGCGTATCTAGTGCAGCGGTCGCATTCCCAACGGATATTTGGTATCCGGTGACACGAAACGTAAAGCCACAAACAGCTGATCAAATTGCGCTGGGAATTCAACGAACATTGCCTCGCCAAAACTTATATGTCAGCGTGGAAGGATACTACAAATGGATGAATCAACTCATTGGCTACCGAGAAGGCGCAAGTCTTTTGCTAAATGTAAATTTTGAAAGTCAATTAGTGCAAGGAAAAGGGCGAGGATATGGATTGGAGTTTCTCTTAAAAAAAGAAGCCGGAAAACTAACCGGGTGGATCAGTTATACATGGTCGAAAGCAGAGCGTCAATACGATGCCGTCAACAATGGCCAGTGGTTTTTGGCTCGGTATGATCGAAGGCACAACGCAGCTTTGGTCATGAACTACCGGCTCTCCAGAAAATGGTCTGTCTCAACCGTGTTCGAGTTTATTTCAGGTTCACAGTTCACGCCAATCATTGGTCAGTATGCCGTGCCTTCACCCACGTTGGTCGGTGTCGATTTGATTCCGGTCTATGCCCCAATCAATTCAGTGAAATTGGCAGACACGCATCGACTTGATCTGGGAATAAAATTTCGGCCCAAGCCAGATAAAAAGTTTCAAGGCGAGTGGTTTGCCGGGGTCTACAACGTGTATAATCGTGCAGCACCCGTTGGTGTTTTTATCATGGCAAATGGTGATGGCACATTTCGCTATGAACAGCCCGGGCTTTTTGGACTATTACCTTTTGTGAGTTATGGATTCAAATTTTAAAAAGATGAAAAAGGTGTTTCAATTTTTTGTTTTTGCATTGATGGTTGGCCTTTTTAGTGGTTGTATTCCCCAGCCGTTGACAGTCGATGATATTGCCCAATTAAAACCAAAGATTGTGGTCTCCACTCAAATTGTTCCTGGCGGAGCGTTGGTCGTATTGGTTACCCGCAGTGTAGGGGCATTGGATGCAGGAAGAGGTTCTGACCCACAAGAACTAATTGCTCAAATCGCCTTAGATAGTGCTCAGGTTTGGTTGTCTCGGGAAGGCCGAATTGACTCGCTACCAGATTTGGGAAATGGGCTCTACGGAAATATCAATCTTGATCTTCTGGCAAACCGCGATTATACACTGACGGTAAAGACAAAAGAATTAGGCGAGGTTTCAGCGACAACAAAACTAAAACCACAAGTACCCTTTGAAACAGTGCAAGCAAAATTGTATACTTCAATCTATGACTCAGCCGCGTTGGTCGATTACAGTCTTCAAGATCCGACCGGACCGAATTGGTATATGATTAATGTTCAGAAGTACTCCCAAAAAAATGAAATTACTTCCTATTTGAACCCGCGACTTTATACGCGCCTTGTTCGAGACAGTGTCAACGATGGAAAAATAATTAAAGAAGAGTTCAGGGTACTGTTTCGAAGATTTTCTGCAGGTGACACGGTGGCTGTCTTCTTATCCAACATTAGCGAGGAGTATTACGGATTCTTGAAGCTTCGAAACGACAGACGCTACAACTTCAGCGCCTTCGCCTCTGAGCCACTTAATTTCAATAGCAATGTAAAGGGTGGCCTGGGCTATTTTAATTTGCACTTGCCCGATGCCCGAATTTTTGTGCTGGAATAAAAGTTCCATACTTGTTTTTCCGGCTGGTCGTTTCGACAACTTAACCGAATAATCGGCCTGTTGTATCCAAAAGCAGAAATCCAGATTTACTATTTCGTATATTAGTGGATAGAATAAAAATTTGCTCTTTATGAAATTAGCAATTGTTTGGATAGTTTCAGTTTGTCTTGTAATTCAAGCTTATGCACAAACCTTTCCCGGCAATTTTTCACGTGAGCAGGTGGGTGGCACTATTTCAAATCCAACAGTAATAGCTTTTGCGCTAGACGGAAGAATTTTTGTTGCTCAGCAGTCTGGCACTTTAATGGTGATTAAAAATGGGACGCAGCTTGCCACTCCGTTTTTAACACTTTCAGTAACATCTACTGGCGAACGTGGCCTCATCGGAATTGCCCTTGATCCCGACTTTGTAACCAACAATTTCATTTACCTCTACTACACGATTAACACTGCTCCTCTAAAAAATAGAA
This sequence comes from Cyclobacteriaceae bacterium, assembly GCA_031400595.1. Lineage (GTDB taxonomy): Bacteria > Bacteroidota > Bacteroidia > Cytophagales > Cyclobacteriaceae > ELB16-189. The sequence goes on from JANNQG010000026.1 coordinate 62,478, forward strand.
TCAGTCGGTTTACTGCCAATGGCGATGTAGCTGCCGTAGGCAGCGAACAAATTATTTTGGAATTAGATAACCTAAGCACTGCCACCAACCATAATGGCGGTGCGCTTGCTTTCGGCACCGATGGTAAATTATATGTAGCTGTTGGCGATAACGCGAACTCTTCATTTCCACAAAACCTGGATACCTATCATGGAAAAATACTGCGCATCAACAAAGATGGAAGCGCTCCTTCTGATAATCCGTTCTTTTCCAGAGCCAGTGAGCAAGGAAAACGTATCTGGGCTTATGGCCTTCGCAATCCGTATACTTTTTCAATTCAACCTGGCACTGGAAAAATACTCGTCAATGACGTGGGCCAAAATGCTTGGGAGGAAATCAATGACGTTTCGGTGGGCGGACGAAATTTTGGTTGGCCAACAACCGAAGGCCCAACGACCAATCCATCGTTTGCGTCACCATTGTATGCGTATAATCACACCACCGGAACACCTACAGGATGCGCGATTACAGGCGGGACCTATTTTAACCCGTCAAATACCAATTACCCAACCACATACATAGGGAAATTTTTCTTTCAAGATTATTGCAGCAATTGGATTTATTTTATCGATCCCACGCTGGCGACACCTACCGCAACTGTATTTGGCACCAACGTAGGTGGCACCTCGTTAAGCCTCATGACGGGTACTGATGGGAACTTGTACTATTTAAGCAGAGCCCAGCAGCGCTTGTATCGTATTAAATACACAACTCCAACAATAGCGCCTTCGATCATTCAGCAACCAACTTCGTTGTCTGTGTCAGTTGGGCAACCGGCCACTTTTTCTGTGACCGCATCTGGCACGCCACCTCCTAGTTATCAATGGCAAAAAAATGGCGGAAACGTAAACAACGCTATTCAATCCACGTACACGATTTCAGCTGCGCAACTTTCTGATGGGGGCAATTTTCAAGTGGTTGTTTCAAATTCAGTGAGCAGCGTCACCAGCAACATGGCTACGCTAACGGTAACTGCTAACCAAAAGCCAACTGCAAGCATTCTAACTCCATCAAAAAATACACTGTACACAGCCGGCACTTCTATCAGTTTTTCCGGGCAAGGCACAGATCCCGAGCAAGGAGATTTGCCTCCGAGTGCGTTTAGTTGGCAAATCAATTTCCATCATGATACGCACAAGCACGACCAGCCCGCGATTGTAGGCTTGAAACAATCTTCGTTTGATATTCCCAACCAAGGCGAAACAGCCGACAATGTTTGGTATCGGATAATACTTACTATAAAAGATGTTCAAGGCTTAGAAGGCAAAGATTCTGTTGATGTATTTCCGCGCAAATCAACTTTCACGTTCAAAACAATTCCGCCCAACCTGCAACTTACCTTAGACGGTCAACCATTCACGAGTCCAACCGATGTACGAAGTGTTCAGGGGATACTACGAACAATGGGAATCATATCGCCTCAGCGCATAGGCAACCAGGAATATGAGTTTAGTGCTTGGTCAAATGGTGGCACCGCACAACAAATAATACCCACTCCTTCCACCGATGTTACCTTAACCGCCACATTTTCTTTGATACTCGCAGTAGAGAATAGCACCGATAGTGCCGTGGCCTACCCCAACCCTACCAACGATTGGCTTTATGTGAAACAAGACGATATTTCAGCAGTTACACTTCAGGATGTTGTTGGAAGAAAATGGATAGTACTTTCTGAGAATATGAATCAACTAACAGCATTTTATGTAGGTAGTCTGCCTGCAGGGATGTACGTTATAAAAATGAATGACAGTACTCCATTGCAGAAAATAATCATCCAGCGATAGGCTTCTGAAAACATTGGAAGCACTGTAATAAAATTACCAATTCATTTAAGATCAAATAAATTGTCGTACACATCTCACCAATGGCTTGAAACAGGAACTTGGTTTTTGTACCGCGGGCACCAGATTTATTATCGTGTGGAAGGCGCGGGGCAGCCGCTGTTACTACTGCATGGATTCCCAACGTCTTCGTGGGACTGGCATCGAATATGGGATTCACTGCGGCAATTCCATCAGTTGATTACACTTGACTTTATAGGATATGGGTTTTCTGATAAGCCAAGAACCTATGGCTATTCTATCGATGACCAGGCTACTCTGGTGGAGCAAGTGCTTACTCACGTAAAGGTAAACACCTATCACTTACTTTCACATGACGTAGGCGATACAGTCGCCCAGGAATTATTGGCAAGGCAACTTGATCGCAAGGAACATCGCATTCTTTCAGTTTGCCTTTTAAATGGTGGTTTGTTTTCGGAAACGCACCGCGCTACGACCATGCAAAAATTATTGTTGAGTAAAATTGGTTTTATCGTTGCGCGACTCTCTAACTCAAAACGTTTTGTTTCTTCATTCTCTATCCTCTTCCCGGATGCAACACGGCCTACTGAAGATGAAATGCGTGAACTCTATTCATTGATCACTTATAAAGATGGAACGAAGATCATGCATCGATTAATAAAATACATTGTTGAACGCAGGAAGAACCGAACGAGGTGGGTAGGCGCTTTGCAGCAAGCAAATTGTCCACTTTGTCTTATTGATGGACTAGATGACCCTGTCTCAGGGAAGCTCATGGTAGAACGCTACCGCGAATTAATCCCTCGTGCAGATGTAGTTGAATTGGCAAGTTGTGGTCATTACCCTCAACTGGAAAAACCAGATGATGTGGTGAAAAACTACGCTGAGTTCCGAAAAAGAATTTTGGGCTGAAATTATTCTGCCAGCATTGCTAAAAAAACTCCGTTTGTCCAACCAAATCCGTCTTGGTTTGGATATTCGCCACCGCTTGCCTCTCCACTATCATTCCAAACATCATACTTCTCTGTCATCTTCCCGGTTTTGTTGTACACTTTTCGATTAGTAGTTATCCAATTGGTTTTTAACATCTGGGCTAGGTTGTTGTATCCATAGTTAAGTAATCCTTTATAAACAACCCACTGTAAAGGAGCCCAGCCATTGGGGGCATCCCATTGCTGACCACTATGGCTGAGAGTAGTTGTCATACCACCTGGCTTAAGAAATTTATCTCTCAGAATTTTTTCTACACATAATGCTTGGTCGGCTGTAGCGATCTTAAAAAACAAGGGAAATACAGCCGCCAACGTCAAATGTTCCTTTTGCTTTTGCTCGCAAAAATCGTAGTCGAAAAAGAATTTCTGATCTTCATTCCAGCAATACTTTTTGATAGCCGCTTTTCGCTGATGGGCAAGTGTTAGACACTTAGCTGATTCTATTCCGTTTCCTAAAAGTTCATACCCTTCAGATAAAGTCATTTCTAACTGATAGAGCAAACAGTTAAGATCTACAGGAATGATATCTGTGGTATGAATGCTCGCAAACCTATTTACATCTTTGAACCATCTGCTACTGAAATCCCACCCCGATTCTGCGGCAGCCCTTAGGTGGCGAAACAAATTTTCTGGTAACTGGTTGGACTGATGTGATAACTCAACGTCTTCTTTGTAGGCCTCTGGTCGTGGCGTGTTGAATTCATCCCAATACCGGTTGAGAAGAGAACCGTCTTGCATGCGAACCACGCGATGATTGGCATTGTAAGTAGCAGTAAGTTCGCCAGAACCGTTCATCCAAAAATCATATTCTTTTTCTAAGGAAGGGAGATATTTAGCTAATGGATCAAGTTCATCATCCTGTAAAACAGTCCTTTGCTTTTCCTCACTTAGCAATTTGATCATCAACGAAAAGAATGGAGGCTGCGAACGGCCCAAAAAATAGGTGCGGTTACCATTGGGGATATAGCCAATCTTTTCAATGAGGTAAGAAAAATTGTCAACCATGTGCTGGATCATATCAATTCTCCCCGAAGCCTGTAACCCCAGCATCGTAAAATAGCTATCCCAATAATAGATTTCGCGAAAGCGACCACCAGGCACAATGTAGTGTTGGGGTAACGCAATCAACGATCCGCCTTCTTCATCGGGCTTTCTTGTGAGTACATTCCACAATGCTTTAATATGTTGTTCTGCAAATTTGGTTGGATCACTTTTGTAGTCGGTAGAATAGGCCTTCGGTAACTCGAAATTATTTTCAACAAATAGTTTAAGATTAAAATCGGGAGATTCCTTTTTAAGCAGGTAATCGTTATTGATTTCTTCAACAGGGCGTTTCGGAAGGCAGTCCGGAAACGCCTTGCCATCTCCCAATAGATTATTCAGCTGTACTTCTTCAAATAGTTGGCCTAGCTGAAAGATTTCCATATTCGTATTTGCCTTTTAATTAATTTCCTCCTTTTTACACAAACTCAGTTGTGGCTTCTGATTTTTTCTGAATTTTATTGAAGAAGAATAAACAAACAATTAATATTCCAATTGGAACCAACGAAAAGTAGAATGCGGTCTGTCCACCATAGGCTTCAAATATATTTCCAGTTATGATTGACCCGGTGGTGCCGCCCAAGGCAGAAAAAATAACAATCAATCCTGACATCGGGCCGTGTTGTCGTGCAGGCAAGGTGCTTAGTATAACAGAGTTGATAGCCGGATAAATAGGTGCAAGCAATAGTCCAATCAACGGAAACACAAAGGCTCCCAATGGTGCGTTGCCCCAACCGGTTACAGGTTGCCCACTCGTATTCTGTGCCAACGGAATGGCGACCAATACCAAAACGGCAGCTGCGAATAGGCACGCAATCAACACCAAAAACCAATGAATCTTTCGTAGCGCAAATCCGGCACTAAACCGACCTAGTGCAGTTGAAGCCGCCAATATACTTGCCATTTGAATACTTAAGGTAGTGGGCAGGTTCAACACTTTGCTATTAAATGTAGGCAACCAACTCATAATGCTCTGCTCAATCAGCACATAAGTAAATGCACTCATAATAAATACTAATACAAGTGGAGTGATTGCTAGTTTTATCATATCACCAAAATCCTCTAAAAAGGGTTTTACTCCAGCACTTTTTACAGAAGATTCATCAAGTGGAGAGGCTAGCAAAAGAAGAAAGGCAATAAGTACAATGCAGGCAAGTAGATAATAAACGGTAAGCCATTCGGTGGATTGTATGTTCTTATCATCAACAAAAGCGCTAAATATAAAATAACCTGTAAGGATGCCCACCATAAAAAATGACTCTATAAAATTCATGAAGCTTGCATGTTCCTTTTTATCATGGGTGATAATGCCAATGGTAGCATACACGGATACTTTGATCAACGCGAAGGAGGTGCCTGTAGCCGCAAACAACACTTTGGTCATCGCAAAACTGCTGAGTGATGGCATGACCAAGCAGGCGGCTCCAACCAATCCAAGGGCAATCAACATGGAATTCTTATAACCAATTCGTGTGATGTAAGAGGCGACCAAAAAAGAAACAGCTGCTATGCTCAAATCTTTGAACGCTTCTAAAATACTAGCAGACGACTCTGAGACTCCATAATTGCCCTGGACTTGTAGAATGACAGTACCCACGCTATTAAGAAGAATGGCAAAGACGAAGTAGTTGAGAAAGAGCGAGAGTTTGATTTTCCAGTTGGTCATTTGCCGAAAAGTTAAGAATCAAATCTAACAACTTTAAACGTAAGTTCAGCCTACCACAAATCGATACCCGATTCCTTTAATGGTTATAATTTCAATGGTTGAATCGTCTCTCAAAAACTCACGAAGTTTCGTAATATAGACATCGAGATTTCTTGAATTGAAGAAAGAATCATCGCCCCATACCCGCATCAAAATGGCTTTGCGATCAATGTTGTTGTTCTGATTCTCAGCGAGTATCTGCAACAACATGGCTTCTCGGTGAGAAAGTTTGCGGATGTTTCCGTCCTTGCGAAGCTCATAGCGTTGAGGTGCAAATTCAAACTTCCCAATAAGAATATCTTCTTTTGGTGCGTTCGTTTGTTTTTGTGTGAGTTGGAGCAAATTGTTGATACGAACAATCAATTCCTCCATACTAAATGGCTTTCGCAAATAATCATTTCCTCCTACCTCAAACCCTTTGATCAAATCATCTGTTTGTGTTTTGGCGGTTACAAAAATAATTGGGATGGCAGGATCTATCTGCCTAATTTCTTTTGCAAGCGTGTATCCATCTTTATGGGGCAACATAATATCCAGGACTATGATATCCGGCTTTGAACTGATGAACGCGGCAATTACCTCTTTGCCATCTGTCACCATATTCACTTCTAGCTGACGGCTCTCTAAACTCTCCTTTACAATCTTGCCGAGAAACGGTTCATCTTCTACGTAAAGTACTTTTATCTTTGTCATCAGTGTAAATCGAAAAAGTTGGAAGTCAGTAAAGGCTAAAAGCTTTCCGACTTAACCGACTTTCGGACTATTTTCTAAACTTAATAATAAATCTACTCCCCTTTCCAATTTCACTCTCCAGTTCTATCGTTGCTTTATGCGCTTTCACTACGCTGTCCACGTAGCTTAAACCTAGCCCATAACCTTTGTTGGTATGAACGTCTCCAGCCGGAACCCGAAAAAACTTCTCAAACACTCGCTTTTTGTATTCTGAAGAAATACCAATCCCATTGTCTTCGACCACAAATTTTATTTCTCTTCCCGTCTCGACAAGGCCAATTTTTACAAAAGGGTTATCATTACTATACTTTATTGCATTGTCCAATAAATTATAAACGACATTGGTCAAATGAACCAAACTTCCTTGTAATTCAAAATCACTTCCTGTCTTTTCAAAGTTGATATTCCCTTTCTTCTTTTCAAGCACCAGTTTCATCGATGCAATAACTTGTTCAATTACCAGATCTAGTTGGACGGGTTCGGGCTGAAAATCCACACCCTTACTATCAAAGAGCGATGTTTTTAGAATTTTATCCGTAAGCAAAGCAAGTCTGTTAAGTTCATTTTGCGCAATCTCCAAATACTCTTTTGTAAGTTCGCGATTGTCAATACCCTTGAAGTCTCTTAACGCTTCAATCGCTACACCAACAGTGGTGATGGGGGTTTTCAATTCGTGCGTCATATTACTAATAAAATCATTTTTCAACTCCCCTAGCCGCTGCTGTGAGCGAATGCTTCGGTACATGATCCAGAAAGCACCAAGCGTAAGAGTTGTCAAGAATATTGAAAACAAAATTTGAGGTGCAATTCCCTTTAAAAGATAACTACGTCCATTAAAAATTTGAACGTTGTATAAGTTGACAGGATTAAAGCGAACCCATCTAGATTTAATGGTATCGGAAAACACAGATTTGCTCTCCTCGTCTGATTCAGGCATCTCAAAGATCTTCTTGAATCTTACTCTGGGGTTTCCAAATGAATGCTCGTCTGGAATGGAGCGCTTCCCGACTTCAAAGCGAAATGATAACTTTTCCTTTTGAAGTGCCTTTTGAAAAGCAATCCGAATACTGTCCCTTGACAGCGAATCCGGACCCACGCGAAGAATGAAATTACCAGTCTCAATTTTTGCTCTCTGAATTTGAGCACCGATAGGTCTTAAAAAACGTTGCAGTGAATCTTTTTTGTCAGTAGAGGATATGAAAATCTGTATCTGCGAAGTGCTCCGGCTTCGCTCCCTTTTAGATGTTCGGTTCACCACTAAGCTTGTATCCCTTTCTGTGTTAAAAACAAATCCAGTACTTCTGGTGGACGTGTCGTATGGGATGCGTTCAAAATTTTTGATAAAGAGCGAATCTCTCAACACGCCTATTGTGGACTCAAATAGATTATTGGTTTCCTTCCGTAGGTCTACATATGCTTTTTCGTAGGATGAGGATAGCCAAAAAATCTGTAATACCAGCAACAGCAGAATGCTACTGGCCATTAACAAAATGATCAATGAATTTTTTGATTTCATCTGCACAAAACTACACCCTTTCTGACTTCTGCTGATGGTCATTAACCTTAATTAACATTACTTTCAGAACTATTAACCTTGGCTTGCCATCCTTAGCCGTACGTTTACAGCACAATCCAAAATGAAAAATTTTACACTTATGAAAAAACTACTCCTTCTGCTTGGCATATTGGTATCACTTGCAGCCATCAACATCGTATTTGCACAGACTTCTACTGGCATCATAGAATACGAAGTAAAAGTAAACTTGCATAAAACACTCCCGCCCGGCCGTGAAGGGATGAAGGCAATGATTCCGGAATTCAGAACCAGCAAGCAACAGTTGTTCTTTAATGAAAACGAATCGCTATTCAAACCGGTCATCGAAGACGAAGAGGACGAAGAGCAAGGCGGTGGTGTAGTCATGCGCTTTCGGCAGCCCAATGTAGAAATCTACCTCAATCAAGCTGCCAACAGAAGAATTTTTAAAGAAGAGTTCTTTGGAAAGACCTACCTGATCGAAGACTCCGCAAAAGTGGCTGCCTGGAAATTTGGTACTGAGACAAAAACCATTGCTGGATACGAATGTCAACAGGCCTACTATACCGATGACAGCAACCCAAAAAGAATTCAAGAGATAACAGCCTGGTATGCTCCAAAACTCCGCCCGTTCCTCGGCCCCGAACGATTCAATACTCTACCTGGTGGTGTGCTGGCTGTGGATATCAATAACGGTGAGCGCGTGCTAGTGGCAAAAAAGGTTGAATTCAAAGAACTGAAAAAAAATGATTTGAAAGAACCTAAGGGAGGAGAAAAAGTAAGTCGTGCAGATTTTATCAAAATGCGCGAGGAACAAATGAAGAAGATGGGCGCAAATGGAGGAATGATTATTAGGAACTAGGTTCAAAGCTGAAAGTTTGAAGTCGAAAATTCAAAGTTCAAAGTTGAAGGAATCAAAATAAACCCGAGCATAGACCTGGAAATTTCCTAATGTCAATTTAACAATGAAAAGAATTTATACCCTCACTGTCTTTTTATCGATCGTTCAACTCTGCGTTGCACAAAAATTCTCGATCAAAGGACAAGTAACAGACTCGACCAAAAGTGCGCTTCCTAGTTCAACGGTTATGTTGCTAAGCCAAAAGGACTCTACCCTTGTCAATTTTGGTGTAAGCGACAAGAATGGTCTGTTTGAAATCAAGACTGTTGGAGTTGGAGATTACTTGCTAAAAGTCACATTCATGGGATATGCAACGTACCAAAAACGAATTTCAACTGGTGGTGCTGGTGGAGATATCAATGTAGGATCGATTAAGATGATTCCCCAAGACAGGCAGCTTGAGGAACTAGTTATCAAAGGTGAAAAAGCACCTGTGACGGTCAAACGAGACACCATTGAATTCAACGCTGGCTCATTCAAAGTAAAGGCAAATGCCAACGTTGAAGACTTGCTGAAAAAACTTCCTGGCGTAGAAGTCGAAACGGATGGAACTGTTCGAGCGCAAGGTGAGCAAGTACAACGAGTAATGGTGGACGGACGTGAATTCTTCGGGAGAGACCCAAAATTGGCCACTCGAAACTTACCTGCAGATGCCGTTGAAAAGGTGCAGGTATTTGACAAAAGATCAGATCAATCAATTTTTACCGGTATTGATGATGGGCAAAAAGAAAAGACAATCAATTTAGAGTTGAAAGAAGAAAAGCGAAACGGAGCGTTTGGCAATATGATGGCCGGAGCAGGAACGGATGACCGATTTCAGGCAAAAGCAAACATCAATCGATTTGGCAAAGGAAAGCAACTTTCATTCTTGGGAATGGGAAATAACGTTAACGAACAGGGATTTTCCTTTTCTGATTTCTTGAACTTTACTGGGGGCTCGCAGCAGATGGCCGGTGGTGGGGGCGGGGGAAGGGTAAGCATTCAATTGGACGGTGACAATACTAACGGAGTGCCCCTTAATCTTGGTGGACGACAAAATGGGATAATGACAAATTATGCAGGCGGAGTCAACTTCAATCGCGACTTAACTAAGAAAGCACAATTGACTTCGAGTTACTTTTATAATCGATTGGATCAAGATATTCGGCAACTTACTAATCGGGTTAACTATCTTCCCAACCAGCCGTCATACAATTTTAATGAAAATAGCATTCAGTCAAATCTGAATGATAATCATCGGGTAAACTTAACGCTTGACCAGAAAATCGACTCGGCCAACTCGATCAAATTCACCAACAACATTACGTATTCAGAGTCCAGTCAACGATTATCTACTAACAGCGAAACACGTTCCAACGATAACACGTTGCAAAATGAAAGCAATCGATTCAACTCAAACGACCAGACTTCATTCAATTTAAATTCAAGTGCGCTATTTCGGCATCGTTTTGCCAAAAAGGGACGCACGCTTTCTACGAACTTAACGCTAGGCATTTCCGAAACGGATGGCAAAGGTAATTTGAATTCCACTAACCAGTTTTATGGCAACAATCCGAGGACACAAGAACTTTCTCAACGGAACACTCAAACCAACAATACACAGTCCTATGGCGGCACGCTAACGTACACAGAACCATTGGGCGGAAGAAAATACCTTGAGGCCAATTACTCCTACCGAACCAATCAAAATCAAGTCGACCGAATTGTATACGATGAAAAGGGAGGAGCAAGTAACCTCAACCCGTTTCTGAGCAACACATACAATAGTAATTACATCTATAGCCGACCAGGAGTTAATTTCAGGATGAATCGGCAGAAGTACAATTTTGCGGTTGGTGTCGGCTACCAAAACACCCAACTGAAAGGTGATCTAATCACACAAAACGAAAAGATTGAGCGCAGCTTTGAAAACTTTCTTCCAGTCGCACGGTTCAATTATGATTTCAGTAACTTCAAACACCTTCGCTTCGACTACGAAACGTCTATGCAAGAACCAGGCATTCAACAGTTGCAGCCCACTGTGATCAATACCGATCCGTTGAATATCTCTGTCGGTAATCCAGAATTGAGACCCGGCTACTCACACAATCTCTCCGCCAACTTTACTACGTTCAACCCCAGTAAGTTTATCAATTTCTTTGCGTTCATGACTGCTGTTTATACCACCAACGCCATTGCCAACTCTCAGTCAGTCGATCCTACAAATTTCGTGCGTACCTCAAAGCCAGTGAACGTGCGCGATAATCTGCGAATAAACGGAAATCTCAATCTAGGCATTCCTATAAAAAAACTCAACAGCCGATTTAATCTCGGACCAACATTTTCAATCACAAACGGGATAAACTTATTAAACGATCTTGAGAATCGAACCAAGCAACAGACGATCGGTGGCACAGCGCGTTACAACTACACCTTCAAAGAGATTCTAATTGTTGACCTTAGTGCCAACCTTAGCCGGCAACAAACCGAGTACGATTTTAATCAACAACAAAATCAGGCCTTTATTAACCGAACCTACACGGCCGAAGCAAATCTTACGTTTTTAAAAAACTATCAGTTGAATACGTCCTACAACTACTATTCTTACAATAGCGAGACAACGAACTTCAGTCAGAACATCCCTGTACTAAATATTGGGTTATCTCGATTCCTGTTAAAGAACAATGTTGGCGAACTCACAATTGGCGTCAACAATCTACTTGACCAAAGTTTGAGTGTGAACCAAACCGCCACAGCCAACTATCTGCAACAAACAACATCCAATAATTTGGGAAGATATTTTATGGTTAGCTTCACGTATGCGCTTAACAAGCAACTGAATCCGATGGGCGGTGGACGAAGAGGCCGCAGGGGTGGAATGCAGATGATTATTAACAACTGAGACTAGTTCAAAAGTCAAAAATTCAAAGTTGAAAGTTCAAAGTTGAAAGCCCAAAGTTCAATTTCGCTTTTCTCTCCCTATCTTTGGCCATGCGTTTCATACTTGCTTTTATGGTCATTTCTTCTTTTGCCGGAGCTCAATCTTTGCCTTCTTTCGATGTGCAAGGGCATAGGGGCGCCCGCGGACTTCAGCCAGAGAATACCATTTCTGCATTTACTACGGCTCTAGGCTTTGGTGTCACTACAGTTGAACTAGATTTGGCCATTGCGAAAGATGGGCAAATAGTTGTTTCTCACGAGCCGTGGATGGCAGCTGAATTTTGTTTAAAACCAGATGGAAGCGCTTTTCAACAAAAAGAAGAGCTCGGTTACAACATCTTTGAGATGACCTATGCCGAAGTGAGGCAATGGGATTGTGGATCTAAGCCACATCCACGGTTTCCTGAGCAAGAAAAATTTATTACCTATAAACCACTTCTCAGCGATGTGATCGTAGCCGTAGAAAATCACATAAAAAGCTATACAAAATATGAAGTCGATTATAACATTGAGATCAAAAGCGATCCATTAGGAGATGGTAAATTTCACCCTACGCCCAGTGTCTTTTCAGATATGGTGTATCAACAAATTGATCAGTATCTACCTTTGGATCGCGTTTTGATTCAATCCTTCGACTTCCGAGTGCTAAAATATTGGCACGAAAAGTATCCCGAAATTCGATTGGCGGCATTGGTAGAAAATCAAAAATCGATCGATGAGAATTTAGCTGAATTGGGGTTTACCCCGTCTGTATATAGCCCTGATTTTAAACTACTTTCAAACGAACGAGTAAAATACCTGCATAGCAAGAATTTCTCGCTGACACCCAAGCAAAAAGAAAAGAAGCTAAAGTCTAAGCTCCGCGTAATCCCATGGACAGTGAATGAAGAAAAGGATATGTTAGTGATGAAAGGGATGGGTGTGGATGGATTTATAACTGACTACCCAAATCGGGCAGCCAAGTATAAAATGACACTTAGTATCATACCTGAAAAAAATAAATAGCTCGTTATTGAGGGCATCTAGCTCTTACCGTCTCATTTCTGTTCGCGGGCCGTGTTGTTTTCAATTCAACCGACAAATTTTTGTATTCTACTCTCTAAATTCCGTATCCTTGCAACTTTATTAAAATCCCCATTATGCCATCAACCAACAACGAACAACGAAATACGAAATACGATGTCTATGCTATTGGAAATGCCATCGTTGATATTGTCACAGAAGTCGAGCACGACTTTTTTGAAAAAAACGAGGTGGAAAAAGGAGTAATGACGCTAGTAGATGAAAAGCGGCAACAGCACTTGATGAAGGCCATTGATATGAAAAAAAGCCAGCTCAAGGGTGGTGGTTCTGCCGGCAACACTGTGGCAGCTATCAATCAATTTGGCGGTAAATGTTTCTATTCATGCTTGGTGGCTAAAGATGAGTTGGGGAAATTCTTTTTGGAAGATCTAAAAAGCAATGGAGTTGAAACTAGTTTGGTTTACGATCATTTGCCCAACGATCATTCAGGAAGATGTTTAGTGATGACTAGCCCGGATGCCGAACGAACGATGAACACATTTTTAGGGGTAAACTCATTCTTTTCGCCCGAGCATCTAGATGAAGATGCGATTAGGAATTCGTCATACATTTATATGGAAGGCTATTTGGTGGCGAGTCCTAAAGGGCTGGAAGCCATGAAGGAAACCAAACGATTGGCAGAGCACCACAAAGTTTCTACTGCTCTCACATTCTCTGACCCAAGCATGGTGAAATATTTTTCGAAGCAAATGGAAGAAATTGTGGGCGCGAGTATTGATCTGCTTTTTTGCAACGAAGAAGAGGCAATGATCTTTACTGGAACTGATGATATTCTGCAGGCGCGCGAAAAACTAAAGGAAGTAGCCAAACGATTTGTGATGACCCTAGGTAAAAACGGAGCCCTTGTTTTTGATGGCGATACCTTTATTCAAATCGAGCCCTACAAAGTCACTGCTATTGACTCAAACGGTGCAGGCGATATGTTTGCAGGTGCATTTATGTACGCGATCACTCATGGCCATAGTTTTGCGGAGGCTGGTAAACTCGCCTCACTTTCATCCTCGAAAGTAGTGGGTCAGTGGGGCCCGAGGCTTACGAAAGAGCAGGTTGAAAATGTGAAGAGCCATCTAATAGTGTAGCTATACTCGGTTATTCTGCCACTTATTTTTAAAAATACGTGGTTTTCCACGTATCAAATACGGGGAAAACCACGTTGCTTGTTATCCATTTGAGGTTGATCTTTGTAATCGCTTATGGAGCCTTTAACAATTATCAGTAAAAAGATGGCAATTAATTAAACTCGCTCCTTTTCGCATTGGCATTTTTCTTAATACTTTGGCAACTAATCGACCGAACATCTAAAGAAAACTTAATTTAAAACCAATTCCTTTATGAAAATGAAAATGATTTTAATGGCTTTACTGCTGGCTGCCGTTAGCAGTTATGCACAGAAGAAAGAAAAATCTCCCGCACCCTCGTCACCGGAAAAGCAGATAACTGCCTCGTTGACTGCTCCTGTAAAAATTACTACTGTGGAGGGGATCACCGAGTATCGGTTAGCAAACGGGCTAAAGGTGCTGATGTTCCCAGATCCATCTAAACAAACCATTACGGTAAACATCACTTACATGGTGGGCTCTAAGCATGAGAACTATGGAGAAACCGGCATGGCTCACTTGCTGGAGCATTTGGTTTTCAAGGGTACTCCTAACCATCCTGATATTCCAAAAGAACTTACCGAGCATGGCGCACGCCCCAATGGCACAACGTGGGTAGACCGCACAAATTATTTTGAAACCTTTAATGCTACTGAAGAAAATTTGAAATGGGCAATTGACTTAGAGGCCGACAGAATGGTCAATTCCTACATTGCAAAAAAAGATTTAGACAGTGAGATGACTGTTGTGCGTAATGAATTTGAAAGTGGAGAAAATAGTCCTTTCAGAGTATTGATGGAGCGTGTCATGTCAACTGCCTTTTTATGGCACAACTATGGCAAATCAACCATCGGAGCGCGTGCCGATGTTGAAAATGTACCCATTGATAAACTACAGGCATTCTATAGAAAATATTATCAACCAGACAATGCTGTTCTACTGGTAGCTGGGAAATTTGATGAGGCTAAAACACTTGATTTGATTGTTCAAAAATTTGGTCGAGTTCCTAAGCCAGAGCGCCAAATCTCCCAGACCTACACCACCGATCCTGTTCAAGATGGCGAGCGTTCTGTTAGCTTGAAAAGAGTTGGTGACGTACAACTAGTAATGACCGCCTACCATATTCCTTCTGGTTCACATCCAGACTATCCTGCAATTGAAGTTCTTTCTAGTATTCTTGGCACCGAACCATCAGGTAGACTATACAAAGCGCTTGTAGAAACAAAAAAGGCTAGCTCCTCAGGGGCATTCGCTTTTCAATGGAAAGAGCCGGGTTTGTTGTTGTCTTACGCAGAACTTCTCAAAGAAAATTCACTAGAAGACGCCAAATCAGCCATGCTAAAAGCCTTAGACGAAGTTGCTACAACTACTCCAACGAAAGAAGAGGTAGAGCGGGCTAAAGGCGAAATTCTCAAACAAATTGAATTAGGTTTTAACTCGTCTGAACGAATTGGATTAGAGATAAGTGAGTTTGTCGGAATGGGTGACTGGCGTATGCTATTTGTGACCAGAGACAGAATTAAAAATGTTTCGTTACTTGATGTGAGGAGAGTCGCCAAACAATATCTGAAACCTGACAACCGAACAGTCGGAGTTTTTATTCCAACAGAAAAACCAGAGAGATCTGAAATTCCTGCTACCCCTGATGTAGACGCCATCGTAAAAGATTACAAGGGAACTCAAACCATCGCTCAAGGGGAGGAATTTGATCCTGCTCCGGCCAATATCGAATCGCGTACCACACGAATAGAATTACCAAACGGGATGAAAATGGCGATGTTGCCGAAGAAAACCAGGGGCGAGTCAGTAGAAGCTCGTATTACGTTGCGTTTTGGCGATGAAAAATTGTTGATGAATAAGGGCACTGCTGGTGAATATGCAGCGAGCATGCTGAACAAAGGCACATCGAAGAAAACCCGTCAGCAAATCAAAGATGAGTTTGACCGATTGAA
Organism: Cyclobacteriaceae bacterium; assembly: GCA_031400595.1. Taxonomy (GTDB): domain Bacteria; phylum Bacteroidota; class Bacteroidia; order Cytophagales; family Cyclobacteriaceae; genus ELB16-189. Next base: position 78,275 of record JANNQG010000026.1, read on the forward strand.
AGCCAATGTGTTCATTGGAGGTGGCGCCACGCAGGCATTCATCAACGTAACAACTACGAAGCCTAATTTAGCAGAAGCATTAAAGTTGGTAGGCGAGGTTCTCAAGGATCCTTCTTTCCCGGCTGATGAATTTGAAAAATTAAAGTCAGAAGAATTAGCAAACGTGGAATCTCAAAGAAGCGAACCACAAGCAATCGCATTTAACAAAATACAACGTCATACCGCTCCTTACCAAAAAAGTGATCCTCGTTACATTAGCACATTTGATGAAGAGGTTGCTTCGATCAAAGCGGTAACCCTGGATGAGGTGAAGTCATTTTACAAAGAATTCTATGGAGCGAATAATGCCACAATGGCGATCGTTGGCGATTTTGATGCAAATGAATTAAAAGCATTGAATACCGAATTGTTCGGTAATTGGAAAAGTGCACAAGGTTTTACAAGAATGGTGAGCAAAGCTATTCCTGTACAAGCCATTAATGAGTCAATTGAAACTCCAGATAAGGCTAACGCATTTTTTGTGGCTGCTTATAATTTTGAATTCAACGATATGAATGCAGATTATCCGGCCATGGTACTCGGAAACTTTATGTTGGGCGGAGGTTTCTTGAACTCACGGTTAGCCACTCGCATCCGACAAAAAGAAGGCCTAAGCTATGGAGTAGGGTCGCAATTTAGTGCGAGCACGTTGGATCCAGTAGGTTCATTCTTTGCCTACGCCATTTACGCACCTGAAAATGTCGAAAAATTGGAAAAAGCTTTTAAGGAAGAAATTGAAAAAGTGACCACTACTGGCTTTACGGCAGAAGAAGTGACCGCTGCGAAATCAGGATGGTCGCAGACACGTACTGTCAACCGGGCACAAGATGGTGGGCTGGCTGGCACTTTAAACAGCTACTTGTTCTCTAAAAGAGACCTAAAGTGGGACGAAGAGTATGAGAAGAAAGTAATGGCGCTCACACCAGAGCAGATCAATGCAGCCATGAAAAAGCACTTGAAACTGGAATCGATGAATATTATTAAAGCTGGCGATTTCGCAAAGGCGAAATCAAAGGCAGCCGAGAAGAAGTAATATCCTTTAACGGCTTAGTCAAAACCCCCTTATCTGGATGATGAGGGGGTTTTTTATTGTAGTCATATCCATATCCCCCGGCAAACTTGTTGGAATTTCCAATAATCCTCAACATCTTTGCAACCCTTTTAGAAAAAGGTATTAATCAACATTTTATGAAACGTACGTATCAGCCTTCCAAGAAGAAAAGAAAGAATAAGCACGGTTTCCGCGAGCGCATGGCCTCTGCCAACGGTCGTAGAGTACTTGCTAACAGACGTAAAAATGGTAGGAAAAAATTGACTGTTTCTGATGAAGGAACAGCCAAATCAAGGGCAAAATAGTCCGTTCTGAGCCTTTTAGGCAAAAAATGGCTGGCAACTGATCGTCACTAAAATCTCTTTTATTAGTGAACCTTCCTAAGCAGGCCAAGAGCGTGTACCTTCGCACATGACCCGGTTTACCTTCAAAAAAGAAGAAAAACTCACTAGTGAAAAATGGATAAAGGAACTCTTTGAAAAGGGTTCCTCTTTTTATTTAAACCCTATCAAGGTTATTTACCTCTCCCACCCTAATCAAGATTTGCCCAATCAGGTGTTGATATCCGTGCCTGCCAGAAATTTCAAGCGTGCAGTAGACCGGAATCGCATCAAACGGCAGCTTCGGGAAGCCTATCGGCTGCATAAGCATCAACTAGACGCAAACCACAAATGGTTGATTGCGTATATTTACTCTGCCAAAGAAATAGTGCCTTCGGCTCAAATACACCAAAAGATGCCCTTGACGTTAGTTCGGATAGGAAAAACTATTGTTTGATGAATAAAAAATTTAGAGTTACCGGCCTTCTGCTTTTAATTGGACTAGTCGGCATTTTTGCGTTTCGGGCGCCAGCCGAAAAGTACTTCGATATTGCGAAGAGTCTGGATATTTTTGCCACCCTTTTTAAAGAAGTAAACACCTATTATGTTGACGAAGTAGATCCCAAGAAGCTGATTGAGACCGGCATCAATGGAATGCTGGAGCAACTTGATCCCTATACAGATTACATCTCTGAAGAAAATCGCGAAGCATTTAGTATACAAACGACCGGGCAATACGCAGGGGTTGGAGCGTTGATTGGAATCGTCAACAAGAAAACGATGATCACCAATCCCTATGCAGGATTTCCAGCACATCGTGCCGGACTAAAAGTGGGTGATGAGTTCATCTCTGTAGACGGCAAAGACGCCCAAGGAAAGTCCACCTCAGAAGTCAGCAATATGCTGAAAGGAAATCCAAAAACAGATGTTGAAATAGTTGTCAAGCGGATGGGGCAAAAAGACCTCATTAAAGTGAAACTAACACGCGAAAAAATTAAAATAAATAACGTCACCTACCAAGGATTAATCGATACCGAACTCGGGTACATTCGACTGGAAGAGTTTACACCAGGCGCTAGTGATGAAGTAAAAGAGGCAGTTTTAAATTTAAAAAAAGCGGGAGCAAAAAAGTTAATTCTTGATCTTAGAAACAATCCGGGAGGGTCATTATTCGAAGCCATCAACATTGTTAATGTATTTATCCCAAAGGGAAATGAAGTCGTTTCTACCAAAGGCAAAGTAGAAGAATGGAATAAGACATACACCACCCTCAACGGGCCAATAGACACTGAGACTCCGCTGGTTGTTTTGGCAAATGGCGGAAGTGCATCAGCCTCCGAAATTGTAGCCGGCTCACTTCAGGATTACGATCGTGGAGTACTGATTGGGCAAAAAACATTTGGTAAAGGACTGGTTCAAACCACTCGCCAGCTATCCTACAATGCACAACTGAAAGTAACGACTGCCAAGTATTATATTCCAAGCGGAAGATGCATACAAGCACTCGACTACAGTCATCGCAAAAGCGATGGTAGCGTTGAGAAATTTGCCGATTCAACAAAGAGTGAATTCAAAACCAAAAATGGTCGTAAGGTATATGACGGTGGCGGCCTCGACCCGGATGTTCATCTGAAAAAAGAAGCTCCCAGTTCGGCTTTGATAGAACTGAATAATGCTGGGTACTTGTTTGAATACGCAACTAAATATTGCAGTGAAAATCCAGTACCTCCGACACCCTTGAAAAATTTCAGATTGACTGAGATTGAATACAAAAAATTTACGGATTGGATGAAGGCTCAAAAGTTTTCATATACCACGGAACTGGAGAAAAAGGCCAATGAGTTGATTGCTTCGGCAAAAGCAGAGCGGCACTATGATGATTTAAAACCATCTCTCACTGAACTTCAGAATAAGATTAACGATTATCACACCGCTGACCTTACTCGCCTGCGAATGGAAATCTCATCACTGCTGGAAGAAGAGATTGGATTTCACTACCAACTAGGTATTGGCCAGGTCGAAGTTTCGCTTTCCAGAGACCAGGAAATTCAGGAGGCAAAGAAAATATTGGCTGATATCGTGGCCTACAAAAAAATATTGTCTCCTCGTTAATGTCATTGCTTCTTAGCATCGAAACTTCAACATTGGGCTGCTCGGTGGCTCTACACGAGCAGGGAAGATTGCTTCACTCAATAGAAACCCAAGTACCGCAATCGGCATCATCCCAATTGGCAGTCATGATTCAAAATGTGATCCGTCAAAGTGAGAAAATACGGAGTGAACTAAAGGGAGTAGTGGTAACTGCTGGCCCCGGCTCATACACCGGATTGCGCATTGGTGTGGCTACCGCAAAAGGTCTGTGTTATGCACTAGGGATTCCCTTGGTTTCAATTAATACCTTAGAATTGCTTGCTTATCAATTTATAAAATCCAAAAAATGGGATGTTAGCAAATCGCTACTTTGTCCGATGCTTGACGCCAGGCGAATGGAAGTCTATACGATGCTGCTGGCTAATGACTTGAATATCATTCGTGCTACCGAGGCTAAGGTAATTGATGGCACCAGTTACATTGATCTGCTTGAAAACAACCCCATTTACTTTTTTGGTGATGGCGCAGCAAAATGTCAGGAATTTATCAAGCATCCCAACGCTCACTTTGTGTCTGATACTATTCCGTTAGCCAGTAACCTTGGAGAAATGGGTTTTGAAAAATGGACAAAAAATATGGTGGAGGATATCGCATCATTCGAACCATACTATTTAAAAGACTTTTTGATTCGCAAACCAATTACAGTCTAACTATGTTACCTATCTATGACTGAGAAAGAAAAAGTCGATGTAGCTGACGAAATCGTAAACCGGGTTGCCACCAGTGCTTTGTTAACACTTGATCTTGAAGAATATTATACTCCGGGTGAACGTATGTTGCTCGACATCAAACCGTGGCTTTTTCAAGAACTGATTTTAAAAGAAAAAGATCTTCGAGATCACATCAAGTCACATAATTGGGCTCAATACGAAGACAAATTGGTAGCCATTATCTGCTCGGCTGATGCAATTGTACCAACCTGGGCATATATGCTGGTCACGATTGCACTGCAGCCCGTAGCTAAGTTTGTTTGTTTTGGTTCAATCTCCGATCTGGAAATCCAACTTTACTCCCAAGCGCTTAACAAAATAGACTGGCAACATTTCAATAACGCCAAGGTAGTAATCAAAGGATGTAGTAAAGTGGAAGTTCCGATTGCAACTTATGTAGAGGCCACAAACTACCTTCGACCTATTGCAGCAAGCATTATGTTTGGCGAACCCTGTAGCACGGTGCCGTTGTTCAAAAAGAAGACAAATCAGCAAGCATGACAAAAAGGGATGTACTAAAAAACATACCCATTAGCTAGTCTTTGTACATTTGCACTAATATTTTTCGGTTTTGAATCGGTTAAAAAGAATCATTCTCTATTCTGTCGTCACAATTGCGGTACTTCTTAGCGCAGCGTTCGTCTCTGTCTTCTTATTTAAGGACAGAATTCTTCAGCAATTCATTAAAGAGGCCAACAAAAGCTTGAATACACCAGTAAAGATTGGAAAAATAGACCTTTCGGTGTGGCAAGACTTTCCAAATCTTGCCATTGTGTTTACGGACGTGTACGTGGAAGACAGCCACTCACGCAGCTATCCATTGTTAACAGCTAAAAAGGTTTCGTTCTCCTTACATGCGCTGGAGGCCTGGAAGGGAAATTACTCGGTTCGCAGACTACAAATTTCGGATAGTGAAACAAATCTGAAAATAGACAAAGAAGGACTCAACAACTTTACGATTGTAAAAAAATCGAAAGACTCTGTCGCGAGTATGATTTCTTTCGATTTGAAAAATGTCAAACTAGTTAAAACACTAATCAACTATCAAGATTTACAATCGGATCAACACCATGAATTTTCGAGCGAAGAACTCATTTCTTCTATTGCCATCCGTGGTGATCAATTCGATATAAAAGTGAAAGGAGATGTGCTCGTTGAACAAATTGGCATAAACAACCAATTGTTTCTGCGCGGAAAGAAAATGACGCTCGATGCTGCACTACAGTACAACGACTCGAAGAAAATTGTTGATATCCAATCTGCTGCACTAAAAATCAATCGGTCGCTCTTTGACATCACCGGAAGCTATTCATTCAAACAAAAAAACTTAATTGACTTAACCGCAGAAGGAAAGGAAACCGACCTACAAACGCTGATTGCTCTACTGCCTGCCTCGACCAGCCAAAAATTGCTTGCTTACGAAAGCAAGGGCGATGTTTTCTTTCTACTAAAACTCAAAGGCGAAATCAGTGACCAGAAAGATCCTTTTATCAGCGTACACTTTGGCTGTAAAGATGCCACCTTCTTCCATCCCCAATACAAATCTAAGGTGGTACACGCCTACCTCGAAGGTTCCTTTGCCAGCCCATCTTTGACAACATTTTCAAAAGCCGAACTATTTCTAAAAGACATGCGTGGAGAACTAAACGGCAAGAGCTTTACCAGCAATCTTACGCTACAAAATTTTGAAGATCCCTTTATCCAATTTGATTTTAAGGGCGAGTTGGATGCCGCCTCCCTGCAGAATTTTTATCCGATTGCTGACGTCCGCGAGTTGCAGGGAACATTGGCGGCCGATTTTTCAATAGCAGGCGAAACACAACTCCTCAAGAAGAAAGCCACGGCACAGCAAGTAAAAACTAATGGCAATGTAGATCTAAAAGATATTCAATTTGTATATGGTGAAAAAGGCATCCACTTTAGTGACGTAAACGGATCCCTGCAATTCAATAACAACGATCTGGCAATGAGTAATTTTCGTGTGCAATTCGAAAATAGCGATCTGGTATTCAATGGTTTTTTTAAAAACGTAGTTACTTTTTTGCTGTTCGAAAACCAACCCATTGGTATTGAAGCCGACATGAAATCAAATTTTTTAGATGTCGATCAGTTGTTTGAAATTGGTTTTGGCGGAACGGCAGCTGAAGGTTACCAATTTAGCATCTCACCCAATGTACTACTCAATTTTAATTGCGACATAAAAAGTCTACACTATAAGCGGTTCCATCCCAGGAACGTAAAGGGTGACCTGCTGGTAAAAAACCAGGTTGCTGTATCGCGCAACATCGCAATGAACGCCATGGGTGGAACTATGAGTCTGAATGGAATTGTCGATGCTAAAAATCAAAAAGCAATAGATATCATAAGCGCTTTCAAATTGGACGGCATCTACTTGGATAGCGTGTTTTTTGTGTTCGAAAATTTCTACCAAACGTTTATAGAAGACAAGCATTTAAAAGGGCAGGCGTTTGCGGACGTGAATCTGGAAATGACATTATCCGAAAAGCTAAAACTAATTCCAAAAACGCTTACAGCTGATATAAGTGCTACAATTAAAAAAGGAGAGTTAAATAACTTTGAGCCGTTGCAGGCCTTGAATAAGTATCTAGATGACGGAAGCTTAAACAAACTTCGCTTTGCGGATTTAAAAAATGAAATTCACATCGAAAATGAAACCATCTTCATCCCGCAGATGGAAATCAAAAGTAATGCAACCACGATTCAGCTAAGCGGGACCCATACCTTTGATCAGCACATCAACTACCGCGTAGTCGCTCCCTTACGAAGTAAAAAGAAGATAGATCCGGACGAGGCCTTTGGAGCTATTGAAGAAACGGGTAAAGGGCAAACAAGAATTTTTCTAAAAATTACCGGTACCACCGATGACTACAAAGTGAGTTATGATCAGGAAGCCGTGAAAAAGAAAATTGTCAGCGATCTAAAAAAAGAGGTAAAAGAGCTGAAAGAAGCTTTTCAACTCAAAGGCAAGAAAAAGAAAAAAGAATTGGAGTTAGAGAAGGATGAGTATTTTGATTGGGATAACTAGTCACCCGCATTCGCAACTATAGATCGAATCACATGATCCAGTTTTTGGGCAGCCACACTGATCTTGGCATTATAGTTTCTAAGCAAGTCTACATCTGTTCCATCGATATCAATCAAATTAACTAACCCCAATAGGGTGGATAGTGGCCCACGAATATCATGCGAATTCAAGCGAGCAATTTCAATCAGCTGATCGTTTTGGGCCTTTATCTTTTTTCTGTTGAGTATTTCCTCATCAATATTCCTGATCGTCAATGAAATGGCCTCCACTTTTCGTTCTCTTGTAAAAACAGGTGCGTATCTCACCTTAAACCATCTTGCACGATCATTATTTAATAGATCCGTCTTGGCTTCCACCACAAATGTTTCGCCTTCTCGTGCTCGCTCAAGATTCTGCTTAAATGCTTTTCGCACTTCTTCACCCAACAATAACGTTTCAAATGCAAAACCAATTTTAGCAATACTGCCATGCATTGTAAAAGAATCTTGTTCAACGGCACAATTGTAACCAAGGATATCTCCATCATTGCTTAAAATATAAATCCAATCAACCGATGAATTAAAATACCCGCTTATTAGTTGTTTTTGGTTCTGAATACTCGTAAAATCGATTGCTCGTTGTTTCGTAATTTTTTCCAAATCGAACGAATAGATACCCGCAAGAAAAGCAGCCAGTACAAACAGGATTATATGAAACAAAAGTGCTTCGAAAGATATGTAATTGAGTTGCGTAAAATAAATAGCCTTAAAAGACGGGTCGGCCTGCGTAAAACCCAAATACTGAATATAAGCAAAAGCAGAGTGATGGAGTACAATTACTAACGTGAGCGGAATCAACGTTCTCCAGTTTTGATAGGCAATAACCGCCACCGCAGCAATAAAAGCTGTGAAGTGCATCTCAAACATTCCATGCATTTGATAAATGAACTGAGCCATAAAAATGCTCAATCCCGCGCTGGCATAATAATGATGATAATTTCTACCCTTGAATGTGGCCTTTGTTATGAAGTAGCCCAACAAATTAAGCCCACCTACATTTATACCAACAATCCAGGTTCCATAGTAAAACGACAAACCAATACCCATAAGGAAGTAGCCTCCTAATAGAATTTCGATGATCGTATCAGCACGGTGATGCGTCTTTTGGGTAAAGCTCTCGAAAACGGTCATATTACTATTTATTGACTAAGGAATTTATTTCTTGATATGCATCTAATTCACATCCAAAAGAGAGATACGCAATATCTGGAAGTTGAGTGCTGTATTGCCACTCAATAAATCTTAAATGGCTATATCTGCAAACCGAGTATTCTTGGCCGTGCAATACCTGCCAAGGTTATAGTTTTTAAACCGCGAACTAAGATAGTCTGTATTGTGAAAATAAAAAAGCCATATTTGGGTCCGTACGGATCATCCACTCAATGGTTTTATGTTTGTCAACTTTCTCTCCAAAAAATCTAAATACCAAATCATTTGATTCCATTGTTCCTACGAAGTTCTGTCAAATCTGTTGCTAATTTTAGCACCCTAAATGGAAGACCATTCAAATCTCTGATGATTGAATAGCTCCCATAAATAAACACCGTCTTTCCACTCTTAGTTTGTCGCTGAAATTCGCCAGGTTTAGCGATTCCTTGAGCAAGGTCGTGCCAAAATATCCGATATTCATCTGATTCGGCATAAGCACGAGTAACAAAAATGCGGTGGTGCTTACCCTGTACTTCATCGAGAGAATACTCCATTAATTTTAGGAAACTTTGATTGGCCGTAAGAATGGTACCTTTCAAATCGAATTCAATGGAGGCTATACCACTGTCGTTGATGGCATGCAAGCGACTATCTGACTCAAATGTTTTGCGTTTCATTTCTTCCTGGGTAGCCGAAATTTCTTCCAGGTTTTGCCGCATCTCCTCTTCCTGCGATTTCAACTCTTCTGACTGTTGCTGTGAATTTTCATAGAGCACTTTTGTACGTTCATTAATTTTCAGATTATTGATGACTGAAGCTAAATTCTCACCCACCTTTTCGATGAATTGAATTTGGTACTCCTCTAACTCATGAAACAACGCTATTTCCATCACGCCTTCAACAACATCATTGTTTTTGATGGGTACTAATAAAAGACACGTGGGCGGTGCATCACCTAATCCAGAGGTAATACGAACATAATCAGTTGGCACGGATTTTAAGTAAATCCGATCGCTTTCCTGAAAACACTGACCAACTAATCCCTCTCCAATTTCGATCGTTTTCTGCAAATATTTTTTTCGTTCAAATGCGTAGCAGGCTTTTAACTTCAACACCTTACGATCTTGTTCCTCTTCTGCCATGAATAGTCCACCCTGATTGGCCTTCAAATACTTGATCAAATAACGAATCGTTTGAAATGCGAGCTCTTCTGTGTTGGTATTGTACTTTCTTGTGATATCGGCCATTTCAGCCAATCCGACATTCACAAATTTGTCTTTTCTCTCTCGGTTGGTGCTTTCCAACAAATTCTTCCGCATATCTCCCAATGCGCGACCCAACTCATCCTGCGATTCATCGGTCGCTACTTCTTCATAATTTCCCTTTGCAATTTCATTGGCAAAATGCAAGTTTTTTAATGAAATAGCCTGCGCTCCTTCTAGTCTTGTAAAATCGATCGCTCGTTGTTTCGTGATCTTCTCCAGGTCGAAAGAGTAGATTCCAGCTAAAAAAGCTGCCAGTGCAAAAAGAATAGCGTGAAACAAAAATGTTTCAAATGTCATGTAATTGAGTTGAGTAAAATAAATAGCCTTTAGCGAAGGATCGTCTTGGGTAAAGCCCACATATTGGATATAGGCAAATGCTGAATGGTGCAATACAATTACCAATGTAAGGGGAATAAGTGTACGCCAGTTTTGATAGGCAATAACAGCCACTGCTGCAATAAATGCGGTAAAGTGCATTTCAAACATGCCGTGCATTTGATAAATAAACTGCGCCATAAAAATGCTCAGCCCTGCGCTGGCATAGTAATGGTGATAATTTTTTCCCTTAAAGGTGAGCTTTGTTAAATAGTAGCCCAATAAATTAAGCCCACCTACACCTATGGCGATAACCCATGTTCCATAGTAAAACGACAAACCAATACCTAAAAGGAAGTACCCTCCTAGTAGGATTTCAATAATCATATCTGCACGCTGATGGGTTTTGTTCGTAAAGTTTTCCAGAACAGTCATATTACTTCTTTGTTAAAAAATTTATTTCTTCATACCTATTCAATTCACATCCAAACGGGAGATAGGCAATATCTGGAAGCAGAGGCGCTACCTTTCCGCTCAGTAAACTTTCAATAGCCATTTCGGCAAAACGAGTATTCTTGGCGGTGCAGTATCGTCCAAGGTTGTAGTTACCGGAATAATAAACAGTAGAGTCTTTTCCGTTTACTATCATTGCTTGTGGTGTGGCATACACTCCCAGTGCATAGGATTTCTTTCCGTCTACATCTTCTATAATTGGGATATCCAGTTGATATTTGTCGTTGAATTTTTTAACACTGTTCTTGTCACCATTGGTGATCAGCATTACAACAAAATCCAGTTGGCTATTATGAGTTCTAACTATTTCTTGAAACTCACTGATATTAAAACGTGAACAAGGACATTCTAGGTTATGAAAGTGAATAAAGAGAGATCGTTTAGTTGGAAAAGGAACAGTCACCTTTTCGCCAAGTCGAACTTCTTTGAATAATGTGGGCTTCTGTGCCGGCAAGGTGTAGCGATAACTTTCTTCCCAAAAGAGAAAACAGATAGAACCTGCAATGGCAACAATTGCAATCAAGTATATACCTTTCCGAACAAACATAGGGCAACCTAGTTTTTAGGAAGGATAAACTAAAGTTTTAACTATTTCTTAACATGATTGAGGATGTACCAAAAAGCCGATCGTGGCGATGATTAGTAATATAGCACACAACAAATAGATAAGACGTCTAAGGTTTTATCTAAAATTGATTGAGTTGTTCAAACAAAATGACTTGGTTGGGCGACACAGGATGTATAATGACTCGATTGGGTGGATGTAAGAAAATCGCACTATGGCCATCTAAACAACTATCCCTTTCGCCAAAGCCCCTGTTGCATAGGCACACACTTCTTCCTTTTCATTCATCACCCTTGCAATTCCAAAAATGCGCTTGCCAATTACCTCTGTTTGCTCGGTGCGAACAATTACTTTGTTTGCCAACAATGGCTTCACATAATTGATATTCAAGTTAGACGTGGCCGTCATCCCCTCGGCATAATGATTTACCCCTAGTAAACCAATCGCCAAATCAACCAACATCGCAATGACAGCTCCATTCACCGCTTCGGTGCCTACGCCACCCCGATGCATCTCGGCTACCTCATCAATAAATACCATTGGCTGAGTGGGCGTAGATAGGTCTATGCGAATATGCATTTGTTGCAACTGCGCAGAGGCATTAAAGAAGTTTTCAATTTCTTTAAAGTTGCCGTCCAATGCTACCTGCCTTAATTTATATAGCTGAGATAAACTCATTGGCCAAAAAATAACACAAATGAAGAAACCGATAGAAACAGACAAAGAGGAGCATAGTAGAGCGTATCATTTTTGGCAAACGAAGTGTCTTTCACCCTTTTAAAAATGCCAACCCACTTAAAATCGCCTATAAAGCGAACAAGAAAAACAATACCCATTGCCAATGTCGCGTAGCGAATGATGGGAAAAGTTGTATTCACGAAAATCAACCCGGCATTGGCTACGTGGACAAAAGCAAATAGCCACAGTCCACTTCCTACGATCACACATGATAAGGCCGAAGTGTTAAATAGCTTCTCACCGGTAGGTTTTGTAGGCACCACTTCATCTGTTGCCCACTTCCCTCCTACTGCCCAATAAAAATGAAGTGCCCCCAGTAAAAAAAATACAACTGAGTTTCCAAGAGCCAATGACGTCATGGCTTAATTCAACTTTATCTTCTCTGCTACTAGAATCCGCACCTGATTCTCCAGGGCCATGGCCTTGGGAAAAAGAATTTCGTTTTCGATATGGGCATGCATTTGAAGGCTTTTCTCAAAATTGATAAGCTCAGTGTAGATTACCTTTACATGCAGTGGCGCATCGGAAGTGAGGTGATAGTCTTTGGTGATTTTGCGTATGCCTGCCATTTCATCATCATGCGATTCGTGATCTATCGCACAGCGTTGCAACGAGAATTTTTCCATTTGCTGGTAAAGTCGGGTGGGGTGATAATTTCCTGTCGAAGCCCGTTGCAGCATTTTGATATATTTAAAAAGAGTATCTTCCTCTTCATAAATATGATGAATGAAATCTTCCAGGAAAAGTGGGTAAAGCGTTTTTAGATCTTTCTCAACGGTCAAATAGGCAGGATGATCTGCTTTAAAGTTTTCCACCAACTTCCCAATGTAGGGTAGTTGTTGTTTCACAAACAAAAAATGGGCGTGCTTTAAATATTCAATGATCAAATCAATAGGATAGGAAAAAAGCGGAATATCTTCTTCTTGAAAATTAGTGCGAGGCGACTCCAACTCGCGCACCAATTGATCCACCTTCAATCCGCGCAGCTTGCACACTTGCTCCAACGTATGCTGTGAGTATTCATAAAACCGAATACCGAAGTAAAATAGCACCTGCGCCATCTCATTGTCTTGCTCCACCAAGTCGGATATCCGTCTATGCTTCAGTAATAGCTTGTCCATGAAGGGCTAAAGATAAAAACCCAGGCTGGTTAGACAAAGGAATGGCTTAGAATGATGATAAATTCAGCTCAATTTCTTTAGGCCTTCACAATTTTTGCGACTTTTACATCAGAACTTTAGGTAGCATTGCTGCGTTTAAAGCCGACAAGCCTATATCACAGTTATGAGTGAACAAAAGAACTCCAATTATCAAATCAATCTACCTCTCATTTTATGTATCGGCCTCGCGGGAGGCGTGCTGATTGGGGCGGGTTTAACCTCGAAATCGGGCGGAAGTGAAGTCAACCAAGATGTACAGAAACTAAGGGAAGTGCTTACTCTTGTCAAAAAAGAGTATGTGGATGAAACAAAAACAGAAGGACTCGTGGAAGACGCCATTGAGCACCTACTCAGCAAGCTAGATCCACATTCGGCCTACATTTCCTCAAAAGATAGACTCTCCGCCAACGAAGATCTGAAAGGAAATTTTGAAGGCATAGGAATCGAATTCAATATCTTTCATGACACCCTTACTGTGATCACTACCTTGAGTGGTGGCCCATCGGAAGCAGTGGGCTTACGATCGGGTGATAAAATCATTAAGGTAGACGACAAGGTAATAGCGAGCACAAAACTTACCAACCTAGACGTACAACACTACTTAAAAGGCCCTAAGGGTAGCGAAGTTAAAATTGAGGTTCTTCGCAAAAACAAAAAAGAGCCGATTACCTTCACCATTATTCGTGATAAGATTCCTCAATTTTCGGTGGACGCCTCCTACATGGTTGATCAAGAAATTGGATACATTAAAATCAATCGCTTTTCACAAACCACCTACGATGAGATGATGGAAGCGATGGCCAAGCTAAAAAAAGAGGGAATGAAAAAATTAGTCCTCGACTTGCAAGGCAATCCGGGTGGATACATGGATCAGGCTATTTCTGTTGCTGATGAATTTCTACCCGCGGGTGAAAAAATTGTTTTTACCAAAGGGCAGGAGACGAAGTATAACGAAAACGCAATGGCTACCAACAAAGGCGACTTTGAAAAAGGGGATCTGATTGTGTTAGTAAACGAAGGCAGTGCTTCCGCTTCGGAAATTGTGAGTGGTGCGCTGCAAGACAATGATCGAGCTTTGGTGGTTGGACGCAGGTCTTTTGGCAAAGGACTGGTGCAGCGACCCTTTGATCTGAATGATGGTTCAGAGGTGCGACTCACTATTTCACGCTACTATACACCCAGTGGCCGCTCGATTCAAAAACCATACGAGAACTCAGAGGACTATGATAAGGATATTACCAAGCGTTACAAAAATGGAGAGTTCTTCACAGCAGACAGTGTAAAGTTCAACGATTCACTGAAGTATAAAACACTCAACGGTAGAACCGTTTATGGTGGTGGTGGCATTATGCCGGATTATTTTGTTCCATTGGACACTACCTTAACCAGTCGCTACTTTAATGAACTTTCCTACGCCAACGTGTTGCGCGAATATTCTTTCAACTATGGAGAGCAAAACGGCAAAGCTTTGGAGCAAAAGGGGTACAAAGACTATTTACAGAATTTTGAAATAGGCGATGTTATTCTAGGTCAAGTGGTAGAGTTGGGGAAGAAGAACAATATCAAGCCGGACTTGAAAGATCTACAATTGAACAAGAAACTCTTTCAGGTGTACATGAAAGCTGAAATTGCCAGAAAGGTATGGGGCAATAGCGCATTCTATCCCATCTTCAACGAGACCAACGAAGTGCTTCAGCAGGCGATCAAACTATTTGATCGAATTCCTGATTTGAATAAGGGAAAAATGTGATCTCGAAGTTCGAGTTGAGATGTTCGAATTTCGAGTTTCCAACTTCGATGTAAAATCTGTAGTTTCGTTAATCTAATTCTCACCCAATATGTACTATCACCGCCTCGGAAACATTCCACCCAAACGCCACACTCAATTTCGCCAACCCGATGGGAGTTTGTATAAAGAAGAGCTAGTAAGCTCTGAAGGGTTTTCAGGTATCTACTCCAACTTATACCATGTTTATCCGCCCACGCGAATAAAAAAAGTAAATCCGCCCGAAAAATACGGGGCAAAACGGGTAGAGAATTACGAACTGAAGCAAACGCATTTAAATACCTCCAAGGTAACAACCACAGGCGAGGATTATTTGTCGGCCCGCAAAGTGCTGATGTTGAACAACGATTGCTCCATCTCCATCTGTTCACCAAAAAACAGAAAGATGGATTACTTCTACAAAAATGCAGAAGGCGATGAAGTGCTCTATGTACACGATGGGAAGGGAACGCTTACGTCACCTTACGGAAAATTGGACTTACGACAAGGAGATTATATTGTGATCCCTCGTACTGTCATCTACAAACTTGAGTTTGAAGAAGGTCCTCTTCGATTACTTATCATTGAATCTGCAGCCCCTATTGAAACAGTAAAACGGTATCGCAATGACCTTGGCCAATTACTTGAGCACTCACCCTATTGTGAACGAGACATTCGCGCACCCTATGATTTGGTAACCGATAAAAGTCAAGGGGAATTTTTAGTAAAGATTAAGAAGGAAGGATTTCTCCACAACTATGTTTATGACTATAGTCCGCTGGATGTCATTGGTTGGGATGGATTCTTGTGGCCCTATGCTTTTTCCATTCACGATTTTGAACCAATCACCGGCCGTATTCATCAACCACCACCAGCACATCAAACTTTTCAGGCACGTAATTTTGTGATTTGTTCTTTCGTGCCTCGTTTGTTCGACTATCATCCGTTGGCGATTCCGGCTCCTTACAATCACAGCAACATTGACAGCGATGAAGTGTTGTACTATGCAGAAGGGAATTTTATGAGCCGCAGAGGCATTGATCGGGGCTCGTTTACATTGCACCCCGGAGGGCTGCCACATGGCCCTCATCCAGGTACTGTAGAAAAAAGCATTGGCGCAAAAGAAACACACGAGTTAGCTGTGATGATCGATACGTTTCATCCTTTGCACTTGACCGATCAATCCTTGGAATTTTTGGACCAGAATTATCCCATGAGTTGGACTGACAATACAGAAGGCGGATTTCATGAAGTGAATACACCTTAGTAAACTACATTCTAAATAAAATCAAATGATCCCCACCAAAGCCTATGCAGCACTTAGTGCCACCAGTCCATTAGTGCCTTTTCAATTCGATCGCAGAGAACTGCGACCTGATGATGTGCAGATTGAAATTTTATACTGTGGTGTTTGCCACAGTGATTTGCATCAGGCGCGCAACGAGTGGGGAAACGCCATGTACCCCATGGTGCCGGGCCACGAAATTGTGGGTAAAGTAGCGCGGGTAGGCGCAAACGTTAAAAATTTCAAAGTAGGTGAGTTGGCCGGTGTTGGTGTGATGGTGGACTCTTGCCGCACCTGCAAAAATTGTCAAGCAGGACTGGAGCAATACTGTGAAGAAGGAATGACCGGGACTTACAACGCCTATGAGCGCGATGGAAAGACAATTGCCCACGGTGGCTACTCTTCGCAAATTGTGACCGATCAGAAATACGTGTTGCACATTTCTGAAAAATTAGATCTGAAGGCGGTGGCACCTTTGCTATGTGCGGGTATCACCACTTACTCTCCCCTTCGTTATGCGAAGGTCGGTAAAGGAACAAAAGTAGGAATCATTGGATTAGGCGGATTAGGCCACATGGGATTAAAGTTTGCGGCATCGTTCGGAGCAGAAGTAACTTTAATTAGCTCGTCTGCTTCCAAAGAAAAAGATGCAAAGCGACTAGGTGCTCATCACTTCCTCCTTTCCTCAGATGTAAAAGAAATGAAAAAATACAGCAGCTACTTTGATGTGTTGCTAAATACGGTATCTGCCAATCATGACTATTCACCTTACTTGAAGTTACTTGACCTGAATGGCACCATGTTAATTGTTGGTATTCCTGCACAAGCACCTGTAGTTCGGCCTTTTGATATTTTAACGAATCGCAGAAGCATTACTGGCTCATCGATAGGCGGCATAAAAGAAACACAAGAGATGCTCGACTATTGCGCAGAAAAAAATATTGTTTCAGATATCGAATTGATCTCGATACAGGAAATTAATGCTGCCTATGATCGGATGTCGAAGAATGATGTGCGTTATCGCTTTGTGATTGACTTAAAGAGTTTGGGGTAATCTATATCAGACCTTATTCTTCTTCACCAAATATCCGAATAAAGCAGCTGTAAAGAACATGAATAGGCTGTACAAGGCAGCGGGTACACTCATAAGTGAATTGTTCAACACGCTTAGCGCAATGAAGATCGCTAGCGTCCCATTGTGAATTCCTATTTCCATGCCAATAGCAATGGCTTGCTTTTTCTCCACTCGCCAAACTTGTGGAAGGTAATAACCTAACCCCATACTCAACAGGTTAAAAACCAAAACCGGAAATCCTATTGTGCCAAAGTGTGTAGTGAGCATAACCCGCTCACGATAGAAAGCGGCCACAATAATTAAGAAAAGAAATACTGCAGAAAATATTTTTACGGGCCTATCCATCTTAGCCGCAAAAGAAGGAAGTTTGCTTTTCAGTATCATTCCAAATGTTACAGGCAACAATACAATCATAAATACTTCTACCACTTTAGTGAATTGCATCGGCACATATTGATCGGAAGTCATAAAATAGGCTAATGAAAAATTGACAACCAATGGCAGAGTAAACAAAGTAAGTATGCTATTCACAGCTGTGAGTGTAATGTTCAGCGCAACATCACCATCTGACAGGTGACTATACAGATTGGCGGTGGCTCCTCCCGGAGAAGCCGCCAGTAACATTAATCCTACAGCTAACGCAGGCTCTAACCCAAATATCTTCGCCACAAAAAAACAAATGGCGGGCAATAACACCATCTGGCATACCAATGCAATCGCTACTGCTTTCGGGTATTTTATTACCCTCTTAAAATCATCGAGCGACAGTGCGAGACCCAACCCGAGCATAATAATGCCGAGAGCAATAGGTAACAACGTAGTAGATAAAAAATTAGCAGGCATAATGAAAATTTAGTTCTTCTTTTCCTTGCCTAGCTCCGGAAGAATGAAACTATCTAAAGGACTAGGTAGTTTCATCGCTGCTTCGATATCTTTCACGGTGCGTGGCGCTAAAGCCGACAAATGCTCATATCTTTCTTTGGTAATCAGGTAGTCGTCTTCAATGCGCACAGCGATGCCCCACCACTTCTTATCACATGGCGCACCTTCAGGGATATATATTCCCGGCTCAATAGTAATGATCATGTTCTCTTGCAGCCTGTCATAGGTGCCACGATCATGGACGTCTAAGCCAATGTGGTGGCAACAGCCATGTGGATAGTAGGTATTTTTTTCATCTGGATTTTTGATGATGCCTAAATCCGCCAATCCCTTATTAATCGTGATGCGCGTAGCGATTGTCAATTCTAGAAAGGTAGCGCCCGACTTGCAAATTTTCATTGCCTCCTCCTGTGCCTTCAAAACTAACTCATAAATCTGCTTTTGTTCTGGTGAAAATTTTCCATTTACTGGAATCGTGCGGGTGATGTCGGCAGTATAGCCACGGTACTCTGCACCTAAATCCATCAATATCAATTCCTTGTTGGTGATATTCGGCTTGTAATTATCAATGTAGTGAAGGATGCAACCATTGTGGCCTGCCCCAACAATTGAAGGATAACCCAAATCTTCGGCCTGGTATTTTTTAAAAACGAATTCATGGATGCCCTGTATCTCGCGCTCGCTCATGCCCGGCTTCATGGCCTTCATTACTTCCAATTGCCCCATGCACGAAATCTGTACAGCTCGTTTCACCATATTCAACTCTTCAGGTGTCTTGATGCCGCGCAAGTCATCCATTATCGGATCTAGGCCGGCCATATCTAAATTGTTTTTAGTCGGCTCTACTGCCAGTGTAATTCCCTTCTTATCAGGATAGTTAACTTTGGTTTTGAATTGAGCTTGTAAATCAAATAGGTCAGATGAATCGCGTGGATCGTTGCGCACATCGTTGAAGAAATCGGTAAAAAGTATTTTGTCAAATTTCGCAAAATTGACATCGTAGCGTTTGAACTCTGTATTGTTAAACGCTTGCGAGAAGCCCAACACATCTTTCACACCTTTCTCACCCAGTCTGCGACCCGTCCACATTTCTTGTTGTTCGTTGCGGGGTTGCACAAATAAGATTTCGTTGTATTGAGTTCCATTATTGGCTGTTTGGTTGTCTTTAAAAATAAACAACACTGCATCCGGCTCCTTATAGCCACTCAAATAGAAAAAATCTGGGTCTTGGTGATATACATAATCTACGTCATTCGCCCGATTTCGAATCGGACTTGCAAAAAAAACCGCTACGGAATTAACAGGTAACTTAGCACGCAGCTTTTCTCTCCTGTCTTTATGAAACTCCTTGGTTAAAAAGTCTGAAGGTAAATCCGAATTTTGTGCAACAAGTGAAACTGAGAGCAAAAGCAGGACCACGAATAATGAATACCTCATATTGGAATTAGTTTAAGCGAAAAATAAACAATTGCACCCATACTTCCATTTTCAATTACATAAAGCATTTTATTTTGATTTTAGCGGCTATTCGCAACTCGCAAAAAAAGCCTCTTCAGAACTCTCAGTTAAAAAGATCATTCGATGCTTGTTGTCGCCTGACACAATCATCATACGATCCTTGGCCGGAGATTCGTGCTCCTCAAAAAAATAGCTTTTATCTTGTTCAAGTTCAAAAAACTGATTCCAATAGTCTTCCGTCCAACCGCTATTTGGCTGAGCATACTTAAAATACAATTTTTTAAATTCGATTTTAGAAACCTGTACGTCCATTCAAGGTTTTTAATATTTGAGCAGTAACTCGATATCGGGATCAGATTCGAGGTTGTCCATTTGACGCAGTATCCAATTCGATCTTCTTTGCACATAGTTGGAAAGCGGTTTTATCAGATACTTTTTAGGATTCGGAAGTATGGCAGCAATCTGCGCAGCTTCTAAGCGCGTCAATTTCTTAGCCGGCTTTTTGTAGTGGTGCCTGCTGGCTGCTTCGATGCCAAAAATTCCCTTGCCCATTTCAGCTACATTCAAATACATTTCCAGTATTCTTTCCTTTCCCCAAATCAGCTCTATCATAAAAGTGTAATACACTTCGAATCCTTTGCGCACCCAACTACGCCCCTGCCACAAAAAAACATTTTTTGCAACTTGCTGACTGATGGTTGATGCACCCCGCACTCGCTTCGGTCTCTTTTTGTTGTTCTCTAGTGCCTTTTTTATGCTTTTCAAATCAAAGCCATTGTGTTCGGGAAACAACTGATCTTCGGACGCCATCACTGCCAAACCAGCATAACGCGACATTTCATTCTTACCAACATAATCTCTTTTTAGTCCATGTCCTTGAAATAAACTACCTAACTGTGTGAGTGTAATAGGAGGGTCAATCCACTTCAAGGCAATGAGGTAGACAAGTTGAATTAAGAATACGATCAGTATGAAGTTCCTGATTTTCTTAAAGAGTTTCTTAAGGGAGGAAGAAAATGCCATTCAATAAATCAAATCAGTTTCTTTTCCAGCACCACAAACTCCAATTCTTGTTTCGGAATGCCCCATCGGGTGTCAGGCACCACGAATGGCTTACGTTCACCTGTTTGTTGGTAGCCATGCCGAACATACCAATCGATTAACTCCTGCCGAACAGAAATCACGGTCATGATCATGGTGTTGATGCCAATCGATTTTGCGTAATCTTCACCCGCGTGCAGCAATTTCTTTCCGATTCCTTTGCCTTGGGTATTGGGAGCAACCGACAGCATTCCTAAATAAAGTTTTCCCTTTTCTTGTCGTAGTTCTACACAGCCTACTAGTTGATTGGCCTCTACATATTTCAAAATGGTGGTATCCGTTTTTTCAATCAATTCTTTGACAGCCGCTTCATCTATACGGGTACCATCCAAAAGATCTGCTTCGGTGGTCCAACCTTGTTTGGATGAGTCCCCACGGTAGGCAGAGTTGACGAGTTGATTAATGGACTCCGCATCAGCAGATATCGCTTTCACTATTGTTTGATTCATTCGCTAAAGATAACAATCTGAATGTACGAAAGTCAAGGACTGAGACTTCAAAAAAAGAATCTAGTGGTTTGTTACCATGCTGCATCGATTTGAAAATCGTAATTTGCAGCATCTTTACTACAATGGTTCCCCGGATCGATCTATTTAGCATTTTCATTTTTCTTGGAATCGTACAGGCCATTTTTCTGTGTCTGTTTTTCTTTTCGAAAGAACACAGAAAGACTCAAGCAAATTTTTTTCAGGGGCTAATGATTGGGGCATTGGCCGCGTGCAACTTTGAGATTTTGCTTTGCTACACGGGCCTCATCATTGACATGTTATGGTTGGTGGATTTTTCAGAATCCCTTGCCTTCTTGATTGGCCCCGCGTTTTATTTGATGATTGTTTGCCTGATCAACGGAAAAGCACCCAGCAAATGGTACTTACATTTTCTGCCCGCCCTCATGTGGTTAATTCTCCAAGCACCTTTTTTGATTCAAGGAAGTGCCGTCAAGTACAACGCATGGATTGGCGCGTATCATCCGGCCGGACTTACCTTTCGGAACGTGGAGGAGAACTTCTTCAACCCACCCTATCACGCTGAATCTATTTTAGCTCACTTAAGTATCTACGTGTTGCTAGCGTCTATCCTAATTATTAAAACACTAAGAACTCGAAACCAGTCTTTTTGGAACACAGAACAAGAGACTATCAAAAAACTGAGATCAACACTATTACAGGTTTTGATCGTCACTGTATTAATTTTTCTGGTGAAGCTCATTAACAAAGATGACACAGGCGATCATCTCTTTGCTGCCTACATGACGGTGCCGATTTATCTCATCAGCTTTCAGGTGGTGCGACAATCTGGGTTTTTCAAGCAGCCCAATTTGGTTGAGCAACAGAAATACAAAAGCTCTTCACTTTCGCAAGATGATCAATCGTTGATTTTAGAAAAATTAAAATCGGTTATGCAATTGAAGAAGCCTTTTCTTACATCCAATTTTTCTCTTCCTGAGCTTGCTTCCCAATTAAATGTCTCCACCCATCGGCTTTCACAAGTGATCAACGATGGCCTGGGCAAAAGTTTTTTCGAAATGACAGCTGAATACCGTGTAGAAGAGGCAAAAAAGCTGTTGAAAGAAAAATTGAATATTAAAATAGAGGAGATTGCCGAGCAGGTGGGATACAATTCTAAATCTTCTTTTAATACGGCCTTTAAAAAGATTACGGGTAGGACACCGAGTAAGTGGCGACTAGATAAAGTTTTAAATTTAAATTAATTACATCCTATGTGCATAGCCCTATATATTTCAGGTACACTGGCCTCAGTCGCTATTATTTTTGGCTCGTTGTTTAAAATTCTACATTATCCTGGCGGGAATGAATTATACACAGTTGCTGGTACGATACTCGGTTTTATTTATGTTCCCTTGTTTGCAATTCAACAATACCGTAGAAGAGCAATGAAGAAGTGAGGTGTCTTACCTATAAGGCGAAGGACACCTGGCCAACTTGCGTACGACTTTATAAAATCGGCCTCCTACCCTATAAAAACAGCCTTTCTTTAGCAGTTCTTGCACGTTTCTTTACAGAAAAATAAACGGAATATGAACCAACAACCACTATCCATCAACGATCAACGGAGCCATGACCTCGACTGGCTGCGCGTCATCGCCATTGCCATCTTACTTTTCTTCCACACGGGCATGTGGTTCAACCACTGGGGTTGGCATGTAAAAAACAATGAATTGAGTTACTCTTTTCAATATTGGATGGTGTGGTCACACTATTTCAGAATGCCTTTGTTGCTATTCATATCAGGAGCCGGCACATACATGGCGATGGGTAAACGCACCCCTGGTCAGTTTCGCCTGGAGCGGTTTAAAAGGTTGTTTGTTCCCCTGATTTTTGGAATGTTGGTAATCGTGCCACCGCAGATCTACTACGAGCGAATTGCTCAGTATGCCAACTACTGGGAGTTTTATAAAACCGTATTTCAGTTTAAGCCGTACCCAGAGGGTGGAAGCTTGAGCTGGCATCACCTCTGGTTTATTTTATACCTCTTTATCTATTCACTGATGGCCGTTCCTTTGTTGAAGTTTTTGCGATCACCGAATTCAGAGAAATTCAAAACTAGAACGCTACAACTTTTAGGAAGCCCTGCTGGCTTGCTCTTCATCCCTTCGGTTTTCATTTTGTTAAGTCAGATTTTTTTGCGCCCCTATTTTCCGGAAGAAACACATGACCTAATGAAGGACTGGGCCTACTTCACCTTCTATTTTCTGTTTTTTTTGATGGGCATCACCTGTTATGCCATTCCGCAACTCTGGCAAGCGATTGGCACCAACCGGAAACACTTGCTCATCGCCACAATCATCTCAGTCATTCCATTTTACATCTGCTACTTTCATTTTCGCGATTTGATTGTACTTCCCTGGACAGACGATCAAGTCGAAACGATCTTTGATGTGGTGGCTATTTTTGTAAGCTGGTTTACGGTAATCACTATTATTTCGTTTGGTCAGCACTATCTGAATAGGCCGCATCCCTGGCTATCCAAAATCAGCGAAGGTTTATACCCCTTTTATATTTTACATCAGTCTGTGATTATAGCCATTGGCTATTATGTTTGTCAATGGGATTGGAGCATTGCCGCCAAGTATTGGACGATTTGTTTTCTTACATTGACTAGTTGTGCGGCTTTTTACGTTTTATTGATTCGACCATTTAACGCAACCAGGTTTCTGTTCGGGATGAAGAAAAAATCCTATTGAGAAAGTGTAATTTCAAACCCAGTCTCGATACTAATAGTGAAATTATTTTGATCCATGACATCGAAAAAGAAGAAATCAAAAATTATCAGCTTCGTTCTAATGATGATACTTTGTGGAGCTATGGGCTTCCTGATAGGTAAATTAGGCTTTCAGGCAGGCAAAAGTCTTCCGGGTAGTGTAGCACTGATGTTGGGAATGGCATTACTCCCGGTATTCTTCTTGGTCATAGGGTTTCACGAAGCGGGACATGCCGTAGCGGGCGTGTGGCAGAAATTTGATTTTCGAATGTATGTGGTGGGGCCTTTCATGTGGGATAAAGAACAAGAAGGCTGGAAATTTAAATGGAATAAAAATGTGAATACGGCAGGCGGAATGGTTATCTGCATGCCCACGGGCACAGAAAATCTAAAAAATCGGTTTTCCATTTACGCAGCCGGTGGCCCTGTTGCCAGTTTAATTTTAGCGGGATTGTTTTATGGTTTCTACCTGTTGCTTCCCGATGCGTCTCCATTCGGTTTTCTCTTTTTGCTAGTCGCTTTTTTCTCTCTCTTGATTTTCGTAGTTACCATCGTTCCTCTTCACATGGGTGGATTTACTTCCGATGGCGGTCGAATCCTTAACCTACAGCTCGGTGGAGAGGCCGCTCGATTTGAAGTGCTGATGTTAAAAATTCTTTCCCAGAGTTCGGGTGGAGTAAGGCCCTGTTTGTTAGACTGGAATGAGTTGGAGGAAGCAAGTCAGCTCGGGCAAAAACTGAATTCACCCTTTGCCGTTTACATCCAAAGTTTTTTTCATCAATCTGCGTGGGATCAAGGCAATCTTGATTTGGCCGAGCAGCATTTGCTTGCCTACATAGACGATATTGAAAGCATTCCGGATGGCATTCGCAGTATTGTGTGGCTCGATGCCGCATTTTTTTACGCAGCCGCGAAAAATGATTTAGCCAAAGCGCTAAACTATTGGAATCAGTTCAAGCCCTCTGCTATTATTCCAAAAGCTCAAGTATTCGCCACTGAGGCCGCTATTTGTATTTTGGAAAATAAATCGGCAGAAGCCCATTCAAAAATTGATTTAGCGTTGGCTGAACTACCAAACATGATGGATCGTGGAACGGCTTTAGCTTTGAAAGATAAACTGCTCTCTTTAAAGAGCCGTCAGCCAAATTAAAAAAGGGAAGGTGCAACACCCTCCCTTTTTCCAAATGCAACTTTTTCAAATTATTCCGCCTCCGGCTCCAGTTTCCACTGTGCCTTTGACCGCCACAAACCAGAGAGCAGCAACTCACGCATGAAGATGTATTCCTTCGGCAGCTTATCGTACATCCTTTCAAATAGCTCGGCATGAGACAACAATTCTTGTTTCCAAGCTTCCCGGTCGATCATCATCAATTCTTCAAACTGTTTTTTTGAAAAACCATCCAGTCCTTTCCAGTCGATATCATCGTAGTGCGGCATCCATCCAATCGGACTTTCTACGGCAGAAGCTTTCCCTTTCACACGCTGAATGATCCACTTCAATATGCGCATGTTATCACCAAATCCGGGCCAGATGAAGTTTCCTTTTTCGTCTTTGCGGAACCAGTTCACATTAAATATCCTAGGAGGAGCAGGCAAGTCGCGACCAAATTGTAACCAATGGTTGAAATAATCGGCCATGTGATACCCACAGAATGGCAACATCGCAAATGGATCTCTTCTCACTTTTCCTTGCTCGCCAAATGCCGCAGCAGTAGTTTCTGAACCCATGGTAGAAGCCGTGTAAACGCCATAACTCCAGTTGATCGCCTGATACACTAAAGGTACCGTTGTACTTCTTCGTCCACCAAAAATGAAGGCGCTGATAGGTACGCCATTTGGATTTTCGACTTGATCATCGATGCAAGGGTTTTGAATAGCGGGTGCGGTAAACCGTGAGTTACCATGCGCCACAGGTTTTCCACTGGCCGGATCCCACTTCTTCCCGTTCCATCCAATGATATCTTTGGGAACTTCCTTGGTCAGTCCTTCCCACCACACATCGCCATCCGGGGTTACACCCACATTAGTAAATATTGTATTCTTAGCAATGGACTTGATCGCGTTCGGGTTTGTTTTTTCGTTGGTGCCGGGTGCAACACCAAAATATCCGGCTTCAGGATTGATGGCATAGAGTTGACCATCTTTTCCGGGTTTGATCCACGCGATGTCATCGCCAATGGTTGTGATCTTCCAATCGCTGAATTCTTTTGGCGGAATGAGCATGGCAAAATTTGTTTTTCCGCAAGCACTTGGGAAGGCCGCTGCTAAATATGTTTTTTCTCCTTGAGGATCTTCCACGCCCATGATCAACATGTGCTCTGCTAACCAGCCTTCTTCTTGCGCCATGGTCGAAGCGATGCGTAGCGCAAAACATTTCTTTCCTAACAACGCATTGCCACCATAGCCTGATCCATAGCTTACAATAGAACGCTCTTCAGGATAGTGAACAATGTATTTTAAAGTCGGATCGCATGGCCACTTTGCATCTGCCTGCCCTTTTTCTAAGGGTGCACCTACCGTGTGCAAACACTTTACAAAACTTCCGTTGTCGCCCAAAACTTCCAGCACCCGGTGTCCTACGCGGGTCATGATGTGCATATTGACCACTACATATTCTGAATCGGTGATCTCAACGCCAATTTGTGACATCGGTGAACCAACTGGACCCATGCTAAAAGGAATGACATACATCGTTCGGCCTTTCATGCTTCCACGCATCACGGGCTCTAGTTCAGCTTTCATTTCGCGTGGATCCTTCCAGTTGTTGGTAGGCCCTGCGTTTTCTTTCCTGCGACTGCATATATAGGTACGATCCTCCACCCGTGCTACATCACTGGGGTCAGAGAAACATGCAAATGAATTAGGTCGTTTCGTTTCATTTAACTTGATGAAAGTTCCTTTCGAAACAAGCAGTGCGCACAACTCGTCATACTCTTTTATTGAACCATCGCACCATTTTACCTGATCGGGGGTTACCAGATTTTTTACTTCTTCTACCCAATTTTTTAGTTCTTGATGATTAGTTTTCATTTTGGTCATTGTTTTGTGTAAACATAGACATGTGCATGCAGCTGCTAAATGAGTTTAATCATCCTAAAAAATGAAATGTGTGAGTCCTTAAAGTTTTAATCGATTGCGGAAAAATCTACTCCGATTGCGGAACTGATAACAATCATATTTATTTTTGACATCGGTGATAAAAATGATGTGTAGGTTTGAGGGCGTTTCTGATTTCACTCATGAATAAAGCATCCGTCTTACTTTGTTGCTCTGTTCTATTGTTGTCGAAGTCAATTAACAGCATTGCCCAATCAAAAAATGTCAAAAGTGTAAATCAGTTTTGGCTGGGCTACATGTCTTCTACCAAGCTGAGCGATCACTATTCGTGGTGGAATGACCTTCACTATGTGCCAGAAGGTTTTTTTGTTGCACGCACGGGAATCACACGCCACTTTGCCAGCTTTAACCTGACAGGCGGGTATGCCTTTTTACTGTTACCCCAGTCACAACTGAATCCGATACTTACGAGGCGAGAGCATCGGCCATGGGGGCAAGTGGTATTTTCCCTTCCTTTACAACACTCCTTCTCGCTGGTCCAGCGTATTCGTTATGATGCACGTTTTAAACAAGATGTTGTCAATAATGAACTTCTGGATGAATACTCCTTCACGAACCGTATTCGCTTTCTTACCGCCATTAAGAAAATGATAGGCTCATCGGGAAGTCGGAAATGGCAGCCATATGTAGTGGTCGCTGATGAAGTACTTCTTAACTTCGGTGAGTCTGTGGTGAGTACCTTTGATCAGAATCGTATTCAACTATCCTTTGGGTTGCAAGGAAAAAATATTCAATATCAGGTGGGATACATGAGTAGATTTGTGCAAACGACACCTACAAGTTATACACATAACCACACCATACTTTTTTGGATCACCCACAAAATGACATTCAAGGGAAACCATAGCCAACATGAAATAAAAGATGTTACACCCGGTGATTAATCAATTTGAATACACTAATAAAATCTAGCATGAGTCTACACATTGAAGCAAAGGAAGGAGAGATCGCAAAAACAATTTTGATTACTGGCGATCCACTCAGAGCAAAACATCATGCCGAGGCATGGCTAGAAAAACCATTTTGCTATAATCAGATTCGGGGAATGTTTGGGTATACAGGTATGTATCAGGGTAAAACGATTTCAATACAAGGAACGGGCATGGGCATTCCGAGCACTGCACTTTATCTGCATGAACTGATTTGCGAGTATCATGCAACTTGTATCATTCGAGTAGGAACATGCGGAGCTATTCAAAAAAATATTCAGCTGGGTCAGGTGATCTTGGCAACGGAGTCCGGCACTGATTCTGATGTCGTTAAACAATACCTAACACCTCTCCTACCAAATGCTGTGGCTGATCCTTCACTCGTTTCATTGGCAACAGAAACAGCGCTGAGGGAGAATGTCTCTCTCCTCGCAGGAAGTGTTTTTAGCACAGATCTGTTTTATAGCGAAGATCCACATCGATATGAACCGATTGTGAAGGAGGGAGTACTGGCAGTAGATATGGAAACGAGTATGCTTTATGCAATGGCCAGTTATTTTAAGGTTCGCAGCATGTCGTTGCTGACGGTAAGTGATAACATCGTTACGGGTGAAGCGCTGCCGGCAACCGATCGAGAGCGGCACACAACGGACATGATTAAACTCGCTCTAAAAATAGCAAGTACGATTTAAATCACTACGCCAATAATGTGAGTAAAATTTGCGCGAAAATAATTTTTGTTAAGGTGGCAATTGGGAAAACGGACGAATAACCGATATTGGGTTGTTCACTTTTAGCTTGTTCGTTTACAAATGCCAACACAGCGGGTTGAGTTTGAAACCCGGCTAGCATGCCGGCTAAACGAGGAAAAGGAATTCTTAAAAACCGATGCCCCACAAAAAGAAACAAGAATCCTATAGATATCGTAATCGCTGCTCCTATGAGAAAGAAATTGATCCCCTGATCGCTTTGTGTCATGGTTTCGCGAAAGGCATACCCCGATCGCGTGCCTACACCCGCTAAAAATAATACAAGTCCAAGTTGTCGAATCGTATTGTTGGCACTGTAAGGCATCACAAACACTAACTTCCCTATTCGATTGACGGAACCCAATAGTAATGCCACTATTAATGGGCCACCCGCAATACCTAATTTTAAAATGATTCCACCCGGTAAAGGGATAGGTATCATTCCAAGAAAAAATCCGGCCGCAACTCCCAAGCCCAAGGTAAGAATATCGACTTCACTTTGGGCCGCATAGCTATCACCAAAAAACTTACTTGCCAAAGCGAGATCGTTTCGTCCTGTCAATACGCGCACGCGATCCCCAAACTGTAGCGTGGTTTCAGCGTTGGGCAAAATATCACTGTCGCCTCTACGGATGCGTGTGATGATAATGCCCATCGTATGAGGTAGATTAAGATCTTTCAAAGACTGACCAACCAGGTCATGATTAGAAACAAACATCCTGCGCACGTCTAGCTGCTGATGATCCATTTCCAAATTGCTCTCACTTCGTATGCCCAATAAACTCAGTGCCTTTTCTATTTGAGCCGGTTTACCGACAATTGTCATCAAATCACCTTTCTCAAGTGACAGGCTATCCAGTGCCAGAAATGAAGTTGCTCCACGTTTAATTCTACCAAACACAACGTTAAGTCCATGTGCGGTTCTGAGTTCAGCAATGGTTGAACCTATTACTTTGTCATTTGAAACAACCACTGTTGCATTTGTAAGTTTTTCAGCATCGGTTAGCTGAGCATTCGCTTTTAAGGAAGTTTTGAAAATCTTCTGAAACAAGACAATGGCAAGAATCATCCCGATCACTCCCATCGGGTAACAAACGGAGTAGGCCACTACGGGCTCTGCCAATGCCGATTCAATCAGTGAAACTGGTGCCGAAGCTTTAATAAATTCCAACGAGGCAGCCAAAGAAGGAGTGTTGGTAAGACTGCCAGCAAAAACTCCAGCCAGATAGGAGGACTTGATAGAAGAGAGCGCTCCGATCAAAACAACTACCAAAAAAACAAAAATGATCGCTCCGAACGTCAATATATTTTCTTGCCAGCCTTTCCTTTTAAGGTTTCCGAAAAACTGTTCGCCACTAGAGATACCAATGCAATAAATGAAAAGTACTAAGCCAATTTCGTAAACAATAGCAGGAAGCTTGATGTTGGGAGCCAACGCGCCAAATGCAAGACCCGTGAAAAGGATGGAGGCAATGCCTAAGTTAACACCAGCAATTCTTATTTTACCAAGTGGTGCACCAACGGCCAACACCAGAAAGAGCAATAATAAAGATGACTCGCTGAGTAGTTGAAGCATTCGACAAAATCAATGTGAGGTCGAAAGTTAACGGTTAGAATTGAATCTGGTTAGAATAAAAATGTAGGGGTTAGAGCCCTACAAAGAGTGTCAGAAAAATGTTCCTCTTATGGAGGCACAAGAAAAATTGATGATAATCCCATTTTTCGCTCGATAATTTTGGTAGTTTCACTACAAAATTGCTTGTATGAAGTTTGTTCTTCCGGTCTTATTAGTTGCTAGTCTATTCAGTTGTTCGCAAAAAGAATCGCCCAAAACCTGGCATACAATAGAAAAATCACTACAGACCCAACTGATTACCGCCACTGATGGTGATACCATACATCTTCCCGAGGGAAACTTCATGTTTTCCAAAAGCCTGACAATGGACGGAAAAAAGAATATTGTTATCAGGGGCAAAGGCATGGACAAAACTATTTTGAGTTGGAAAAATCAAACCGAAGGGGCCGAAGGCATTCACATCAGCAATGGTGTAAACATTGTGTTGGAAGAATTTTCCATTGAAGATGCAAAAGGCGATAACTTGAAAGTGAACGACACACGTGGCATTACTTTGCGAAAGATTCGATCAGCTTGGGCAGATGGGCCGAAGACAGAAAATGGTGCGTATGCACTCTACCCAGTTCTATGTACAAATGTATTGATTGAACATTGTATAGCGATGGGCTCTTCGGATGCAGGAATCTATGTCGGCCAATCTGATTCAGTAATTATCCGTTACAACAAAGCGTATTGGAATGTGGCGGGCATCGAAGCCGAAAACTCGAAGTGGGTACAGATTTACGGCAATGAGGCCAATCACAATACGGGCGGACTTTTGATCTTTGATTTACCCGGTTTAACAAAATACGGACACTCGACAAAGGCTTTTAAAAACAATATCCACGACAATAACCATGAAAATTTTGCACAAAAAGGAAATGTCGTTGCGAGCATTCCGCCTGGCACAGGGGTAATGATTTTGGCAACACATCGAGTTGATCTTTTTGATAACGACATTTCGGACAACCGAACGGTCGGTGTCGGAATTGTTAGCTATGAAATGGTGGCAGCCCTGAATGAAGGCGAACAAGAACAAACCGATGCCATTGGAGGTGTTCAATCGGTCAACAATCGCTTTCGGGAAGACACACTTTACAATGCTTTTCCCTACGATATTTCTATTTTCGACAATCGCTTTAAAAACAGTCATTGGTTCCCAACTTTGCAAAGTGATATTGGGAAACTATTGCTCACCAAATCGTTTCTAAGTCCTCCTGACATCGTCTACGATGGAATCGAAAATCCAAAACAAAAAGAAAGGGCAATTTGTATTGATGAAAAAGGGGCGATCACTTTCATTGATCTGGATGCAGCGAATGATTTTAAATCATTGTCAAAAGATATTGTACCCTTCAAATGCAAAAATAAATCATCCTCACTTCAATGAAGTCGTTTTTCAGACTAGTTGGATTATTGTTAGTGCTGGCTAGTTGCCAACAAAAAAAGCAAGATGTAGTGTTGGCCGAAGAAACCTTTGTGGCCGAGCTGACACATTCTTCTGAAAAACAAAAACTTTCAGATTACTCTTTTTTCACGGGGCCATTAAAAAATCTTCAGCCTTCAGATGGCATTGTCGAGTACACACTAAATTCTCCGCTTTTTAGTGACTATGCTTTCAAGAAACGGTTTGTAAAGATTCCGAAGGGCAAGAAAGCAATCTATCACCCAACGGAGGTCTTAGATTTTCCAGAAGGTACTATCCTCATCAAAAATTTTTACTACCCCATTGATTTTCAAGAACCAAAAAAAAATATTCGGATACTTGAAACCAGGCTGCTCATCTTAGAGAAAAGTGAATGGAAACCACTTTCATATGTTTGGAACGAAGAGCAGGCAGATGCTTTTCTGGAAGTGGCCGGAAAAAGCATTGACGTCTCGTGGACACATTACGATGGCTCGTTGAAAAAAATAAGTTATTCAGTACCCAATCTAAATCAGTGCAAAGCCTGCCACCTCAAAGGCGACAAAGTCTTGCCCATTGGCCCATCTGCACGCCAGTTAAACGGTGTATTGCCGGGCGAACATAAAATTCAATTGGTAAAATGGGCAGAGTCTTCCATTTTACAAAATCTTCCTCCTCTTGAGGCAATTCCACGACTCGCCAGTTATGAGAATGAAAAGGAAAGCATCAACCTGCGAGCACGTGCCTGGTTAGAAATAAATTGTGCGCACTGTCATCGCAGCGATGGGTCTGCGAAAACGAGCGGCCTCCATCTGTTAGCAAGTATCAATCAGTCTACTGTACTAGGCGTTGGTAAGGCACCGGTGGCAGCAGGAAAAGGATCTGGGGGAAGATTGTATGGCATCGTGCCGGGTAAACCCGATGGGTCCATCCTTCAATTTCGGATTGAATCAACTCACCCAGGCATCATGATGCCGGAGGTGGGAAGGAAATTGGTCCACACCGAAGGCGTAGAATTAGTGCGCAGGTGGATTGCCGAAATGAAATAGCAACCTACTTAGAAAAATCGACCACAAACGAATCTGGAAACTTCTTCTTCAATTCAGCCATCAGCATTTCTACCTTGTCGCGCTTGGTAAAACCTACCAGCATGATGCTATAGTATTTCACACCGTTTACGATTTTCACTTGCACGGCTACTTTCTTTTTGTAAGTAGTCCTCAGGTTATCCACGATCTTCATTATGTTAACCAGTTCTTGATAGGTACCCAGCTGCAATCCATAGCCGGTCGGATTAACCCGTTTGATATCAAATTGGTAGGTTTCTTTATCTTCAACAACAACATGGTCTACCGCGACTGGTTGTGTGTCCTGTTTTCCGTCTGTCGCATCAACAATTTCGAGTTTCACCTCTGCGGTCCCCTGATTGAAAAAACTCAATCGTTCAGCAGCTGATTTTGATACATCAATGATTCTGCCTTCTACAAATGGACCCCGATCGTTGATAGTGACAACCACTGATTCATTATTTGCTAAATTCGTTACACGCACCTTGGTTCCAAAAGGCAACGTTTTGTGGGCCGCAGTGAGCTTTGACGCTCTGTACTTTTCTCCACTGGCGGTGGGGCTGCCTTCAAATTTGTCAGCATAAAAAGAAGCTTTTCCCACTTGCACTTGTGCCATGGTTGTCGCTACGGTAAAGCACCACAAAATCGTAAGGAGTTTTTTCATTTTTTCAAAAATTTGATTCGGTTAATCGGTAAGATCTACTTTTCGCTTGGATTTCTTTTTTCAGACAATAATTTTTCAATCGCGTCCTTGAGTCTTTTTTGCTTTGTTTCAGGTTTTTTTGCCGACTCTAGCCAGCCAACGTACTCCTTTCTATTTGTAAATGACAAGCTCTTAAAGAAAACGCCAGCTTTTTTATTTTTACTTAGAAGCTGTTGAAACTCAGTTGACAGCTCAAGCGTTCTTTCCTTGCCAGGCTTGGAAGGCTGCTGACCAATTGCGGTTTTGCGACTCAATTTTGGTATTTGATCTACCGGCTTAAAGCGCAAGGCCGACCAAGTTTCATCAATGGCAACCTGAGTAACAGGAACAAACTTATTTTTGGCCAGTGTCTCCCAACCTGAATCTCTATTAATATCTGTTTTAATTCCTGATGACTTTTTTGGATAGGCAAACCAAAGAACTCCTTTTGGGACTAAAGATGAAATCGCCTGATCAAGGGACATTGAAATGTCTTTCTTGCTCTTTACAAAGACTAAAAGTAAATCTAGCGGTCCTTCCTTTTTATCATCCAAACGGCCAAGGCCAGCCGGTGCGTTGATGAAAGCAACCCTCTTTGCCTCAGTAATCAACAATTTTTTTTCAAGTGCTTTGTTCATAAATCCGGCTTCAAGTTAGTAAAAATATGTCTGCTCCTTTTCGTGTTTCTGCTCTAAGCAAAACACCGCACTTGAAAACTGAGTAGTTGTTTTTATTCTAATTGCCTAAATTTATTACGTCAGCTGAAGCATTTAACTTTGTTGCAGTATCTTTCAACTCATGAGTTCCGAAACCTCACCGATTTATCCTATTCTAGAAAAACTCCCGGTAGCCGTTTTTGAATACACCTATTTCCAGGATGGACGAATGGATTTTACGTATATAAGCCCCTATTGCGAGGTCTTATTTGGCTTGACAAGCGAAACCATGTTGGAGGGATCTCTTTCACTGTTCTCCTTTATACATCCCGAAGAAAGGCCTGCATTCGTTATGAAGTATGAACAATGGGTCAGCAATGCCGAAAATTTTGAGTGGGAGGGTCGAGTTTTGCAGGCAACCGGAAAAGTAATATGGGTAAATGCACGTGCTAACGCAACCAAAATGCCGAGTGGCAACGTGGTGTGGAGAGGCGTATTTACAGACGTCTCTGCTCGAAAACAGGCAGAACAAAACATGGCGGAGGCAAACCAGCGGCTTGAACTAGCCGCCAAAGGGTCTGACTTGGGCATCTGGGATTATCATCTTGAAACCAATAAGACTTTCATTAATGATCGATGGCCTGAAATCGTGGGATATCCAAAAGCTGAGCTAGAGGAAATGTTTAGCCATTGCGAGGATTTCATCCATCCAGAAGACAAAGCCGGTTATCAGGATGTCATTGAAAACCATTTACTGGGCCATTCAGAATACTATGAAAGTGTTTATCGCTTCCAACTTAAAGATGGTGGCTGGAAATGGGTGCTGGAGAGAGGTCAAGCGATTGAACGCGATGCAGCCGGAAACGTCTTACGGACAGCAGGTACCCTTCAAGATTTTGACCAACGAAAAATTGAAGATCAAATTACAGTTGAAAAAGAAGGCCGATATAGAAATCTTTTAGAGTCACTACCATTAGGAGTGGGCATACACCAGAATGGCATTTTAGTGTACGCCAATTCGCGTGCCGCTGCCATCATGGGCGCAAGCTCACCACAAGAACTTTTGGGTAAACCAGTATTAGACCTAGTACACCCAGACTATAAAACGCTTGTGGTCGACCGTATGAAAGGAGTTATGAAAGGAGTCTCCGCACCAACAATGCAAGAAAAGTATATCAGGTTAGATGGGAAGGAAATTATTGTGGAAACTTCAGCGGTGCCCTTTTCCTTTAAAGACAAACCCGCCATACAAATTATAGTAAAAGACATTACGGAAGAAGACGAATCCAAACGAGCCATTCGTAAATCAGAGACACTATTCACTCAATTATTTCACAATTCGCCATTTGGAAAAGTGATGCTGGACGAAGCCGGCAAAGTGCTACTAGTGAATCCTGGTTTTGAAAAAATGTTTGGCTTTACGCAAAATGAACTCACCGGAAAAAGCCTCAATGAGTTCATCGTGCCCCTCGATCTAAAAGAAGAAGGAAGTGATTTGGATTCGCTCATCTCCGCCAAGAAACTTGTGCGACTAGAAAGTGCTCGTGTTCGAAAAGACGGGAAGAAGATTTTTGTTATCATCTATGGAGTGCCTATTCTACTAGAAGATAAGACAATAGGTATTTTTGGCTCGTACGTTGATATTACTGAACAAAAGGGAGTTGAGGAAGAGCTAAAAGTGAGAAATGCAGAATTAGACAATTTTGTTTACAAAGTCTCACACGATTTACGAGCGCCTCTTTCTTCGGTACTTGGCCTGGTTAACCTTGCTACATTGGAGGGCAATGACGACAGTCTGGCTGATTACATAAAAATCATAGGTCAAAAGATAAAGCAACTTGATAATTTCATCAGCGATGTGTTGAGTCATTCCAAGAACCTGAAACTCGATGTAAAAATCGAAAAAATAGATCTTCAATTATTGATTGAAAATTCTTTCAAAGATCTTGACTACCTCAAGGGAGCAGATACAATCATCAAGCATTTGGACATTTCAAGCGAAGCATTTTTCAGCGACAAGTGGCGTATTGGCGAAATCATCCGAAACTTGATTTCTAACTCGATTAAGTACCGCGATTTTGAAAAACCAAGTGCCGAGATTAGCATTAAGGTGCAAACAAACTCAGATCGAGCGATTATTATCTTTTCTGACAATGGCATCGGCATCAGCGTGGCCGATCAAAACAAAATATTCGACATGTTCTACCGCGCCAGCGTCCAGTCTGACGGGTCGGGCCTAGGTCTCTATATTGTTAAGAATGCAATAGAAAAAATAGGTGGTCTGTTGAAAGTGACCAGCCAACTCGGTAAGGGAACCACCTTTGAATTAAAGCTCCCCAATCATACCTTCGCGTCAGCTATACCTGATAAAAAATGAATTTTAAAGAAGTGCTGACTACGGCCGATGAAAGAGAATTTCTGCTCTTCCCTTTAACGCTTTATAAGAACTTGCCGCATTGGATTCGACCACTCGATAAAGATGTTGAGAATATATTTAACCCCGAGAAAAATAAAACCTACCGACATGGTGAATGTGTCCGTTGGATTTTGACGAATGATCAAGGAATTGTCATCGGCAGAGTGGCTGCTTTTATTGATCAAAAAACACTCAACAAAGGAAATGACCAGCCGACCGGTGGAATGGGATTTTTTGAATGCATCAATGACCGCCAGGCAGCGTTTGCGTTGTTTGATCAATGTAAGAACTGGATTGAATCAAAAGGAGCTCAAGCGATGGATGGACCTATCAATTTCGGAAGTCGTGATCGGTGGTGGGGATTACTCATTGATGGCTATGAACGTGAGCCTAATTATCAATGCAACTACAATCCTCCGTATTATAAGGATTTCTTCGAGGCGTATGGATTTAAGGAATACTTCAAGCAATTAACATTTGCCCGAAAAATCATCGGCCCGCTTTCACCAAAGCTCGCCTATAAAGCGGATCTGATCGCAAAAGAACCTGGGTATGAATTTCGTCATTTGCGCAAAGATGAAATTGGAAAATTGGGAGAGTACCTTCGCACAGTGTACAATAAGGCGTGGGCCAATCGGGCAGAAAATCCGGAGATCAATTCGCAACAAGCGGCTCTCATCGTAAAGCAGATGAAGCCTATCCTCGATGAGAAACTTTTGTATTTCGGCTTCTACAAAGGCGAACCTATTTCTTTCTTCCTGTCACTCCCGGAAATCAATCAAATTTTTAAACATGTAAATGGAAAATTGGATTGGTTGGGTAAGCTGAAGTTTGTTTGGTACCAATTCCGAAAAATAAACACCAAGGCATTTGGTATTTTGTTTGGCGTTGTGCCCGAACATCAAGGGAAAGGAGCCGATGGCGCGATGATTCTAGCCGCTCGTAAAGTATTGCAAGATGAATACAAACGATATGTCGAATATGAGATGAATTGGATTGGTGACTTTAATCCAAAAATGATTACAGTGGTAGAACAAGTTGGCGGATTCGTTTCAAAGACGCATATTACCTACCGAAAACTATTTGACGATTCTAAGCCGTTTAGGCGGCACCCTATTTTGAACTAATAATGGCTCCCCAAGAAGAACAAGAAGAAACCAGATCAAGTTTTTTATTCCGCAACTTATTCAAAGGGCTAGCGTGGTTTGCCGTTATCATCGCCATTTTTGTGCTGATGGAGGGCTACATCCAGCAAAACTTCAAAGAACACATCGACACGATCCGCGCTAATCCCGCTATTTTGTATGGCATTTATACATTGTCAGAAATTATCTTCGGCATTTTGCCTCCGGAGATTTTTATGATGATCTGGATCCTGGATAACATCGATTTGAGTGGGTTTGTAACCAACTTAGCTATTCTCACCGTCATCTCGTACGGAGCGGGTATATTGGGCTACTACATTGGAAAAGTATTTTCTAAAACAAAATTTTATCAAGAGCGCATTCGCGAAAAGTATTTGAAACAATATGAGGGTAAACTAAAAACCTATGGGGGCTATTTGGTTTTTGTGGGTGCCGTGACCCCAGTCCCTTTTTCGGCTACTTGCATGTTAGCGGGCTCTGTCAACCTGAGCATGAAACACTTCTTGTTGATTTGCATTACTCGAGTACTGCGATTTGCGGCTTATGGTGCGGTTGTATGGAATGCACCTGAATGGTTCAGCGGCCTAACGCAAGGGTTGTAAGAGCAATCTCTCCTTCGCTACTTTTTCAATTTTCTCTCTACTGTAATAGACCGGAAAGTGTTGGTCGGTAGCCCACATCTCAAAAAGGTTTTTGTAAAATGAGCTTTCAACGTCTCCACTTTGTCCAGGGGCATTTGTAAAAATCGCCTTGTCCCAATCAGCCAAATCAGTGACGATTCTAAAGGTCGCTCCTGCATTTTGATTATCGTTGTTAGTGGTCATCCCAGGGGTTGAGCTGCTACCTCCTCGGGGTAGTGGACCAACCTCCAGTTTTTTTCGAGTGGCTTCATCTACCGCGTTACTCATCGGATGTTTGATCAATACATGGTGATAGGCATTTTGCCCATATTGCCAATTCTTCATGTCTGCGCCTAGCTTTTTAATCAACTCAAGTGTTGCTTGCTCTAAACTTTGTAAAAGAAAGGCATCACGGCCTGAGATTGGATCTTGACCAAACTCTTTTCTGGCGATCACTATCCATTGAATAACTTTCGACAAGGGCAAAGTCTTTACCAACTGCTTTCCATTTTCCGGAACAAAAAGAGCAATACAATTTTCTAAAATCCTCTTTTCCCAGGCCGCATAAATTCCAGCGGCTACTGATGAGCTCTCCATTTTGTAATTCCAATTCAACAATAGCAATCGAGCAGACTCTGTTTTTTCATTTGACGAACGAAGATTTTTCATTAGCGGAACTAATGACCTTGCCGGTATCGATAGATAGTCGCTCTGCAATTTTGCCATGTCGGCAGCATTGAATTTCTTTTGGGTGCTTAACACTTCGTTAATACGATCGGCTCGATACGAATCTGCCCATGTCCAGCCTACTGCATTGCGATTTGGATAATTAAGTGGAATCAGGTTTTCATTGGCAGTAGCCCAAAATCCCTTTTTTGGATTGTAGATAGATGGCAGTGATTTAATGGGAAGATACCCGCTCCATTCAAATCGGCCATCCCCCGGCACGGGCACCAGCCCATCCCAGCCTTTGCGAATGGGGGCAATGCCAACCGCCTGCCAACCAATGTTTCCTTTCTTATCTGCCCAAATCATATTTTCACCGGGGATATGACTATAGGCGCATCCTTCTCTAAACTCAGCCCAGTTCTTCGCTTGATCAATTCGTAAACTAGCCATGTAAGGAGCCCCGCCTATTTCCAGCCACCCACAACGGACGGCATAAGCAAGGTTATTCTTATCGTCAAGATAGGTAACTGGGCCATGTCTTGTGTAACGATGCTCGACCACAACTGAAGGAGCGCCTTTCACTTTTATTGTATCAGTGAGAATACGCATCTGCTCCCACCCATTCTTATACTTGTATTCATTTTTATTTTGTGGATTGAGTTGATACACATACAAATCTTCAGCATCCAAATCAAAAACGGTAAGCCCCCATGCCCCATACTCATTGTGACCGATGGATACACCCGGAATAGTAGGTTCCCCCCCGCCCAATACATTCCAACCCGGTGCATTTAGATGAACCATGTAACGTAGCGAGGGTGTAGATAAGGCACGATGCGGATCATTCGCTAATAGTGGAAATCCACTTTGTGATTTTGACCCACTCACTATCCAGTTATTACTACCAATTGAGTGGTTTGGCGAGGTCATCAAATCGCGATATGCCTCTTCATCAAGTTTTGCAAAACTTTTATACTGCTCAAAATTTTGATTGGAAGAAAGAGACAAGTCCTGAGGCGAAAATATCACTGGTTTCCGAAAGGCATCATAAAGATCTGTAACCGGATCAGACAAACGAACCGGATCAATCGATGGGTCTAAGTGAAGATCAGGCTCCCCAGGCTCAAATACATTTAGCTCCTTCACTTTCTCGGTTCCAAGTACAGCCGCCATTCGGGCAAAAGCAATTTCTTTTGTAAGATTTCCCAGAAGGGCTTGATGTCGCGAGATGACAAGATCGGGTGTCCAGTACGCTGGTTTTACACCGAGCAATTTGAACTCAATTGTAAGCAATTGAGGATTTTGCTCTGTTTCTTTTATGTAGGCGTTCACCCCTTCAGTAAATGCGTTGATGATTTGCTCTCCGTGCGGATGATAGTGGTTCAATTCTTGTTTTAGGTTTCCACGAAATCTGAAAAGACGTGCTCCCTGATCTCTCTTTATTTCTTTAGGTCCCAACCATTCGGACATTTTGCCTGTGGCTTGCCTTCGCCAAAGTTCGAATTGAAACAGCCTGTCCTTAGCAGCGCAGTAACCTTGTGCAAAAAAAAGGTCATGTTCATTTTTGGCATAGATATGATTTACCCCGTACTCGTCTCGAATTACTTCGACTCCCTCGAGTAACCCTTTTACACGTACTGATGTGTTAATTTGGCACTGAGCGTGTTGGCCAACAATGAAAAAATAACACAAGAACAGGTATCTCATAAGATGTAGGAATTTCAATTTTCTAAAGTAAGAATAATCGCCTTGTATTTTAAAGGGGTTTTTGACGAGCTTTTTGGCGGATGTCTCACAAAAACAGACCAAAACTAAAATTAGCTTCTTAACCAAGAACCCGCTAGTTTTGCCCCGCAAATAATCACTCGTAAATTATTTGCCATGGCTCACGATCCCTCCAAATTTCTTTTCGAAGCATTGACCTATGATGATGTGCTTCTTGTTCCTGCCTACAGTGACGTTTTACCCCGTGAAACAAGCACAGCGGGGTATTTGACGAAGAACATCAAGCTCAACATTCCCCTTATTTCTGCCGCTATGGACACGGTAACAGAGGCTCAGTTGGCGATCAGTATGGCGCTGGAAGGCGGCCTTGGGTTCATTCACAAAAACATGACCATTGCCGAGCAAGCCGAACAAGTGCGCAAGGTGAAGCGATCTCAAAGTGGGATGATCCTGGATCCGATCACGTTGCGGGTGAATTCTACCGTGCGCGATGCCGAGAAAATCATGCGTGAGAACAAAATTGGTGGCATCCCGGTCATCGATGAAAGTGGGAAATTGGTTGGCATCATCACCAATCGCGATTTGCGTTTTCAAAAAGACATGAATAGGCCGATCGCGGAAATCATGACTAAAGAGAACCTGATCACCGCACCGGAGGGAATCACGTTGGCGAAAGCGGAAATTCTTTTGCAGAATTATAAAATTGAGAAGCTCCCGATCGTAAGCAAGCGAGGAAAATTAACCGGCCTTGTTACCTACAAAGACATTCTTAAGAAAAAAAACAAACCGAATGCCTGCCACGATGAGTATGGAAGACTGCGAGTGGGGGGTGCAGTTGGCGTAACAGCAGACATCATGGAGCGCATCGAAGCTTTGAAAACTTCGGGGGTCGATGTGATTAGCATTGACACCGCACACGGGCACTCTAAGGGTGTAATTGATGCCACTAAACGAGTTAAAAGGAGGTACCCATCGCTTGAATTGATCGTTGGAAATATTGCCACGGGTGCGGCCGCTAAGGCATTGGCCAAGGCAGGTGCAGACACTGTAAAAGTGGGCGTAGGCCCGGGCAGCATTTGTACCACCCGTATTGTTGCGGGCATCGGTCTACCTCAGCTGTCAGCTGTGTACGAATCCGCAAAAGCATTGAGAGGCTCTGATGTAAAAGTGATTGCAGATGGTGGCATCCGTTTTTCCGGGGATATTGTAAAAGCGCTGGCCGCAGGTGCTGATAGCGTAATGATTGGCTCACTACTTGCAGGCACCGAAGAAGCCCCGGGTGAGATGATCATCTACGAAGGAAGAAAATTCAAATCCTATCGCGGCATGGGCTCCATGGAAGCCATGGATGATGGCTCCAAGGACCGTTATTTCCAGGATGCAGAAGATGACATCAAAAAGCTGGTGCCAGAGGGCATTTCAGGTCGCGTTCCATTCAAAGGGTCGGTAGCCGAAGTGCTTTACCAGCTCGTGGGTGGATTAAAAGCCGGTATGGGCTATTGTGGTGCAAAGAATCTCGACAAACTCAAATCAGCAAAATTTGTAAAAATTACGGCTGCGGGCGTGCATGAGAGTCATCCGCATGATGTAACCATAACAAGAGAAGCCCCTAATTACAGTAGAAAATAAGAAATGTTGTATTTTTGAAATTAGGACGACCCCTAGTTACTAGTATTGGTGAATTCTTATTGATCTGTTGTTCAAAGTTTTATGCTTAATATACTAGTGCTTTTTCACGAAAAAACGCCACTCACAATGTCTAAACGGTTCGTTTTGTTTTCTCTGATGTTTTCTTTGCCATTTTTTGGTTTTTCTCAAACCATGGCGACCACTGGAAATTGGGACAATTCTGCGAATTGGACAGCAGGTAATATTGGTGATTTAATAACCGAAAACGTTACACTTAGTAACAGTGTCGACCCCACTATTCGAACGGGCTTTAATTATACCATTGGAGACCTAACAACTGGAAACAATAACGACTTAATTATTCAATCTGGCGCCAGTCTTACCCTGGGTGCATCTGGGAACTTAAAAACTTTCACAACCAATAACGGGACTACATTAACAATCACCGGCACGCTCACAATTTGGGGTGATTTAGTAGTGAATAATAATATTATCTGGAACGTTACAGGAAGTGTAATTATCAAGGGCAATGTGAACCTGGGAAATAACGGAACAATCACGGTGGGCGGTTCAGGAACAGTGCAGATCGATGGCAATTTTACAGGCGGGACAAATACGGCTCTTGCGGTAAACGGAAATGTTTCTATAGGCGGCAGCCTAACTGTAGGTAACGGGTCAATAGCATCCGGCAGCGGAACGGTTTCTGTCACTGGTGGCTGTGCCGATGGGACATCGCCTTCTTTTTGTGGAAATGGGCCGCTTCCGGTGAGCCTTTTATTTTTTCGGGGGCAGCTAGATCAGACCAGGATAGTAACCAATTGGGCAACAGCCTCAGAATTAAACTTTGATTATTTTGAAGTAGAACGCTCCGTGGATGGAAAGGATTTTCGGGTGCTTGGTAAAATTGACGGCAATGGTACCACTAACGTGAGACATGACTATTCTTACATTGATGAAAATCCTATAATAGGCTTCAATTACTACCGATTAAAATCCATTGACTTTGACGGGTATACTGAATATTTTAAAGTAGTAGCCGTAGATTTTTCAGGCAAAAAAGAGTTTTCAATCTCCCCAAATCCAACGAGCGGAAACTATGTTGGGGTTACTTTGAATTTCGCGCCAGATTCAAATACTAGGGTTGTAATATATGACAACCTCGGTAGCCCGATTAGTGAATATGTTCCGACAGATAATTTTCAAATGATTGAGTTCCCTCAAACGCTAAAAAGCGGAATCTATTTCGCAAAGATTATTTCTGGAGACTTTACAAAAGCAGAAAGATTTGTGGTGAAATAGTGTTTTTGAATGCCCAAAACAAGACGTAGAAGTACTGGTGGATGTCTTTTTATAACCGTCTCGCTTTCATTATTATTGCAAAGCCAATCCTAACTGATTGGCTTTTTCTTTACAAGTCATGTTCAAAACAAAAGCCTTAACTCGCCTCACCTCCATGGGCGCCCTCATTTTTTGGGTGGTTTTGGCCTTTTCTGATATCACCGTTCTCTTTGCCGACATAAAGGCGCTACCCTCTGATGTACCCCAATGGCTGCCGCAAGTCATGCTGGATCTCTTTATCATTTCGCTTTTTTACTATT
This sequence comes from Cyclobacteriaceae bacterium, assembly GCA_031400595.1. Lineage (GTDB taxonomy): Bacteria > Bacteroidota > Bacteroidia > Cytophagales > Cyclobacteriaceae > ELB16-189. The sequence continues at coordinate 122,145 of JANNQG010000026.1, forward strand.
ACAAATTCAAAATAGAGCGAGATGAAAGTCTCAATTTCACCGATCTGCTCTGGAAGGTTTTTGCCACTGGGCTGATAGCCACTGTTATCTCACTGGCGTTTCGGCTTTTGCTGTTCCTGCTTGGCAGCACACCACTACCCACTAACATTCTTTTCATCGACCTTGTCTACCAAATTAATCTGGGCTTATTCATCAATTTTTTGCTGGCTGCCTACACTTCCTGGAAGCGTTTAATTCTCTATCAAAAATCAAAGTGGTTAATCAGGGCCTGGCTTGCTTTCGAGTTGCTTCTGCTGGGCATTTTGATCTACGACAGTATCCATATCGTTGTTTCACCAGCTGTTTCCAATACGGCTATCGCATTAGTCATTGTGCTGGGGTTGGTTCTATCATTTAACATGCGATGGGTCGCCTATCTCAATTTTAAACAGAAATGGACGAGTCTATTACTACTACTGCTATCTATTTTTTACCTGGTCTATTTTCTTTACTCCGTCACCGTTTGGTCAGACTCTATAAGTCAACAGTCTACCGCATTTATCGATTTCCAGAGCCACATCTTTAGCATCGCACTGTTGGCTTTTGTGATTACGTATATCACCTTTTCATTCTTAGTTGTCCTTTTTAATTTACCAACATCTTCGGTCTTTGAGCAAAAACTAGAAGAGGTAGTAAGTTTCCAACGAATCAGCCAATCGATACAAACAGAGCAGAACGAAGAGAGTGTCTACAACATTCTTTTGGAGAGTTCCGTGAGTGCCGTTTTCGCAGACGCAGCCTGGTTGGAAATGAAGGGCTCTAACAGTGAACAGAGGTTATTCACGCACAAGATCACCGCGCAAGAGTCCAAAGATATTCGAGCCCATTTAGAAAAGAATAAAATCAAAGGGGCGTTAGATCAAAGTAGCGACAAAACAAAAAATCTTTCCAAGCATCTGGGCTCGTTGAAAAATTCGCGCTTCCGCTCGCTACTGGCTTTCCCTATAAAAGTAAAAGAAGAAACCATTGGCACGTTGGCACTGCTCAAAGAATTGCCCGAAGGTTTTAACAAAGAAATGACACGGATCGTGTCTGCATTTGCTAACCAAGCAGGCATTTCTATTGAAAATTTTCGCCTGATGGAAGAGGCGTTTCAAAATGCGCGCTACAAAGAAGAATTAAAAATTGCCAAAACAGTTCAACAAAGTTTGCTACCCACCAAGCTAGAAATAAATCTTGATTTTGAGATCTCCGCGTTCTCTGCTTCGGCAGATGAAGTGGGTGGTGACTACTACGATACACTTCGGATCAACGAACACGAAGTAGCGTTGATCATTGCTGACGTCTCGGGCAAGGGAACCACTGCCGCCTTTCACATGTCACAAATGAAAGGCATTTTTCATAGTCTTGCGCAACAAGGGCCATCGCCAAAAGATTTTATGATCAAGGCCAATAAAGCACTAGTGTACTGCCTCGAACGGGGCTCATTTATTTCCGCTACCTATTTTGTGATCAACACACAAACCAAGAAAGTATATTATTCGCGCGCGGGCCATTGCCCCGTGCTTTACTACCAGGCCGCTAAAAATGAATCCATTTTTCTAAAGGACAAAGGCACTGCATTGGGCATGGTGCGCAGTTTGGACTATTGTAATTTCGTAGAGAATCAAGAAATTAATTATCAACCCGGAGATGTGATGGTATTGTATACCGATGGCATCACTGAAGCTAAAAATGGAAAAGGAGAAGAATTTGGTGGGCAACAACTTGCGGCCGCATTACAAGAATCGTCACAAAAAAGTTCAAAGGAAATTGAAGAAAACGTAATTAAACGCCTGTATGAATTTTCAGGGACGGAAGATATAAATGACGATTATACATCTATGACTGTCAGATTCCGATAATCGAAAACAATAAAAAACATAACCCGTTAGAATACTATGGTTCATATTAAGAGACTTCAAGAAGACGGAGCTGATATCATCGCCATAATTGGTGAAATTGACGCTAGTTCTTCTATTGAACTGGACTTGGCAATTGCCAAAAGTGTAGGTGATGGTTATCGAAAGATTTTAGTCGACTGCAGTGGATTGGAGTATATCTCCTCTGCGGGCTTGGGTGTATTTATGTCGTATATCGAAGAATTAAAAGACAAGAAAGTGTATCTCGTACTTTTCGGTTTGAAAGAGCGCGTGTTGAATACATTTAGCATTTTGGGGTTGGCCGATTTGCTGAATATACGTGAGACCAAATCAGACGCAAAAATATTGGCAGATGAGCTATCAGTATAACATCGGCTGCAGCCTGAACAACCTAAAGGGTGTGCGCGAGTTTATTCGTAACTCGCTCAAGGGACAAGGTGTTTCCGATCTTGAGATGGGCGCCATTGTGCTGGCCCTAGATGAAATGTGTTCTAACTTGATGATTCATGCACATCATTGCAATCCCGACCACAAGATTTCAATGAATATCCACATTCCAGGTCACCATCAGTTCGTGTTTGAAATAATCGATGATGGCTCTATGTTCGACATAAACCAATACAAAGAACAGGAACTGGATAGCCTAGTACACGAGAAGCGAAAAGGCGGCCTGGGCATCCGACTGGTAAAATCAATTATGGACAAGGTTGAATATTTGCGCGAAGACGGTAAAAATATCTGCCGGCTTACGAAGACGATATAGAATTACCCTGCGTTTTCGAAATCCGCTAACTCCAAATTTTCTACTATTTTTGCAACTCTATTTTTCTTCCATGCGCAACTTTTTGCTGAATCTCTTTTTTTGCTCTGTCTCATTGTCGGCCATTGGGCAAGCGCCAAAACAGACTAAAACAGAAGTGCTTTTCACCGTGAATAAGGCGCCCATTCTATCGGATGAATTTATTTATCTCTATACCAAAAATCATCAAAACAAACCTGAGGATTTCACCGATGTAAAAATCAATGAATACTTAAATCTATTTATCAATTTCAAACTGAAAGTTGCAGAAGCGAGAGCGTTGGGGATGGACACAACGGCTAAGTTTATTAAAGAGTTTAAGACCTACCGAGAAGACCTAAAGAAACCTTACCGCGCAGAGCCCGATGCGCTCGAACGATTGACCAAGGAAGCCTACGATCATTTAACGCAAGAGGTGAGAGCTTCTCACATTCTCATTAACCTTAAGCCAGATGCATTCCCTTCTGATACAGCTGCGGCCTATAACAAGATCGATGACATCAGAAAAAGGATAGCAGCAGGCGAAGATTTTGAAAAGCTAGCCCGCGAACTTTCCGAAGACCCATCCGCCAAGTACAATGGAGGAGACCTCGGCTATTTTACCGCCATGCAAATGGTCTACCCCTTTGAGGAAGCTGCTTACAAAACTGACAAAGGCAAAATATCCTATGTAGTGCGTACACGTTTTGGATACCACCTGCTCAAAGTGATTGATAAAAAACCAGCTCGTGGTGAGGTTGAGGTAGCACATATTCTTTTAAGAAACGAAACGGCAGATGACACCAAAACAAAAAACAAAGCCTTTGAAATTTTTGATCAGTTGAAAGCTGGTAGGCCGTGGGACGAGCTTTGCAAAGAGAATTCGCAAGATGCGAACACAAAAGATACCGGTGGAAAATTAAGGGCTTTTGGAGTAGGGGCACTGGCGTCCGTGCCTGAATTTGAAAGTACAGCCTTTGCACTCGCTAAACCGGGAGACATCTCAGATCCGTTTAAATCTTCAATTGGTTGGCACATCATCCGTTTAGACAAGAAAATACCACTTCCGCCTTATGGTGAGATGGCGGAAGCACTAAAGAGAAAAGTAGCACGCGATGAACGTTTGCAGATCTCGCAGCAGGCATTTACAACCAAAAGAAGAAAAGATTTTGGCTTTGCGGAGGTGACTGAAAATAAGAAGTTCATTTTTGATTTGGCTGATTCGATGCTAACAAAAGGAAAGTGGAAGTACAAAGGGGAAACTGCATCACTAACAAAACCGATTTTTAAAATTCAAACCAAGAATGTTTTGGTGGGTGATTTTGTGAACTATCTAAAGACCAATCAAGCTCCGTCTTCCATGATTCCGGCCGCTTACATCAATCAACTCTACATTTTTTTTGTTGACGAGGTCATCACATATGCAGAGGAAGCGAAGCTTGTCAAAGAAAAGCCCGAGTTTAAAAATCTTTTGACTGAATACCGAGAAGGCATACTGTTTTTTGAAATTATGGAAAAGGAAATCTGGAATCGGGCTTCACAAGACACAACTGGCCAACGAGGTTTTTATGAAAGAAATAAGGCAAAATACGTGGGCGGAAATCGCGTGGAGGCGCGCATTTTTTCAACTCCTGATAAAAATCTAATCACCGATTTCAAAAAGAAAATAGAGAAAGGAGACACCATTCAAAATGCCGATATCAAAAAATTCAAATCTGTACAGGGATTTCGGAACTATGAAAAAGGCGAAAGCAAAATCATCGATAATGTCAGTTGGTCGTCCGGATTACATGAAACAGAAACAGATAAGACTTTCCACTTGGTAGAAATAAACAGGCTGATTGCGCCCGGCACCAAGAGCTTTGAAGAAGCGCGTGCCAGCATCATTTCAGACTTTCAAAACGAATTAGAGCAAAACTGGATAGCTTTGTTAAGAAAAAAATATCCAGTGGAAATAAATCAAAAAGTAAAAAAGAGCGTTGTAACAGCGCTTGTTAAAAAATGAAAATCTATCGCCTGCAAACGATCGCTTTTTGCTTCATTCTGGGGATGATCGCCTCCTCGTGCGATTTAATTCAAATGAAAAGAGGAAAAAAGGGTTCTGACGAATCGAGAAAGCCCGTTGCGCGCGTCAATCAGTCCTTTCTGTACTTGGACGAATTGAAAGGCATAGTACCCAAAGATGCCACCGCTGGTGACAGTGCCGCCAGAATCTCTTCTTACGTTACCAGTTGGATCCGCAAACAACTGCTGTTAAATGAGGCAGCAAAAAACATCGACATCAACGAAGCCGAAGTAGAAAGGAGGGTGGAGGAGTATCGATACAGCCTAATAGGCTACGAGTTTCAAAATTTCTACATCAAAAAAAACCTAAACGATTCAGTGTCGTCAACTGAAATTGCCGCTTATTACAAAACTCATCTCGACAACTTCGTTTTGAAACAAAATATTGTACAGGGCACCTACATAAAAATTCCAAAAACAGCACCGCGAATTCAACGAGTAAAAACACTCGTCTTTTCAGACAAGGCCAAGGATATGGAGGAATTAAAATCCTATTGCCTCAGTTTTTCTGCCGAGTATCAATTGCCAGATTCAACCTGGATCGAACTTGATAAACTCGTGGCAAACTCTCCGATGGCGACCATTCCAGATAAAATTCAGTTTTTGCGCAACTATCGCTATTATGAAACAAACGACCAGGATTTCCTCTATTTCCTGAAAGTTGACGCCTTTAAAATTGCCGACAATGTATCGCCTGTAGAATTCGTAGAGAGCGAGATCAAAAACATTATTTTAAACAAAAGAAAAGTAGAACTTGCCAAAAAATTGGAGGACGAGGTATATGAAAATGGTGTTAAACGAAAGGAATTTGAGGTTTTTAATCCTTAACCTATTCTTTCTGGCTGTCAGCCTGCAACTTTCCGCGCAGGAAAAGGAGAAAACAAGCTTCGTGGTGGATAAAATCATCGCCAAGGTTGACAACTATATTGTAATCAAATCAGAGTTGGAATCCGCATATCAGGGATACATCGCGGAGGGCAATCAACAATCAGAGCAGGCGAAATGTCAGCTTTTCAACCGATTGATCATGAACAAGCTGATGGTTGCAAAAGCGGCCATTGACTCCGTTTTAGTAACCGACCTCGAAGTGGATCAAAACACAGGTCAGCGTATGAATGCAATTCTTCAAAACTCAGGTAACTCACCTGAGGAGCTCGAACGCAGATATGGTAAAAGCTTAGAGCAAATTAGAGTTGAATTGAGAGATCAGATTAGAGAACAACTCTTGGCGCGCGAAATGACAGGCCGCATTACAAAAGATCTGAAAATCACGCCCGCTGAAGTAAAACGATTTTATAATAAAATACCGCATGACAGCTTGCCATTCTACTCGTCAGATGTAGAAATCGGTCAGATTGTAAAAGTGGCAAAGATCAGTGATGTCCAGAAAGAGGAATCGAAAGCGAGGTTGAGAGAGCTTCGTGAGCGCATTTTAAACGGAGAAGATTTCAATGCATTGGCCCAAAAATATTCAGAAGATCCTTCAGCACGTTCCAATGGTGGGGAAATGGGTTTTGTTGGTCGTGGAGCAATGGTGCCTCAGTTTGAGGCAATGGGTTTTAAGCTGCGCAAAGGAGAAATTTCCCAACCCTTTGAATCGCCCTTTGGTATACACATTATGCAGTTGATTGACAGGCGTGGAAATGAATATAACTCCCGTCATATCCTATTGCTTGGCAATCCCTCAGCCGATGATATAACAAAGGCCGAGAAGTATCTCGATAGCCTGAGGCGAAAAATTGTAAAAGACAGCATCAAATTTGAATATGCTGCAAAAGAATATTCAGACGATACGCCCACCAAGGGGCGAGGTGGCTTTTTCACCGATGGCGATGGTGGTTTACACGTCTCACTTCGCGAAATTGATCCAGTGGTTTACCTCGCCATTGACACCATGAAAGTGGGCGCTATTTCAAAACCACTTACCTATCGTACAGAAGAAGGAAAAGAGGCCGCTCGCATACTTTATTATAAAGCAAAACTCCCCCCCCACCAGGCAAATCTAAAAGATGACTGGCATCGAATTCAATCGGCCGCACTGGCTGAAAAGAAAGATAAAATAATCGAAAAGTGGTTTGTAAAATCTAGGCAAGATGTTTTTATCAACATCGATCCGGCCTATAATTATTGTAAAATCTTAGAATAAATTCCGGAACCAAAATTCAAAGGTCCAACCTGTTTCTTAGTATTATATTCAACGTTGAATCTTGAAATTTTTTAATTTATAGAAAATGGCAAAACAGTATACCAATGACGTTGAAGCAGCCGATGCCCTTGCTCAAACGTATTTGAATCTCAAAAAAGAGATTGCCAAAATAGTAGTCGGGCAAGATGATGTTGTTCGTTTGATTTTGACGGGTATTTTTTGTCAAGGACATTCGCTACTGATCGGAGTTCCCGGATTGGCGAAAACGCTACTCGTTCAAACCATTTCCACTTCGCTTGATCTGCAATTCAAACGCATTCAATTTACACCGGATCTAATGCCTTCAGATATTGTAGGGGCAGAAACGATGGATAAAGAACGAAACTTTCAATTTGTAAAAGGACCCATTTTTGCAAATATCATTTTGGCTGATGAAATCAATCGTACGCCTCCGAAAACACAAGCTGCATTGTTAGAGTCAATGCAAGAATATGCAGTAACCATCGCGGGAAACAATTATCCCTTGCCGCGACCTTTCTTCGTATTGGCTACACAAAATCCCATCGAACAAGAGGGAACCTATCCATTGCCTGAGGCACAACTGGATCGGTTTATGTTTAATATTTTCTTAGACTATCCCACTTACCAACAAGAAATAAGCATTGTAAAAAATACAACAGCCGATGTTACTCAACAGGTTTCTAAAACACTAAACGCGGAAGAGATTACTGCCTTTCAGCACTTAGTACGAAGAGTGCCCATTGCTGACAATGTAGTGGAGTATGCGGTCAAGCTGGTGCATTCCACCAGACCTGGGCAAAACGGCTCGGCCATTGCAAATGACTTGCTAGAGTGGGGCGCAGGTCCACGGGCTTCACAGTTTTTAGTATTAGGCGCCAAATGCAATGCATTGATCAATGGCAAGTATTCCCCCGATATTGAAGATGTGCGAGCTGTTGCTAAACCCGTTTTGCGTCACCGCCTGGTACGAAACTTCAAAGCCGAAGCTGAGGGAATTACGGTGGATGGAATCATTGAGAGGCTGATGGCTTAAAAGATTTTACTCTTTCTTTTTTGGAGTCAATCTCCATTGCAAACCAAAGGCAAACCGCGCTATATTAGAATCTTGTATTTGTTTGTCGCCTGTTAAGTGAACACCCAACTGTAAAAGTATCCCCAGATTGACGTTCGGAAAATTTAGCTTAAGCGTAGCTGCCGGTTCGAAGTGATATGTTGGTCCATAGGGCATCCTTAGCCGATCTGTGTCCCTGGAATAAATGTTATCAAAATCAATTCGACTTGCCTTTAACGAAACGATTAAATGGACGCGATTTGAAACCAAAAGCCCATATGCTGGTTGAACGAAAAATTTACTGTAACGACTCAATACTTGCCGAGCGCTATATTTTGTTAGCACCGTATCTGGATAAAGAGTTCCATAAAAACCATCGTTGATTTGCAAATCCGATTCAGACACACCGTAGCCTGCAAAAATGCTGGTGTGTTGCTTTGAAGAAGGATTTGTAAAATAGCCAATACCAACTTCGCCTAAGTTACTGCGACCGCCAGCACGGGCTTGAAAATAACCGTAGTTACCCAGTACAGCGATATGATTGCTGAGCGAATAGGCAGCCTGTGTTTGAACGCTAGATGAAAATGGTGTAGCTAACTGCGCCTGCATATTGGCTTGAAACTCTCCTCCTTTAGAAAAAGTGGGGACATTATGCGAGTTCGGAAAATAGATAGGGGTGCATGAACTAGCCACTAACAAGTAGAAGTAGAACGAATACCTCATACAGTGAAGAATAAACTACTTGACCAATATAGCTAATAGTCTGTTCTTTTAAATGGAATCGTTTCAAAATCTTCGGCTTTCGGGAAATCCGCAAATACTTGCCGAATAAAATCATTGGGTATCGCTAGTTTCCTTTTGGTCATATCAATCCAGGCGCCATCCATGTTTAAGATAGCCGCTACTTGGCGATCTTCTTTATAAATATGATGCCGAATACTCCACCTAGAAAAATCAGCTGTTGCTTTTGTAACCACTAAATCAACTAACACGCTATCCTCAAATTTTATCTCTCGCTTAAAAAGAGCTTCTTCTCGAAAGAGAATAGGGCCGATGCGCAATTCTTCAAATTTCAAGTTGGTTAACCCATGCTGTGAAAAACAGGCGATACGAGTTGTGGCTCCATAGTCGTAATAAGCCGAGTGTCGCAGGTGTCTATTCTGATCTATATCGGACCAGCGTACTTGAATGGGTATTTCAAATTTTCTCATCCTTAATTGATTAATTCCCTAACAACAGATAGTGATTTCAACTCACCAAAGTTCTCAACATGAGAGGCGTAAAAGCGAAGCAAGACATCCAATAAATTTCTTCGCTGAACCTGATTCATCTGTATAGCCAAACTAAATTCAGCTGTAAGAAGGTCTTCAAGAATTTTTTCCTCTTTATCGTCAGCAAAGAAAGGTGTTAAGATTTCCTCGGGTTGGTGAACGCCAAAGCCCAAATGGCGGCTCAACTTAATCAAGAACAACAAATGAAAATTTTCAATATTTTGCTTAAGACCATCCAATGAAATAAACGCGTGAAACAAAAACTGTCCCAACTCTTGGGTGTGCGATTGTTCCTTCACAGCACGATTGACTACTTCGGTCAAGAAAAGAGCAATGGTTGATTTTTTGAAGTCTGTCGTCAGTGTTTGGTAGGGATGAAAACACTTCACTTCTTTTATCCGCAAAATAGTAGCGTTTTCTTTATGATATACCACCATCTCTAACAAAGTGAGCGGCTGATATAAAGCAATTTTGCCTTTCCCAGTTTTGCTGCGCACACTATTGACGATGTACGTCTGTAAGCCAAAATGCTCAGTGAATATCGTAACGATAATCGATGACTCGGCATATTTGGTAAATCGAAAAACGATACCGCGCGTTTTGTGAAGCATGATCTAATTCTTGGATCCCTCCACAAACGCCTTCCTGCTGCGTGCTTCGTATTTATCCTTTTCGCCCAACAGTACCTGCGATTTGTTTTCCGCCAAGCGAAATGAAAAAGAAGCGAGTTCTCCGGTTTGAGCACAGATCGCATGGACTTTTGTAACAAATTCAGCTACTGCTAGCAGATTCGGCATGGGGCCGAAAGGCTTACCTTCATAGTCCATGTCTAATCCGGCCACGATTACTCTTTTACCGCTATTGGCCAGTGTGTTGCAAATATCTACAATGGCATCATCAAAAAATTGTGCCTCATCTATCCCAACCACATCGCAATCACCCGCCAATAACAAAATATCTCCTGCAAAATTTACCGGGGTGGAACGAATTTCACGTTCGCTATGAGACACGATCTTCTGCTCGTCATAGCGTTTATCAATGGCAGGTTTGAAAATTTCAACCTTTTGTTTGGCGATCAGCGCACGATTAAGCCTCCGGATCAGCTCTTCGGTTTTACCAGAAAACATGCACCCACTTATGACCTCGATCCAACCATTCTTGTCGGTTTGGCTATTTCTACCAATATGGGGCTCAACAAACATGCTGCAAGGTAAAAAATCGGATGGAAGAATAAGTAATTAAGCCAACCCTATTGCCCATAGACAATGTGTGGCAGTTTACTCTCTTCGGGCACACGTATTACGATATCCCCTACTAACTTCGACTGACAAGCCAGCCGTTCTCCAATAATAAGGGCTCCTTCGCGCTGATATTTTCGTTCTGCCACTGTAAGTCCACTCAAATTCTCACCACCTTTTTTAACAATCATCTTGCAGGTAGTACAGCGACCTTTGCCGCCACAAGTGTGCATCCAGTCAATAAAATGGCTGTGCAAAATGGCTAATACTGACCTTGAAACATCATTGGTAACAACTTCTTTTACGCCAAGGTTTTCTATTACTATCTTTACCATTCGCTTCTACAAATCTATGGATGAAAAAATAAGCACCAAAGCCATCAGCGAATACAGTCAAGCCTATACGGCAAAACTGGCAGATCAATTTTTCGCAAAAAAACAGCAGATCTCGGGCTTAGAAATTTTGTCCCTTTGTGATGTCAAGCAAGTGAATCTGTTTGTCATTCGAGAATTGATGAACATATGGACCTTGGAAACCGAAAAAATTAAAAGCCCTTATTTTGACTATGAAACAAGCGAAGTAAAGGCCGCACTTGTCCAATTTCAAAATGTGCTTTCCAACCATATTTCGGTTGGGAAGTCAGATTTTCAGGCTCTTTTGCAAGCAGCTATTTCAAAAACAATTCAGCTTATTGTAACCCCGTATGACTTTTATTCTGAAACACTGGAAAGCTATGGAAAAGGCTATCTTAAAACAGAGGTGCTGCGAAAAGAATTAAAGTATTTGAAGATCAACAAGGCGCCTCTCGAAAATCTACTGATCAAGCTGGAAGAACGCAAGTCGGAATTGATTACTGGCAACGAAGCTTTCGGCCTGTTGGATCACATCTTGGAAGAAGTAAACTTTACACCAGAAGAGGCTGATCAATACGTGGCTCAATTTTCAAAATTACTACCATTAAAACTCGAAGCTTTTTTTGACCAAAAATCAACGCCCATAATCGCTGGAAAAAAGCTAGTTGAGCAAGCAAAAGTATTCCCTGAGCTTCCCTCTTCGGTAAAGGAACTTAAATCCAACACCCCTTTGCGACCAAAACCAAGCCGCCTACGAGATGGACTGACCATTAATCAGAAGTTTATGTTTACCAAAATCCTGTTCAAGGGGGATTTTGAGATCTTCTCGGAAGAGATCGAAAAGATTGAGACTATGCCTTCGTTAAATCATGCTTTAGCTCATTTAGGCGATGCCTACCCAGCTTGGGATCGGGAAAGTGAGGAGTATGAAGAGTTTTTGGAGGTGCTACAAAAACGTTTTAGCGAATAGTTCAGCTGATTATACTCGTTGAAGTACTTGGCTTCTGTGTGCGTCCAGCTTCAACAAAACAAACAATAGAATTGTAAATCCCCATAGGGAAGAACCACCATAGCTAAAGAATGGCAGGGGGATTCCGATGACGGGAAACAAGCCGACCGTCATGCCGATGTTTATAGCAAAGTGGAAAAACAAAATGCATGCGACACTGTACCCATAGGCCCGGGCAAACCGACTCTTTTGCCTTTCAGACAAAAATATAACCCTTAACAGTAGCGCAACAAAAAGTCCAATAACAACCAGGCTGCCTATCCATCCAAACTCCTCACCTATTGTGCAGAAAATAAAATCAGTGCTTTGCTTCGGCACAAAGTCAAACTTGGTTTGAGTTCCTTTTAGAAAACCTTTTCCAACAAAGCCCCCGCTTCCGATGGCGATTTTTGATTGAGTTACGTTCCATCCGACACCTAATGGATCAATATCAGGGTTAACCAAAACCTTCACCCTGTTTTGTTGATGCGGTTTTAACACATCATTGACCACATAATCAACACTTACGATGACACCACTAATCAGTAACGCACCAACGACCAAAATAGCAATTCGCCTAAATCTTTTCTTTCCAAACGAAATCAACAAAATCAGAATTATCGCAATGGCCGCATGTAAGTAAAGAGGATTGGGAACCAAAAGCGTTAACACAAAAATCGTTGCTGCGCATACCCCAACGATCAAAAGAAAGGGAGACATTCCTTCTCTATAAAATACCAATACAAAAGAAGTGAAGACCAGCGCTGTACCTGTATCTTTTTGTAATTGTATGAGTATGATCGGAACTCCAATCAATGCAAATAAAACAGCCTGATTGCGTAAGTTGTCCATTCGAAAACCTACAGATCCAATATACTTTGCTACCGCCAATGCCGTAATGAATTTTGCAAACTCTGAGGGTTGAACACCAAAGGACCCGACTCCAATCCATGCCTTATTCCCTCCCACCTCTTTTCCGAAAAAGGGAACGAGAAATAGAAGTACCAATATCAAGCCATAAAACAGGTAGGCAAACGTTTCATAGAAACGCATGTCGATAATGATGATCATAATTACGATCACCGCTGCCGCAGCAATAAACAATAGCTGCCGACCTGAACTCAGCGACAAATCCCAAATAGTTTGGCTGGCTGTTTCATCGTAAATCGCAGCAAATATATTGAGCCAGCCTAGCGTGACCAGCGCCATGAATAGGAGAATCGTTGTCCAATCAAGTTTTACCGATATGTCATCGTCTCTTTTCAATTTTTTTGATCTAAGAATTTACCGGCCAATACATAGTCTTCAATAAACTGACGGTTTGTTTTGCCTAAGAGATATTTTTCAATCATCAAACTAGCAATAGAGGCGGCTGCACGCGCCCCTTGGCCGGCATCTTCCACATACACCGAGATAGCGATTTTAGGATTATCCCTTGGTGCAAAAGCAATAAACACGGAGTGTGCAGGAAGCGGATCATTTTGCACCGTGCCTGTCTTACCACACACAATAATGTCGGCTAACCGTGCCCGGTATTGACCCGTTCCAGATTCGACTACCTCTTGCATTGCGTCCACTGCAATTCTAAAATAGGAAGAGTCGATGGTTGTATAATGTCGCTCCGTATATTTTGCCAATGGCTTTCCTTCTTTGCCAATTCCCTTTATCAAATGAGGAGTGTAATAAAAGCCGCGATTGGCGATGATAGCGGCAAAATTTGCCATCTGAATCGGCACTACCAGATTCTCTCCTTCACCTATTGCTATCGAATAAATGTTTGAAAATTTCCAGGGGCGATTGTCATAGGCTCGATCATAATAGGCGGGCGTTGGAATTAATCCTCCTTTTTCATTGGGAAGGTCAATCCCTAAATTACTTCCAAATCCAAAACTGTTAATGTGTTTGTTCCATTCCGCAAGGCCGATGCGTGTGTCTTCAAAGGGTGAATTGGAAACGCCTTTGTTCAACATCTTTCGAAGCACACCCAAAAAATAAGGATTACAAGAATTTGCAATGGCTCCCCTCAAATCCTGGTTATCATGTCCCGCATGGCAACCAATCAGAGACTTATCGCATCGAATGCGTGTTTCTGGCGTGATCACTTTTTCTTGAAGAGCTGTCATCGCTTGTGCAATTTTGAAAATAGATCCTGGGCGGTACTGCGCCATCAACGGCCTATTGAATAAAGGTTTCAGTGTATCATTGCTGATCAATCTAAAATTTGAGCTGTATTTGCTTCCTGTAAGAAGATTAGGGTCATAAGAAGGGCCCGAAACCAATGCCAATACTTCTCCCGATGAAGGCTCTATGGCGGCAATACTACCAGATTTACCCTTCATCAACAGTTCTCCATACTGTTGCAAATCTAAATCAATGCCAGAGACCAAATTCTGGCCTGGAATTGACAACGTATCGTACGCTCCGTTTTTGAAGGACCCTTTTTCAACACCCTTTACATTCCTAAGTTTAAATCGCACGCCACGTTTTCCCCTTAACTGTTCTTCATAGTAGGATTCAATTCCACTCTGCCCGATGTAATCACCTTGACGATAGAAACTCTTTTCATCCCTTTCTAATTGATCTTTGCTCAATTCACTTACATAACCAAGTGCGTTAGCCAATGCGTGGGTCGTATAGGCGCGGGTCGTTCTTGCCTCAATATAGAAACCGGAGAATTCATCAAGTCGATCTTGCACGCGGGCAAAATCCAAATTAGAAAGTTGATCAATAAAGAGAGTTGGCTTTACAGGCGAATACTCCTTCCTCTTTTTCATCTCTCTAAACTTCAACCGCAGATCTTCTCTTGAGAGTTCAAAAACCTGGCAAAAGTTCGCGGAGTCGAAATTCTTGATATCTTTTACAATTGCCGTCAGGTCATATTCAGGTGTATTAAAAACAATGAGCTCCCCATGCCGGTCTGTGATTAAGCCCCGAAAGGGATATTCCACCTGACGAAGTATGGCGTTGCTATCCGCTAGCTCGGCATACTTGTTGTCAAGCACCTGGATAAAGAATAATTTGACCAGGAAGATCAAGCCAACCAACACAAAAACAAGTTGTACTATTTCACGCCTTCCTTCGTTCATCTGCGTCTATCTAGAGAAAGATATTGAAGTAATAGCATCACCGTCATTGTAAAAAGCAAACTACTGATGACTTTCAACATGGTGTACCAAAACATGGTAAAACCCGAAGCCTCAACAAAGAAAAGAACCAAATGATGAACAAAAACAAGCGGCAGTGTGTATACCAAAAACCACTGCAATCCATTGGCTGACAACGTAGGGGGCGTTCCTATATCATATCCGCCTTGTGGTGTAATTGTGGCAAGCCAATAATTTCTCAAGTAGGCTAACAACACGAGAGCCATCGTATGAAGGCCCAGGCTATTGTAGAAAATATCAACTGAAATCCCGAGCAGAAAGGCAATCAACATCAGTAGTAAATTGCTCATTTCCACAGGTAGGAGAAGAATAAACGCTACATATAAAAAACAAAATGAAGTGTTAAAGAGAACCAAATTTTTTAGCAGTACGACCTGTAAAATCAGGTACACAAAGAATAAAACGATTTGCAAAATTCCTCCGCGTATCATTTCGGGTCGCCTATTGTTTTTTGTTCTAACGAATCTTTCTCGATTTTCAAATTGCTCCTAACCACCTCCACAAACGACAAATTGCCAAAATCTTGTGACAATGCTACTTTGATCGAGTGAAATTGAGCTTCTTCGTTTAGTTTAAAACTACTAATGGTTCCAATCACAATTCCTTCGGGGAATACCGAATTGTATCCCGAGGTAACAATGGTATCTCCTGCTTTCAATGCAACATGTCTGGGAATATATTTGAGATCAATAAATCGGGTGTCTGTTCCATCCCATTGCACCGTTCCAAAGTGACCCGTCCGCTTAATAACGCTTGAAACTTGATCGTCAATATTTAACAGTGATATCAACACCGCGTAATGTTCTGAAACTGATTTCACTTTGCCTACCGCTCCCCTTTGACTAATGGCTGCCATTCCAGCTTGCAATCCATCATCCCTACCTCTGTTGATTGTAATAAAATTCTTGTAGTAACGGGTAGAGTTATTAACCACCTTGGCACTGATAAAATCAAAACGATTGATAATCGCAGAGTCTCCAAATAGGTGGCGTTCTATGGTTAATAAGATTTGATCTTGTTGACTTAGCTTTTTTCTAAGTCTACTATTTTCAATTGCCAGATCGGTATTGATGTCTCGCAATGAGAAATACTCCCGAATCGTCTGAGAGGTACTGATGATGGTTGCAGCTATCTGATTTGACGTATTGAAATAGGTTGTACTCTGGTATTGATTGTTCTCAACCACCAACCACACACTAAATAGCTCTAAAAACAGAAAAGTGAAAAAAGCCCTATACTCAAAAAGGAATTTAAGGAGCCGTTCCATTCACTTAAGTCATCAATACTTTCCGATAATGGTTAAGATTTTTCAAAGCCGCACCTGTGCCCCTAACCACAGCGCGAAGAGGGTCTTCCGCAACGTGTATTGGCAGTTTGGTTTTCAATGAAAGCCGCTTATCAAGACCCCGTAACATGGCACCACCACCTGTCAGATAAATCCCTTGTTCATAAATATCGGCAGATAGCTCGGGTGGCGATAACTCCAACGCTTTTAATACCGCTTCCTCCAGCTTGGATATCGATTTATCGAGCGCAAAAGCCACTTCTGAATAGGAAATCTTGATCGTCTTTGGAATACCCGTCATCAAATCGCGACCGCGGATTTCATAATCGTCCGGGCCATCATCTAATTCGGTCAACGCAGAACCCACTTCAATTTTCACACGTTCAGCAGAACGCTCGCCAATCAACAGGTTGTGTTGCCTGCGCATATAATCTAAAATATCTCGATTGAAAGTATCGCCCGCAATGCGTATGGATTGATCACAAACAATTCCTGACAAAGCAATAACAGCAATATCGGTTGTTCCCCCACCAATGTCCACGATCATATTGCCGATCGGTTGCTCAATGTCTATTCCTATTCCAATAGCCGCAGCTATCGGCTCATGAATCATGTACACTTCTTTGGCATTCGCATGTTCTGCAGAGTCACGTACTGCGCGCTTCTCAACTTCAGTGATGGCTGATGGAATGCAGATGACCATCCGAAGAGAAGGTGGAAACAATCTTCTACCTGTGTCAATCAGCTTGATCATTCCGCGGATCATCATCTCAGCCGCATGAAAATCTGCAATCACCCCTTCCTTTAAAGGTCGAATGGTCTTTATGTTGTCGTGGGTTTTTTCATGCATTTGCATGGCCTCACGCCCAATGGCCAACACTTTGTTTGTCGTTTTATCGATAGCGATGATGCTCGGCTCATCTACCACTACCTTGTCTTTGTGAATAATCAGCGTATTGGCTGTGCCCAGATCGATGGCGATGTCTTGGGTAAAAAAATCGAATAGTCCCATTTAGTTATCTCCTCTAAAATAAAATTTTTTGAAAGCCCGAAATTACAGAAATAATCCGGTGATTTTTAAAGCGAAATCGCCTAATAACTTACGTGTTAGTGTTTAAAATGCCTCACCCCTGTAAACACCATTGCCATTCCATGCTGATCACAATAATCAATCGACTCTTGATCCTTAATGGAGCCTCCAGGTTGAATGACTGCTCTTACGCCCTGTTTGTAAGCTATTTCAACGCAATCTGGGAAAGGAAAAAAAGCATCTGAGGCCATAACAGAATTCTTTACATCAAAACCAAACGCAGCTGCCTTGTCAATGGCTTGCCTTAGCGCATCTACTCTACTGGTTTGCCCGACACCACTAGAGAGCATCTGTCCATCTACCGCTAGAATGATCGTGTTGGATTTCGTGTGTTTGCAAACTTTGCTGGCAAACAAAAGAGCTTTTACTTCAGACGTAGTAGGCTCCACCCTAGTGACCGTCTTTAAGTCTCCTTTGGCGTCCGTTTTCAAGTCCACGTCTTGTTCAATTACGCCATTTAGCAAACTCTTGAATTGCTTGGTTACTTTGAGCGACTTCTTTTGCTCCAAAATCATCCGATTCTTTTTGGATCGCAAAAGTTCAAGCGCGTTTCCATCGTAGCCGGGTGCGATTAGTATCTCAAAAAAAAGCTTATTGATCTCTTCGGCAGCAGCAAGGTCGATGGGTTGATTGGTTATCAACACTCCGCCAAAAGCAGAAATAGTATCCGCCTGAAAAGCCTTTAGGTAGGCCATTTTTACAGATGAACCAGTTGCCACCCCGCAGGCATTGGTATGTTTAATAATGACAAAGGCGGTTTCCCCATCAAATTCTTTGACCAGGTTAACCGCTGCATCTACATCCACCAGATTGTTATAAGAAAGCTCTTTGCCGTTCAATTTTTGAAACAGCGACTCCAAATCGCCATAGTAAACACCTTTTTGATGCGGGTTCTCTCCATAGCGCAGTACTTGTCCGTTTTGAAAACTGCTCTTGAAACTAGGCAGTTGCTGCTCGCGATTGAAGAAGCCGAATATAGCCGAATCGTAGTGAGATGTTACATCAAAGGCTTTGGCGGCAAAGCGCTTACGATCCGCTAAATCAGTGGATACATTGTTTTTCTCCAGTAGCTCCAAAAGCTCATTATATTGATTTCTGGAAGAGACAATTAAAACGTCATTGAAATTTTTGGCAGCGCCACGAATGAGCGATATCCCGCCAATATCTATTTTTTCTACAATTTCATCCTCGCTGCCGCCCTTGGCCACGGTTTCTTCAAATGGATACAAGTCTACAATCACCAAATCAATGGGCGCAATTTTGAATTCAATAGCTTGCTTTAAATCGCCTGCGTCCTCCCTGCGATAAAGAATTCCGCCAAACACCGCGGGATGTAGAGTTTTCACTCGTCCTCCAAAAATGGAAGGGTAGCCAGTCAGTTGTTCAACTGGGATTACCTTGTAACCTAATTTCTCGATGAATTCCTGCGTACCTCCTGTTGACACAAACTCTACTTGACTCTTTGCAAGCGCATGAATGATGGGTTCTAAGTTGTCTTTATAAAAAACGGAGATTAGTGCACGGGTGATCTTCTTCTGCATATTAATTTGAAAATTAGAGAATTTGAAAATTCAGGTAGGGAGTGATCGATAAGATAATTTGATCATACATCTTCAAATCATCGAATCGACTAATTAGATTCTCTTTCCTCGAAAGCCTCTGCTTCCACAGAAAAATCATCAGCATCCAAATAAGCTGGAAATCTATCGCGGTAGGCCTGCAATGCATTACTACTCAGCTCGATCGTTTTAATTGATTCAATACCTTCTACGGTAAAAATTGAATCTCCCTTTGGGCCTATGATCGATGATTGGCCATTGTATTCGATCCCGTTCCCATCAATACCTACCCGATTGACGCCAACAGCATAACTCAGGTTTTCGATGGCGCGTGCGCGGAGTAAAGTCTCCCAGGCGGTAGATCGAACCATAGGCCAGTTGGCCACATAAATCATCAAATCGTAAGACAATTTCTTCAACGAAGGGTTCCACCGGTTGCGACTCCAAACAGGAAAACGCAAATCATAACAGATAAGCGGACAAATCCGCCAGCCCTTCCAATGTCCAATCAATAAACTCTCTCCTTGCGCGTAAACTTGTTGCTCTTCGGCCATTCGGAACAAATGGCGTTTATCATAGGTTTTAAAATTGCCGCCCGGCTCCATCCAAAGGAGGCGATTGTAGAATCGATCGTGCACGTTTGCAATAAAGCTGCCTAATATCAACGCCCCAGTCTGATCGGCCATCTGCTTCATCCACTTGAAGGTGCGCATATTCATGTGCTCGGCCAGCTTATTGGCCTTCATGGTGAACCCTGTCGTAAACATTTCCGGTAAAATGATCACATCAGTAGATTGACCAATGCGCCATATCTTTTCCTCAAAAGAGGCCAAATTAGCCCCTATGTCTTCCCAATGAAGGTCAGATTGAATGATGGTAACTCTTAAATCCTGCATAGTTGCCCTGAAACGGAATGCAAAGAAAACCAAATTAAATTGAAAATGGGATAATTCGAAGATTTGAAAATTAAGCAACTGAGAATGGGGGAATCCACACTATTGATGAAGATTCTAATCCCCAAATTTTCAACTTAGCTGATGGCGGAAGTAAGAAAATCATTCAATGGTTTGAGCGTCCTGCAAATCTCACCCAGTTTTTTAACAAATTTTTTGTCGGCCACTTCCTTGTCTGTAAAGTAGTGCGAGACAATAAAGCTTTTGTGTCTGAGCCAATCGACATGAGGATGATCTTTTGGGTAACCCTTCGGAGCTTTTTTTAGGCTGTCAAAATCATCAAGGCCATTCGGAAATAATCTTCTAAATTTTTTATCAGCCAGCACCTTTTTCAATGACTCGGGGTTGTAGTCGATCTCTTGCCTGATTTTTGCGAGGTTGTCAGCATCTGGCATATACATACCCCCGGCTACAAAACTCTGATTAGTAGGCTGAATATGGACATAAAATCCGGGCTCTTGCTCCATTTTTCCTTTTGAAGAAAAGCCCGCGCCCATGTTTACTTTGTAGGGTTTCTTGTCTTTACTGAATCGCACATCCCGATAAATGCGAAAGGCTAATTTTCGTGGGTTCAAACCAGCCAAACTATCATCAAACTTTAACAGCTCTGGGTGGAGCGCCTCCAGGAAATCTTCAAAAGCCAACTTCGCTTCCAGGTACTTGGGCTTATTCTTTTCAAACCATTCGCGATTGTTGTTTTTGGCGATGGCTTTTAAAAATTTCAAGATCTGCTCCATAATATTTAACTACCTTGTTCTGCGAAATTTAACGATTTAAAAGTTCAAATACACTCAACTAGTTTGTGCTACGTTCAATAAAACGTTATGAAATCAATCGTATTTTTTCTTTTTGTGTTAGGTCATTTGTCAATGTGTGCCCAAACCAAGTTCTCAATAAAAACAGGTGAGATCGAGTTCACTTCTAATGCGAAATTAGAGTTGATAAAGGCTGAATCAAAAAATATACAGGGCGTAATCAATACGGCCAATAATCAATTTGCTTTCCTGGTAAAGGTTCAATCGTTTGAAGGGTTTAATAGTAAGTTGCAAAAAGACCATTTCAACGAGAAATACATGGAAAGTGATAAGTTTTATGATGCCACCTTTACGGGAAAAATTATGGAGACCATCAATTATTCGAAGGATGGAGAATACGATGTAAAGGCAAATGGATATCTCACGATCCATGGAAAAAAACAGCCGAGAACTATTCCCGCCAAAATAAAAATGGATCAAGGAGTTCTTTCAGTAATTTCGAGTTTTACGGTTGTTTTGGCCGACCACGACATTAAGATACCCGAGATTGTTAGCACTAAAATTGCGACAGAAATTTATGTAAAAATGAATTTGGTTATGGCGCCCAAGTAGTGCCAATCAAATGAACTCCAAAATCGTTTCTAACCCAACGCCCCGCGAAGCCTTGATTAGTATCGTGGCATTTTGAATGTGATCTACCTTCAGTTCTTCGATAAGTAAATCTTTCGTTTCAAAATAGTTGGCTTCCGCAAATTCCTCTTTGGCAAACCGCGAAAGTTTTCCACACAGATAAACAGTATCGAAATTCTTTGATTTCAATAATTGTCCAAGGTTTCGGTGTTCAAATTCAGCCTCGTCTTCCAACTCAAACATATCACCTACTATAGCTACTTTGTTTGTTGCTTTTATTGCTGCCAAACTCTCAATGGCTGCTTGCATGGAACTCGGGTTGGCATTGTAGGCATCCAATATGATGGTATTGCTTCCTTTGTTTATTTTTTGCGAGCGCATGTTGCCCGTTATGTACTCGGCCACAGCTTGATGAGCATCTTCGTCAGGCACACCAAAGAATTTGCCAATGCAAAGTGCCACAGCAATATTTTCAAAATTGTAACTACCCACCAATTGACTGTTAACTATACCACCATTTTCAGCTTTGATTTTCACAAACGGATCAGCGCCCAGTAACTCACAATGAAAGTAGTCGCCCGTTGCAGGATAGAAAATCGGGTTTTTAAATCGCTTTGCCATATTGGCCAAAATCGGGTTTTGAGAGTTTATGAAAACGACCCCATCCTGTGTGATCAAATGTTGATACAACTCTGACT
Organism: Cyclobacteriaceae bacterium; assembly: GCA_031400595.1. Classification (GTDB taxonomy): domain Bacteria; phylum Bacteroidota; class Bacteroidia; order Cytophagales; family Cyclobacteriaceae; genus ELB16-189. The sequence goes on from JANNQG010000026.1 coordinate 144,090, forward strand.
TCCCGCGAATGATGTTTTCAAAGCCGCCAAACGTGCCAATGTGCGCCTTGCCAATATTGGTGATAAAACCATGAGTGGGCTTAGCAATCGAACTTAGCAACGCAATTTCTCCAACATGATTTGCGCCCATCTCGATAATTGCTAACTCAACGGAAGAATCAATGGATAAAATGGTAAGCGGTACACCAATATGATTATTTAGGTTCCCCTTCGTTGCCAGTGTTCTAAATTTTTTGCTCAACACCGCGTTTAACAATTCCTTGCTGGTGGTTTTTCCATTAGACCCGGTGAGGCCAATGACTGGGATTTTTAGTTGATCGCGATGATACGTTGCCAATTGTTGCAAAGCGGTCAGTCCATCTTGTACCAAAATGGTTTGCTCTCCGATTACATATTCCTTTTCGTCCACTACCGCGTAACTTGCTCCCTTGGCAATTGCTTCTTGAGCAAATGCATTCGCGTTGTATTTCGGTCCTTTGATTGCAAAAAAGAGGGAGCCTGGAGCAATTTGTCGAGTGTCAGTAGAAACCTTGCCACTTTTTAGGTAGAGCTGGTATAGAGAGGCGATATCCATAATTGATTGCAGTGGGCTAAAGCTAAAAATTCAATTTATCTTGCTGCAAAGATAACAGGCATCGGTCGATCCACGTTTTAAACGAGGTATGTACAAACGTTTTTATTGGTTAAGTCTGTTTTTGCTAGCTGGCAGCTTTTGTCAGGCTCAGTTCACATACAAACTAGATCAGACCATTAAAGGTGAAATTGAAGGCAAGGGACTAGGCTTAATGTGGGCAGGTGGGCTAAATGCAGCCCAGGTAAATACGATGGATCTAAATCAAGACGGCCTTCAGGATGTCGTTGTTTTTGATCGGACCGCCAACAAAGTAATCACTTACCTGGCTCAAGGCAATGCACTTCAATACGCGCCTGACTATGAATCGCTTTTCCCAAAAGAGGTCTCCCAATGGATGTTGTTGCGTGATTTTAATTGTGATGGCAAGAAAGACATCTTTACCAGCGACCCGTTTGGCATTATTGTCTTCGTGAACACTACTAAGCCCGGTAAACAACTCTCCTGGCGCGCCTATAACCCTGGCTTCCCATTGCTTACCGCTGGTTTTAGTTCTAATATCAATCTGAAAGTAAATGAGAGCGATATTCCAGCGATCGATGACGTGGATGGCGATGGAGACTTGGACATTTTAAACGTACGCTTTGTTGGAATCGGCACAGTAGAGTGGCATAAAAATTTGAGCATCGAGCGCACGGGGCGGTGCGATTCCATGCAACTACAACGAATCACCCAGACGTGGGGAGAGTTTGAAGATTGTGCCTGCGGAAAGATTTCTTTTTCGGGTGGCAAAACATGTGATCAATTATTGACTGGTGGGCGCAGTCAGCATACGGGGGGCAAGGCTTTGTTGTCCATTGATTTGAATAATGATGGAATTCGTGAACTTTTTTTTTCTGAAGAATCTTGTACTAATCTTTATCTATTATCTAACACTGGTTCTGTTTCCAACCCGCTCATGTCCGGGTTTTCAAATTTCCCGGCCGGAAATTCACTTGCGATGCCCTTTTTTCCAACCCCTTATTATGAAGACGTAGATTTTGACGGTCTTCTCGATTTGGTGGTCTCTCCAAATCTATCCTCGCGAAACTCATTGTTGAGTGATTTTTCAAAATCGCTGTTGCTTTATAAGAACACCGGCACAGCCCAAGTGCCGCAATTTACCCTGACGAAAAACAATTTTTTGCAGGAACAAATGATTGATGTGGGTGATTTTTCGGTTCCCGCTTTTTTTGATTTTGATGGAGATGGAGATCAGGATCTATTCGTATCATGCTATATCAAAGGAGCATCAGCAACTATTTTCCAATTTGAGAATATCAACACCGCAGCGGCTCCTTACTTCAAAATGATTACCGATGATTTCTTTGGGTTGTCAGTCTTGAATTCCTACAACCTAAAAATCCAATTTGCGGATATGAATGCCGATAGAAAAATGGATCTGGCATTCAGCAGCACGAGCAAAGTAAACGGAAGAACGACACTTCGGTATATCGTCAATTCAGCGAATGACAGATTCCTGGTCGAAGATGCAACGTCAAAACCTACCAACTTGAGTCTAAACCTCGGGGAAAATTGGATAGTAGTGGACGTTGATCAAGATGGGCAAACGGATGTTCTGGTAGGCAATGATACGGGTGGTGTTGAGTTCTGGAAAAATCAAGGCGTGCCGGATACGAACACTTTCACGATGATCTCGTCCAATTTCCTAGGCTTTGGCAGTAGTACCGACCGACAAAATCTTTCTTTTGCTATAGCCGATCTGGATGCCGATGGAAAAGCAGATCTTGTGACAGGTGACCAACGTGGTGTACTTTCTATTTACCGTGACTTCCGCTCGATCACCAGCGATGCACAACGAGTGACCAAAATTCTTTTCAATGAGTTAACGAATGAGTACGAAAGCCGAAGCTTGGGCGGCAGAGTCTGGCCCACAACAGCTAATCTTTTTAACAGCACCAAACCTGCGATCATTGTTGGCAACCTTTTAGGCGGACTGATGATCTTAAAGAACGATGAGGGTACTGAGCTGCCGTTGGATCCCGTCATTTCCATTTTCCCCAATCCGTACAATTTCAACAATACATCTCCTCTAAAAATAAAATCAGACCGGGATGTGTCTGTGCGTTTTTACAACACGCTAGGTCAACCGCTTTCAGAGAGTTATTTCATACCCGCTAACCAGGATTATCCCATCAACATGGCACTGCTACCTACAGGTTTGTATATTGCGCAGTTTTTATGGAATGGAAAAACCTATTCCAAGCGATTTGTAGTTTACTAACGAAGCTCTCATTTCAACAATTCACATGAGTACCATTGCCTTTATCTTCGACATGGATGGCGTAATCATCCATAGCAACCCCTTCCATAAAGTCGCCCTTCATCAGTTTTGTGAAAAATATGGTTATCACTTAACCGAAGACGAACTGCGCAACCGAATCTACGGCCGAACCAATAAGCAATGGATTACTAATCTCTTTGGAAGAGCGTTATCGCCCGAAGAATTACATTTCTATGCCGAAGAAAAGGAGGGGATGTTCCGCGAGTTGATGAAAGATGACATGAAGCCACTGGCCGGCCTCGACCAGTTTTTAGAAAAGATGAATCGGCAAAAATTGGCGCGTGCCATTGGCACCTCAGCACCCCGCAGCAATGTTGATTTTGTAATGGCCAAGACGAACTTGAGTAGCTACTTTCCCACCATCTTGGATGACTCGTTTGTCGAACACGGGAAACCGAATCCTGAGATCTATTTAAAGTGTGCGGCTGCTTTGGGTTATCAGCCCAATCGTTGCGTTGTATTTGAAGACTCTATATCTGGCGTAACAGCAGGCAGGGCCGCTGGCGCCAAGGTGGTGGGTGTAGCCACCACACACACACACGAAGAATTGGCGGAAACAGACTACATAATTGATGACTTTACCGATTTGGATCCAGCACAATTGATCAGTATCCTGTTCAAAAAACCAGATTAAGCGCGCGAGGAGGGCATTTATTCAAATTGCCCGGTAATTTCTGGTCTGCTCTTGCTTATTTGAGGTTGTTTTGCCGATATTTGCAATCCCTTTTTGAAAAGGGCTAAAAAACGAAGATTTATGGCACGGGTTTGTCAAATTACTGGAAAAAGACCTCAAACGGGTAACAAAGTTTCGCACGCTAACAACAAAACGAAACGGAAATTCTACCCCAATCTCCAAACAAAGCGATTCTTTATTCCTGAAGAGGACAAGTGGGTTGTCTTGAAAGTATCGACCAAAGCGATCAAAACGATCAATTTGAGAGGTATATCAGCAGTCTTAAAGGAATCGAAAGAAAAAGGCTTATTTACGGCCTAACATTTTAACATAGTTACACCATGGCAAGGAACAAAAACAGAATACAAGTAATATTAGAGTGTACCGAGCACAAAGCAAGCGGTATGCCTGGCATGAGTCGCCACATTACTACGAAGAACCGCAAGAATACAACTGAGCGGATTGAGCTCAAGAAGTACAATCCTATCTTGAAAAAACAAACCATCCACAAAGAAATTAAATAACCCATGGCAAAGAAAGTTGTTGCATCGCTCAAGAAAACAGACGGTAAAAACTATGCAAAGGTTATCCGTGCAGTAAGGTCTGAGAAAACCGGCTCTTACATTTTCAAAGAAGAAATCGTTACCACTGATTTGGTGAAGGAAGTACTCGCCAAAAAGTAATTTGATACTATAAATTTATAACGAAGTCCCCTAGAGGGACTTTTTTGTTTACCCTCTAAACCATGTCTTTCTTAGGAAATCTCTTTTCAAAAGAAAAAAAAGAATCGCTCGACCAAGGTCTTGAGAAGTCGAAAGAGAATTTTTTTAGCAAACTTGGAAAAGCAATTGCTGGAAAGTCGTCCGTAGATGAAGAGGTGTTGGACCAACTAGAGGAGATCCTTATTTCTTCGGACGTGGGGGTGGACACCACGCTAAAAATCATCCAGCGGATCCAGGCGAGAGTAGCTCGAGATAAATATGTCGGCACGACCGAGCTAGACTCTATTCTAAAGCAAGAAATTGCCCACCTGCTTTCCGAAAACAATACAGAGGACCTGGCAGACTTTGAAACGCCTACAGGAAAAAAGCCTTATGTTCTATTAGTAGTGGGCGTAAACGGAGTTGGCAAAACTACCACCATCGGAAAACTAGCTGCTCAATTTAAGAAAAGAGGGAAATCGGTTGTCCTTGGTGCAGCAGATACTTTTCGAGCAGCGGCAGTTGATCAGTTAAAATTGTGGGGCGTGCGAGTGGGTGTACCAGTCATTTCAAAAGGAATGAACACCGATCCATCCGCGGTGGCTTTTGAAGCGGTTGAAAAAGGGGTTGAGTTGGGAGCGGATGTTATTATCATCGATACTGCCGGTCGCCTTCACACCAAAATAAATTTGATGCAAGAGCTATCAAAGATTAAACGCGTCATCCAAAAAGTAATTCCCGATGCCCCACACGATGTGATGCTAGTGTTGGATGGCAGCACGGGTCAAAATGCAGTTGTGCAAGCGCGAGAGTTTACTAAAGCTACAGATGTAACATGTTTAGCCATAACCAAACTCGATGGCACTGCCAAAGGCGGAGTAGTAGTTGGCATTTCCGATGAATTCAAAATTCCGGTAAAATACATTGGCGTAGGCGAAAAAATTGACGATCTCCAAACTTTTAACAAGAAGGAGTTTGTGGATTCGCTATTCAAAAAAAATTAGTTTTTTACCCTAAGATTCGGGGTCTCTCTCCAGGCAAATCTCCAAAAAAGCTGATAGTTGAAACCCCAGTAGGGCGTTTCAGAAATAATTCCATACCCTGGCATGTCGTAAGGTTGTAGGGCACCACCTCCGCTTGCAGAGGGCGCAAACTTTAATCGGGCGGAATAGCCCATCCAAAAACCGCTCACAATCTTTACACGCAGGCCAGAGGTCACCTCGATCCAATTGCCGTTTACACTACCATTGGTTTCATTGCCTACTATCCCACCAAAGCCGGGGTACAGTGTAGTATTCCGGTATTGGACTGACTCATTGAATGATGATAACCCATACCGCAATCCAATAAAAAACATATTCTTATCCGGGTCTTTCAATAGAAAATTAATATCCGCGCCAATGCGTAAATAGTTACCTGCATTTTGGTAGTTGCCATTGCCCAGCAATTGATTCGTTGCCCAGTATCCATAGTCAACCGTGAAATAGTACCGCGAAAAGTCAGTATCAAAGTTTATCTCCCAACCTTTAAACGCGTTGTCCCTACTACGAATCAACGCAATAGCATCGAAACCGACTCGCAAGCCAGTTGGGAAATATCTATTCTTTAGGGTGTCAGCCCGAGTCGCAGGCTTCCCTTGACCGAAGCTTGAAGCAGCACAGGCAATAACAAGGAATAGACTAAAAAAATACTTGCACATTAGTAGTTCCTTTTAGCAGGCGATTGCTGACCAATTTGTACTTAGTCGAATCATAATTCGTATTGCGAATCTTCAGATCCAGAAAGTAGGTATAGGCGCCACATCTGGGTGCGATAACCACACTTTCGCTGGCGTAGCTGAACTCGATGCTATCTTTTCGGGTAATCACACCGGATGTTGACCGAATATTAAAAACGTATTTCATCGTTTTCACCCGTGGATCAACCGGCAACGTAACCGAGCTGAAGGTTTGACCGAGTTTGTACTTGATGTAGGCGGTATCTATCCCTGAAACAATTACAGAATTGAATACCAACGCAGAGTCTACCACAGTCCGAACTTGAGTGGTGGGATTTGTCTTAGTCTGCCTAAAATCAATTTTTATGGCTGTAGAAGCATTGATCAGGCAATCAGGTTCATTAAAACATGAAGCGCCCATTAACACAACCAGCAAAAAAAGGAGAATTCGAGCCATTACTTTAGCAGCAAATATACTTCAACCACTGTGCCAACTTCCGTTCCGCAGCGCGTATTTTTCTTAAATTTGCCCCCTTATTAGAAGAAATTGAAAACGAAAGGCGTTAAAAAGACGAAAGTCAATATCGTTACACTAGGTTGTTCTAAAAACCTTGTGGATTCTGAAGTACTACTTACCCAGTTGAAGGGCAACGGCATTGACGCAACCCACGAGTCAAAAAAAGATGATTCAAATATCGTAGTCATCAATACCTGTGGGTTTATCGATAATGCCAAACAGGAATCCATCGACACAATCCTGCGCTATGTGGATGCCAAAGAAGAAGGATTGGTAGAAAAGGTGTATGTAACAGGCTGCCTTTCGCAACGCTACAGTCAAGATTTGGAAAAAGAAATTCCAGAAGTAGATGCATGGTTTGGTACGCGCGATTTATCCCGACTATTAAAACAACTGAACGCCAATTACAAACATGAGTTAGTTGGTGAACGCATTCTTACCAACCCTAGTCATTTTGCTTATCTGAAAATTTCTGAAGGCTGCGATCGTCCTTGTTCGTTTTGCGCCATTCCACTAATGCGTGGAAAACATGTTTCGCGACCCATGGAGGAATTGGTGTTGGAGGCGAAGAATTTGGCAAAAAATGGAACCAAAGAATTACTACTGATCGCTCAAGACTCTACGTACTACGGTTTAGATATTTATAAAAAACGAAATCTCTCGGATCTCCTGAAAAAACTTTCAGATGTGGAAGGTATCGATTGGATCAGATTGCATTATGCGTTTCCGATGGGGTTTCCATTAGACGTTCTGGAAACTATGGCAGAAAGAGATAACATTTGCAATTACCTTGATATACCCCTGCAGCATGGCTCCTCTGAGATGCTGAAAATGATGAGGCGTGGAATCACTCGCGAAAAAACAGAAGAGCTATTGCAAACCATTCGTACAAAGGTGCCTGGCATTGCTATTCGCACCACTTTAATTGCAGGTCATCCGGGTGAAACAAATGCCCACTTTGACGAGATGATGCGTTTCGTGGAGCATTCTCGTTTCGATCGATTAGGCGTGTTTCCCTATTCACATGAAGAAAATACACATTCACATTCTTTCGCTGATGACGTTCAGGCTGACGTAAAACAAGAGCGCGTAGATGCGTTGATGGAATTGCAACAAGGCATTTCCTTAGAATTAAATCAAGCTAAAGTAGGCAAGACATTTAAAGTGCTAATCGACCGGAAAGAAGGAGGAAGTTTCATTGGACGAACAGAGCACGATTCACCTGAAGTTGACAATGAGGTTATTTTCGAAACGGCAAATGAGTACTTACGGATGGGAGATTTTGTTCAAGCCGAAGTGACAAGCGCCACAGAGTTTGATTTAATGGCGCGAGTCGTTTAGAATTTTTTAACAAATCAACCATTCCTCACAAAAACATAAGTCCTCGCCAACTCGTTAGTTGCAAGTATGCTTAATAATTATCTGATTTGTTGCTGATATGAAGACAAGAAAGATCGACTTTTCTGACACCCACGCCTTTAGTCGATTCTTTCTCGATTACATTCAGCAAAAAGACCAACTTAAAAAGTTCTATTCCCGATTCCCTTCAGTCGCCAGCTTCGAAGGTCAAATCAAAGAAAAATCTGCATTCCCTCAAGAAAAACGATTGTCGCTGGTACTCGAATTAACCAGGCAGTACAGCAATTTGACTATCAGTGAAAAAGTAAAGCAGAACATAGCTTCTTTAAATGACTCCAAAACGTTTACTGTCACCACGGGGCATCAGCTAAATATTTTCACTGGCCCTCTTTATTTTATATATAAAATCGTTACCGTCATCAACGCTTGCAAAGAGTTAAAGGCGGCTTATCCAGCGTATCGTTTTGTACCGGTTTATTGGATGGCTTCCGAAGATCACGACTATGAAGAGATCAAGTATTTCCGGCTGTACGGAAAAAAATATGTTTGGAACACCGAACAACAAGGCGCAGTTGGCAAATTTCACACAAAAGAACTGAAGGATTTGTTAAACGAAGTGCCGGGAGAAATATCTCTTTTCAAAGAGGCCTACACGAAGAGTAAGAATTTATCGCAATCGGTCGTTCATTATGTTAATAAATTGTTTGGTGAGGAAGGGCTGGTAGTTGTAGATGCCGATAATCGCGAATTGAAAAAATCTTTCGCTAATATAATACAAGACGATCTTTTCAATCATAGTGCAAAGGCAATAGTCGACTCTACCACACAAGAACTCCAAACCCTCGGTTATCATACTCAGGTCAATGCCCGTGATATCAATTTTTTCTATCTGATCGATGGGTTGCGCAGTCGGTTGGAAAAAACGGCTGACGGATTTCAAGTAGTAGACTCCACATTGAAATTTTCAAATGCAGAAGTGCAGAAAATGATTTTGGAGGAACCCGAAAAATTTAGTCCAAATGTTGTTTTACGACCTTTGTATCAGGAGGTGATTTTACCCAACCTGGCCTATTGCGGTGGCCCGGCTGAGTTGGTGTATTGGCTTCAATTAAAAGGCGTGTTCGAGAAATTCAAAACGCCATTCCCCGTGCTGTTTCCAAGGTCTTTTGCCATGGTGATAGACGAGCCAACGTTTAAGAAATTTGAAAAAACAAAACTAGAGATCAAAGATCTTTTTGAAGAAAAGAATTACCTGTTCAATCATTGGATTACCCAGAATAGTAATCATGAACTTTCGTTAGGCAGGGAACTAGAAATCATTCAGCAAATGCTGGATCAAGTAAAACAACGTGCTACTAAAATCGATGCAACACTTACGAAGTTTGTTGGTGCAGAAACACAACGAGCCATTAACGGACTAGAGAAGATAGAAAAAAAAATGTTGCGTTCAGAAAAGCGTTTTCATACCGATAAGCTTCGACAAATTGAAGCCGTGAAGGATTCGCTTTTCCCCAATGGAAGTTTACAGGAACGCACGGACAATTTTTTAAACTTTTATCAAAGCGATCCTTCTTTCCTTCAAAAAGTTATTGAACATCTGGCGCCTTTTGATTTTAAGTTCAACGTGCTGATCTATGACTAAAGAGGAGGCTCGAAAAACATTTCTTCAGAAGAGGCTTGACTTATCCGAAGGTGCCTACCAACAACTTAATTCTCAACTTTACAATCAGTTCTTTGCACAAATTGATCTTTCGTTCACCAAATACATTCATATTTTTTTGCCCATCGAAAACAAACGCGAGCCTGATACATGGCCAATCATAGATCGCATTCGCAGAGAGTTCCCACACGTTCGGTTTTCAATCCCTAAAGTGGTTGGTGATCAATTGGAAAACATCTATTTGGAAGGGCTTCATCAACTCAAAAAAAATAAATGGGGAATATTAGAACCTGAACTGGGCGTACCAACTCCAACAGAAAAAATAGAATTGGTATTAGTGCCGCTATTGGCGTTTGATAGGTTGGGGAATCGAGTCGGTTACGGAAAAGGATTTTATGATCAATTCTTAGGTGATTGTAAAATCTCCTGTAAAAGGATAGGCATTTCACTTTTTGAGCCCATAGAAGAAATCTCAGACATAGACGACAATGATATCGCCTTAACACATTGCCTCCTACCCTCCGGTCTTTTGAAATTTGAATAGTAATTTTATACCGCTGGCTCCTGCTGACTCAAGCAATGAAAAGACCCCAATCCCCAAATGATATCCGTAGAGTCTAAGCCTATCACTTTTCTATCCGGAAAGCAATCTTGAAGAATGGCCAATGCTTTATCATCGTTTTTATCTCTGAAAGTTGGAACCACTACGTATTTGTTGGCAATATAAAAATTGGCATAAGACGCTGGCAATCGTTGATCTTCATACACAACGGTAGATGGCATCGGCAATTCAATAATATTCAATGGCTTGCCGCTTTCCAGGCGAAGTGTCTTCAGTTCCTTTAAATTGTCTTGCAAGATTTCGTAGTTCTCATCGCCCTTGTTTTCTTCTACAATGGTGACAACCGTATCGCTATTCACAAAACGGGTGAGGTCATCGATGTGACCATCGGTGTCATCTCCGATAATGCCATCACCCAACCAAAGAATGTGATTCACTCCGTAATAATTTATTAAGTACTCTTCAATTTGCGATTGATTTAGATGGGGATTGCGATTCGGATTGAGTAAACAAGCGCGCGTGGTTAGCAACGTCCCCTTGCCGTTAAATTCTACTGAGCCTCCTTCCATTACAATTCCCGGATGCACCACTGGTATGTTGTATTGCTTAGCAATCAATGTAGGAATCACATCATCTAAATCAAAGGGAGGATACTTTCCGCCCCACGCGTTGTAACCCCAATCCAAAATCATCTTTTTCTTTTCTATCGGATTGATCAAAAAAGCCGGGCCATGGTCGCGGCACCACGCATCATTGGTGGGGTGAAAAAAGAATTGAATATTTTTGAAATCAGCACCTACTTTTTCCAAATAAGAAACGGCAAACTGTTTCATCTTTTCATTGAGCACATTGATATTTACCTTTTCGCCTTCTGCCACGAGTTTAATAAACTGCGCATACACCGGAAAAATGGTATCAATCTTTCCGGGCCAACTCGCTTCTTTGTGCGGCCAACTTAACCAAGTAGCGGTGTGCGGTGCAAATTCTGCGGGGAAGTGGTAACCTAGTTTCTTAGGGGTCATAAGTTTCCAGTTTCCAGTTCCCAGTTCCCGGTAACCGGCAACGTGCAACTGGCAACTAATTTAGTCTTCGTCAATAAATCTTTTGGTAATCGGCTGATAGGAATCAATTCGTCTGTCGCGCATAAACGGCCAGTGGACACGCACACTGTCGGTCTTGTTCAAATCAATTTCCGTAACGTTCACCTCTTCACTTTCGTGAGATGCCTTGTAAAGGATTGTTCCTAATGGATTAGCAATGAATGTGCCGCCCCAGAATTTCATCGCTCCGTTTTGTTCGAAGCCTACGCGATTGACACTCACTACATGTAACCCATTAGCAACGGCATGACTACGTTGAATGGTTTGCCACGCACCGTACTGCTCCGTGTTAGTGGCTTCGTCCTGCGAAGTAGCCCAGCCAATGGCGGTAGGATAAAACAAAACTTCAGCACCCATTAATGCCGTGATTCGTGAAGCTTCGGGATACCATTGATCCCAACAAATCAACACACCAATGGTAGCAAACTTGGTTTTGAAAACTTTGTAACCCAAGTCACCCGGAGTAAAATAGAATTTCTCGTAATAAGAGGGGTCGTCTGGGATGTGCATCTTGCGATACTTGCCTAAGTAAGTACCATCTGCATCCAGCACTGCAGTAGTGTTATGATAAATTCCCTGAGTTCGCTTTTCAAATAACGAGGCGATGATTGCCACTCCCAGTTCTTTTGCCAATGATGAGAGCGAATCAGTAGACGGGCCTGGAATTGCTTCAGCTAATTTAAAGTGTTCATAATCTTCGGTGTCGCAGAAATATAAAGAAGTAAACAACTCCTGAAGGCAAACAATCTGTGCCCCTTTGGCTGCTGCCTCCCGGATTTTCTCCTTCGCCTTCTGTAAGTTCTCAGAAGGATTTTTAGTGCAGCTCATCTGCACTGTTCCTATTTTTACTGGTTTGCTCACGTAACCTTGATTTAAAGCTGTAAAGTTAAAGGTTAGGGCTAAATTCCTACATTAAATTTTTTATGGGCTTACTCCCTTAAGATTTGCATCCAAAAATTTTAACACTTCTTCTGATGCTTTGATATTGTTTTCCTTTTTAAAAAATCCATGACCTTCGTCAGGGAAAAGAATATACTCTACTTTCACATCATTTTTGTGCGAATTCTACTTTCGATTCGCCAGATAGACACCGCCCAAAATGGCCACCATACCAATAAAATGACCGATGTAGAGTTTCTCTCCGTCCAGCACGCCCCACATGACCGACACAATGGGGATCAGGTAAGTAACTGATGCTGCAAACAGAGGTGATGAAATCTGGAGCATTTTGTTGAAAATCAAATTGGCAATAGCCGTACTCATCAATGCCAGAATCACAATGAATCCGGCCGCTTGCCACGCACCTTCCTGCGATGTCAATCTCTGGGTAAAATCCGTAAAGCCAAAAAGATAAATAAAAGCAAAAGGACCGATGAGCAAAAGCGAAACACTGGTGACGGTCATTGAGCCAAGCCCCTCGACTTTAAATTTCAAAAAATTTACATTGGCTCCATAAAGAGCACAAGCCAAAACGACCAGCAGTGCATATGCATTGAAGCCTCCAAGGTCGCCTTCCGCGCGGGCCAGCGCAAGTATAATCGCACCAACCAACGAAACTAACAAACCAAAAATGGCAAATCCGCGAAAGCGTTGATGAAAAAAGAGTACGCCCATCACCACCGCCCACACTGGCGACAGTGTATTCAAGATTCCCGTTACTGAACTTTGTAAACGAGTTTGTGCCAAGGCAAACAAAAATGCGGGAATGAAGATGCCCATCATCCCAGACAGAAATAACTTAAGGTGATCGCCCTTCTTCAATTCTTTCCAGCGCACCAAAGCAAACGGTAAAAGGAAAATAGAAGCAGCGGCCACGCGCAACGAGCCAACCTCAGCCGGAGAAAAAACTTTGAGCCCTTGTTTGATTAAGATGAAGGAAGTGCCCCAGATCAATGCCAGCAAAATCAAGAGAAAGACGGCTGTACTTTTTTTATTTTCTGACATGTGAGGTATTGGCGCGTAAAGAACAAGGCTTGAGAGTTGATTTCAAATGCGGACTCTTGCTAACTATTTTGACCATCAAAATGTGGGGACAAAAAACTATCAAGCAAGAATTAGCTCTTGCGAATAGTGTTGCTTCACCTCGTTTAGAATCTGATAAATTTCTTCAACATTCACGCTCTCCACCAGCCTCATCCGAAAAGGTTTAAAATCCGGGATGCTCTTAAAATAATTAGTGTAGTGCCTGCGCATTTCAAAGATGCCCAGTTTGTCACCCTTCCACCGAATGGAGAAATCCAAGTGTTTGCATGTAACTTCAATGCGATCGGTAATTGTGGGTGAAGGCAGATGCACACCCGTACTAACAAAATGTTTCACTTCGTTGAAGAACCAAGGCGCACCAATGGCCGCGCGACCGATCATCACTCCATCTACTCCATATCTGTTTTTATATTCTACTGCTTTCGCTGGCGAATCAATATCGCCATTGCCGAAAATAGGAATGTGCATGCGCGGGTTCTCTTTGATTTTTCCAATCAATGTCCAGTCGGCAGAGCCCTTATACATTTGTACGCGCGTGCGTCCGTGGACGGTCAATGCTTTTATACCAATGTCTTGCAAGCGCTCGGCCACCTCCACAATATTTTTTGTGTTGTCGTCCCAGCCTAAGCGCGTTTTTACAGTGACGGGCAAGTGTGTCGCCTTCACAATATCAGACGTCATCTGCACCATCTTAGGTATATCCTGCAACAACGCGGCCCCCGCACCTCGGCAAGCCACGGCTTTCACCGGGCAACCGTAATTGATGTCGATTAGATCAGGATTAACCTCGGTCGCAATTTTTGCAGATTCTACCATGTTGCCAATATCGCCTCCAAACAATTGGATGCCTATAGGTCTTTCGTATTCGAATATGTCTAATTTCTGACGGCTCTTGGCCGCATCGCGAATCAACCCTTCCGAAGAAATAAACTCGGTGTACATCAAATCGGCACCACCCTCTTTGCACACCGCACGAAAAGGCGGATCGCTTACATCCTCCATGGGTGCAAGTAGAAGGGGGAATTCGCCCAAATCTATGTTTCCGATCTTCGCCACGTTTGATTATTCGTTTAAAAACAGCGTTGTTTGCGCCTATTCCGCATAAGCGGCTACAAAATTAACCATTTTATCGCCTCATGATAGACAATCAGGAGAAATCAGCCTGGTCGGTATTGCTGCTTGTAGTGATTGCGTCAGGTGCTGGCATTTTGATGGGCACGGCAATCGGGGCAGGTGTAGCCTCAATTTTCTACTCTGGCGAGGGAAGCTTTCTTGAAGACATGACGAATCCGACAGATGAACGCTTACGCGTACCGCTATTAGTCGTTCAGGGATTTACTTCACTTTGCGGATTTTTAATTGCTCCCTATTTCGTTTGGGTAGCGATGCGAAAAAAAGAGGTGACTTCCTTCAATACAAAACAGTTGCAGCCCATTGCGTTACTTCTCGTGTTTTTGATCGTTATCGCTTTTGCTGTGGCCGACTCCGCCATTATTGAATGGAATGAACACATCCACTTTCCCGACTTCCTAAGTTCTTTTGAAAAGTGGGCGCGGGCGAAAGAAGACCAATTGGCCGACCTCACAAAGATGCTTACCCAATTCCAGTCATTCAGTGAGTTTGCGTTGGCCTTTCTTGTCGTGGCTGTTTTTGCGGGTATCTGTGAAGAATTTTTGTTTAGAGGGATCATTCAAACCGAGTTACTGAAAGGCACTAATAACATTCACGTGGCTATTTGGATTTCAGCCTTCTTCTTTAGCGCCATACATGTACAGTTTTTTGGGTTTGTTCCACGGATGTTGCTAGGCGCTTTATTCGGATACCTTTACTATTGGTCAGGAAATTTGTGGGTACCCATATTTGCTCACTTTGTCAATAATGGATTTGCTGTGTGCATGATTTACCTTTACCAGAAAAAAATTGTGGACACCAATTTAGAGTCACCAGAGGCAGCGCCCTGGCCGGCGGTTATCGTTGCAGCAGGAGTCGTAGTGACCACGTTATGGTACTTCAAAACAAAATTTCAATCTTCTAATCCATCTCTCACTTGAGCGCTGCCACAAAAAAATTCAGCAATCTTCCGCAACGCATTGCCACTGGTTTATTAGGAGCCGCGGGAATTATTTTCGGTATTGTCTACAGCGAGTGGACCTACCTACTAGTTTTCTTTATCATCTGTATCCTTTCCCTGCGTGAATTTTACAAACTTTCGGGACTTGATGGAATGATCCCCCAAAAAACGTTTGGAACCATTTGCGGGCTGACGATTTTCTTTTTGTCTTTCTTCATTGAGCGGGGGAGTATTTCTTATCGCTACTACTTTATCTTTTTTCCGTTGCTGTCATGCGTTTACATGATTAAGTTGTATAAGAAATTTGAGCGCAAACCATTTACCAATATTGCTTACACATTCCTGGGAATATTTTATATCGCTGTACCGTTGGCGTTACTAAACATAGCCGCCTTTGAAGAAGGTACTTATCATTTTGAAATTATTTTCGGATGTCTTTTTATTTTATGGGCGACCGATACAGGCGCCTATTTTGCAGGTTCACTTTTTGGTAAACGAAAATTATTTGAACGAATCTCACCCAAAAAATCGTGGGAAGGAGTGATTGGTGGCGCTTTACTAGCTCTCGCAATGACCTATGGCATTTCTTATTTCTTTGAACTATTGGCTTTTTGGCAGTGGCTTAGCATTTGTGTAATTATTGTAATAGGTGGAGTGTATGGCGATTTAATTGAATCACTCTTGAAGCGAAGTATCGAAATCAAAGACTCAGGAAATAGCTTGCCTGGGCATGGAGGATTTCTGGATCGCTTCGATGGATTATTTATATCTGCACCCTTTATTGTCGCGTTTTTAGAGATTTTCTAAGTCCTTCTTACACGTAAAAAAGGGTGAACAACAAAAGAACTTAGTGTGTAAATGCGGAAGGTCAACCTTTTATTTCAAATCTTCCAAAAAACCCAAAACATTATACCATGTTCCGGGTTCACTCACCCCTTCTGGACAAATTATCTATCTTTGCAACCGATTTCGTTCCGGCTAAAAGCCGATTCCTTTAACAAACCGATGGTTTAAAAAAATTCATTTCAAAAATCGTAAATCAAAAATCACTTTATGGCTTATCTCGAACCAGCTCCCTTGTTAGACAAAGAAAATCCTTTTGAAGCAATGATGTCTCGCTTCCGTACGGCCTCTCAAATTTTAGGGCTGGAAGAAGAAGTGTACAATGTTTTAAAAGTGCCTGCTCGCCAAGTTATTGTTTCATTGCCCGTTACAATGGACGATGGCAGTATTCGGGTTTTTGAAGGGTATCGCGTGATTCACTCCACGATCCTCGGCCCTTCAAAAGGGGGCATTCGGTTCGACCCGCATGTCAACTTAGATGAGGTAAAAGCATTGGCCGCCTGGATGACCTGGAAGTGTGCGGTGGTGGATATTCCTTACGGTGGTGCCAAAGGCGGAGTGGCCTGTAACCCCCGTGAAATGTCGGCAGGAGAGATCGAACGATTGATGCGCGCCTACACTCTTTCCATGATTGACGTTTTTGGTGCCGACAAAGATATTCCTGCCCCCGATATGGGTACTGGTCCTCGCGAAATGGCGTGGTTAATGGACGAATACTCTCGTACGCAAGGCATGACAGTAAATGCTGTGGTGACCGGAAAACCAATTGTCCTGGGTGGCTCTTTAGGAAGAACAGAAGCAACTGGTCGCGGGGTGATGGTATCGGCATTGGCTGCCATGGAGAAATTGAAAATCAATCCTTACAAAGCAACGTGTGCCGTGCAGGGATTTGGGAACGTAGGCTCGTGGGCAGCTCGATTATTATCCGAGCGTGGGTTAAAAGTGCAAGCGATCAGTGATCTGAATGGTGCTTACTATAACGCAAACGGAATTGATATTGAAGCGGCTGTGAAGTACCGCGATGCCAATAAGGGTTCTTTGCAAGGTTTTACGCATGCAGAGAAAATACCAAGCGGAGATCTTTTGACGCTCGATGTAGATGTACTGGTACCCGCTGCAACCGAAGATGTCATCACTAGTAATAATGCAGGAAGCATCAAAGCCAAACTAATTGTGGAAGGCGCGAACGGCCCGACATCGTCAAAAGCAGATAATATCATTTATGAAAAGGGAATCAGTGTGGTGCCTGATATTTTGGCCAATGCTGGCGGTGTCACTGTTTCCTATTTCGAGTGGGTGCAAAACCGGCTGGGTTACAAGTGGACAGCTGACCGTGTGAACAGAAGGAGCGACCGGATCATGAAAGATGCCTTTGACAATGTTTATAAAACAGCGAACGAATACAAAGTATCACTTCGCATTGCAGCCTACATGGTAGCGATTGATAAAGTAGCTAAGACATATAAATATAGAGGTGGGTTCTAATCAATCAACTTCGATTATAAAAAGAAAGTAACTAGTTCGCAGGATCCGCTGGTGTGTTTGGATTATTGTCTCTTTCTGAAAAGGATAAGGCAAATTATCACTAATGAATTCAAGGTAATACTTGTGTGATTTCGAGCCTAATGCAGGTTTTATTTAGGAAAAGAAATTTTTCCCATTGAAACGCTGGGTATTCCGTTCCGACCAGAACCAAACTGAACGTCCCCTCCACAGACACACTCATTGGCAAGTATAGCAAACAGCACCGCCTCTTTCGCATCGGGGTTGATATGAAGATCCCTAGTAGTCAAAAACAAAAAACCCGGCAGTTGACTTTTGATATTCTCCATTAATAAGGAATTATGCATACCGCCTCCGCTGGAATAAACTTTTACAATAGTTTTGCTGCCACTACTCTTCTTAATAGCCTCAACAATCATATCTGCTGAAAAGCGATTCAATGTAGCCATGGTGTCCTCAAGAGAGATGGCTTGAATGCCTGATCGTGTTTTCGCGTTTTCCAAATAATTCAAATTGAATAACTCTGGCCCGGTGGTTTTTGGAAACGGTCGTTCAAAAAAAGGATGGTCTTTTAATGCCCTCAACAATGCGTTATTCAAGCTACCACGTTTTGCAACTTCGGCATTTTCGTCAAAGTACTTGCCTGGAAAATTTTGTTGAATGAGCGCGTCCATTAGCGTATTTCCTGGTCCCACGTCTGTACAAAAAACCTCATCTGCATGTAGGTTTCCTAGTAGATAGGTAAAGTTGGCAATGCCGCCAATGTTCAGCATGATGCGATCCTCACCTTTTTTCGAAAATATAAGAAAGTCGCCATAGGCAGCAAGTGGCGCGCCTTCGCCTCCTCCAGCAATATGTTTTTGTCGAAAATCGCTTAGTGTAATAACACCCGTGGCGTGTGCGATATGATCACCATCTCCAATTTGAAGTGTAGCATTCCCAAATTTTTGTTGACCATGCAATAGTTTTGGTGCATGATAGATCGTTTGCCCATGACTCGCAATCAAATCAACCGCGGCAGGTTCAATCTTCCATTTGGCAAGGCATTTCAATATGAGTTCTGCGTGGTACAGCCCAACCCACGGATTAAGTAAACAAACTTTTTCAAGGCTCACCTGCTGCTTCGAAAACACCGATTTGATTTCGTCTTTGAATTCTAAGTCATATGAGACTGTTTCAAAGGCAACTAATTCTATTTGAGTTTCCAATCCCTTCCCGCGAAAGCGGCACAATGCTACGTCCAACCCATCTAATGAAGTACCCGACATCAATCCAATGATTAGCCGCTCAGGCTTATTGGCAATTGCGAATAGCTTTTCAATTTGTGGATTCATTCATCAAATTTTTATGCGCTACGACCAGTGATTTATTTCATCGACCTATGAATTTTTTGCTTTCGTTGGTGAGCATTTACTGCCTCTACTTTACCGCCATAATGAAGGCTGGCATTGATTTCATAACCGTAAAGCAAAATCACTGTCACCAATTGAATCCAAATCATCAGAGCAATCAAAGCTCCGATGGAGCCGTAAACTTTATTGTAACTGCCGAAGTTGGTGATGTAAACCGAAAATCCGTAAGAAAGACCAATGACCGCCAATGTGGCAAGCAGTGAGCCAATGGAAAAAAAATTCCAATTGTAATGGACGGCAGGTCCAAAATAATAGATGAACGAAATGGCGATAAAAAATACGATGAAAATGACCACAAAACGCAAAAACAACAATAAATAAATGGTAAAACTATCCAGATTGAGGTGGCTAAAATCCTTGATGTGCGACAGCACGTAGTCCAATGAAAATTGTCCGACAATTAATAAGATAACGGCTGAGAACAATACAACCGCCAGCATTAATGTTAATGCCAGTGAAGTCATTCTCATGCGGAGCCAATGCCTGCGCTCCACTGTGCGATAGCAGGCGTTGAACGACCGCATCAAGGCCAACATCCCGTTGCTGGACAAAAAAACAGCGAATAGAAAACCAAAAGTAAGTAGACCTCCCCGTTGGTTGCTCAAAATGTCGAATACCGTAGAGGCAATGGCTTCGTACATCGATGCCGGCACCAATTCTTTGATGAAATCCATAATCGTTTCGGTAGTGATTTCAGGAAAGTAGATATTTATATAAGGAAGGAGCGTAAACAAAAAAATGATGGCAGGAAAAGTGGCCAAAATAAAATTGAAGGCTACTCCATTGGCTCGATCGGATATTTCATCTTCGCCAATGTTGTGCGAAAATATCTTAATGAACTTATAGAGCGAAAGGTTGTCGTACTTCCTAAACTTAATACGTTTCATCCAAGTCCGACCAGAACGCGCTGTGGAAAATGCAAGTATTCTCTTTCTAGTAACGTATTTCACTTTATTAATTTGAAAATTTGAAGATTCATTAATTTGAAAATGAAAGTCAGCTAATACCAATTTGAATTACATTCAAACACAACCAGCGGTTTCCCTATTTTCAAATTGTTGCATTTTACAATTCTAACTAGAAGAACGGTTTCAATATTTCCATAAACGCATGAGGTGGCCTGCAAGGTCTGCCTGATTTCTTGTCTACAAATGCCAAATGTGTCTCTCCTTCGTGGATTAACTTGTTTTCCCCATTGTATATTGAATAGTTAAATCGAATACGTACACTCGGTTTTTCTTGAATGGTTGTTACAATTTTCAAATGATCATCGTACAAAGCAGCCTGATGGTATTTTGAATGGTTCTCTAAGACGGGCATCATTACACCATCGTCTTCCAATTTCTTATAAGTAAGCCCCAATTGGCGTAAACTCTCCACACGTCCAACCTCATAGTACATGGCATATACGCCATAGTATACGTAACCCATTTGGTCGGTTTCTCCATAGCGCACACGTACAAACGTTTCAGAGGTATACATTATTTCCTATTGGCCTCAGCCTTTTTCATTTCCGCAGTCAACGCTTTTTGATACTTACGTGCGTTGATGCTGTGCTCACTCAAATTTGCTGCAAAATTATGGTAGCCCGAAAAATCTTCCTTTGCACACATATAATAGTAACCCGAAGGAGTGTAATTAAGAACGGCATCGATATTGGCAATCTGGGGTACGTTGATAGGGCCTGGAGGAAGGCCAGGATACTTGTATGTGTTGTATGGTGACTTGATTTCCTTATGAACATTGTAAATTCTCTTTAATGAAAAGTCACCTGAAGCATAAACCAAAGTCGGGTCGGCTTGCAACGCAATATCTTTTTTTAGACGATTGACATAAAGCCCAGCAATAACAGGCGCCTCATCTTGCTTTACTGTCTCTGCTTGTACGATAGACGCCAGAATTGAAACTTCAATCGGAGTAAGTCCAAGGTTTTTTGCTTTGGCAGTACGATTATCATTCCAAAATTTGAGAAACTCCTGATGCATCCGTTCAATCAATTCAACGGGGGTTATATTAAAATAAACCTCGTAGGTATTGGGTAAAAACATACTGCGAATATTTTCTTTGGTGAACCCTTCCTGATTGGATTCAACAAAGTCCTCTAGGGCTTCTTTGAACTCATCAGGCGAAACACCAATACTTTTGGTTAGTTTTTCTGCTAACTCATCGGTGAGGCGCACGTAAGAAAACGTAACCCTAACGGGTTCTTGCTTGCCCGACTTCAACACCTTAATGGCTTGTAAGTTGGTCATGCCCTTTCGAAGAATGAATCGTCCGGGGATTATCTTTTCATCATAGCCAGAGAGGCGAGCCAAAAAACTGAAAGAGACCATATCGTTCACAAAGTTTCCTTTTCCCAAATCTGTCAACACTGACCGATACGTAGCTCCCGGCTTGATGATAAAAATACGGTCGTCCCGTTCTACCAAAATATTTGGGACATACACAATTTGGTAGGCATAAAAGGTAAACGAGATGAGCAACACAGAACCCACCAAAAAGAAAACCAGCTTGCTCTTTTTTACTTCAGCCATAAAAACAAAATGAATAACAAAAATACAAAAAGTAACGCCACCCTGTTAGGGCTTCTTCGGGGCTAGAATTAATTAACTTGCATATTAAACCATTATGCCTGCCGAACTTCTAGTCATCCATCCAATCAACCCCGAGCCGAGAAAAATAAATCGTGTCGTTGAGGTTTTACTTGACGGGGGCGTAATCGTTTACCCCACCGACACCATCTATGGTATCGGCTGCGACCTTAAGAACAAGCGAGCCGTGGAAAAACTCTGCCAAATCGAAGACATCAAACCTCAGAAAATGAATTTATCATTTATCTGTAACGACCTCAGCCATATTTCAGAATATGTAAAGCGGCTCGATACGCCTGCATTTAAGGTGTTGAAAAAACTATTGCCCGGCCCCTTCACATTTATTTTTGAGTCAAATTCTAATGTTCCAAAAATTTTAGGTGTTAATAAAAAGACGGTGGGCATACGCATACCTGACCATCGCATTCCGTTGGCAATTGTAAAGCAGTTGGGCAATCCACTTATCACCTCGTCCATCAAAGACGATGATGAGATCAAAGAGTACACGACAGACCCTGAGGAAATCTACGAGGACTTCAAAAACAAAGTAGATCTGATTGTTCATGGAGGGCAAGGCGGCAATGTGCCTTCTACCATCGTGGATTTTACCGGATCAGAACCTTTTGTTACGCGACAAGGTCTGGGAGAATTTCTTGACTAGCATACAAGACTTCGTGAAGCATCGTGAAGTGTCTGACACCTTGATCAGTGATTGGTTTTTAAAGGATTGCCGCAACTACTTTTTCAATGGAAGCCTTTCCTTTAGGTCATCTCCTTTCAAATACTTTCCATACCAATCCAAGTACCTTACCAATCTATCTTTTTGGTAACTCGGTACGCTAATTCCGTGGTGCTGTCCGGGATATACAACAAATTGGGTCGGCACACCCAAGGATTTCAATGCCTGGTACATTTGCTCACTGCCAGCAGCGGGAACGTTAAAGTCCTTTTCCCCGACCATATAAAGTGTTGGAGCCTTGATCTTCTCAACGTTTAGAAAAGGATAAGATACTTTCATCCACTTGTCCATGTTTTTCCAAGGAACACCTAGCTCATTTTCATACTGTGCAATGTATTGATCAGAGCCATACAATGAAAGTTGCAAGGCACTACCCGCTCCGCTGGCAGCGGCCTTGAAACGTGGATCAGTGGCCGTTACGTAATCGGTGAGAATTCCACCATAGCTCCACCCACCAATACCTAACTTATCCGCATCTACTTTTCCAGTATTGATTAAGTGATCAACCGCACCAATCAAATCCACCACTTCTTTGTTTCCCCAGTCTGCAAAGATGGCCTTACTAAAAGCCATGCCCCTGCCACTACTTCCTCGGTAGTTTACGCACGCAACGGCATACCCCTTTGCGGCTAAAATCTGGGGTGTCAAATCAAAACCAAAATCGTCTTGACCGGTAGGACCACCATGTATCCATAAAATGAGTGGCAACTTCTTGTCCTTTGGTTGATTGACAGGCCAAAACAACAGACTGTTCACGATTGTGCCATCCTTGCTCTTAGAGGTAAAACCATCTACAGATGCTAGCGCTAACGGCTTAAAAAAATCATCATGAATATGGGTAAGCCTTCGGGTCGATTCACCTTCTATTGCATAAATTTCGTTAGGCGTGGCTGGGTCACTGGAAAGTGTTACCCAATTATTGTTACTCGCTGCCTGCAAGGCTCCAAACGTACGATCGCCAGAAGTCAGTTTTTTCATATTCCCTTCTAAATCAAAGGAAGTCACGTATGATCTTCGATCATCGTCAACTACGGTATAAACTGATTTACTGTCGGCCGACCACCGAGGTGCCGAAACATCGCGATCTACTTTTGGATTCAAAATCTTAGGTGCACCTCCTTCAGCAGGAATTAATGCTAACTGGGGCTGATCGTAAATGTCGTAGCCCGGTGTTTGGGATTTCAAGTAGGCAATATATTTCCCATCCGGACTCCATGCTGGGCTTGTGTCTGAATCTTGCCAGGTTGTGAGTTGTTTGATGGCTGCATTTTTTGTCGCCTCCATCACCCAGATATCGGTATTTCCATTGCGATCGGCATCTGCGCTTCGGTTGCTGACAAACGCCAGTTTCTTGCCGTCAGGGGACCAAACTGGATTTGCATTGTCAAAATCACCTTTTGTGAGGGTATCCAGCTTTTTGGTTTCAAGATCAAATACATATAGGTGACTTCGCTTGCGTTCCAAATAGCCACCCGCGTCTGATTTAAAATGATAGCGATCGATCATGATCGGTTTAGTGGATTTTTTCTTGTCAGCTTCATCGCTCGACTCCTGATCTTGGATAACCAGCACTATCTTTTTGGCATCCGGGCTCCACACATAGTCACTGATACTGTGTTTTAATTCGGTCAGTTTTTCGGCTTCTCCTCCACGCCTGTCCATTTTCCAAATCTGTGATGATTTAGTCTCATAGCGGGAAGACATAAAGGTTAAGTATTTCCCGTCTGGAGACCAACGAGGCCGGCTCTCGTTTTCCTTGCTGGCAGTTAGCTTCACTGTTTCTTTCCCATCCCAACTCACCATCCAGATATCCGCATCTGATTTATCTTTAGCTGAATCCGGGGTCGACAACACATACGCCACCCATTTTCCCTCTGGCGAAACTTGTGGATCGCTAACCGATTTGAGTCGATAAATATCTGATGGACTAATGGCGCGTTGGGCAACGCCAATCACCGAATTCAACAGAAAAAAGAAGAATAAAGTCTGCCTCATAAAATGTTAGTCTAGGCTTGAAATATACAAAAGGGCAGCTCTAGGAGGCTGTTTTTTTACACCAACGGCCGGGATGCCGTCCAGTAGAAACAAAAAACCCCGGCTTATTGGCCAGGGCTTTACTTTTTCGTTTTTACAATTTCAAGCGATCACAAAACACCGGTTCAAAATGGCCCGGTGCTCATTCCCATAGTTGGTATAACACCAATTTCTGAGCTCCTGAATTTCCTCGGCTATCAATACTCTGATAGCTTTTCTCAGCTCCTTTTCAAAGAGCCGTGCGTCAAAACTTACTCGGCTGAGTATGTTTTTGACATAGTTGAGCATTTTCATTCGTTCTTTAAAGTACGTGGTTCAATGTTGAGAATTTAAAACGTTGAGATTAGTCTTAAGTTGCCAAACCAATTTGACTTATTTCAAACGCTCCGAAATCGTATTGACACCTGAAAGTACAAAACAGATTTAATACTAAAAAAGAAGATCTTAATTTTGTATTGCAACTTGTTGCGATGCTACTTGCAACCTTGAAATTTATGGTAAGAAGCGGTTTTTTGATTTTGAGCCTATTCGCATTGGGCTTTTGTGCGAAGGCTCAAAATGTTCAGATTGAACTTGGGCCTGGAGAAATTGGTGAGAATCAAGCCTGGACCATCACGATCACGGTCAATAACGATCGACTCAAAAGCTATGACAACTTCCCCGATATTGAAGGTTTGCAAAAACGGGGCACCTCATCGAGTTCTCAAACAAGTATTGTGAACGGTCAAATGAGCTCTTCACAAAGCATTATCATGACCTATGTGCCTTTGCGGCAGGGTACCTTTAACATCCCTTCTTTTAAAATGAAAGTGAATGAACAGATGTACTCTGTGAATGGCAAAAAGTTGAAAATCGGCCCGCCTGTTCAAGCGCAGCAAACCGATCCATTTAGAAGTTTTTTTGACCGCGACCCACGTGAAGATTTTTTCGGAAAAGGTGCCACGGAGTTTGTAGACGTAAAGGAAGAAGCACTGCTCGCATTGACGACCAGTAAAGATGAAGTGTATGTTGGCGAAGCATTTACAGCTACTCTCTCCTTTTTGGTGGCCGAAAGTAATCGTGCGCCCATGCAGTTTCACGAATTGGGTAAGCAGCTTGCCGATATTCTCAAAAAAGTGAAGCCTTCCACTTGCTGGGAAGAGAATTTCAATATCGAGAGTATAGAAGGAGAGCCGATCGAAATCAATGGCAAAAATTATACGCAGTACAAGATTTATCAAGCTACTTTCTATCCACTCAACAACCAGCCAGTCGTTTTTCCAAGTGTAGGGTTGGAGATGATTAAGTTCAAAGTTGCCAAAAACCCGTCCTTTTTTGGGCAAAACAGACAAGAAGATTTTAAGACGTTCTATTCCAAAGCCAAAACCGTGAAAGTAAAGGACCTTCCTCCTCATCCATTGAGTGATGTGGTAACCGTTGGAGATTACCGATTAGAAGAAAGACTTGCCAAGAATGATCTGGAAACCGGTCAGAGTGTAGCCTATGACTTTACCATCTTTGGAGAAGGAAACATCTCGGGCATTGAAAAACCAAGAGTTACCAGCGATAATAGCTTTGAGTTTTATGAGCCTAATATTAAGCAGAACATTAACCGCGAGGTCGGGCACATCACCGGCAAAAAAACATTCAGCTATTTTATCATTCCCAAAGAGCCAGGATCTTTTGCCCTGAAAAATTATTTTCAATGGGTGTTTTTCAATCCGACCACCAAAAAGTATGACACACTTCAGTCGAAAGAGCTAGTAACAGTACAAGGTGAAAGTCAAAAAAATCAAGCCATTGAAAGCAACGACCTAGGCTCGTTTTACGATCGCGTGGATGTCACAGACAATACGCTAAAAACCATCACTTCAGCCAATCAGCTAAAAATTGCTCTGAATGTTTTTATCTTGCTCATCTTAGCGACATCCGTCTATTTGATAGTGAAAAAATAATGAGCAACTCATACGGCACACTTTTTAAAATCAGCACGTTCGGAGAAAGTCATGGACTGGCAATAGGTGCGGTCATAGATGGCTGTCCGGCCGGGTTGGAAATTGACGAGGCCTTTATTCAAACTGAGTTAACACGAAGAAAGCCCGGCCAATCAAAAATTACAACGCAACGAAAAGAAGACGACACCTTCAAAATTCTCTCTGGTGTATTCGAAGGAAAAACTACTGGAGCTCCGATCGCGATCGTGATCGAAAATCAAGATCAGCGCAGCAAAGACTACAGCCATATTGAAAATACATATCGCCCGTCACATGCCGATTTTACCTATCAAGAGAAATATGGCATTCGCGATCATCGTGGAGGAGGCCGAAGTTCCGCTCGAGAAACGGCCGCACGCGTTGCTTCCGGAGCAATTGCCAAGCTATTGCTGAAAAAATATGCGATTGAGATAAGTGCATTTGTATCACAAGTAGGCGAATTGAAAACCCCTCATTACACCTCATTGGATCTTACCAAAACCGAAGAGAACATAATTCGCTGCCCGGACTCTATCACAGCAGAAAAAATGATTGCCTTGATCGATCAGGTGCGGTTAGATCGCGATACCATTGGTGGCGTGGTCACTTGTGTGATCAAAAATACTCCGGTCGGCCTAGGGGAGCCCGTGTTTGATAAACTTCACGCTGAATTGGGCAAGGCCATGTTGAGTATTAATGCAGTGAAGGGTTTTGAATACGGCAGTGGCTTTAAAGGAGTACAGCTACGCGGTTCGCAGCATAACGATGAGTTTTATGTTGACGAAGGAAGAGTACGAACGAAAACAAACCACTCAGGCGGGATACAAGGTGGTATTAGCAATGGAGAAGACATATACTTCAATGTGGCTTTTAAACCAGTAGCCACCATTATGCAAGATCAACACACAGTTGATAAAGATGGGAATGACGCGATCGTATCCGGCAAAGGAAGGCACGACCCGTGTGTAGTACCACGTGCGGTGCCAATCGTAGAAGCCATGGCTGCATTGGTAGTTGTCGATTTTCTATTGAGAGCAAAAGTGAATCAACTGTAAAGTAGGGTTATGACCATTCTGGTGGCCTTTTTTGTGATCGGTTTCGTTGGCGCTCTGACGATTTCCGGAATTAGAGTCTACTTTATGATTGATGATTATCGAATGAGAAAAAAGCAAAACAAGCAACTGAAAGAAAACCAATAGAATACTTGCCGATGGAAACAACGCCAACACCGAAAAAGAAGAATCGCTTAACACTCTACATTATCATCGCCTTGGTGGTGGGGATTGGCCTGGGTTTCCTATTGAATAAAAACTATGTAGCGGACGAGAATAAAAAGTTGGAATCCCTTGAGGCCAGCTTTCAACAAGTGCAGCACCAACTGTCGCAATCAGAAGATAGCATTGCTAATGCAAACCTAGAGCAACAAAAAAAATCAATTATAAAAGAACGCAGTGCAATGATCTCTGCCCGCGATAAAAAAGTCGAGCCGTTTTCTATTCTCGCAGATATCTTCCTTCGCTTAATTAAAATGATTGTTGCACCTCTTGTGTTTACAACCCTGGTGGTGGGCGTGGCCAAGTTGGGAGATATTAATTCTGTTGGCCGCATTGGTGGCAAAACTCTGTTATGGTTTATTGGGGCATCGCTGACGAGTCTGTTACTCGGGATGATCTTGGTTAATATTTTCAAACCAGGTATCGCCATGAATTTACCGTTGCCCGATGCCGGTACCGATATAGGACTCGCTCACAACAGTCTTTCACTTAAAGATTTCTTGTATCACGTTTTTCCAGCCAGTGTGATTGATGCCATGGCCAAAAATGAAATTCTCCAAATCGTGGTGTTCTCTCTTTTCTTTGGTGTAGCTACCGCTGCTATTGGCGAACAAGGAAAAATCGTAATCAAAGCAATGGATGCGATTGCTCATGTGATTCTTAAAGTAACCGGCTACGTGATGAATTTCGCACCCGTGGCCGTCTTTGGAGCAATGACGGCCATTATAGCAAAACAAGGGCTGGGAATTTTGAAAACGTATTCCATCTTCATTACTGAATTTTATGGTGGACTGTTAGTGTTGTGGATTGTACTAGCGCTTGCCGGATCGCTAATCATTGGCAAAAGAGTTATCGCATTATTGCGGAAAATGAAAGAGCCGATTTTGCTGGCATTTAGCACAAGTAGTAGCGAAGCCGCTTTTCCAAAAACAATGGAGCTGTTGCAGAAATTTGGCTGCAAAGACAAAATCGTGAGTTTCGTATTGCCACTCGGTTACTCGTTTAACTTAGACGGCAGCATGATGTATATGACATTCGCTTCGCTTTTTATCGCCCAATCATACGGAATTGATTTACCCTTTTCGACTCAAATCAGCATGTTGTTGGTTTTGATGCTTACCAGCAAGGGCATCGCGGGTGTGCCGCGCGCATCACTAGTGGTGATTGCCGGCACATTAGCTACGTTTAACATTCCGGAAGCGGGGCTTGCATTGCTGTTAGGGATAGATCCGCTGCTTGATATGGGCCGCAGTGCAACCAATGTTGTAGGAAATAGTATTGCCACAGCTGTGGTGAGTAAGTGGGAGAATTCGCTTGGTGAGGCCGACAACTCAATATGAGTAACGGACTATCAAACTGATTCACATTTTAGAAACGATTCCCGTTTCGATTTCTTAAGTTATCAGTACCTAGGGATAGCGGGTTGGCAATTTGCTCTTACTACCTTACTAGTCTCAAAACCGGTAGATTTAAGCACGGCTGTCAGCCTAATCAGAATAGATAATCGTGTTTAATTTTTGCGTTATTTGCATCCCTAATTTCAAAAGAAAAAATATGAAGAAACTTAGTTTAGCCGTTGTTCTGATGTTCGTTAGTCTGTTATCCTTTGGGCAATCCAAAAAAGAACTTCAAAGCCAAGTACTACAATTAACGGAAGAATCAAAAAAACTAAAAAAGGAGATGGAGGGTTTGAAAAACCCGGTACTACAATTAACAGATAAACATACCCGGGCAAGCTATGGACTAGGTGTTTTAATAGCGTCCAACGTAAAAGCCCAGGGGGGCGATTCACTTTCGTTGGATGTAATTGTAGCTGCCATCAAAGATGTTTTCAACAACGAGCCGCTTTTAATGCAACAACAAGAATGTTCGAGCATTGTGCAACAATATATGCAAGAAGCTTCCATGCTAAAATCGATGAAAGCACGCCAAGAAGGCGAACGTTTTCTTCTTGAGAACAAGACAAAGGCTGGCGTGAGTACCACAGCCACCGGTTTGCAATATCAAGTACTAACCGTGGGCAAGGGAAAAACCCCGACCCCTAACGACCAAGTGACCGTCCACTATACAGGAAAGTTATTGGATGGTACGGAGTTTGACAGTTCGGTAAGGCGTGGCAGCCCAGCTACGTTTGGGGTCACTCAAGTTATTGCTGGCTGGACAGAAGCATTACAACTCATGCGCGAGGGAGACAAATGGGTTTTGTTCATTCCTGAAAATCTAGCGTATGGAGATCGAGGGGCTGGGAGCCAAATCCCTCCTTATGCAACACTTGTTTTCGAGATAGATCTAATCAAAGTCAATTGATTGAGCCTATCCCGTTTTTCGGACTGGAACCAGACCGGGTATTCTAAAATAGTATGTTGATGCGAACTTTATTTGGCTAATTTTGTTGGTTCAAGAAATCGTTTTATGCTAAAACCTGCACCAAAAGCCATTCATATATACCTAGAGTCCAACCCGAATCCCAATTCGCTCAAATTTGTGTTAAATGAGATGTTGGTACCTGAGGGGATGAGCTTTGATTTCCCAACTCCAACGGCAGCAGAAAACGCTCCGCTGGCGCAAGAGTTATTTATGTACCCCTTTGTCGATCGTGTTTTTTATGCCAGCAATTTTGTAACCGTTACCAAAAAAGAAGAAGTTGAATGGATTGAAATTCAGGAAACGTTGAAAAAACATATACAGGGTTTCTTGGAATCGGGCAAGCTCATCCTCGATATGAAAGCTCCGGCTGCCGAAGAACAAGAGGAAACGGAAACGATTAAAAAAATCAAAACAATTTTGGATGAGTACATCCGTCCGGCAGTAGAACAAGACGGAGGCGCCATAACGTTTCATTCATTAAAAGACAAAAAAGTAACGGTAACGCTTCAAGGATCTTGCAGCGGTTGCCCATCATCTACGATTACGTTAAAGGCCGGCATTGAAAATCTATTTAAAAAAATGATGCCGGAAGAAGTGGAAGAAGTGGAAGCTCTTGGTTAAGGCTTCGTGGCTCGAATCATCTCCCGTTTTCCGGGAGGACCAGGTATCTTTTCCACCAAAAGCCCCAGTGCAACTAAGTCTCTTTTCAGCTGACCTTTTGCGGAATAGGTAACGAATACGCCTTGCGGTTTGATCGCTTGTGTCAGTTTAAGCAGATTACTGCGCTCCCACATATCAGGTTGCTTGTCTGGCCCGAACGCATCAAAAAAAATCAAATCAAATTTTTCGCAAGCAAAATCTGTTTCTTGAAGCTTTAAATCTCGTTTAAGAAAATTAAAATTCGGTGAAATTTTTTTTGGCTTGTTCCACTCGGATTGATGCAAACTTTCGAAAATAGATGTTGCGTTGCCTTTACCTATGATGGCCGGATAGTTGAGGAGATTCACCGTTTCCATCCTTAAAGGAAACGCTTCGATGGTCTCGTACTCAATTTCAACATCTGCTTTTTCCGCGGCTAAAGCGGTAAGTAGTGCATTGAGGCCGGTACCAAATCCAATTTCCAAAACCGAAATAGTTTGTCGATTTGAAACCTGCAGCCAATGGTGCAGACCTGCCTCCATAAAAACATGCTGTGATTCTTGAATGGCTCCGTGAACAGAATGATAGGTCTCTTGCAGTCCGTTGTGAAACAACGAAGTTGATCCGTCTTCGGTGTGAATGACGATCAGTTCGTCCACTTTATTCTTTCTTGATTAAAGCTACTGCCATCGCATTAATCCCTTCTTCACGGCCTACGTACCCCATGGTTTCGTTCGTGGTAGCTTTGATGGAAACATCTTCCTCCAAAATATTCATTAGCGGAGCAAGTACTTTTTTCATCTGGGGTATATGCGGATTGATCTTAGGATTCTCCAAAATAACGGTGCAATCAACATTCTCAATTTGCCAGCCGCGATCAGCCAACATGCGTGTAACGTCCTGCAAAAAGAATTTAGAATCTTTGCCACTCCATCTTGGGTCTTTGTTGGAGTAGTGGAATCCGATGTCGCGGAGGTTGGCCGCACCAAGCAATGCGTCACAAATAGCGTGGATCAACACATCGGCATCGGAGTGACCAAGCGCCCCCTTAGCTGATGGAATTATAATTCCTCCCAACCAAAATTCACGCCCTTCCACCAGTTGATGAACATCAAAACCCAGACCTACGCGGAGCTTCATCACTATTTGATTGAATGGTAATACAACACACTGGCATTTTCTTCTCGTAAAATAGAGGAAGCCACACGCTGCAAATCAGCCGAAGAAATACGCTCCATCAATTGTGCCTCTCGATTGACTAAACCAGCATCACCCGAAAGCGAAGCGAAAGCCAAATTCATTGCTCGGTTTAATACTTCAACCTCACCAAATTGCAAACTTGCTTCCGCCTGATTTTTTACTTTTTCAAGTTCCATTGCTGTCACTCCCTCTTCTACTACCTTTTGAAGAACCTGGTCAATTTCCTTTTCGGCTGCTAGTAAATCAATCCCTTCTCTCACTCTCCCACTCACCACAAATAAGCCTGGATCTATTGTCCCCATCACAAAGGAAGAAATAGAACTAAAGATTTCCCGCTCCTGTACCAGCATCTGATACAATCGGCTAGAGTGCCCCCGACTTAAAATATCGCTCAAGAAATCCGTTGCATAATAATCATTGTCAAACCTGCCGCACATGTGCCACGTTTTATAGATCGCGTGGGCAGGGACATTTGCCTTGACTTCCTCTATCTTCTTTTTTTTCTGCGGTTTTTCTACCCATAGATTTCGTTTTTCTTTGGCGCCCGCGGGAATTGGGCCGAACCACTTTTGTGACAGCTTTTTCACCTGATCTAACGTCACATTACCGGCTACCACTAACACGGCATTGTTGGGCAGATAGTGTTTGTAGAAAAAGGCCTTTACATCCTGTAGCGTTGCGTTTTCTATATGGCTAATTTCTTTGCCGATTGTGGCCCATTGGTACGGATGCTTTTCATAGGCAAGAGGTCGAAGCTTCAACCAGACGTCACCATAGGGCTGATTCAGGTAGCGTTGTTTAAATTCTTCAATGACTACTTTGCGTTGAACTTCCAACACATTTGGATCAAAAGACAAACTCATCATTCGGTCACTCTCCAACCAAAAACCAGTCTCTAAATTAGCAGCCGGCACCGTTAGGTAGTAATTGGTGATGTCCGTACTGGTAAACGCATTGTTCTCTCCGCCCACTACCTGAAGAGGCTCATCATAGCTGGGAATATTGGCAGATCCTCCAAACATTAAATGTTCAAACAAGTGGGCGAATCCCGTTTTTGATGGATCCTCATCACGAGAACCCACATCATACAAAATATTCATCACCGCCAATTGTACAGTATGATCCTCATGCACAATTACGCGCAATCCATTGTCCAGGGTAAACTCTTCAAATTGTATCATGGGCTTCAAAAATAACGCTAGTTTTTGGATTTCTTGATGGAAGTCTATTTCTACATGCCGATAGCTCAAAAGTTTATGGCTATTCGAACATTGCGTTTGTAAATATGTTAACAGATAAATAAGTACCTTTGCATCCATTTTAAATTTATGACCGCCATTGATTTTCAGTTCTCAAACAGCCCAGAACCACACCGCATTCGAACCAAAGAAATTCTTTCACATCATCCGGAAGTGAAGCAACTTTTTGGCAAAAATCCTTTGACGTTGCTTGCCATTTTTGGCCTGGTGGGTGGAATGATTGCAATGTCTTACCTTTTAAAAGACAGCCCTTGGTGGATGGTAATTTTAGTAGCCTATGTAGTGGGGGCGTTCTTCAATCATGCCCTCTTCGTAATGATTCACGAGTGCTCTCATCATCTTTTATTCAAAAGCAAAGCTGCCAACTATATTGCGGGAATCATCGCCAATTTGCCGCACACTATGCCCAGTGCCATTTCCTTTTTTCGTTACCATATCAAACACCATTCATTTCAGGGTGTACATGAACTAGATGCTGATCTTCCGGACTTTTGGGAAGCCCGATTAATTAACAATACTACATTGGGCAAAGCATTCTGGCTGCTTCTATTTCCTGCCTTTCAAGTAGCAAGAACCTTCCGGCTGAAAGAAATTAAACCCGTGGATGGTTGGATCATAACAAATTGGGTTGTTCAGATCACCTTTAATGTTGCCATTTGGATTTTCTTCGGGCCAAAGGCACTGATCTTTATGCTAGTGAGTTTTTTCTTTTCAGTTGGCTTGCACCCTCTGGGCGCCAGATGGATTCAGGAACATTATTTGACGCTTGACCAAAATCAGGAAACGTATAGTTACTATGGCCCACTAAATAAATTAGCCTTCAATGTTGGCTACCATAATGAACATCACGACTTCCCTTCCGTTCCCTGGAACAAGCTTCCTGCATTGAAAAAACAAGCTCCCGATTTCTACGACACGTTAAAGTCGCACCAATCCTGGACAAAACTCTTTTTTCAATTCCTATTTGACAAAAATATTTCTCTTTACTCTCGGATCACTAGAAACGAGCGTGGCAAAGTAAAGCTTACGGATGAGAGTAAACCAGATCTAGAAATGGTGCGAGAGACTGTTTAACATCAGGCTTTAAAGTCCAATATTTCATTTACGTTTTCTTTGATCTTCGCTGCCAACTCATCAGTTGGCAAATCGTTCACGTCTTTTCCAAAAGGGTCTTCGATCTCCTCTGCAATCAACTCAACGCTCAATAAAACGAAGGTAATAATCACAACAATTGGGATGGTGATAAATCCGGATGTGGTGACAAAAGCGAAAGGCAATGTAATCACATAAATAAAAATAAACTGCTTGAAATACATCGTGTAAGAATACGGAATAGGTGTGTTCTTGATTCGTTCGCAGGCTCCTAAGATCTCGGAAAACTCTTTCATTTCTCTATCTAACAACAAAAGCTGGTCACCCGTAAATACACCCTTTTTATAAAGCAGATTAACGCGCTGGTAAATTAACGAAGACAACCTATTGGGCACATGCCTTACCCCCTCCAAATCTTTAAGTAGGACAGGGTCAATGCCCACCCAATTCGCTGCGTTCACGCCTTTTCGTAAATGTTCCTTTACTGCAACTACAAAATAGGGAATCATTTCGGCAAACCATTGACGACTCTCTAAATCACCTGGTTCTAAAAATGCATTTAACTTCAAAGCAAAATTGCGGGTGTTGTTGACCATGCTTCCCCACAACTTTCTTCCTTCCCACCAACGATCATAGGCGGTATTAGTCCGAAACACCAGAAAGAGACCCAACACTATTCCAAGCAACGAATGCATTGAAATAGTAGTTTTGAAATCACTTTCGTGAAAGCGCAAAATATCTAATAGCACATAACAAA
Source organism: Cyclobacteriaceae bacterium (assembly GCA_031400595.1). Taxonomy (GTDB): domain Bacteria; phylum Bacteroidota; class Bacteroidia; order Cytophagales; family Cyclobacteriaceae; genus ELB16-189. The sequence continues at coordinate 179,010 of JANNQG010000026.1, forward strand.
GAATTGCCGTGAAAATCGCCATGAAAACAAGCGCGGGCAAGAGCGTGCGCGTTACCGATCGACTATACGCGTGAAAGATGACAGATAACCAGGCTTTAGGGTTGTAGTTAATCATTCAAGAAAATTTGGCTTCGAAGATAAACAACAAAAAGCGTACATCACACTGGGTCAAATCATAACAAAACTCCATTAACTTTACTGTTTTAGCTGTTATGAAATTCCTCCGCAAAAAACATTCTGATCAAACCCTGCAAAATCTTTACGAACGGCTAGTAAAACCTCGCCTGATTGAAGAAAAGATGCTGATCTTACTTCGTCAAAGTAAAATTAGCAAATGGTTTAGTGGGATTGGCCAAGAGGCTATTTCGGTGGGCATCACAGCCGCGTTAGAAAAAGACGATTACATTCTTCCAATGCACCGCAACCTGGGCGTTTTTACAGGTCGAGACATGCCTTTTGAAAAACTTTTTGCACAGTGGCAGGGCACGCAAAGTGGCTATACCAAAGGTCGCGATCGCTCTTTTCACTTTGGAACAAACGAACATCATATTGTGGGGATGATCTCCCACCTTGGTCCGCAGAATGGCGTAGCGGACGGGATTGCGCTTGCCTCCAAATTAAAGAAAGAAGGAAAAGTAACTGTTGTTTTTAATGGCGATGGGGGCACGAGCCAAGGTGATTTTCATGAAGCCGTTAATGTTGCAGCCGTATGGGATCTGCCCGTCATTTTTGTGATTGAAAACAACGGCTATGGATTATCTACACCGAGCAGCGAGCAATTTCGATGCAAACAGTTTATCGATAAGGCAATTGGCTATGGCATCGAAGGCGTGCAAGTAGACGGAAACAATGTGCTGGAAGTATACGACAAAGTAAAATCCTTGGCCGAGAGTATGAGAAAAAATCCAAGGCCAATATTGCTGGAGTGCATAACCTTCCGGATGCGTGGGCATGAGGAAGCCAGTGGCACAAAGTATGTCCCCAAAAAACTGATGGAAGAATGGGCCAAAAAAGATCCGGTTGAAAATTTTGAAAAGTATTTACTAGATGAAAAAGTAATTGATCAAAAGTGGGTAGATGCCCTCCGGAAAAAAACTAAAAAAGAAATTGAAGACGGCCTGACTGTTGCCTTCGAGGAAACACATCCCATCGCAGATACGCAAAGAGAGTTGAATGATGTGTATGCTCCCTTTGCGCAGCATGTCGTTGAGCCAACATCAGAAAAGAAAAGCGAAAAACGCTTTATAGACGCAATCAGCGATGGTCTTCGACTGAGTATGGAAAAACATTCCAATTTGGTTTTGATGGGTCAAGACATTGCCGACTACGGTGGTGTATTTAAAATTACAGAAGGTTTTGTGGAAAGGTTTGGGAAAGACAGAGTCCGCAACACTCCCCTTTGTGAAGCAGCGATTGTTGGCTCTTCTCTAGGTCTTTCTATCAAGGGGATGAAGGCTATGGTGGAGATGCAATTTGCCGATTTTGTGACAGAGGGTTTTAATCAAATTATAAACAATCTCGCTAAGATTCACTGGCGGTGGGGGCAGGTAGCGGACGTTGTCGTTCGTATGCCTACAGGTGCAGGCACCGCTGCGGGGCCATTTCATTCTCAAAGCAACGAGGCGTGGTTCTTTCACACACCTGGTTTAAAAATCGTGTATCCCTCAAATCCATATGATGCGAAGGGTCTATTGTGCGCAGCACTTGAAGACCCTAATCCTTATTTGTTTTTTGAACACAAGGTCTTGTACCGTTCTGTAAAAGATGAAATACCTGACGATTATTATACAGTAGAGATCGGCAAAGCAAAATTGGTAAGTGAAGGAAATGATCTTTCAATTATTACCTATGGCATGGGAGTTCATTGGGCGAAAGAAATTTTACAAACATTGCCAGAAGTCAGCGCTGACGTGTTGGATTTACGCACATTGCTGCCCTGGGACAAAGTAGCGGTAGGGCAGACTGTAAAGAAAACAAACCGCGTTTTAATTTTACATGAAGACACCTTAACGGGAGGAATAGGTGCGGAAATCTCTGCTTGGGTGAATGAACATCTTTTCGAACACCTCGATGCCCCCATTGTCCGGGTGGCAAGTTTAGATACAGCCATCCCGTTTGCACCAACACTAGAAAATAATTTTTTGCCAAAAGGAAGATTAAAGGAAAAAATTGAAGATCTGATAAGATACTAGGCCGATTGGACGCGGTACTGCTTTCCTTGTGGCCATCTTTTGCAACAGTTGCCACACGAAACCGTTGTAAGTTGACAATACCTTCAAACCCCTTTTTTCACTACATTAGCATGTTCAAATAGGTTCCTTTGAGCGTTCATTCAGAAAAACGAAAGCATTCCTCCACTTGGCGGTGGGTAGGATTGATTTTGCTCTTTTTTGTCTGCACTTCAACATTTGCTCAAAATACAAAGGGTGATAAGCCCATCAGGCCTCTCCCACGTATCGCCCAAAAATCAAAACCAGCAAAAGGCAAAAAAGTAAAATCCAACACTAGAGATATTTCAGGACGCAGGCTACGTACCAAGAATAAGTCTACTGCTGGCAGGGCTGTGATAAGTGCCTCTTCACCTTACAATGGAAGGCCCTCAAGGAGTGGTGACAGGCCTGCCCGACCGATTAGAGGAGTACCCACTAGAGTACGTTCTTCCTCCGCGCAGTCGGCCAGAAGCAACGTGTACCCAAACAAAGGTCCTTACATCAATAACCCATCGCGTAAGCCACGAAAAAGTGAACGCTCTTTTTCGAACGCGGGCCCAATTGGAAATCCACGTGTTTTAGGAAGGTCTAAAGCAGCTTCAATCCCAAAGAAAAGTAGAGTAGCCCCTTTATCTGCTTCCCGATCGTTCCTTTCACGTGGAAAGAAAAATGTGTATTGGGGAAAATTTTCAAAGGGTGAAAAAGCATACACAAAAGACATTACAGGGCGGCCACTACGAACAAAGAATTTTCGAAGTCCAAAGCCGGAAATCATACCTCAAACCGATCCTTTTTACGGGCGTGGCAAACGTGGAGATAAGAAACAGGAGGGGCAGATTTTTCCCGGCTTCATTTCGGCTAGTAAAAGAGGTGAACGAGCATGGCGAGGAGATATTTCTAAAAAGGCGATCAAAAAAAATTCTTCAAAAAATAGAATTGAAAGCGCGGGCCAAAAATTCCTTTCCAGAAAGCTTTCTGTTTCTGGAAAGAGGAGTAATAAATCATTACCTGGAAATGGCAACCAAAGCCGGAGCAATAAGGGTCTAAATAATCGACCTTTGGCGGCAAAAATACCAATAAGTGGTGCTGGTATAGGGATTTACACGGGCGGCATCAAGCGCGCCAGAAAGCCGGAAAAAGGTGGTGGTAGTGTCAGTGGCCGATCAAGGAATAACAAGGGGGTTTCAATTGGAGCAAAAATTCCTCCCGCGGAAGCAGCCCGGGCTGGAACTTTTCAAGGCAGGACCAAGAGATGGGATTTAACTCCTTCGTTCGGAAGACAGGGTATCGGGTACACTGGAGGCATTAAAACCAGACGACCAGAAAAAGGCGGGGGAAGCATAAGTGGGAGAACTAGAAACAACAAAGGCAATGCTATTGCGGTTCGAATACCGACTGCGGGCGCTGCGAGAGCGGGTACATACAGTGGAAATTTGAAATCATCAAGAGTATTCAACTACCGCGATCAGGGCGAAGAATTTACAGGCTTTAGCAAGACAAGGAGACCAATCAAGGGTGGCGGCAGTGTTAGTGGACGCTCTAGAAACAACAACGGCAATGCTGTTGCGGTTCGCATACCGACTGCAGGTGCAGCGAGAGCGGGGACATACACTGGAAATTTGAAATCGTCACGAGTGTTTAACTACACCGACCAGGGCGAAGAATTCACGGGTTTTATGAAGGCCAGAAAGCCGTTGAAAGGTGGCGGAAGCATCAGTGGACGATCCAGAAATAACAAGGGCAATGCCATTGCCGTTCGAATACCAACTTCAGGAGCTGCGAAAGCCGGAACCTATAGCGGTAACTTAAAAGCGTCCAGGATCTTCAACTACCGTGATCAGGGTGAAGAATTTACAGGCTTTATCAAAGGTAGGAAGCCTGTCAAGGGTGGGGGCAGCGTTAGTGGAAAGCTTTGGAACAATAAAGAAAAGCCAATTGATGTTCGCACCCCATTATCTAGTGACGCAAAGGCTGCTAATTATTTGGGGAAAATAAAACAAAAAGAAAATTACGTCCAGAATGAAAAAGCTTCCAAATTATCGTTGAAGAAAAAAGAACCGAAAAAAGGCACGTATGAAGTGGAGGGACTGCAAGTAAAAGTGAAACAACATGACTTTGCACAAAATCCACGCTCGGCTAGAAGCTCTAACAAAAAACAAGAGCCAGAAAAAGGGGCATACGCGGTGGAGGGTCTTCAGATAAAAGTGAAGCAAGAAGACTACATTCAAAACCGTCTTGCATCAAAAAGTTCGATAAAGAAAAGAGAGCCAGAGAAAGGTGCCTTTGCAGTAGAAGGCCTTCAAATAAAAGTGAGGCGAGATAAGTACGAAAAAAATCCAAACGCAAAACCAGGAGCGCTCAGGGCAATTGGCCCTGCTTCGGCAACAGTGAAAGCCAGCGAATACGTTGGACGCATGAAAATGATTTGGGATTATAAGCACAACCCAAGTAGTAGCAAGTCAGCATTAGACGTTGTGCGTCCAAATCGCGCTTTCGCAAAGGGTAACGAATATCAGGGACGAACTCGTCTCACAAAAAACTACCGACATAATCCAAAGAGTAGCAAGGACGCGCTGAAAGTGATTGCGCCTGGGAAAGCCTACGCAAAGATTTCCAACTACCAAGGAAATCTAAAAATGAGTAAGCCTCACGGAAGCAACTTACATCCTGACGCGAAGTTCGCCCATGGCCATATCAACAATGTGAAACAAGAACGAACTATTTTGACAAACGCCAAGTTGTGGTGGTCTCGGTTATTCAAGAAAAGTGATACACAGCCAACTGCTGTGAAAGAAAAAGTAAAACGGCCGCGCTACGACAAAAAAGAGCGCGAATTGTGGAAAGACCTTTACGATTAAAAAGTATGAACTGGATTCATTTAGATTCTGAAGAGAAATTAGCGGAAGCAACAACCGCCTCGCAAACAAAGCCAGTTGTGTTATTTAAGCACAGTACAACATGCTCAATTAGCAACACAGCACTCAACCGGCTAGAACGAAATTGGAACAGCGAGGATGTTGCCGATACACAAGCTTACTACCTCGACTTACTTTCATACCGTCAACTGTCAAGGCAAATTGCTGAAAAATTTCAAGTAGAACACCAATCTCCTCAAGTGCTGATTATACAAAATGAAAAATCCGTATACGATACCTCTCATTTTGATATCAACTACCCGACCATTAAAACAGAAATTGAAAAACTGTTAAAAAGTTAGTTAAATATCAAAAGAAATAGTTTGCTTCAACTCTGCTGAGAGGCTCAATGCCACTGGACAGGTACGGGCTGCATTTTTTAGCTTCTGCTTTTGTTCCTCCGTTGCCATTAGCCCTGAATGGGTAAAATGAATTTTTATTTCCGAGATTTTTCGGGGTGAACTGTTCATCACTTTTACAATCTCAGACTTTAGGCCAGTTAGATTTACTCCTTCACGGTCAGCCACAATTCCCATGATTGTCATCATACAACTACTGAGCGCAGCGCTTACCAGATCAGTCGGACTAAATGCCTCACCCTTGCCATTGTTATCAACTGGCGCATCTGTAGTGATCGCATTTCCAGATCTTAGGTGGGTAGCCTTTGTGCGCAAACCGCCTACATATTCTACCGAGGCCATAATTGTTTCCATAGTATTTAAACTTTAGCGTGTTTTTTTTCGTTGGCTATTTACCTTAAATTTCGGCATCATAGCTTCAGCAATGGCAAAAAAGTTACAGATAATTGGTGTCTTTCTCTTGGCTTTCGCTTTCCCAACGATGGGACAAACCCAAGACAGCTATGAGTACAACTCTGAGTTCACTTGGGGTATCAACAAAAATTCTTCCGGAGGATTGATTGGTGGGTTTGTTTTCAAGAAAGCCAAAAGAATCAATGAGCGTGTATTCAAGACTTATGGATTGGAGATTATGAATGTAAAGAACCCGCAAGAGGTAAGGGTTCAATCGGGCATTACTGGCAATTCGTTTATTTCCGGAAAAAGCAATTATCTATATGCGTTTCGCTTTCAATACGGCAGAGATGTGATCCTTTTCACGAAGGCACCCCAACAAGGGGTGGAAATCAAAGCGGTATTGGCGGTGGGACCAAGTATCGGAATTGTGGCTCCCTACTATATTGAGCGTTTAGTGGATGGCCAAAGCTTCAACAACACAAAGAGCGAACAGTACGACCCAAATAATCAAAACCACACGACTAGCAGAATATTGGGGACCGGCTACCTATTCCAGGGGCTAGGAGATTCAAAAATTCAACTTGGCGGAAATATTAAGGCAGGTTTCAACTTTGAACTTGGTGTAGTTAAAAGTCAAGTAACTGGATTTGAGGTGGGCGTTTTGGTAGACGCCTATTTTAGCGAGGTTGTTTTAATGCCTAAGGCTGAAAACCGAGCTGTTTTTCCGACCTTCTATTTCACGCTTTTCTACGGAAGCAGAAAATAATTTCAGCATTCTTTGAAACAAAATAAATACACGGTTCTACAACCTTGCATCCTATATGCCGTAACCACTCCGTAGTCAAATAAACTAAGTAGTGTTGTTATGGAACTCAAAAAAACCCAAAAGGCAGATTTGTCAAACAAACGAGGTCTTTTCTTCAGTATCGGTCTTGTTTCAGCCCTTTCGGTAGCCCTCATGGCCTTTGAGTGGAAACAAACAGATGAAAAAGTAGATTTACTCTCTGCAAAAAGCACCAATACATTCGAAGAGATGATTGAGGTGCCTACAACGCAACAATTACCGCCTCTTGCGCCCATCATTCAACAGCCCAAAATTGTGGAAGTGCCAGACGAGGAAGAGATTCAGGAGAATTTGAACATTGACTTAGACAACGAAGCACCGAGAATAGAAGTTGCTTCGGTGGTGGTAGCAGAGGCAGAGGAAGAAGTTGATGAGATTTTTACCATTGTAGAGGAATCTGCTATGCCAAACGGGGGAATGCCTGCTTTTTACAAGTATTTGGTAGATAATATGAGATATCCCGCTCAGGCCAGAAGATTGGGTGTAGAAGGCAAAGTGACCCTTTCTTTTGTGGTTGACAAAAACGGAAAAATAAGTGAAGTGACCGTTTTAAGGGGCATTGGCTCAGGCTGCGATGAAGAAGCAGTACGTGTCATGCAAAATGCTCCCGTCTGGAAACCGGGGAAACAAAGGGGAAAAGCAGTGAAACAGCGCTGTATTATGCCTATCAGCTTCAAAATGTAAAAATTAGTAAGGTCGCATCATCTTTCGCTCAACCAATTTTCGGTGTTGTAAGGCCATAAAAGGGAAAAAATTTTATCCCTTTTGGTGACTTGGTATGCACAAATGGATTCTATTCCTATATTTGGAATCCTAAACTGATAAAAATGGAAGCGAAAAAATCAGACAAAGCAGACTTATCTAAAAAAACAGGGTTGTTTTTTAGCATGGGCCTTCTGTTTACAATGTCATTAGTTGTCATGGCCTTCGAATGGAAGAGCTATGACGAACAATTGGATCTGCTCACAAATAAAAGCACGAATACGTTTGAGGAAATGCTTGAAGTGCCTCCGACCGAGCAACCACCTCCACCTGCACCCGTTATTCAACAGCCTCAAATCGTAGAAGTTCCGGACGAAGAAGAAATTAAGGAAGACTTAAACATCAAGTTTGATGTGGAAGTAACAGAAGATACGAAAGTAGAAGCAGTAACTGTAGTAGCTGAGGAGCCGAAAGAAGAAGTCGATGAAATTTTCTCAGTTGTTGAAGAGACAGCCACTCCTAAAGGGGGTCTCCCTGCCTTCTACAAGTACGTAGGTGACAAAATGAAATATCCAGCTCAAGCTCGCAGAATGGGTGTAGAAGGGAAGGTTTTTGTTCAGTTTGTAATTGGAAAAGACGGATCCATTAATGATGTAAAAATCATTAAAGGTATAGGAGCCGGTTGTGATGAAGAAGCTGCCCGCGTAATGCAATCTGCACCATCATGGAATCCTGGAAAGCAACGTGGTAAAGCCGTAAAACAGCGTTATACTCTTCCTATCATTTTCAAACTAGGATAGTCCAATAGAATTTCTAAAAAATAGAAAGCCCCACCGATGTGGGGTTTTCTATTTTAGCGCAAAACCCAAAACTAATCCCACGAGGAAAACTGCCCAAGAAGGAATTTTCGTGAAGGCCACCAAACAGAAAGAACCAACCGTAAACGCTAAATTCAATAGATTAGCTTCTAGCGGTTGAAACAATAGAATGGCTGCAGCTGCCACCAATCCTGCGCTGGCGGCATGAATACCTTCAAGTGAAGCTCTTATCGGCCTGTACTTTTTGAGGCTATCCCAAATGCGAGTCATAAAAAAAATAAGAAAAGTACCTGGCAAGAATATGCCAGCTGCCGACATCAACGCACCGAAGATTGCTCCGCCTGTTCCCTCCCCTCGCATCGCCAAACTGCCAATGTATGCTGCAAATGAAAATACCGGTCCCGGCAGTGATTGTGCCAATGCATAGCCGGAAAGAAACTCCTCATGCGTCAGATATTGCTTAGGCGCGTATTGAACAAACTCTGTATAGAGTAGAGGAGTTAAAACCTGCCCGCCTCCAAAAATCAAGCTCCCATTGCGATAAAAGTTTTCGAATAGGCGAATGGGCAAAAAAGAAGGGTTTGATTTGGTGACGCTGCCTAATACTGCCGCTAGCACGAGTACCCCCAGCCAAAGTAAAAAATTGGCCCATCGCACTTCGAATTTCTTTTTTGCTTCTCTTGGATGTGCCTTGTAGTTAAATGCTGTCAACGCACCTGCAATCAATAACGTGACAGGAAAAACAAAAGGCGTCTTGATAAAATAGGCCGCCACTCCTGCCCCAATCATGATTAACGCAGCTCTAAATCGAGTTACGGACTTTAAGCCTATTGAATAGGCGGCATAACCCACCAGCCCAACGGCCATTGGTTGTATAAATCGAGTAAAGGCCAAGGAAATATTTTTCGATTCAAAACTTCCAATAAGAAGACCCGCAACGGTCATAATCAACACAGATGGCAACATCCAAATCAGTAGTGTCAAATAGGCGAGTCCAGGCCCGCCCAACTTGTAGCCAACCGCAGAAATAGTCTGGGTGGACGTGGGACCCGGTAAAACCTGACAAAGTGCATTTAACTCCAGCAGTTCAGCCTCAGTAACATAATTCTTTTTTTTTGCCAGAACATTTTGAAAATGGGCAAGGTGAGCCTGAGGCCCTCCAAAGCTAGAAACAGAAAGCAGTAAAACGTCTTTTAAAAAATCGCTATAAGAAACGGGCTTTATCAAAATATTTATTTCTTCAAACCAATTTCGCGCAAGCGCTGATTCAGGAAATCGCCAGCAGAGATATCATCCCATAACTTGGAATTTGCCTCATCCACGCAACTCGGCAACGCAGCTAGACTCATCTCTGAGCGTGGATGCATAAAAAACGGAATAGAATACCTTGGCTTATTCATTTGACTACGCGGTGGGTTGACCACCCGATGAATCGTTGACTTCAATTTTTTATTGGTCAACCGTTCAAGCATGTCGCCTACGTTTACGACCAACTGCTCGGGCAAAGCCGTAATCGGTATCCACTTTCCGTCACGTCTCAACACTTGTAGTCCATCTGCGCTAGCACCCATTAAAAGTGTGATCAAATTAATATCTCCGTGTTCCGCTGCACGGACTGCATCGGCTGGTACCTCATCCGGATTTTCAATGGGGAAATAATGGATTGGTCTGAGAATACTATTCCCATGTCTCACCTTTTGATCAAAGTAATCTTCCGGCAACTGAAGATAAAGAGCAATTGCTTTCAACATCTGCACTCCTGTCCGTTCAAGTCGCTGATAAACATCCAACGCGATCAACTCAAACTCCGGCAATTCAGTAGGCCAGATATTGTCAGGATACTCCTTCTTAATTGGATCACCGTCTAACACTTCTTGCCCTACATGATAAAACTCTTTCAAGTCACCGGTGTTGCGCCCCTTTGCATGTTCTTTGCCCTTGCTAATGTAACCTCGTTGGCCGGCCAACCCCCCTATTTCATATCGTTGTTTGGCCGAATCCGGTAACGCAAAAAACTTCTTGATTACATCATACAATCGAGCCGATAAATCATCAGTGAGATAATGGTTTCGGATCGCAACAAAGCCAATGTTATTGTAAGCGGCACCTAAGTCGGCCACAAATTTCTTTCTCCTGATCGGGTCACCGCCTGTAAAATCGGCCAAATCCAAAGAGGGTACTTGATCGTATAATATGTCAGTCATAGCAGGTTGGGTTGTGTAATGCAAGCTATATATTTTTTAAGTAAATTTAGGATATCAAAAATCGTAAGGTTGGCTATTGTCCATCCAAGGTTATTTTCTGCTTTCACATAAACCCATTGAAAAGATGAGCCCCACTAGACGGAAATTTATTAAAGATTCAGTAAGAGCCTCTGCTGCGGTAGCCGTAGGGACTTCATTTATTCTCACCGAGTCAACCGCGCAAGCACCCGCCACCCCTACCCTACAGTTCGCTCAGATTCCCCTGCCCTACCCATTCAATGCATTGGAGCCAAGTATCGATGCCCTAACGATGGAAATACACCATGGAAAGCATCACGCTGCCTATGTAAAGAATGTGAATGAAGCGATAGCTGCAGATAAGATTGTCTACGAAAACGAAAAGGACTTTTTTGCGAACGTGTCCAAGCTATCTTCAAAAGCACGCAACAACGGAGGCGGTGTCTACAACCATAACTTTTTTTGGCAAGCGATGAAGCCAAACGGAGGCGCAGCGCCTACCGGAAAAGTGGGTGATGCCATAAACGGTGCGTTCGTTTCATTCGATAAATTCAAAGAACAATTTACTGATGCAGCCATGAAAAGATTCGGTTCAGGGTGGGCTTGGTTGGTAAATGATGGAGGAAAATTAAAAATTGGTTCTACACCCAACCAAGACAATCCGTTGATGGATTTGAGTGAACTAAAAGGCGCGCCTGTTTTAGCTTTGGACGTATGGGAACATGCCTACTATTTAAAATATCAAAACAAACGCAACGAGTATGTCGCCAATTGGTGGAATACCATTAACTGGGACGAGGTGGCGAAAAAATTGAATTAGAAATAATATTCCTCTATTATGTTTTGAGACAACTTTCTAATAAAAGTTTGGCTAGTAACCCCCATGATACTTCCTTAAAAACCATTCACCGCTTACAATCAACAATAGTAAAAAGAAAAACCACTTCAAGTTAATCAGTGAATTGAATGACTCGTTGGATCGAATAATCGCTTGGGGCTTCTCATTTTCAACATCGGTTTTTAGCCGGGCAATTTCGTTAGCCAGATAAAATTTACCACCTGTCGCCAGTGACAACTTCCTCAACAGTCCAAAATCCGCGGTGAGATTTAGAGATTCAATATTTTGAGCGGTAACTAAAAACTGTCCACCAACCTGTTCACGCTTCCCCTGCATGTCCGTAGAAGATTTGAATTGGTATACGCCTTCAACCAAGCCACCAATTTGATAGCGACTGCCGCCCGGGCTAGTGGTGTATTGATAAGAAGTAATTTGCCCTTTGTCGCTTTTCAGTTCGATTGATATGGCATTGCCATAAATCGGTTCAAACAAGTCATTGTACACTTGACTTTCAATCACCACTGGAGTCGATTCATTAAATTCATTCTGGATAGCAAAACTTCTGAATTTTCGTTTGTCCTCCAACGTGCTTAGGTATTGGATTAGTTTGGAGAACACGTCATCAAATACAACTGTTTTTTCTGTGTTGCCATACTCACTCAGTCTCCATTTCCAAAATCCTTCACCCACGATTGCTGCCACCTTGTGTTTGTCTTCTGCCCAAGTGAGTAACAATGGTCGGTCGGTTGCCACACTTCCTATTCGTTGATACAACAAAATAGACGCATTTGTGGGAAACGAAAATTTTCCGAAGGGCACATTCAGAGGTGGATATTTTGAAAACACTCCATTGCTATTTTCCAAAAAGTTAAAGTCGCGAAAGGTTGTATTTATTACAGGTGTCACCTCGTCCCATTGCCCATTGCCCTCAAAATTTAACGGAATCTGATTAGCCCCGAGTTGAAGTAAATTGGATTGCATTCCAATAATCAACAGTAACGATGCTGATGAATTTTTAAACTGTTGGTACAGACTTGCGGTTTTGTTGTTTCGATCTGCCACCTGATGAAATATGACCAATTCAGCAGCACCTGGCTTTAGCATAGCGGGGTTCAGTTCCGTTACTCCCGGAATATGCACGACTAACTCATAATTGAAATTATTATCTACAACGGCTTTGATTGCTTTTATATCCGGGTGAGGAGCCGGAGCAATCAACAAAATCTTCTTTCGCCCCTCGACTACCTCCACAAAAAAACTAGATCTGTTATTTTTTAGTGATGCTTCTCCCCGAACAGGTTCTACTACAACATCTAACCGCTGAATACCTTTTTCTAACGCTTCAATTGAAAAGTCAAAGCCAAGAAATGAATTTATCCCTGAGTCTTTTTCTTGGGTAGATAGCACTTTGCCATTCTTTAAAACCGAAATCGTTATTTTCTGATTTGGCAATCCCTGAACCATAACTTCTGCACGAACAGGAAATTTGTTTCCCTGATACGTAATCTTGTTGTAGGCAACATTTTTTAGCACCAGATCAACGCGATCCGTTGTGTCCCCCACACCAATTGTAGAGATAGGCACGCGACCGGGAGAATAAAGAGGTGACGTTCCTGTATTATAGATACCATCTGAAATCAATACAATGCCCGCCAAATTCTTTCCCTCATACCGAGCAGTGACACCACGGATGGCTGAGGTCAGATCTGACGTTGGACTCGAAAACTGAAAATTATCAGCCGGGCTATTGTCTAAATTTGTTGTGGTGATTTCATACCCTTGCGCCTTAAACTTGTTCTTTGCCTCCTCAATTTCTTTCAGGAGGCGTCTTCGAGTTACAGAGTCGGTAGATTCTTGTACTGAATTCGAATTATCGATAAGAAAAGCTACGGTTGGCTTTTCAACATTTTGATCGGTAATCTTCAAAATTGGCCCCAACAACAAAACTGCAAGAAGCGCAACCAGTATTGCCCGCAAGACAAATAGAAATTGATTTACTCCTTTTGTCCACGGTGCCTTCGCCTTGTACAATAGGAAAGAGTATCCCAGTCCTACCGCGAGGCAAAGAAGAATGTAAAATGGTGATGACTCAAACTGAAGGCTTTTCACTTATTCATTTTTTGTAAGGGCTTTCATGATCATCCCTTCTAGTATCCATATTTTTCCCGCCAGAGTTTCCTGAGATGACTTCTCATTTCCAGCTCCCGCGTATTATTTCCTGGTTCGTAGAATTTAGTCCCTTGAATTTGCTCAGGCAAAAATTCCATATTCACAAAATTCCCCTCAAATCCATGGGCATATTGGTAGTTCTTACCGTAGTCTAAATCCTTCATCAACTTCGTGGGCGCATTTCGGATTGCCAAAGGTACTGATAGATCGCCTGTTTCACGCACAGATTTTAATGCCAATTCAATTGCCATATAACTTGCGTTACTTTTTGCAGAACTGGCTAAATAGGTAGCGCATTGCGCAAGGATTATTCTTGCTTCTGGATAGCCAATTAAATTGACAGCTTGAAAAGTTGTAGTCGCCATTACCACGGCCGTTGGATTGGCATTGCCAATATCTTCAGAAGCTAGAATCACCATTCTACGCGCAATAAATTTCACGTCTTCACCACCTTCAATCATCCGTGCTAAGTAGTAGACGGCCGCGTTCGGATCGCTGCCACGAATTGACTTGATAAAGGCAGAGATAATATCATAATGTTGCTCACCACTTTTGTCGTAGATGGCGATATGTTTTTGCGCTACATTCATCACCAATTCATCGGTAACCATCACCTTTCCCGGAATGGCTTCAGCAATCAAATCAACCAAATTGAGCAGCTTTCGTGCATCCCCTCCGGAAATAGCAATAAGCGCCTGTCTTTCCTTGATTTTAATGGTACGCTTCTTCAAACTTTCATCTTGACTAAGTGCATGTTCTGCCAATTGAATCAACTCGTCATCAGTCAACGACTTTAGTACATACACTTGGCATCGAGAAAGCAACGCTGAGTTTACTTCAAAAGAAGGATTTTCTGTAGTGGCTCCAATTAGTGTAATGGTTCCCTTCTCCACGGCACCGAGCAACGCATCCTGTTGCGATTTATTAAAGCGATGGATTTCATCGATAAACAGAATTGCACGATTGCTGTACTTGGCTTTTTCAATCACCTCGCGCACATCTTTCACACCCGCGCTGACAGCACTCAAAATGTGAAACGGGCGCTTAACCTCATTGGCGATAATGTTTGCGATCGTTGTTTTGCCCACACCAGGCGGTCCCCACAATATCATTGAGGGAATATTCCCGGTTGCAATCGCTTTGCGAATGATACCATTATCGCCCACCAAATGACTTTGTCCGACCAGGTCCTGTAACCTAGACGGCCGCATGCGTTCGGCCAGTGGAGCGGAATCGCCAATCATATTGCCAAAAATATAAAGAAGGCACTTATCACAAATCCAACTGCCATCAATACAAAAAATGAAAAAAGGAAGAGTATGTATTTCAAAATAGTCTTTCCCCAACGCTGTTGATACATGCGTTTCATGGCAAACAGCAAATAAAGCACAATCCAAAAGACAATGAAAGTACTTGCCCATTCCAAAACAGGAATTGTGTTTACTATTACTTGAAGCGATCCTGCGAAATAAAAGAAATTATAATAGTAAATTGAGAATACTAAATGCTCGCTATAAAAATAATCTCTGCGTACGTACAACAGTTTTAAAAGAAGGGCAAAGAACGGCAATAGCCAAAACAATACTTTTGAAAAATTATCGAAGAAAGCGTCACGAAAATCATTAACAAATTCTTTGCTTTTACCTTTGTACTTCTCGTTGATCTCAATACTCCTTAAAATTAGGTTTTTCATCAACCACCCATCTCGCTTTTCTAGCGGTAATACGGCTTGTGCGGAATCGTAACCCTTTCGCGACTTATAATCTCCAATAATCGTAAAATCTGAATTGCTCTTTTTACTTACTGTTTTAACCGAATCAACCGTTGACTTAACAGAGTCACTCATCGTTTCCTCTTTCTGCTCTTCGTCAGAAAAATCTGCTTTGACGATACTCTTTTTTAGGTTCTCACTCGGAAGAACAGCCAACAACAGAAAAAATACAAAACTGATGAATACATACATTCTTGCCGGGTGATAATAGCTTTCCCGCTTTCCCGCATTGTATTCTGTTGCCAAAAAACCTGGCTTGATGATTAAAAACTTTACTGTCTTAAAAAATTTCCCCTCGTAGCTCCAGAAGGAAGAAATGAAATTAGTGAGCAATTCACCCAGCGTTTGCCGTTGTGGTATATCTTTTTGCCCACAGTGGTGACAAAAGGTATCCAGCAATTTTGCGCCGCAATTCAAACAAAACTCATTAGGTTGTTTGCGTTCGCCACCTTGTTCGGCATCAATCATGCCCTCCGATACCGGCATTGATTTTCCTAATTCGTCCATCATGAGAAATGAAGCTGATTTAATATGGTGATAGTACTTTGAAGCATGGCGTCATCAAAATCCAAATGGGTGACCAGCCTGATCTCGGTTGCGCTGAACGCCAATGCTTTGATGTTTTGTTCTCCAATTTTTTCCAGAAATAATGCGGGGGTCACACCGGGCGCTAGCTCAAAAATGACAATATTGGTATCTACCGGCATCACTGATTTCACAAACGGAAGTTGCTTCACACATTCACCGATTTTTTTTGCGCGTGCATGATCGTCCTTCAATCGATTAACGTGGTTATCTAATGCATAGATTCCAGCAGCCGCCATGAAGCCTACTTGGCGCCAAGCTCCACCAAATACTTTTCGCATCCTGCGCGCCTTTTTTGCAAACTCCTTTTTGCAAACCAAAACGGAACCCACAGGAGCACCTAATCCTTTGGAGAGGCAGATCGAAATCGTGTCGAAGTATTTACCATAGTCGCCTGCATTTTCTCCTGTGGCTACTAGCGCATTGAACAACCTCGCGCCATCCAAGTGCATGTGCAAATTTTTACTGCGAGCAAAGGCACTAATCTTCTCGATCTCCTTCAATAAATAAAAACTTCCCGCCTCTCTAACGACCGTATTCTCCAGAGCCACCACAGCCGTGCGTGGGTAATGTTGATCATCATTGTTGATGTTGGCCGCAATTTCATCGACCGAAATTCTTCCACGATCACTGGCCAATAATTTTACGCTAACCTGACTATTACCCATCAACCCTCCTCCCTCATACTTATAAATGTGTGCGCCTTTGTAACAGATCACCTCATCGTATGGCTGCGTAAGAACATTGATTCCAATTTGATTAGTCATGGTGCCGCTGGGGCAATACACAGCTGCATCCATGCCTAGCAGGGCTGCGCATTTTTCTTCCAGTTTGTTTACCGTGGGGTCCTCGCCAAACACATCATCGCCCACTTGAGCTGAAAACATGGCCACTTTCATTGCTGGCGTTGGCTTCGTCACCGTATCACTTCGTAAATCTATTATCATGCAGAAAAAAATTGTTCGCCTTTTATTTTTATAGTAACTCCTTTGCCGGATCCCAAAATTTTTTTTCAAAATCCTGAACCTGATGATCTTTTACTTTGACACCTTCTTTTTCCAAACTCTTTTGCATAGAACTAGGCGGCACAAAATGATGGCGACCTGTGAGCAGCCCCTTGGTATTGACCACACGATGTGCAGCAATACCTAGCCCATGGGCAGCATTCATCGCCCAGCCTACCATCCGAGCGCTCATCTTGGTTCCCAAGTAGTTTGCGATGGCGCCATAGCTTGTTACGCGACCTTTCGGCACCAAGCGTACTACCTCATACACATCGGCAAAGAAATTATTCTTCTCTTTTTTCTGGGTTGAGACGGGCAGCTTTTTAGGAGTCATTCCTTCAAAGTAAGCTACCTTTTCGGAGGAATAAAATAGGGCCCCATGTTTAATAAACCGGTGCAAGTTGCTGCTCAAAGTGCAGTGGGCAATGATTTCTTAGCAGCCTGTTTGCGAAAAAATTCCTCAAATTGGGGTTTTTTGGGTTAGCGACTGCCAATAGAATATAAATTTGCCGTTCAAAAGAGATTTCCTTGGCTTAAATTTGCCTCAGTCAAATCAAAAAAACTTGATGTATAGGTGTTTTGTTCTTCTTTTTTTTCTGCCAGGCCTCCTGAATAGCCAAAGTTTCATTTTTCCGTCTGCAGAGAATTGGACAGAACTGAAGGAGGGTCAGTCGTTTTCTTTTAATCTGGATGTGACGGAAGCAGAAAAACCGAAATACACCCTGGAAGGAGCAAATGGCTATCGGGTTACGTTGGACACGTTAGGCCATTTCTCCTGGACACCCTCTTTCGATCTCGTAGATCGACTGGAAAAACAAAAAGAGATTTCTCTCCTGTTTCAAGCTGAATGGAAGAGTGGGCATCGTATGCGGAAGTCAGTTTCATTCCTCGTGCTTCACCAAAACCGTCCACCCATTGTCGATGATCTGCCAACATTCTATGTCAAGCAATCTACCCAGAACCAATACCAAATTTCTGATGACTATGTGTCTGATCTTGATGGAGATCCAATAAGTTATAAACCAATTGTTTCGCAAATGCCAGAAGGCATGCAGTTTTCGTCTCAAGGTCTTATCACTTGGAATCCTTCGCGCAATCAATTCATTGCACTAAAAAATGATCCGTTGATAGTTGAGTTTGTTGCTCAAGACCAACCCGATAAACTAGAGACAAAGGCACGAATTCGGATAGCTCAGACGCAGCTAGACCTTCCTCCCGATTTGCTTTTACTCCCGGGAGATTCAGTCTTCACCATAAAGGAAGATGAACGCTTGAACATTAAGATTTATGCCTCAGATCCCAACGGTGACGAAAACCTGACAAACTTTGGCTTTGTAGCTTCTGACAACAAGGTCCCTGAGAGCGCTCTGCAAAAGAGCAACTCTGCCCAAGGTGAGTTTACCTGGCTACCTGGCTACAGCTTTGTGGACGAATCTGAGAAAACGAAAACGTTCCGTCTTACTTTTTTCATTTTGGATAAATCGGGCAATCGGGTTGAACGCCATGCAAAAATCAAAGTCGTAGATACCGAGAACGTGGAAGAAAAGGACAAATCTTTGTTCCAGAAATACAAGAACTCACTGGTCAGTGCCAAAGCACTTATAGACCGACTTGATGACAACCATGAAAAACTTAGCAAAACCCTTAAGCAAGCTAAAAAAGGAAAAAAGCATCGTGCGATTTTGAACGCCTCCCTGGGCGCCACTACCGGCTTATCACCTGTTATCCTTTCCAATGATCCAAACAGCTACAAGGCCGTGTCCGCCATCGGAGGAACAACCGTACTCACCCTTGGTACCCTAGAAGCAACCGAGGTAATTGGCAAATCAAAAAACGAGATTTTAGATAAGCTAAAAATCAATGTAGAGATCCGCAACCAACTCCAGTTGGAAGGAGACAATTTTGCCCGCAAATATGCACTCAAGTCAGCCCGAAGAGATAAAGCTTTTGATCCTGATCGGGACAAATTGCTACCCATCATCAATAATCAAAAGCTTGAGTTTTTAGAATTGAGCGCAGAACAAACAGCTCGTCCAAAATATGACAACAAGGAAATCAAAAAGACTTTTGTCGATTTTAGCGAAGAGTAGGGCACAGCATTTGCCAAAAACAAAATAACCGTTACTTTTGCAATCCTAAATCGCAAAATATCCCTCCTTTGCTCAAGCATCGAAGGGTAAACAGAGGAATGGTAGAGCGGTTTATTGCACCGGTCTTGAAAACCGGAGACCCTTCACGGGGTCCGGGGGTTCGAATCCCTCTTCCTCTGCGGATTACAAATCAATC
Source organism: Cyclobacteriaceae bacterium (assembly GCA_031400595.1). GTDB lineage: Bacteria > Bacteroidota > Bacteroidia > Cytophagales > Cyclobacteriaceae > ELB16-189. Next base: position 198,129 of record JANNQG010000026.1, read on the forward strand.
AAAGTCAAAACCCCGAGTTCTCTATGAATTCGGGCTTTTTTCATTTTATCCCTTCTCGATTTATTCAAAGTTGCTCAATCCCCAAGTGTAACTCCAATCAGGTATTCCACGTAAAACGGCTTACTTCAACATAACCGTTAATCAACTCAAACGAAGCGTCCAAATCTATCTATGTTAAATATTTTGTAAGTTTGTCCTAGTCAATGAGTTCCATACGCCCCATAGCAGCAGTATTTCTGGCCAGCCTCGTGCTGATCGCCTCTGTTGACGTTACTGTTAATTTGCATTTATGTGGAGGCAATGTTCAATCCATCGCGCTTTTTGTAAAGGCCCAGCCCTGCAAGATGGAGATGCCAAAATCCTGTCATGGAAGTAAGGCTCAAGCCAAGCAAAAGGGCTGTTGCGAGGAAGAAAGTATCCTTTTAAAGGGCAAAGAGACAAACGCTGAATTAAAAACCGTTACTGAGCTAACCCCATCCTTTAAGTTAATTAGTGTCATCCTTCCTGTTTTATATGTCATCAACGAAGTCGATTCATTTAGTGCTTCACCCAGGTATGCTCAGTACAAGCCGCCAATAGTAGAACGAGACATTAACATCTTCGTTCAATCCTTCCTGATCTGATTTCATAGCTGTCTAAAATTTCAGTCGAACCGTTCGATTAGAAATTTCCATTTGTCATGTTCCTATTGGTCATGACTCATTTCACAAGACTATATAGCTATGATTCAAAACCTAATTTCAATTTCACTACGCAATAAATTTTTCGTGCTGCTGATCGCTGCGGGATTATTTTCCTGGGGGCTCTATTCAGTTCAGATAAATAAAATTGACGCGATACCCGATCTCTCTGAAAATCAGGTAATCGTGTTCACTGAATGGATGGGCCGCAGTCCACAGATCATGGAAGATCAGATCACATATCCTTTGATCACAAATCTCCAGGGTCTTCCTAAAGTAAAATATGTGCGCGGGGCATCCATGTTCGGTATGAGCTTTATCTATGTCATTTTCAATGATGAGGTTGATATTTATTGGGCTCGGCAACGAGTATTGGAAAGGTTGAGTTCGGCTTCAGGATTGTTGCCGCAAGGCGTGAGTCCCACCCTTGGCCCAGATGGAACAGGTGTAGGTCATATCCTGTGGTATACGTTGGATGCACCTGAAATGGATCTAGGGGAACAACGTGCTCTTCAAGATTGGTATGTGAAATTCGCTTTGCAAAATGTTTCGGGAGTGAGTGAAGTGGCATCCTTCGGAGGGTTTGAAAAGCAATATCAGGTTACTGTTGATCCGAATAAGCTTACCTACTATGGATTGTCAATACCCGAAGTCATCCAATCCATTCGTAACAATAACAATGAAGCCGGTGGCCGAAAATTTGAACTGAGTGACATTGGTTACATCATAAAAACAACCGGCTATCTCAAATCAATCGAGGACATAGAAAAGATTGCGGTGAAAACGGAGAACGCCACTCCTATCCGCATCAAAGACATTGCCACCGTACAAATGACAGGCGAGACGCGACTCGGAATTTTCGATTTGAATGGAGAAGGTGAAGTGGTTGGAGGCATCATTGTAATGCGCTATGGAGAAAATGCAGACGAAGTAATACGCCTTGTAAAAAAGAAGATGGATGAAGTTGCGAAGGGGTTCCCTCATGGCATGAAGTTCAATATTGTATATGACAGAAGTGGGTTGATCGAAGAATCCATTTCATCGATTAAGAAAACGCTGATCGAAGAAATGCTAGTGGTGTCACTGGTGGTTATTCTTTTCCTCTTTCATTGGAGAAGCGCGATCAGCATTATCATCCAAATTCCGATTACCATCGCTACCAGCTTTATTTTGCTGAATGCATTTGATATCTCTTCCAACATCATGTCGCTGACTGGTATTGCTTTAGCAATTGGTGTTATTGTTGATAATGGTATCATCATGGCTGAAAATTCGTATAGGAATCTGGCCGTTCGTCAGGAAGAATTGAATCAACAATTAAATCCGTAAGAACATGCTGAATCATATATTCAATAGAAAAAAAGATTACGTTGAAATTCCTGCAGAGGAACGCGAAGCTATCATTGAAAAATCAAGTAAGCAGGTTTCACGTGGAGTATTTTACTCCACCATTATCATCATCACTTCTTTCTTACCTGTGTTCATGCTCACCGGGCAAGAAGGAAAACTATTCCATCCCCTGGCCTACACGAAAACATTCATATTAATTGTGGATGCCTTCTTAGTAATTACACTTGCCCCAGTTTTAATCTCACTATTCATGCGGGGCAAATTCAAAAATGAAAAAGCTAACCCACTGACACGAGGACTAGAGAAAGTATACGAACCTATTATTCGGGTTTGTATGAAGTGGAGAAAAACTACGATCGGCATCAATCTGCTCGCGTTGGTGGTAAGTATACCATTAATGATTAGCCTAGGGAGTGAGTTTATGCCTCCTTTAGATGAGCAATCGATTTTGTTTATGCCCGTCACATTGCCGGATGTTTCCAATTCAGAAATTAAGCGAATCCTTCAGGTGCAGGATAAAATCATCAAATCAGTTCCTGAAGTAGAGAAAGTCTTGGGGAAGGCAGGCCGCGCCAGCACACCCACAGACAACTCCCCTATCAGTATGATTGAGACGATCATTATGCTGAAGCCTAAATCAGAATGGCGAGCAGGCATCACTAAAAAAGATATTGTAAACGAACTGGATGCAAAACTTCAAATACCGGGTGTGGTGAACGGATGGACACAACCTATCATCAACCGTATCAATATGCTGTCAACGGGTATTCGCACGGATGTGGGTGTAAAAGTTCACGGTCAAAATCTGGATACCATTTATGCCGTATCTGAACGGGTAAAAAAACTAATGGAAGATATTCCCGGAGTAAAAGATTTATATGTAGAACCGATTACAGGCGGCAAATATTTGTTGATCGATATCGATCGCGAAAAAATTGGCCGCTATGGCTTAAGCATTCAAGATGTGAATATGTTGGTGGAAAGCGCTATTGGCGGAACTCCACTCACCAACACAATTGAAGGTCGTCAACGTTTTTCCATCAACGTTCGGTTGCCACAAGATTATCGCAACAGCATTGATCGGATCAAACGGATACCCATCAAGACTGAAGCATTCGCAACAATTCCGTTGTCATCTGTGGCCGATATCCGATTCGAAAATGGACCTCCGATGATTTCTTCAGATAACGCCATGCTTCGTGGCGCTGTCCTATTCAATGTTCGTGATCGCGACTTAGGAAGTACTGTAAAAGAGGCCATAGAAAAAGTCAATTCAGAATTAACAGGATTGCCAAATGGGTATTTTATTGAATGGAGTGGGCAATATGAAAACCTGATTCGCGGAGAACGCACTTTAATTATAATTACACCTGTCGTGCTGCTTATCATTTTTCTATCGCTTTACCTCGCGTTTAAATCAATTCGCGAAGCGTTTCTCAGTCTTATTACTGTTCCCTTTGCTTTGATCGGTGGCGCTTATATTCTTTATTTCTATGGAGTTCACTTATCGGTAGCCGTTGCCGTTGGATTCATAGCCCTTTTCGGGATAGCTGTTGAAACAGGCGTGGTAATGGTAATCTATCTGAATGATGCCATGCAACAATTAATTACACTCAAAGGAAATTCTAGTGAAACTATTACCAAGGAAGATTTGAGAGAATATGTAATTGCAGGAGCCGCCAAGCGCCTTCGTCCCAAACTGATGACCGTCTGCGTAGCACTTTTTGGTTTAGTACCTGTTTTGTGGTCAACCGGAGTGGGGAGCGATGTGATGCAGCCCATCGTGTTGCCGATGATCGGTGGTGTGCTTACATCTTCTACACACATTTTGTTAGTTACGCCACTGATCTTCCTGATGACTAAAGAATATGAATTAAGAAAATTTGGAAAACTTGAAATACATGAAAGCAATCACTAGACAGAAAAAATGGTCAATGGCAAATAGTCAATGGTCAATAGCACTCAGTGTTTTTTTCTTACTATTCACCGTTGACTCCATTGGGCAAGTCATAGCGCTGGACAGTATCCTAGCTACTGTTAAAGAGAAAAATCCAATGTTAAAGAGTTATAGTTCACGTGCCGATGCCATGAATGCTTACGCGAAAGGCGCGAAAAGTTGGATGGCACCCGAAGTAGGCGGTGGACTGTGGATGTTGCCCTATAAACAAGTGGACGATCCGCGAGACAGAGGTCAGATCATGTTGTCTGTGCAGCAAAAAATTACTAACCCCGCAAAACTTAGAGCCAATCAAGGATACCTCGAATCAAAAGCGGCCATCGAGCAAGCCAGCGAAACCTATGTTTTCAATGAACTGCGAGCGCAGGCAAAAACAGCCTACTATCAATGGATGGTTCTGGAGCGAAAAAAGGTGGTGCTGAAAGAGAATGAAGAAATCATCAGCCTAGTACTCAAGATCGCCCAATTGAGATATCCTTACAATCAAAGTAAACTGGGCAATATCTACAAAGCAGAAGGTCGGCTGCAAGAAGTACACAACATGATGTTGATGAATGACAATCAGATTGTGCAGAAGAACATACTCCTTAATCAACTCATGAACATTCCAAATGTCGTTCGGTATTCTATTGACACGGTAAATATACCATTACAATTTATTCAGGCTATAGCTGACACAGTCACATTCGCAGAAAACAGAAGTGACATTCGCAGGATTGATAAAAGTATTCAATCTATGAAACTCAATCAGGTGCTTGAAAATTACCAGGCGAAACCGGACTTCAACCTCAGTTTCAATCACATGATTGCGCGTAGCAATGAAATGCCAAACCAATTTATGCTATTAGGCATGGTCTCGATACCTATTGCCCCCTGGTCGTCTAAAATGTATAAGTCCAACATAAAGGGGATGGATAAAGAAATAGAATCTATGAAGAGCGAACGCGCTGCCATTTTAAATGAACTTCAAGGAATGACTAATTCAATGGTGTCAGAGATCAATACGTTAAGTAAGCAAATTGAAAATTATGAAAAGCGCATCGTACCAGCCCTTCGAAAAAACTATGAGACACTTATGCTCGCTTATGAAGAAAACAAAGAGGAGTTGCCTATCGTGATTGATGCGTGGGAGACGCTTAATATGACGCAGATGCAGTATTTAGAAACGGTTCAGAAATATTACGAAATGATCGTCAACTATGAAAAACAAATTGAAAAGTAAACGGTCAATGGTCCATGGTCAACAGTCGATAGTCATCAGGAAATGGACTATCGACTATCGACTATTGACTTCAATGTTATTATTGCTACTTGTATTCTCGTGTACCCAAAAGAAAGATCACGCAAGTCACGATCAATACACTTGCCCCATGCATCCAACTGTCTTGCAGGACAAACCAGGATCATGCCCTGTGTGCGGAATGGATTTGGTAAAGAAAGGACAACCGGGTGAAGAAGTGAAGATTACGGCAGAGCTAAACTATTTGTTAAAGCCTACCAATGCAATGGTAACAAGTTCCATCAAAACGATTTCACCAGTTCAAAAAATAATGAACGTGGAAACAAAATCAAATGGAATTATTACATACGACACCCGAAGATTTATCTCTTTGCCACTTCGTTTTGGAGGACGTATCGAAAAGTTACTGGTTAAGTACAACTTTCAACCCATACGCAAAGGAGAAAAAATACTTGAAATCTATAGTCCTGAATTGCTGACAGCACAACGAGATCTTCTATACCTATTAAAATCTGATACGGATAATGTTCAACTTATCGATGGCGCCAAAGAAAAATTAAGACTTCTTGGTTTATTTGAATCCCAAATCAGTCATCTCGCAACAACAAGTCAGGAGAACTATTCCTTTTCAGTTTACAGTCCTTTAGATGGATATATTGTGGAGGAGGCAGTTATAAGTGCTTCAACACCAACTGACCAAGCACCAAGTGTCGCGATGAATGGCGGAATGGCAACTAGTAGCCCAAATGCCAAACAAACTTCGATTCGTTCATCAGGTGGAGAATTACTGATACGTGAAGGCATGTACGTTAGCACCGGGCAAATTATTTTCAAAATTGTAAATACCGATCAAGTATGGGCTGAATTTGATGTCTATCAGCGAGACGCAGCATTTATCAGCGAAAATGATCGGGTACACTTAACATTCGATAGCACTACCGAGGAAGTGTTAGCCAGTGTAAATTTTATCCAACCCTTTTTTAAGAATGGTGAAAACTTTGTGAAAGTCCGAGTTTACTTATCCAATGCCGGAAACAAGTTCCGAATAGGTCAGCTGGTGAAAGCTCAATTCTCCATACCTTCAAAAAATACACTTTGGATTCCGGTATCAGCACGCCTTGATCTTGGGACAAAAGAAATTGTATTTACAAAGAGGCGAGGCGTTTTCCGTCCCAAAGAAATAACCACTTCGCGGCAATCGGACGATTGGATTGAAGTAATCAGCGGGCTAGAAGTAAGCGATAGTCTTGCTTACCACGCGCAGTTTATGATCGATAGTGAAAGCTTTATTAAAGTAAAGAATTAATCAATGAAAACTTCATTCTATAATAAAAAGTCAATAGTCAACAGTCAACAGTCAATAGCAAACATACTTCCAAGGACTATGGACTATCGACTATGGACTTATATGCTGTTTTTAATAGTTGCATCCGCTTGCTCCAAAAATAAGAATCACGTAAGTGACGATCAATACACCTGCCCGATGCATCCGCAGGTAATTCAAGACAAACCCGGCACTTGTCCGATTTGTGGAATGGACTTGGTGAAGATGGGTGCGTCAACCTCCGATGATGGTTCGATTATGCTTACTGAAAGTCAGATTAAATTAGCAAACATAACTACAACATTCACGCGACTGGAAAAGATGGGTGAGAATTCTATCCTCACGGGAAAATTGATGGTGAATGAAGAGGCGACAGAAATTGTAAGTAGTCGTGTGCAAGGTCGTATTGAAAAATTGTTCTTTAAGGAAGTTGGGCAACGAGTAAACAAAGGTCAAGCACTCTACGAAGTATATAGTGAATCCCTATTGACGCTTCAGCAAGAATACCTTCTGGCCGTTCGTCAGTTGGAAGAATTAAAAACCTCTCGATACCAATCATTTGTGACATCCTCCGAAAAGAAATTAATTCTTTTCGGAATGACGAAAGAACAAATCAAACTCCTAGCTCAACAAAAGAAGACCACCTCACGAATTACCTTTCTGGCTCCAACGGAAGGAATTATTGCACGGATCGATGTGACTGAAGGACAATATGTTTCTGAAGGAAGTGCCTTGTATCGTATCGAAAAACTAGATCAGATTTGGGTGGAAGCAGAACTATATCCAGGAGAATCTACATTGGTAAAAATAGGCGATGTGGTGCGAGTGCAGGTAAATGGGTTTGAAATTACACCTATAGTTGGCAAAGTCACTTTTCTTAGTCCTGAATATCGACAAGGAAGTCAAATAATTACATTACGTATAGTGATCAATAATCAAAAAAAGGAGTTTCTTCCTGGCATGCAAGCCACTATCGTCTTGTCTCATTCCGAAAAGAAGGCCATTGCCCTTCCCGTAGATGCTGTAATACGAGACGCGAAAGGAGCACATGTCTGGATGCTTGAAAAAGACGGCTCTTTCAAATCGCGCATGGTAAAAACCGGGTTAGAGAATTTTGAAAAAATCGAAATCATCGATGGGCTTAACGAAAAAGAAAATGTGGTGATCACCGGTGCCTATTTATTATATAGTGAATTAGTACTTAAAAAAGGCGGTGATCCAATGGCTGGACATCATCATTAAAAGAATTTTAAATTAAATCAACTCAAACTATTAAACCACAAACAAAATGAAAACTAAAAATGTATTTGTAAGTATTCTCGTGCTAGCCCTCATTGTATTCGTATCATCCTGTTCAGGCAACAAAAAAGAATCAACAGAAAATCATGAAAGCCATGATCAAATGGATCACGCTAAGAAAGATGATGCAGCGGCTGTTGAAGTAAAATCATTCGAAAATATTGATGCTTCAGTCAAAACACAGCTGAACGGGTTTCTTGCTGACTATTTCTTACTTAATCAGGCGTTGATTGAAGATAATCAGGATGGCGCTAAGGCCGCAGCAAAGAAATTATCTGAAACCGTAACTAAATTCGATATGACAAAACTCGAGGGTGAACAAATGAATTTTTATCACACTCAACAAGCTAAACTAAATGAAGGATTGAAGGGCATCGCATCCAGCGCAGACATTGAAGAAACAAGAACAGAACTTTCCATCATCAGTGAAAGCATTTACGCATTGGCAAAAGCGTATCACCCAAATGAAACTGCGCTTTATGTTCAGTTCTGCCCTATGGCAAAAAATGGCGAAGGCGCTACGTGGGTTAGCAACACGAATGAAGTTATCAATCCATACATGGGACAGCGCATGTTAAAATGCGGAAGAACACAAGAGACGCTTAATTAAATTTTAATTTTTATCTACATTATATGCAAGAAGTCAGAAAGATTAATCGGTGGGAATTCATTAAACTTACGGGGGTGGCATCTGCTTCTGCGATCATTATGCCAGCGGCCCTACAAGGTTGTAGTGATCATATGGATATGAACATGCGTGCAAATGCGGTTAATGTTAAAGATGGTGCGTTTTCTTCATCACTTTCGTTCCCAAAAATAATTACGTCCGACTTTTCCCTAAAGGCAAAAGAAAACGCAGCAAACCTAGTCAACAACCAAACAACTGCAGTGCAAGGCTATTCAACAGGTATTCTTGGCCCAACGTTAAAGGTCAATCGTAACGAAAGTCTAATTATTCCATTTCAAAATAGTTTGTCTGAAGAAACAAATGTTCACTGGCATGGCTTGTTGGTACCTGCTGCTATGGATGGACATCCGAAGCACATTATTCAAAGCGGAGGTTCATTTAACTTCAACTTTACGCTCGTACAGCGCGCTGGTACTTATTGGTACCATCCACACACACATGGAAAAACGGCAAAGCAAGTAACAATGGGGTTAGCTGGACTCTTTATTGTAAACGATGACGAGGAAAAAGCACTCAATCTTCCATCTGGCGATAAGGAGCTTGTATTAGTGATCCAGGACAAAAGAATTGAGAACGGCCAGCTAACATATAGACCCACAATGAATGAAATCATGACTGGCTATACTGGCGAATATGTTTTAGTCAATGGTATCCATTCTCCTTTTCATAATGTAGCTACTCAATGCTATCGCGTTCGCATCTTGAACGGTTCAACGGCAAGAGTTTACAATCTTGCGTTAAGTGACAATCAATCCTTTGATGTAATAGGGGCTGACGGGGGCTTACTGACTCAACCCGCAACTGTAAATTCACTGCTACTAGGCCCAGGAGAACGAGCAGACATCTTGGTAAATTTTAAAAACTATGTCGTAGGGATGGAAGTTTATCTGAATAGCAAAACTTTCGATGGTGGAGTACAGGGACAGCAAGAATTTAGAATAATGAAATTTGTCGTAAGTCAGCAGGTGAACGATACTTTCACAATACCCACAAAACTGTCTGTTATTCAACCGATTTCTATTGGACAAGTCTCCAAAACACGCTCGATGAAAATTGTGGGCCTGATGGAAGGAATGGGTGGATCGCACAAAAGTATGGGTGCCGGAATGCATACAATTAACGATAAGATTTACGATCCTACCAGAATTGACGAAACCGTTCAGGCAGGCGCAACAGAAACTTGGGAATTTGATAACTCAATTGGCGATGAAATTCATCCGATGCACATTCATGGTGTGCAATTTCAGATAATTGAACGGACAGGTGGCCGAGGAACACTTATAGCTAGTGAGCGGGGCTGGAAAGATACGGTGCTTTTAATGCCCAATGAAAAAGTAAAAGTAATCATGACCTTCCCGAAAGAGAAAGGTCTGTTTGTGTTCCATTGTCATAATCTAGAGCACGAAGACGATGGTATGATGTTAAATTATGAAGTTGTCTAGGTTATTCAAGTAAATTTGCAAATACGAACAAAGATTGCCTGTTCAAAGTGAGTTGAGATGGCATTAGCCGATCCAACTGATACTAAATAAGGCAGTAAAATAAATTTTTTTTTACTCAAACTAAATTCAATTATGAAAAATAAAGTCGCAATGTTTCTCCTGATGCTCGGTCACTTGGGAGCTTTCGCACAACATGATCATTCTACTTCCAGTGACGAAAAGAAGTCAGAGCAAACAATGGCTATGTTTAAAGATCCAAAATTAGCCAAGGCTTATGAACAGTATCTTACCCTTAAAAACGCATTAGTAGATTCTAAATTTGAGAAAGCCAGGCAAGCCGCAAGTGATTTGGAAAAAAAATTGATTGAACTAAATGGTCCCGCTACAACCATCGAATTGGCTGCTAAACTTGCCAACGAACCTACTTTAAAAGAGCAGCGAAAGACATTTAGCAATCTTAGTGCTGAAATGGCGACACTTGTGAAAGGTGGACGGCTTTCTTCAGGTGTGTTATATCTTGAATACTGCCCTATGGCTAATAGTAACGAAGGTGCTTTTTGGTTGTCTAACGAAAAAGAAATCAGGAACCCATACTTTGGTGACAAAATGCTAAAGTGCGGGATGGTTAAAGAGATCATTCAATGATTCAACTATCGATCTATTTGAAATGCTGATGAATACTGCAAAAGCGCATTGGGAAAAAATCTATCAAACCAAAGAAGAAAAAGACTTCAGTTGGTTTCAGTCCTATCCAAAAACATCTATTGAGTTTATCCAACTATTCAATCTGCCGAAGAATGCAAGAATTATTGACATTGGTGGTGGTGATAGCCATTTAGTCGATGCGTTAATTGAATTGGGATACACCAATATTCACGTTCTCGATATCTCTGCAAAAGCCATTGATCGAGCATGTCAAAGACTTGGAGAACAAGCAAAAAAAGTTACATGGATTGTTTCTGATGTCACTGAATTTGAATCAACAGTTCTATTTGACTTTTGGCACGACCGAGCTGCTTTTCACTTTTTAACAAGCGAAGATCAAATCAGCAAATATTTGGGTATTGTTCAACAGAGTTTATCGCCCAATGGATACTTAGTGTTGGGGACATTTTCAGAAAAAGGGCCAGAGAAATGTAGCGGACTAGAAATAAAGCAATATTCGGAAACGTCTATGTCCGCTCTTTTCGAAAAAGATTTTACAAGAATAAAATGCATTGAAGAGAATCACTCTACGCCATTCAATACGTTACAAAATTTTGTCTTTTGCAGTTTTCAAAAACAGGGGGGAACTTAAAATTCTGTTGTTATGATTCGAACACTTTTTTTTCTGATCTTTATTACGTTGGCAAGTTGCTCAGGTGGGAGTAAAGATCAATCTGGTTCTTCCACATCTTCTACCGATGATAGTAAGAAAGTAAAATTGACAGATTTGAATGGTAAGGAAATTGACATTGACCAATTTAAAGGAAAAACTATTTTCATCAATTTTTGGGCTACCTGGTGCAAGCCTTGTTTGCAGGAGATGCCTTCAATAGAAACTGCGCAGGTAAAATTGAAAAATGAAAAGGTGGTTTTTCTGTTAGCGTCCAATGAGGAGCCCGATCAAATTAAAAGATTTATAAAAAAACATAGCTATACATTTCAATATGTTCATCTCGAAAATATGGAAGATCTGGGTATTCAGGCCTTGCCAACTACTTACATTTTCAATTCAGCAGGAAAATTGAAATTTTCAGAGAGAGGCTCAAGAAAATGGGACGAGGCTGCCAGCCTGGACTTAATTACTAAAATAATGAATGACTATGAAAAATAAGTTTTACTCCCTTCTTCTGTGTTTTATTGTTGTCGGCTGTTCACAAAAGAAAAGCGCAATCGATCAAAGTCAATCAATCCGTTCTATCCCCTCCCCTTCAAAACCAACTAGTGCAGAACCCTTCTTATTCACTGACTCTGATAGCACCGTTTATCTATCCTGGATTGAGAAGAGTGAGGAAAAATCAAATTTGAAATTCTCATTTCTTGACAATAATCAGTGGTCTGAACCCATGACTATCGCATCTGGTAATTCATGGTTTGTCAATTGGGCCGATTATCCAATGATAGCCGCTAATGGTCAATATTTGGTAGCGCACTTTCTTGATAAGAGCGGAGAGAGTACGTATGCATACGATGTAAAGCTGACTACCACAGCAGACAAAGGAAAGACCTGGAGTGAACCATTTATTCTTCATGATGACAAAAAGCAAGCGGAACATGGGTTCGTTACATTGCTACCTTATGGCGATAACTTCTTCGTGACTTGGCTGGATGGCCGCAATACTGTAATGGAAGGCATGGAGGGAATGGATCATCATGAGGGGCATCATGGCTCTATGAGTCTTAGAGCTGCCATTATTGATGCTACTGGAAAAAAAACCAATGAATGGGAGCTCGATAATAAAACCTGTGATTGTTGCCAAACTACAGCAGCAATTACCACGAATGGTCCGGTTGTAATTTATCGCGACAGGTCTGATGAAGAAATCCGAGACATGTCCATTGTAAGATTAATCGATGGCCAATGGACTGCACCCAAAGCGATTCACAATGACAATTGGAAAATTGCAGGATGCCCTGTCAATGGCCCCAGAGTGGCAGCCGATGGAAATAATCTTGTGGTGGCATGGTTTTCTGCAGCAACTGATACTTCGCATGTAAACGTCATTTTTTCAATGGATGGCGGAGCTACTTTTGGCAATGCAATTCAAATCGATGAGGGAAGTGCTATCGGACGAGTGGACATTGTTCTGATTGATGAAAAGAGTGCGATGGTAAGTTGGATGGAAGGCACCATGATCAAAGCTGCCAAAGTACATGCTGATGGAACCATTGAGCCATCCATTACGATTGCCACTTCCTCTGAATCCCGATCGAGCGGATTTCCACAAATGACCAAATCCGGAAATCAATTGATCTTTGCCTGGACAGACGATAACGAAAAAAATATTAAAGTCGCTAGTATTAATTTACCATAATCCAATCTTAAACCAACCAAAAACATGAAACAAATATCTGGTGCTTTCTTACTAATTGCTATTCTCTATGCTTGTGCAAGTCCAAAAACTGATAATAGTGAGAATCAAAAGGAGAATGGGTCACAGATCGTAGCTCCCCTCGAAGAAGGAACAGTTATCATTGCTGAGCAATCCATAGCGGATACTTTAAAAGGCAGCCTCAAAGCGAAAGCCATGGGAAGCATTGGCAATGTGGGCGTCACCATCAACTATTATTCACCGGCTGCACGCGGTCGAATTATCTGGGGTGGCCTGGTTCCTTTTGATAAGGTGTGGGTAACCGGTGCTCATCGGGCTACGAGTATTGAATTAAATCAGGAAGTTGAAATAGGAGGTGTCAAAATTGCTGCTGGAAAATATGCCCTATTCACCATTCCCGGCAAGGACGAATGGTCTATCATCATCAATAAAAACTGGGATCAGCATTTAGTCGATGACTACGATCAAAAGCAAGATATCGTTCGGATTAAGGTAAAACCGGAAACAGAAGATGCGCATCAGGAAAGATTGCGTTATGTAATCGAACAGAAAAGTGATGAACAGGGCGAGATTGTTATTTATTGGGAAAAACTGGAAGTCTCGTTACCTGTTTCAACTATAAAGTAGAAAGTTATTCTTTCTCCTTACAGCCAACAGCGCTGCTTAGTATTCCCCGATTGAAAAATAATTGCCAACTTGCAGCCAACCTAAGCTATGAAATTTCTTACCTCACTATTTTTCTACGGAGTTATAGTTCCTATATCTCATCTGCCTTTTCGTCTACTCTACGTATTATCTGACGGCCTGTATGTACTCATGTATAACGTGATCGGCTATCGAAAAAATGTAGTACTTCAAAATATAGCTAACTCATTCCCGGACAAAACAGCCGATGAACGCTTGATCATCGCAAGTGACTTTTACAGGCATTTTTGCGATTTGATAGTAGAGAGCCTAAAAGTTTTTTCAATTTCTAAGGAAGAAGTAAATCAGCGAATGAAAGTGGTTAATCCGGCATTCATTGATCGCTTTTATGACCAAGGGAAGAATGTTATCATGGCGGGTGGCCATTACAATAATTGGGAACTCTTTGCCATGGCCATCGATGGTTCGATTAAACACAAAGCAGTTGCTATTTATAAGCCACTTACGAGTCTATTCTTTGATAAAAAAATGCGTGATTCAAGGGGTAAATATGGCTTGGAATTGATTTCTACCAAGAAAGTAGAGGAAGAATTCAAAAGAGAGAACGCTCCACTTCGCGCGATCATTTTTGGCTTCGACCAATCTCCGGGTTCTGCTAAAAACAGTTACTGGGATACTTTTCTGAATCAAGACACGGCCATGCTTTTTGGCGTTGAGAAGTATGCGAAGGAATACAATTTCCCTGTGGTCTATGCGCGAATCAATAAATTAAGCCGAGGGCATTATACAACCGAGTTTGTAGAAGCCATAGAGGAACCAGCAAAAACGAACTACGGGGAGATTACCAAAAGAATGAACAGTCTGTTAGAGAATGATATTATCACCCAGCCAGAATATTGGTTGTGGTCACACAAGCGGTGGAAGCACAAACGACCCGCAGATTTGGTTCAACAGTAGATTTGTTTAAATCATTCGCAGAATTTTTCCTGCACTTTCTAGTGTAGTGTCACTTTTCGCAAAACAAAATCGGAGTAATTTTTGATCTGAGCCATCCTTGTAAAAAGCAGAAATCGGGATTGGCGCCAGCCCTTTCTCTTTCGTAATCCAGGCAGCCATTTCCATTTCATTTTTGGCAGACACCCCATCGTAGGAAAGCAATTGAAAATAGCTTCCAAAGCAAGGCAACGGTTTCAAAGAAGACCCTTTGATTTGATCAAGAAAGAAATCACGTTTTTGCTGATAGAATTTCCCGAGATACAGATAGTTCTCCGAATCTCTTAAATATTCTGCCAACGCAAACTGAACGGGTGTGTTCACACTAAATGTAATGAACTGATGTGTCTTTCTAATTTCTCGAGTCAGTTCCTCTGAGGCAACGGTATATCCAACTTTCCAGCCTGTAGCATGAAAAGTTTTTCCAAAGGAAAACACAGCAATAGATCGCTTTGCAAGATCGGGATATTTCAGAACGCTTTGGTGTGAAATGCCATCAAAAATAATGCGCTCATACACTTCATCACTCAAAACAATCAGATCGTGTTTAAGTGCAATTTTCTGTAAGGCTAACATATCCGATTCGTTCAACACAGCACCACTCGGGTTATGTGGTGTGTTCACCATTATCATTTTTGTATTCGGTGTAATCTTGTCTTGCACCTCTTGCCAGTCAATGGCAAAATGCGGTGGCTTAAGATTAAGATGGATAGGAATTCCTCCGTTGAGTCGGATAGCAGGATCATAACAATCATACGCAGGATCAAACAACATCACTTCATCGCCCGATCCGATCAACGCGGCTATAGTAGAAAAGATAGCTTCTGTACCACCTGCAGTTACCGTTACTTCTGTTTCAAAGTCTGTAGGTCGCTGGTAAGTAGCCGTGATAACCTCTGCAATTACTTTTCGCAAAGACGGCACGCCTGCCATGGGTGCGTACTGATTGTGCCCGTCTTGCATATTTTGGTGAATGAGGTCTATCAATTCTTCCGAAACAGGAAAATCAGGAAATCCCTGAGATAAATTAATGGCCTGATGTTCCAGTGCCATCATAGACATCACACTAAAAATAGAAGTGCCTACTTCGGGTAGGCGAGATTTTACATTCATAAAATTCAACGTCCAAAATTCAAAGTTACATCTGCTCTCTTTGAGCCTTGAAGCTTGAATTACTTTCTCAAGGGCGCGAGTATTCGGTATTCTGTATCAACATCTCCTTTGCTGATATCTGCTAATTTCCCTTTCAAAGTTTTCTTTCGAAGCGGGGTGAGATAATCGATGAATAATTTACCTTCTATATGGTCGTACTCATGCTGGATGATACGCGCCTTCATATCATCAAATTCTTCTTCGTGTTGTACCCAGTTTTCGTCAAAGTATCTGATCCGAATCCTTTCCTGACGCCATATATCCTCGCGTATATTCGGGATACTCAGGCAACCTTCCTCGAAATCCCATTCTTCGCCAGTTTCTTCCAAGATAATTGGGTTGATAAATATCTTTCTAAAATCCTTCAATTCTGGCTTTTCTTCCAACACGGTGCCATCCACCACAAAAAATCGAATGCTCTTGCCGATTTGTGGCGCTGCCAGTCCGATGCCATGGGCAGCGGCCATCGTTTCAAACATATCTTCAGCAAACGCCTTCACATCCATTTCGCCCTCTACAATGTCCTTTGCTTTTTTGCGCAGAACAGGGTCGCCATACATCACAATCGGATAAATCATAACTCAAAAATAATGGCAAAGGTAGGGGATGGTAAGTAAGACTACAAACATGGGAACTGAACTTCTCGTAATTCACGAACTCCCTAATATCTTATATCAATAACCCTTCAATTGAAGATAGTTCTGCAAAATCAGCGTAGCACTAATTTTATCTACGTTCCCTTTTATTTGTCGATCCTTCTTTTTCATTCCGCCCTCAATCATTGTTCGCTGTGCCTGAGTACTGGTGAACCGCTCATCGGCCAATGCAATAGGCTTGTCTGGAAAAGCGCCCTTAAAAACCTCAACAAACTTTCGAACAAGTGGTGCCGTCTCAGAATCTTCGTTATTCAGTCGTTTGGGCATACCTATTACAACTTCGTCAACGGCTTCTTTTATGAAATACTTTTTTAAATAGTCGATCAATTCATGAGTGCCAACTGTGTCTAATGCGGTAGCAATAATGCGCAGCGGATCGGTCACCGCCAAGCCAGTGCGTTTCGTTCCATAGTCGATAGCGAGGATTCTGCCCATAACCTTACATTGATTTCGCCCGATTCCAGTACTCATCCATCTCTGCGAGAGTCATCTCGCCCATCTTTTTGCCGTCCTTCGCTGACTCTGTTTCCAGATATTGAAATCGCTTGATGAATTTTTTATTGGTACGCTCCAGTGCTTCTTCCGGATCGATGTTTACAAACCTCGCATAATTAACCAATGAAAAAAGTAAGTCGCCAAACTCAGCCATCACCTTTTCCTTATCGATTGACTCAACAGGCTTTCCATCAAACTCACTTTTAAATTCATTCATTTCCTCCTCTACCTTTTCCCACACTTGCTCTTTGCGCTCCCAATCAAAACCAACGCCACGAGCCTTGTCCTGAATTCGGATCGCTTTGAACATGGCCGGCAACGACTTGGGCACACCTTCCAGCACCGATTTATTTCCTGTTCTTAACTTGATCTTCTCCCAATTTTCTTTCACTGCTTTTTCATCATCAGCCACTACATCGCCATACACATGCGGATGTCGCTCAATCAATTTATCGCAAATGCCATTCAGCACATCGGCCATGTCAAATGCTTTGAGTTCCGAAGCTATGCGCGCATAAAATGCGAGGTGCAACATCACATCGCCCAGTTCCTTTTTTACTTCGTTAAGATCGCCCTCCAATATCGCATCCGAAAGCTCATACGTTTCTTCCACCGTCAAGTGACGCAAGCTTTCCAGCGTTTGTTTCTTATCCCAAGGACAGTTTTCCCTCAATTCATTCATCACGGTAAGAAGGCGGTCGAACGCTTTCAATTTTTCTTCGCGTTGCAAATCAGGGGCAGAGTATGGTTTCTTCATTTTTAACAATTTGATAAGTCATTTTGGCGGCCGGTCGGGCCCCGATTAAACGAGGGCTCTCGCTAAGCGGAGCTATCTGTTCCAAGTCCGCCCATTACACTTTCCATTTCTCTTCGGGTCCCGATTGAACGAGGACTCTCGCAAAGCGGAGCTTTCCACTACTATCCCTGGCCGAGCTTGGTGCCATCTACAAAGTTCTGCTAAATCCCAATCAAGTGTAAACTAATTCAACCAATCTTTGGTTATCTTTGTGCACTGTAAAATTCGACATTCACTATCGTAAATAACTATCGATATGACAGTTTTTCTTCTTTCCCTTGGTGTATTTGCACTATTTTTTTTACTGATGTCTGTTCGTTTACTATTTATAAAAGATGGTGAATTCAGAGGCACCTGTGCCACGCAAAGTCCATTTCTGGCAAAAGAAGGAATAGCCTGTGGGTATTGTGGAAAGGTGGTGGGTGCTGGCGAGGCATGTGGCGATCCGGAGAAGGCTGAATCATTTCCTGAAGTCAAGAAAGGCTAGTTTTTCTTGTCCAAGTCCACCAATTTCATCCTTTTATAGACATTAAAAGAAACTTAACTTCGCGGTCACATTAATTCAATTTCGTGACCCTCATTAAATCTATTTCCGGCATTCGTGGCACCATTGGTGGCAAACCAGGCGATGCCCTTACTCCTGTTGATACCGTCAAATTTGCAGCTGCCTTCGGCATGTGGGTAAAATCCCGGAAGGGCAAAAGAATTGTAATCGGACGCGATGCCCGCATTTCCGGGGAAATGGTAAGCAGCTTAGTCAGTTCTACTTTACAAGGACTTGGCTTAGATGTGATTGATCTGGGATTATCCACCACCCCGACAGTAGAAATAGCAGTCCCATTGGAAAAAGCGGGGGGTGGCATCATTTTAACCGCCAGCCACAATCCTATTCAATGGAATGCATTGAAACTGTTGAACGAAAAGGGGGAATTCATTTCAGCAGACGATGGCGCAACTATTCTAAAAATCGCTGCTGACGAGAGTTTTGACTTCGCTCCGGTAGAAAAACTGGGAAGCTATGACAAGAAACATAAGTATATCAAAAAACACATCGAACTAATTTTGAAAAACAAATTAGTGGATGTGAAGGCAATTAAAAATTCAAAATTCAAGATTGTGGTGGATGCGGTCAACTCGACAGGCGGCATCTCAGTTCCACAACTTTTGAAAGCTCTGGGTGTAAAGAAAATTGCAAAACTCTATTGCGACCCTAACGGAAAGTTCCCCCACAATCCCGAGCCGCTGCCCGAGAATATCAAAGCCATTTGCAAAGTAATAAAAAGAGGAAAATATGATTTGGGTATTGTGGTAGATCCAGACGTAGATCGCTTGGCATTGGTGCAAGAAGACGGAAAACCATTTGGTGAAGAATACACATTGGTTGCTGTGGCCGATTACGTATTGAGCAAACGAAAAGGCAACACGGTCTCTAATCTTTCTTCCACTCGCGCATTGCGTGATGTTACTGAAAAAGCAAAAGGAAAATACACTGCAGCCTCTGTGGGCGAAGTGAATGTGGTGACTGCGATGAAGCAAGCCAAAGCTGTGATAGGCGGAGAAGGCAATGGGGGAGTGATTTTTCCTGAATTACACTACGGCCGTGATGCACTCATGGGCATTGCGCTATTTCTAACTCATTTGGCCAAATCAAAATTAACGGCTTCCGAGTTGCGCAAAACGTATCCCAATTATTTCATTTCAAAAAACAAAATTGAACTGACTCCACAGATCAATGTGGATGATGTATTGGAAAAGGTTAAAAATAAATACGCGCAAGAAAAAATAAATTCTGCCGATGGCGTGAAGATTGATTTTGAAAAAGAAAAAGAGTGGGTGCATTTGCGCAAGAGCAACACCGAACCGATTATTCGAATTTATGCCGAGTCGCAGAATGAAAAAAAGGCCGATGAATTAGCGAAGAAAATAATTCTAGACATCAAGAAAATCGTGGAAATCTAGGCTAAAAAAACAAAATCAATGGACTATTCAGGCAAATCAGAACTTGAGTTAATTGAACATCATAACCAGCTAGTATATGAAATTGAATTTGGGCTGCATTTGTCGGAGCAGCTAGCGCAATTAATCACAAATAAAAATGTGATCGAAAATGAACTTAATAACTTAGATCAAAGCCTTCATGTTGAAATAAAAAAACATGCTATGATTCGTGTCATTGATTTGGCAATTCAGGAGATTCAACTTTCAAAACAACCAACAAACGAACACTTTAACTCTCATCTATTTGGTGAGATCATTCAAGATCTCAGATCTGCCTTCAATTCAAAAAACGGTGAATATGATGTTCCAAATAATTATTCCATACCAAATAGGGACTTTGATATCTCATCACTAATTGATATTCTTAATAATTTTAAACAGAACCTAGAAAACGAACCAAATATAAAATATCCACAACTATCACGTATATACACAAAACTAGTGGAGGGCATTAGAGACTTATCGATAAAAAATAATCGCTTAGAATAATCAGAATAAGTCATTGTCACTACACATACATGGATCCTCGAAACATCTAGGGCAACCATTTTCCTTACTTCCATAATCATGGATTCTCGCTCTTCTCTTATTTGACTCTTGCCTTTCTTTGTACTTATTCAATGTGTCTTGAATTTTAGTTCTGACTAACACTTTCCATTCTTTAAGATTTTTAATAGAAAAGCATGCATAGTGTAATATGTTCGACTTTTGCGCTGAATCTTCATATTTCCTTATACTAAATTTAGGTGGCTCGTTACTAGCGTATCCTGGATATTTTGTGTAAAAAACAATACCGTGGTGGTAAATAAATCGTAAGTCACTCCATTTCATTTTTTCTCTTAAAAATGGATGATTGCTGTAGAGATATTTTTCATCGCCTCCCTCCACCAATTCAATTGATTCTTCAAAAGCAAAATTTTCTATTTCTTGTAAATCAGGCTTTGTAATAGCATTAATAAAAAAACCAGCCACCGTTGTCCTAAGATCGAATATCGCAATCATCGTGTCATCTGTAGTCTTAATCTCAATAGAACATAAAAGCATTCTTTGAAAGTATCTACACACACTTTCAAAATACTCTGAATTAAACCTGTCGTAAAACGCAATAACAATAGCGAAATAAGTATAATCAAAAGAGAAACGCTCAAGAGGCCTTAATTCTAATTTTTCTCTGAGCTTACTTTCATGGACTTGCCTCATCTTAATAAATGCATCTGACGTAGTCACTAGAGTCCATTTGGGCGCGGTACTGTGTTGCTTTCTACTATAAGCTGAGTCAAACCCGAAAAAATAACTCCCCAAAGCATCCTTGTAAACAGAACATACATCTTTGTTCTTTAGGAGCTTTTCAAAATCGCCCTTTTTTAATAACTCAACAAAAGACTTGTATTCAGTCATTTCTTTAATAATTTACAAATTGGGTCATGCCACTAACGTTTCAAGTGTAATGGTCACCTTGCTTACTTTCTGATTTATGTACTACTAAGAAAATCTGATTAATAAGTTTGACATTTAACTAAAGAAAATCTTGGCAACTTTTGATTGTTGCGTTCTCGATTATCGTAAAAAGCCCTTACGCTTCGAGATGGTAGACCCATTTTCCCATTACCAATTGCCCTTCCATCTGATGTTTTCCATTGATATTCTATTGAATAGTTATTTGGCGAATTATTCTGGGCAAGAATGCAAACATATGAGCCAATCGAAATGGTTATCATTTCAATACAAAACTCGCCCTTCCCAATATTCGAAATGCGATATCTAATTCTTTTGCTGGCAAGGTTCAGCTTTTCATACGTGAGAATTGTGTTTGAGCAATGCCCAATTGATCCAATAAAATCGGCAACAGCTTCGGCTTCCTGCTTTACTTTTCTGTACGCTTCAATAATCTGTTCATCAGCTTCTTTGTTTGTTTCTTCATTTATTTCTTCAACAAGATTCACAGCTTCCCTTTGAAGTTGTTCGCAAATCTCCTTCTTCATCACATCACGCTCAAAATTCTCGCAGATAAAGGCGAGCCGCGCTTCAAAATGACCATTAAGCCACGGAACAAGCAACATGAAAATCTGAGGAAATTTCATTTCTTTCTATCAATACTAAAGGCAAGGTTACAAATCGTCATATCTTTTTAACAGGCATTCAATTTGCTCTGAGAATATCCGATTGAATGGGTGCATCGTTAAACTACCATTTGTTCGAGTATCGGTAATTGTAACAGATTCAAGAGATTTGGACTTTATCTTTTCCATATCAGATACGGATAACCTAAAAAAACACCTTTCAGCTAGAGCTCCATTAAGCGATGGTGTATCATATTCATCAGCCTGCAAAGTGAGTTGATCATCAACTGAAAAATTAAACGATATTTCGCGCGGCACCAAGTTTTCCTGGCGTTTTGTCTTCGCAAATATTACGACAATTGAAAACTTAACTTTATCCTTATTTTCCTTATTCACAGCAAGAACACAATTTGCAAAGACAACTTTTAGACCATTTTCTAAATCCTCGTTTCTAAAAATGCGTTCACTTTTCGCAACTAAAAGAAAATCAACTTCGGTATCTTCATTCGTTATGCTACACTGTCCTGCAGCAGAAAAAGATAACAACCCAAAGCAAATTGCTACAATGATTTTAATTGTTTTCATTTTTTGAATTTTAGTTTTTTTATTCGACTTCGGACTTGAATGAAACAACACCGGTATTTCACCTTGTCTAATGCCGAAATAACCTCATAAAGTTAGATCTCCTCAAGTACCTTTTCGTTAATCAATCGGTTTTTCAAATACCTAAAATGACGCTATATAACCTCCAATTGAGACACTTCCATCATTAAAGTCGGTCAACCCATTGGATAGCAAAAAAAGCCTTAAGTTCTTGGGTGAAAAATGGCATCCGGCCAATAGTTTTTCAAGTGTAATAAAAACGCCACCAATCTTCTGATTGACATACTTCAAAAGCTTCTCTTCTTTTAAAAATTGAAGATAGAGATAAATCACTTTATTCATGACAATCTCCTGCTCATTGGGGTTAGTTAAGAATTGAGTAGGTGTAAGCTCCGTAAGTTTACCGATTAAATAATCAGACAGAGAATACTTGCCCTTAAAACCAAACTCAGTAATCAATTGATAATTATTGCCTGATTCATGCTTGCCTAGAAGCTCCTTAAATTCCAGCACCGTCATGTTTTGCAGCCTCACTGTATCATTTAGACCTTCAACATCCTCAAAGGCCTTTTCGTTAATCAATCGGTTTCGAGTGGTGCTTTTAAATGGTAGCGGGTGATGTGTGGTATCAGAAATGGCAGCGGCTGATATTCCAAATAGACCAAACAGCAAAAAAGCCAAAAAAAACTTCTTCATAGTTTTTGATAAGGTGACTCGTTCAAAATAAATTCCTGAGCAAGCTTTACCCCTTTTTTTTGGCCACGCTCTCCCGTAATGTAATAAAGCTTCGCCAAATCAGGATTTATCACTTTTACAAAAGACTCCTTGATTCGCGAGCATTTCTCATTAATCGAGTTACTTCCCATATTCACCAAATCGTCAATTCGCGCTTCAAGATCAGCTTCGTCCGTATTTTTTCCAATCAGTCTATACATTTGCAACAACTCGTCTTTGAAATCAACCAAGTCGTGTAAATAAACTCCGGCCGGATGATTTAAAAAGAAAAGGTAAACTGTTTTTTGTAAAGGGGTTAGGACTATTTCGAGATTTCCATAGTCGAGTAGCCAGAGTTTAAATGAAGAATCAATTTTTAATCTACTGGTTGTTTCGATTTTTAGATTATACTTTTTCTTGGCTAAAAATTGATAGATATCTTCTATTGCTTCTCTATTGCCCGAGGACATTAGATTGTCAATCTGAGTATAGATTTCGTTTCCAATTATGGAAAGGTCATTGACAAAAGATTTATCTATTGCAAATTCGAGCTTTGCTTCCGGAGTAATTTCAAAGGAGTCCTCTTTAACTCTAACTACGGAATAACGAGTATGAATAATTGTGTTGACTTCATCCAATATCCTATTGAACTGATCTCGAAAAGTTGCAGAATCGTTTATCTCAAAAACCTGCTCAACATCGTTGGTAATAAATAATATGGCGGGAAGTCTTTCTGTCTGCAAATCAAATTTTTCACTCAAAGCAGCTCTAAATACCTCTTCATTAATATCTTCTTCCCTATCTATCACGAATGGCTTAAGAAAGGGGTATTTGTAATGCAATGATTCTAAATTGATTTCTTTTAACTCACGATTGAAATCATTGGAGTAACTAACAAACTCATACCCATTTGCATTGCAAGTAGCTATGACTTTGTCAAGATTTGCTCTAATCTCACGCCCTATTGCGGTAGTGTTGACAGCGTCAACAAAAACAAGCTGAGGTTTTTGGTTTTTTAAATTATCCATACGCCAAAATTCTTGCACTATTGGCTTTTTATTGGCCCGTGCTATTTTCTTAAGAAAACCCCAAACCATAAATTAAGCTAAAATTTGCGTTAAAAATAGCGAGTGTTTGCGCGCAAGCCAATAACTGCAAGGTTGCAGAGATTTTGGTAAAAAGCCCATTCGTTTTGATAGATGCCGTATATTTGGGGCTTCGATTAACTAACAAATATCTTGAGAGTTTACCTAGACAACGCGGCCACTACTCCACTCGATCCGGAAGTATTTGAGGCCATGAAACCATTCATGCTGGAAGATTTTGGCAATCCTTCGTCCACTCATGCTCATGGACGCAAGGTGCGCGCAGCTATTGAATCAGCCCGAAAAAAAGTAGCTGAACTACTTAACTGTACGCCCGGTGAAATCATCTTTACCTCTGGAGGTACGGAGGCAGACAATACACTCATTCGATGTAGCATCGATACGTACCAGCTTGAACATGCTATTTCTACTCCCATTGAGCATCATGCCGTAACTCATACACTGGAAACCTTAGAAAAGGAAGGTAAAATAAAATTGCATTTTGTAAAACTGGATGAAAAAGGCCATGTTGACTACGTTCATTTGGAAGAATTACTAAAGGCTCACCCCAAAGCAATCGTTTCGCTCATGCATGCCAACAATGAAATTGGCAATATCCTAGACTTAGAAAAAGTTGGAGAACTCTGTAGTAGATACAACGCTTACTTTCAATCAGATACCGTACAGACGATGGGGCATTATCGTCATGACATGAAGAAGTTAAAAGTGCACGGACTGACGGCAGCCGCACATAAATTTCATGGACCAAAGGGCGTAGGCTTCATGTACATCAACAAAGACAAAAAAATCCATCAATTCATTCATGGAGGGGCGCAAGAACGAAACATGCGCGGTGGCACTGAGAATGTATATGGAATTATTGGTTTAGCAAAAGCTCTTGAAATCTGCTACCGCGAAATGGAACAGCACGAAAGTCAAATCAAGAAATTAAAATTGTACATGATCGAAAAATTGAGAGCATCCATTCCGGGTATTGACTTTCATGGTGATTCTGCAAACTTGGAAAAAAGTTTATACACCGTTCTCAATGTGTGTTTGCCCGAATCAGAGGAAAATGAAATGCTGCTCTTCAATTTAGACATGCAAGGGATCTCTGCATCCGGAGGTAGTGCCTGTTCTAGCGGTGCTTCTACCGGTTCTCATGTTTTGGGAGCCTTATATCCGGAATCTAAGAGGGGCGCCATTCGCTTCTCTTTTAGCAAATACAACACACTCGAAGAGATTGATTTCGTTGTGAATAAATTAATGGAAATCTGTCGCGTTCCGGTGAATAGCTAGCAGGAATAAAACAGTCGGCCAACTCATTCAAATCACGCTACTAATGCACTGGGTGTGTTCTACTGCCAAACCGTTTGATGATTATTTTTTCTAAACTTTCTCTGTGATCGGGGTGAGAAACTTTCAAAATTTCATACGCTCGTTGGCGCAAATTTTTGCCGTATAAATAAGCAGTCCCAAATTCAGTAACCAAGTAATGCATGTGGGCCCGAGTTGTGACAACTCCTGCGCCTGATTTTATCTCGGGCACGATCTTAGACACCCCTTTTTTGGTAGCCGATACGAGTGCAATAATGGGTTTGCCCCCGTCCGATAAAGCAGCCCCGCGAATAAAATCCATTTGTCCGCCCACACCAGAATATTGATACGTGCCGATAGAATCTGCACATACTTGGCCTGTAATATCTACTTCAATAGCGCTGTTGATGGCGACCACTTTCGGGTTTGCCCGGATAACACGTGTATCATTCACATAGCTCGCTTCCAAAAAGGCAAACTGCGGGTTGTCATCCAAAAAGTCATACAACATTTTGGTTCCAATGGTAAAACCAGATACCACTTTACCAGGGTGCTTTTTTTTGTACGCATTCGTAACTACGCCTTGTTTAATCAAATCGATTACACCATCCGAAAACATCTCGGTGTGAATACCAAGATCTTTGCAATGCCCCATGGCCTTTAGGGCTGCGTCCGGAATAGAACCAATTCCCAATTGAAGCGTTGAGCGATCCTCCACCAATGAGGCAATGTTCTTTCCAATCGTCAGATCTTCTTCTGTCAGTTGACTGGAATAGGAAACTTCAGGAAGGGCATCATTGCACTCGACCATTGCATCAAATCGGCTGATGTGAATAAAGCCATCTCCGTGTGTGCGCGGCATATTAGGGTTAATCTGGGCAATTAGTTTTTTAGCATGCTTGGCCGCTGATTTTACTACATCAACAGAAACGCCCATCGAACAAAAGCCATGTTTGTCTGGTAGCGAAACGTGAATCAATGCCACATCTAATGGTAATAGCTTCTTTTCAAATAGTCTGGAAATCTCACTTAGGAATATGGGAATGTAATCACCCCTTCCATCGTGTACAGCTTCACGAATAGTGGCAGAAACAAAAAGTGAATTAAAATAAAAGCTATCGCGATATATTGCCTTGGCAATTTCTTGATCCCCCAACATGCTAATAGCAACCAACTCGACCTCCCTCAACTCAGGTGACCGCTTAGCCAGCGCATCTAACAATAGTGTTGGCGTAGCAGCACTGCCGTGAACAAATACCCTGTCGCCTGATCGAACTAATTTTACGGCTTCTGCAGCTGAAACATACTGGCTCATTTTTTTATATTTTATGCCCGAAAGATAGAGGTGAATTTTATGCTCCGTGCTGACTTTCATCATATTTAATTAGTTTTATTGAATGAGAAGAGAAGTAACCGTTTCCTTTATTGGCTCGGGAAACCTGGCCTGGCATTTGGCTCCCGCTCTAGACAATGTTGGGTTTGTCGTAAAAGAGATCTATAGTCGCAATCCCCGGCATGCTGAGCAGTTGACTTCTCGTTTATATCAAGCTGAAGTAAAAGCCTCACTCGATTTTTCAACCAGCAACTCTTCTATTTTCATTATTGCTGTGAGTGATGATGCCATAAGAAGCATCGCCCAGGAAATCATTTTACCGGAAGAGGCCATTTTAGTGCATACCTCAGGTAGCCAGCCATTAAGCGAACTTGAATTTTCTGCTACTTCTAACTTGGGAGTATTCTATCCACTTCAATCATTTAGCAAGCAAAAGAAGGTCGATTTTAAAAACATCCCTATTTTCATTGAAAGCCAAAATCAAGAGACGGATGAGCTCTTGCTATTGATGGCGAAGGCCATTAGCAATCAGGTAATGAAAATCGGATCTGGCGATCGGGTCGCCCTGCATGTCGCAGCCGTGTTTGCCTCGAATTTTACGAACCACATGCTGGCCATATCGAAGAGCATCCTTCAACAAAATAGTTTGGATTTTGAGTGGCTAAAACCACTTGTTACTGAAACGATTCAAAAGAGTTTGGCCATTGGACCCAATAATGCCCAAACGGGCCCGGCCAGTAGAGGAGATCTGGAAATTTTGGATAAACATCTCGAGTTTTTAAAAGAAGATGAATCAGTAGCTGAGCTCTACAAGATCATTAGCCAACACATAGTAGACAACTATCAATGATACTCAAAAAAAGGCAGTATCTTTATTTACGAAATTAACATCACCATGAATAACATCTTCAGTTTGATGGTTTGCTCAGTTCTTACCTTTACAAACTCTATTGCGCAAGGAGTCAAGGTTATACAACCCGATGATGTTAAAAAAGAATGGGAACTTATTAAGCCAAATCAACTCTATATTCTAAATGGAATAGAACTTACCGATAGTTTAGCGCTAGTTAAGGTGGATGCCAATGATCTTGAAAAACTAGAAATCCTAAATGGAATAGAGGGTGAACGTTTTTATGGCAAAAAGGGTGCTAATGGTGTAGTCTTAGCAACAACAAAGACAAACAAAGCAACGACCCTTAATCCTCCTGCGTTTGCGTTATCCAAATCGGGTCCTTTGTTTATTTTAGATAACATAGAGCTGCTTGGCAGTGATTTAGGTAAGGTGAAACCGGAGGATATCGAATCAATCGAAGTTCTTAAGGAAAAGAAGGCTATAGAACCCTATGGAGAAAAAGGTAAGAACGGAGTGGTGATAATCAGCACAAAAAGTTTCGCAAAAGCCAGACAACTGCAGAAATTGCGCTCCCAAAAGAAATAGCCGTTACCGATTAAGCTTTCCAAATCCACATTACTGTCAAGTCCGGCTGAACCTTAGCGCCACTTTTAGGTTACAGAAAAGCTACTGCGCGAATACAGATGCTGCTGGGCGCTATTACTGTTAGATCATCGGTGCTTTTGGGGGTTTTAAGTATTAATTTGTACATTGCTGGTATCAAGTTTAAAATCAGGTAATTATGAGAATGCTATCAGTTAAATTTTACTATCAGAGGGCACGTGTTCTTGGATACTTGCTTAGCGCTTGCCTACTCGTTTACTTAATATCCCTGTTATTCCCCGACAGTATTTTCTCGAACTTCTTAAAATGAATGTAAAAGGATACTACAACCGCGGTCGTGTTTTTGGATACCTGCTCATAGCGGCAGCGGTCAGTTTCGCCCTTTACTATTTGTACACGGTCGCTATAAACTAGGTGATTGTTTTGACAGGAGGTCAGAAGTAGATTAAAACCAGCCCACGTAAGGTTGTGGCCCATTTATATCAATTACGGCTGACGATTTTTCTACTTTTACAGACTCAATTCATAGCTATGCGTTTCCTCTTCGTTTTCTTATCGCTAGTGCCCTGTATATCAATTGCCCAGAACCAAGATTCTTTGCAGCAGGTGTTTTACAAAACCGCCTTAGAGAATTTAAAAAAGGGGAATTATCAAGAAGCTTCCGTTCAATTTTCGCAGTTAATTACAACCGGTTTTAGCAATAAAGAAGTGTTTGCTAAACGGGGAGTTGCACACTTCCAATTGGGTGAATTCGAAACCGCGAAAGCAGATTTTGACGAAGCCGTAAAACTGCGGGTCAACACCGCAGAAGTTTTTCAGTTTCGGGGAAATACGAGATACAAACTGGAAGATTTCCAAGGGTGCATTTCAGATTTAGAAAAAGCCATTCAACTAGGCGTTAACCAGTTTGAGACGTTTGCCAACCTTGGCAACGCCAAGTTTCGCGTTGAAAACTATAAAGAAGCGATTACCAACTATGACAAAGCATTTGCCACCGGCAAAAAAGACTACGTGCTTTTTAACAATAGAGGAAAAGCAAAAGTCACATTAAAAGATTTCGCGGGCGCGCTAGGCGATTTTGATGACGCGCTGAAGTTAAAACCAGACTACGACAAAGCATTGGAAAACCGTGCCCATACCCGATTCGAATTGAAGGACTGGAAGGGAGCCATATCTGATTTTGAGAGAATCATTGCCGCGGGCCGCAGCGATGAAAGTATCTTTCAGCAAATTGGAACCGCCAAATTCAACATTGGCGATTTTGAAGGGTGTGCCGAAGCTCTTAACAAAGTAGTATCAAAGGGCGTCAAAGACAAGGAGGTGTTCCGCGAATTAGGCATTAGTCTAGGAAAACTAATGGAGTATCAAGGAAGTGCGAATGCCTTGGCTGCGGCAGTCTCGTTGGGGGCAAGCGACAAAGAAATATTCGAACAACTGGGCACCGCCCAGTACTTCACAAAAGACGACAAGGGAGCTATTGAATCACTAAGTCGTGCCATTACATTGGGCGTGGCTTCCAAAGAAGTTTATCTCTACAAAGGCAATTCAGAATTTAACCTGAAGGCAGTTGACAATGCAATAATCGACCTTGAAAAAGCAATAGCATTGGGCGCCTCAGACTACGAAGCATTTAAAAATGTAGCAGATGCAAAATTCCTGAAAAATGATTTTGCAAACGCTATCAAGTTTTACGACAAGGCTGCAACATTCCCCGTTGCCGATGCAGTTGTTTTTAACAACCGTGGAAAAGCAAAATTTAACCTAGGTGACGTGAAGGGCTCGCTGCTTGATTTTGACAAAGCTATCTCGCTCAAAGCGGATTATACAAAGGCGTTACTAAATCGTGGAACTGTTAGATTCAATTTGGCAAATTATTTGGGAGCGGTAGAAGACCTGGAAAAAGCAAAGAGTAGTGGAGATGCATCTGCTGAGGTTCAAAAGATGCTGGGCATTTCAAAATATACTCTTAACGACAAGCCGGGAGCAAAAATCGCTTTTGAGAGTACCGTAAAATCAGGATTGAAGGATGGGAAAGTAAGCCTTTACCTTGGCTACCTGCAATACGATGCCAAAGAATGGAAGCCCGCCATTGATGCGTTAACAATAGCTGAAGCCAGTGGCGAAAAAGAAACAAGTCTCTATGAAAAAAGAGGCAAAGCAAATTACCAGACCCAAGACTTTACAAGTTCTATCACCGATTTAGAAAAAGTAGCACAAAAAGGTGCGCCCGATGTTGCCACGCTGGAATTTTTAGGTCTTGCCTACATGCAGCAACAAAAAAACACAGAAGGGTTGCTCAATCTTGAAAAGGCATCGATCGCTGGAAGTAAAAACAAGGATGTTTATTTCCAAGTTGGCAATGGGCGTTTCAAAGACAAAAACTACAGAGGTGCCATAGACGCTTATGACAAGGCTATCTCTTTTGGTGCTTCTGATGAACTAGTATTCAATAATCGTGGTAAGGCGAAGTTAAATTTGAACCTAGTTAATGAGTCGTTGGTGGATT
This sequence comes from Cyclobacteriaceae bacterium, assembly GCA_031400595.1. GTDB lineage: Bacteria > Bacteroidota > Bacteroidia > Cytophagales > Cyclobacteriaceae > ELB16-189. The sequence continues at coordinate 228,953 of JANNQG010000026.1, forward strand.
TTAATAAATCCCTTGAAATCAAAGCAAACTATCCTCAAGCTCTTAAAAACAGAGCGGCTGTAAACTTTCAATTAAAAGATTGGAACAAGGTAATTGCAGATCTCACAATTATCGCTGCTGCAGGTTCTGCGAATGCCGATGACTTCGCACTTTTAGGGCTGGCTCGTTTTGAGCAAAAAGACTACAAAGCTGCAATCGATGATTTATCGAAATCCCTTGAGGGCCGTGAAAAAGACCAATCCACAAATCCAATTGCCAAACAAGCCTACACCGCTCGTGGAGTTTGCTTTTTTGAAACCCAGGACTTCGTCAAAGCTGTTGTCGATTTTACAAAGGCTATTGAACTTGGTGAAACGTCCGCAGACGTATTCTTTAGACGTGGCGCCTGTCGTTTCAATGCGAAGGAGTATTCTGCTGCGCTACCTGATCTGGAAAAAGCAATTGCTGGGGGATATCAGGAGGGGACGGTATTTGATATGCGAGGCGTCTGTAAACTCAGTAGTAAAGACGCTAGTGGTTCTTTAGCGGATTTTAATGCAGCGCTAGAGAAAAATCCAAAATTGATGGCCGCCTACTACCACCGCGGTGACGCCAAATTTTTGACCACTGATTTTGCGGGTGCTATAGAAGACTATTCACAGGCCATCGGAAGCGGTATCACCGATGAAGTGATTTTTAACAATCGTGGCAAAGCCTATTTCAATATTGAAAAATATGAGGACGCGATAGCCGACTTCGGGACAGCCATTGGGAAGAAAAGTGATTATGCGAAGGCGCACGAAAACCGAGCAGCAGCCTATTTGAAACTTAAGAAATACGATGAAGCGATAAAAGATCTTCGTTTGCTTGAGAAATTAACTGAAAAACCAGACGGGAACTTCTACCAAAAGCTCGGAGAGGCATATTTCGAAATGAAGAACTACATCCTGGCTCAGGAATACCTAGAAAAAGCCATAGGTGGAGGTAATCGTAGTAAAGAGGTGTTGTTCAAAAAAGGCAAATCGTTACTGGAGCAACAAGAGTTTCAATTGTCTGTTCGAGATTTTGACGAAGCGCTAAAGGCAGGAGAAAACACCATCGCTCTTTTTCAAGAACGGGCGAATGCGTATTTGGGATTGGGAAATCGAAAAGGCGCATTAGATAATATTGCCAAAGCGATCGCGCTTGAGCCAAACAACGCTGATTTGTATTACAATAGCGGTCTGATAAAAGAAGAAAATGGCGAGTTTGAGTCGGCAAAAACGGATTACGATAAAGCCATTAAACTAAATCCAAAAGATGCTTCTGCCTTTTATGGCAGAGCTGCCTGCAAAGCAGAATTAGGGGATTATGGCGCGGGAATTTCCGATTTAGATGATGCTATTGCCATCAAGCCCAAAGATGCTTCCTATTACAAGCAAAGAGGCAATTTCAATTATCAATTGGGAAACAAGAATGAGGCGTGTGCCGACTGGAAAAAGGCACTCGAACTGGGCGATGCAAAGGCTAAGTTCTCGATCGATCAGTATTGCAATAAAAAATAATTTCAATTTGGGATTTTCTTTCCCATCCATTGGAGATAAAGTCACCTGATTTTGTCGAAATAGTACTTCCTGTGTTTTGGGTTGTATAAAAGTGTTGAACTTTTATCGCCAAATAAGGCTCAAAACTAAACACGAGCACCAAATTCAATCCTCAATCTTACATCCGTCAGCAAAGGGTAGTTTTGGTCAGTGAATTGCAGGTTACAGCAACGAACTTTACTGCATAAACACTAAATCAAAATGAATATGAAAAGCGTGGTGACGGGGATTTTAGTTTTGCTGCTGCCAGTTTGTTTGTTGGCAACAGATGTGATTTCCGGAAAAGTGATTACGGTAATTGATGGCAATACGCTAGAAGTATACACAGGTGAAAATGAGACCTACAAAATTCTCCTGTTTGGAATTGATAGCCCAGAGCTAGAGCAAGAGTACGGTGACAAGGCCAAACGTTTTCTTGAAAAATTAATTCTTGATAAAAATATTGAAGTACAAGTTCAGGGAAAAGACCGCCTGGGAAACCGTTTGGGTATTATCTTGATCGATGGAGAAGACATGCGTGAAAAATTGTTAGAAGCAGGGCTGGCCTGGACCTCCGAACGGAATCCGATTGAATCTTTTGAAACCATCAAAGAGAAATCAAGAGAAAAGCGAAAAGGGCTTTGGAAAGAAACAGAACCTACACCTCCCTGGATTTTTCGCAGACAGCAAACGCTGTTGCAGTACAAGACAAGTTAGAAAATAAAAAGGACTTTTTTTCGTTATCCCTCCACTATGCAAAATACGTGGAGGTTTTACGCTTTCGTGGCAATGGTATTGCCATTGTGGGCTCAAGGACAAAATAATACCCTGGGAGACCGCGCTACAACCAGCGCTATTGAAGAGAAACAAAAAAACACCCATCGCGTTCATCTCTCTCGAAGAGAAAAAAGAAGGCAACGCCTCTTGTTCAAAAAACCAAAAGTTGAAAATACCGCGCGCTACGAATTCTATAAGCGCGTAGAAGAAGCTGCCAAAGAAAAACAACGATTATTGAAGAAACTATCAAAGCCTCAATATGCTGACTTCGCTTATTTTGGACATAAGAACAAGCCAAAACGAAACAAGCCTTATGCGATGAAATACTGCAAAGAATGCGGGATTAGGCACTAAGGATTGAGATTTACGATTTGTGATTTACGATTGGGGAGCGTTATCTTTGCTTTCCTTATGAAGACCACCGATATACGCCAAAAGCTTCATCACTACATCGAAACCGCCCAAGATAAAAAGGTAAAAGCAATCTATGCGATGGTGGAAGATGAGATACAAGAAACTTATTATCACTGGAATGACGAAGAGTTTTTGTCTGAGCTAAGGAGAAGGCAAGAATCCTATATCTCTGGCAAAGCAAAGACTTATACATTGTCAGAAACGATGAGTGAGATTAAGCAAGCCATAAAGAAAGTAAACAAGAAAAGGTGAATAGCCTTGTAATACTTGAAGATGCCAAAATTGAGTGGCAAAATTCTGTTTTATGGTATGAAGATCAACGCCTTGGATTGGGAACTCGCTTTGCGGAAGTCATCGAAAGGAAGATTGAGTTAATTGCAAATTCGCCTGAACAATTCCCTAGAAGGAAACACAATATGCGTGAAGCTGTTGTTAGTGTTTTCTCGTTTAGTATCGTTTTTGAATTCCATCAAAGAAGTAGCATCGTTACTATTATTTCCATTTTTCATAATAGGCGGAATCCGAACAAAAAATTTATACGAAGGAAAAAATAGCTTTTGGAAACCCTCAACCGCTATATCGAACACACAAACCTAAGCCCTACACTTACCATTCATGACATTGACAAACTTGTAGCCGAAGCGAAGCAATATCAATTTCTAGGTGTCTGCGTTCCTCCTTTTTGGGTAAAGCGTGCCAAGCGCGAAATTGGAGACGAGAAAATCTTGCTCGTCACGGTAGCTGGCTTTCCACTCGGCTACTCGATGACTGAAACCAAATTAGAAGAGATCAAACGTGCCATCGACAATGGCGCTCATGAGGTGGATGTCGTATGGAATATTTCCTCTTTCAAATCGGGCAATCCCTGGACAAAAATTGAAATAGCCAAGTGCAGCAAACTTGCGCACGACTACCAAAAAGCATTGAAAGTAATCATCGAAACGGCTTACCTCTCAGACGATGAAATCGTGGAAGCTTGCAAAATATGTGTCGATGCAGGCGCTGATTTTGTCAAGACATCGACAGGCTTTGCCCCAAGTGGCGCAAAAGTTGAACACATCCAATTGATGAAAAAATCGGTGCCTGGTGGTGTAGGCATTAAAGCATCCGGTGGGATCAAAACCAAAGAACAAGCTATCCTATTAATTGAAGCAGGAGCTGACAGACTCGGCACTTCTTCAGGCATTGCTATTGTGGCCATATAGATTTAGATCAGTAACTTAGCATTTCTAAACAAATGCTATGAGTCATTTTCTAACTAATCTATTCCCCGAAGAATCATCTATACCTGAACAATATCAACTAAGCGCGTACGTAGAGCAGCGCGAATACCTCATTAACGGCCAACTGCGGCAGTGGACAGGTACGCTAAATCCCGTGGCCAGTCCTGTCTATATCAAGAAAAGTGAGACATTAACTCAAAAAATAATTGGGAGCACGCCCCTCCTCACGAAATATGAAGCATTAGAAGCACTCGATGCAGCCGTTGCCGCCTACGATTTAGGGCATGGAGCATGGCCCACGATAGGGGTAGCTAAACGAATTGAGCACATAGAAAAATTTTTGATTGCCATGCGCACGAAACGCGCGGAAGTGGTAAAGTTGCTTATGTGGGAGATTGGCAAATCCTTGAAGGATTCAGAAAAAGAATTTGATCGCACTTGCGACTACATAGTTGACACTGTCAAAGCGCTTAAAGAGCAAGACAGAAGGTCCGCGAACTTAATCGAAGAGCAAGGTTTTCTCGGGCAAATAAGACGAGTGCCGCTGGGCGTTGCACTTTGTATGGGTCCTTTTAATTACCCGCTTAATGAGACTTTCACTACGCTAATACCTGCGCTCATCATGGGGAATACCGTAGTTTTTAAGCCCGCTAAATACGGAGTGCTACTGGTGAAACCGTTATTGGAAGCTTTCAGGGATAGCTTTCCTGCCGGAGTCATTAACATTATCTATGGCCGCGGACGTGACACTGTTGGCGCCTTAATGGAAACAGGAAAGATTGACGTTTTTGCTTTCATCGGCACGAACAAAGGAGCAAACGATTTGAAAAGACTCCACCCCAAACCACACCGCCTGCGATCTATTCTCGGACTAGATGCGAAAAATCCAGCCATCGTATTATCAGATGCCGATTTAACGAATGCTGTTGCAGAATGTATCATCGGTTCACTTTCATTTAATGGACAGCGCTGCACTGCGCTTAAGATTTTGTTTGTACATCAATCCATTGTTGACGAATTCACTAAGCGTTATTTGGATGAATTGAAAAAGCTGAAACCGGGCATGCCTTGGGAAGCCGGTGTTGGACTAACTCCTTTACCTGAACCCGGTAAGACAGACTATTTAAAAGGACTTGTAGACAACGCGAAGCTGCATGGCGCAAAAGTAATGAATGAAAATGGGGGAGAAATTCTCAAATCGTATTTTCACCCGGCAGTTTTGTATCCGGTAAACGAAAAGATGAATATCTATCACGAAGAACAATTTGGTCCAATCGTACCCATCGTCCCTTTTACTGACGATGAAGAGCCAATACGCTATTTGCTTAACTCGCAGTTTGGGCAGCAAGTAAGTCTGTTTGGAAAAGATTCAAAACGACTAGCGAAGATGATGGATGCTTTGGTTAACCAAGTAGGCAGAATCAACTTGAACACCCAATCTCAACGGGGGCCCGATACGTTTCCGTTCAATGGAAGAAAAGACTCTGCAGAAGGAACACTTTCGATTGCAGATGCACTGAGGGTATTTTCAATCCGTACCATTGTTGCTACAAAGGGCACGGATGACAATAAGCAAATTTTTAATTCCATTATCCGCAACCGCGAGTCTGACTTTTTGAGTACGGATTATATTTTGTAGGAAGTGTTCCAATTCCTGTTGGTGTCCTTCTAAAATAAAAATGAAAAATGGAACGGTTTCAGGAATGATGGAAAAATCAACGCAACGTAAATCCGGATTGTTTCACATCGCGCGAATTGCCCCCAACAAATAATCGAAATTCGCCCGGCTCGCTGCCAAAGCTAAGGTCATGCCGATAGAATGATAGCAACTTGTTTGTTAGTTGAAAAGTAATTGTCTTTGTTTCCCCAGCCTTCAAAAATACCTTTTGAAATCCTTTCAGCTCTTTCACAGGGCGAGTAACTGATCCGACCAAATCTCTGATGTAAAGCTGAACGACTTCAGCTCCGTCACGTGTTCCAACATTTGAAAGTTCAACGGAAACAGAAATAGAATCTGCCGTGTTCGTTTCAACCTTGTTCATCTTGATTTCGCTGTAGTTGAATGTTGTATAGCTTAATCCGAAACCAAAGGGGTACACTGGGTCATTGGTAATATCTAAGTAATTAGAGCGGAATTTTTGAAACCATTTTGCATCGGCTAATGGGCGGCCTGTATTTTTCTGTGCGTAATACAGTGGAATTTGCCCTACGTTTTGCAGGAACGTGGTAGTCAATTTACCCGAAGGATTTACATTGCCAAATAACACGTCAGCAATGGCATCGCCTGCTTCGCTTCCACCAAACCAAACATTTAGAATCACTGGCACATTGTCTTGTTCCCATTTCAATACCAATGGCCTGCCTGTAAACAATACTAGCACAACAGGTTTTCCGGTTTTTAACAATGCCTTGAGCAATTCCTTCTGCACCTCTGGAATTTCCAAATTTGTCCTGCTGGACGATTCTCCACTCATTTCCGCTGCTTCACCTACTGCGGCAACAATTATATCTGACTGCTTAGCAATAGCCAATGCTTCATCTCTAAGTTGTTCTGCTGATCGTTGATCGCGATGGAGTGATTTTCCAAACATAGTAGCGCGTTCTTCGATCGCCTCATCTGCATCTAAATTGGAACCTTTTGCATATACAATTCGAGCATTATGGCCCACCGCTTTTTGCAATCCTTCTCGCACAGAAATGGATTCAGAAAATCGAGCAGCAACACTCCATGTCCCAGTCATGTTCTCTTTGGCATCAGCTAATGGACCAATCAATGCAATCGTTCCTGTTTTTGATAATGGTAGGATTTCGTCTTTGTTTTTTAAGAGTACGAAACTCTGCGCTGCGGTATTTCTGGCTTCGGCTCTATTGGAAGTATTGAAAATTTCTGTTCTCGCTCGGTCATCATTGCAATACTTATAGGGATCATCAAACAAGCCTAATTTGTATTTGGCTTCCAGAACTCTTCTGCACGCTTGTGTGATCTGTTCCTCGGTAATCTTACCCTCCTTCACAGACTTCATTAATGTAGTTAACAAGCCTTCACTCACCATATCCATGTCCAATCCTGCATCCAATGCTTTGGCCGATACTGTTTGAATATTTCCAAAACCGTGGGCAGTCATTTCACTTACTCCTGTGTAATCGGATACCACAAAACCCTTAAAGCCCCACTCTTTCCTTAATACATCCGTTAACAACCATTTATTGGCAGTGGCCGGCACGCCATCTATTTCATTGAATGATGCCATCACACTTCCAACACCCGCGTCAACAGCCGCTTTGTAGGGAGGAAAATATTCGTTGTACATGCGGTGCCTGCTCATGTCGGTGGTATTGTAGTCGCGACCCGATTCTGCTGCACCATACAATGCATAGTGCTTTACACAGGACATGATTGTGTTGTTGGCCTTGAGGTCTGTACCCTGAAAACCACGCACCATTGCCTGCGCAATGGCAGCACCTAGAAATGGATCTTCTCCACTTCCCTCGGAGATTCGACCCCAACGCGGGTCACGTGAGATATCTACCATCGGTGAGAAGGTCCAATTGATGCCATCTGCACTTGCTTCAATAGCTGCAATTCTAGCACTGCGCTCAATTAACTTCATATCCCACGAGCAACTTAACCCTAAGGGAATCGGAAAAACACTTTCGTATCCGTGAATTACATCCATTCCAAAAATCAATGGAATCTTGGTACGGCTTTTTTCAACTGCAACCTTTTGCATTTCTCTAATGTTCGGTACTGTCTTGATGTTAAAGAGTCCCCCAACTTTTCCTTCTTCAATTTTTTTTGCAATGTCTGAACTCTCGACAGCACCCGTAGTAAATGCACCAGCCGAGGGGAGATTTAGTTGCCCTATTTTCTCCTCTAAAGTCATTTGACCCAAAACGGAATCTACCACTACTGTCATTCGATCTCCAACGCTTGGTGTAGGGTTTGAGCAGGCCAATACAAAAAAAGCCAAGAGAAATCCGAATAGTGCTACGCGTATTTTCATAAAGTTTTTGGTTTGTCTTAGTGTTGAAATCCGAGTTTGGTCAGCCCTGCTTGCACTTCGGGGCACGACATGAACAACTTCCAAAGTAATCCGCTTCGTTGGTTTTCCATCATCACCACAATTGGCCCTTGATCGATGGCTAAATACCATGGCTTTGTCCAATTTTCTTGTTCACTAAAACCATCATAAAATCCGTATTCACCAAATATTTTAGAGCCTAGACTATCATAGAAATAACGCATCGCAGCTTTACTTTCGTTGGGCGTGTAGGGAAATGACGAGAGCGCGGCTGTGGGCGAAATCACACTCACATCTTCTGTCGGGCTATGCGCAGCATAAAACTTTGTAGAGTAGCCAGCCGTTAGTCCCCAGCAATTGGGACCATAGCCTTTGTAGTTCTTGGGGTTTTCTACGCAGTAGTTGTAGTTGATTAGCGTGTGGTTTACGTTGTTTCTCCAATAATCGGCATAGGTATCTTTCAGGTTACGAGGATCTAGCCCTAAAAAAGAATAGTGCGACCAAAATAGCGGTCCACCAAACTGCTGCGCGCCATTGTGCTTCAACGCCAAGTGTAATCCATATTGTTGATGGGTCGAATCGTTTTTGATTGCTCCCTTTTGCGCCCAACCATTATGATAAGCAGTAGCGGGAATAGTGTGTGTAGGTGATGAAGCCGCCAAGACATAAGTAATTAGGCACTCGTTGTAACCTTCCAAAGCAAAATTCATTATCCATTGGTTATCGGGCGACCAATGCCAGTACAATACATTTTTTTTGTTCTGGTACCAATCCCATTCTACACCTTTCCAGAGTGAATCTATTTTTTTTGTCAGTGCCTTTTCTTTAACATCGCCATCTTTAAAATATTGGCGAGCACATAAAAGCCCTTGAACCAAATAGGCTGTTTCTACCAAATCGCCACCGTTGTCATTTTTACTGAACGGTTTTACTTTGCCTGTTTCACCATACATCCAATGAGGCCAAGCGCCATGAAACCGATCGGCCTTCTCTAACCACTCCATCAGTTTAGCAAGACGCTGATACCCTTCTTTGCGGGTTATGAACCCTCGCTCGATGCCAACTAAAATGGCCATGATACCAAAGCCAGTTCCTCCAGAGGTAACCACGCTTTTATCATTGTCGGGATAGTCATTGTCTAAATGAATTCGTTCAGGAGCAGCACCTGAAATGGGCTCGGCTCCGTTCCAGAAATACTGAAAGGTTTTGTATTGAACCAAAGTAAAAAGCGAATCATCAGAGATATCTTCTCTTGTGACCGCTTGCTGCTTAGGCAGACAACTAACGACAACTAACGCGAATAGAACAAAACAAAAAAACTTGATTTTGTAAACATTCGCTTGCCTCATACTGCGTGTTCTATTTTTTCAATTTGTATTAATAGCTAAATCCTAGCTTTGTTAACCCGGCCTGCACTTCAGGTGCTGACATAAATAGATTCCACAGTAATCCGGATCGATGATTTTCAATCATGATGATAATGGGACCTTGATCAATGGCTAAATAGGAATTGGCTACCCATCCTTCCGTTACATTAAAGGCATCGTAAAAACCGTAGTCACCCCAAAGCCGATCACCCATGGTGTAATAAAAAAACTTTAACGCATCCATACTTTCTGCTGGGGTATAAGGCATTGATGAGAGTGCGGCCGTTGGTGAAATCACACCTAAATCGTTGGTAGGCGAATGAGCGGAGTATCCTGATTGATTGTCACTGGCGGTTAAGCCCCAATTGGAACTGCTATATCCAACAAAATTTCTAGGATTAGCAACACAGTACGCGCGGTTGATCAAAGTATGATTTACATTCTGCTCCCAATAGTTGGCGTATTGATCGGATAGGTTTTTGGGATTCAATCCTAAAAAAGAATAATGCGCAAAAAACAATGGTCCACCAAAATCGTACCCTACTGGCAACTTGATATTATAAAACAATTTGTTGTTTCGGATACCACCATTGCGCGCCCACCCATTGGTGTATACGGCAGGGATGATCGTGTGCGTTGGCGAAGCTGCTGCGAGTGTATAGATGATCAACGCCTCATTGTACCCATTGATTTGCATGTTCATCGCCCAACCTCTATCGAGCGACCAATGCCAGTATAGAACATTTTGATTACCTCGAGTAAACCAATCCCATTCTACCGCTTGCCATAAAGAATTGATTCGATTGATCATTAGTTGCTCAGTGGCATCAGCTGCATTCAGAAATTGCCGCACCGTGATCAAGCCTTGTACCATAAATGCTGTCTCAACTAAGTCTGCCCCGTTGTCGTTGCCACTAAAAGGAATTGTTCTGCCCGTGTTCCCATTTACCCAGTGTGGCCATGCTCCATGAAAACGATCGCAAGTCTCCAAAAAAGTGAGAATTTTATTCAACTGATTCAGGCCTTGTGTGCGCGTGACGAACCCTCGCTCTATACCTACGATCAGCGACATCACCCCAAAGCCAGAGCCACCTAAGGTAACCAAATCGCCTGAGGCATTTCTTTCGCGGGCCATACCGCTTGCAGGGTGAGCAAAGTCGTAAAAATATTTAAAGGTTTGCTTTTGAGTTAGGTTTAGCAGTTCATCATCGTTGATGACTGGAAATTTTGGAGTTGGATCTACTGTGGTAAAAAAATCTTTCACATACTCAGTAAACGTTTCTCCTGCCGAACCCCTAATTTGGCTAGAAACAATTAGACGGTATTTGGCAAGACCCCGGAGCGGCTGGGAAAAGGAAGCAATAACTTTCTTATTGAGGTCTTGAAACGAGAATGATAAATTTGTTGTTTGATCCCCAATGACCCGTACTGTTTGATTTGTAATGGTTGAGGCATCTACTGCGTCAGAAAAACTAATTTCAATTTTCAAATTCGAAATTGGAATATTAGTAATTCTTCCTGATACAGGTGCTAACACTCCAGCCATAGATAGCGATAAAACTTTGAGCTCTGTCTCAGTTGTAATAAATTCAACAATTATACCAGCAAATTTCTCTGCCTGTTTACCCCTTATTGAATTCGCAATTGAAAGGGTATATTTTTGGTTTACTGCTAAAAGTTGAAGGGGAGTAGCTGAAAATGTCTTGAATTCATTTAGAAATGAAAATTTAAGGGGAACCACTATTCCATCTTTTGAAAGAATGACTCCGGCAGAAACACTTGCTGTGTCGAGGGGGGCCGAAAAATCAACCAAAATGTTTTTATCAATTGGAATACCCTTACTGATGGATACAGAACTAATCTCAACCGTTCCAGATCTCATAGCAATGAGTTGCAGTATTCCTATTGGTGCCGGCTCAGTTTTGTTTGACTGGCACGACAAGAATATCGTAAGTATAAATAGAACGAAAATACGAGGCGCTGCTCTTATTATTTTTAACATTGACTGAAAAGGTAAGAAAAATGGTTTCTGGCGTTTGCCAGAAACCATTTAGAAAGTTGTTTATATGTGCTAAAGTTGACTATGGTTTTTCAGCTTCGTAGAGTGAAAGCACCTCAGCATTAGATAGTGCTACACTGTACATCCTAAAGTCATCCATTTGACCTTTAAATGCAAACGGAATTCCACTTCTGAAAGGCGTAATTCCTGTGGCTGTCTTGGTTGCCCAAAACGGAACACCAGAGCCTAGGTATAAGTTTTTGCTATTTGTTGCATCCAAGTCTATTCCAGCAGCATCAATGATAGCGTCATCCAGAGCATATTCAGGAGAAGGCGTTAGCTTAAAAACTGTAGATGGTACACCATTGATGTAAAAAGACTTTGTACGTGTAGCGGCATTCCATGACGTAACAATGTGCATCCACTTACCTGTATTTCCTTCAAGCCATGGAATATTGTTTACTTCAACTGTTTTATCTCCACCTGGATTACCTTCATTTTTCATTTCAATGCTGCTGCCGGCTAAAGTAGACGCAGTACCTGAGTTTTTGTGGTTGGTAAAGTACTTCAAAACATCAATATCAAAAGCAAGCCCACAACATGTGAATCTATTCCACTCATGATAAGTTCCGTTGTTTCCCCCGATAGAGAATGTGACATATTGTTTGATATTTTCCGCGCCCGTTGTACCTATGTGAGTTTTGTAGGCTTGGCTGGCAGGAAGTTTTATCCAGTAACTTACCGTTGTATTTGCGTTTGACAAATCCGCTGCATATTGTATGCCTACGTAGTTTGTAGTGCCATTGAAATCAGCGCATCCATTAAAATTTCCAAAACGATCAGCCGTAAAGGTGACAGCGGAATTGAGCACAGTATGCCCTTGCTTGTCGGCAACTACTCCTTCAAAAGGTACATAGACAACTAATTTACTTGCTTGAGGAACTACTGGAGGTTTCTTTCCTGCCGTGGTAAAAGTACGTGAAGCCGTTGTGAACTTTCCGCCATCGGTGGCAATTACGGCACTAGTCATCGAAATAGTATACAGTGTTCCTCGCACCAACTCAGCAGTAGGAGTAACTGTAACGGCAGCGCCAGTAGTTGCAACTGTCAAGGGGACATTTGTAGTACCATCGCTTAAAGTAACGGAAGTAGAAGTTACGGTTGCTCCGTTGACAGCTTTCGAGAATGTAACTGTAAGGACACCATTCGTAGGCACGTCTGTAGGCGAAGTCGCGCCATTGAGATCAACTGTTTGACTGCTGCCCGTAGTCAAATTAGTTCCGGTGGAAGTAATCGAAATAATTGCCAAAGCTGATGGATCGTCATCTTTGCAGCCCGAGAAAGTCAAGAGTCCTATCAATCCGATGAGACCAAAAATTTTACCTGTGTGTTTCATAATTTATTTGATTTAGTTTAACGTTATTTAATTTGTGTTGGTGAAAACTATTAATCCCAATTGGGATTCTGTTGAAGTGTTTTTTCAGATAGATCTATTTCGCTTTGTGGAATCGGGAAAAACTCATGTTTGCCAACCTTGAAACCTAAAGGGCCTAACACATTTGCTGCTTTTCCCGTGCGAATCAAATCCCACAACCGATTGCCTTCCATCGCCAATTCCGCCCTTCGTTCATCGGCAATTTTTTGACGAACAATTACTTTATCAATAACTACAACGGGCAATAACCCTGCCCGTTGACGAACTCTATTCAAGTGTAACAAGGCTGCTGTTGTTTTATTGTTTTCATTTAAAGCCTCGGCCGCTAACAGCAACACATCTGCATATCGAATAATGCGTTTATTGTAGCCAAATTGTTCAAGTGTGCCTGTACCAGGAACCCACACTTTTTGATTGTACGTTTCAATTTCTTTTATAATCGTCTTCGCTGGAGGATTTGCATAAACGGTGTCTTGGGTGCCTGGATCTCCTGAAATGAACACACCATCAATTGTCTCTCGTAAAAATATCACCGTTGCATCTTTGCGCACATCGTTTGGCTCAAAGAAATTGATCAGCTCCACAGAGGGTCTATTAAAACCCCACCCTCTATTCGGTGTTCCTCTCACCCCTTGCGTGTTGGCGAATTGACTGCCTCCAGAATTAGCCTCTGCACCCAATTCGAAAACAGATTCAATACCAAATTGCCCCTTCAACGAAAAAGCATTTTCATATTCAGTCTCAAGGTCATATTGTCCCGTTGCAATAACTTCTAATGCGTATTTTTCGGCATTGACAAAATCATTTTGGAATATGTACACTTTTGAGAGGAGCGATTTAGCCGCACCTTTGGTGACGCGTCCTGCATCAACAGCTGCATATTGACTTTTTTCTAGAAGGTTCTCATTAGCAAAAAGCAAATCGGGAATAATTATCTCAGAATAGATTTCACTTTTTGGGCTTCGAGCAAGTTTGCGCGGTGGTGTTGACACCGTGACTTTTGGTAAATCACCGAACGCCCTTACTAGGTCAAAATAGAAATGAGCCCTCAAAAAACGAGCTTCACCCAACAATCGCTTTTTGAGAGATTCGTCCATTGACACAGAGGGTACTTCCTCTATCACAATGTTTGCTCTTCGAATACCTTTGTAAAGAGCCGAATACCATCGACTTATATCCCCTGCACTTGCCGTGAATTGGAATGTGTTAAATAGTTCGATCGCGCTGGCATCACCCGGGTTGCTACCTTTGTACGCATCGTCTGACATTATATCTAATATGGGGTAACCGCCAGAATGATAATTCCAATCGAGAAAAATATTGTAGATAGCCGTTGTAGCTAGTACTGCATCTTGGCTTGTTTTAAGAAACACTTCCTCTGTCTGCTGACCTTGTGGTTTTTGATCGAGAAAAACATCCATGCATGCCACGACAGATATCATGCTAGTAAGCAGGAGTGCACGAATTAGTCTTCTCGTATTATTCAACTGATTCATCATACTATTTGCCATTTCAAAAAGTAACGTTTACGCCAACCGAATACACAGAGGTAATGGGATAAATTCCCAAATCAATGCCTGAAGAAAATCCATCACTGCCCCCAATCTCGGGCGTGAAACCGCTGTACTTAGTAAGTGTGAATACGTTTGTACCGCTCAGGTAGGCTCGAGCATTTGTAAGACTCAATTTTTTGGTGAGTGAGGCGGGAAAATTATAACCTATACGAATATTTCTAAGTCGTAAATAAGTACCATCCTCAATAAAGTAGTTTGATGGCTCATAATTCACTCCACCCGCAGTTGGTCTCGGCTCTGTGTTACTAGTGCCTTCACCTCTCCAATAGTCTTTGACTCTAGCTTCAAAATTATAGAGGTCGGGTCTCACAGCCATTTTACCGTTGTAGATTTTATTACCACTTTGGCCTTGAAAGTCTAGCGAGAGGTCAAAGCTTTTGTAACCAAATTCTGTATTGAAACCATAAATGAAAGATGGAATCGGTGAGCCAATGTAGGTTCTGTCGTCTGCATTGATAACGCCATCCTTTTTAATATCAGCATATCTAAGATCGCCAACTGCTTGCTCTGACAGTTTTGGACTTGCGTCTAATTCAGCTTGGTTTTGAAAAACGCCTATTACTCTATATCCGTAGAATGAACCGATAGGCTGACCCACTTCCGTCCTTGTGACGAGTTGACTGTTGCCCAAACTACCTGAGCTTATAAAAGAGTCGCTTCCGGAAGAAGCTCCGAGATTCAAAACTTCGTTATGCACAGTTGAGGCTACACCTCCAATTTTATACTTTACCTGTCCAATCTGATCATTCCATGCAAGTGTGAGTTCAACGCCTCGATTGAGTACTGAAGCTGCGTTGGTCACCACTCTAACAAACGCTCCATTTCCTACATGTCCTGGTGTTGTTAAGCCAACAAGAATATCATCAGTGACTCTGCTGTAATAATCTAATTCAGCAGTAAGTTTATCATCCCAAAAGCCAAGTTCTAAGCCAACATCTGTTTGCGTAGTACTCTCCCATCGTAAATTTGGATTGGCCGTGCTGCCAAGCGTGGCTCCGGGTTGTATTTGTTCATTCAGCCCGAACACAGCATTCTGGCCATTGGCAACTAAAGAAAATCTTGAGTCTCCGTTGATCTTTTCATTACCAACTATACCCCAACTTGCGCGAAGCTTTACATTACTCACTATTCGGCTAGTCGGCATAAAGCTTTCATTTAAAAGGTTCCACCCCAAAGCAAACGAAGGGTACGTGCCATATAAATTACTCTTCCCAAACTTGGAAGACCCATCGATACGTGCCGAAACAGTAAGAAGGTATTTATCTTGGTACGAGTAATTTGTTCTGAACAAGTAAGATGCAATTGTACTGATGGAACCGCCGTTGCCTACGCGCTGCGTTCCTGTCAATGTTTCCCCCGCATTCAAATACCAAAGTGAAGGGTCGGTACCGATCAGGTTTTGAACGCTACCCGACAAAAATTCACTGGTTGTTTTCTGCAGAGTAAAACCCGCCAAGGCATTAACCTTGTGTTTATTGAATGTTTTATTATAGCTGATAGTATTTTCCCAAAGCCAAGTCTTATTTTCATCTGTACTCACTCCTAAATCGCTTGTCAGATTTTCTTGTGTTGGAGAAACGAAAAAGGTAGGTGTATAACTTTTTGTCTTGCCGTAACTCAAGTCAAATCCAAAACTGCTTTTGAACAGAAAGTTTTTAAAAAAACTAACATCTATATAAGCATTTCCAACCGCCCTGAATCGTTGTGATGATGAGTTGTTGTACTCATTGGCCGCCAATGGATTCCCCGCCCCTAGAACTTCAGCGAAGGCTCCATTAGCCGTGTAGGGAACAGAGGTTGGCCAAGCACGGTAGGCAATTGGAACAACGTCTGCAGCGTTTTGGCGATTATCCGGAGCAATAGTTAAATTATTGCCCACCTTAACGGATTTTGAAATGGTGTAGGTATTATTCAATTTAATGGAAACACGGTCATATCCGGATTTTGAAATAATCCCATCTTGTTTAAAATAACTTGCTCCAAAATAAAAACTGTACTTCCCTGAGGATCCACTCACAGATGCTTGGTGGTTTTGTATCGGAACCCAATTGGTAAATATTTGATCTTGCCAATTGGTGCTGGGTACAATGCTTGTGTTATTGAATGTTCCGGGTGTTAAAACATTGACCACTTTTGCAAACTCCTCGCCCGTAAGCAGATTAATTTGTTTTGACAACCGTTGAAGACTGTACTCGCTACTAATGCTTACTTGTACTCCTTCACCCTTCTTACCAGATTTTGTGGTTACAATGATCACACCATTTGAGCCTCGGGATCCATAAATGGCTGTGGCCGATGCATCCTTTAGCACCTCCATCGATTCGATATCCCCGCTATTCAAAAATGTTATATCATCCAAGATGACTCCATCTACCACAAAAATCGGAGAGCTATTGTTCAGCGTTCCTACACCTCGAATTCGAATGACAGGGGCAGAACCTGGTGCTCCGTTGGGACTAGCTATTTGTACACCCGCAATTTTTCCTTGCAAGGCTTGCTCTGCTGAAAAAGATGGAATTTTTATTAGGTCTGTGCCCTTCACCGAACCTATTGATCCTGTTAAATCACTCTTTCGCTGAACACCATAACCAACCACCACTAGCTCGTCCAGTTCTTTGGTGTCCGATGCTAACTCTATATTTATTGATGTCTGATTACCGATAGCTACCTTCTTAGTCGCATAACCAATAAATGAAAACACTAAAGAATTATCACTTTGCTCTAACTCTATCGTATAGACGCCATCCAAATCTGTGGTGACTCCCCTGGTCGTTCCTTCAACAACAATGTTTACCCCGGGCAATGCACCCCCATCTTCCATAGCTACCACTTTGCCCCTTATTTGTCTTGTTTGCGCCCACGCAGAACCACTCAACAGGCTGACAAACAAATAGATAAACAGGAAACTTTTATTCATGATGTTACTTTTTTTCGAAATGGATTAGTGTAAATGTTGAAACAAACAAGGCAGCTAAGAACCTTTTTTCAACATATCTGCCGTTTTGAATATCAAATCACCCTCTATACAGGCGCTTCTTTTAATCGAATAAAAACATAAATACAATCGTTTTCGATTGAATATTTGGCGCAATGGACGCTTGCGTCACAGAATAAAAACACTCACTTTTTAAAGGTAAAAGCGAGTCATTTTCTAATTTGATTTTATGCTCTTAGATTTTATTGAGCTATTGGGTTCTTGGAACAGAGAGGAATATGGTACAATATCCTCCCACTTAGAGGATGTAGGGCGCTTTCCAGACTTTTCGAGTTCTTTAGCTTTGACTTGTACTTTCGTACGAAACGCCCAAACTGTGTTTAGGCCTACCTCCAGTTGCTTGGACAGAGAATCTAACGTGCTATCCCTTTTTCCGCTTACGCTTAGGTAGGCGATATAAAAAGCTTTTTCAATCGGGAATTTTATTCCGTGAAAAATAGTAAACGCTGTTATTGATTCATTATACCCACATCGGGTGCATCGCCTGGCAAATTTTCCTATTCCATTAAAAAACTTAGTGTTTGAACACTTATGGCAGCAAAAAGGATTTCGGCCTTTTAATTCTTCGATAAACCGATAGCAAGCAAGTGTATCTGGATACAAAGTCTTAAACTCATCATAGTCCATTGTTTTCTCCAACAGTCGTTCCTCTAACACCTCTTTGACGCGGTTCTTTAACTTCCAATTATCTAAATCCAATATGGAGTTGATTTGATTGATCTCTTTGGCCTGCCTAATTAATTTGTTGTTGCTCTGTTCTAACGTAAAATTTTTATCGCCCAATTCTACCGTCCGTTCCTTCACTTTCTCTTCCAGTTCACGGTTTACTTTTTCTTTCAATTGCATGTTAACCTCCTGCTGTCGGATAATCCTTCGTAAGGCACGATCTCTATTGCTCTTTAATATTCTAATTCTATCTCCAAGGGCAAGTGTCAAAAAGAGCATCTCAAACACGAAACTAAGGTGCAAACTATAATGTGATAGAATAGTAAACGGAAACACATTAAAATAGACTAGCCCCCTCATGAAAAAACCAAAGAATAGAATGCCGTAGGCTATCACAAAGAAGCGCGCAGGTCGATAGCCTTTTGTCCAAACATATATTGCCGTATAAAAAATAAGGGAAAGCGGAAGTATCTCAATGACGCGTTGGCTGAATAGGGTGGGCTGAAAAAAAAGCGCGTAAGCAAAGAAGGCTGTTCGCAAAATAATCATACACATGAACAGCTTATCGATTTGAGGAGCTCTTGTTTGAGTACTTAGAAATCTTCGTGTAAAAACAAGTGCCCAGAGTATAACAGAGTACAATGAGATACCCGTAGCATACTCGTTGAATGCCGGATTGCTAGGCCATAAATATTGAAAACCAATACCATCTAGGCTCATCGCATATAGAGCTACGCTCAGGATGTAAAATATGTAGTAGATAAATTTCTTCTCACGGATAGCGATAAATGTCAGAAAATTGTAAAGAGTGATAATCAGAATCATTCCATAAAAAATGCCGAAAAGAAAATATTCGTTTAATGCATAGAAAATGAAGCGATTTGTCGAGCGAAAGGCAATTCTAATATCGGCAAACGAATGTGATTGTACTTTAAAGTAATAGTACATAACGGTATCCTTTTTCATGTCCAACATTATCTCAAAGTTTTTATGCCGAAATAGTCTAGATGTAAAAGGTTGCTCATCCCCTAACTTGACTGTCTGATAGGAGCCGTCCTCTCGAGGAATGTACGCATCAATCTTATCGATGGTTTGATCATAAAACTCCAACAGCCAAACCTTCTTGGACGATGCCCGATGAGTAATAGGGAGGCGAACCCAGTAAGCTGCGTTCGGCAAAAAGTCCTTATTTTGATAATTAGTATGAAGTTGAAAGCGATCTGCAAAATCAGGAGAAGAAATTTCAAGAAAACTCTTGGTATGATTGATGTCACTGAAATACATCAACTCATAAGGCATAAAATTTCTTTCTTCCACTAGATCATCCACTTCCACTTGTCGTTGACCAAACAACAGAATGGGAAAGAAAAAAAACAAGAACAAATAAATACTGTGCTTCATGTCAACTAAATGATTTAACCAACCTCAAACGCAGATGCGATCTTTCGAGCACTTCATCAAAGAAAACGTAATTTTTTTTAAGACCCATTCATCCCGATCAAAAATCTCCGGGATGATAAATCCTGCTTGCTTCCTTGTATACTTTTTCTTTACTCAAAGTCATCGGCTTTGTCCTTTGCTGAACAAATAATTCCATTTGATCGGCATAGTGGGGGCTATCAGGTCTATTTGAAGCACCATAACAGTTTACCGTTTCGATCTCGGGCCCTTGTGGCGTAAATCTGACCAACTCAATATAGGATTCACCTTGCTCGCCCTTTACTTTTCCTTTCTCAAATGGACCGGATCGCATGGCGGAAATCACATCAGGAATGCCAGGTAGGGCAATTTCTTTATTGCCCCTCACCAGTTTTTGGTACTCACCAAGAACCACGTTAGTCTTTCCAAAATTGGTAAGGAGATACTCACGAGCAAACTGAACCAACTCCAAGCTCTTCTTTTTTGATAGGTATCGATAGCTGGCACCTTGTTGCTGTTCTTTTACAACTTGATAATATATAATCGAAAAAAGGGCAGCCCCCGCGCTATTGATGTCGGCTTTATGATCCCACGAGGTAAGTGTTTGAATTACGTCTGCGAGTGCGGGCTGATCCGAATGCGAAAGCAGAAAGAGTGAATCACTGTTAGTTTCGTACGCCAATTTGGTAGGTAATTGTAAATCGTATTTGATCTGCTTAAAGTTTTCATAGCTCAGTGTTGGGTATTGCTTGATCAACTCCATAAACCGAAGGCTGCGGTTATTGTCATTTGTTTCGAAACCCATTGTTTTGTCATACCTGCTAGATGTAAGATTGTCAAGAGAGGCCGTTGAGTTGAATGGCGAATGGTTACTGTTAAAGACGTAGCCTGAATTCGGGTTGAGTACCTGAGGCAAGTCATGTGTTGAATGAAATCCAGTCCACAAAGTCTCGCTTGTATTGCCGGGCAATGTGTTCTTCCATTCGTAGTTCGGATTCCTAATCGGGATTTTTCCATTGCTGATGTGGAAGATAGTGTCATATCGGTCGGCATAGACAATGTTGTAACCCGGAATGGCACACATACTCAACGCTTGTTTAAATTCCGAAAAGCTTTTTGACTTGTTCATACGATACCACTGTTCCAATGCGCGTATTTCCATTAAGGCACCGGTTCGTATCGCAAACGCCCCTTTGTCAGTCACCAGTGTCGGCCCATACTTACTTTCCCAAATATTTTTCTTCACTCCTATTTTAAGGCCGGCTATTTTCACTCGCAATTTTATTCGAGTAATTTTTAGTTGTTCCCATTGGCCATCAAACTTGTATTGCGTTTTTTCTTGCGGATTAAGTTCGAGCTGGTATACATCCAGTTTATCCGGATAATTTACAGTGTGCGCCCAACCTAAGTTTTCATTGCATCCATGTAAAATACTTGGGGCACCCGGAAACAAGGCTCCCAAAATATTCCAGCCTTCCTCACTCGCCAAATGTGCCTCATACCAAGCCACCGGGCCCTCCAAAGGCTGATGCGAATTAATGGCGAGAAATACGTTGCCATCTTCTGTTGTCTTGGAATTAAACGCGTAGGCGTTAGATCCGCCCGATGCAAATTGGGGCGCCAGTGGAATGGTGCCGGAGGTAATCTCACGCAACGCTTTATCTGCGCCACTTGAAATCGCCAACTGCAATACCGAGTAAGCAAGCATGTCTTTCGGAGTGACCGGAAAAACATTCTTCACCAAAATTTCTTTTGGATGTGTTTTCGCAAAAGCATTGATACCTGCGGCATATCCTTCTAATACTCGCTTGTAGTCGGGCGCAATATCTTTCTCGTAGCGCTCTTCAACAATTCTACGGCACTGCAGCAACTGAACGATATAGTCAACCGTAGCACCTGATTTTCCAGAATAGCTGCCCAACATGGCCTTGCCAGCTAAGAAGCCTTGCTGAATTGTCTTAAAGTCGTCCTCCGAATTGGCCCACGCCAATCCATAGGCAACTGCAGCATCCGTCTTAGCAAAAATATGTGGAACACCCCACTTGTCGCGAACGATGTCGATAGTGGATGGGTTCACGACCTGCGAAACAACCGTTGTTGCTTGCAACAACACAAAAGCAAATATGCTGCAAATTCTCATTCCGTATTTTTTTGTTTGTAAAGCATAACTACTTCAAGTGCTGTGAACGCACCATAACAACCTAAATAAAAAACCGCATTGCTATTTGCCGCAGCCGGATCCAACTTCAACAGAATAACGATAGCAACACCACTAAGAATAATTTTTAAAACTACCGACATCAAAAAAGTCCTGACAAATTCAGTCGGGTCAATGAGTGAGATTTTGTGTAGCACAAAGTAGACTAAAACAGTAATCAAGACAAAGAAGACCAATATTTCCATCCAATAGGAAGGGGCCCCATCAACGAAAAAATAGACTTCCAACAATCTCACCGCTGAACCAATCAGCATGGCCAACAGCAGTGTCACCCCGGTAAAAAAAAGAAAACGTTTACTACTCATTGATGGATCGATAGATTCTATAGATCATTCCACCAAAGGACGCAAAAACAAAAAGAAGTAAAAACAGTGGGAAGGTGAAAGAAAAATACTGGTCAATTTTAAAACCGAGCCACCCAAAAAATCCGATGGTGGCCAATAGCTGAATCCCAAGGCTGCTGTACTTTAAAAATCGGCTGGGCTCCTTTTCGCTACTCATGATACTACTTTAGTAATTACCTAGATACCTTGCTGGAAAAGATACATAATACGCAGTAAAACAAAAAGCTGCGGGTTGATACCCACAGCTCTCCTTGTTCAATTACTTTTTTTCGGGTTTCTGGTTGTCTGCTATTAGTTCAACCGAATCTCTTGTGCATGTGGAGTTCTCGCACCATTCTCTCCCAATTTAATATCTTTAATGGGAGATCCCATTTTACAGCTACCATTAAAAAGCGCACCGGGCTCTACCACTAATTTACCTGTGCTGATATCTCCGTGAATCACGGCAGTAGACTTCAACACCAACAATTCAGAAACGTCAATTTTTCCTTTCACCTCTCCCTCCAAATCAGCGTTTTGTGCGATGATGTTGCCTTCCACATGGCTGGCATTGCCTAACGCGATTTTTGACTTTGACTTGATGTTTCCTATAATACGACCTTCGATGCGTATGTTGCCGTAGGTCTCTATATTTCCTTCCAACACGGTTCCTTTTCCAATCACGTTGCTGGAATTGCTGATTTCGTCAGCGGCTCTTTTTTGCTCTTTAGAAGTTAGCATGGCATGTAGTTTAAAAAGTTACAAATTCTTGGGGGTCGAGTGAATTGCCGTTGTGCCACAGTTCAAAATGTAAATGTGAGCCATCGGTCATCTCTCCACTGTTGCCAACTATAGAGATAATTTCCCCTGCGTTGACAAAACTACCAACTTTTTTTAATAATCCCGCATTGTGCTTATACACCGAAACGAGGTTGCCCCGATGCTGCACTGCAATAACGTACCCAGAATCCTGTGTCCAAGAAGCCAACACCACTGTTCCTTCGGCCACGCATTTGACTGGTTCATTGGTTTTTGCCACAATGTCCACTCCAAAATGGAGCTTTTTAGCATCATACTTATCGCTAACAAAGCCTGAAATTGGTGTAAAGAAGAAGAAACCTTGTAGTTCCCTGTACTTACGATCATTCAAGGAAACCACCGAAAACTCGGTTTGCTCAAACTCCTTTCTAAACTGTGAGTCTGTTGCTGCCAACTCCAAATTCGCGGTTTTCTTAACTTGCATCTTATCTCCACCTAGCAACTTAACAGGATCGACAAAGCCACTTGTGGTATCACCACTAAGTATCCGCTGTAAATTTTGAATGAAAAGATCTTTTCTATCAACCTCAAGAGAGAGCGAGTCAACCTTGATAGCTAAGGCATATAACTTCTTGTTTTGCTCGGTCTGCTCATATTTCGGGTCAAACCATTTAGAAAGTAACGTCTTCGATAAAAAAAGACTGCCCACAAAAATCAACAGAAATGCGGCAGCTGCTACCAACAAAAACTTCGCGTAGGTAAATCCAAAGGAAGTTTTCTCAGCGAGATTGTCTTCGTTTCGAATAACCAGTTGGTATTTGTTGGTCAATCGCTCAGATATGGTTTTCTTTGGCTTCAAACTCGTTTTTTGTGCAAAATTAGGCAATCCCAACAATATACAATTGATTCACAGTTTTTTACATTTACAATAAGGGGTCAAAATGCCCGTTAAGATTAGTTCATGATATTGGGTACAAGTAGTGTATGGATAAGGTTGGCAGCTAGTAGCAAGCTTCTCTTTCTAATTTTCATTCTTGCGCTAGTTGCTTGTTGGTTTTCAGGCTGCTCCATAGAACAAAATAACATCACCAGCAACGCCTTCCATAACTTAACAGCTCATTATAACGGCTTCTATTACGCACGCGAAAAAGCGCGCGAGGTTGAAAAAACAATTTTAAAAACATTGGATGACGACCCTACTCAGGTGTTGCGACTGTTTCCCGCACTTGATACCGTCAAAGCAAAAAGCTATGTAAAAGACACCGATGAAATCATCAAGATGGCGTCCATCTCAATTCAGCGTCATCCCAATAGCAAGTGGGTAGATGATAATTATGTTATGGTGGGGCTTGCTCGTCTTTATGCCTGTGATTTTCAAAATGCTATCCTCACATTCAAGTACGTCAACACAAAAAGTCCTTCCTACGAAACACGCCATACTGCGCTGCTCTATTTGCTGCGAACCTTTATAGAGCAGGGAGATTTTGATCGGGCTGAGGAAGTTTTTCGATTTCTGGATAAGGAAAAACTCATCAGCAAACAGAACGCAAAAAAGCTGTACTTGGAGAAAGCCTACTTTTATCAACTTCGAAATGATTATGATAACATGGTGCAAAATCTTTCGAAGGCCGACTCACTTTTGTCGCGGGTTGATCGAAAAGGAAGGATCTATTTTATCATTGGCCAGGTCTACCAAAAACTTGGTTTCAATTCGGAGGCCTACAACTTCTATCGCAAATGTCTCGCGACAAATCCCGATTATGAGATTGACTTCTATGCACGATTGAATATGGCACAAGTTGCTCGTCTGGAAGATAAGCGTGATGTACGATTGGTGAGAAAACAGTTTGGCAAAATGCTTGCCGACAGCAAAAACCTGGAGTTCAAAGACAAAATCTATTTTGAGTGGGGAGAATTTGAGCGCAAGCAAGGAAATTTAATGGAGGCTATTTCCAACTACAAGTCCGCAGCCCATTCCGGCAAAAGCAAACGAATCCAAGGGAACGCTTATCTTCGAATCGGTCAGCTTCAATTCGATTCGTTGAAAAAATACAGTCTGGCAAAACTGTATTATGACAGTGCAGTTGGCGCACTGCCGAAAGACTTTGAAAATTATGAAGCGATCAAAAAGCGCCAAAAAATTCTTGGCGAGTTTGCAGGCTATACTGAGACGATTGCGCTCAACGACAGTCTTCTTACCCTCGCATCGTATGATTCCCTGACACTTCGAAAGAGACTTGATTCTGTCTTTGCCGCTCGCGACAAAAAATTAGCAGCGTTGAAAAAGAAACGGAAAAAGACTGAAAGCGGAACGTCAGGAGGCGGTAACCAAAACAATTCTTTTTTCAACAATGCTCCTTCGAGTGCTACTTCTGATTGGTATTTTGGAAATAGTGCGCTAGTGGCGACTGGCCAAAGCGAATTTCAACGAATTTGGGGTGGTGTGGCGCTGGAAGACAATTGGCGAAGATCGAACAAGGCAACCGTAGCACCCGATGCCACAGGGGCTTCTTTGCAAAATGCCGAGGAGCCACCAAAAAATACTGCAGTAGTAACGGTGGAGAAGCCAGAAGAAAAATTGGATGAAGCGGGAAAACTAATGGCCCAATTGCCCACCACTGAAAAGAAAAAAGAAGAGGCGCTGGCCGGCATCGAAAAGGCCTATTTTAAATTGGGTGATTTGTTCTACTTTCAGCTCGATGAAAAGCAGAACGCGGCCGAATCCTACCAGAAATTGCTCAGTCGTTTTCCGCTCTCTGATTTTAGACCAGAAGCCCTTTACAAACTCTATCTCATCCATCAGGAGACAGATGCAGAGAAAGCAGGTGCGTATGCACAACAGTTGAAAGACACCTACCCAAATTCTACATTCGCTAAAATTTTGGTTAATCCAAACTACCTAAAGGAGACGAGTGTTGCAGCCGAAAAACAAAAGTTGATTTACAAAGAAGCCTACCGCTTCTTCCAACAAGACAACCTACGCATGTCGCGCGAAAAAATCAATCAGGCGCTTCAAGTGGGAGAAACTGGATTTACCCCTCAGCTTGAATTATTGAAGGTATTGATTACCGGCAAAACCGAAGACGTCACTCGTTATCAATTCGAATTAGAGAGCTTTATCAAGCGCTACCCGGCTGAGCCTACCAAGGCATATGCTGAACAACTTCTGGCAGCCTCAAAAGCGTTGCTGGAAAAACTGGAGAAAGCAAAAGGAATTCGGTATAGCACAAACGTGGAGGGCATTCACTACTTTGTTACATTATATACTACCAGTGATCGAATCACTAATACTGTAGTGGATGCACTGGAGAAATTCAATGAGGCGCAGTGGACAAAATTGAAGCTAACAACCAGTAACCTGGCATTGAATGATGAGAAGTTGGTGACTATGGTTGTCGAGTTTCCAGACCGTGAAACAGCACTCAGTTATTACGACAAGTTTCTCGCCCAACTATCGATCGCGAAACCATTTTCCAATTATAAATTCTATAATTTTGTAATAACTAAGGATAATTTCCAAACTTTTTACCGAACCAAAGCACTCGATGAGTACCTCACGTTCTTCAACCGAAACTATCAAAAACAAAATCAATAAACTGTTTCAGATTAAGAAACCGTGGATACCGAAGGCGATCAAGTATGTCTGGATCGCTTTTCTTTGTTTTTTCCTTGGATTTCCGCTTTACGTCTTATCGGTAAAGGCAGATTTATTTGGTTTGTTTGGTGGTATGCCGAGTTTGGCTGAAATTGAAAATCCGGATAACGACTTATCTTCAGAAGTGCTTTCAGCTGATGGCGTTTCCTTGGGACGTTATTTTCGCTACAACCGCAGCCAGGTACGCTATGAAGAACTATCCGAAGACTTAATTAATACACTTTTAATCTCAGAAGATCATCGATTTTATGATCATTCCGGGCTTGATCTTCCCGCCTTTTTACGCGTATTCAAAGGGTTAATCACTTTCAATCCAGCGGGAGGAGGTAGCACCCTTACGCAACAACTCGCGAAGAATCTATATACGCTTAATCCTGACAAAGGTCTCGATGGATTATTGGCAAAGCTGGGCAAATACCCTCGAAGGATTATTCAAAAAACAAAAGAGTGGATTATTGCCATTAATCTCGAAGAAAATTTCACAAAGAAAGAGATCATTGCCATGTATCTCAATACAAGTGGTTTCAGTAGCAATTCGTTTGGCATAAAGGTAGCAGCAGAAACCTATTTTAATACAGAACCAGATAGCCTGAACTTACAAGAGTCAGCGATACTGGTGGGTATGCTGCAAGCCCCTTCATTCTACAATCCTAAACGCAATCCAAACAACGCCTTGAGCAAACGTAATGAAGTGCTTTACAAAATTTACAAGCATGGATATAAAATTGACACCAAGGAAAAGTTTGACTCCATCAAAAGCTTACCCATTGATCTTGACTATAGTGTGCAAAACCAAAACGAAGGCTTGGCTCCTTATTTCCGCACGGTGCTCAGCAATTATCTCATGCAATATTGTAATGCCCGCGGCATCGATTTGTACAATGCGGGGTTAAAAATCTATACTACCATTGACAGCCGATTACAAACATATGCAGAAGGAGCAGTAGCTGAGCATATGGCCGTATTACAGGCACAATTTTATCAGGAATGGAAAAGGCGCAATCGTAACCCCTGGTCTGACGAAGATGGCCATGAGATAAAAGACTTTTTAAAAAAGCGAATCAAGAAAACGGATGCTTATTCAATTTACGCAGACAAATACGGAGAGGATTCCGACTCTCTAAAAATCATGCTAAAGCTCAAAAAGCCAATGAGCGTTTTCTCATGGAAGGGCGAGCGAGATACGCTGTTCAGCAGCATGGATTCACTTGACTATCATATGCGCTTTCTACAAACCGGTATGATGGCAATGGATCCGAACTCTGGTCACATCAAAGCGTGGGTGGGTGGAATTGATCACAAGTACTTTAAGTTCGATCACGTGAAGCAAGGGAAAAGGCAACCCGGATCTACGTTTAAGCCATTCATCTATGGGCTTGCAATGGAATCTGATTATTCCCCTTGTTACAAATTGAAAGATATCTCACCTCAGTTTAAGATCGAAAACCAACCGGATTGGTATCCTTTCAATGCCGAGGGCGACAAAGGTTTTGGTGAAGAAATGACCATCCGTCAAGCGATGGCGATGTCCAAAAATTCTATCACTGCACAAATGATGCAAGCGCTTGGAGCTGAAAACGTGGTAGAGTTCGCCCATCGGGTGGGAATAGAAAGTGAATTGGCTGCAGTGCCTTCACTATGCCTTGGCACCAGTGATGTCTCTTTGTTTGAGTTGGTGGGCGCTTACAGCACTTTCGTGAATGGGGGAATCAACACGCAACCGTTTTTCATCACGCGCATCGAAGATAAAAATGGAAACGTCATCGAAAATTTTGTGCCCAAAACAAAACAAGCTATTAATGAACAAACTGCTTATAAAATGATATACATGCTGAAAGGCGGAGTTGAAGAGCGAGGTGGCACGTCACAAGGTCTTACTTATGATTTGCGGGTTGACAATGAAATTGGAGGAAAAACAGGAACTACTAATGATGCATCGGATGGCTGGTACATGGGTGTAACTCATAACTTAGTGACGGGCGTTTGGGTAGGGGGAGACGAGCGAGGTATCCGTTTCCCCTCGTGGGCTTTTGGTCAGGGGGGTAAAACAGCACGCCCTATCTGGGATAAATTCATGGTCAAGACCTATGCCGATCCAAAGACAGGCATCACCAAAGGCTTTTTCAAGCGCCCTAGTAGTGGAGTAGATGTTTCCTTTGATTGTAGCAAAAACTCTGACCTGCCCGACTCCGTTCGGAAAATAGATGAGAAGCCGTGGGATATAAAAAATTAATTATTCATAATTCAAGATTCAAGACCCTCCTTCGCCTCATTTTCAATTTTGAACTTTGAATTTTGAATCTTTAACTATGTTGAAAGATCAAATAGCTTCTCTCCCCGATTCTCCCGGAGTTTATCGGTACTACAACAAGGAGGGCGTACTGATTTATGTCGGAAAGGCCAAAAGTTTGAAGAAACGCGTATCCAGTTACTTCACCAAGCAATCGCAATACAATCGCAAAACCGAGAAGCTCGTCTCAGAAATTGTTAAACTTGAATACACCTTAGCTAATACAGAATTTGATGCGCTGCTGCTTGAAAATAATCTGATCAAACAAAATCAGCCGAAGTACAACATCTTACTCAAAGACGATAAAACGTTTCCTTATCTCTGCATTTTAAAAGAGCGCTTTCCACGAATCATTTCTACCCGTAAATACATCGCGAAACAGGGCGAATACTTTGGGCCGTATTCCAGTGTGGGCGCCATGAACAGTGTGCTGGAGTTAGTGAGACAATTGTACTCCATCCGTACCTGCTCGCTTCTTCTTTCAAAAGAAAATATCGAAGAGAAGAAATTTAAAGTATGCTTAGAATTTCACATTGGCAATTGTAAAGGCCCTTGCGAAGGACTGCAGGAAGAATCTAGTTATAATGAAGAAATTGCGCTGGCGCGTTATATTCTGAAAGGCAATTTGAGCATTGTTGAAGAATATTTCGCAACCCAAATGAAGGAAGCTGCCGAACAGCTTGAATTTGAAAAAGCAGGATTTTATAAATTCAAACTAGAAAGGTTAGAAAATTTCCAAAGCAAGTCGCTCGTAGTAAACCGTAAGCTCACTGATATTGATGTCGTCACAATTGCCAGTAGTGAAACAGATGCGTTCATCAACTACCTTCAAATTAAAGAGGGAGCGATCATCTTTTCCAAAAATCTGGAAATCAAAAAGAAGTTAGATGAACCGGATGAGGAAATTTTAAGCATGGCCGTGCAAGAATTGCGAAGCGAACATCATAGCAACAACCCCGAAGTCTTTACCAACAAGGAATTATCAGTCAAGTCAGATGATTTTGAAAATATTGTTCCACAGATTGGCGATAAGAAAAAATTAGTGGATCTATCGCTAAAGAACGCGTTGTACTTAAAACGAGAACGCGAGATCAACAAAGAAGAGCGCAAGACAAAGAAGAACGAAGTACTTCATATCATGCAGGAAAATCTTCGCCTCAATCAATACCCAAAAATTATTGAGTGCTTTGATAACTCCAACTTTCAAGGCACCAACCCGGTAGCCGCCATGGTCCGTTTTGTAGATGGAAAGCCCGACAAAAAAGGGTATCGTCATTTCAATATTAAAACCGTTGTAGGGCCCGATGACTTTGCTTCCATGAAAGAAATAGTGGGAAGGCGCTATAAGCGAATCATGGAAGAAGAAGGCGAGTATCCTCAACTGATTATTGTAGATGGTGGCAAGGGTCAACTGAGCAGCGCCTGTGAAGCCTTGAAGGAATTAGGCCTATATGGAAAAATACCGATTGTGGGCATTGCCAAACGACTGGAAGAAATTTATTACCCTGACGATTCGTTGCCATTACTCATCAGCAAAAAGTCGCCAGCGCTTTTGTTGATTCAGCGCATTCGCGATGAGGCACACCGTTTTGGTATTACTTTCCATCGATTAAAAAGAAGTAACTCCACTTTTGTAACGGAACTCGAAAGTATTCCGGGTATTGGGAAAAAAACAGCAGATAAGTTGCTGGCTCATTTTAGATCCTTCAAAAAAATTAAAGAAGCAACCTTGGACGAATTGAAAGAAGTGGTGGGCGAGGCCGCAGCCGAAAAAATCTTGGCACATTCGAATGAAAAAGCAATTGACTAAAAACTAACTACTCACATCTATGAAACCGATCTGCCTATTCCTGTTATTACTAATTAACTCAGTGATGGCCTTTGGCCAAACCCCATCGGCTGAAATACAAATCAAGGTAGCTTTGCTGGCAGCGCCCGAAGAAAAAAGAACGGGTGCGATGGTGTACGGCTACGATGCCAAGGGTGCATTTATTGTACTGAGAAAAGGTACGAATGAATTGATTTGTCTGGCTGATAATCCTAGTCAAAAAGGATTTAGTGTTTCCTGTTATCATAAAGATCTGGATCCTTTCATGGCTCGCGGCAGAGACTTGAAAGCGGAAGGAAAATCATTTCAGGAAATCTTTGACATTCGCGAAGCCGAGGCTAAGTCCGGAAAACTATTGATGCCGAAGCAAGCCAGTAATTTGCAAGTGTACTCTGCCGCAGAGGAAGCGTACAATCCAACAACCGGTGAAGTGACCAAAGGCAAATTCAGGTATGTGGTTTATATTCCCTGGGCAACTGCCGCCAGCACCGGGCTCCCTACAAAACCAGAAGCTCCGGGCATGCCCTGGATCATGGATCCTGGAACGCATCGAGCACACATTATGATTGATCCCGTTTCGAAAGACTAAACTGAAAACGAAGCGTAGTAACTAAAATCTATCGGTTCACCAACGGAGAAACTTTCGATCCTATCAATTGTATCGCCTCCATCAATTTAGCATGCGATAATCCGGCATTGTCCATTTGAAAAGACACGCGCGATAATCCACCAAGGGCATTGCTGTGACGGATAATTTTTTCTGCTACCTCTTCAGCACTGCCCACCAAGAAGGCGCCAAGCGGACCACGTTGTGCTTCAAAGCCTGACTTAGTTACAGGCGGCCATCCTCTTTCTTTCCCGATTCGTGTAAACATCTCTGCATAGCCAGGGTAATAATCAGCAACAGCTTGCTCAGTGGTGGAAGCTACATATCCCAGTGAGTGCAAGCCTACTTTTAATTTCTCAGGTGCATGGCCAGCTTTCTTTCCCGCTTGCCTATACAAATCTACCAGAGGACGAAAGCGATGGGTGTCACCACCAATGATGGCGACCACCAACGGAAGTCCAAGCATCCCGGCTCTTGCAAACGACTCAGGCGTGCCACCAACACCTAACCAGATTGGAAATGGTTTCTGCACCGGCCTCGGATAGACCGATTGATTTTTCAAGGCAGGTCTGAATTGACCCGACCAATTCACTACTTCATTCTCCCGAATAGTTAACAAAAGTTCAAGCTTCTCGGCAAAGAGTTCGTCATAGTCTTGCAAGTTCAACCCAAACAGCGGAAATGATTCGATAAAGGATCCACGCCCCACCACCATCTCTGCTCTTCCTTGAGAAACTAAATCAAGCGTAGCAAAATTTTGAAACACCCGTACCGGGTCAGCTGCACTTAAGACTGTAACGGCACTGGTCAAGCGAATTCGTTTTGTTCTTGCCGCGGCCGCAGCCAAGATTACAGTGGGTGCAGAATCCAAAAACTCTTTGCGATGATGTTCTCCTATACCAAACACATCAAGCCCCGATTGATCCGCGTATTCAATGCGTTCCAGCAATTCGGTAATGGCTTGCACGCTGCTCGTTTTCACCGAGCCGTCACTAGCCATATTGCTGGCGAAACTGTCTATTCCTATTTCCATTATAAATGTGCTAACGTAGGTTGATCAAAGCCCGAAGATAACAAATGATGTCCGGCAAATTTTCTGAGCAGGAGAAATCTGAGGTGCAAGATTTAAATTGTTAACGTGAGTTTTTGCGTTCGAGCGGGGATTTTGAAACCGCGTCCTGTCCCCGACACCGAACGGAATAAAGATACGAAACGTTGGATTACACGTCAACCCCGCTTGACCCAAATACAGTGTAGCTCGTGCGCGTCCACTATTATTCAGATTTGCTGTCTACGGAGTTAAAGCTAGTCTTCTGTATAATTCGTTTTCCTGTCCTGAGACATGAAAATTGTAAATAAAAAAGCTTAAGGACTTTGTTAAATCCTCAAGCTTTCGAGATATAGGATCTGCCCTACGCGTTTCTGTCGGTAGTTATGACGGTAATTACGTTGCTGGAGTCAATAGCAATGTCATAATCATAGCAGTTACCTACTGCAACATCCTTTACGTAGTCGGTCTTAGTTCCGTTAACGGTTACACTGATCGTAAAGGTGATGTTCCCAGCTGCATAGCTTACATATGGTGTTGCTGTTTGTGAAGCCACATTATTGATATTCACAGTATTTCCATTTGATGTCTTTATCCCTACACTCACCGAACTCGTTCCGTTGTTCAGCACTCTTGCACGGGGCTGCTCGTTATCACATTTTTTAGAGCAACTACTTACAGTTACAGCAAAAACTAGTACAATTAATACAATACCTAAATTTTTCATTTTAATCTGTTTAAGGTTTAGTACTGGTTTATAGACTCACTTTGTTGTTGAATGAGTCAATTCATTCTCAAAAGTACGAATTTGTAACTGGATTTATTTTTTAAAACCCAAGTTAATAGTACATTAGTCAGGAATCAATTCTTTTTAGTTCCAAATCGCCCGTTACTCTCCGCGAACTGAGAATGAGTCCACGTGGCAAAAATTCTCCGCATGGAAGTCCTAATTTTAGTTTGTCAAATTTATCCACGGATGCCGAAACTAAGACAATCGTCTGCGCATTGGTTCCTAGTAATAACTGGAATGCTTTATCTCATTGCAGGGATTTTCACAGGCCATTTTTGGAGGCATCTTTGGCCACGGATTACGGAGTTCTCGTTGCGGTTGCTCTGGCGTGATGAAGTATATTCAGAAAATTGTAGTAACAGATGAGTTTGTAGAAACAGGCGACACTGGGTGGGCATGTTATGTGGGCATCTGAGCAGAAAGAAATTCGCAGAGCAATTCTGAATGACTATTAAGTGGTTCTTTTGTAGAATCTTTTTTTAAAAATTAGTTTAAATTGCATGACGTAGCCACTCAGAAATGTAATCTTTTAAAGCATCTGCCAATGAGAATGATTAAAACCTATGTAGTCGGAGTTAGCTTGTTATTCCTAACGACAGTGGCCGTCTGCGCTCAATCTGAAATCAAACAAGATATGAAGGCGTTGGGTAAGGATGTTAAAAAGAGCAGCAAAAACGTAGGGAAACAAGTTGCCAAAGAATCGAAAAAAATTGCCAAAGGCACCAAAAAGGTCGCGAAGGCAACTGGCAAAGGCGCTAAGAAAGAAGCCACTAAGTTGAAAAAGGCTGTAAAAAAGAAAGAAGACTAGCAGGTTTATCGCATCCCTACCAATCCAGCACTTCAAATTTTCGATAAACGATCATACGAAGCACTGAACCGCCACTTTTTCCAAGCCGCGCTGATGGCCTTCTCTTGTCTGTCTATTTCGTTTTGTTAAACATATAACGGGCTATTTTCCATTGTCCGTTTGTTTTTTGAAGAACAAAAAGTTCCCTGTTTTCTTCTGCCACGGTTTGCTTGTTAGCATGTATCAATGTGGTGCCTTTTGAAGTCGTCCGTGCAAAAGCATAGTCGCCATTAACAACTATCTCGTCAATATAAAATTCAATGTTTAGTTGAATTTGCGAAAAAACAAATTCGTAAGATGCTTTTACTTGCTCTTGCCCAACTGCAGAAGGGGCATTGGATGGCATAAATACCCCATCATTTGCATAAAGTGGTAACACTTTATTTACGTCTGATGCATTTAAGGCATCACGGTAAGAGAACAATAATTTCTCAATTGCTGATTTTTCTGTTGTCTGTTCCATTGTGTCTTGAGTTAAATTGTTTGACTGATTTTTTGTCTCGTTTTGGCAAGCTACTAATGATATTAGCAGCGTTGCTGAAATTATTAAATGTTTCATTGCGTTTATTTTTAGGAGTTAGTTACTTTGTTTTTGGCCTCGTCAAGTGTTACCGTTTTACCTAATGCTCCAAATTCGTGAAGGTCGCCAAAAACTTCAATTCGGATAGATTGGTCTATTCCGCCAACGTGGAATGGTGCAAAGCCACTACTTGAAATAAGTTCTTCTATTTGTTGGTTGCTGTTAGTGCTGTCGGAGGCATAAAATAAAACCTTTTTTTCCGACTTATTAAATGAGGCATTTAATAAGGCGCCTGCACCCAAAGTTCCAAAAGCCTTAATTAGCTTGGCATTTTTAGGGATTAAAACAGATAAAGTTTTTCCTGCGGATTCATTCTCTTCAATAATTTTCTTGAAGCCCCCATTTCCATCAGGAGCAATTGGATTGGATACATCAACAATTATTTTCCCATCCAATTCTTTTGAATAGGTTTGAAAAAACTCTTTTAAAGCGTTGAAATAAATGGCAGGAATAATTACATCTGCTTCTTTAATTGCGGTTGCAATTTCTTTGGCTATTGCCAAGTGGCCCAATTTCCTTTCTAATGACGTTGCTTTATCGCTGTCTCTTGCGGCAAGAATTACCGAATGTTTGCCTTTAACCAAGTTTGTGGCAATTGCCTCGCCAATTTTACCAAGACCGATAACGGCTACTTTTGTGTTTGAATTTAATGTGTTCATTTTACTTTGTGTTTGAAGTTACTTTTTTCGTCAACATTAACAATACAAAGGTGCGATGAGCGAATTGCCTACACCTATAAACTGGTTTAAGAAATACTCTTAATGTAGATTAAGAGTACGTTACTTTCCGCCTCTTTCATTTCTTATTTTGCTAAGAAATTCGGGCGTAATACCAAGATAAGATGCAATTTGTGTGTTTGGTAGTCTGTTGGATAAATTGGGGTATTGCTCTAAAAAATTTTCGTATCGTTCATAGGCAGTAGTACTGAATGTTTGTAGCAATCGGTTTTGAAGCTCTATGTATTTATCCTCTATGATTACACGAAAATTTCTGTCAAACTTTGGATAGTTGGCGTATAAATACCAAAGGTCGCCCTTAGAAAGTTGAAGTATGGTTGATGGCTCAACCGCCTCAATAAATAATTTTGTTGGTCGCTCTTTGTGTAAGCTGTCAATGTCGGTAATCCAGTCGTCTTCGGTAGCAAATAAAAGATTGTGTTCAGTCCCTGAATTGTCTACCCCGTACATTTTAAAACAACCCTCTACAACATAAGTAAAGTATTTGCAGATGTCGCCCTCTTGTAAAATGTATTGTTTACGTTTTAATTTACGCTCCGTCAAACGACTTATCAACACTTCTTTCTCGTTGTCGTCTAATGGCAGGTATTTGTCAAAATGCTTAGCTATATTTCCCATAGATTACTTTCTGTGTCTTTGAGTAGGGTTGCATAAACGTTTTTGGGCTTGGCGAAGGTGGCAATTTTCACCGCAAATGGATACGAAGCACTACTGTTTGTTGACCCACAAAACTATCATACGAAGCATGGAACCGCCACTTTTGCCAAACCCGTGTTATAGCAAGTGGTTTTTAATTCAATGTTCTAAAATCTGTCGGATTCTGTCCTGTTTTTAGCTTGAATAGTTTGGTAAAATGTTGGGGATATTCAAAACCTAAACCGTATGCAACTTCGCTCACAGAAGTTTTAGAACCGAGCAACAATGTTTTTGCTTTCTCAATGATAAAATCGTGAATATGGTCTTTTGCTCCTCTTCCTGTTTCTACTTTTAGCAAATCGCTTAAATAGCGACCTGACATATTAAGGGCTTCGCCACAATGAGAAACCGTTGGAAGACCTTTGTCCTCCATATTTTCAGAAGCAAAATAATTTTCTAAATATTTTTCAAAAAGTGCAATATAATCCTTATTCAGATTGGTACGAGTAAAAAATTGGCGGTCGTAAAAGCGTTGGCAATATTTTAGTATAGAGTGTAAGTTGGTAATAATTATTTCTTGTGAATGCTTGTCCAAATTTTGATTGATTTCAATTTCAATATGCTGAACAAAATCATTTAAAATATTGTGTTCTTTTTCTGAGGTATGTAATGCTTCATTTAAGCAATAATCAAAAAAAGAAAATTTATCAATTTCGCTACCTAAAACAGATTTTCGAATTAAATCAGGGTGAAACAAAATTGTCCAACCAGAATGACTTGTGTAATCTATGTTGCTATCAAAAGTAAGGGCTTGTTTGGGTGCTATAAATACCATGGTTCCCTTATCATAGTCGTAAGTGTTTCTACCATACCCAATAGCACCCTTTCCGCCCTTCATCCCTACAATGAATAAATCACTGGTTATTTTGGTATTAGCGAAATCAAAATCCGAATCTACTTGTGGCCATTCCCATATAATCGTGATAAGTGGATGGGCAGGCGGTTTCAGCCTCAAAAACTGATGGGCTTCGGATATGCTTTTGATATGATAAAAGATACTCATTTTTAATATTTTATTTCTTTTTTTTAACAGCATGTTTTTTTTACATTAAAATACCATCAACTGCAATTATAGGTTTTGGAATATCTGTTTCGCCTAATGAATGCAAAATTTCTATTTCAATGTTACGCGTTATGGCAGTAATAGGTATGTCGCCTACTAGCCCTTCAAATGGATGCTCGCTGTATTCTCCTATCAGGCTCATTTGAAAAAATACCCAGGAGATTAAAGCTGAAAAGGGAATGGTTAACCATATATTTATTTCCATGGTTTCTTTTAACAAACCAAATGGCAATAAAAAGGCAAAAATGCTTACAAATACATTTGCATAACTCGCAAATTGGCGCGGTATCGGGAATGTTTTGATGCGTTCATTTTTACCTTGATGTTCAAATAATTTGGTGATATGGTTTTGAAGTTCAAAAAGTCTAAAGTCTTCTATCAGATTTTTTTCTCTTAACTGTTTTAATGCTCTGGATTGATTTTGTAAAAGTTCTGAGGCCATATTGGGCGAAGATTCAATTTCTTTTATTTCATCTATAGAAATATAATTTTTAACATCCTTCTCTATTTCTTTATTGATATTGAAGTTTTTTTGAAACAAGTCCCGGTATTTATTATTGAGGCGTAAATCGTGCTCCCACTCCATTCTTTTATGTCGTAAAAATGATTTATGAGCATATAACCAGGCAATATGTCTTTTCAATAGTTTACTTTTAAGGTCTTTTACTTCTACGTTGTCATCCGGCAAATAGGTATTGAGCATTGCCACAAAAGCTCGGCTGTCATTGGTAATTGAGCCCCAATTTTTTCGAGCTTCATTTTGCCTATCATTGGATGAGTTATTTTTAAAGCCTACATAAAAAGATACCGCAATACCAATCAGTGAAATGGGCAAAAATGGAATTGCTAACAATTTTAATTCAAAGAAATAAAAGGCACACACAACGCAGCCTGACCAAACTATGGCAAGCGTTATTGGAACGATAGAAAATTGAAGTACGGCTCTTATTGGCAGATTTTTAGTAAGCATCTTTACTAATTTTAAAACTTTATTCCGGTTAGTTCTTCAGATTTCAACCAAAGCTTTTGAGCGATAGCAGTATCATGCGATTTCGCATTAGATTGTACTTTTTTAGGATAGCCGCGCATCTCTCTAAATCCGGAAGCCCCATAATAATCGCCACTATTAGCTTTAGGATCGAAGCAAGCCATAAGCGTTGGTAGTACACCCATTTCAACCTTTTGCCCAATTATACTACTTATAATGCCAACTAATCCTATATGTCTATCGAGTTCCGTTTTCGTCCAACCGGGATGAGCAGCTATCACTAACGGAGCGTTGGTTTTATCTTTAAGTTTGCCTGCCAATTCATAAGAGAAGTAAAGGTTAGCAATTTTACTATCTGCATAAGCCTGCATCGTTTTGTATTTTCGTTGCTCCCAATTTATATCTTCAAAATTAATGTTGCCTGTTAAGTGAGCTAAGCTACTTGTATTTATAATTCTAGAGCCAGGCGTTTTAGACAATAATGGCAATAGTTGTATTGTTAATGCAAATGGACCCAAATGATTGGTACCCATCTGCATTTCGAAACCATCTTGTGTTTTTGAATAAGGACAATACATGACCCCTGCATTATTAATAAGAATATCTAAATGGCCATACTCACTAATTATCTCATTCGAAAATTGATTGATTGCAGGCTACTAAGGTCTAGTTTTTTGATGCTAAGTTTTGCGTCTGAATGATTTTTGCGTATTTCATCGCATACAGCTATTACTTTTTCTATATTTCTGGCTGCCAATATTACTGATGCTCCTTTTTGTGCAAGCACTTTTGAAATTTCTTTACCTATGCCGCTGGTTGCTCCTGTGACAATGATAACTTTACCTTTTTGGTCGGGAATATTTTGTGTATTCCATTTTTTATTTGACATCGCTGTTGATTTTAAATTTAAGAAATTGTAGTTTGTAGTTTCGTATGTTCTTTGTATGCCATTACACCAAAAACAACCATAAGAAATGCCCTCAAACTATCAAATAGCAACATATCAATTCTGTCAAATTTTAAAAATACAGTAAAGCTCACGATGAAAATAAGTAAACCTACAGTGGTTCCTGCTTGAATACCCGCTATATTGCCTTTGCGTATCCAAATTACACTCCAAAGACAGATACTTAACGATAGTACTAAGTTGTACGCCATAATTAATTGTAAAATTCCCATATCTGGTTGATACTTCATTCCAAATTGTTCAAGCAAGCCTGAGAAATTTACTATTGCAAACACAGCTAACGATAGCGCTACAACTATCTGGAAAATCAATAAAATTGACAGCCCCTTTTTCCATACTTTTTTTTTAGTCATATTTTTTTTGTTTAATGATTAATAATGAGCAAAGTTATGATTGGGTTTTCTGTTCAACTTAATCATTTTGCAGAATGTTGAATACATTTCGCAGGTGTCGTTTTTACCATTGGCTATAACTCTCTTATATCCGATACAATCTTCGCTTAGCTATCCCTTTTTCCATGCCTTGGCGAAACACGCCTACCGGAAGTAGCCTAAGGTAGCAAGTTCATTACAGGCTATCAAAGGGCGATTTAATATTTTGAAGGTTTTTCGTACTTACATGCGTACAAACCTGCCTGTCGGCAGACAGGTCTCAGTTGTCTTGCTGCTTTTGCGTCCTACTATTTCCTGTATGTACCGTTGATCGGTGGCAGCCTCTAGCAAATGCGTAGCATAGCCATGACGCAGCCAACGAAACGTAACCGGCTTGTTGATTGCTATCCGTGCTAGAGATTGCTTTATTACCAATTGCAAGCTAAGCTGAATGTACGTACTATTAGCTATACTATTTTCATTTAGAGGCCCGATTTGGGATCTCTTTATTTTCTAAAATAGAAAATGATTTCTCAAAGAAATGAGAATTTGGTATAGTAACGACTTCATTGTTTTTTGTTTTAATATGAACAAAAAAGTAGTTCAACTCAGTTACTTCCCCTTCATAATCTGAGTCTTTATGTAATACTTTTATATAGTCTCCCAATTTTACCGGGTGATTAAAAAATATCAAAATACTGGAAGTGATATTTGAAAGTAATGACCATTGAGCAAAAAATGCTATACCCAATGCGGTTAAAATTGTGCTTGCAAATAGTGCTATTTCATTTTGCTTTAAACCCCAAATTCCCGTTAAGAGTATTAATGCTCCTATTGAAGTAAAAAGCTGAACTGCTTTTATAGCCATCTTTCTCCTGCCTCTTTCAAACCGTGTTTTTTTGAGTGCCCTATTAACAACTGAACTAACTATAAAATATGAAATAATGTACACCCCAAGTACTAATAGCGTTTCAATAATTTGAATTTTGTATGTTTCCATTGTTACAGTTTATTTTCTTTCTCTTACTTAGGCAAGTGATAGTAGTGCCTGCATACCGAAATAATTACGGAAACTATTGTTTTGCAAACTTTTTCTTCAATAACGAGTGTTGCAAAAGCATATTCTGATAACTGCTCGGTTGAACCGTTAGCATATTTTGCAGCGACTTAAACGTGCTGATCGAAGAAGCAATGCGATCTCGCACGGGATCACTCGTGAGCCCAATCATATCGGCTACTTCATTGCCCAGGTAAAAACGTATTTGCGATGGCACCAGCTCTGCCTGCGATGGCGGAACACTCGTTTTGTAATAACTCAATAGTTCGGAAGTAAGGATGATGCCTTCTTCTGTTTTCTTAAAATTCCTGTTTTTAATGGAAGTCGCCAGCTGCCCGGCTTCAGCAAACGAGGCGGGTAGCAAGTCTTCGTTTATGTTGAGCAGATAACCAATATAGCGCCATGCAAAAAGAAAGTCCTCTTTCTCTTTTTGTGATAGAATATAACCCGACTGTTGCATACCCAATAAGATCACATACGAAAAAGCCAAATTGGTGCCGGCCATATCTTCCTGATTGATGGGCTGCCCCCACTCCATATTCCAAGAGGGCGCTTTCGTAAGATAGTATCTTGACAACGCATGAATAAGCCGCACTTTATTGATATGAATGTGACCCACGTTCTCATCACCTAAACTGCCTGGGGTTAATACTTCAATTACAAAGGAAGCGGTATCCATGAGTCGTTTGCCAGGCGAGTTTCGCATTTTATCTGATAAATACAATGCCTTATTACCAGGCGATGCCGCATAGCAATAGGGTAACGACATGGCACCGAGCAAGGCCATCATTTCTAACGCATATTGCTTAAACAGTCGTTGACCATTTTGTAATTTCCGTTGGTTAAACCAGGTAGGGTTTGCCTTTCGGGAATTCAGGAACTTTTTGATAGTAGAGTTTGACTGTTGTTCGATTTCATTTACATCTAATTTCAGCAACCCATATAGAATAGCTTGCTTTCCATCGGCAAAAGTGGATGCTACCAAACGATCTGCTGCGTAATCGCCCTTTAGCCGCTGTTTGTCCAAGAATTTATTACTCAACTGCATAAATGGGTAGCATGTAAATCGAACTACGTTGGAAAAACAAAATAATTGCAATTATGTTAAACAACTTGATTAGATGTCCGATACCTGCCCGTATGGCGAAGCGGGAAGTTGGGGCTGATATTGAACCACGAAATGAAACCAAAAATGCTTTCGGATCAGGACATTGACCGCATTATAGAAATGGCTTGGGAAGATCGCACGCCTTTTGAGGCCATTGAACATCAGTTTGGACTCTTAGAGAAAGACGTAATTGCCCTGATGCGCAAACACATGAAGGACACCAGTTTTAAAATGTGGCGCAAGCGAACCAATGGCCGCGCTACCAAACATAAAGCTGTGAGTCTTTTAAAGAAAGGTCGGTTTAAGTCTACACGTCAAAAAACCATCTCAGCAAATAAAGTTAGTAAACGATGAACGAATTGCTTCCGCGCAAGGAAAATTCGATTGC
Organism: Cyclobacteriaceae bacterium; assembly: GCA_031400595.1. Classification (GTDB taxonomy): domain Bacteria; phylum Bacteroidota; class Bacteroidia; order Cytophagales; family Cyclobacteriaceae; genus ELB16-189. Next base: position 270,705 of record JANNQG010000026.1, read on the forward strand.
CTTTCCTACCGATCATAATTCGATACTTGAACGCGTTCATCAAATCAATCCTGTTGAATACGGTAAATCTCGGAACTTTGTAGACGGAGCCGTTACGTATTTGTCACCATACATTTCGCGCGGGGTTATTAGCGTAAAGCTAATACAGGACTCGGTAATGGAGAAAGAATACTCTAATGCCGCAATAGAAAAATTCTTACAAGAATTAGCGTGGCGCGAATATTTCCAGCGTGTTTGGGAAGCGAAAGGAGAAGCGCTATTTGAAGATCTGAAACAACCTCAAGCCGATGTGATGCATCAACAAATGATTAAAGCGATGGTAGAGGCAAATACCGGAATTACAGCGATTGATAAATTAATTCGTGAATTTTACGAGACTGGCTACATGCACAACCATGTGCGCATGTATGTTGCAAGTATCGCCTGCAATATGGGCAAAGCTCATTGGTCTTTGCCTGCAAAGTGGATGTATTATCATTTGTTAGATGGCGACCTGGCCAGCAACACCTGCAGTTGGCAGTGGGTGGCGGGTGCATTTTCATCCAAAAAATATTATTGCAATCAAGAGAATATAAATCGCTATACACACAGCCATCAACAAAATACATTTTTAGACACAGCCACTGAAAATCTACCGCTTGCTTCACTGCCGGATGTATTAAAGTCCGCCATAGATTTGAATTTAAAGACTCTACTTCCTACTATAGCCAAACCTTTTATCGATACCACAAAGCCCACGCTGATCTACAATTCTTATAATCTTGACCCGCTATGGAGGAAAGAAGAAGATGCAAATCGAATTCTTTTGCTAGAACCATCCCATTTTCAAAAGTTTCCGGTGAGTGAAAAAGTGGTTGACTTTATTATCAACCTTTCACTTAGCATTCCCAACTGTCAATTAATGATAGGTGAGGTTTCTGAATTGAAGATGATTTATGCCGATTCAATTTTTGCAGAGAACGGATTGATTTCAAAAGAGCATCCTGCCTTCACGCACTATCCGGGCTTGAAAGATCCCCGAGAATGGATATATCCGGAAGTGAAAGGCTATTTCAACTCATTCTTTTCCTTTTGGAAGAAGTGCAAAATTCCGTGAGATCATCAGATTTTCCGATTATCTACTCACGTCAAACGCTGAGTTACAGGCTCACCAACCAGTATCCGGAAAGGTTCTGATCGAATTCTTTCTATTTATTTAAGAAAGAGGAATACATCCAAACTAATTTTTCCTGCGCTCTAATATAGTCACTCATCAGCGCGTTTGTGCCTTCGTCTGCGGCATCGGTTGACAATAAAAGTAATTCACGTTGCAGAATAATGATGATCCTGAATGAAGCCAAGATGTCCTCTATCGCCTTCACACCATTACTGATCTGAGTGCTTTCAGATATTTTAGAAATCACTCTATAATCGGTGTGGTTATGGCTTGGGGTATGACCCAACGTTAAAATTCTTTCAGCTACTTCATCAATTTTTATAAGCAAGTCGTTGTATAGCTCCTCAAATTTTAGGTGAAGTTCAAAAAACTTTTCACCTTTTATATTCCAATGATATCCTCTGGTATTCTGATAAAAAATAGAATAGTTGGCCAAAAGTTCATTTAGCTTTTCAGCAAGTTGTTTAGCCATATTCTCGTCAAGACCAATATCATTCAAATTTTTCATTTCAAATTATTTATAATATAAACTTATTGTTTTATTCCTGATTAGGAAGAACGCATTTCTTTATAGTAAAGCCAGCGCCCTTAAGCATATGTAAGAATTCAATCCGCAAAAGAATAAGGCCGGTAAAGAAACTACAAGACTATCTTTCGTTTTCACTCTTATTAACACCCCAAGGAGCATAAGTGTTGCCAAACCACCAGATGAAATTATTAAGATTGGATTAAAAAGTAAACCGACTAAGAGACCTGAGGCACCCAATAATTGAAACAGAATAGTGAGCAACCCTAATTTCTCCAACTTAAAGCGTTTGAATTCGCTTTTCATATGAGGGTTTATGAAGTAAAGTATCCCGTAAGCGAAGAAAGAGAAACTCGAAATAACAATAAGAATATTAACTAAATCCAACGCTAGATAATATTTGATGATGCCAGCGCAACTAAAATACAAGCCAGCAGCAGGAATAAAGAAGGCACTCGCTTTTGCATTGGACTACTATTTTTAAAGTGAAAAAATTGAGCAGATACCATAAAGAAGCCCATCAGCAGTGATGAAAAAAGAACTAAGGGTGTATACCAAATGCCGGCAACGAGTAGAGCTGCCAACGATATCTTCGATGCTCCAACGATATTACGCGTCAAATTATTCAATCCGAATTGTTTAAATTCTTTAACGACATTTTCGAGTCGAAATATCCAAACATAGTCTACAGATATCGCGATTATAATTTGGACTAAAATGATATAAGTTTCCATATTACTAATTATTGGTTACGCTTCAGAAGAACTCCCATAGGTTTAATGATTTTATGGGTTTTGCAGCACACTTAATCGAACTATTTTAACTTCTTAAACTCTTGCAAGCTAAAATAGAATCCTGTTGCAAATAATAGTGTAATTAATGCTGCAAAATAAGGTATTAGGTCAGTCATCTTTCTTGTTGTTTAAAAGTTTTAAATAAATTCCGAAAGCGAGGATCGAAGGCACCCAAATGCCTATAAAAATAGCAGCTTCTGGCTCTCCTTTGAAGTATAGTATTTCAGAAAAAATAAGCGAAAGAAAAGCAGAGATAAATAGAAGTTTGTCAGCGATAGAAAATTTCTTAAACATAATAGTATTAATTTTAACGTTGTGTTTTATAAAAGGATAAATAACAAACAGTAAGGTAGTGCAAATAAACTTCCCTGTATACAATTAGTCTTAAAAAAATAAAGCTCCTAAAGTGAATAAGGAGCTTTAATTTAGAGGGAAATAGTTTTATTTAGGAAGTACTACACCATCGATAACGTGCACAACACCATTGCTACCTTTCAAATCGGCTACGATTACAAAAGCTGAATTTCCTGACTCATCAGTAAGTTTCACTTTACCACCCTCTACGGAAGCTGTTAATTTACCACCGCTTACAGTTGTAACTTCTGCTTTGCCGTTTCCGGTTTTAATGGCTGCCATTACAGCGGCTGCGTCTAAGTTTCCGCTAACAACATGGTACGTTAAAATTTTCGCTAGTTGAGCCTTATTTTCCGGCTTTAATAACGTTTCTACTGTACCTGCAGGTAGTTTTGCAAACGCTGCGTTTGTGGGTGCAAAAACTGTGAAAGGACCTTTTCCTTTCAATGTAGTAACTAAATCGGCAGCCTTCACTGCGGCTACTAAAGTAGTGTGGTCAGCAGAGCTGATAGCGATGTCAACAACATCTTTAGTCTGAGCAAATGTGGCTGCAGAAACAAAAAGAGCAACGAATACAGAAAGAATATTTTTCATGGTACCTTTATTTTAGTAAGCCTTTTTAACAGACACTAGATTAAATTGTTCCTGCAACTGAAAAATATTTAACGTATATTTTGATGTGTTGCTGAAACATTCGCTTACCAGCTGGGTTTGCAACCGCTTATATAGAGATTGGCAGGGTTTACTAGTGATTATACCATTTCCCTAATAACCGGGCATTATGGATATGCCTAAAAATTTGTGAAGTTGAGTTTATCGAAACGTAAATTACTTAATTGAAGTAGAAAAAGACTTCGAAAAGCTCAGTCTGACATTCTTTCTTAGCTTTTTAGATATGCCATTATATGTGTACGAGGTAGTAGTGATTAGCTGAAAACAATAAGCAATACGTAGTCAAGAATTATCATCTTTGAAAGAGTTATATTCAGCGTAAACAATTACCCTGATATTTTGTTACTGAAATGATAAACTTTAGCATCTAAATGAAAATCCTACTCACTGGCTCAACGGGTTACATCGGTCGCAGACTCTTGCCCGTATTGGTTGAGGCAGGGCATCACGTAGTCTGCTTAGTCCGGGATCAAAGAAGGTTTGATTGGGATGACTTTACCGCTGAGTTTCTGAAACATATCACCGTTATTGAGATTGACCTGAACGAAAAGTCGACCTTAGAAACGCTTCCTACCGATATTGATGCCGCCTATTACTTAGTGCATTCGATGAGCTCATCTAACAGTGACTTCACTACGATGGAGGCAAACTCTGCAACAAATTTCGTTGCGTTGATTAATAGTACAAGCGCTCGTCAGATCATCTATTTAAGTGGAATTGTTAACGCTGCCGATCTTTCTGATCATTTGCTCTCTCGCAAAAATGTGGAGGGTATGTTGAGAAGTGCGAAAGCTCCCGTTACAGTTTTGCGCGCTGCAATTATTATAGGCTCCGGAAGCGCCTCTTTCGAAATCATTCGCGATCTGGTAGAAAAACTTCCCGTGATGATTGCACCTAAATGGTTAAAGACGAGATGTCAACCCATAGCTATTCGAAATGTAATTGAGTATTTGCACGGAATCCTTTTGCGACCCGAAGCATTTCATGAAACATTTGATATTGGGGGAACGGAAGTACTTACGTATAAGCAAATGCTATACGGTTTTGCTAAAGTCAGAAATTTGAAGCGGCTTATAATATCCGTTCCCGTACTTACCCCAAAATTATCATCATTATGGTTGGTCTTCGTTACCTCAACAACTTTTTCGTTGGCGCGCAGCTTGGTAAACAGCATGAAAAACGAAGTGATTTGCAGCGATAATCGGATTCAGAAAATTGTTCCTACCAAGCTTCTCAGTTACGAAGAAGCCGTTCGCCTTGCATTTGATAAGATCAGTCAAAAAAATGTCATCTCAAGTTGGAAAGATTCAATATCGCTGGGAACTCTTGATAAAGATTTTCTTAACAATATTCAGGTGCCAGAAAATGCAGTATTCACCGATAATCGGCAGGTTGAATTTGATCGCAGCAGAGAAGAAGTAATCAATAATATCTGGGCCATTGGGGGTAATCGTGGCTGGTATTTCGGCAATTGGATGTGGCAAATCCGCGGAGTGATTGATAAAATGGTGGGTGGAGTGGGATTGAGAAGGGGAAGAAGAAGTGAAACAGACCTGAAAGCAGGTGATGCACTTGATTTTTGGAGAGTACTTGTTGCCGACAAGCCAAATGGACGATTGTTACTCTATGCTGAAATGAAACTTCCTGGAGAAGCGTGGCTTGAATTCAAAATAAAAGAAATTGCTGGTAAGAATACATTAATACAAACTGCCACCTATCGTCCATTGGGATTGTGGGGAAGGCTATATTGGTATTCAGTCCTGCCCTTTCATGGATTAATCTTCCCAAAGATGGCAAGGAATATTGTGGAGGCATAACCATTTAACCCAAACCTTGTTTCTACTGTATGAAAATTTACAACCTGAAAAGAACCCAAATACTCCCCATTTCACTTCAGGAAGCTTGGGATTTTTTTTCATCACCCAAAAATCTTTCCAAAATTACCCCTGAACAAATGGGCTTCAAAATTCTCTACATATCGGGTGGGGATAAGGCTTACGCAGGGCAGATTATTCGTTATCACGTAAGTATTCTGCCAGGTATTAAAGTCCATTGGGTAACCGAAATAACTCAGGTTAAAGAGCTTGTCCACTTTATTGATGAGCAGCGATTTGGCCCATACGCTTTGTGGCATCACCAACATCATTTTAAAGAAGTGCCGGAAGGTATAGAAATGACAGACGAGGTGAACTATGCCATTCCGCTAGGACTGCTCGGGCAATTGGCGCATTGGCTATTTGTGGGGAAAGAAGTTAACACTATTTTTGAACATCGTTTTCAGGTCTTAGAGCAGTATTTTAAAAACAATAAATCAGTATAAGAGATGGATTGGGTGACGATTTCAATTTGCGCGTTAATTACAATTGGAATGTTTCTGTTTTGGGAATTTGTGGCATGGTTCACGCATAAATATGTGATGCATGGCTTTCTATGGGTATGGCATAAATCACATCATACCGTTCATGATCACACATTAGAAAAAAATGATTGGTTTGCAGTTGTATTCAGTCTTCCATCAATTGGGTTGTTCTACTATTTCAGTTTAATCAACTACAACCCGTATGGCCTGGCTGTTGGACTAGGCATACTTTGTTATGGAATATTCTACATGGCCTTTCATGATGTGATCGTTCACCAACGGTTAAAGTGGAGGCCAGAAAAGCGGAGTAAGTATTTACAGCGCATGATACAAGCACATTACATTCACCACAGCAAGCATACAAAGGAAGGATGCGAAGCCTTTGGATTTTTGATCGCCCCGAAGAAATACGAGCCTAAACATTTTACACTGAAACGAGAACGTCAGGAAACCCAATAACGCTTGAACTCCAAATATCTCTATTTACTCGTTAATACGCTTTCTTTTATTTTCCCATTTCTCTTTAGCTTTTACTCAAAATCCAACTTTTCAAAGAAATGGAAACACTTGTGGATTGCTATCGTAATTCCGGGAATACTTTTTATTGTTTGGGATGAATTCTTTACTCAGTTAGGCGTCTGGGGATTCAATGCGAATTATCTTTCAGGCATTTATCTTGGAAGCTTACCGCTAGAAGAGATTCTTTTTTTTATTTGTATTCCGTATGCATGTGTATTTACGTACGAAGCATTAAACTTCCTGATAAAAAAAGATTATTTAGCATCCTATCAAAAAACAATCTCGATCGCACTAATCGCAGTTTCTTTGTTCCTGGGGTTTGCCAACATCGATAAGTGGTATACCTGCACAACTTTCATTGGACTCGCTGTTTATATTTCGTTGCTACAATTTGGCTTGAAGTCTCTTTACTTAAGCAAATTCTATTTTTCGTACTTATTCATTCTGATTCCCTTTTTCATCGTGAACGGAATCCTGACAGGATCATGGATTGATGATCCTATTGTATGGTATAATGATGTAGAAAACCTTGGAGTACGAATAGGAACTATACCCGTAGAAGATGTATTCTACGGGATGCTCTTGATTTTGATGAACGTATCCATTTTTGAATGGCTACAAAAGAAAAAGTATTGATCAGGCTACAGCCAACTTCTCCACTGACTTCTTTACTTTCGAAGACTTTTCTGTTTTATTCTTAGCTTTTGCGGAAATCTTATCTTTAGCTTGAGCAGCCTTTTGGCTCTTCTTTTCTGCTTTGCGTGCCGAGGCTGCAACGGCTGTAGCTATTTTCTTAGATGACCTTTTAATTAACTTCTTCACTTTCTTCGATTCTTTAGTGACCGCCTTTACAGTTTGTTCCATTGAATCCGTCAACTTAGTCTTCAGCTCTTTCTTCAATTCTTTGTTTTTGCTCATACATTCTTTTTTTAGGAGATTCAAATTAGTCAAAGGATGCCGGAAGACTAAGGTGTTAACAATTATTTAATATTGAAAACAATAAAGCACTCATAATGAGCACTTTATTGCATTTTCGGATAAATTAAAGGTTAACTATTATTCGTATTTTAAAGAATCAGCAGGGTTAGACCTTGCAGCTTTTAAGAAGTGAAAACTAACCGTAAGCCATGCAATTGCTGCGGCCATTAATCCACCTACTAAAAACACAGTCGGCCCCAACTCTATCCTATACGCAAAGGTGCCCAGCCAACTATCCATTGCAAACCAGGCAGAAGCCGAAGCCAATAAAAATGCAATGGCTACCAGAATCATAAACTCTTTCGAGAGCAATGCACTAACGGAGGTTACAGATGCTCCCATGACCTTTCGAATTCCAATTTCCTTTGTTCGCTGTTCTGCTGTAAAGGATGCTAAACCCATTAAGCCCAAACACGCAACAAAAATGGCGATGCCAGTCATAACAGAAAAGACTTGCCCCAGACGCTGCTCTTCTCTAAAAAGTCTGTCAAAATTTTCATCAAGAAAACCATATTCAAATGGTTCGTTTACTGCCGTTTTTTTCCAGAGCCCCTCTACAATTGCGACAGCTCCTTTCGGATTACCCACATAGCGAATAAGCAAATTGTTAGACCGGGGTGTTAATTGAATTACCAGTGGTCGGACACTCGCTTTAAAAGACTCAAAATTAAAATCCTTTACTACGCCTATTACTTTCATATCGAAAGGTTCATTTTCATTAAAATTGGTAAGCTTTTCATTTAATGGATCCATCCAGCCCAGCTCTTTTACAGCTGCTTCATTCATTACACAAGCTGATGAATCGGAAGGGAAATCTTTTGAGAAAAACCTTCCCACCAGTAATTCAAACTTTAGCACTTCCAGGTGATCGTAGTCGGCATAGTAGGTACCTAAAATGCGATCTTGTGTTGTGCCTGCTGTACGAAACAACGTAGTATTATTAACTCCAGGAAAAACATTGTTTGTGTAACTTGCCTTTACAATTCCCGTCTGGTTGTTCAATGACTCCCGAAACGCATCGCGATTATTAGCCAGTCGAGCTGTGTTACGCAGCACTAAAACATTTTGCTTATCAAGTCCAATATTCTTTTCCTGCAAAAAATTTAGTTGATTATAGACTACCATCGTGCTAATAATTAAAGCAATCGATATCGTAAATTGAACAACGACCAATAAACTCCGTATTCCCTTACTCTTCATGCCAGACTTCACTTTGCCTTTTAACACATCAACCGGGTTAAATGAAGTAAGGTAAAAAGCAGGGTAACTCCCTGCGAGCAATGCAACTATAAAGAAGGTCGCGATTATACCTCCAAGAATAACAGGCGATAACAACGTATTAAAAGTAAGTTCTTTTCCAGCCAGCAAATTAAAAGATGGCAATAGTGTATATACACCAGCAATAGCAATCAGAATTCCGGCAAGTGTATAAATAAATGATTCTGAAAGAAATTGGACTACTAGTTTTGATCGTACCGAACCTAATGTTTTACGAAGACCAACTTCCTTCGCACGGCTTGCAGAACGTGCAGTAGAGAGATTCATGAAGTTTATACAGGCAATTACCAAAATGAAAATACCCACCGCGCCAATGATGTATACATTTTTAATATCACCGCGAGTTCCGAGTCCATCATTAAGCTCTGTCTGGTATAAGTGGCTGCTCGACAATGCATATGAATAGTAAGCATATAAGCCACCTTGCTTTTCGAACTCTTTAAAACTTACACCAAGGCCTGATTCCAACTCAGGTCCAACATGTTCGACTGTAAGGATTCGAAGTTTATCATCAATATCAATTGTAGATGAATTAGGGTTTTTTCGATAGTATGTATAAAGTCCATTATTTGTCCAGCCACCATCCTTCATATTATCATCTGACGAAGCTGACAAAAGCATGTCATACTGAATATGCGAGTTCGCAGGTGCTTCTTGAACAACGCCAGTTACTTTAAAGGCTTCATTGTCATTACCAACTGTAATAATTTTACCGATGGCTGATTCACTTCCAAAATACCGGATGGCAGTATTCTTAGTCAGCACGATCGTATTCGGATCCTTCAATGACGTTTTTACATCACCCTCCAAAAGTTGAAAACTAAAGAATTCAAAAAAGTTTGAATCAACCAAAAGAGCCTTCGTCTCCGTAAAAGCTTTGTCTTCATACTTTACCACGAGGTTACCCCATTGATTGATTCGTGTGGCTTGCTCCACCCCCGGTACGTTGATGACCATAGCCTCTGCGAGTGGAGGGCATGATGAAGCTGTGTGTATCTCCTGGCCTCCAAGCTTTCCGTGCAACGCAATGCAGTATATATTCTCAGAGTCTTTATGAAACCTATCAAAACTTACCTCATCATTGATATAGAGCCCAATTAAAAAACAGGCCGTTAGACCAAAGGCTAAACCAGCGATGTTTAGGATTGAATAAAATTTGTGCTTGAGAATATTGCGAAATGCAACTTTAAAATAATTTTGAAACATGGTGTTTAATTTGTTGAGTTGGTAAGTATATGACTAAGGTTAGATCAATATGGTTGCATCGATGATTACTCACTTTTTAAATTATCAACGGGGTTTATCCAGGTAGCCTGAATGGTTTGTGAACCAATTGTAAAGAGGCCAAAAAACGCTAACACTATAACTCCTAAAGCAATGGTCATGAAATCTACCGTAACATGGTGCGCAAGGCTTTGCAGCCAAAAAGTGTTCATATAGTAGGCAACAGGCACTGCTATCACCAAGGATAGTAGCAAAATTGATAAGTATCCTTTGGATAAAATATACACGAGCGAACCATTCGAGCTTCCCAATATTTTTCGCATGGCAATTTCCTTTTTTCGCGTTTCAATGGAGTATGTAGCCATGCCCAACAAGCCAAGGCAGGAGATAAGAATGGCGAGAAGAGCTACAAATCCAAGTACCTTTATCAAGGTACCAAAAACAATGTCGTACAACACACCCAATTCTGCTTCAAACGCTTTAACTTCTACTTTCAATCCGGGGTTAACACTGGCCCACACACGCTCTACACTTTTAGTGGCATCTTTAAAATCACCCGTATAGGCGACTTGGATCAACGTAAAAGCTTTGGGATTATAAATAAGTCCAAGAGGCTCGAGCTTTTCCCCAAACAACTCGTGATGATAACTTTTTACCACCCCTATTATCTGTCGTTCAGTAGAATCACTCTCCATGATTAATGTCTGACCGACTGCCTCTGTCGCAGTTGCAAATTGATAGGACTTAACTGCTTCTTCGTTAATAACAATAAAGTTTTTGTTAGATAAGCCTGACTCGATGGAGAAGAATTTTCCTGCTACCAACGACAGTCCCATATTTTCAAGATAGCTTTCGTCCACCGAGAAGTAATTCATGTCTATCCACTTTTTATCAGCCAGTGATCTTTTAAATCCTTCACCCTCTGCAACTCCAGTCATGGGAATATGTGAAGCGGCCGATACACTTACAATATTAGTTTGCTTCATCAATTCAGTTTTCAGAGTCACCACCGAAGTTTCTCCCTTCTGTATAATAAGTTTATTGTCAGTCGTAAATCCGTTATCATTATGCAAGTAAAGATTCATTTGGTTGTACAAAACAATTACTGTAAGGATAAAAATCATGGACAGTGAGAATTGAACAACCAATAGCACTTTACGTAAAACTACTTTTGACATTAACTTAGTATTGCCCAAATCCTTTAACACTTTTATCGGTTGAAATCCTGATAATATTCCGGCTGGGAACAAACCAGCCACAATACCAACAACGACAGCGAAAACAAAAAACACACCGTAGACAACATAATTAGCCGACAAATTCCATTTCAAAAACCGAGCAAAGGCGAGATCAACGATAAATGGCCTTAATGCATAGATTATGATTATCGCAAACACCAATGCGAAAAGTGAAATGATAACAGATTCGCTGAGAAACTGAACAAATAATTGGCCACGTGTTGCCCCAGTTACTTTACGAACTCCGATTTCACGTGCTCGTGTAAGTGAGCGAGCAATAGAGAGATTCGTAAAATTGAAACATGAGGTAATTAATACTATACCCGCCAAACCTGAAAGAAAATAAATTATGAACCAAGGCATAAAAGCGCCTATGGGATTATTCAATAGTTTTCCAGGGACAATGTCCAGTAGGTTTTGTACATCATACTTAACTACAGTTGTATAGGGGGCTGGTATAGTTGTAAAATGATCATCACTAATTTTCGTCAGGTGGGGTTGTATCTCGGCAATTGTTCTCCCTTCCTCTAACAACACATATACCCAGCCTGAAGTGAAGTTGTACCAGTTATCGAGGTCATTATTTAATATGTTAGCCGCCTCAAGACTCTTTACTGTAGCCATGCTGGCATAGGCATCAGCTACTATGTGCGAACGGTTTTCTGTTTGCTTTATAACACCCGTTATTTTGTAAGTCCCTAACTCTCCCACTTTTAGCGTTTCACCTACTGGGTTCTCCATCTTAAAAAGCTTCTCTGCAGTTTTTTTTGTTAGCACTACCGAATAAGGCTCAACTAATGCAGTGGCGGCATCACCGTATAAAAGTTCATGATTAAATAGCTCCAATACTTCTGGGTCAGCAAACAAACCGCTTACAGGAACGTTGATATCATTTTCAGGATCAATCTCTATCCAATTATTTCCAAAGCCACGAATCATACGAACGGCTTTCTTTACACCCGTGTAGTTATTAAGTAGCTCATCACGTATGGGAAGAGTTGTAGTAGAATATTCATGACCTCGTGATCCGTTTTCCTCCTTGAAAAATGGGATAGTGGTAATACGATAGATGCGATCACTGTTTGGATTATGCCTGTCTACCATCATCTGATCGGCCACCAACATAATGATACCCATGCAAATTGACATGGCTACGGCTAAGCCAAAAATGTTAATGAAGGAAAATGTTCTATGCTTCAGAACATTTCGTAATGCAACTTTAATGTAATTTTTGAACATAGGATGTACAGTTAATTCGCCCCTTATCACAATTCGATCTGGATAAAATCATAAAAATAATTTCATTACCCACCATTGTAAGAAGTCAAGCCTAAGACGCCCAAAGATTGTTTAAGGTTACAACCCTAGAATATTTACAATACGTATCGCAAAAAGCTTACTATTCGTCTCTTAGTACGTTAGCAGGGTTCAATCGCGTTGTGGTATACACTTTATAACTTATTGAGGCAGCAGAAGCAATGAAAAGAATTCCTGCCGCTATTAACATCGAGCTAGTTGTTACAGATTGATAATAATCCCAAATACTACCCATCAACGCTGCCGACATAAACCAACCAAGCGGTGCACCCAACAAGCACGCTATAATCAGAATTACAACAAACTCTGCATTGATCACTTTTGTAATATTCCCAACAGAAGCACCCAGTACTTTTCGAACACCAATCTCTTTCATTTTTTTGATGATGTTTAAGGAGACCAGCGTGAATAAACCTGTTACTGAAAGCATCAATGCCACAATTCCTAAAAAGACAAACATCTTCACAAGGTTATTATTAACAGTATCGGCTTCAACCATTTCCTCATCCATGTAATTACCCTCGTACATTTTATCAGGAAATATTTCTTTCCATTTAGCTTCCATGAATTGATTAATTGCTATCAATTTATCGGTGGGTGCCTTCACAAGTATGTGATTGACCTCATCTTTTGCTGCATAGCGGAACATTATAGGTTCCATTTGCTCCCATAAACCATTATTGTAAATGTCCTTCACAACACCCACCACATAGTACTTCACTGAGTCCAACCAAACGATTTCTTTTCCAATGGGCTGGGTAAGCCCAAACTTGCGTGCTAGCCCTTCTGTGATGATTACAGATTCTTTCCTGTCTGTCTCGGAATCAAGCTCAAAATTTCTTCCTTCCTTTAACGTAATATCAAGCGCAGGTAAATAGTCAGCACTTATATCCAGAATATCAACTTCAATTTCTTTGTCTTCGTGTTTAATCGGGTCATTGAATCCTGATCTATACAAATGATTCTGAGTACCGGTTATAGAAATTATATCTGGATTTTCGGCTAACACGTTTCGGTACGTTTCAAATTCAGATCGACCACTGACATTCGTGAACACAATTCCTTTTCGGGCAAAGCCCATATCAAAGTCGCGCTGAAAGGTTGCATTATCAGTAAATGCGAAACTACAAACAATGCCTGCAAGCGAAATGGCAAACTGAAGGCATAAAAGAGTACGCGTGAAATAGTTGGTGCCTCCAAACTTTAATGTTCCCTTTAAAATACTGGTTGGCTGGAACTTGCTGATGTAAAATGCGGGGTAGCCTCCAGCTAAGAGACTTGTAAAGATCAATGTTATGATTATAAAAATCAGAAAGTTTGGTCTACCAAAATAATCAGCGGTAAGATTAAAATCAGGCCATAGCTTATTAAATGCTGGCATTAGAAATACATTTTCTATCAGAATACCAAGCAGCAATGCAAAAAAGCAAATTAATGTAGTCTCACCAATAAATTGAAAAATCAAATCTTTGCGCGTGCTCCCCATCACTTTACGTATGCCAATCTCTTTCAATCTGCGAGACGAAATGGCTACTGCGGTATTTGTCATGTTAAAAATTGCGATTAACAAAACAAAAATTCCCATCAACCCAATACCTACAACCGCTGCTAACGGTGAACCATCTTGCGTCCATGTACCATTTTTATCAGCATAGCTATCACGTACTGCCATTCCCTCGAAAGACTCCACCAAAAAATGATCGATAATAAAATCTTCACGTATTTTATTGTTATTATCGGCATACACTTTTATTTGATCTTGAACAGAAGCTACTCGTTCAGGCTCTTTTATTTCAACAAATAGAGTTGTTCGATATCGCCAACTGCTTTCATTATAGTTTGGTGTAAGATCGAATTCGAATGTATTATCATAATGTGAAAAAGCCTGAGTTTGGAAACTTGAGTTACTTGGTTGTTTTTTAAAAACTCCGGAAACTGTATACTCCTTTGTCTTGCCGCTGTCGAGCATTTGCGTTAAGGGTTTGCCGAGTGCCTTATCCTGCCCAAAATATTTAATGGCCAACTCATCGCTAATACAAATCTCATTTCGTGTTTTAAGGTTACCATTTCCTTCCGTGAATTCATACGTAAACAACCTAAAGAAAGCAGGATCAACATATGTGATATCGCTGTCAAACAAATCTTCCTTAATTCTAAAATTACCTCCTTCAGGATTAAACCGCACCACTTCACTAACATCTTGAACATTTTGCTTGATGGCATTCCCAAGCGCTATTGGAGCAAATCCAAATTCTGTTAATTCATTTTGGAATTTTCGAACCGAACCAACACGGTAAATCGTAGAAGCGTTTTTATGATTTTGATCGAAGCTGACGTTAAAGTCATAATTAAAAAACCCGATGATGCAGCAGGCAATGGCAATGGCCATTCCAAAAATATTGATGAAGATGTACAACTTATTCTTCATCATGTTACGAAGTGTAATAAGGAGTTGGTTTTTTAACATAGGTGAGGCGGTTAACGAGTTAAAGACGATCTAATGATGCAATATGTTGCATCCCATGCCAAAGAAAATGCCATTTACTAAATCATTACAAATTAATGAACATGGTAGGTTTCAGGCATTCAATATGTTCACATTCGTACAGGTTGATGTTCACTTTAATCAAAAAAAAGCCTGCATCGTAATCCGAAGCAGGCTCTTAAACCTAAACCTAATCTACTAAATGTGGAAATGTTCTTTGATATTCTCTGTTACAACCTTGCCATCAAACAAGTTAATGATTCGGTGGGCATAGTTTGCATCGTATGGAGAGTGCGTTACCATGATAATAGTCGTTCCTTCTTCATTCAATTGCGAAAGAAGTTTCATTACCTCTTCACCATTGGCTGAGTCAAGGTTACCCGTGGGCTCATCGGCAAGTATTACACGAGGCTTGGCTACAATAGCGCGTGAAATAGCTACACGTTGCTGCTGACCACCGGATAGTTGTTGTGGGAAGTGATTTCTGCGATGCATAATATTCATTCGCTCTAAAACCTCCTCAACCCGTTGCTTTCTTTCAGCAGCCGGAACTTTCATGTATAACAATGGAAGCTCGACATTTTCGAATACTGTTAACTCATCAATTAGGTTAAAACTCTGGAATACGAAGCCAATAGAACCTTTACGCAATTGTGCGCGCTGCCGCTCAGAATACTTTGCTACTTCATGCTCGCCAAAATGGTATTCGCCATTCGAAGGGTTGTCGAGAAGCCCAAGAATATTCAACAATGTTGATTTACCACAACCTGAAGGCCCCATGATGGCAACAAATTCGCCTTCTTTGATATCCAGGTTAATGTTATTAAGCGCAGTGGTTTCTACCTCCTCGGTAGTGTAGACTTTCTCAAGATTTTTAAGTTTGATCATGGCTGGTTGTATTTACACGTTAAGTAGATGATGATTTATAGTGATGTTTTGTTCTATTGTCAATTCAGTTTATACTTATTCTACCGAAAAAAGTTACATAACTTAATTTAAAATGAGCACTTCATTATTTCCAAAGTTCTCATACGAAGATGTAATTACCCTGTCGCCAGGCTGTAATCCTTCTAATACTTCAAAGTTTTCAGAGTTCTTTCTTCCTAGTTTGACGTTTCTTCTAGATGCTTGGTTACCGTCACCTTCTATAACGTAAACCCAGTTACCGCCTGTATCTTTATAGAAACCTCCAACCGGCAACAACAACTCTTCAGACGATTGGCCTAATTCAATTCGTAACCGCAATGACTGACCTCTTCTAATACCGTCTGGTATTTCACCTATAAAACCCATGTCTACTGTGAACCGTCCGTTTTGAATGGTTGGATAGATGTATGTAATTTGTAGTTCAAAATCTTTGTTATTATAAGAAGTGGTAGCATGTAAGCCTTGCGAAATACGAGGATAATACAATTCGTCTATCTCAACGCGTACTTTATAACTACCCACTATATCAACCTGACCAAGACGCTGCCCGGAATTAACATTCTGTCCAACATCAAGCTGAGGTCGAGATAATTGGCCATCAATGGGTGCTTTCACTACAAGATTCTCAAGTATTTTACCCACATTTTCTAAGCTCTGTAATAATTTTCGCTCACTTTGATCGAGCTGAATAATTTGCCGCAACCCATCGATTGAATCAAGTCTATAGGCTCGATATGTTATTTCTCTTCTCTTCAGGTTAGAAAAATAATCTGCTTCCGTTTTTTCAAATTCCTGCTTCGCTATCAATTTCTTTTCAAAAAGTCTTTTCTGGCGATCATATTGAGGAGTAAGTGTTGCAAGTGAGTTATCGATCGTTATTAAGCTTTCCTGTTGCCGAAGCGCATTCTGCGTAATTTGCAATCGTGTCTCTCGTATCCGGTTAATACTCTGTGTCAGGTTTGATTCTTGGTCAAGGACGCTAATCTCACGGTTAAGGTTGCTTAGCTCAAGAATAACATCTCCTTGCTTAAGCAAAGCACCACTTTCGGCAACAACTTTTTTGATGGTACCACCTTCTACAGCATCCAGGTAAACGGTGCGGCTAGGTTCAACTGTTCCAGTTTGTGGAATAAACTCCTGAAATACTCCGCGTCCTACTGTAGAGATTGTAATTTTATCTTTTTCAACTTTCAATCGCGAGCGTCTATCGGCAAACAAAAATTGATAAGCAATAAACAGTACAAATAATGCAATACCACCAAATGTGGCGATTCGCTTGAGCGTCCAATTCTTTTTAGCAATCTTCTTATCCATTATTTCTGGTTCCAGAGTTATCCATTAATCGTTATCCGTTTGGTTATCGATCATAAACCGAACAAGCGATTAACAACAAACTGATACGCACATTGCCAACAAGTGTGCCAAGTGATTGATTGATGTGAATGACATCATTTAAGCACTAATTATTCAATATTTCCGTTCAAATATGAACGAACATGTTCGCATACGGACATAAAGAAACGTAAGATTGTAGCCTTTACCCTGATTTTTACTGATCATTGCATGAAATCACTATTCGGTATCAGTTTTGCCATCCTGCTTGCAAAAGAAGACCGATAACGGGCATAAATGATCGCGCATGGAACAAAAACACGGAAAGATTTTAATCGTTGACGACAACGAAGATTTACTTAAGGCCGCTAAAATGTTTCTGAAAAGACACTTTTTACAAGTCGATATTGAGAAAAACCCAGAAGCAATTCCAGCACTCATGAACAACGAGGATTACGATGTTATTCTCCTCGATATGAATTTTACGAAAGACGTAAGCAGCGGCCATGAGGGCTACTATTGGCTAGAAAAAATTATTCAACTCGATCCCTCTTCGGTGGTGGTGCTTATCACAGCGTATGGTGATGTGCAAATGGCGGTAAAAGCTATTAAGGCCGGAGCGACAGATTTCGTATTAAAGCCGTGGGAGAATGATAAGCTATTGGCTACACTTTTTTCTGCCATGCGTTTACGCGAATCGCGCGATGAGGTTGAAAATCTGAAATTTAAAAATCAGGAGATAAACCATGCAATGAATGATCGCTATAGTGAAATCATTGGGCAGAGTAATTCAATGCAAAAAATATTTCAGACGATTGATCGCGTAGCACGAACAGACGCCAATGTTTTACTCCTTGGCGAAAATGGAACAGGGAAAGAACTGGTCGCAAGGGCTATCCACCGAAATTCCTCTCGAAAAAGTGAGAGCTTTATTGGTGTTGACTTGGGTTCGATAACAGAAACGCTTTTTGAAAGTGAACTGTATGGTCACAAAAAAGGATCCTTCACAGACGCCAAAGAAGATCGTGCAGGAAGATTTGAGTTAGCAAACAAAGGAACATTATTTTTAGATGAGATCGGAAATTTATCAATGCCGCTTCAGGCAAAATTACTCACTGTTCTACAAAACAGAAAAGTAAGCCGCGTAGGTGCCAACAAAGATACAGCCATTGATATCCGGTTAATTTGTGCAACAAATATGCCACTGTACGATATGGTTAAAGAAAATAGATTCAGGCAAGATCTACTATACCGCATTAATACCATTGAAGTTGAAATCCCTCCGCTGCGCGACCGCCTGGAAGACATTCCGTTGCTTGCGATACACTTTTTAAAACACTACTCACTTAAATACGAGAAGAGTATTACCAAAATAAGTGAGGGTGCCATGAACCGAATGCATAAACACCAATGGCCTGGAAATATTCGAGAGCTTCAACACTCCATTGAACGAGCAGTAATTTTGAGCAACAGTAGTGTATTACAGCCAGAAGATTTTAATTTCACACCTGCTATACCAAAGGAAGATGGGCAATTGAGTTTGGAGCAGTATAATCTGGAAGAAGTGGAAAAATTGCTTATACGGAAAGTGCTTAAGAAGTACAATGGAAACATAACCCAAGCAGCCTCTGAACTTGGTCTTACCAGATCATCGTTATATCGCAGGTTAGAAAAATATGGGCTTTAATAATTTTAGTATCAGAGCAGCGACAGTCACATGATCAACTCAACCAACGGTCTACAGTTTTCAAATCGCAAATTTTAAATTAGATGCTGAGCGATTTTCGATCTCGTGTAATTCTTCGTATAGTCTTGCTGGGCTTAGCACTAGCACTTTTTATGTTTATGATCAGTAGGGCCAATATGCTTTTCGCTGCCATTCTTACAGGTTTGATTATTGTCTTTCAACTGTTTGAGCTCTTTCATTTCGTAAACCAAACAAATCGAAAACTTACGCGCTTCTTAGAATCTGTAAAATATTCAGATTTCATTTCAAGTTTCGCTTCTGATAATAAACTTGGCAAGAGTTTTAAGGATTTGAATATCGCATTTAATGAGGTGCTAGAAGCATTTCGAAAGGCCCGTTCTGAAAAAGAAGAACATTGGCAATATTTGAATACAGTAGTTCAACAAGTACGCACCGGAATTCTATCATTCGATACACTGGGTAAAGTACAATTAATGAATATGAATGCGCGAAAATTTTTAGATGTTCAAAACCTAAAGACTATCCATGATCTAAAGGAGGTGAATCCAAAATTATATCAAACGCTTATTGGTGTGCAGCCGGGAAAAGGAGCACTGTACAAAGGCGCGAATGAAATTTCACTCACCATACAGGCAACGGAATTACGCATTCGGGGAAATGATGTTAAGTTGTTAACGCTGCAAAATATTCAACCTGAATTACAAAAACAGGAATTGGAAGCATGGCAAAATCTTACCCGTGTTCTACGCCACGAGATCATGAATTCCATTACGCCTATTTCATCGCTTACCTCAACGTTAAAAGAAATTTTGGAGCACGACCTTACCCAAAAAGAAGATCATTATGAACTCAAGCAAGAAGGCGCAGAAGATTTAAAAGAAGGACTTAGCACCATTGAAAACCGAAGCAAAGGTCTTATTAAATTTATTGATGCCTATCGGGAGTATACATCATTACCCAATCCAAAAATAAAAATGGTTAAGCTTAAAGACTTGATTGAAAAGGTAGCCATGCTGATGCGTCAAGAGATGAAAAAATATAACATCGATTTTAAGTATGAATGCTCCTCTGAATACCTAACAATTCAATCCGATGAGGAAATGATAGAACAGGTACTGATCAATCTGTTAAAAAATGCAAGAGAAGCAACAGCAGGTTCGCTCAACCCGTATATTGACTTGATTGGAAAATATGACGGAAGTCACGTAAAAATTCAAGTAACAGATAATGGCTCTGGAATTATTCCGGAAGCCATTGAACATATTTTTGTTCCATTCTACACAACCAAAAAAAGTGGGTCAGGCATCGGCCTAAGTTTATCACGCCAAATAATGCAATTGCATAATGGCACGCTAACTGTAGAGTCCGAACCATCTGTTAAGACTGTATTTACGTTAAGATTTTAAGAAGGTGTTACCCTAAGAAATCATCCCACTCATTTCCATGATGACCCGACAGCTCCTTAAGAAAAAGAGCATAGGTAGGCTTCAGCGGTCTTTTGTGTAATGTCATACACGCTTCCTCCGGAGTGTAATCACCTTTTTTAGCATTACATCTTTTACAGGCAGTCACCAGGTTGGCCCAAGAGTGCTGTCCGCCCTTTGAGCTGGGAATTACGTGATCTAATGTCAATTCTTTTCTGGTACCGCAATATTGACACTCAGAATTGTCGCGTTTAAAAATATTCTGACGCGTTAACGTTACACCTTTGTAGGGTGCATTTACATACCGATTAAGCTTTATGACAGAGGGCATTGGAAAAGACCGGGTAATCGAATGTAATTGATACCCGTTAGCTGGGCGAATCATTTCACTTTTATTCAAGTATACCAATAGAAACCCACGCTCTACCGAGCACACCATGAGCGGGCTAAAATCTTGGTTTAATACCAAAACACGACTGTTCATAGGTGAAATATAAAATCATTCTACCATACAAACAACAGAGCCTCCCGTCAGCAAGCCGTTCAATTTTTAATGCTAGAATTAAAAAACACGCCTGACAACCGGTGACGTGTGAGAATAAATTTTAGTCTCGCTTTGAAGAATGCCAACTTCGTTAAAATAATCAACACGTACTTTTCCAGAAGCATGAATAATCCTGTCTTTTGAAAGAAGCATACCTACATGCGATACATTACTTTCCTTATTCTTAAAAAAAACAAGGTCACCTGGAAGAGAATCACTGTACTCAACCGGTTTTCCTTGTTTGGCTTGTTGACTGGCGTCACGTTGAAGCTTGTATCCATTAATTTTAAATATCATTTGTGTTAAGCCGGAACAATCAATTCCAAACGGGCTTTTTCCACCCCACTGATAAGGCGCATTTAAATATTTTTGAGAAGTAAGCTTAAGAAACTCCACATCCCGCTTTTGCCCCATACTTTTCGATTCACCATTAAAAGCAAACTGCTCTTCCATTTTAAACAATTCAGCACCCGAGATTGGAATAATGCTACCCATCACAATAGATATCGGATTCTTATTATACAAAATACTTGTCGTGATGTCGGTGGTGATTTTGAAATCTGCCCGGTTAATGTAATCGAAGTATTCCTTTGTTATGCTATGATGTTGCTTAGTATCCATCCAACCCTCGTATTGATCGAAGTAATTTCTAATCCGAAGCCATTTTTTGTCCTTGCTCGTAAGAAGTACCTCATAATGTTCTCCGAAAAGTAATTGCGTAAGCATTTCGGATTTATCAGAAGCTTCAACTCGTATAGAGATCATGCTCAGTCGGCAGACGCCATGTTCCGTTATTTCAGTATTCACGTTGGCTTATTAAATTTTTAATCGATCAAGATCGCGCTTAGCGTCACGGTCTTTTATAGTATCTCGTTTATCGTGCATTTTCTTTCCACGAGCCAAGGCAATTTCCAATTTAGCAAAACCCCGGTCATTTATAAACAAGCGGACAGGTATTAAGGTTAATCCTTTCTCTTCAACTTTTCGCTCAATCTTTCTTATTTCTAACCGCGTCAACAATAATTTACGCTCACGTTGGGCTTCATGATTGTAGTGCGTGCCTTGCGCATAGGGAGTGATATTTATTCCCTTTACAAATAACTCACCTTCGTTAAAATAACAATATCCGTCTTGCAGGTTAATTTTTCCTTCACGAATTGATTTAATTTCCGTACCCATCAATACCAAGCCCGCGATATATTTATCAAGCAACTCAAATTCAAACGAAGCTTGCCTATTTCGGATGTTAATATCGTTTGAAAATCTCTTACTCATTCTGGTTTCTTGAAAAGTTGAGAAATCTTCTCGTGTTTTAAAATTTTCTGTCCTGTTTTTCCAGTTGCAATTATTCTATCGCCAACCTTAGCTTCATACGTGCAAATCAATTCATGTCCATTAATTTTTTCAACGCACGCGTTGATAACAATCTCGTCATCAACAAATGCAGGGTTTCGGTGATCGATAGTTATTGATGTGCCAATCCCTTCTTCGTCATCGTCTCGCATCTCTAATACAAACTGACGTGTTGCCCATTCAATTTCTCTTGCCAGGGTAAAGGTCGAACAAACAGGATGAACAACCCTGCCCAGAAAGGAAGCCACATCTGTATCCTTTACAAGATACCGCGTTTGTTTCGTATGGCCCGGCTTTAAAATATTCTTCAAAATATTAATCGATATGTGAGCAATAGTAATTGATTAGATGGGCATTCTTGCTAACGGTGAAATACTTAGGTCACAAAACTCACCTTTCAAAAATTTATAGTGCGCCACCATGGCTATCATGGCAGCATTATCGGTACAGTATTCAAATGCAGGAATATACACGTTCCACCCTTTTCTTTTTGCTAATGACTGCAGGCCACTTCTTAAACCTGAATTTGCTGAAACACCCCCTGCAATAGCAATTTCTGTAATACCCATTTGAATACTGGCTTGCTCAAGCCTGTCGAGTAACATTTTTACAAGGTGGCGTTGTATACTTGCACAAATATCGCTCAGGTTTTTTTCAACAAAATTCACATCTTTTATTTTTTGATCTCTAAGAAAATATAAAAAGGCCGTTTTAATTCCACTAAACGAAAAGTCAAGACCAGGCATACTGGTTTCTGGAAATTGATACGCCATGGCATTCCCCTTCTGAGCATATGAATCGATCAACGGCCCTCCCGGATACGGCAATCCCATTACTTTAGCTGCTTTGTCAAATGCCTCACCAGCGGCATCATCTTGTGTTTCACCGATTAGTTCCATTTCTAAATGATCTCGAACAATAATAATTTGAGTATGTCCTCCACTAACGGTAAGGCATAGAAACGGAAAGGAAGGTTTGGGGTCATCAATAAAATGCGATAGCGCATGAGCTTGCATGTGATTCACTTCGATCAATGGTTTATTCAACCCCAATGCCATCCCCTTTGCAAAAGAAACACCCACTAGTAAAGATCCTATCAAGCCAGGGCCTCTGGTAAACGCAATAGCATCTAGAGCTGAAAACTGTATTGCAGCAACTCTAAAGGCTTCGTCAACTACGCTTACAATATTTTTCTGGTGCGCACGTGACGCCAACTCAGGAACAACACCGCCATATTTTTGGTGAACGGGCTGTGTAGCAATAATATTATTAAGTACCTTGCCGTTTACTATTATAGCAGCAGATGTTTCATCACACGATGACTCAATGGCAAGTATTACGGGACTCATGGGTTATAAATGAACCTGCAAGGTATCAAAAAACGCTTTATCAAGGTACTGGTATATTTTGCCACTAGTATAATTTTTATACTCATTTCCTCATTTCTCTTTCTTCAACTGCCAGCAGTTCAGCGTCTACTTGCTAAGCAATACTTCAGCAGTTTCTCAGAAGTTGTCGGTTTTAAAACCACGATAACTAATATACGGTTCTCGTGGTTCGATCGACTTGTGCTAGAGGGTGTTACGATTGAAGACCCCGAACACAATGAAATGATTGGCCTGAAAAAATTGTTGGTAAACTATAAAATATCAAATATGCTACAGGGCATGGATATTAATATAGATGCCATCTACATTGACAGCGCGAGGATACTTTTTACAAAGATTACTGATGCTGATGCTACTGAAAATTTAAACATTAATGTGTTCATTAATCAAATCAATAAGCAGTATGGAACTTCCGGCAAAGGAGGCAAATCTCAGAAACTGCGCATAGGCGAAGCCATTATAAAGGATAGCAAATTTACATTCGATAACGCTGACGGTGATAGCGTAGCAGGTTTTGACTACAACCATTTTTCATTACTTATTAACGATGCTGAGTTACAGAATTTTGCTACCGTTGGTGATACGGTACAATTTACCGTAAACACGCTAGCCGCAATCGACCAAAAAACAAACTTTGGAATTGAGCAACTATCAACTTTTTTTAGAATATCACAGAAATCTCTTGAGTTTCGGGGGATAAATTTAAAAGCAGGTCGAAGTACAATTTCAGATACAATACTATTTAATTATGAAAATCAAAATGACCTAAATGACTTTGTAAATAAGGTAAAATTTAAAGCCAATTTCAGTAATACAACTATTCATCCGGCAGACCTTTCGCTGTTTGCCCCCGCGGTTAAGCGCCTTAAATTGCCGATACACATAAACGGAAAAGCTTTTGGAAGCGTGAGAAATTTTCGCTTCACAGAGATGGAATTAAGAACAGGAAATACAGTGCTCCAAGGATCAATCGACATGGATGGCCTTCCTGATTTTGACGAGACTTTCACAATTCTTCACCTTAAAAAATCGCAGATAGAATTTAGCGATCTGTCCTTCATTTTTAATGAAAACACAATGAAACGACTAACGCCATTAGGAAGACTATCCCTTAACGGTCAGTTTATTGGCTACCCCACAGATTTTGTAGCCAAGGGAGATTTCTCAAATCACCTGGGGCGGATTATTTCTGATATTAACCTTAAAGTGAATGAAAAATCACTTGAAAATTCTTCCTACAAAGGGCAATTGAGCCTGATCGGATTTAACCTTGGTCAGTACATGGCTGATACAGTATCCTTTCAAAAGGTAAATCTTGAAGGCAGCATCAGTGGTTCTGGATTCACGCGCGACAATGCAAATTTTGTATTAGCAAGCACTATTAAGTCTGTTGGCATAAGAGGTTACGACTACAAAAATATTACAACGAACGCGAGATTTTCTTCTCAGTTTTTCAGTGGTGAATTACTGGTTAGAGATGATAATATGAAAATGCGGGCAAAGGGATCAATCGATTTACGCAACAACCTTAACCTTATAAAAATACAAGCAACACTCGATTCCGTTAACCTTGATAAGGTAAACATTGCCAAAAAGCGATTATTCCTACAAGCTGAAATCAATGTTAATATGAATGGCCTTGCGTTAGACAGTCTTTCGGGAAATGCTACTATCCAAAACGTTAATGTAAACTACGATAATAAATGGCTGACTTTGAAGCAAGCAACATTGCATGCATCTAAAAATAAGGAGAAGCGATCACTGAAGTTTACATCCGATATTGCAAATGCTGAAGTTGCAGGTGATTTTTATTTTTCTCAGGTTTTTAGAGATATTCAAGTGCTGATAAATGAATTTCATTTAAACATTAGAAATGATAAAAATAGTATCTCCGATTACTATCTAAAAAAGACTCGGGCACCAGAAGACTATGAGGCAAATTTTCATATAAACTTGAAAAACATTAAGCCTATTGCTTCCATACTGAGTCTCGATTTAAATGTTGGTAAAAATACAAGTATGGATGGAGCATTCTCAAGCGGAAAAACTACTGTTATCCATGCGTTTACCAAACTCGATACGTTGCAGTATCAAAATATTAGAATGACCGATGTAGAATTAGATTTCAACGCCTCAAAACTCTCCGACAGCACACAAGCTTTGGCAATGGTGTATGTATCATCGGCTAGTCAGCAAATTGGAGGGTTAAATACCAAGAATTTTAGTACCGAAGCTATCTGGAATAGTGACCATATTGATTTCAATATTAGCATAGATCAACAAATACAAGATAACTACCTTCGGTTAGCAGGAATAGTTGATTTTAAAGATAGCACAGAGTTGAAATTTCTTAATTCATCAAAAATACAACTATTGAAAACAATTTGGACAATTGACTCCTCTAACCATGTATACAAGAAAGGAAATGAATGGGCCATTCAAAATATTAAATGGATCAATCATGAACAGTCGATAAATCTTAACGGGTTTCTTTCAGAAAATCCGCTCAAGAAAATTACGTTAACGGTTAAGGATTTGAACCTCTCCACGTTGAATAGCATTTCTCAACGAACGCTAGGCGGTACATTAAATGCGTCAATAACGGTGGGTGAAGTATTTGCGCAAACATCAATTCAAAATGAAATCTATATCAATGACCTAAACATAAATAATTTTACGGTTGGCGATATTACAGGAAACAACATCTGGGACGCGGAACAGAAGAAATTTAAGGTAGATTTCATTATCGATAGGCTTGAAAAAAGAATTGTTAACTGCACAGGCTACTATACGCCATCTGACAAGTTGAACCCACTTTCTATAGATGCAACTTTAGAGAAAGCCAACTTAAAAATTATTGAACCTTTTATTGATCAGATCTTCAGCAACCTGGAAGGCACCTTGTCGGGAGAATACTCGCTTACCGGCACCTTGAACAAACCATTATTAAACGGAATTGGTCAAATTGAAAAAGGTCAGCTAATGGTAAATTACCTGAATGCTACATACCAACTGACTGGTAGTATTGGGTTTAGACCCGAAGCCATATTTTTTGGAGGAATAGAGTTATTGGATGCGTTTAAAAACAGAGGGAAACTTAATGGCGAAATCAGCCATAAAAATTTTAAGCAAATGCAAATTAACCTAAACGCAAGTTTCGAAAACTTTCAACTTCTCAATACAACGGCAAGAGACAACAGCCTTTTCTATGGACAAGGCTATGCTTCAGGAAATGTTAGTTTTAGTGGACCTATTAACAATCTTATAATTACCGCCACAGCCGTTACCCGTAAAAATTCCCGAATTTTTATACCCATGGCAGGAAGTTCATCAACAGAGAGAAAAGAGTTTATCAATTTTGTTAACCTAAAAGACTCAACCTATCAAAGCACAGTTGCCAACGTAAATAAGAAGGTGAGTTTAACAGGTGTAACGTTCGACTTAAATCTGGATGTAACCCCAGATGCTTATTGTGAGATTATATTCGATAAAAAAGCCGGTGATATCATTCGGGGGCGTGGCAACGGAAGAATAAAACTTCAACTTGATACGAAAGGTGAGTTCAACATGTTTGGTCCGGTTATATTTACGGAAGGCGGTTATAATTTTACACTATACGATCTTATTAACAAGGAATTTACTATTTCACCTGGCAGCAGTATAACTTGGTTTGGCGATCCATATCAAGGCTTAATGAAAATAAATGCTACCTATAATCAGTTGGCATCGTATGCACCAATTCTTGATGATCCAACGTTAAACAGCATTCCACAAATAAGAAGAAAATACCCGGCACAGGTATTATTAACGTTAGAGGGGCCCATGCTATCTCCACAAATAGATTTTGACATCTTAGCAAAGGATTTACCAAAGACGATTACCGATGGGGCTAAAACTATACGATTAGAGGAACGCTTTGACGCATTTAAAAGTAAACTTGATGAGCAAGAACTAAAACGCCAAGTGTTTAGCCTTATCGTGCTGCGAAAATTTTCTCCTTCCGAATCTTTCAATACCAGTGGCTCTATTGTTAATAGCGTAAGCGAACTATTTTCAAACCAGCTAAGCTATTGGATGAGCCAGGTTGATGAGAATCTGGAAGTAGACGTAGATCTCGGAAGTATGGATCAGGAGTCGTTCAATGCCTTACAATTGCGGTTATCCTATACATTTTTAAATGGAAGGCTTCGGATAACGAGAGACGGAACGATTGGCAACCAAGGGAACACAGTCAGTAATACAGAAGGAAATAATGGAACAAGCTTTTCGTCCGTAGCAGGTGATTGGACAGTCGACTATCTATTAACACCCGATGGCAAATTTAAAATAAAGATGTACAGCCGCACGAACGTAAATCCGGTAAACGCAAATTTAAATTCACAAAACGCGATTACAACGGGAGTAAGCCTGCTGTACACGCAAAGCTTTAATGAGCTTAAAGACTTACTAAAATCAACGCGCGATAAGAACATACGAAAACCGGATGACAACCAAGAATTAAAGGAAGAGTCATCGACAACTGAAAAAATAAATTAGTAAGTCAAAATTTTTTACTATAACATGAACCTATTTAATTTTATAAAACAGTATGCCGAGCAGCTCGGTGGGCAATTCACCATCTACGATTCAACTAAATCTATAATTGTTGTTCCGCTAAACGGTGGTCGCTTTCAAACGCTTATTGTTGCTATTGAAAAGAGTAAGATACTTGACAAACATCATGGAGTAATAACTTCAAAGGTTTGCGAATACACATCAACAATTAACCTGAAAGACTTACTCGAACAAAGTGTAAGGTTTGATTATAGTAAATTTATTATTGGTGACGGGCATCTAAAAATCATTGCAACTTTTCCAACGGAAGGCACGAGTGAAGATGAAATAAAACACATGATAATGGAGGTGGCTCAACTTGGAGATAAATTTGAATTGCAAATCACCGGCAGAGACATTCAGTAATGAATAAAAATAAACGCTTGCAATTCAGTATTTTTGCGCTATGCAAGCCGCCTTATCGCCTCTCGACTTTGTCGAGGGGAGGAAAGTCCGGGCAACATCGGGCAGCATACCACCTGAAAGGGTGGGCTTCTTATTGGAAACCGTAAGTTGACAGAAGTGCCACAGAAAAAAAGTAGCCCCGAACCGATTCTATCGGATTGAGGTGATAGTGAAAAGGTGGGGTAAGAGCCCACCGGCTCAACAGCAATGAAGGGCGCATGGTAAACCTTATGCGTTGAAAGGTCAAATAGGTCATGCTGTTAGTCTCGACTTTTATCGAGGCTAACTTCGGTTGCACCACCGGAATAGCGTGATGGGTAGACCGATTGATCCGCAAGTTTGCGGACCAGATAAATGATAAGGACCCCGACTTGTCGGGGAACAGAACCCGGCTTATAGGCTTGCATATTTTTTTCGTAATTCAAACCTGTTAGCTTGAATGCTAACAGGTTTTTTAAACATACATCATGGCAAAGATTCTGGTAGTAGATGACATGGCAGCGATTCGAACTTCGTTGCGTGAAATTTTAGTTGAAGAAAATCACGAAGTAGAAGAAGCGAAAGACGGTGAAGAGGCTCTTCGCAAACTTGAGCAAGATCACTTTGATGTAGCATTTTGTGATGTTAAAATGCCAAAAATGGATGGTATTGAAGTGCTAGAGAAAGTAAAAAAAGCAGGCATCACTACTCCCTTTATTATTATATCCGCGCACGGCACAAAACAAACAGCACTTGAGTGCATTAAACGAGGTGCTTACTTCTTTATTCAAAAGCCATTTGAAAGTATTGAAACTATTCTTATTCACTTGCGAAATGTGCTGGAACGAAATTCATTGAAGGAAGAAAATAGATCGCTCAAGAAAAAAATAAGTAAGGGATTTGATATGGCCGGAGAGTCGGAAGCACTCAGACAGGTTAAAGAAATTATAGAAAAAGTTGCACCAACCGATGCGCGGATTTTAATTACGGGTGCCAATGGAAGTGGTAAGGAACTTGTAGCCCGAAATATTCATGCAAAAAGCAAGCGAGCAGAATCCCCTCTTGTGGAGGTAAACTGCGCAGCAATTCCATCCGAACTTATTGAAAGCGAGTTATTCGGGCATGAGAAAGGTTCTTTCACTTCGGCTATCAAACAACGAATTGGAAAATTTGAGCAAGCCGAAGGTGGCACTCTTTTTTTGGATGAAATCGGTGATATGAGCCTATCCGCGCAAGCCAAAGTACTACGGGCCCTTCAAGAAAATAAAATCACTCGGGTAGGCGGAGAAAAGGAAATTACTGTAAGCGTGAGGGTTATCGCTGCAACCAATAAAGATCTTAAGAAAGAGATTGAGCAACAGCGCTTCCGGGAAGATTTGTATCATCGCTTAAGTGTAATTGTCATTAAAGTGCCAGCCCTAAATGAACGAACAGAAGATATACCTCAATTGGTAGATAAATTTTTGAATGATATTTCGGTAGAATACGGATCCAAAAAGAAAACTATTGACAGTAAGGCCTACAAGGCATTACAAAGTCATAATTGGACAGGAAATATTAGGGAATTAAGGAACGTAATAGAGAGGCTGGTGATAATGACCGGGGAGGAAATACTAGCTGAAGATGTAAAAAAATATCTCTAAGTCTAGATTTTTCTTAACGGAGCTTGTTTAACAGGAGTCATTTTTTTGCCATACGTTGGGCAAGTATACTGACTACAAGCTGAGACAAACCCTGCTAAAATCAAAAAAACGATAACTTTTTTCATCAAAAGTGGCTTTATGTTAGACAAAAATAAAAGTCTTTAACTACAAAACAAATCTTGGCGTAGTATAATGCCATTCACCAGCCCAATATGCTATTCAACCATCAGGTTGCACCCTCTTACATCCGAATTATCGAGCCTGCCCATAACCTCAAAAGACCCATCTTCAAACACTTTTCCGGCATCTTCTGTTTCAATAAATGCTACAGAGTGAATATTGGCCAAATCAACTACATTAAGCCCTCCAGGGCGGCCAATCAGACCCCTCTCAAAGGGATCAGTTACTTCGCGTACGATAACCCTCATCCAGGGTGGTGGAAAAAATGAATTATCCCCTTTTGTATAAGCCTGTGATAATAACTCAGTCATTCCATACTCAGAATAAATGGCATTTACATTGAAGCGTTTCTTCAACTCAAGGTGTAAATCAGTACGGATCATTTCCTTCCTTCGCCCCTTCATCCCACCCGTTTCAAGAATAACACAACCACTCAAATCGGGGTTAAATTTTTCGGCTAAATCGAGTAACGCAAAACTTACACCCCATAATAAAATTTTTCTATCGCTTTGCTTTTTACAACGTTCAATATCCATCAATAATTTTTCATGCTCATTCAAATAATATCCTGAAAACTCAGAGTCACTCTTTTTTATAAATGAACTTAACATTGCAATGAGTGAAGAATCGTTGCGCTCGAGGTACGATGGCATAAGCGCAAAAATATGATATTGACTAATCTGCCCAAATAAGTAATTAAAAGAGTGTTGAGAATTTTCAAAATAGAAATTCAGGCTCTCAATTTCATGCTGGCTCGTTGTGCTCTTAGTCGTGCCACTGCTGGCAAACACTGTTTCAGCAAGCCATTCATCAGTTTTAATAACATGACTTTTGAAAAGCGCTATTGGTAAAAAGGGGATCTTACTAATTGCATCAACAGTTTCCGGATTAATGTTTAGGTTATAAAGGTAGCTCGCGTAGACTGGGTTATTTTTTGCCTGGTATTGAAATAGGCGTAATGCAATATCATTTACATTACGGTCGTTAACCGTATACAATAGAGACTTAAAACTTTTCAAGTTATTCAACCGTTATGTATCTTGTCCGGGTTCAAAAATAGTGTATGAAGGCAATTAAGGGCATAATTTTATTTTGTTTTTTATTCGTAGCAGTTAGTGGGTGCTTTGAAGCCCCGATATTCAGTGTTTTACCGGAGATAACTTTTAATAAAATTCAATTTAAAGACCTCCCCGGTCCAGCCACGAACGACAGCCTTATTCTTTATCTTGATTTTAAAGATGGTGACGGGGATTTAGGCGTAAATGCCGATTATCTTGAAGAGCCTTTTAATGCATCTTTTTATTTTTTAGCCGATGGACTTGGCGATACCACAAAGGTTGCAACGGGCGTTGTATACGATGCTTCCGATGTACCATACATTCGATTAAAATCAGCTGGGCTACCGGGCAAACTGGTAACAAATAGAACCCGTGATGAGCCGCTTTATAATTATCTCCCCTTCTATGACAATGCAAGTTGCTTATTTTATGCCGATGACCAGCTGTTAGTGCCTGCAACTGCCGTTGACAATTCTTATAACATTGCTGATTCGGGGTTTATCGGTGGCGACAAGTACTATTTAATTGAAGCCGAACCGTTATTGTATAAAACAAATGTTAACCACACCAATATTGATGTGACATTCTATTACAATAGAACAGGGAGTTTTGAAAAATTTGATTGGCTCGAAGCATACTGTTTCAGGTTTGATGCACGATTTCCTGTTTTATCAAATAAGACTGGTCCATTAGAAGGCACCATTCGCTATGCAATGGCAAGTTCTGGTTTTACTCAAACCTTTAGCATAGCACCGTTAAAGTTAGAAATTGTAATTCGTGATAGAGCCTTACATCTAAGTGACACAATCATTACTCCACAATTTACGCTAGAAGGAATTCGAGTTAACTGATTCAGTTACTTGTAGTATTTTCCTTTTTATTAATTTCCCAGTATTGCTTAAGCATTTTTAAAAACGATTCCATTTCATATAGCGGAATCATATTCGGGCCATCGCTGAGAGCCTTTTCGGGGTTCGGGTGTGTTTCAATAAAAAATCCATCAACACCTACGGCTGCTGCAGCTCGTGCCAAGAACGGTGCAAACTCACGCTGCCCACCCGATGACCCGCCTTTACCACCGGGTTGTTGAATAGAGTGCGTTACATCAAAAATTACTGGCGCATACTGGCGCATAATCGGGAGCGACCTGTAGTCAACCACCAACGTGTGATAGCCAAAACTTGCACCACGCTCCGTTAAGAATACTTTATTGTTTCCTTCTCCCCGTACTTTATCGACTGCATATTTCATGTCTTCTGGTGCCATGAATTGACCTTTCTTAATTTTGACTGCTTTACCTGTTTTCGCTGCCGCGATTAGCAAGTCAGTTTGCCTGCATAAAAATGCTGGTATTTGTATCACATCAACAACTTCCGCAACTTCCGCGCACTGATAGGATTCATGTACATCGGTTACAATGGGTACGTTAAGCTTTTGCTTGACCATCGCCAGAATTTCCAACCCCATATCCACCGATGGACCACGATACGAACCTGCCGATGTACGGTTAGCTTTATCAAAGGAAGATTTAAACACATAGTCAATTCCTAACTTCAGGCACAAGTCTTTCATTTTAGTACCCACTTCCAAACAAAGATCGTAACTCTCTGCCGCGCATGGACCCGCAAACAATACCATATTATCGCCACCTAATGTGATTTTATCGGTTACCTGAACTTTATCCTTGAATGTTTCCATACGTCATGCTTTACAATATCCATTAAAAAACTAATGTCAGGTTGAGCTTGTCGAAACCTGACAGCCACTATCCTTTTAAAATTTTTCCCATTTCACCACGCGCGGCTAATACAAGGTCGGCAACTTCGCGTACAACGCCTTGTCCTCCTTTAACCTGTGTTATTAGGTCAACCTGTTCTTTAACGTAACTCATGGCATCAGCAGGGCAAACCGATAATCCACAATTTCGCAATGCACCCATGTCATTAATATCATCTCCAATATAGGCGACTTGTTTTTTCTTCAATTTGTGGAAGTCAATAAGCTTTTCGAAAACTACCAGTTTATCGACAATCCCCTGGTGACAAAAATCAAGCTTCAGTTCTGCTGCCCGGTTACTAACCACTTTCGAATCACGTCCTGTAATTATACCCACAATAATTCCTGCCTTCTTTAGATGACTAATAATGTAGCCATCCTTTACATTAAACTGTTTCGTTTCTTTGCCGGTATCATCGTAAATAATTTTACCATCCGTTAACACCCCATCTACATCAAAAACAATAGCCTTAATGGCACTCGCTTTCTTTATTTGTTCCTTGGTGTACTGGTTCAAAATCTGTTTCAAGGGCTACTGAATAAAGTAATTATAATGATTGAAGGCCGAAAATTAGGAAAAGCTTTTTACATTCAGCCGATAAATTGACACCTTCATGAGAAACACCCGATTCCTTATTTCCCTTGGCATTACGGTTCTATTGATCTTTCTATTAAACAATAGTTGGCAACTGGGGGGCTCCCGCATTCCACCACTCGGGAAATTCTTGGATCCCTTTCATGGCTTCTGGCAAAACATTGAACCAAAAGGGTTTACAGGGCCAACAGAATTAAAAATCGCAGGACTTAAAGATAAAGTAACGGTTATATACGATAGCCTCCTTATTCCGCACATTTTCGCCAGCAATGATGAAGACCTTTATCTCGCCCAAGGTTACGTAACAGCTATTCATCGCCTATGGCAAATGGAATTCCAAACACATGCCTCTGCTGGCAGACTTTCTGAAATTTTAGGAGAGGGACCCAATGGCAGAATACTGGATATTGACCGAAGCAGCAGAAGACTGGGTCTTGGATTCGGTGCTACTCACGGTTTGGAAGCGATGCAAAAAGATCCAACTACCCGGATGGTAGCTGAAAAATATACGGAAGGTATCAATCAATATATTGCCACGCTTGAGTACAAAAGCTTACCGCTTGAATACAAACTTTTGGATTATGTACCAGAAAACTGGACCCCCTTAAAATGTGCACTGCTACTAAAGAAAATGGCTCAAACGCTTAACATTGGAGATAAGGATATAGAGATGACCAATGCGCTCAAACTCTTCGGGAAGGAGACGCTTGATCTCTTATATCCTGACCGTGAGCTTTCCATTGACCCGATCGTAGATAATCCGGGTGGTTGGAAATTCAATCCTATAAAATTTGATACTGTTCCCGCTGCACTTCTAGATGAATTAATAGCGATTAAAAAATTACCTAATCCTGACCCGACAATAGGC
Organism: Cyclobacteriaceae bacterium; assembly: GCA_031400595.1. Classification (GTDB taxonomy): domain Bacteria; phylum Bacteroidota; class Bacteroidia; order Cytophagales; family Cyclobacteriaceae; genus ELB16-189. The sequence goes on from JANNQG010000026.1 coordinate 305,378, forward strand.
AGTAACAACTGGGCTGTAGGGGGAAGTAAAACCGCGACTGGCTCTCCTATCCTGTGCGGTGATCCTCATTTAAATTTAACCTTGCCTTCCATTTGGTTTGCCGTACAACTGAACGCGCCTGGCGTTAACGTCATGGGTGCTTCGTTGCCAGGAGCCCCTGGAATTACAATCGGTTTTAACGACTCCATCGCCTGGAGTGTAACCAATGCACAACGCGATTTGACTGACTGGTTCAAAATCACGTTTCAGGATTCACAAAAAAACAAATACAAACTGGATGACCAGTGGATGGATACTAAAAAGATTGTAGAAGAAATTAAAGTTCGGGGGAAAGAATCATTTTACGATACGGTTATCTACACACATTGGGGACCGGTTACCTATGATGAAAGTTTTGGTGGCGAAAATGAATTAAAGAATTACTCTTTTCGCTGGATTTCACACGATGAATCGGAAGAGTTGCTGGCTTTACACAAATTAAATCGCGCAAATAACCATGCCGAGTATATGGAGGCGCTCAACCACTATGGTTCACCTGCACAAAATTTCGTTTTCGCATCTGTGTCAGGTGATATTGCCATGAGGATTCAGGGAAAATATCCAGTTCGCAGAAAGGACGAAGGAAAATTTGTGCTGGATGGAAGCAAGCGATCCAACGGATGGCAGGCCTATATTCCAAACGAACAAAATGTGACGTACAAAAATCCTGAACGTGGTTTTGTGAGCTCTGCCAATCAATACCCTGCGGATTCAACATATCCGTATTATGTGACGTCTACAAACTTTGAAGTCTACCGTAATCGGAGAATTAACCAAGTTTTGCGTGAGTCTTCGAACATCAGCGTTAAAGATATGGCTAAACTGCAAGGCGATAATTTTAACCTGAAAGCTTTCGAGTGCGTCCCGATCCTATTATTTTATATTGATGATGAAGAAGCCTTAAAAGACTCTGTAAAAAATTTCCTGAACACGGTGAAGGCTTGGGATTACTTTAATACTGAAACTTCAGAAGGTGCTTCTTATTTCGAAGCATGGTGGACCGAGCTAATGCCGATGATTTGGGATGAGATGAACGATTCGAAAGTTGCGCTTGAACGACCAACTTCTTACACTACTATTAAACTCCTGAAAGAGAAACCGGATTTATCATTCTTTGATATTCAAAGCACACCAGAGAAGGAAACTGCTAAAGAAATAGTTCACAAATCACTTTCGTTGGCTGTGGCAAAAATATCGAAATGGAAAAAAGATCATCAGACTGACAATGTTGCGTGGGCTGAGTACAAGGACAGCTACATCAGTCATTTACTTCCTCCTTTACGTCCACTAAGCATCAATGTAAAGCATGGCGGAAACGGCAGTATCGTGAATGCACACTCCCAAACCAATGGCCCTTCGTGGCGGATGATCGTCAGCCTTGAAAAGACCGGAGTAAAATCATGGGCAGTTTACCCTGGCGGGCAATCCGGAAATCCGGGCAGTTACTATTATGGTAATATGGTAGATCGCTGGGTGGCAGATCAACATTACCGCCTGATGTTTATTCACACGCCTGAAGAAGCAGGAAATCAAGCACTCTATTCTACTCAACTCAATCCTAATTCAAAATGAAATTCTTTATCCAATTTATAGCCATTATTATCGTAGCCTTTATTCTTGAATTGTTTATGCCCTGGTGGTGTATTGCCATCGCAGCCTTTGCTGCGGGCTATGCATTGAAATCAAGCGCTAACTTTTTAGCCGGCTTGATTGGCATCGCCTTATTATGGTTGATCAAAGCCTGGATGCTCGATGCCTCATCTGCCGCTCCTCTTGCCGAACGTGTTGCTGCAATTTTTAGTTTGAGTAAACCCCTCCTGTTAGTAGTCACAGCACTAATCGGTGGACTCGTTGGGGGCTTTGCCGCAATGAGTGGCGCAGCGTTGAAGAAAGAAAAATCGAGATATTAATCTTTCACAGGTATGAGAAAGGCTTTTCTATTCACGATATTTCTTTTGAATATAGGATTTGTGTATTCTCAGAATTGGGAAGAGAAATTCAATGGTTATGTGGTTACGCTGGACAGTATGATCATTAAAGGATACCTCAAATATGATGTAGGGGTTAAAGGTAAAGGTGTAAAAATCAATCTGTACAAAAAACCAAATGAAAGACCTCAGGAATTTTACACCCTTGAATTACTCGGTTACGTTTTTAGAAAAGATACATTCGAAATAATTAATAACGTTCACCCGAAAAAAGTCGGCTCCCCAAGATGGAAGAAATTTGAGGCAGGCAAGATTGAAGCGATCGTTCTGAGTCGGGGAAAACTAGTACTATACAAGATACCTGAAGAATATGTTCAAGAATTAATCTCATATGATAAGCCTTCGACTTTTTCACCTCAAAGGTTCGTAGCCTATAAATATTTTGTTTATGCTATCATGGATGTAGAGGGAGAGATTATATACATTGAATCAAAGGATTTTATTGAAAAAATGCCACCGGTAATAGAAGGAGCTCCCGACCTTGTTACAAGAATCAAGAACAAGGAATTAAAGTTTAAGGATATGGAGAGAATTGTAAAAGAGTACAATCGGAGATTCAAAGAGTAGAATTGTTAGGTTGAAATCTTCAGCCTAGAAAAAAAAAGACAAATTTTGCGGTCAGGTTGCGTTAGTTTTGCGTCAACCTTTATATTTGCATTCCTTTTCCGGGGAGGAAGAGGCTTTTTAGGCTAAAAACACTGGAGAGGTGGGTGAGTGGCTTAAACCAATAGTTTGCTAAACTGTCGTACGGGTCATTCTGTACCGGGGGTTCGAATCCCCCCCTCTCCGCAGATTGGTGAAGTGTGGTTGTGAAAAGAAGTTCTTGTTAGTGATAACAGGGTCGTAACATGGTCCGATAGCTCAACTGGATAGAGCATCAGCCTTCTAAGCTGACGGTTCGGGGTTCGAGCCCCTGTCGGATCACGAAAGTTGAAATAGTGAAGTGAAAATATAGTTCGGGGCGTGGCGCAGTCCGGTAGCGTACCTGGTTTGGGACCAGGGGGCCGCAGGTTCGAATCCTGCCGCCCCGACAAACATTGAAAGCCTGTCCTGCTGAAAGCAGGATGGGCTTTTTTATTTCGTAGCGCGCCAAGTGCTTCGCTTGAGCAAGCGAAGAAATAAAAAGACCAACAGTGAGAAATTCCAGTGCCGTCAAAAGACACGAGATCGGTTATCTAAAAATTTTAAGGCAATGAATTTAGATCAAACATTCTCAATTCTCTTCCGGCTTCATCAAGCCAAGACTAAAATTATCTGCGTAACTCGATACCTGCACCAAAGAGGGGGGCATTTAATGTATTGCGTCCAGCCACCATCCAATCGATGGAGGTAAAAAATCTGATACTTTTAGTAGCAATGTATTGTAACTCTGCCCCAGGAGAAAAAATTTCGCGATGATTAGAGAAAATACCATTCTGTGAAACCGGAGCAGTATCATTAAATAAAGACTCAATGCCTGTATAACGAACTTCCACGGCCAGTTTATCGCCTGCATAGCCTAGTTTCAAACCATAGCGAATGTCGTTGGAAAAATCTTCCGATCGGTTGTTAAAAGCGCCATAAGCAAGGGCATAAAAATTGGAGAACGTTTGTCCCACTTGTAGCCCTATTAGCTGATTGAATTCTCCATCGCCCGTCTGTACATCGGTATCTAAACCAACATTTCCCTTTTCCCCAAGGGGTAACCCCAGTGTTACATAACCTATGATCTGCACCGGCAATTTTGTGCGAAAAGCATATCGAATGCCCACCTCAGCGTCTCCAACGGAGTTAATTGCTTTTCCTGGCAACGTGTTACCAGTTTGATTATACTTAACTTCGTTAACTGTTGAGCGAACGAATACAGGCCAGGCAATATTAACGCTCAGTCGATTTGTAAGTCCGTAAGCTGCAGTAATATTGGTAAGATATACCGCATTGGTTCGGATCGTATCGGCAACCTCATCCGGATCAAGATATGAATCTGAAACAATGACCTGTTGACCAAGGCGGAATACTCCCTGCCTTTTCTCTAAGATTTGGGCGGATATGGTTGTAACAGAAAATCCAATAAGGAGGAGTGTGACAGTCAGCGTTTTCATTCTTTTATTTTAGGTCTGCATAGCCAAAAGTTACAGAAGCTGGTTTGCACAAGACAATTGCATAGCGGTAGTCGTTTAACCCTATATTGGGATTGATTTGTGAAATATTAAATCTCTTTGCGCCATCCGTGAAGATTTGGCCCAGCTCTAAGCCACTGGCACGGACAGTTGAACCATTTGTAGAGTTGGCCAGGTAAATAAAGGTGCCTAAGGCAAAGTCAGTATCGAAGTTGTCGCTAAAGGTTAAGATGAGTTCGTTGTTTATTATTTCCAGGCGAGAGGTACCTACAGCCTTATACCCACCCGCTTGCACAAATGTGCCGGTGCGCACCAAGCCATTCACGGTAAAATCAATGTTATTGCTTTTCACACCCTCCACTTTCGCGTGAACGCCTGCAATGCCCACACCAACAGCCTCTACCTGTCCGCTGGAAGATACTTTTAAGATTGATTCATTTTCAGAAAACCATTCGATGGCCTTGCCAATAAGTTCAGTACCGATAACATTCCGAACAGTGGCTGCTAATTGTATTTTCGCACCAGTCGAAAGAGATGTGCTGGAAGGATTGATTACCTCTACAGTCGCTACCGCAGTAGGATCGCTAACCACAGTAACAATAATTTTTTCCTGCCCAACAAATTCTTTGTAGTAAGGCTCTACTATGGCTTGGCCTGTTCCGTTGGCCGTAATAGTGCCGTTATTATCTACCTCAGCAACAGTTGAGTTGGAAGATTGCCAACCGAGTGCAACCGATTCCTTGATGCCGTATTCATTGTAATATTCTGCTAGTACTTGTGCCTGATGGTTAGGAAGCAAAGCAAGCGTTGGATCGGATACCAGTTTAATTTGTTCCGGTACTATTTTATCATCAAAGTAATCGGTACCAATGCAGCCCGAAAGGGTAGTAAGTAGAAATAAACCGAGTGGTGTAAGCTTTTTCATACCTCGTAAACGTTTTTCAGCATTTTTTGGATTGTCGCTAAGATGACTTTCTCGCATTTCTATTGGAAATCTTTTCTCAAGCAGCATTGGATAAAAACGTAATCAAACTCCTGTCCTTTAGCCTGATGAATTGTTATTAAACATTCATTTGCATAATTCTGCAAGAAATTACGAAATAACTGAAACCTTCTTTTTGCTGAGACACCTTCTTACTCGGACATTTCCTTAATGAAAACAGCTTACTCGTTTAGGACTTCTGGTGTCTAAAAGAAAAGCCAATCTTTTTCTATCGTTAAAGGTACCCTAGAGAACAAATTTTTTGTTCGATGCAAAGGGTCCGTTCGATCATATTTTGGACAAAAATGATTTTCTGTCCGCTTCATTACAATCAATTCAATTGAATTACGCCTCCTTTGCGTTAGTGATTTAAAGTAATCGAATGACAAAGGTCTTAATGTTAGGTTGGGAATTTCCACCCCTTTTTAGTGGGGGGCTTGGCATTGCGACCTACGGTTTGGTGAAGGCATTAAGTCCGAGAGCCGACATTCGCTTGATTATTCCTCAAACTTCTGCATCCACGGATTTGAATAATGTTAACATCATCGGACTAAACCAGCTTACAGCTCAAGCGATCGACCTTGAAGCGTTGAGATTCAGTTTTTCATTTTTGAATACCGTAGTTCATCAACTTCCTATTAGTATTAGCCCGTATCATCATACCAACGAACTAATTAGCAAAAGTCAGTCGCAAGCGTTTGATTCAATGTCGTCAGGCGGTGTTTCTATAGAAAATATTCATGATATTTTTTCCGGCAAGGAAATTTACGGAAACGACATCATGTACAAGATCCATTTATTCTCCAAACTGGCCGAGGAGATTGCAGCCGATGGAAATTTTGAAGTGATTCACGCGCATGATTGGGTGACCTATCCTGCTGGAATAAACATAAAAAATAGAACGGGTAAGCCATTAGTGATTCATGTTCACGCATTAGAAACCGATCGGGCGGGTGAACATGCCAGAAACGAAATTTATTGGCTTGAGCGAAGCGGCATGGAAGCAGCGGACAAAATAATTGCCGTGAGCCATTATACGAAACAGCAAATTATTGAGCACTACCAAATTGATGAAAGGAAAATTGAAGTGGTGCACAATGGAATCGATCCCGCCACCATCGTTCGCACAGAACATAAACTAAAAGATAAACTGGTTGTGTTTCTCGGCAGACTTACCCACCAAAAAGGGCCGAAGTACATAGTAGAGACAGCTGAAAAAATATTACGTGTATACCCGCGAGTCAAATTTGTTGTTGCGGGAACGGGCGATCAGTTTGCGCACCTTCTTGAATCATCGGCCTATAAAAAAATGGGGCGCAATTTTATTTTCACGGGCTTCTTATCGAAAGCAAAGGTCAATGAACTTCTCGCATTGGCGGATGTATATTTTATGCCTTCTGTATCTGAACCGTTTGGACTTACCGCACTTGAGGCCGCGCAACATTCAGTCCCAAGCGTAATCTCTGCTCAATCGGGTGCTGCAGAAGTAATGAAGTCATCGCTGAAAGCCGACCATTGGGATACCGATAAGCACGCGAATTACATTCATGCCTTGTTACGGTACCCTGCTCTACATAAGAGAATTTCAGAGGATGCAAATCGTGAAATTGAGCAAGTAACCTGGCACCATGCTGCATACAAAGTTCTCGACATTTATAATCAGTTACGTTCAAACTAAAACAACCTATTATGCCCTCCATTTGCTTTTATTTTCAAGTACATCAACCTTTTCGGTTGAAGCCATACGATTGCTTTAAAATTGCAAACGATCATGATTATTTTGACGATACAAAAAATAAAGAAATACTCGATCGTGTTTCGGAGAAATGCTATTTACCAGCAAATCAAACGATACTCAACCTAATTAATCAACATCAAGGTCGTTTTAAAGTTGCGTATTCCCTTAGTGGAACAATAATCGAACAATTGGAAATGTACCGCCCAGATGTTCTAAAATCATTTCAAGCATTGGCTGAAACAGGATGTGTTGAGTTTTTGTCGGAAACCTACCACCACTCGCTCAGTTATCTCTATTCCAAAGAAGAATTTATCCGCCAGATCGATTTGCACAAAGCAAAAATTAAGAAATATTTCAATCAAGTTCCAACCGTATTTCGAAATACAGAGCTCATTTATAATAATGAAATTGCAAACTTCATTTCTGACTTAGGCTACAAGGGGATTATCTGTGAAGGATTGGATCACGTACTTGGCCATCGAAGCCCTAATTTTATACATCACCCACCGGGTAATAAGAACATAAAATGTTTACTGAAAAACTACAAACTGTCAGACGATATTGCCTTTCGCTTTTCCAATCAAGGGTGGGACGAATGGCCGTTGACAGCACCAAAGTTTGCCAACTGGGCACATCAAGTTGCCGGCAATGGAGAAACCGTTAATCTGTTTATGGATTATGAAACATTTGGTGAACATCAGTGGCCGGAGACGGGCATCTTTGAATTCCTGGCTCACATGCCGGGTGAAATTTTTAAACACCCAGACTTTAATTTTAAAACACCCAGTGAAGTAATTAGTTCGTATGAAGCAAAAGGCGATTACGATGTACATGACCTGAGTTCATGGGCCGATCTTGAGCGAGATCTTTCTGCATGGCTAGGCAATAGCCTTCAGCACGATGCTATGGAGCGTATCTATTCATTGGAAAAAGAAATAAAAGAGACGGGTGATGGTGATTTATTGGACAAGTGGGCAAAGCTTACCACTTCCGATCATTTTTATTATATGTGCACAAAATACTGGAACGATGGTGATGTGCATAAATATTTTAGCCACTACAACACACCTTACGATGCTTACATTAATTTTATGAATGTTGTTACCGATCTAGAATTCGTATTAGAGACTAACAAAAATGAAGAAAACTCGCGGTTTGGTCAATTACTTGACCTAGCAACTCTGAACTAAACATTATCTTTCGAATAAATCCTATCAGCTATGATCATTCTGTATTGCATTGGCGCTTATCTAGTTCTGGGATTTTTGTTTTCGCTAGTATTCATTTTAAAGTGGATTCACATGGTGGATGAGGCTTCTCACGAAACATCGTGGAATTTTAAACTAATGATTCTTCCAGGTTGTATTGTTTTTTGGCCGGTTCTTTTAAAAAAATATTTGAACGCTAAGAGTAACAGACATGATTAAGCCTCTACGTTCAGTTCACTTTGTTGTTTGGCGAGTGCTGGCTCTTGCAATTCCAATAGCCTTGGCGCTTGCGCTAGTCGTTCGACCACAGCGAAGCGCAGAACAAAAAAATGTTGATAATTTTAGGTTCACATCATTGCGTCAAGATTCATCATTTCAAATTACCATCCATGTGTTAAATCCGCTCACAACTCCATCTTGCTCGGTATTTGCGGTAGATGAACAACAGAAAATTCTTTTAGGCAGATTGGCAACAAAGGGAACATACCTATTTAATACCCGCGTCAGCACAAAACACGTACTTCTATTTGATGGCATTCATAAAAAAGAAATAGTGACCTATTTAATTTCAACCGATTTATGAGTGCTTCCTACCAATCCATATTGTGGAATAGACAAAAGAAGATTTATGATTGGATACTCATTTCATTTGTGCTCCTTTATCTATCAGTTTTTATTTCTGTCAACCTTGTCATTCATCCGGAGATAACACAAGAAACGCTAGTCATTAGATCGACAGCCACGCTTGCCATTTTTTTATTGCACGTTATTTTGATGATCGGCCCGCTTACCCGATTGAACCCTATATTCCTTCCACTCCTATATAATAGAAGACATTTAGGTGTTACGATGTTTTGCTTTGGAGCCGCACACGGCATTTTTTCAATAGTGCAATTTCATTCATTGGGAAACATCAATCCCATTCTTTCCCTTTTTGTGTCGAATGTTCATTACAATTCAATATCGCGATTCCCTTTTGAAATTTTTGGATTCTTTGCGCTGACTATCTTCTTTTTAATGGCCATTACCAGTCATGATTTTTGGTTGCACAACCTAAGTCCCCGAATATGGAAATCCTTACACATGCTGGTTTACTTAGCATACGCACTTATTGTCCTTCACGTACTGCTAGGCATACTTCAGTTCGAAACTTCTCCCCTATTTGTAACACTATTAGTCATCGGCTTTATACTGCTATGCGCGCTGCATTTACTAGCAGGTAGAAAAGAAACCAAAGCAGATAAAGCACAAACGGGTATAATCTTGGATGGATTTGAAAAAGTGTGTACTGTGGACGATATCCCAGAGAAGCGCGCGAAGATCGTTAGTCTTGGCAAAGAGCGAATTGCTATTTTTAAATACGACAATAAAATATCAGCTGTATCAAATGTTTGCAAGCATCAGAATGGACCATTAGGAGAGGGAAGAATTATTGATGGTTGCATTACTTGCCCCTGGCATGGCTATCAGTATCTACCGCATAATGGAAGCTCTCCACCACCTTTCAAAGAAAAGGTGGCCACGTATGATATAAAGGTTATTGATAACGAAGTTTGGTTAAACCCAACGCCTTACCCTGACGGAACTGAAAGAACACCAGCAACTTTTAACACGAAGTAATGAGGATGAATTACGCACAGCTATGAAATGGATCCCAAAACCTGATGAGTTTTTTGTTGGTTACTTACCACAAGCACCTAAACAAACGTCTTTATTTTTGAGAAAGATAGTTATTGCTCTTGGCGTAGGTACTACAATCTTGGCGTTGGTGCTGGCAAAAAGCAATCAAACTTTTTCTTCCAATACGTTCGAGTATGGAGTCTCCACAACACTGGAGGGAACTTTGCAAATATTTCCTGTGCCCACCCTACGAATTGATATGGGAAAAGACAGTGATAACCGTTCTGTTTATCAAACCATCTTATTGGTTGGATTCGGAAAAGCTGGAGCTGTGGAAACATTAAAGAAAATAGAGAACGATCTACATCTTTCTCTTCAAAATAAATCGGTTAAGATCAGTGGATCATTAATTTATGGTGATGGCAAGGCGCTTCTACAAATAGCGGATGACACTAACATCCAACTTATTTCAGAGGAAATTACTTTAGAGGGAAGTACTGTGCGTGAATTGGAAAAAGCAACGATTCAGGGTGAGATCGTAGACCCGAAATGCTATTTTGGAGTTATGAATCCAGGTGAAGGCAAAGTACATCGTTCATGCGCCATACGATGCATATCAGGCGGAATACCTCCGGTATTTTACGCTGAGAAAAATTCGGAATACTTTCTTTTAGTGGGTGAAAATTTTGAACCACTCAATCAGAAAATTTTGAACATCGTTGGCGATCAAGTGTCCTTAGCAGGAAGAGTCTTTCAATTTGACGATTGGAAGATGATACAAATTGAAAATAAGGAATTGAATCGACTCTCCAAGTCAGCGTCAAACAATCGTATGCTGGCTGAAATGGAGAGCGGTGTTACCCTATGCAGAATAAACTAAAAAAATATACGATCCATGAAAAAAAATGTACTCATCACCGGAGCTTCCGGAAATCTTGGTAAAGCCTCGGTTGAAAAATTCTTGGAAGAAGGATACAAAGTGATCGTTACGGTATCGCCCGGGAAAAAAATAGGTTTTGAAGCAGCAGGGGAAATCCTATCCTACGAGGCAGATCTTACAAACGAAAAAAATGTAGAAGAAGTAATAACTAAAGTCATAAGCGAACACCAGAGCATAGATGCTGCCTTACTTTTAGTAGGTGGCTTTGCTACGGGTGGCATAAAGGACACAGATGGAGCGATTTTAAAAAAGATGTATGCCTTAAACTTCGAGACTGCCTTCTACGCAGCGCGTCCGGTTTTTCTTCAAATGCAGAAGCAAGCAACGGGTGGTCGAATAATTTTGGTTGGCGCACGCCCATCAATAAATGCAACGGATGGCAAAGATTTGTTGGCATATGCGCTTTCAAAATCGCTGATCTTTAAACTCGCTGAATTTTTAAATGCAGAGGGAGCCTCTCAAAATGTTGTTACCTCTGTTATTATTCCCAGTGTTATTGATACACCGGTAAACCGTCAGGCAAATCCATCGGCTAATTTTTCAGATTGGGTAAGGCCAGAAGAAATAGCGGAAGTGATGAGTTTCATATCATCAGTAAACGGAAATGCACTACGCGATTCTATTTTTAAAATCTACGGAAATTCGTAGAGGTTAATAATTTATTAAATATTGGCAGAATGAAAACAGTAGAAGTTGAATTGGAAAGGGCGCTAATCCCAGACAATGAATCCAAGCGATTGGAAGCATTGAAGAATTATGAAATCTTAGATTCGCCCTCTGAAGAAACATTTCGGCATTTGGCAGAGACCGCTGCCTTGATTTTCAATAGCTCAATTGGAATCATTTCCTTTATTGATTCTGATCGGGTATACCTTAAAGAAAATTATGGGGGAAAGTTGGCAGGACAAAGTGTAAAACGAACTCATTCACTTTGTTCATTAGTTATTTTACAAAATCAACCCACCGTCTTTAAAAATTTCAATCGCGAGACCTGCCGAAAGATTAATCTGGATTTTGTAAAGAAACAAGGGATTCAATTTTACGCAGGCATTCCCTTGAAAAGTATTGATGGATACAATATTGGTGTACTGGCTGTTGCCGATAATAAACCCCACGGTTTTACTATCAGAGAAGAACGAATTTTACAAAACTTGGCGAAAATGGTTGAGTATGAAATGGAGCTCCGATCATTTTCTATCACTGAATTGGAAAGCCTAAATAAGAGAATCAATAACAAGCACAATGAGCTAACCTTTACACAAGCTGAACTGGACAATTCACAAAAAGAACTTGACAACTTTTTATATCGCGCATCGCATGATTTAAAAGGACCTTTGGCAACTATGGCCGGCCTGCTCAGTCTGGGAAATCAAGAGATAACTGATGTTGCGGCATTGAGCTACATGGAAAAACTTTCGGTTGTTAGTGCCAACATGAATGAAGCGCTGAATAAACTCTGTGTGATCTATTCACTGCTGCGCGAAAATGGAAACAGCTTACAACAAACAGTATCCCTCGATAATGAAGCCGTCAAAAAAATAATCGACACAATAGTGCTGTCGCTGAAAAGAGAGATTAACCAGAAGAATATTCAGATTAATATTGAGGTTGAAAATATTCAGCTTCAGAGCAACCGACAATACCTGGAACTTATTCTTTCGAATTGTATTGAGAATGCTGTGCATTTTCACAAACTGTTCCCGGGTAGGCATCCCAAAATAGATATAGAAGTCAAATCCAGAAAGGAGTTCATTACCCTCAGAATACACGACAATGGAGAAGGTTTACCTGATGAATATCAAGATAGAATTTTTGAACTTTTTTTTAGGGGAAAAAATTCGTCCCGTTCAGGAATGGGTTTATACATCGTGAAAAAGCTGGTAGAAAAATCGAATGGAAATATCCGCTTCATGAGTGACTATGGTAAATTTACAGAGTTTGTAATAACGCTTCCTATCCGGTAATTGCAAGCTTTGTCAGATTTGTTACTCCACCCTATCCAACCTGCTATTATTCTTGTGTTAAGAATACGTTAGCAAATTAACATGGGTAAAATACAGAAATATTTGATTTTCGCTTTCCTCATAATTGCGCTTAGTACTTCGGCACAACAGGGAAAAATCGACAGTTTAATGTCAGAAATCAGACAAAGAACTAAAGAAACTACGAAGATGAAATTAGAGATGGCGGAGGCAAAGGTTCGCCAGCAAAATTTGATCATACTTATCTTTGCGATAACGTCTCTGTGTGGTGTTTCAATAACCATTTCATTATATATATCACGCAAGCGAATACGAAGAAAGAATGTATTGTTACACAAGCAGAATCGTTCTATTCAAACTCAAAACAGAGAGATTCAATCGCAGAATGAAGTGATTGCCGTGCAAGCTGGTGATTTAAAAGCAGCAAATGATTTTCTGGAGGATAAGAATCAAAGAATTCAAGAAATCAATACAGAAATAGAAAGTCTGATCAGTATAGTCGCTCATGACCTTCGTGCCCCGGTTAATCGCAGCAAGGGGCTGTCAAGAATCTTGTTGCAAACAAAACTTACTGAAGATCAACGGGGAATCGTTAATCTATTGCTACAGGTAAATGAAGAGGGTTCTCAAATTATTCAGAATGTCCTTCAAGCGAATTCAACTTCGTACAAAAAACCCGAAGCCTCTTCCATTAATCTTCACCACTTTATACGTGACTATGTAGAAAAAGTATTTAACAAGCAGGCACTTCGAAAAAATATTCGGATTCACATCGCTATTGAGGATGATCTTCAAATAACAACCGATGTTGTTTCTTTTAGAAGGATAATGGATAACCTGATTTCCAATGCGTTAAAATTCTCCAACCTGAATTCAGAGATATTCATTAAAGTAATGAGTGTTAAGGAGGCAGTTTACATTTCCATACAGGATCAAGGCCCTGGTATAAGCGATGAGGATCAATTAAAGATGTTTAAACGATTTCAACGCTTGAGTGCACGCCCAACTTCGGGTGAACCATCCATTGGATTAGGGCTGGCTATTGTAAAAGGGCTTGTTGAACAACTTGGAGGTGAAATTCAAGTTAAGAGTAAAGTAGGAGTAGGTACGGAATTTATTGTGCGCATGAGGAAAGAAATTGAAAGTTTTTATGAATTACCTTCTTCTGAAAGGGAATACCTCCCTTCTTTAGAAGAGAGAGCATTCGAAGCAATACTTTCTTTATAAATGACGTGCAATCTCCTTTACACTAGGCCGCTTTCGATAATCAGCATCGAAATAACGGTAGATTATCTTACCATTCTTATCAATAATGTAAACGGCTGGAATCGGTAGGTTAGCTCCGTTCTCTCCGTTGACAACAGTAAGATCAACACCATATTTTTTATACCTCGTAATAGTGGTCGTATCTACTTGAAATGAAACTTTGTAACTATTCATTATTTTCAATCCATCATCAAACAAAATGGAGTAGGATGCATTCGTCTTTTCAATGGTCTTCGAAATATTTTCAGGCTTCTCTGGAGTAACGGCCAGAACCGCTGCGCCTTTGGAGGTTAGAAGGCTTAGTGAGTCTTGCATTTCATTTAATTGCTTGTTGCAATAAGGACACCATTGACCCCTATAGAACATGACAACAACAGGGCCATTTTTAAGCAGTGATTTTAGTTTCACTTCCTGACCAAATTGATCTTTCGCAGTAAAATCGGGAGCATTATCATTGACGTTTAAGCCCTGAGGCTTGTCTTGTGCAACTGACCAAAAACTTAGTAATGTGAATCCAACGGATAGAATCTTTATTTTCATACTCACTTTTTTTAGGAACGTAGTTTAAATAAAATAAATAAATCGTGTCGATATACTACTACTTCAAGTAGGTATCCAAAGGCACTGATGTTGCCGCGACAACATGCCAGGCTGCATCCTGAACATATACTATAACAGATGAGTTTTGCAGATTAATGTTTGAGATAGGAATTTCAATATCCCCGTTTCGTTTAAGCTTAGTTGTTTGGAATAAACGAACAACATTGTCGTGATGAAGTTTCCTTCCCTGATTTTCTCCACGCGTTACAGTGTTCTCAAGGTTTCGTTCTACAAGCGCAATGTTGAGCACCTCACCAAGAGGATCTTTGTTGAGAGTATATCGGATGGTTGCACTTTCGTTTGTTGTTTTTATGTCGGTGATTTTTAGTTGATATGCGGGTGTGTATTTAAATGCTTCCATTATTGCCTTTTCCGCCTCACCCATACTTGATCCCACAAATTCAGTGCTACCATTAACAATCATTTGCGGTGTGTATATCGTATGAAGCTTGAGTTGCTGGGCATACTGTCGCTGGCGTTCGGTAAATTCTTTGTTACTGTAGGGGTCTTTCCATCCTATATAGTTCCAATAATCGACATGGAAGGAAAGTCCGTATACAGGCCGTTCGTCTTGTGCCGCATGTTGAAGTATATCGCTAAGATTTTTATCAGCAGCCGGACAACTTGAGCAGCCTTGTGATGTAAAGAGCTCAACAACTACCGCATTCGACTGGGCTACTCCAGGCAGAATTGCTGTTTGAATAAGGCAACACACGAGAAAAATTTTCATGGAACAAATGTAATTGGTTGTCAGTTACCCAACGTGTCATTAAAATGACAAAGGCCTCTATTTCCATGTCTGTAGGTAAATAAGTAAATTCGTAACTTGATCATCAATAGTTGAAATGAACTACGTTAACATCGTTCGTAATATAAAGAGCAGCTTGCCGAAATCATTCGATCCTACGTTGAAGCCCGATCATGATGTTGAGCGCGCAGAAGTCATGAGGCGATTTGAGATCTACGACACACCTTCTGAGGAAATATTTAGTACCTATACGGAATTGGCAGCGCTTACTTTTAAGACACCCATTGCGCTCATGTCTTTTGTGGATGTAGATACCGTATTTTATAAGCAAGCATATGGCTTTGGACGCACCGGGCAAATTGTGAGTCGAAAGAATAGCCCCTGTTCAATTGCCATTATGAGTAAGGAAATGACGCAATTTCGATACGCCCTTTCCGAGCCTTGTGTATTAGCCGAT